>JAIXQP010000009.1 GCA_027485675.1 Terriglobales bacterium | reverse complement strand
CGCAGAGGGATGGGTCGACTGGGGCGATGATGCTGGGATACGCGGGTCGGCGCGGATTGAGACGGTCAGCGGGGCGCGGGAAACTGTGGGGAGCGGGGGCGCGCGGCGCAGGGGGATGGGTCGACTGGGGCGATGATGCTGGGATACGCGGGTCGGCGCGGATTGAGACGGTCAGCGGGGCGCTGGAAACTGTGGGGAGCGGGGAGCGCACTGCGCAGAGGGATGGGTCGACTGGGGCGATGATGCTGGGGTAGGTGGGTCGGCACGGATTGAGACGGTCAGCGGGGCGCTGGAAAACTGTGGGGAGCGGGGGGCGCGCAGCGCAGAGGGATGGGGTGGCTTGGGAGATGATGCAGGGGTATGCGGGGCGGAGCGGGTTGAGGCGATCAACGGGCGCGGCAGACGGCGGGGAGTGGACGCTCGGTGGCGGTGTTCGTAGACGAGCGGGGCGGCGCGGATTGAGGCGGGCCGCGGAGTGGGGCGCGCGGCGCAGGGGGATGGGGTGGCTTGGGCGATGATGCTGGGGTACGCGGGTCGGAGCGGGTTGAGGCAATCAATGGGGCGCGGCACGTGGCGGGGAGTGGGGCGCACTGCGCAGACCGATGGGGCGGGGGGGAGGCGCGACGGCGCGGCGGGGCGGTTGCGGCCGGTCAGCAGTGGCCGGGTGGGTTTGCAACGAGGCGACGTTGGCGGTGGATTAGTAGCTCAGGCGCAAGGAGAAGCGGAAGCTGCGGCCGTCGTTCAACGTATTCGTGATGACGCCGAAGTTCGGGTCGGTCAGCGCGAAACCGGGCTCGGCGAACTGGGGCGAGTTCGAGAGATTGTTGCTCTCAACGCGGAAAGCGAGCGTTCGCTCCTTGGCCAGCGGCCAATCGATGCTGACACCCGCGTTCATGTTACGGACCGGGCCGCGGCGGAAGGTGTTGCGGCCCAGATTGCCCCGAATCGTTCCAGGGGTGATGAACTCGAACGCACCGCGGGGCAAGAGCTGGCGGGAGAGGTCCGGATGGGAGATGGCGTTACCCAGGATCGAAGGATCGATGATGTTGGGACGGTCCATGCTGATGCCGTCCACGTTGCCAAAGCCGGGAGCATCCGAGCCGGCGGTAACTTGAAACGGGGTGCCCGACTTGGACAGGGCCACGGCAAACAGCCCCCAACGCCCCAGCCAGGAGCGGCGGAAGCGGGGAACCGAGTAGTCCGTACGCAGAAGGAAGGCGTGGGGCTGGTCAAAGCGGGAGCGGCCGCGCAGTTCACTGTGAGCTTCAAACTCATACTGCGAGCGGCCGCGGAAACTGTCGAGGTCGTGGGCGGTGCTGGTGTAGTCGGCGCCGAGGTCGATGGCTTTACTGAACCAGTAAGAGGTCTCCAGTTGGAGGCCGTGCCAGCGAGGGATGCTGGCCGTGGTCTTGAAAGCATCGTAAAAACCGCGCGACATGTTTTCGACGCGGCGGACGTCGCTGCGGGTGGGGTCGGCGCGGCGTTCGTCGATGGTGGCCACGGTGAAGGGGATGCCGGGGCGGGCGTGGCCGCGGTTCGAATAATGGTGATAGAGGAGCTTCTGGCTGCGGCTGCCCGTGTAGCCAATCTGCCAGCGCACCATGGAGAACGGCTGGAGCTCCCAGGTGAAGTTGTAGAGCTGGGAGTAGGGAGAGACCAAGTCGGGGGAGTAGTCGTAGAGGACGGCGCGGACTTTCGAGAGCTGGCTGAGGTCGATGTTGATGTAGGGGTTGACGAGGTTCGGCTGCTGGATCACCACCTTCGTATTCAGGGGCTGATTGAAGCGGACCTGCTGGAAGGTGGCGGGGAAGATTTCGCCATAGTGGAAGCCGTAGCCGGCGCGGAGGACGCCCCAGCCCGGGGCGAGACGATAGGCGAGGCCGAGGAACGGGCCGAAATTGTTGTTGTCGTTGGCGTAGGCGAGCTGGTTGAGATTGTTCACTTCGACAGGGCGGGTATTGGGCCGGTAGCCGATGCCGAAGTTAACCGTGAGTTTGGCGCTGGCGCGCCAGTTATCGGTAAAGTAAATCCAGTTGTCCCAGTTGCGGAAGCCGCGATGGAGATAGCCGACGCCCTGGAAGAACGTGATGGGGGTGCCTTGGCGGACGTTGGTGATGACGTCGGCGGTGGCGGTGTTGTTGAACGAAAGGGCGGCGATGTGGGAGTCCGAATCGGAGCCGTTGAGTTGGTGGCGATTGAATTGAGCGCCGAGGGACCAGTTGTGGCGGCCGGCGGTGCGGCGGAGCTGGAGGGCGGTCTTGAAGGCGTTTTGGGCGCGATTGATGGGGATGGTGCTGTTGGCGTTGATGGGAGTCAGGGCCTGGGAAGGGTAAACGGCGTAGGGTACGGCGGAGGCTTCGGGGCCGATGACGGTGCCGGCGCGGTCGAAGCGGTAGGCGGCGGAGAAAACGGTGCTCGGGGAGAGGGTGCGGTTCCAGGCGAGGCCGGCCTTGTGGGCGCGGGTGGTGGTGTTGGGGTTCTGCCCGCGGACGAGTTGGAAGGCCTCGACGTTCTGGGTGATCCAGTTATAGCTGAAGCTGAGCTGATCGCGGCGGCCGAGGCGCTGGTCGAGGCGGGAGGAGGTGTTGCGGTTGTCGATGGTCTGGGGGGCGTTGAGGTTGACCATGCGGGGGTCAATGTCGGTGCGGTTGGGGGGGATGTTGGGGTAGGAATCGAGAATGCTCGTGACGATGGCGCGTAGGCGGGGTTCGGTGGCGAGGGGGGTGCGTTCGCTCGGGAGGGGGGCGAGGATGTTGCCGTTGACGACGCCGCGAAGGGCTTGGATGCCGCCGTCCCAGGTGAGGGAGGCGCCGCGCCAGAGCTTGCCGGAGAGGGCGGCGGCGAAGTTATTGTCGCGAGCGGGTTGGACGCCGCCGACCTGGAAGAAAGCGCGGGCGGAGGTGAGGCTGTTGAGATGGGACCAGTTGAGGTTGCCGTGCCAGGAGTCCTTGAACGACGGGGTCTGGAGGACGGTCCAGGGCGCGGTGGGGCCGAACTCGGCGCCGAAGTAGTTGCGATCCGGGGAGAACTCCTGGACGAAGGAGGCGGTGATGCCGATGCGCTGGTTGAGCTCTTTCTGGGCGTTATTGTCGACCAGATTGAACTGGACGTTTTCGTTGCGGCGGCTTTCGCCGGACTTGTTATCGGTCTGGCCGAGGAGGTTGAGTTGGGTGCGCGTCTGGGCGACGGGCGGGTCCTCGAGAACGACGGGGGCCGGTTTTTTCTCGGGTTCTTTTTCGGGCACCTGCGGATAAGCTATGGCTACGAAAGCCAGCCAGAGCATCGATCGAAGTGGCATGAGAAAGAAGCGAAAGAGACCTTTCTCTTGATGATAATTCATCCGCTGTTACTCTGAGAAGAGTGCCGACCCCAACGCGTAGGACATTTTTGAGTCAATCTGTTTTAACAGGAGCAGCCGTGGCGCAGACGAAGCCGATTCCAGACGTGGCCGTGATTGGATCCGGAGTATTTGGGGCGTGGACCGCGTTTATGTTGCGGAAGGCCGGGGCGCGGGTGACGCTGATTGACCAGCATGGCCCGGCGAACAACCGGGCGAGTTCGGGGGGCGAGTCGCGGATCACGCGGGCGGGATATGGCCCGAAGGAGATCTACACGCGGTGGTCGATGGAGGCGCTGGCGGTTTATAAGGATTTCTACGCGCAGACGGATCCGACGCTGTACCACGAGACGGGTTTCTTGTGGATGGGGCGGCCGGACGATGCCTACATGAACGCCAATCTGGCGGCGTTTAAAAAGCTAGGGGTGAAGCACGACGTGCTGACGCGGGAGGAGATGGGGAAGCGGTTTCCGGCGCTGGGGCTGGAGGGGCTGACCTGGGGAATTTTCGAGTACCACGCGGGCGGATTGATGGCGCGGCGCGGGGTGGCGACCGTGGTGCAGCATCTGGTGAAGAACGGCATGCGGTACGAGCAGGCGCGGGTGGCGCCGCCCGAGCGGGGGAAGAAGATCGAGAGCGTGGCGGGGGTGAAGGCGGGACAGTTCGTCTTTGCCTGCGGGCCGTGGCTGCCGCAGGTGTTTCCGGAGATTTTGCGGGGGCGGATCCGGCCGACGCGGCAGGAGGTGTTCTATTTCGGCGCGGCGGCCGGGGATGCGACGTTCCGGGCGCCGCTGATGCCGGCTTGGGTGGACCCGGGGGACACGATCTACGGGCTGCCGGACCTGGAAAACCGGGGATTCAAGATTGCGCCGGATCAGCACGGGCGGGAGGTGGATCCGGAGACGCAGGAGCGGGTGGTGCCGCAGGCGTCCGTGGATAAGGTGCGGGAGTATTTGCGGAAGCGCTTTCCGAAGCTGGCGGCGGCGCCGTTGACGCAGGCGGAGGTTTGCCAGTACGAGAATACGGTGAACGGGGATTACCTGATTGACCGGCATCCGGAGCAGGAGAACGTTTGGCTGCTGGGCGGGGGGAGTGGGCACGGTTACAAGCATGGCCCGGCGGTGGGGAAGTATACGGCGAATCTGGTGTTGACAGGGGGCCGGACCGAAGAGATGTTCGCCCTGAAGACGAAGGCCCTCTACGATCCGGCCAATCGGAGTTCGACGATTCCCGGCAAGTAGCTACTCCGTGGCGATCCGCAGGTTGTTGGTGACCTGGAAGACGTTGGCGACGCCGTTGGCTCTCATGCCGGCGATGATCTTATCCATTTCGCGATCGACGACGCCTTCGAGGGTGACGTTGCCGTTCTTGACGATGATGCGGATGGAGGGATTGGCGCCGAGGGCGTAGCGGTTGAGGGCGGGCTGACCGTAGATCGAGCGCGCGAGGACGAGGCGGAGCCGGTCGTCGAAGGGCGACAGCGGCAGGACTTCGATCTCGTTAACCACTTTGGTGATGCCTTCGATGGAGCGGAGCCGGTTGCCGGCGTCGCTCTTGAGGACGGGGCGGATGGTTTGGCCGGAGATGTAGACGGTTTCGCCGTCGACCCGGTAGTTCAAGTTGTCAAAGATGGTGAGGAACGGGAGCGTGATGAGCTCTTTCCGCACCTGTTTCTCGAGACGCTCCTGCGTCCGAGCGGTGTTCGCATTTGTTGTCGAGGCGGAGAGGAGCGAGGCTCCGGCTACCGCGACGACGATCATCAAGTTCTCTAATTGGCGTTTCATTTTTACTGCCTCCTGCCCTTAATACGCGGAGAAGAGGAGAACGGTTTACGCTGGCAACGCCGGTTTTACGAGACCTTTACAATTCCCTACACGGTGGTGACGGGCTCCTCTTCGCTGACCGTGGCGCCGATCTCTTCCGAAAGGACCTGGAGCGAACGGGGAGTGTTTTCGAGTTCGAGCACCACTGGGATTTCGTCGCCCGAACCGGCGCCGAGCTCTTTGAAGCGCCGGGCGGAGGGCATGACACGGGCTTCGAGAGTGCCGACGGCTTTATTGAACGACTGGTTGGTGCGGTCGAGGTTTTTGCGCAGTTCGGTGAAGTGTTCGGCGACGGTGCGCATGCGATCGTAAAGCGTCTTGCCGAGGTCGCGAATTTCGCGGGCGTTGGCCGAGAGTTTCTCTTGCTTCCAACCGTAGGCGATCGCTTTGAGCAGGGCGATGAGCGTGGTGGGGGTGGCGAGAATCACGCGGCGTTCGACGCCGTATTCAACGAGCGAGGGATCCTGTTCGAGGGCGGCGCTGAAGAACGTTTCGCCGGGCAGGAAGGCCACGACGAACTCGGGCGATTGCGAGAACTGATCCCAGTACTGCTTGGCGCTGAGCCGGGCAAGATGGGCGCGGACCTGTTCGGCGTGCTGCTTGAGCTTTTCGACGCGGACGTTTTCGTCGGTGGCGTCGAGGGATTCGAGATATGCCGACAGGGAGACTTTCGAATCGATGACGATCTTGCGCTGGTTGGGCAATTGGACGACGAGGTCGGGGCGGAGAGCGCCTTCCGGACCCGCCACCTGGGGCTGCTCCTCGAAGTCGCAGTATTCGACCATGCCGGCCATTTCGACGACGCGGCGCAGTTGCACTTCGCCCCAACGGCCGCGCGCGGCCGGGGTGCGGAGGGCGTGCACGAGATTCTTGGTTTCGGCCTGGAGAGTCTGCTGGGCTTTGACGAGGCTATCGACCTGTTGCGTGATGGCGCCGACGACGCCGGAGCGCTCCTTCTCGAATTCGATGATTCGGCTATCGACCTTCTCCAACTGTTCCTTAAGCGGCTTGACGATTTCACCGATGGCTTGCTGGCGGAGATCCATATCGCCTTTGGCGGCTTCCTGGAAGCGAGCCATGGCCGAAGAGGCAAGGTCGAGAAAGGCCTGATTGTTGCTTTGCAACGCTTCGGCGCTAATGGCGCGGAAGGCGGCGCCGAGCTGCTCCTGCAGGTCGCTGAGGCTGGAGATCTTTTCGTCGGTGTGTTTCTTGCTCTCTTCGGAACGGGCGGTGGCCTGGGCCAGAGCGCTCTGCAGTTTCGCCAGATCCTGCGTCATGTCCATAATGCGCTTGCCGCGGGCTTCGATTTCGGCCTCATATTTCGGAATGAGCGAGCCGCGCGCTTCGGCGGTAGCCCGGCGGTCCGTTTCGGTCTTTAAGTCGGCGGCCAGATGGGCATTATCGGTAGAGGCGGCTTCGAGCTTTTGCCGAAGTTCCACAATCTGCGAATCCCGAGCCTCCAGGCGTTCTTTGAGGGAGGCTAATTCGGCGATGGCATCGCCCTTCCCCCGTTCATACGCCGAGCGCTCACGGAGCTTCATCGCCATCCACCCGGCAACGGCTCCTACCCAGAAAGACGCAAAGAGAATAATAGCCAGTCCGAACTGTTCCATGACCGCACTATCGGCTGGTCCTGGTACGAACTTTAGGCTGGTAACGAAAATGTGAAACTAGGAGGATGCGACGCACCATCCTGTCCGCCCTTTTCGCTTCGCTGGCCCTTGTCGCCCAGACCAAGTACAAACAACCACCCGAGGCCATCTTGAAGGTCCTGCGGGCTCCGGCCACGCCCATGCCCAGCGTGAATCCGTCCAAGACCCACTTGCTCCTGCTGGAGCCGGACCGGTACCCACCGATTGCGGAACTCGCCCAGCCCATGCTCCGGCTGGCCGGACTCCGCATCAACCCCCGCAACAACGGCCCACGGAATCCGCAGGGCAGTTACAAGGGTCTTGAACTGATCGACCTGACCACGCTGAAGAAACAGGCGCTGCCCCTGCCGGCAGGCGCGCGGTTCAGTGGGGGGGAATGGAACCCGCAGGGGGATATGGCCGCTTTTATGGCCATGTTTGACGACCGGATTGAGTTGTATCTGCTGGACGTCAAGACCGGGCAATTGAAGGCGGTCCCGCAGGTGCGGCTGAATGCGGCCTACGGGGAACCGATGAGCTGGCTGCCGGGCGGCCGCTCGCTACTGGTGCAGACGATTCCGGCGCAGCGGGGCAAGGTGCCCGAGCCTTCTCTGGTTCCGGCCGGGCCGGATATTCAGGAGTCGTTTGGGAAAGCTACGCCGGCGCCGACTTATCAGGACCTGCTGAAGAGTGAACACGACGAGGCGCTGTTTGAGTATTACTGCACCTCGCAGTTGGCGGTGGTGGATGTGGCGACGGGCAAGACGACTCTGTTCGGCAAGCCGGCGATTTTCGGCGGGGCCGAGGCCTCTCCGAACGGGGCGAACTTCCTGGTGTCCAAAGTACACCGGCCGTTTTCGTGGGTGCTGCCGGTGAACCGGTTCCCGGAGGACGTCGAGGTTTGGGACAAGACGGGAAAGATGGTGGCGTCGCTTGCGAAGCTGCCGCTGGCGGACCGGGTGCCGCTCGAGGGCGTGCGCACGGGGCCGCGGAGCGTGAACTGGTATCCGGCCGATGGTGCGACGCTGACGTGGCTCGAAGCCTTGGACGGCGGCAATCCCAAAGAGACGGTGCCGCACCGGGACCGAATGTTGATGGCGAAGGCGCCGTTCACGGCCCCGCAAGAGGTGACCAAGTTCGAGCAGCGGGCGATGGGCCGGGCGAGCTTCCTGAAAGACGGGCGGATGCTGGCTTCTGACTACGACCGCAAGACCAAACGGATCCGGATGTTCCTGGTGGATCCGTCGACGAACCCGGCCAAAGTGGACGAGGTGATTTCGCGGAACATGCAGGACCGGTATCGCGATATGGGGACGCCGGTGACGGAGATGCTGCCGAGCGGGCAGCGGGTGGTGGTGAGCGAAGGGGACTTCGCGTTCTTCAATGGCGCCGGCGCAAGCCCGAAGGGCGACCGGCCGTTTCTCGACCGGGTGAACCTGAAGACAAAAGAAAAGACGCGGCTGTTTGAGTGCGCCGACGGAGTGTATGAATCGGTGGTAAGCGTGCTCGATAAGGCCGGCACGCGGATGATTACGCGGCGCGAATCGACGACGGAGCCGCCGAACTTCTTCCTGGTGGCAGAGGGCAAGCGGACGGCGTTGACGAGCTTTGTGGATCCGGCGCCGGAGATGCGGCAGGTGAAGAAGCAGCTGGTGAACTACAAGCGGGCCGACGGGGTGCCGCTGAGCTTCACGCTGTATCTGCCGCCGAACTACAAGCCAGGCACGAAGCTGCCGACCGTAATGTGGGCGTACCCGCGGGAGTACAACGACGCCGATACGGCCAGCCAGATTACCGGTTCGCCCTACCGGTTCACGCAGGTATCCGGGGCCTCGCATCTGTTCTATCTGCTGGCCGGCTACGCGATTCTCGATGACGCGGCGCTGCCGGTGATCGGCGATCCGGAGACGGCCAACAATACCTACCTGCAGCAGATTGTGGCGGGGGCGAAGGCGGCCATTGACAAGGCGACCGAACTGGGCGTGACGGACCCGAAGCGCGTGGGCGTGGGCGGCCATAGCTACGGCGGCTTCATGACGGCGAACCTGCTGGCGCACTCCGACCTGTTCGCGGCGGGCGTGGCGCGCAGCGGCGCGTATAACCGGACGCTGACGCCGTTCGGCTTCCAGAGCGAGCGGCGGACCATTTGGGAGGCGCCGGATACCTACCTGACGATGTCGCCGTTCCTGAACGCCCACAAGATCAACGAACCGATTCTGTTGATCCACGGGCAGGCGGACAACAATACGGGCACCTTCCCGATTCAGTCCGAGCGGATGTACACGGCGATCCGCGGCAACGGCGGCACGGTGCGGTTCGTGTACCTGCCGTTTGAGTCGCACGGGTACGCGGCGCGGGAGTCCGTCGAGCATACGCTGGCGGAGATGGTGGAGTGGTTCGATAAGCACGTGAAGAACAAAGCAGAGTAAATGCTCTATAGCATTCGCGAGCAGACCAGCCGGACGATCCTTACAAGGACGTCCGGCTTTCTGTTGGCGGCCGGGTTTACGCATTCGCTGACGCCGGCGCGGAACTGCACGTTTGGATGCAGCTACTGTTACGTGCCAACGATGCGGGTGCAGGGCGGGCTGCGGCCGGAGGATTGGCAGCATTGGGGCCACCACACGACCTTCAAGGGGAACGCCGGGGAGCTGCTGCGGCGGGAGTTGCGGCCTGGCCAGGTGATTTATTGTTCGCCGTTGACGGACCCCTATCAGCCGGCCGAAGGCGAGCGGCGGCTGATGCCGGAGGTACTGGCGGCGCTGGGGGCGCACCCGCCGGGGATGTTCGTCGTGCAGACGCGGGGGCCGCTGATTCTGCGGGATCTCGAACTGCTGCGGGCGATTCCACGGCTGCGGATCAGCTTCAGCGTGACGACGGACGACGAGGCCGTGCGGCAACGGTTTGAGCCGCACTGCGCGCCGATTGCCGAGCGGCTGCGCGTGATGCGGGCGCTGCGGGCGGCGGGGCTGCGGGTGCACGCGACGCTGGCGCCGCTGCTGCCTTGCGACGCCGGGCGGTTGGCGGCGCTGGCGCTGGAGGCGACGGGCGAAGACTTGATTGGCGACCCGCTGCACGTCCGCAGCGAGAAGCCGCGGGGGGCGACGACGCGCGAGCCGGGGTTGCGGCTGCGGGAGCGCTACCCGGACTTCGAGGAGGCGGCGGCGCTTGCCACAATAGAGCATGCCGCTGTGCGCGCGGGACGCCGTTTCGGAACGGGGCCGGCCGCGTTCGGGTGGCTGACGACACCGCCATGAACCTTCTCGATTCTTCGCTGCACCGCACGGAGGTCCGCCGCCTCCTGACCCGTTTGGGCATTGGGTATGACCAGTCCGGGGTCTGCCATGAGGAGTGGACGCCGGACCCGGCGGGGGAGGCGGTGGCGATCCATTCGCCGGCCGACGGGGCCGAGTTGGCGACCGTGTTGTTGGGCGCCGAGGAGGACTACGACGACGCGGTGTATCTGGCGCAGCGGGTGTGGCCGAAGTGGCGGGACCTGCCGGCGCCGCGGCGAGGCTTGATTATCCGCGAGATGGCCGAGGCGCTGCGGGCGGCGCAGGATGATCTGGGCGCGCTGATCGCGCTCGAGACGGGGAAGATTCTGGCCGAGGGGAAGGGCGAGGTGCAGGAGATGATCGACGTCGCCGACTTCGCCGTGGGGCTTTCGCGGCAGTTGTATGGGTTGACGATGCCGAGCGAGCGGCCGGGGCACCGGCTGATGGAGCAGTGGCATCCGCTGGGGGTGGTGGGGTGCATCACGGCGTTCAATTTTCCGGCG
The DNA here is from genome assembly GCA_027485675.1 of Terriglobales bacterium. GTDB lineage: Bacteria > Acidobacteriota > Terriglobia > Bryobacterales > Bryobacteraceae. The sequence goes on along the minus strand of JAIXQP010000009.1, from coordinate 106,061 downwards.
GCGGTGTGGAGTTGGAACGCCTTTGTGGCGGCGGTGTGCGGCAACTGCGTGGTGTGGAAGCCGAGCGAGCGGACGCCGTTGACGGCGATTGCGGTGCAGAAGATCTGCGGACCGGTTCTCGAGCGGCATGGGTTCGGCGGGGTGTTCACGCTGGTGTGCGGGGCGGGCGCGGTGGTGGGCGAACGGATGACGGCGGACCGGCGGCTGCCGCTGATCTCGGCGACGGGGTCGACGGGGATGGGGCGGCGGGTGGCGGAGATCGTGGGCGGGCGGCTGGGGCGGACGCTGCTCGAGTTAGGCGGGAACAACGCGGCGATTGTGATGGCGGACGCTGACCCGCAATTGGCGGTGCGGGCGCTGCTGTTTGGCGCGGTGGGAACGGCGGGACAGCGGTGTACCAGCATTCGGCGGATTCTGGTGCAGCGATCGGTCGCGGACGAGTACCGGGAGTATCTCGAGCGGGCCTGGGGGAAAGTTCGGATCGGCCATCCGTGGGAGCCGAAGGTTTTGTGCGGCCCGCTGATCGACCGGGCGGCGGTGCGAACGATGCAGGAGACGTTGGGAGCGATCCGGGAGCAGGGGGGCGAGGTGATCCACGGCGGGGAGCCGGTGGAGTTGGATTTTGAAGGGAAGCCCTTGCTGGGCGGGTGCTACGTGCGGCCGGCGCTGGTGGTTTCGAACGGGCAGATGCCAGCCGTGAAGGAGGAGCTGTTTGCGCCGGTGGTGCACCTGATCGAGTTCGAAGAGCTCGAAGAGGCGATTGCGTTGAACAACGCCGTGCCCCAGGGACTGGCGAGCGCGATCTTCACGGAGAGCATGCGGGCGGCCGAGCAGTTCCTGTCGGCGCGCGGGAGCGACTGCGGGATTGCTAATGTGAATATAGGAACGTCGGGCGCCGAGATCGGTGGGGCCTTTGGCGGAGAGAAAGATACGGGCGGTGGCCGGGAATCCGGCAGCGACTCCTGGAAGGCCTACATGCGCCGCCAGACCGCCACGATAAACTCTTCCCGGGATCTGCCGCTCGCGCAGGGCATCCGTTTCGACCTATGATATCGAGTGGTTCATTGTCAGGAAAGCATGCATAAGTTCGTTATTTCAGGTCCGCAAGGTTCGGGCAAAGGCACACAGAGTGAGCTGCTGTGCCGGGATTACGATTTCGTCCATATCTCGATTGGCGAGATATTCCGTTGGAACGTTTCGCAGCATACCAAGCTGGCCGCGCGGATCCGCCGGATTACGGACGCCGGGCTGCTGGTGCCGGATGAGATTGTCGAGCGGGTGGTGCGGGAGCGCCTCGATCAGCATGACTGGAACTATGGTTTCGTGCTGGACGGGTTTCCGCGGACGCGGGCTCAGGCGGAATACCTGTTTGAGAACTGGAACCTGGACAAGGTGATTTACCTGGAGTTGGCCGATGAAGTGGTCTATCAGCGGGTGATGTACCGGGCCAAAATGGGCCAGGGGTCCGGGTTCACCAAGCGCGCCGATGACAACCCGGAAGCGCTGAAGACACGTTTGCGGGAGTATCACGAGAAGACGAAGCCGCTGCTCGAACTCTATGACCGGATGGGGATGCTGCTGACGGTGGATGCAAACCGGAGCATCTCGGAGATCTATTCGGACATTCGGACGCAGTTGGGTCTGGCGGACCCGACAGTTTCTTAAGGTAGTTCTAAGGCGAATCGGTTAAGGTTCTAAAGCCAAACGGTTCTTGTTTCTTTACCGCTATTAGGGTCACCATGGAAGTGTCCTTAAATAGACCGGGGAAGCAAAAACATGATTCAACAGATAACTATCAGGCTTCGCGTCCTTGCTCGGCACAACAAGGATGGTCAGGACCTGATTGAGTATGCCTTGATGGCGGCGTTCATCGCCGTAGCGATCGCAGCTACCTTCCCGACCACCATTGGCCCGAACATCTGCACGATCTTCAGCAAAGTTGGCTCGACGCTGGCGCAGTCGGCGTCGGCGAGCTAGTCCAAGTATTTTTTCAAATCTGGGTTTAACTTCGCCTGAATCTCGGGAGTTGGCAGATTCTCCTGGGTGACCAACTGCGGTGGCATGTTGTTGATCTTCTCTACCGGTTGTCCATTGATGGCTTTCAGCGCATTGAGCACGGACTGATAGCCCATCTGGAACGGGTCCTGGACGACGAGGGAATCGAACACCCCGGCCTTCAGGTCGGCGACGAGTGCGGGGCTCGAGTCGAATCCCACAGCTTTCACTTTGTTCCCCGCGCGAGCCTTCAGGGCCTGCGCAGCGCCAGCGGCGCTTGACTCATTGGAGGCGAACAGGCCGGCGGCGTCCGGGAAGGCCGTGAGCATGTTTTCGGCCACCTGCAGGCTCTTGGCGTAGTCGGACATGCCATAGCGTTTATCGACGATCTGGATGCCGGAGAACTTGCGGATCTCTTCCTCAAAGCCCTCTTCCCGGAGCATGGTCGACGCGCCGCCGGGTTGCACGGCCACCATGACGACCTTGCCTTTGCCGCCGAGGATCTCGCCCATGCGGCGGGCCGCGACGCGACCGGCTTCCTTGTTATCGGTCATGACTTGCGCGACGAACTGCTCGGTGTCGATGCCGGAATCGAAGATCACGACGGGGATCTTCTCCCGCGTGGCGCGTTCGACGACGCTGACCATCACCTTCTTATCGATGGGGGCGACGCAGATGGCGTCCACCTTGCGGTTGATCATGGCGTCCATGATCTGAATCTGGGCGTTGAAATCCGTTTCGGTCGCCGGACCGTTCCAGACGATCTCTACGTCGCTTTCCCGCGCGGCTTTGACGGATCCGGCGTGGACACTCTGCCAGAAGACGTGGGCGCGACCTTTGGGAATCACCGCGATCTGCTTCTTCTGGCTGCGATTGCAGGAGGCCACCGAGAAAGCAGCAGCGGCGATGCTGGCGCGAAGAAACGCCGCGCGCGTCAAGATGAGGTTCGACATGGAGGTGACTCTACTGAGGGAACGACTTCGGCGCGGTGAGATGCTGCCAGCCTTCACCGCTCAAGGACTTCATAAACTCGACGAGATCCTTCTTTTCCTGCGCCGTCAGGTTGAGTGGCTTCAGGCGTTCGTCGAGGTTCTTGTTCTTCACGCCGCCCTTGTCGTAGTAGTCCACCACTTCTTCGAGCGTGGCGAGGCTGCCATCGTGCATGTAGGGAGCGGTGTTGGCGATCTCGCGGAGCGTCGGCGTTTTGAAGGCGCCCCAATCGGCGGGGTCCTTGGTGACGGCGAAGCGGCCGACATCGGGGGTGGCTTTCTGGGAGCCGACGCCGAGGTTGTGGAAGGAGTTGGCGGTGAAGTTGGGGCCTTCGTGGCAGGCGTCGCACTTGGCCTTGTTGAAGTACACATCCAAGCCGCGAATCTGTGAGGCCGAGAGGGCCTTCTTGTTCCCGGCGCGGTACTTGTCGTAGGGCGAGTTGCCGCTGACGACGGTGCGCTCGAACGTGGCGATCGCTTTGGCGACGCGGTCGATGTTGATCTCGTCCGTACCGAAGGCCTTCTTAAAGTGCTCGCGGTAGCCGGCGATCTTCTGGAGATCGCGGACGACGCCTTCGTGGGTGTGGCCCATTTCGATGGGGTTGGCGATGGGTCCGACCGCCTGCGCTTCGAGGGAGTTGGCCCGGCCGTCCCAGAACTGCAACATGCCGTAGCCACGATTGATGACGGTTGGTGCGCTCATCCCACCCTTCTGTCCGCGGATGCCCAACGAGACGGGCAATTGATCCGTGAACCCTTTCTCGGGCGCGTGGCAGGAGGCGCAGGCGACCGTGTTGTCGGCCGAAAGGCGCTTGTCAAAGTAGAGCAAGCGACCGAGTTCGGCCTTTTCAACGGAGTAGGGATTCTCTTTGGGCCAAAGGATCGGGGTGAGGCCGAGCGGCACCGTGAAGGTGTTCTTGCTGCTCTGGCCGACAACGATCGCGGCGCCAATCAGACACACGAATGGGAGGATGCGCACCAACTTCATGACTTTACCGTTCCTGAGGTTTGAACTACTGCTTCACGTAGCCGGCGACGTAGATGGCTTTGTAGCCGCCGTGCTGGGTCATCGTGCCGGTGACTTCCATCACGTGGGCCATGTGGTCGGAGGCAGCGGCGCGGAAGGCGGACATCGTGAGGCCGTCGCGGCGCGGATCGTGCTCTTCTTCCATCACCATATAGAGGGAGCCGTCAGCGGTCAGCAGGCCGATGGGCTGGCCAGCCTTGGCGCACTTCTGGCCGCAGGCGCGATGCTTTTCGCCGTGCTTGCCAAGTTGCAGATAGCAGGAGAAGTCGACGATTTCGCCAACCATCGTGACCTGCTTGCCGGTGAGCGGCTTGCCGTCAACGCCGGCGGCAACACTGGTTTGCGACCAGCCTTCGGCCTTCTCGCCGATCTTGCCCATGGCCTTCTTATAGGTCGGGTCGCCCACCGGGGTCATGCCCGGCTGCAGGATCGGGGTCTTGCCCTGGCCGACCAGAACGGCGCTGAGCGCCAGCGTAGCTACGCTTGCAAACATCCATTTCTTCATTTGATATCTCCCTGAAATCAAGAACAGTTTATCCGCGGACGCTCGCCGCGGGAATCTTTTTCACCAAGTCTTCCATTTCGGCGCGGCTTTCGGCGCCGATGGTGAAGACGTCGACGCAATCCAAGCCGAGAGCGAATTGCAGGCACTCGTCGGGTTTACTGCGGAGCTTGCCGGCGCCAAAAATCTTCATGCCGATGATGCCTTTGCCGGCGGCCTTCATCTGACGGAGCACGTCGATGACAACTTCGGGCTTGGCGTCCATGGCGATGCCGGCCGGGTTGATGCGGGCGAGATCGACCTCCACCCACGGCTCGGCGGCCGCCGTCTTCAGGGCTTCGAGCGTGTGGCAGGAGGTGCCTTTGGTGCGGACAATGCCTTTTTCCTGCGCTTCGGCGATGACATCCATGGCGCCCCGCTTCTTCTCGTTCCAATTCTTGTCGAGCATGCAGTGGAGCAGCAGGATGTCGATGTAGTCGGTGTTGAGTTCGCGGCGGAAACGGTCGAGGTCCGCGCGCATTTCGGCGGCGGTGGAGGCGTGGGTCTTCGAAAGGATGGTCACCTTTTCGCGCGGCACGCTTTTGAGGGCTTGGCGGACGTGCGGATGGGTGCCGTACTGGTCAGCGGCGTCGAAGAAGTTCAAGCCCTGGTCGTACCCGGCGCGGAAGAGATCGGCCAGGCCGTTCACGCCCAGTTTCCGGGTCTGGTTCGAAGAGCCGCCGACGCCGTTGGTGCCGGTGCCCATGGCCAGGCGGCTGAGCATGACTTTCTTCGGGCCGAGGGCGATGCGGTCGCTCGCCAATTTCTGAGCCGGATTCGCAAACAGCGGATACGGGAACTGGTGCAGGCTGATGCCGGCCGCGATGGCAGCGGACTTGGTCAAAAATTTTCGCCGTTGCATGGATGCGCCCCCCTACACCTTGCATGATATAACTTCGGATTCCCCAATGCATCGCACTTTGCTCCTTCTCGCCTTCGCGGCCGCGGCAATCGGCCAGGAACGCTGGCAATCCCGCTCGATGATTCAGTCCACGCAGGGCGTGGCGGCGACCAGCCAGGCGCTGGCCTCGCAGGCGGCGGCGCAGGTTCTGGCGCGCGGCGGTTCAGCGGTGGATGCCGCCATTGCGGCCAACGCGGTGCTGGGCGTGGTGGAGCCGATGATGTGCGGGATCGGGGGCGACCTGTTCGCCATTCACTACGACGCGCAGACGGAGAAGTTAACGGGGCTGAACGCCAGCGGCTGGGCCCCGGCGAAGATGACGGCGGCGCCGAAGGGTGGATTCACGGGGATTCACTCGGTGACGGTGCCGGGAGCGGTGGACGGCTGGTGGAAGATGCACCAGAAGTTCGGCAAGCTGCCGTGGGCCGACCTGTTCGCGCCGGCGATTCACTATGCGCGCAACGGCTTTCCGGTAACCGAGATCATCCGTGAGGATTGGGCGACGAGCGGAGAAAAATGGCCGGGCCGGGTGCCGGCGGTGGGGGAGATATGGAAGACGCCGGGACTGGCCAAGGCCTACGAGATCATCGCGCGGCAGGGGCGGGACGGATTCTATAAGGGCCCGCTGGCGGCCGACATTCTGAAGACGTCGGCCCGGCTGGGGGGACTGCTCGCCGAGAACGACTTCACGGAGTACCAGAGCGAGTTTGTCGAGCCGATTTCGACCACCTACCGGGGCGCGAAGGTGTTTGAGCTGCCGCCCAACGGCCAGGGCGTTTCGGCGCTCGAGATGCTGAACATTCTCGAAACCAAGCCGGGCGCGCAGCTGAATCTGCACTTCAAGATCGAAGCGCAGAAGCTCTCCGTGCTGGACCTGCGGCGGTACGTGACCGATCCGAAGTTTTCGCAGGTTCCGACGGCGGGCCTGCTATCGAAGGCCTACGCGGCGGAACGGGCGAAACGGATCGACCCCAATCGCGCCCAGTGCGACTTGAAGGCGGGCGACCCGGGGAAGCTGAAGAATACGATCTATCTTTCGGTGGTGGACCGCGAGGGGAACATGGTGTCCTGGATTCAGTCGATCTACAACAAGTTCGGCTCCGGGATCACGACCGACGAGTTTGGCTTTCACCTGCACGACCGGGGAGGCTTGTTCGATGTGGACCCCCAGCATGTGAATCACGTGGCGCCGCATAAGCGGCCGCTGCATACGATCATCCCGGGGTTCCTGATGATGGGCGACGCGCGGGTGGCGTTCGGGATTATGGGCGGCTTCAACCAGGCGCAGGCGCACGCGCAGTTTGTCTCCTACATGGTGGATCAGAAGATGAATATTCAAGAGGCGATGGAGTCGCCTCGCTTCACGCGGCGCGATCCGGAGGGCTGTGGAGTGCAGATCGAGAACCGCTTCCCTGCCCCCGAGCTCGAACGGTTGCGCAAGCTGGGACACCAGATCGACGTCCGCGCCGCCTACTCTTCGCGCATGGGCGGCGGCCAGGCCGTGGCCTATGACCGCAAGACGAAAGTGAAATCCGGCGCGTCCGACCCCCGGAAAGATGGCGCGGCGATTCCGGAACCCGAGAATTTTTGGAAACCATGAAACCTGTACTCTCCCTCCTCCTCTTTGCCGCTTCGTTAGCGGCGGCCGACCCGGCGCAAGACCTGCTGGCGATGGCCAGGAAGTCGCCGAACTCAGCGGAATTCAAGGCCGCGCTCGCGAAGATCATGCGGGAGCAGCGCGGCGCGCTGGGATACAACGGCGAGTTTCTCTTCGCGGCGGAGTCCAAGACGGCGCCGGCGCTCGAACTCGATGAGGCCCCGGGGCCGAAGTTCACGCGGCTGAAGGGCTCCGACCTGTGGATTGCCCAGACCAAGCTGCCGACTGGTACCAGCCATCGTTATGCGATCACCATTGACGGCAAGGCGAACCCGCCGATCGACTTCCCGGCCTTCGGACCGGACTCCTACGAGAAGGCGGACGTGCCGCCGGGCAAGCTGTCTGAAAAGATCGTGCATACCAGCAAGATCTATCCCGGCATGGTAACCAACTATTGGGTCTACGTACCGGCGCAGTACAACCCGAACACGGCCGCGGCGCTGTTCGTGGTGCAGGACGGCCAAGGCTACGCCAACCGCGAGGCCGGCAACCGGCTGCTGATTACGCTCGATAACCTGACGCACCAGAAGCGGATTCCGGTGGCGATTACGGTGCTGATCAGCCCCGGAATGATCGGCGAACGGCGGATGCGTTCGATCCAATACGACACGGTGGACGATACCTACGCCCGGTTCCTCCGCGAGGAGATCGTCAAGGACGTCGAGGCGAAGTACAACATCCGGAAGGACGCGTACTCGCGGGCGATCATGGGCGAGAGCTCGGGCGCCGTTTGCGCGTTCACGGTGGCGTGGTTTGACACGGAGCGTTACTCGCGCGTGTTCTCGCGGATCGGCACCTACACGAGCATTCAGTGGCAGCCGGGGAAGAAGGACGGCGGAAACATCTATCCGTTCTGGATCCGCAAGACCGAGCGGAAGAACATCCGCGTGTGGCTGCAGGACAGCTCGAACGACCTCGAAAATCAGTTTGGTTCCTGGCCGCTGCAGAACATCCAGATGGCCAATTCGCTGAAGATGAAGGAGTACGATTTCAAGTTCACCTGGGGCAACGGCGGGCACAGCACGGCGCAGGGCAACGCGCAGGCGCCGGAGGCGCTGACGTGGCTGTGGCGCGGCTATGACCCGGCCAAGACGAGCGAAACCTTCGTGATGGATCCGGCCGAAAAGACGAAACCGTACTGGCGCGTCAAGGCGCTGAACCGCGACTAGTGAGCTACTCCGTTCGTATCCAACGCACCGCCGAGGAGTGGGAAGAGCTTCTGGCTGATTGGTCCGGCGACTACCCGCTGCAAGGGGTGATCGAGGAAGCCGACGGCTATCAGGTGTTCTTCGCCTCGGCGGCGACCGCCGAACGATTTGCTTTGGCGCACGGGGGCGTGGTGGCTCCCGTCGCCGAGGCGGCCCATTCGTGGTGGGAGGATTGGGAGCCGCTGCTCATCGGCCAGCGGTTTTTCCTCTGTCCGCCCTGGCGAAACGAAGCCACGCCGGCAGGGCGTTTGCGCCTGGCGATGATCGGGGCGCCGGTGTTTGGCGGAGGGGAGCATCAGACGACGCAGCTTTGTCTCGAACTGCTCGAGGAGGTGCTGCGGCCGGGGCAGCGCGTGCTCGACGTGGGCACGGGGACGGGGATTCTGAGCGCGGCGGCGCGGGCGCTGGGGGCGGGCACGGTGTGGGCGTGCGACGTGGAGCCGGCCGCCGTGGAACTGGCGCGGGAACATGCCGCGGTGTGGCAAGGGTCAGCGAACGCGGCGCGGGCGGGATGCGCGGATTTGGTGGTGTGCAATATTCACCTGGCCGTGATGCGGGAGATCCTGCCGGACCTGCGGCGGTTGGGGACGCCGCTGCTGCTGAGCGGATTCCTGGCGGACCAGATCCCGGAGTTGACGGCCGGGCTGCACGTTCTGGCGCAGCGGGAGAAGGATGGCTGGTGCGCGGTGTGGGCGGAGCCGAAGGGCTAAGCCCGGAGGTGGCGGTTCATGTTCTGCAGCGAATGCAGCGTCGAGCTGAGCTCCGGCCAATCGGATTCGAGGAGGGCGCGGGAGTCGAGCAGGACGCCGTGCTGCATGCTGACGAAGAGCGAGACTAGTTCCGGATCGCGCCAACCCTTGGCGGCCTCTTCTTTCAGGATCTCGAGCGCCTCTTCCTTGCTGTAGGCGGGTTTGTAGCTGCGGGCGGTCGTGAGAGCGTCGTAGATATCGACGACTTGCAGAATCCGGGCCAGGAGCGGGATCTCTTCCCCCTTAAGGCGGTCGGGATAGCCCGTGCCGTCCCAGCGTTCGTGATGGCTGCGAATAATGGGCAGAACCGGCGAGAGCGTCTTCATCGGCTTACAGATTTCGACGCCGCGGATGGTGTGCATCTTCATCACTTTCCACTGATCTTCGGTCAGTTTGCCGGTGCCCAGCAGGATCGAATCCGGGATCGAAACTTTGCCGATGTCGTGCAGGAAGCCGCCCCGGTATAGAGCGACGAGGTCGTGGCGCGGCAGGCCAAGGGCCAACCCCAGGGCGACACTGTAGGTAGCCAGGCGCTCGCAGTGCAGTCCGGTTCCCATGTCCCGATTCTCCACCGCCTGGGCGAGGGCAAATAGAATCGTCTCGGCCTCTTCGAGCGAGTCAATCGCGGCCTTGTGCCGGAGCAGCGAGTTGACGCGAGCGCGAACGACCGAGGGATGGAGCGGCATCGTCAGATATTCGTCCGCGCCGGACTCAATGCCTTCCACCTCGAAGTCGAACCCGTGGACGCTCGTCACCATCAGGATGGGAATGAACTGTGTCTTCCGATTCGATTTCAGGCGGCGGCAAAGTTCCGTCCCACCGAGTCCCGGCAGGAGAAGGTCCATGATGATGAGGTCGACCGGATGAGCCGCTACGATGTCCAGAGCGTCCAGGGCAGTAGCGGCTTCGAGAAACTCGTGGTTGCCCGAGCGCAGCATCGAGGTGAAGAGCCGCCGGTTGATGGGACTGCCATCGACCAGCAGGATTTTGGTGGTGGCCGACGAGTTCTGCTCTTCGGCCGGACTAGCGAGGGTGCGGTCCAAACCATGGGTCATATCCCGGGGAGTCGTCTCCCGGGCCGGCCCCAGGCGCGCCGGAACGCCGTCGGAATTCGCCGCAGGTGCGGCGGTCAAAACAGCATTGACGCGTTCAGGAATAGACATAGAGCTCGGTCGCTACACAGGGTCTATCGGCAGTGCGGCGAAAAGCATTAGATAATTGGAAAGCAATGCTGCACAAAACTTTGCTTTTCTCCCTCTGCTGCCTGTTCCCGCTCGGCGCCGAGACGCTCAGCCAAGGCGAACGGGATCGCGCCATGAGCCATCTGCACGCCACGCGCAAGCTGTTTGTGGACGCGACGGCGAACCTGAGCGAAGCGCAGTGGAAGTTCAAGTCCGCGCCGGACCGGTGGAGCGTCGCTGAATGCGCCGAGCACCTGACCGAAAGCGAGACCTTCCTGCGTGGTTTGTTGACGGCGACGCTGGCGAAGTCGCCGGTGGATGAGGGCAAGCGCGCTGCGCGGGAAAAAGATCGTGCGGCGATGGATGCCAAGGTGCCCGCGATGATCAGTGACCGCTCGCAGAAGGCGCAGGCGCCCGAGCCGTTGCGTCCAACCGGTAAGCTAGGGTCTCAGGGCCAGGTGGTCGACACGTTCCGGCAGCGCCGCGACGAGACGATTGCGATGGTCGAGCAGACGAAAGAAGACCTGCGGGGCCGCTACTTTGCGCTGGGCGGGGCGATGGAGATCGATCTCTACCAGATGCTGTTCATGATCAGCGGCCACACGGAGCGCCATGTGAAGCAGATGCGCGAAGTGATGGCGGACCCGAACTTCCCTAAGCGATAGGCAGGCGGCGGACGACCAGCAGGGTGACATCGTCGACAGGCTGGAGGTCGCCGAGGAAGCAGCGAAGCTGGCGGCCGATTTCGAGCATGGTTTCGTTGGCGGAGCGGTCCTTGCAGGCGACGGCGATTTGCGCCACCGCGTCTTCGCCGAACTCTTCGCCGGCCGCGTTGGGCGCCTCCGAGACGCCGTCCGAATACATCACCAGACTTTCGCCGGGCGCGAGCACCGTGTGGCCGCCGAGGTAGGGGATGTTCGGCAGGATGCCGAGGACAGGGCCGCCGGTGGTGAGTAGTTCCACCTTTCCCGAATTGCGTACCAGCGCGGGCGGATTGTGGCCGGCGTTGGTGAAGGTCATCGAACCGGTGCGGGGGTCGAGGATGGCGAAAAAGCCGGTGATGAATTTGTTATCCGGGGTGTTGGCTTTCAGACTGTGATTGAGACGCGTCACGAGGCGGGCTACGTCGAACTCCACCTCCATCAAGGCCTGCACGCGGGCCTGCAGGTTCGACATGAGCAGCGCCGCCGAGAGCCCCTTGCCGGCCACGTCGGCGACGAGGAAGGCGAGGCGGCCATCGGGCAGGGAGAAGAAGTCGAAGTAGTCGCCGCCGACCGAACGGCAAGGCGCGCTGCGGCCGGCCAGTTGCAGCCCCGGAATCTCCGGCATCTGCCGCGGCAGCAGGCCCCGCTGAATCTCGGCCGCCTGGTCGAGTTCGCGCGACATGAACTTCTCGGCCTGCTCCACTTCAAGGAGGCGGGAGTGTTCGATGCGGATGGCGGCGATGTTGGCAAGGACGGTGAGCAGGCTGAGGTCGTTGGCGTCAAACGAGCGGACGAAATCGGTGGCGTCGACGTAGAGGAGGCCGGTGACCTGCGTATCGGTTTGCAGCGGCACGGCCATCAGGGAGCGGATGCGCTGTTGGACGATGGTGGCGCTGGACTTGAGCAGAGCGTCGAGCGAGGCGTCGCGCACGAGCAGGGACGAGCGTTCGTTGATGACCTTATCGCGGACCGCCTTCGAGACGCGAAAGCCTTCGCCGCGATGGGCCTGGGCGACGAGTTCTCCGTTTTCGATCGTCATCAGGACGCCGCGCTTGGCGTCTACGGCGTGCAGGCTGAGTTCGAGGATCACCTCAAAGAGTTCGCGGAGCGGCCGGAAGCTGGCGATCTCCTTACCGGCTTTGACGAGCGCCTCGATGCGCCGGGCCGTCATGTCGGGCGGCTGGGGCGAGGAGGGCAGGGCCGCTTCGGCGAGTTTGGCCGGGTCGAAGCGAAAGACGACCGTGGAGGAGGACGAAGGCACCGAGGCGGGCGATTCGTCGATGAATTCAAGGGGCGACCGGGCGCGCGCGGATTTGGCTTTGTGGGGCTCGAAGGTGATGACGAGCCGGCCAGCAGTGATGGTATCGCCCGGCGCCAGCGGCTGGGCCTGCGTGAGCACCTGGCCGTTGACCGCCGTGCCGTTTTTGCTGCCGAGATCGCGCACGGTCCACCGATTGTCGAGGAATTCGAGGGCAAAGTGCAGACGCGACAGCATGGTGTCGTCGGGCAGCGACAGGGCAGCTGAATCCGAGCGCCCCACCATAAAGGGGGACTCGACAACGTGGATCAATCGGGCGATGCCTTCCTGGCCTCGAACCTGGATCTCAGCGGGAGCGGGAGCGCTCATAATCGGTGTTCATATCCTAGTGGTACGGCGACTCGGCCACGGCTATACTAATTGGGTATCTTAAGTCTAACAGGGGCGCGGGCCAAGTCCGGGCTCCTCAAATCTGGGGAGGACGCGTGAGCGTTACCATTAATTCTCGTGTGAGCGGCGATGTGACCATTGTGGACGTCGCGGGAAAGATTACGCTGGGAGACGGCTCCGCCATGTTGCGCGATAAGGTCAAGGAACTTTCGGCGGCAGGTACGAAGAAGATCCTGTTGAATCTCGGCGAAGTGAACTATATCGACAGCTCGGGCATCGGCGAACTGGTTTCTGCATTCACGACCATTTCGAACACCGGCGGGTCGCTGAAGCTGTTGAATCTGACCAAGCGCGTCAAGGATTTGCTGCAGATCACCAAGCTGTACACGGTGTTCGAAGTGTTCGACGACGAAGCGCAGGCGATCGCCAGCTACTAAGCGGCAGTTTTTTTCGAGCGAAGGGGCGGAGCAATCCGTCCCTTTTCCGTTTTCAGGCCCTTGGAATTCTAGGACGAGGTGCGGCGATGGTCTGGCGATGGTTTTTGTTGCTGGCGGCGGGCAGCGGCTGCTGGGCGCAGGACGTGGTGGTGTATGGCGCTACGCCGGCCGGCATCGCCGCGGCCTTGAACGCGGCCCGTTCGGGTAGGACGGTGACGCTGGTGGAACCGTCCGGGGATGTGGGCGGGATGCTGACGGGTGGCTTGTCCTACACCGACTTCCGTTCGGTCGAGTCGCTGCAGGGCACCTTCCGCGACTACATGGAGCGGGTGGAGAGACACTACCGAACCCGCTACGGCGCGGACTCGCCGCAGGTGCGCGACAGCTTCTTCGGCGCCCTTGCCGAACCGCACGTCTCCCGGGGCGTATTGGAGGCGATGCTCGCCGAACAGCCGTCGCTTACGGTGCGGCGCCGGCGGCAACTGCAGAGCGCCGAGGCGGCCGACGGGGTGATCCGCCGCATTCGGGTGACCGGGCCGGAGGGTGAGGAGTGGATTCCGGGGCGAGTGTTCATTGACGCAACCTACGAGGGCGACCTGGCGGCGGCGGCCGGGTTCGCATTCCGGGTGGGACGCGAATCGACGCGCGAGTTCGGCGAACGGTTCGCGGGCCACATCTACTTTAAAGACGGCCGGATTCTCGACGGCAGCACCGGCGCCGGCGACCACAAGATTCAGTGCTACAACTTTCGCGTTGTGATGACGGAGGACCCAGCCAACGCCGCGCCGCTGCCCCGGCCGGCCGGCTACCGGCCGGAGCGGTACGAACGGATTCTCGAGGGCATTCGCGCCGGGACGATTCAACACCCGATGGCGGAGGCCAAGACCGGGGTCCTGCGGCTGCAGCGCCTGCCCAACGGGAAGTCGGACATGAACGACGTCAACACCTCTCCGGTGGGGTTTGGCCTGCCGGGCCAGAACTGGGACTATCCAACGGCTTCGCCCGAGCGGCGGGCGGCGATTTTCGAAGAGCACCGGCAGTACGCTCTGGGCTTGCTCTACTTCCTGCGCAACGACGACCGCCTGCCGGAAGCCTTCCGGGCCGAGGCGCGCCGCTGGAACCTGCCGAAGGATGAGTTCGCCGAGTCCGGCCACTTTCCGCCGTCGCTGTATGTCCGGGAGGCGCGCCGCTTTCTGGGCGAAACCGTCTTTACCGAGCACGACGTGATGGCGGACCCGGAGACGCAGCGCAGCCGGTTGCAGCCGGAGAGCATTGCCGTGGGCGACTACGTGATCAACAGTCACGGCGTGGACGCCGCAGGGCCGCCCTACCCCGATGTACGGGAAGGCTACGTGGTGTTCGGGACGGTGCCTTATCAGATTCCGTTCGGGGTAATGGTGCCGCAGGGCGCCCGGAACCTTTTCGTGCCCGGGGCGATGTCGGCGAGCCACGTGGGCTTTGGCGCCCTGCGGCTGGAGCCGATTTGGACGGCGCTCGGCCAGGCGGCGGGGGTGGCGGCCGATCTGTTGCTGGCGGACGGCGCGGTGGCGGTGAGCAAGCTGCAGGCGGAGTTGCATCGCCGCGGGGCGATGACTTTCTACGTCTCCGATGTGCCGCGGACGTCGCCCGATTGGCAGATCGTCCAGACCGTGGGAAATCTGGGTTTCTTCCACGAGCCGGCCGGGGGAGCCCCCATGCTGACGCGGCGCCCGCGTTTCGGCTTGCAATACTCGTTCGCCCCGGAGCATCATGCCGCTCGCCTGGAAGATCCGTTAACGCCGGAGACAGCGGCCCGCTGGCGGGAACTCCTGCGGCGGGCGCGTTGGGAGGACCCCGCTCCGGCGGCGGGGGAGACGCGCGGCGGGTATCTGCGGCGGTTACGGCCGCCCGGTCAATCGCGCGGCAAATAGACCCAATACTCCGGCTTGCCGGAGTTGCAATGCACGGCCCGCGAGAGCAGGCCGAGGCTGGCCCAAGAAAGGTAAAGCGCCAGGCGGGCGGCTTCGTCGGCGCCCCAGCGCGGGGCCGCCGGCTTGTTTAGTGCGGCGACGCGGGCGGCGACCGAGGGGATGGGATGGAAGATGCGTTCGATCCACTTGGCGCGGACGGGTTCGTCGTCGAGTTCGCGGTCCCCTTGGGTGATGGCAGTTTCGAGCGCTGTCCGGGTCACCCCGCGCGAGATCAACGCGATATCCGTAGCCAGAACGGCGGGCCGGCTGACCGACGGCAGAAGCAGCAGGCCCAGGAAGGACCACAGCGAGGAGCCGAAGGCGAGCGTAAGAATCCCCTCCTCGCGCGTCAGATCGGCGCCGGTGGTCTCCGCGGCAACTGCCACCCCGGCCAGGTTCCAACCGAAAGCCACGAGAACCCCGCGGAGGCGGCTGCCGTTACTCGCCGCGGCGCGCAAGCGAAGCAAAGCCATCTCAGTGAGAGGACGCCGGCCGCCCACCAGGACCGCCAGCACCGGACGGCCGATCAACAGCAGCGCCATGCCGAGCGCGGCGGCCGTCAGGACCCCCGCCAAACAAGCTTCCCGGCCGGCGGCCAAAACGGCGACCGAAGCTAGTCCCAGGCAGGCGGCGTGGACGAGCAACGCCCGCACGAGGCCGGCAAGGTAAGCGGGCAACTCCGGCGCCGGACGCCCAAAGCGGCGAGGCAGCAGATAGCCGCCGAGCAGGTCAAAGGGCAGGCTGAGCAGGACATAGGCAATCCAAAGGGTCGCCAGACCGTTACCCCCGGCGGCCATCTGCGCCGGCCAATCCAGCGCCAGAGCCGCGCTTGAGAGCAGCACCCCCGTGCCGACTCCAGAAATTCCAAGGTAAAGACGCGCGCGGGCGTACGTGATCGACGATTGCGGCGAAGCCATCTACCCTATCGATGAACAGGCCGCGGCCCGAGCGCTACTTCTTTGCCGGAGGGAGGCAAACGGGAGTTGAAACAGCGAAACGATGCTCTTGTAGCACCAGCCGCCGAACGGCAGTCCGAGGGCCGCTACGGCGTAGAGTGGCCGGTCCGGCCGTAGGCCGAAGGAGTCGGCGGGATAGTCCCCTTCCGGTCTCCGGTAGAGCGTGCGCCGGTACTGATTGTCCTGCAGGGGCAGCCGCCATTCCCGGCCGGCCCACCAGAAGTGGGCTCGCACCCGCTGCTTGCCGAGGTCGTGGTCGTCCCAGACGGAGAGGCGGAGATGCCGGGGCGCCAGCAGAGCGAGCGAGGGCCCCGGGAGTTCCCGGACGCGCGTGGCGCGCAGGCGAGACGCCGCATCGCCGAACAGCTCCGGCGACCGCTCCAAGGCCGCCGGCACGGCTCGCAACGCGGCGAGATTGGCCGGCCTTTCGAGCAACTGCCAGGGGGTGCCCTCGATCAGGCGATTCTCAGGCTGCTCCGGGTGGTGGTCCGGCCAGTCCGCGTCGACGAGGATCCGGTCGAGGAGCCGGGGCTGCGTCCGGCCGGTCAACAGGGTGTGGTGGGGATAGAGCGCGCCGTCATGGCGAGGGGCGACGAGCCGGACCCAGCCGTGGCCGTTCACCCGTAGCCCGGCGATACTCCGGCCGTCCCCCTGGCGGGAGATGGAGACGATGATGAGGTCTTCGGCCACACGGGAAAAGTGGGCGAAGCAGGAGAAAACTCTCCCGGTTAGACGGCCGGCACCGGTTCGGCAAGCTCGGCGCCGTGCGGAATCTCCTGGAGCAGCGAAAGGAACTGGTTGGTGGCGCGGTTGAACTTCTTGCGGCGCCGGTGGATGATGCCGAGCGGCCGGTAGAGCCGGGGAGCAACCAGCGGGATTCCCAGCAGCCGGCCCGCATCGCGCTCCGTTTGCAACACCCGGACCGGCGCGATAGAGACCCCGGACCCCAGCATGACCGCTTCCTTGATCATCTGCAGGTTATCGAAGTGCATGATCAGGTTGACGGTGACATCGCGGTCCCGCAGATACCGGTCCACCTCCCGGCGAATGGGCAGATCTTCGTCGAATCCGATGAAGTCGGCGCCGTTGAGTTGGGCGGGGTTGATCTCGCCGTACGCCGCCAAAGGGTGGCCGGGAGAGCAGGCTACCACCATCTCCTCGCTCCGCCAGTCGATGACGGCGATTTCGCGGGTCGGTTCCGGGTAGGAGACGAGGCCAAGATCGGCCTGATCGGTCCGGACCGCTTCATAGACCCGTTCCGGGCGCAGGTAGTCCACGCGCAGAACCGCATCCGGCCAGCGGCGGGCAAACTCGGCTTCGAGGCGCCACATCTCGGAAAGACCAACCGAGTAGATGGAGGCGACGCGAACCGTGCCTTCCACATCACCCGCCAGATTGGTGAGCGAGGCGTCGAACTCCTCCTTACGGCGCAGCACGTCCCGGCAGAGTTCAAAGTAGAGGCGGCCGGCCGAGGTTAACGTCAACGGCCGGGTGGACCGGTCGAGCAGCTTCACCGAGAGCGACTTTTCCAACTCCTGGATGTGCTGGCTTGCCGCGGACTGGCTGATGGAGTTGAGAGCCGCGCCGCGGCTGACACTCCGGTATTGACCAATGTCGCGAAAGAGCTTAAGATGCTCGAAATTCACAAGCGCCAGAATACCATAAGAAAGTCTTATTTCGACAGCGACTGAATATCGAAATTCATAATTTTGTTATATTAGAAAAACTGATGTTGCGATCTCGTACGTTTCGTTTGACTAATACTCCCCGATTCCCTATAGTGGTGTATCTGGATTGTGAGGTTTCCCCGTATATGAGTGAGCAGTTCGAGCATCCTACCCTGTCCCGCCCTGGTCTCCCTGCCGAGCAAGGGCTGTATTCGCCGGCCAACGAGCATGACGCCTGTGGTATTGGCTTTGTTGTCAACATCAAAGGCCACCGTTCCCACGACATCATCACGAAGGGCGTTCAAATTCTGATCAACCTGACGCACCGCGGCGCGTGCGGTTGCGATCCGGAGACGGGCGACGGCGCGGGCCTGCTGATTCAGATTCCGCACTCGTTTTACGCGCGGGAGTGCCAGAAGCTGGGCTTCACGCTGCCGAATCCGGGCGAGTACGGCATGGGTCTGGTGTTCCTGCCGGTGGAGCACACCGCGCGGTTGCAGGCCGAAGGCATCGTCGAGCGCATCACGCGGGAAGAAGGCTTGGAGGTGCTCGGTTGGCGCGACACGCCGATCGACGCCGACGCGATTGGCCGCGTGGCGCGGGCCTCGCAACCGTACATTGAACAGATTTTTGTCCGCCGGTCGCCGGGGATGTCGGAAGATACCCTGGAACGCAAGCTCTACGTGATCCGGAAGCGGGCGGAGCATGAGATTGCCGCCAGCGAGATCCGCGATAAGGATTTCTTCTACATTCCGTCGCTGAGCTGCCGGACGGTCGTTTATAAGGGTCTGCTGCTGGCGCCGCAGATTCAGAAGTTCTACAAGGACCTTTCGGACACCGAGTGCAAGAGCTCGCTGGCGATGGTGCACCAGCGGTTCTCCACCAACACCTTCCCGAGCTGGAAGCTCGCCCACCCGTTCCGCTTCATCTGCCACAACGGCGAAATCAACACCGTGAAGGGCAACGCGAACTGGATGCGCGCCCGGGAGGCGGTGCTGGCCTCGGAGATCTGGGGCGATGACCTCAAAAAGATCATGCCGATTGTCGAGCAGGGCGCGAGCGATTCGGCCACGCTCGACAACGTCGTCGAGTTGCTGACGCTCTCCGGGCGTTCGCTGCCGCACGCGATGGCGATGTTGATTCCGGAAGCCTGGGATGCCGATTCGACCATGCATCCGGACAAGAAGGCCTTCTACGAGTTCCACGCTTCACTGATGGAGCCGTGGGACGGTCCGGCCTCGGTGGCGTTTACCGACGGCAAGGTGATTGGCGCGACGCTTGACCGCAATGGCCTGCGCCCCTCCCGCTATCTGGTGACGAAAGACGGTTTGCTGATTGTCTCGTCCGAAACCGGCGTGCTGCAGATCAAGCCCGAGGACGTCGAGTACAAGGGCCGCCTGCAGCCGGGCAAGATGCTGCTGGTGGATATGGAAGCGCACCGGATCATCCCGGACGAAGAGCTGAAGCAGAGCCTCTGGAGCCGGCAGCCGTACGCGCAGTGGCTGGTCGAGAACCAGATCACGCTCGAACAGTTGGGCGAACCGGCCCGGATCCACAGCACGGAGCACGAGACGCTGCTGCAGCGCCAACGCGCCTTCGGCTACACCGACGAAGATCTGAAGATCATCATGGGGCCGATGGCCGTGAACGGGGAAGAGGCCGTCGGGTCCATGGGCATCGACTGGCCGCTCGCGTGCCTTTCCGATAAGCCGCAGAGCCTGTTCAACTACTTCCGGCAACTGTTCGCGCAGGTCACCAACCCGGCGATCGACCCGATTCGCGAAGAGCTGGTGATGTCGATGACGAGCTACATCGGCAACGAGCGCAATCTGCTTGAAGAAACGCCGCTGCACTGCCACACGCTCAAGCTGACGCAGCCGATTCTCACCAACCGCGATCTCGAAAAGATGCGCCGGGTGAGCCAGGGCGACTTCCTGGCCTATACGCTGCCGACGCTCTATAACGTACACGGCGGCGAGAAGGAGCTCGAGCGGGCGCTCGATTCGCTCTGCAAGCGGGCTTCGTGGGCGATTGAAGCGGGCTACTCGATTCTGATTCTCAGCGACCGCGGCATTGACGCCGATTCGGCCCCGATTCCGTCGCTGCTCGCCCTGACGGCGGTGCACAATCATCTGATCCGCGAAGGGAGCCGCACGCGCGTCGCCCTGGTGATCGAGAGCGGCGAACCCCGCGAGGTGATGCACTTCTGCCTGCTGATCGGCTATGGCGCCAGCGCCATCAATCCCTACCTGGCGATTGAAACGTTGGAGAACCTGGCGCTGCGTGGCCGGCTGAACGTGCCGTTCGATGTCGCCCTGAAGCACTTCAAGAAGGCGATCAACAAGGGCATGCTCAAGGTGTTCTCGAAGATGGGCATCTCCACGCTGCAGAGCTATCGCGGGGCGCAGATCTTCGAGGCGATCGGCTTGAACATGGACCTGGTGAAGCAGTACTTCACGGGGACGCCGTCGCGGATTGAAGGCGTGGGTCTCGAAGTTCTGGCGAAAGAAGCCAAGATGAAGCACGACCACGCGTTCCGTCCCGTGACGGAAGCGGATACCGAACTCGATGTCGGCGGCACCTATCAGTACCGCGTCCGCGGCGAATATCACCTGCTGAATCCGCAGACCGTGAGCGCCATCCAGACCGCGGTCCGCACGGAAAGCTACGCGACGTACAAAGAGTACTCGGACCATGTGAACAAGCAGACGCGGGCGCTGTGCACCATTCGCGGCCTGTTGCAGTTCAAGTCCGGCAACCCCGTGCCGATTGAGGAAGTGGAGCCGGCGAGCGAAATCGTCAAGCGGTTTGCGACCGGCGCCATGTCGTTCGGGTCGATTTCGAAGGAAGCCCACGAGACGATCGCGATTGCGATGAACCGCATGGGCGGCCGTTCGAACACCGGCGAAGGCGGCGAGGACGAGATTCGCTTCCTGCCGCTTGAAAACGGCGACTCCAAGCGGTCGTCGATCAAACAGGTGGCCAGCGGCCGGTTTGGCGTGACGACCAACTACCTCGTGAACGCGGACGAGTTGCAGATCAAGATCTCGCAGGGCGCCAAGCCCGGCGAAGGCGGTCAGCTCCCCGGCCACAAGGTGGACGAGGCGATCGCCAAGGTCCGGCATTCGACGCCGGGCGTCGGTTTGATCTCGCCGCCGCCGCACCACGATATCTACTCGATTGAAGACCTGGCGCAGTTGATCTTCGACCTGAAGAACGTGAACCCGAAGTCGCGGATCTCCGTGAAACTGGTTTCCGAAGTCGGCGTGGGCACGGTGGCCGCGGGCGTGGCCAAGGCGCATGCGGACCTCGTGCTGATCTCGGGCGATTCGGGCGGCACCGGCGCCGCGCCAATGACCTCCATCCGCCACGCGGGCGTACCGTGGGAGCTCGGTCTCGCGGAGACGCAGCAGGTGCTGGTAATGAACGACCTGCGCAGCCGCATCCGCGTGCAGACCGACGGCAAACTGCAGACCGGCCGCGACGTCGCCATCGCCGCGCTGCTCGGCGCCGAGGAGTATGGCTTCTCGACGACGCCGCTCATCACCATGGGCTGCATCATGATGCGGAAGTGCCATCTGAACACCTGCCCGGTGGGTATCGCCACGCAGGATCCGGCGCTGCGCGCCAAGTTCCAGGGCAAGCCGGAAGACTTGATCAACTTCTTCTTCTTCGTAGCGGAGGAGTTGCGCGAGATCATGGCTAAGCTCGGGTTCCGCAAGGTGGACGAGATGGTGGGCCGGGTGGACATGCTCGAAACCCGCGACGTCAGCTACCACTGGAAAGCCAAGGGGCTGGACCTCAGCGCCATTCTGTACAATCCGCCGGTGCCGTCGAAGGTCGGCCGCCGTTGCCTGATTGGTCAGGACCACGGGTTGGCCGATGCGCTCGACTATAAGCTGATTGACTTCGCCAAGCCCGCGCTCGAAAGTGCCGAAAAGGTGGAGTTCAAAATGCCCATCCGCAACGTGCACCGGACGGTGGGAGCGATGCTCTCGGGCGAAGTCGCCAAGCGGTACGGTTCGGCCGGCTTGCCGGACGACACCATCAAGTTCGAGTTCCACGGTTCGGCCGGGCAGAGCTTCGGCGCCTTCCTGTCGCGCGGCGTGACGCTCGAGCTCGAAGGCGACGCCAACGACTACGTCGGCAAGGGGATGTCGGGCGGCAAGGTGATTGTCTATCCGCCGAAGGTCTCCTCCTTTGTTCCCGAAGAGAACATTCTGGTCGGCAACGTGGTGCTGTATGGCGCGACGAGCGGCGAGGCGTACTTCAACGGCATGGCCGGCGAACGCTTCGCGGTGCGCAACTCGGGCGCGACGGCCGTCGTCGAAGGCGTGGGCGACCATGGTTGCGAATACATGACCAAGGGTTTGGTGGTCTGCATCGGCAAGGCCGGCAAGAACTTCGCGGCGGGCATGAGCGGCGGCATCGCCTACGTGCTCGATGAGTCCGGCGAGTTCTGCCGCACGCGGTGCAACCGCTCGGGCGTGGACCTGGAACCGGTGGAAGACGCCGCCGATATCCAGGTGCTGCAGAATCTGATTGAAAAGCATGTGCGGTATACCGGCAGCCCCCGGGGCCGATGGATCCTCGAGAATTGGGGCACCATGCTGTCCCGGTTCGTGAAGGTGTTCCCGCACGAGTTTAAACGCGTGGCCGGTATTCCGCGCCGCGAGACCCCGTACTTTGTCCCTGGCGTGGCCCAGGGGGAGCAGGTGATCCATGGGTAAGGTAACTGGTTTTATTGAGTTCGAACGGGAAGTTCCCACGCGGCGGCCGGTCGCCGATCGGGTGAACGATTGGAAGGAGATTTACGAGCCGTTTCCGCTCGCGAAGGTGCAGACGCAGGGCGCCCGCTGCATGGACTGCGGCGTCCCCTTCTGTCACAACGGCTGCCCGCTCAACAACATCATTCCGGACTGGAATGACCTGGCGTACCGGGACCGTTGGCGGGACGCCATCCGCGTGCTGCATTCGACGAACAACTTCCCGGAGTTCACCGGGCGCATCTGCCCGGCGCCTTGCGAGTCGGCCTGCGTGCTCGGCATCAACGAGCCGCCGGTGGCGATCAAGACGATTGAGCGGACGATTATCGACCACGCCTGGGAGCAGGGTTGGATCGTGCCCGAACCGCCCGAGACGCGGACCGGGAAGAAGGTAGCCGTGGTGGGTAGCGGCCCGGCCGGCATGGCCGCGGCGCAGCAACTGAATCGCGCCGGCCACACGGTCACCTTGTTTGAGAAGAACGACCGCATCGGCGGACTGATGCGCTACGGCATCCCGGACTTCAAGATGGAGAAGCACCATATTGACCGGCGCGTGGAGCAGATGAAGGCCGAGGGCGTGGAGTTCGTGGTGAACGCCCACGTCGGGCACAACGTCTCGGTCGAAGACCTGCGGAAGAACTTCGATGCCGTGCTGTTGACGGGCGGATCGGAAGCCCCGCGGGATATCAAAGCCGACGGCCGTGACCTGAAGGGCATCTACTTCGCGATGCAATGGCTGCCGAACCAGAACAAACGGGTGGCCGGCGACAATGTGAAGGGCGAGTTCGACGTCCTGGCGACGGACAAGCACGTCATCATCATCGGTGGCGGCGACACGGGCGCCGACTGTCTCGGCACCTCGCACCGCCACAAGTGCAAGAGCGTGACGCAGTTCGAATTGATGCCCATGCCGCCCGCCCAGCGCGCCGCCAGCACGCCGTGGCCGATGTGGCCGCTGATGCTGCGGACCGAGAGCGCCCACGAAGAGGGCGGCCGCCGCGAGTGGTCCATTCTCACGACGAAGTTCGAAGGCGATGCCGAAGGGAACGTCAAAAAGCTGCACACCGTGAAGGTTGGGCCGCCGCCGAAGTTTGAACACATTCCGGGTTCGGAACAGGTGTGGGACGCCGATCTCGTGCTGCTGGCGATGGGCTTCCTGGGTCCGGTGAAGAACGGGATGCTGGATCAGCTCGGCGTGGAGTTGGATCAGCGCGGCAACGTGAAGTGCGACGAGCAGTACATGTCGTCGGTGCCGGGCGTCTTCGCGGCGGGCGATATGCGGCGCGGGCAGTCGCTGGTGGTTTGGGCAATCGCTGAGGGGCGCAAAGCGGCGCGCGGCGTCGACCAGTGGTTGATGGGTGAGAGCAAGCTTCCGGGTTAATACCGGAGCACCCTCCCGGGGCTAGCGCCCCGGGAGGATCATCTCGCCGATGCCGAGATCTTCGTCGAGCAGGGGCCAGCGGATGGAGTAGCCGCTTGGCGAAAGCTGGCAGCGCATGCGCTCGATGCTCGTGGCCTGGCCCAGTTTTTCGGAGATCATCTCCCAGCGCATTTCGGTTTTCCCGCGGTGCGTGAAGATGGTCAGATGGGTTTCGTTGGCGCTGATTTCGCGCGCCAGAATGGCATTAGACGGCACGCCGGCCTCCGAATAGGTCGTACCAGCCGTTGGCGATTTCGTCGAAGTGCATGTAGACGATACGCCGGGCGTCGCGCCGGGACCGCGCCGTCAGGTTGTGCTCGAAGTCCTCTTCAATGACGAACTGATCCGGGTGGAGCCAGAACTTACACTCGATATTGCCCTTCTGGACATAGACGTGCATCGGCTCCCCGCCCTCATTGGAGTTGAAGTAACAACGCCATCCTTGCAGTTGGAGTACTGTTGGCATACGCGATCTCCTAATCGACGTAAGTATAGTACAGCGCTGCCGGCGGCGGCCGGAGGGTTAGCGGGGGTTCTCAGCGCCACCGGCTGCCGGGGCAGGCGCGGGAGCTGCTTTCTTGGCCGGTAGATCTTTCTTGAGCGGGCTGATGAGGATGTGGGCGTTCCGGCCTTCGAGACGCGGCGAACCTTCCACGGTGCCATAGGGCTTCAAATCGCTCGCAAAGCGGAGGAGCAGTTTTTGGCCGAGATCGACGTGAGCAATCTCACGGCCCCGGAACTGCACCACGGCCTTGACGCGATTCCCTTCGCCGAGAAACCGGATGGCATGGTTCTTCTTAAAGTCGTAGTCGTGGTCATCCGTGTTCGGCCGGAACTTCAGCTCTTTCACATGGATTACGTGCTGCTTCCGCTTGGCGTCGTGCGACTTCTTTTTCTGCTCGTACTGCCATTGACCGTAGTCCATGGCTTTCGCCACCGGCGGCTCCGCCGTCGGGGCGATAACAATCAGGTCCAAGCCCAGATCCTTCGCCTTGCGGACGGCGGCTGGAGTCGGCATGACCTCCACAGTGCCATCTGGGAATACGGCGCGGACTTCTCGCGCTCGGATTGCTTCGTTTACATTCTCTCGAATCTTGGGGCGCGGAAGACGGAAGGGTCGGTTTGGATACATTCAGCTCGTACCCCTAGTGTAATAGCAACCGGCTGTCAAGTCCATCCCGGTATTTTTTGGGAGAGGCCACTTCTCCCTCCCCCCGTTTCCGCGTAGCATAATGGCAAGAACATGAGCTTGGCGCCTGGACAACAAATCGGTGATTACCTGATCCTGCAAGAGTTAGGCGCGGGAGGCATGGGCAAAGTCTATAAGGTGCAGAACGTCATCTCCGACCGTTTAGAGGCGATGAAGGTGCTGCTGCCCGACCTGACCCGCGACTCCGACCTGGCCGACCGCTTTCTGCGTGAAATTAAAGTGCAGGCCAGCCTCGAGCATCCCAACATCGCGCGCCTCCACACCGCCATGCGCGCCGATAATCAACTGCTCATGCTCATGGAGTTCGTCGAAGGCCGGACCGTCGAAAGCCTCTTCACTCCAGAACGCCCCATGCCGCTCGATCACGCGGTCTGGCACTGCATGCAGGTGCTGAGCGCACTCGATTACGCCCACGTCCGCGGCATCGTCCACCGCGACATCAAACCGTCGAACATGATGCTGACCACGCAGGGGCAGATCAAACTCCTCGATTTCGGCATCGCCCGCGTCATCAACGACCCCTCGCTCACCCAAACCCGGCAGACCGTCGGCTCCCTGTTCTATATGTCGCCCGAACAGATCAACGGTCAACCCGTCGACGCCCGTTCCGACCTCTATTCGCTCGGCGTCTCCCTCTATCAGATGGTCACCGGCCGCAAGCCCTTTGACGGCACGAGCGATTTCTCCATCATGGCGGCGCATATGCAGCAGCAGGCCATTCCGCCCATTCAGCTCGACCCGTCGATGCCGCCGATGCTGAACGATGTCATTCTCCGGGCCATCGCCAAGGACGTCAACCAACGCTTCCAATCGGCCGCCGAGTTTCACGCGGGCCTCGAAGCCGTGCTGCGCGCCATCCAGAGCGGCGGGCAACCGGCGGCTCCGGCGCCGCAGCCGCAACCGCAACCCGCGCCCATACCTCCTCCGCCCTCGGCCGGCGGCAATCTCGGGCTCAAGCTGGCCGGTGTAGCCGTGCTCGTCATGCTGCTGGCCGGCGGTGGGATGGTTTGGTGGAAGTTGCGCAAGCCCGCACCGGAACCGCAGCAGGCCGAAGTCATCACCCCCACCCCGCAGCCGGAACCGCCAAAGGAAAAGACGCCGGACCCGCTGCCGGACCCGCCCGTCGAAGCGCCGAAGCCAGCACCGGTGGCCGTCGCCAGCAACCCGCTTCCCCGCTCCGCCCCGCCCGTAAGCGCCCCCGAAGCGAAGCCCGCTCCGCCCGTCACCACCCCGGCGCGGGTGATCACCCAGGAGCCCCCGGCGACCGTCCCGCAGCCCACCGCCCCGGCCTACACCCCGCCGGCAGCCGCGCAGCCCGCGCCTCCCCGCATAGCCGCGGCCGTCGCCTCGGAGTTGCGCGTTCGCCGGGTCCGCATCCAGTCGCGGCTCGAAGCCTGCCAGGCCGCCATGAACAACCTCCGCGAGACCCTGGCCAGCCAGGGCCTCAAGCCGCGCGGCGATATCAACACCCTGCTGCAAACCGTGTCCAGCGAAGTGAACGAAGCCGAAGCCGCCATCCGCGAAGCGGACGCCGACACAGCCCGCCAGCACTTCGACACGGCTGAGCAGGCGCTCCGCAAAGCCGAGCGCTTCTTTAACCTCTAGCGCCGCTACTCGCCGCGCAATGCGACAGCCGGGTCGATCCGCGTCGCGCGCCAAGCGGGCAGGAAAGTGGCCAACGCCGCCACCAAACCCAGCAGCACCGCCACGCCCAGATAGACCGCGGCATTCCACGCGCTGATGCCGTATAGGATGCTCGCCAGCGCCTGCCCCACCACGGCCGCCAGGACAACCCCCAGCCCGATCCCCGCCGCCACCAGCCGCAGACCCTGGCTCATCACCAGCCGCAAGATCTCGCCCGGCCCGGCGCCCAGCGCGAGACGGATGCCGATTTCGGTGGTCCGCCGGGCGACCGAATAGGCCATCACCCCGTAGATCCCGATACTCGCGAGCACCAGGGCCGCCCCGGCAAACAGCAGCGTGACCAGACTGCGAATCCGCGAAGCCGCGATCGACTCCATCACCACATCCTGCATGGAACGCACCCGATTCAGCGGAATATTCGCATCCAACTGCTTCATCTCCTGCTTGAGCGCGCCCGCCAGTTGGGGCGCCGGCAGCGAGGAACGCACCACAATATTGAGCGTAGGATAGGGCATCTGCGAGAAGGGCAGATAGACCTCCGCCCGCCGCTCTTCGGCTAACCCCCGGCGCCGGATGCCGGCCACTACCCCAACCACCTCGCCGGTCCAATCCGATCCGTACGATAACGTCAGCTTCCTCCCCAGCGGATTCACCCCGGGGAAAAACTGCTTGGCCATCGGTTCGGAGATGATCGCCACCGGCGCCGAGTCTTTGGTATCGCGCTCGTTGAACAGCCGCCCCTGCAGCAGCGGAATGCGGAAGGTCTCAAAGTAGCCGGGCGTCACCGAAACGTTGCCAATCGCCGGTTTCACGGGTTGCGGCGGCTCGCCCGGGATGGAGAGGTCCATAAACGAATAAACGCCGCCCAAGGGCGTGAAGATCGTAGCCGCGGCCGAATCGACGCCGGGCACGGCCCGGACCCGTTCGAGGTAGGTATCAACGAACTGCGCCATCGCATCGAGGGAGGCGAACTTGCGGGAGGGCAGCGAGAGATCAAGAATCGTCACGTCGCTCACGGCAAACCCCGCATCAACGGCCAACAGCCGTCGCATGCTTTCGAGCAGCAGACCGGCGCCGATCAGGAGAAACGAAGCCAACGCCACTTCGCCGATCACCAGCGCCCCCCGCACCTTACTCTGGCCCACCCCGCCCGTCGAGCCCCGGCCGCCGCTCGCCTTCAGATCGGTCGCCAGCAGCGCCGGCGCAATGCCAAACAGCAGCGCCGTCAGGCTGACCACCGCCACCGTGAAGGCCACGGAAGCAGCATCGATCTGCAACTCATCCAGCCGCGGCATGGCCGGCAGATCCAGCACCCGCAGCACCCGCACCGCCCACCAGGCCACGGCCAAACCCAAAGCTCCGCCCAGCGCCGCCAGGGCGAAGCTCTCCGTCAGCAGTTGCTGGATCAAACGTCCCCGCGGCGCCCCGATGGCGCTCCGGATCGCAAACTCCCGCTGCCGGCTCGCCGCGCGCGCCAGCAGCAGATTCGCGATGTTCCCGCAAACCGTCAACAGCAAAACGCCAACGGCGATCGAAAGCAGGTACAACGTCGGCCGCACCTCCCCCGTGATCGAAAAATCCAGCGTCTCTAAATGCGCCCGGTAGCCCTTGTTGGTGTCCGGATACATCTGCTCATTTCTCTCCCCCAGGGCCAGAATCTCCTGCCGGGCCGCTTCGGCGGTCGCTCCCGGACGCAGCCGGCCGATGGCTTTGAAGATGTGGCCGTCGCGCATCTTCGACGCCATGGAGCCCACGGCGATCGGCGTCCAACCGGCCACCGGGTGGGGAAACTTGAACTCCGGCGGCATGATCCCGATCACTTCGTAGTTGGCGGCGTTCAACGTCAGCTTCGTCCCCAGGACGCTCCGGTCCCCGCCGAAACGGCTGAGCCACCAGGCGTGCGAAAGAACGATCACGTTGTGCCGGCCGAGTTGATCCTCGCCCTGCCGGAAGGTCCGGCCGTGCAAGGGTCGCGCCCCGAGCACGTCAAAGAAATTGAAGTTGGTGGCCACGGTCTCCACCTGTTCCGGCTCGCCGAGCCCGGTATAGACCAGCCGGTTGGCGTAGTAGGAGTAACCCACGAGGCTTTCGAGCGTCTTCGACAGTTGCCGGTAGTCGATGATATCCGGCATCGAAATCCCGCGCAGCTCCTTGCCGTCCTTGGTGGGCACCCCCGAAAGGTGCACCAGGCTCTCCGGATTGGCATAGGGGAGCGGGCGCAGGAGAACGCTGTTCACCAACGCGAAAATAGTAATGTTAGCTCCGATTCCCAACGCCAGCGTCAGTAAGGCTACTGCCGCGAAACCGGGCTGCTTCACAAGCAGCCGGATGGCGTAACGGAGATCGTCTTTTAGGTCGGACAACGCAGTTCTGCGAAAACGATGTTCCGATAGGATCGCATACTTGGGAGGGTTATTGCTTAGGTCACCGCATTGCCGCAGGTCCCGGACTGCTCGAATTCACTGATATTCCGCACAGTGACCGCGGCAATCGCCCCCAAAGCCTCGGCGGTGAAAAAAGCCTGATGCCCGGTGACTAAGACGTTCGGGAACGTGAGCAGCCGAGTAAAGACGTCGTCTTGAATAACGGTCTCCGATAGGTCAGAGAAGAATAACTCCCCCTCTTCCTCGTAGACGTCAATTCCCAGCCAGCCTAACTGGCCGGACTTGAGCGCTTCAATAACCGCCAGGGTATCCACCAGCGCGCCGCGGCTCGTGTTGATCAGCATCGCCCCGCGCTTCATCCCGGCGATCGCCCCGGCGTCGATCAGATGCCGCGTATCCGCCGTCAGCGGGCAATGGAGAGACACGATATCGCTCTCGGCCAATAACTGCGCGAGCGGCACGGGCGTTACGCCCTCGACGGTACTGAAGGGATCGTAGCCAAGCACGCGGCAACCCATCCCGATCAGAATCCGCGCCGTGCAGGCCCCAATTTTGCCGAGGCCGATCAACCCCACCGTCTTGCCGTGCATGTCGAAACCCAGCAGGCCGTCGAGAGAGAAGTTGCCGTCCCGCACGCGGCTATACGCCCGGTGGACATGGCGGTTGAGCGAGAGCATCAACGCCACGGTGTGCTCGGCGACGGCATAGGGCGAGTAGGCAGGCACGCGGACAACGGTGATCCCGGCGGCGTGCGCGGCGGGCAGGTCGATATGGTTGTAGCCGGCCGACCGCGTGGCCACCAGACGGACGCCATTCTCCTGGAGCCGGGCCAACGCGGCGGCATCCACCTGGTCATTGACGAACACGCAAACGGCTTGGCAACCCTTAGCCAGGTCGGCGGTTTCGGCGCGTAGCGGCAGGTCGATCCAGCGGAATTGGTGGCCGGCCTCCCGGTTGGCATTTTCGAACGGCTGTTTTTCGTAGCGTTTGGTATTGAAGAAGGCAATTTTCATGACCGTACCCTATCTTAGCGGCGGGCCTTGCCGAAGCGGACACAATCGCGCTATTCTATTTGTTTCGGGGCGTGGCTCAGCCTGGTAGAGCGCCTGGTTCGGGACCAGGAGGCCGGAGGTTCGAATCCTCTCGCCCCGACCATTTCTGCAAAGTGTATACGCCGGCTCGGGTCTCCCCCCAGTCGGCGTTTTGCTTTGCGCCCCAAACGGTCATCCCATCACCGGCAAATACGCCGCCCAGGGTCCCACCTCCGCCCGGTACCGCCGCGCCATCGTCCGGTTCACCTGCACGAGATGACTCAAATCATGCGCCGTCCACGTCGCCAGCAACTGCCGCGCCGTCACCCGGCCAAACGCCGGATGCAGCCCCTCCAACCCTAACTCTGCCTCGCCGACCGCCAATTCGCCCAACCGCGCCAAACTCTCCCGCCGCCGCGCCGCGAACTCGTCAAGCAACTCCTCCAGCGCCCGCCCCGCGCTCTCCCGGAACTGAGCCTCCCGGTCAAACGGCGGAAACGGCCGCGCCGTTCCTACCTCCAAAATCATCTCCAACCGGGGAATCCAGTCTGCCTTCTCGCCGTGAATCAGGTGCCCCACCACCACATACGGGCTCCACGTCCCCTCCCCATCCGTGCAATCGTGCCACTCCGCCGGCAGACCCCGCAGCAGCGCATCCAAAACCGCCGGCGTCCGCTCCAACACCGCTCGGCACTCCAGCACAAACGAACTTCCCATACGAGGGATAATAGCGGTTTACTATGCCCATTGACTCCTCCCGCCGCATCCTCGTCACCGGCGGCGCCGGCATGATCGGCAGTGCCATCGTCTGGAAGCTGAATCAGCTCGGCTTCGACCACGTCCTCATCGCCGACCGCCTCGATCTCTCCGAAAAGTGGCGCAACCTCGTGCCGCTGCGCTTTCTCGACTACGTGGACGGCGAAGACCTCCTCCGCACCCTCCCCCAGCTCGGCGAAGTCGACACCATCTTCCACCTCGGCGCCTGCTCCGCCACCACCGAAAAAGATTCCGCCTTCCTGATGCGCAATAACTTCGAGTACACGAAGACCCTCGCGCACTGGGCGCTCTCGAAAGGCGCCCGCTTCGTCTACGCCTCCTCCGCCGCCACCTACGGCGCCCGCGAAGACGATTTCCGCGAAGACCTCCCGCTCGATTCGCTCCGCCCGCTCAACATGTACGGCTACTCGAAGCACCTGTTCGATCAGTACGCCCTCCGCGCCGGATTCGCCGAACGCGTCGTCGGCCTGAAGTACTTCAACGTCTTCGGCCCGAACGAAGACCACAAAGGCGACATGCGCAGCGTCGTCCACAAAGCCTTCCATCAGATCCGCACCACCGGCAAGCTCGAACTCTTCCGCAGCCATCGCCCGGACTTCGAAGACGGCTGCCAGCAGCGCGATTTCCTTTACGTCAAAGACGCCGTCGCCATGTCCATCCACCTCGCCGATACGCCCGAAGCCGGCGGCCTGTTCAACCTCGGCTCCGGCCTCGCGCACACCTGGCTCGACCTCGGCCGCGCCATCTTCGCCGCCCTCGACCTCGAACCCAATATCGAGTTCATCCCCATGCCCGAGCACCTGCGCGGCAAGTACCAATACCGCACCTGCGCCACCATCGACAAGCTGCGCGCCAGCGGCTACTCCCCCGCCATCACGCCGCTTGCCGACTCCGTCGCCGACTACATCCGCAACTACCTCAACCACGACCGCCGCCTAGGCGACGAGTCGTTGTAGCTCCCGGTACAGGTTGTGCACGAACCCGGCGTTGTCATGCTGCACATAATGCATCGGGCAACCCATCCGCGAAAAACTCTTGCAGAATCGCAGGTAGTAGGCCGGGTTCGTCTTCGGCGGCTCGCCCTGCGTCCAGTCCCAGCCGCCGCCGTCCTGCAGGTCCACCACGTAGATCTCGTGCCCGGCCACAATGCCCTGCCCCGCGCCTAAACGCAGATTGTTCACATTGCTCAGCGTCTTCTCAAACACCTGCGGCGCCATAATCGCCGAACCCACCGAGAGCACCACGCCCCCATCGAGCGACGCCACCGAGTCTCCCAACAGCCGGAAGTCCATCCCGGCCCCGCGTCCAATCACGGCGCCGTTGAACAGTGGGTGATTCGCGATAATGTCGTAGCCAATCCCCGGATGCACCGTCGCCGGCACACCATGGCGGAAGGCGTGATAGAGAATCGAAGCCTGCTTCCACCGGTGGTCCACGGCGTACCGTCCCCCGGGCAGCCCCGCCGCCAGCAGGTCCGCGCGCGCCGCCGTCAACGGATGCCGCGGCTCCTCCCGAATCAACCGCTCGAGTTCCGCCGCCTCCGGCAGCGTCACCCCGTCTTCCGCGATGAAGCGGCCGAGCGACACCCCGTACCCCTCGCCCCGCAACGCTCCGGCCATCATCGCCACGTGCAGGTTCCGGCCCGTCTCGTCCCAGGATCCAAACGTCCCCGTGGCGACGTTCTCCTCCACGCTCTCCGTCGATCGCCCCAGCCAGGCGTACTCCCAATCGTGGATGGTGCCCGCGCCATTGGTGGCCACGTGGGTTATCCAGCCGCGTTCCATCATCTGGTCCAGAATCAGCGCCGCCCCGTTCCGCAGCAGGTGCGCCCCGTAGAAGAGAACCACCGCCGCCCCCCGCTCCCGGGCCGCCAGAATTTTCGCCGCGCAGGCGGCCACGGCCGGCGGCCCCGGCTTCGGCGCAGTCGCCGGATCAATCAGAATATCTTCCACGCGGGTCAGGCTTTTGCGTTCGCTGAGCGGGAACACCCGCAGTTGCAACCAGTCTTGAGGCATCAACCCTTCATGATACGCTGGCGCCATGCAACGCCTCCTTCCCGCGGTTCTCCTCCCCACTCTGCTGCTGGCCCAGGACGCCCCCATCCGCGCCGCCATGCAGAAGATGATTGACGCGCAGGAGATCCCCGGCGCCGTCACCGCCATCGCCACCCGCTCCGGCGTCACCCATCTCGCCGCCACCGGCGCCGTCAAAAAGAACTCGCTCTTCTGGATCGCCTCCATGACTAAGCCGGTCGCCGGAACCGCCATTCTGATGTTGCAGGAAGAGGGCAAACTCTCCGTCGACGACCCCGTCGCCAAACACATCCCCGCCTTCTCGAAGTACCCCGCCATCACCCTGAAGCACCTGCTCACCCACTCCTCCGGCCTCGCCGAAGCCACCCCCGCCGAATGGGCCGCCGCCAAGAAGCTCGGCGATCTGATCCCGGCTTATCTTTCGAAACCCCTCCAGTTCACCCCCGGCAGTCAGTGGAAGTACTGCCAGTCCGGCATCAACACCCTCGGCCACGTGGTCGAGGTCGCCTCCGGCCTGCCGTTTGAGAAGTTCCTCGCCCAGCGCCTGTTCAAGCCTCTGGGCATGAAGGATACGACCTTCTTCCCCACCGCCAAGCAAAAGGCCCGTCTCATCAAACCGGTACGCAAGGACAAAGCCACCGGCCAGCTCGTCCCCGCGGAGCTCCCGCCCGGCTTCGACCCGGAGCCGTTCCCCGCCGCCAACGGCGGCCTCTTCTCCACCGCCGCCGACTATCTCCGCTTCCAGCGCATGATTCTCAACGAAGGCTCTCTCGACGGCAAACGCTACCTGAAGCCCGAATCCGTCAAGCAGATGACCTCGCTCCAATCGGGCGACCTGAAGACCGGCTTCACCCCCGGCCACGGCTGGGGCCTCGCCTGGTGCGTCATCCGCGAACCCCAGGGCGTCACCAAACTCCTCAGCCCCGGCTCCCACGGCCACGGCGGCGCCTACGGCACCCAGGCGTGGATCGACCCGCAAAAGGGCATCGCCCTGCTCCTGCTCGTGCAGCGTGCCGGATTCGCGAACTCCGACGATTCGCCCGTCCGGCACGCCTTCCAGGAAGCAGCGCTTAATCAGTAAGCGACATCATGTAGTCGAGCATCGCCGTCATCTCCGCCGGCGAGAACTTGTAGGCCGGCATAATCGTCCCCGGCGACTTGCTCTCCGGATCGATGAAATGCTCCTCCATCCACTTCCGGTCCCACCGCTTGGCCACGCCGTTCAGCGGCGGTCCGGACTTCATTCCCACGCCATTGATCTGGTGGCATGCCCCGCAGTTGTTCTGCTGGTAGATCATCGCGCCGGTGACAAGCGTCTGCGGCGCCAGGTGCAGGCTTTCCACGTTCTCATCGTCCAGCTTCGGCAGGAAGGTCGCCAACCGGCGCCACTGCAGGTCCTTCACCCCTTGGCCGGCCGCGCCGCTCGCGTCTTTAAAGTGCTTCACCAGCCAATCCCGCTCCCGGAGGACGGCGATGTCCGCCAGGTTCGGCCCCGGACGGGAATCGCCCGGCGTTGACGAGTGACACTTCCAGCATTCGGCCTGGCGGAAGGTGCCGATCGCCGCCATCTCTTCGGCCGTGAACCCTTTCCACGGATCGCGGTGCGGCGTCGTCGATAGAGCCGCGGCGGTCAATCCGCCCCACCCGATCAACGAGAGAATCAGCACCCCAATCGCGCCGGTCCGCTGCCGCAACGCAATGGCCTTGCCCCGGTCAATAAATGGAGTCAGGAAAAGCAGCACGACGGCGATACCCGGCAGAATCATGCTGCCGACAATCTCCAGCGGCCCTTCAAAATACTTCAGAATCTGGAACAAAAACAGGAAATACCACTCGGGCCGGGGAATGTAGGAGACGTCGTTCGGATCCGCCAGTTTGCCCAGCGGCACCCGGACCGCCACGGCCAGAACGAACAACAGAGCGAACATCGCAAAGATCGCCACCGTGTCTTTAAACACCTGCCGCGGGTAGAACTTGATCGGCGGCGCAGTCTCCACCGGCGCCGGAGCCACGCCGTGCTTCCGCACCAGGAACACATGCAGAAAAATCAACAGCGCCGTCACGGCCGGCAGAATCAGCACATGCGCCGCATAGAAGCGGGCAAACGTCACCGACCCGATCTGCCCATCCTCGCTGCCCAGAATCGTCAGGATATAAGGGCCCATCCCCGGCGCCTTGGCCGCGATCTGCGTCGTCACCACCGTACCCCAATAGGCCCGGTTGTCCCACGGCAGCAGATAGCCGGTCAGGCCGAAACCCAACGTCAGCAGCAGCAGCACCACGCCCAGCATCCACGTCGCCTCGCGCGGTTTCTTGTAGGCGCCCCAAAGAAAGACCTGCAGCATGTGCAGCACGACGATACAGATCATCATGCTCGCGCCCCAGTGGTGCAAGCCGCGCATCAGCCGCCCCGCGGTCAGCTCCGTCAAAATATAGCGCAAGCTGCTGTGCGCTTCGGCGGTCGTCGGCGCGTAGTTCAACGCCATCATGATCCCGGTGAACACCTGCACCAGGAACATGAACAGCGCCATGCTCCCAAACACCTGGTGCCAGCCGCTCGACGCTGGAATATCTTCATTCAGAAAGTGGTTGATCCCGGATTCCAGACCGGTGCGATCCTCCACCCAAGCACGGACTTTGTTTAGCATGGCTAGGCCTTATCAGCTTGACGAATCTCGCCCAACAGGATCGTCGAGCCGTCCATCTTCACGGCGAACCGATCGAGCGCCCGCGGCGCCGGACCCGCCAACACCTTCCCGTCCGTCCCGAAGCTCGACGTATGGCACGGGCAGGCAAAGTTCTTCGCCGCTCCGTCCCAGCTCACCGCGCAGCCCAAATGCGTGCACACCGGGGAAAACGCCACCACCTCTTTCTCGCTCGTCTTCACCATCCAGGCGCTGGCTTTCTCCTTGACCGTTTTCCAGCCGTCCCGGCGAACCCGTTCGAAGATCACCTGCTCGGGGACATTCGCTTCGAGTTTGGTCAGGTCACCCGCCGGAACCCACTCCGCCGGGCGTTTCGCTTTCGATCCGCCCAGCAAATAGCCGGCGGAAGGCAGCGCCAAGGCTGCCGTGATCAGGCCCATCAGGCCGTTAATAGAGGCGATGAGAAAACCGCGGCGCGGCTCCTCGGGTGAAGGCGACTTCATATGCTTAAGAGTATAAATCGGATTACTCTGACCGGATTCGGCTTTTTTCAAGCGGGGAGAAGAGTTTTCAAGTGGGTCCGAATCCGCCTCTCGGCTTCCCACAGATTTAGATTCTCTAATGGATCAGACTGCAGGTCAAATAACTGCGGCGCTTTTTCAAAACCTTCAATCAGCTTGTACCGCCCATCCCACACCAGGCGCCAATCCCCCAGCCCCGCCACCAGATGCCGCCGGTGCTCCCGGGTCTTTTTCGCGAGCAGCGGCCGCAGGCTGCGGCTGTCCATCGACGCCGGCACAGGCACCCCGGCAAACTCCAGAAAGGTCGCCGCCAGGTCCATTAAGGTCACCAGCGCCCGGCTCGCCCCCCGGACTTTCACGCCCGGACCAGCCACCACCAGAGGCACCCCCAGCGACGCCTGATACGGCACATGCTTGCCCCAGCGATTATGATCGCCCAGCATCTCGCCATGGTCAGAAGAGAACACGACCATCGTGTTCGCCAACTCGCCCCGCGCCTCCACCTCGGCCAGGATCTGCCCCATCCCCCGGTCGATGTTCTCACACATCGCCGTATAGTTCTGCCGTACGGCCACGTGGTGTTCGGGCGAATCCTGCGTGTTCCGGTTCGGCTGGGGATAGCTGCGGTCGCGGGCGGTGCGTTCCATGGAGGCAGTAATGTCGAGCGGGTCGTGCGGACCAGTGAAGTTGACGGCCAGATGCCACGGTTGGTTACGCGGTGCCCGGCGCAGGAGCGTCAGGGCGTTGTGGGTAATGAAGTTGTCGCAGTACAAATCGTCCGGCAACGGCGTCGGATAGGTCCCCTCGTGCGCCTTGCGCGCCCGCATGTCCTTCACGTGAGTTTCGGCCATGCCGCGGTCGTGCAGCAGCTTCATGTAGGGGTCTTTCGGCGCCGGCAGGCCGCTGCGTACCGCGTCCATCTTCCCCGAGTTATCAATCCCGTCGGAAAATCCCCACTCGCGCAGCAGCCGCTGCCCGTCCAGCCCCCAGTCCAGCGTCTTCTTGTGCAGGTCCAGCTTCCCGCAGCCCATCACATGGTAGCCCGCGTCCCGCAGTAGCTGATAGTAGGTTTGCTGCCCCAGCGGATAGTCGAACTGGTTCGACGCTACGCCGCACCGCGTATACTCCTTACCCGCCGCCAGGCACGCCCGCGCCGGAGCGCACAGCGGCGACGGCGTAATGGCGTTCACAAACCGCACCCCGCGCGCCATCAGCTTCTCGAGGTTCGGCAGCCGCACCGGAATGTCCCCGCGGCCCGGCATCCAGTCCGGCCGCCACTGGTCCGGCAGCAGCAGAAGCAGATTCGGCCGCTGCGGCGCGGGCGCCGCCATTCCCGCCAGCAGGCTCCGGCGCGTTAGTAGGGACGGCACACTTCGTCCAGGCGGCGTTCGAGCGCGAGCGACTCCTCTTCGGTGAGCTTGCGCTGATCCTTGGTCAAATAGAAGACGTCGATGGCCTTGTGGGCTTCCGTATCGATGAGCACGACTTCGATATTACAACCGGCCTGGGAGATCGTGGAGGCCAAATCGAACAGCAGCCCCGGCCGGTCCTCGGCGTTGATTTCGACGAGCGTCGCGTGGTCGCTCACCTCGCTGTCGAAGTAAACCGCCGGCCGGATCTCCGGCTTCGCTTTGGCGGCAAACGGACGGCGCCGGCTGGCAAGCAGCGTGGTCACGTCGAGCTTACCCAACACCACCCGCTCAATCGTCTGCCGCAGGCGGTCGATCTCCGGCGGGTTCAATTCCAGATTCCGCGACGGATCGGCGAAGGTAAACGAGTCGAGCACTTCGCCCCGGCTATTGGCAAACGCCTCCGCCTTCACAATATCCATGCCCGACCCCGCCAGCGCTCCGGCCAGCGCCGCGAACAGCTTCGGCCGGTCGCGCGTGATCACCAGCAGGCACCAGACGCCGCCCTGCCGCGAAAGATCAATCGCCACGCCCGAGTCGCGCGCCGCTTCGGCCAGCGCCAGGTGCTGGGCCACTTCGGCCTCGGTATGGGTCCGCAGATACCGCTGCGGAAATCCCTCGAGAAACGGGTGCGTCGCCGCGGCGCCAATTCGGTCCGTGTCGAGCTCTTTGGTCAACTCCCGCTGGCCAATGGCGTAGACGCGCCACAACTGTTCGAGGCGCCACGGCGTCATGGACGTCGCGTTCACCCCGCTGATGTCGGCATACGTCAGCAGCGCCAGATACCGCAGCCGCTCCACCGTCTGTACCTTTCCCGCCAGATGCTCGGCGGTCGCCGGGTCGGAGAGGTCGCGCGAATTCATCACGCTCGAAAGCACAAGATGCTGTTCAATCAGAAAGTGAATCAGCGGCCGGTCCTCTTCGGGCACCTGGATCCGCTCCATGATCGCCGTCGCCAGCCGGGCCGACTCCATCGCGTGGGTTGGCCCGTCAATCCCCTTGCCGACATCGTGCAGCAGAATGGAAAACAGCAGCGCCGGCAGCGATTCAATCTCGGCGAACAATCCGGCGAACCGCCGCCGCGTGGGATCGGCATTCTTTCGCAGCGCCAGCAGATTCTCCATCACGATCAGCGTGTGCTCATCCACCGTGTACCGGTGATAAAAATCCCGGACCACCAACCCTTCGACGAGCTTCCACTCCGGCAGAATCGCCGCCAGCAAGCCAGTCTCGTGCATCGTCCGCATGGCCATCATGGCGTGCGGCTGCGACAGAATCTCCTGCAGGTAGTTCCAGATAGGTCCCGGCTGCGCGTAGTGCTCCGCCAGGGCCGGCAGCGCCGCCACCAAACGCCGCTCGGCGTCCGCCGAAAGCGGCAACCCGTGCCGGGCCGAGAAGCGAATCAAACGCAGGGAGACATCGGGATCCGACTCCAGCACCTGCGCGTTCTTCAAATACAGACGGTCTTTATTGACCGAAATCTCAGAGGTCGACATCCGCGACCGCCAGTCCCGGAAGTGCCCGAGCAACCCGCTCGGCACCAGCGTTTCGCACAGATCGATCGCCTGCAGCACCCCGCGGTGAATCTTCCGCGCGCTCAGGAAGTACTGCCGCATGAACTCCGCCGGAGGCATTCCCCGCTCGGCCGCCAGCGCGTCTTGCATATCAAACTGCAGCAGGTTCTGATCCCGGTTGGCCTGAAAATGCAGGTAGCAACGGGTCGCGTACAAAAACCGGCTCGGTTCGGCCAGTTCGCCCAGCCAGTTGGGCAACTCCCGCGTGGGATCCTGCAGCTTGGTCAGCCAGCCGATGGAGTGGATGTCACGCAGACCACCCGGCGACTCTTTCACGTTCGGCTCCAGATGGTACACCGTCGAATGGAACTTCTCGTGCCGCTCCCGCACCTGCCGGATCAGATGCCGGACCAGCGCCGGCCGCTCACTGGCCACAAACTTCGGCAGCCTTTTGGCGAGCTTCTCATATTCGGATTGGTCGCCGCCCAGGAAGCGCACGTCCAGCAGACTGATGTTGAGTTCAACGTTCTGCGGATGGTATTGGCAGCACTCGTCCAGCGAATGGACGGAATGGCTCAAACGGAGGTTGGCATCCCACAGCGAACGCAGAAAGGAGGAGAGAGCGTCGCGCGTCACTTCGTTGTGCGGCGCTTTCTCCGTCAGCAAAAGAACGTCCACGTCGGAGTTGGGAAACAACTCGCGGCGGCCATAGCCGCCCACGGCCAAAACGGCTAATCCCGCAGGATAAACCGGGGTGAGGTATTGGTCGAAGGCGGCTTGGACAATCCGATCAACGTCCGCCGTTCTTCCCGAGAGGACCGCTCCGGGGTCCCACTCCTGGAAGAAGGCGGTACGAATGCCGGCAAGCGGCGAACTAGAGGGCGGATTCACCGCGTTCGTCGTTCCGAATCCGGATGGCGTCGGAAATCTCGGACACGAAAATCTTCCCGTCCCCAATCTTCCCCGTCCGGGCTGCCGTCGCCAGGGCGGAGATCACCTCTTCCGCCCGGGCATCCGGCACCACCATCTCGATCTTCACCTTCGGCAGCAGGTCCACCTGATACTCCTGGCCCCGATAGACCTCTTTATGACCTTTTTGCCGGCCGTGGCCGCGCACTTCGATCACCGTCATTCCGTCGATGCCGATGGCCTTCAACGCCTCTTTCACTTCTTCCAGCTTGAAGGGCTGAATAATGGCTTCAATCTTTTTCATGTTCGTGGCCTCCGTTCCTACGCTTCGAGATTGTATCCTTCTTCGCCGTGCATGCTCAGGTCGAGACCCATCGTCTCCTGTTCACTGGTCACGCGCAACCCAACCACGACATCGACGATCTTCAGGATGATGAACGAACCCACAATCGCGATGGCCCACGAAATCCCCACGCCGATCAACTGGTTCACCACCTGGCCACTGTTGCCATCCACCAGACCGGTGTTGATCGCATTGCCCGTCGCATCCTTCAGAGCATTCACTTCTTTCGTCGCGAACACGCCCGTCAGGATCGCGCCCAGGGTGCCACCCACTCCGTGCACGCCAAAGGCATCGAGCGAATCGTCATAGCCCAGCATGTTCTTCACCTTCACCACCGCGAAGTAGCAAACAATGCCCGCCGCGAAACCGATGATCAGCGCCGGCATCGGCTTCACAAAGCCGGACGCCGGGGTGATCGCCACCAGGCCCGCCACGCATCCGGAGATGCCGCCCAAAATGCTCGGCTTGCCGTGCTGGAACCATTCCGCCAGAATCCAGCCGAGGGCCGCCGCCGCCGCGCCAAAGTGGGTCGCCACGAAGGCGCTCGCCGCCAGGCCGTTCGCCGCCAGCGCCGAACCGGCGTTGAAGCCGAACCAGCCAAACCACAGCAAACACGCGCCGATGAAGCTCAACACCAGGCTGTGCGGCCGCACGGGCTCATTCGGGTAACCCAAACGCTTACCCAGCACAATCGCGCAAACCAAAGCCGAAACGCCCGAGGTGATATGCACCACCGTGCCGCCCGCGAAGTCGAGCGTCGGAATCGAGCCGCCCAGGAAGGCGTTCAGCATACCGCCCTTGCCCCACACCATGTGCGCCATCGGATAGTAAATCAACAGGCTCCACAGAATCGAGAACAGCAACATCGCACTGAACTTCATCCGCTCGGCGAAGGCGCCCGTGATCAGCGCGGGCGTGATAATCGCGAACATCATCTGAAACGCCATCCACGTCAAGTGGGGAATCGTGGCCGCGTAGTCCGTGTTCGGCTCCATGCCGACGCCGTTCAACATGGCGAAACGCATATCTCCGATAAAGGAGTTGCCGTCGCCGAACGACAGCGAATACCCAAACAAAGCCCACATCACCGTGGCGACGGCCATCAGGATGAAGCTCTGCATCATCGTCCCCAATACATTCTTCTTGCGAACCAGGCCGCCGTAGAAAAGCGCCAGTCCGGGACCGGTCATCAGGAGGACCAGCGCGCAGCTCACGAGCATCCAGGCGTTATCGCCTGCCGATTGGGCTGCTGCAATCTTGGGAACAAGTTCTTCCGTCGTGGGAGCGGCGGCTGGGGCCTGGGCTAGAAGCGATAGCGCCCCTAGAGCGGCAAGCGAACTTGCGTGGAGAACTTTTTTCATGAAACACCTCGAGTGGAGTGGTGAGTGTGAGGAAGCCATGCGGACAAGGCAGACTTGCGACAGTGCATCGCTAGCCATAATGCTACGCCCATATCTCCATGGGAAATCGAACATTGCTATTCAAGCGATTGAAATTATCTATTGGCCCCCCAGCTAAGCGATTCGTTATTCTCCCCAGGAACCCCGTCGTTCCCACTCACCCTCAAAACGAAAAATTGGAGAACCTCTCAATGAAGATTCCGGCGAACCTCACCCTCGTCGTGTTGTCTTTTGCGGGCGCGGGCCTTTTTGCGCAGACAACTGCGCCCGCACCCGATCCGGCCCCTGCTGCGGCGGCCCCCTGGACTATGGGCTCGATTAAGATTACTGGACTAATCGACGGCTACTACAGCAAAAACTTCGGCAATCCCGCCTCCGGGAACAACGTCCTGCGGAACTTCGACGTCAAAGCCAACTCGATGACGTTGAACATGACGAAACTTTCACTTACTCATGACGCCGACCCCGTCGGCTTCACCCTCGACATCGGCTTCGGCCGCGCCTGGGACGTCTTCCACGCCACCGAGCCCTCCGGCGCCGGCATCGTCAACTACATCCCGCAAGCCTTCGTCAGCCTCAAACCCAAGAACGCCGGCGGCCTCCAGATCGACTTCGGCAAATTCTACACCTCCGCCGGCGCCGAACTCACCGAAACCCACCTCGGCTGGAACTACTCCCGCGGCTACCTGTACGCCAACGGCCCCTATTACCACACCGGCCTGCGCGTCACCAAACCCCTCACGAAATCCTTCTCCGCCGGCGTCCAACTCGTCAACGGCTGGAATAACGTCGAAGACAACAACACCGGCAAGACCCTCGGCTTCACCACCGCCTGGACCGGTTCGAAAGTCTCCTGGTTCAACAACTACTACACCGGACCCGAAAAGACCGGCACAAACGAAGGCTTCCGCAACTTCTACGACACCGTCCTCAACATCAATCCCAACGACAAAACTTCGATGTACATCAACTTCGATTACGGCCGGGACAAGCGGTTGACCACCGGCAGCGACACCTGGGTTGCCATCGGTGTGGCGTCCAAGTTCCAGCTCTCGAAGACCATCGCCTTCACCCCCCGTTACGAGTACTACAACGATCGCGACGGATTCATCACCGGCCAAGCCCAGAAGCTGAACACCTTCACCATGACGGGCGAGTATAAGTGGATGCAGGGCCTCCTGAGCCGGCTCGAGTATCGCCGCGATTGGTCGAATCAGCCCTTCTATGACCGGGGCAACGAGAATGCCAGCGCTAAGTCGCAGAATACCCTTCTGATCGGCCTCGTCGCTTTCTTCGGCCAGTAAGTTACTCTTCCAGGGACTCCTTACCCTCCCCTACTGCGAGAAGTTATACACCGCAGTCATTTTGTAAAAAGAGCCGGTGCCGTCCGTTGGGCGCCGGTCCTGCACGTCCGGTCCGGCCGTGAAGCGCAGCGAAAAGCCGCTCGTCAGATTCGCCTGCACATAGGGCCCCAGCCAGCGGTAGACGCTCGACGAGGGACCGCTGCTCGGATTGGAACCGAGAGACTCGTAATGCATACCCACACTGAAGGCGCTCGAAACCTTCACTCCGCCATTGATCCACCAGTGCAGGAAGTTGTTCTGAACTCCCGCCGCTACCAACGCGTTGTTGGGACCCGGAACGCGGCCGGTGCGCAGTGCGGTGTAACGGCCCATGTAGAACTCCCCCTCGGCCCGCTTGGTATTCACGTTGGAAGTGATGTTCGGCACAATGCCCTCAAACGCCATGGGGAAGTTTCCGTTCGACAACAGCTTGCCGTTCAGAATGCCAAGTTGTGGGGTAAACGTCCACTTACCATCAAACGTTTTGATATTGACGCCACCACCGGCCTCGGTCCACAAACCGCCACCGCCGCCGGTACCGAACGAAGGGGTAGTCCAGAAGATGCCATAGGCCGTGGCATCAAGCCGGTTATTCAGGCGAAAGGCCCCATAAACAGTGGGGTAAAAACCAAAGAAGCTATCCTGGTTCATAGCAATCCGGTAATTCGCCTTAGGCGGATTCGGCGATTGCGCAGCCAGCGGCTGCACAAATGTCATGAGTGCGCACAGAGGCGCGAGTGACAGAAAAGGTCTCATCACGGAAATCGGATCCTCGTTAAAAAATTGATTGGAAGGAACTTACTGGAGGAGTCGCCAACAGGGAGACTCTAAGGAACGATGAGAGGGTGTTGAGGGGCCTTGAGAGGGAATCGTTAGTTCACTTCTGTGTTGAACTTAACGATCTACTTACAGGCTATCGACCCCTTGCGGCGCATCGCCAATTAAAAATTCGAATGCCGCCGATAGGGTTTATGAATGCGGACACGCACCCCGGCCCCTCGCCCGCTCTGATAG
Organism: Terriglobales bacterium; assembly: GCA_027485675.1. Classification (GTDB taxonomy): domain Bacteria; phylum Acidobacteriota; class Terriglobia; order Bryobacterales; family Bryobacteraceae. The sequence goes on along the minus strand of JAIXQP010000009.1, from coordinate 62,089 downwards.
AATTCGCGGCACGATGAAACGCCGCGCCTTCTTTGAACATGCCCTCGCCGCCAGCGCCGTACCCGCGCTCCAAGCCGCCCAGCCCGGCGGACGGCCCGCCCTCAAGATCACCGACATCAAGACCATCCTCGTCGGCACCGGCAGCCGAAACACCTGCTTCGTCAAAGTCGAAACCGACCAGGGCCACACCGGCATCGGCGAAGCCTACTCCTGCGGCCCCGATGAAGCCACCGCCGCCGTCGTCGCCGACTTCAAAAGCTGGCTGGTGGGCCAGGACCCTCGCAACATCGAGCACCTGTACAACATGATGATGAACTTCACCCGCTTCCCCGGCGGGCTCGTCGTCAACGCCGCCATCTCCGGCATCGAACACGCCCTCTGGGACATCGCCGGCAAGTCCGCCGGCCTCCCCGTCTACATGCTCCTCGGCGGCAAGGTCCGCGAAAAGATTCGGGTCTACCAATCGGTCAGCGGCAACACCCCCGATGAGATCGCCGCCAACGCCAAAGCCCTCGTCGCCAAATACGGCTACACCTGCCTCAAGATGCGCCCCCAGCCGCCCCGCGACAACCAGATCTCCTACAACGCCGTCACCCTCGGCGCCGCCAACCGCGTCCGCGCCGTCCGCGAAGCCGTCGGCCCCGATGTCGATCTCGGCTGCGACATCCACGCCCGCTTCCTCGAAGTCAGCCGCGCCGTCCGCCTCGCCAAGGCCATCGAGCCCTACCACCCCGCGTGGCTTGAAGAACCCATCCGCCCCGAAAACGAGGACGCCATGGGGAAGCTAGCTGACCACGTCAACATCCCCCTCGCCAGCGGCGAATGCAACTACACCCGCCACGAGTTCCGCAAGATCCTCGCCAACCAGTCGCTCGATATCATCCAACCCGATATCTGCGTCTGCGGCGGCTTATGGGAGATGCGCAAGATCGCCGCCATGGCCGAAGCCCACTACGTCATGGTCGCCCCGCACAACCCCATGGGGCCGCTCGCCACGGTCGTCAACGTCCACTTCGCCGCGGCGACCCCCAACTTCTTCGTCCTCGAATACCACCCCGACGACGTCTCCCCACGCAAGGATCTCCTCAAGGATCCCCTCATGGTCAAGGACGGCTATATCCCGCTCCCCACCAAGCCCGGCTGGGGCGTCGAACTCAATGAGGACGCCCTCCGCCGGATGCCGCCCAAGCCGTGGCGCCGTGGCTTCGATTACCACGTCGACGGCTCGGTTGCCTACATCTAGCTCTTGGCCGGCAGCCGCGTCGTCTGCCGCTGCACCAACTGCCACTGCTTGCCGTTCTTGACCCAAACGAGCAGCACGGTCATCTCAATGTTCGGGCTCGCAATCGAAGTCACGCGGGCCCGGGTGACCGCCGTCTTCCCGTACACCTTGATCTCTTCGCTGTGCACCTGAAAGTTCGGCTTCCCCTTGGCGAGAGCCGCCACCGCGGTAGCTTTATCTTCGAGCAGCGCATTCGAGTGGCTATACTGCAACTCCGGCGCAAACAGCTTATCGAGCGTCGCCGTGTCGCCGGCCTTGGCGGCCTTCACATACTCGGCGTGCACCGCCTTAATCTCCATTTCGGCCTGGCCGAAGCTAGTGGCTGCAAGCATAATCAATCCTAGTAGCGTTTTCATGGAACCCGATCATATCAACTCTTGAGATCGTGCAGCGCCGCCGTAATCAACGGCTTGATCCACTCGGCGACCGGCGTAAACGGCAGCCGTGGCGCCCCGCCATAGTAGCTATTGAAATCCATCGCGCACTTCAACGCCGCCACTCCGTGCGCCTCTACCAGCGCCACCAGTGGCCGGATCCGCTCCTGCCAGTCTAGGCCGGCCTCGTCCTCGCGCTGCCGGTAGGCCTCCCAGATCAGTTGCACCGAATAGGGAATCGCGTTCGCCACGGCCACCAGCGCCGCCCCGGCGCCGGACTTGAACGCCGCGAACAGGTTCGCCGAATCCTGCGTCAACGCCAGCCGCAAAATGTTCGGATGCTCCGGCGCCGGCTCTCCGTCCACCACCACGGGAATCCGAGCCCCGTCCGCGACGGCCCGGTAATAAAGCGACCGCGTCTCCCCGGCATACTCCGTCGCGGCCCGCACCAACGCGAACTGATATCCCAACTCCGCCGCGCGATTCGCCAAGGCCACCGTCTCCCGTACACTCGGCGCCGATGCCGCCGCGCCCAACAGCTTCCCCGGCTTCGCGCTCGCCGCCACCAACTCCCACACCAGCGCCTTCTCTTCGGCCGTCAGCAACGGATCGCCTGCCACATAACCGGCCAGGCTGATCGCATTCAGCCGCTCAACGTTACTCTTCAGCTTGGCTTTATAGACATCGCCGCGATGATCAAACGGAGTCGAAACCGGAACGAGAATGCCCTGAATTTTCAGCATATAGAAACACGAAGGGCGCGGCGGCCCCGTACCACGGAGCGCCGCGCCCTAAGAGAATTAGCCCTTCGCGAAAACGATAACGAGGGTGAACAGCGCCAGCGACTCGATGAAGACGATGCCGAGCAGGCCGAGACCACGGATGGCCGTAGCCGCGCCAGGGTTCCGCGCAATGGCTTCGACAGCGCCGGCAATCGCCTTGCCCTGGCCGAGAGCGCAAAGGCCCGAGGCAATCGCCATCGAGAACGCGCTGGTGAGAACGATGCCGCCGTCGGCAGCCATCGAGGGGATCGCGAAGGCCATCAATACGAAGGCCAGAACGAACATTTTTCCGAACATTGGGGTGTTGCTCCTTGGGTATAAATTGCGCTCAGGAGGTGGTTCCGTTCCTCCGTTGGGACGGGGAGGGCTCACACTGGCGCGGGGTAATGCCGAATGAAAACCTTTAGTGCTCGTCGCCCACCGCCGCGCCAATGTAGATCAGCGTCAGCAGGGCAAAAACATAAGCCTGAATCACAGAAACGAAAACGTGCAGTCCCATGAAAGCCACGGGAACCACCAGCGGCACCAGGCCGAGGAAGACCAGCGTCACCTGCTCGCCAGCGAACATATTGGCGAACAGACGAATCGTCAACGAAATCGGGCGGGCGGCGTGGCTGACGAGCTCAATCGGGAACATCAACGGCCACAACCACCACACGGGACCGAGAAACTGATGAATGTAGCTGCCGCCGTGCGCCCGCAGGCCCTGGATGTTGTAGTACAGAAACGCAAGCAGCGCTATTCCCGCCGGCACATACGGATACATCGTCGGCGATTCAAAGCTCGGAATCACGCCTAACAGATTCGAGAACAGGACGAACAGGAAAAACGTCCCGGCAATCGGAATGTACTTCTTGTAGCCCTCGTGGATGTTGTCGTGCGCCTGCTCGTAGAGGAACTCGTAGGTCGCCTCCAGAACGTGCTGCAACTTGCCCGGCGCCGTCATCGAAAACGAGCTCTTGGCAATCGTGAACAGAATCACGATGAAAAACGCCACCAGGATCTCCATGGTGATGTAGTTGGCCCAGGGCCGCGCGTGGGTTTGTAAACCCACCGCCGAAAGAATCGAGTTGCCGAGCCCGGCCAAGTGGTCGTTGAAGAGGGCGGTGAGCCAGAGCTCATGAGATTCGTGCATAGATCAGTTGGTAGAGCGCTTCCCCCAGCGCTGCTGCCGCAGCGGTCAACAGTCCCACCAGGAACGTGACAGGGGTAACCGCAAATACCTTCAGCATAACATAGCCCACCGCCCCCAGCACGGCTAACCGCAGGCCCAATAACCCCGCGCTGGCCGGCTCCGGCCGCGCGAACGCCCGCTCCAGCCACCGGAAATTCGCCCACGCCGCCCCGGCGCCCATCGCCACCCCCAGCGCCGCCAATCCGCCCCAACCCATCCCCGCCACCGCCGCGAACACCACGCCCCACCCCGCAATGCCCCACTCCAACCGCCGCACCAATCCCGCGTAGTCCGTCACTTCTCTTCCATGTCCCGCTCAAACTCTTTGTTCAGCTTCCGGATCAGATCGCGCATCCCCGCAATCACCCCCACGATCAGCCAGGTCACGCCCCAGAACTTCGTCCCGAACACATGGTCCAGCGCCGCGCCAATCCCGTAACCCACCACCACACTCACCGGCAAAATCAGCGCCAGATTCATGTAGTCGGAGATCATCCGCCCGACGCTGCGTTCCCGCTTCATCGCGACGCTACCGCTAACGTATGCCGCGCGTGGCAGTTCATGCACGTCACCTTCGCCACCGCCACCCCCACCGGCTTCTCCTTGCAAGCCGCCGGCGTCGACGTATGGCACCGCGCGCAACCCGCCTGCGTCGCCGTCCACTCCTTCATATCGTGATGCCCGTGGCACGTGCTGCAGTTGGCCGATTTCGCCGTCCGCTGCACCACCGCGTGATGATGCTTGCTCTCGACGTACTGATTCTTCTCAAGCAAATGGCAGTTCCCGCACATCCCGGCCACCTCGTCCGGCGCGGCCACGCGGTCCGGCGGCGCCTCCCCGTTGCTCTTCCGGTGTTTATCGCTCGGCCCATGGCAAACGCCGCACTGCAAGCCGGCCTTCGTGTTGTGCTTATGCTTGCCGAAGTCCGCGATCTGTTCGTTATGGCAAGGCGCGCAATCCTGCTGCGCCTCCAAACCAACCGCGCCCAACACCAGCAGCAACACCCAGATCATGCCAACTTCCTCCGCACAATCGTCCGCGTGATGTCACCCGGCTTCGCCATACCCGCCAACGCCATCGCCAACTTCAACTCCGCGTTCAGCATCCACAGCACCCGCTCCACGCCCGGCTGCCCGAACGCGCCCAAGCCCCACAACGGCGCCCGGCCCACCAACACCGCCTTCGCCCCCAGCGCCATCGCCTTCAGAATATCGGTGCCCCGCCGCAGCCCGCCGTCCATCAGCACCGGCACCTTCCCACCCACGGCATCCACGCAATCCGGCAACGCCTCCAGCGTCCCCATCACCCCGTCCAACTGCCGCCCGCCGTGGTTCGAAACGACGATCGCGTCCGCCCCGTGCTTCACGGCCAGCGCCGCGTCCTCCGGATGAATGATGCCCTTCACAATCACCGGGATCTTCGCGCCCTCTTTCATCCACGAAATCTGTTCCCACGTCATCTGCGGCGTATGCGGCTGCCACATCGCCGGCAGCGCCGGAGACTTCGGCGCCGGCTTCGGCTCGCCGTCCTTCGGCACCCCGGTCTGCATGTAGCCATAGTCAAACCGGTTCCGGTTGTTCCGGTCGCGATTCGACTGATACTGGTTGTCCACCGTCAGCGTGATCCCCTTCCCGCCGCCGTCTTCAATCCGCCGCGCGTAACCCCGCGCCTGCGCCTTGGTCGCCGCGCCAATCGTATTGCTCCACCACGCAAGCGGAGCCCCGCTCTGCAGAATCTTCTGCACGCCCGTCCCCGAACAGATCAGCGTCTTCGAAGCCAGGGCCGCCGCCGCCACCTTCTCATCGGCGTTCTCCAGCACCAGATTTTTGCCCCCCGTCGGCGCAATCAGAATCGGACTGGCGAGCTTCATCCCCAGCAGGTCCACTTCGAGCGAGACGTTCGAAACATCGGTCATCACCCGCGGCCGCAGCACATACTTCTCGTACGCCTCGCGATTCGCCCGCAGCGTGTACTCGTCCTCCACGCCCCCGGCGATGAAGTCGTAAGCCAGCTTGTGCATCTTCCGCTTGGCAACTTCCTCAAACTCATGCACGTTGATCGGGCCCATGAGATCATCCGGCACCTCGGCCGAAAGCAGCGGCGACCCCGCCGCCAGGCTCACCAAGTTCCTCACCAGATCGCGCCGATTCATCGCTTTGCCTCCAGGATCGCCGCCGCCTGTTCCCCGGCGTCTTTCACCAAAATGCCCATCTTCGGGTGCGACGGCTCCATATCGGCCTTTAATCCTATCTCTTCAAGCGCTTCAGTTGTAGTGGGTCCAATCGAGCCGATCACCATCCGCCGCAGCGCCGGCAAAACATCCACGCCCTCCTCCGCCGCCACCTGCAGCAGATGCGTCACCTGAATCGACGTCGTCAGCAGAATCACGTCGAACGCCCCCGCCCCCAACCCCCGCGCCGCCGCCCGCAGCGGCGCCGTGTCTTCCGGCAGCGCCCATTGGTACACCGGCACCGGCGTCACCGCCGCCCCTTGTTCCCGCAGCGCCTCCAACAAAGCCAGGTTCGACTTCCCATACTCCTGCACCGCGATGCGCCGCTCCGTCCGCCCCCGCATCACCTGCATCAACTCCCGCCACGTGTTCGGCTCCGGCGCCATCGCCGCCGCCGGCACGCTCCACTCCCGCAGCACGGCCATCGGCTTCGGACCCCGCGCCACCACCGGCAACTTCCGCAACTCCGCCGCCAGCGCGCCCTCCGGCCACCTCGTCGAGAGCACCTTATCCAAAGCCCGCGTCCCCACCCCCGTCAGCAGGATCACCAAATCGAAATCACCCGCCCGCAGCCGGTCGAAAAACGCAAACGCCTCCGGATTATCGTCGAGCGGCACCTCCCGCATCGACGGCGCCACCGTCGCCACGCCCCCGTTCTTCTCCACCAGCACCGCCATCTCCGCCGCGCGGCGCGACTCTAACGCCAGAACCCGAAGGCCGTCAAAACCCATGCTTCTACGATAGCTGGCAATAGTCCGGCCGGTCGCCCGCCGTCGCGTGGCGATACTCCTTCACGAGACGCCCCCCCTTCACCAGAAACGCCCCCGGCATCTGAAACCCGTCGCCCTCTAAAAACCCCATCCCGTGCTGCCGCCAAGCCCCAAACCCCCGCCACCAAACGGACGGCCCCAGCAACTGCCACAAACTCCCCCGCTGCAACCCAAACGCCTTATACAAAGCCCGCTCCGGATCATGCACCCGCTCCACGTCCGCCAAGCCGTACTGCGCAAAGAACTCCTCGGAGCCCCCCATGTGCACCAAGACAATCTTCGTCCCGTCCGCTTCAATCTGCTTCCGCTGCCGCGCCACGTCCGCCAGCGTCTCCCGGCAGAAGGTACACCCCGCGTGCCGCAGGAATACCACCAACGCATTCCGGTGCCCCGCCAGAAACGCCCCCAGGTCGCCCACCGGCCCCCGATCCGTCCACGCACCCTTCAGAATCAGCGCAAACGGAATCAGCCAGATCAGGTCGTTCGTCACATTGTTGATTCCGAACCACCACGAAAACCGCTCCGTCACCGCCGCCTGCACAAAGCCGATCGGCCCAAACAGCTTGCCCAGAAAACCCACCAAAACAATCGGCCAATGCCGGTACGGATCCAGCGAAGCCGCCGAGTACCCAACGCCATACACCCCCACGATCATCGCAATGCACTGCCACAACTCCGGGTAGTTCGGCCGCTCCATGCCCGCCCAATCGAACATCAGGTTGGGCCACAATCCCACCAGCAACCCCCAGGAAATGTTGTAAATCCCGGCCGCCAGCAGCCAACGCTTCATCCAGAGAGGAGCCATAGTCACCTATGTAGATGCGCGGAACGGGTAACCGGTCGTGCTATCTTCAGGACACCAGCCCTGCATGCCGGAACTGTCTCTTCAACTCCTCATCGACATCTTCGCTATCGTCCTGATTGACCTCCTCCTGGCCGGAGACAACGCGGTCATCATCGCGCTCGCCGTCAAGTCCCTGCCGGACCGCGAAAAGAAACTCGGCATCTTGATCGGCGCTGGCGTCGCCGTCGTGCTCCGCATCGGTCTCACCTTCTTCGCCGCCCAACTCCTCCAGGTCTCCTGGCTGAAACTCGTCGGCGGCCTCGCGATCTTCTGGATCGCCATCAAGCTCCTCACCGACGCCGCCGATCACGACGCCGGCGGCCCCCAGGCCACCTCGCTCATGTCCGCCATCTGGTACATCCTCGTTGCCGACATCACCATGTCCGTCGACAACATCCTCGCCGTAGCGGGCACCTCGAAAGGCAGCCTCTTCCTGCTCATCTTCGGCCTCGGCCTGTCGATCCCGTTCGTCGTCTTCACCTCGAAGATCCTGTCCACCATCATGGACAAGTACCCCGTCATCGTCTGGGTCGGCGCCGCCATCCTCGGCCGCGTCGGCGCCGAGATGATCCTGACGGATCCGGTCATCGCCAAGATCTACCACCCGCCCTTCGTCGTCGACGTCGCCATCCAGGCCGGTGGCGCCCTCCTCGTCGTCGCCGCCGGCTGGCTCCTCTCGGCTAAGAAAAAAGCGGCTTGATCACGTGCCCATGCACGTCGGTCAACCGCCGCTGCAAGCCATTGTGGTACCAGCTCAGCCGCGTGTGGTCCAGGCCCATCAGGTGCAGGATGGTCGCGTGGAAGTCGTACAGCGTCACCGGGTTATCCGTCGCTTTGTACCCCATCTCATCCGTTGACCCGTAGCTGAAGCCCTTCTTCAGGCCCGGCCCCACCATCCACGACGTAAAGCCCTCCGGGTTATGGTCCCGGCCGCCTTCGCCCAAGCCTTCCGAGATCGGCAACCGCCCAAACTCCGTCGTGAACACAACGAGCGTATCGTCCAGCATGCCCCGCTGCTTCAGATCCTTCAGCAACGCCGCCGTCGGCTGATCCAGAATCCGCGCGTTCTTCCCGTGGTTCGTGATCAGGTCCTCATGCGCGTCCCAGTTCACCCGCGGCGCGCCAAAGTGGCCGCCATTGTACATCTGGATCACCCGCACCCCGCGCTCCATCAGCCGCCGGGCCAGCAGGCAGTTATAGCCGTAGTCCCGCATCTCCGGATCATCGAGGCCATAAGCCTTCCGCGTGGCCGCGGTCTCCCCGCTAATGTCGGTCACCTCCGGCGCCGCCAACTGCATCTTCGCCGCCAACTCATACGCCCGGATCCGCGACACCAGCGCATCCTCGCCCGGATTCGCCTCCGCGTGCGCCCCGTTCAACTGGCTCAGCAGATCGTAGCTCGCCGCCTGCGCCTTCGCGTTCACCGCCGCCGGCGGCCGCAGATTCGCAATCGGCTGCTCCTTCGTTCCAAACGCCACGCCCTGGTGCACCGCCGGCAAAAACCCGTTGCCCCAGTTCGCCACCCCGCACGGCGGCAGCCCCCGCCGGTCCGGCAACACCACAAACGAAGGCAGGTTCTCGTTCTCGCTCCCCAGCCCATAGCTGATCCACGAACCAATCGACGGGAACCCCTGAAAGATAAACCCCGTCGACATCTGGAACAGCGCCGGCCCGTGCGCGTTCGACCGCGTCACCATCGAATGCACGAACGTCGTGTCATCCACGCACGTCGCCAAATGCGGCAACAACTCGCTCACCCACTTCCCGCTCTGCCCGTGCTGCGCGAACTTCCACGGCGACTGCATCACCGTCCCGCGCTTGCCAAAAAACGGCGTAATCGTATTCGCCCCCTGCGTCTCCTTGCCGTGATGCTTGACGAGTTCCGGCTTGTAGTCGTAGGTGTCCACCGCGCTCAAGCCGCCCGGCAGGAAGATCATGATCATCCGCTTGGCCTTAGCCGGAAAGTGCGTCCCCTTGCCCTGCAGCAGTTGCGCCAGCGCCAATCCCGCCGCGCCGCCGCCGGCCTTCCAAAGTAGATCTCGTCTCGTCATGGGATGTACAAAAATTCGTTCGTATTCAACAACACCCGGCAGAAAAGCGCCAGCGAATGCTCCGCCGCATATTGGCCACCTAACTCGAGCTCCCGCGCCGAAGCCGGCCGCCCCAGCACGATCTCGTACGCCCGCCCCACACTACCCGCCCGCGCCGCCAGCTTCTGCGCCTGCTCCCAAACGAAATCATCGTTCAACAGCGTCAACGCCTGCAGCGCCGTATTCGACGAACTCCGCTGCGGCGTCGCCACCGACGGATCCGGGCAATCGAAGTTATCCATCATCAGCCGGTCGCCGCCCCGCACATTGAATCGGTACACCGACCGCCTCCACGTCTCCGGCCCCGGCTTCGCCACGGCCTTGAAGATATACGAGCCGCCGGACTCCATCCGGTGCAGCCGGAAGCTCGGACCACCCATCGTCAGGTCCAACGTCCCCGCCGCCGCCAGCATCGAGTCGCGCAGCGTCTCCGCGTCCATCCGCTTCAGCGGCATGTGCCACAGCAACCGGTTCCCCGCATCCACGGCGAAGGCCTTCTCGTTATGCGCCGCCGACTGCTGATAGGCCTGCGTCAGCAGAATCTGCCGGTGCAGCCACTTCAAGCTCCAGCCGTTCTCCACAAACGAAGCCGCCAGCCAGTCGAGCAGTTCCGGATGCGACGGCCGGTCGCCCATCAGCCCGAAATCGCTCGGCGTGTTCACCAGCCCATTGCCGAAATGGAAGTACCACACGCGGTTGACGATCACCCGCGCCGTCAACGGATTCGCCGGATCGGTCAACCAATCGGCCAGCGCCAGGCGCCGGTCCTTGTCCGTCGCAAACGCCGCCGGCAGCACGGAGAGAGCCCCCGGCTCCACCGCCGCGCCCTTCTTGCCAATGCTTCCCCGGTCCAGGATATAGGCCTGCTCCGGCTTGTGCGGCATCGCGGCATAGATCCGCTCCGGCGCCGGAATCTTCGCGATCTCCGCCTTCAACCGGTCCCGCACCACCTTCAACTCCGGCACCAGCCCCGGGTCCGGCGCCACCGGCAGCAACACCTCCACGCTCCGCACATGGTCCAGCGAACTCGCGGCCTCCACCCACTCCGCGCCCCGCTTGGCCTCCACGCGATAGACGGTAATCCCGCCCGCCTTCCGCGCGAAACTCTCATCGCAAGCCCAGGCCATCTCCGCGCCCGCCGGCGCCGCGCCCAGCGCCAGATACACCGGCTCGTCCGGCGTCGCCTTCCGCTCCGCCTGCCACTTCTCAATCCGCCGTCCCCCCACGGTCAGCCAATCGAGCTTCGCCAGCGGCCCGTCATGCCCCGTGATCACCAGTCGCAACTCGCCGCCCTCGCGAATCCGGTTCCCGTTGAACACCGGGTTCACCGGAATCCGCCGCGACTCGCCCTTGCGCGCTTCGTGAAACTCGCGAATCGCCTTCCGCAGATACGTCGCCCGCACCGGGTCTTCGACGTCGGCAATCTTCTGCTCCACGTCCTTCAACTGCGCCCGCAGCGGCGCCGTCGCCTTCTCGTAGGCGGCCTTCGCCTCCGGCGTCACCACCTCGCGCGTCCCAAAGCCCACGCCCTGAAACACCGCCGTCAGCCGGTAGTAGTCCCGCGTCGGAATCGGATCGAACTTGTGGTCGTGGCAGCGCGCGCAGTTCGCCGTCATCGCCTGGAAGGTGTGCATGGTGGTCGTCACCATGTCGTCGAGTTCGTCCATGCGCGCCGTGGCCTTCATCGCCGCGTCTTTGTTCAACTCGGCGGAGACGGAGTCCCACGGCCCCGCGGTCAGGAACCCCGTCGCCCGGACCATCTTCGAATCATGCGGAGCCAGCAGGTCCCCCGCAATCTGCTCGCGCAGAAACTGCGGATACGGCTTATCGGCGTTCAGCGATTCGATCACGTAGTCGCGATACGGCCACGCCAGCGCCCGTTCGAAATTGTGCTCGCCGCCGTCGGTCTCCCCAAAGCGCACGACGTCCAGCCAATGCCGCCCCCACCGTTCGCCATAGCGCGGCGAAGCCAGGTAAGCCTCCACGGCCTTCTCGTACGGCATCGCGTCCGCCGGAGGCAGTCCCGTCAAATCAAACGCCAGCCGCCGCAGCAGCGTCCGCCCGTCCGCCTGCGGCGCAAAGCCCAGGCTCTTGGCCTGCAGCTTCTCGAGCAGAAACGCATCGATGGCCGTCTTCGCCCCCGTCCCCTGCGGCACCAGCGGCTTCACCACCGGCCGGAACGCCCAGAACGGTTTCCGCGCAGCAGCGGCCAAGGGCTTCGCCCCGCCCTCCACCCAACTCTTCACGGCGGCCACTTCCTCGGCCGAAAGCCGCGGCCCGCCCAGCGGCATCTCCCCGCTCTCCACCCTCGCCATCACGCGCGGCGAAGCAGCCTTCGTCAGGTCAAAACCCGCCGAGACCTTTTCGCCCCCGTGACACTTCAAGCACCGCTCCCGCAATACCGCCACGGGGTCCGCCGCCCAAGCCGAGGAAGCCAACAGCAGAACGAGCCATCGCATAAAACCTGGTGGGCCCTGTTGGATTCGAACCAACAACCAACGGATTATGAGTCCGCTGCACTAACCGTTGTGCTAAGGGCCCGGAACTATCAGCCTACCATCACCACATGTGATAGAAACCGTCGTGTTCAAACACCTGGACAGGTGTTTCGAAAACGTCGCTCAAGCACTCCGGCGTCAACACCTCCGCCTTCGGCCCGTCCCGATAGATCCGCCCCCGCCGCAGACAAACCACGCGCCCGATCTCGGGAATGATATCCGGCAGATGGTGCGTCACCAGAATCACCGTCACCCCGCTCTGCGCCAGCGTCCGCATCACCTCCCGCAGCTCCCGCATCGCCGCGATGTCGAGCGAGTTCGTCGGCTCGTCCAGAATGAGCGCCTTCGGCCGGTGCGCCAGCGCGCGGCCAATCACCGCCCGCCGCACCTCCCCGCTCGACATCTCCGTCAGCAGCCGGTCTTTCAAATGGCGGATCTCCAGCAGGTCCAGCAGCTCCTCGGCCCGCGCCTCCATCTCCGGCGTAATCGGATGATACGGCCAGATGCCCACCGAAGAGTGGAAGCCGGAAAGGATCGTCTCCATCACCGGATACGGCTGCGTGCACTGCTGCACCAGATCGTTAGTCACAATCCCCATCCACGCCCGCAGCTCCCAGACGTTCCAGATCTGCTGCCCATAGACCTCCATCCGGCAGCGCGGCGCCGGCCAGCGCGGATACAACTCCCGCGTAATCGTCTTGATCAGGGTCGATTTGCCGGAGCCATTCGGCCCCAGAATCGCCACATGTTCTTCGGGATTGATCGAAAGCGAACACCGATCGAGGGCGGTCACCTCGTCGTGCATCACCGTTACGTTATCCCAACTTAATAATGGAGTCACCATATCGAAACTCCCATTATGGCCTCGATAAGATAAACTGATGGAACGAGGGGGTTTCGCACCCCCCGCTGTGGTAAGGAGAATCTATGAAGCTTCAGAAAGCTCTACGCAGAGCTACAGTTGCCCTCGCGGGTCTGTGCCTGTTTGCGCTGTCCGGTTTCGCACAATCGGACAACGCGAGCATTTCCGGCGTTGTGAAGGACCCCAGCGGTGCTGTGGTCGCCAACGCAAAAGTGTCTGTAAAGAATGACAACACGGCGTTTGAACGCCAGACGACAACCAACAATTCCGGTTTCTACACCGTCACCAACATCTCGCCCGGCTACTACACCGTCACCGTCGAAGCCGCCGGTTTCAAGAAGACCGCCACCAGCCGCAACAAGCTCGACGCCGGTCTGCCCATCGCCGTCAACATTGAACTCTCCGTTGGCCAGTTGACCGAATCGGTCACCGTCGAAGCCAGTGTGGCGCAGATCAACACGGAGTCCGCGACCGTCGGCAAGACCGTCGAACAGGCGCAGATTCAGAACCTCACCCTGAACGGCCGTAACCCGCTGTTCTCGGCTCTGCTCCGCCCCGGTGTTCGCGGCGGCGCTCTGTCGGGCTTCAGCTTCGGTCTTTCGAGCGGTGGCTTCACCATCAACGGCGGCCGGTCCAATGACTCGCTGATCACCGTTGACGGCGCCGTCGCCATCCGCACCCGCGCCAACGGCACCTCCATCGGTACCGCCGACGCCGACACCGTGCAGGAAGTGCAGATCCTCGCCGCCAACTACTCGGCCGAATACGGCCGGTCCGGCAACGGCCAGATCCGCATGGTGACCCGTTCGGGTCAGAAGGACTTCCACGGCAGCTTCTACGAGTTCTTCCGCAACAATCAATTAGACGCCAATAGCTGGGCGCGCAACCGCTCTCCGCAGACCAACTTCACCGCTCCGCTGAAGTTCAACCAGTTCGGCTACAACATCTCCGGCCCGGTGATGATTCCGAAAGTGTTCAACAAGAACCGTGAGAAGTTGTTCTTCCTCTGGGCGCAGGAATGGGTTCGGTTCCGTCAGGACCAGACCAGCTTCCAGCGCGTTCCTAGCCTCGCGATGCGCAACGGCGACTTCAGCGAACTGCTCGGCACCAACATCTACTACTCGGCTCCTCGCAACATTATCGACCCCCAGACGAACGCTCCGTTCCCCGGCAACATCATTCCGCAGAACCGCCTCAGCCCCAACGGCATTGCGTTCCTCCGGACCTACCCGGCTCCGAACGGCCTCTTCCAGGGCAACGCTAACTTCCTGCAGGTTCGCCCGCAGCCGCAGAATCAGCGGAAGGACACGATCTCGATCGACTACAACCCCACGTCGAACCAGACCATCCGCTTCCGTCACCTGAACTACGCCTTTAACGTCGCCAACGCCTTCGCCGCTGGTTTCGACTTCGCGCCCTCCGCGCTCGACCGGCCCAACAAGACCGCCAGCCTGACGCACGTGTGGACCCTGTCGCCGACCATGATCAACGAAGCGACCATCACCGGTTCGAACGACCGCGTGACCATCGCCGTGCAGACCACCGGCCGCTACCAGCGCTCGGTGAACAACATCAACTATCCCTACCTGTTCACGGAACCGAAGGAGATCAACGATAAGATCCCGACCGTCGAAATCCCGAACGTGGGCACCATCGACGGTGGTCCGTACCCGGCCTCCTCCGCCGGTCCAATCTACACCTTCGCGAACAACCTGACGAAGATCGTGAACAACCACACGTTCAAGTTCGGCGCGCTGTTTGAGCGCTCGGGCCAGAACGACTTCGACCAAATCAACGTCTCGGGCGTTCCCGGCGGCACCAACAACCAGAATGGCCGCTTCGTCTTCAACGACGTCCGTCCTGGCGCTCCCGGCTCCGGCACGGGCTTGGCGAATGCCGCTCTCGGCCTCTTCTCCACCTACGCGGAAATCGGCCCGCGCAGCTACACCCCGTACCGTGGCAACATGTTCGAATTTTTCGCCCAGGATTCCTGGCGCGTCAACCAGAAGCTGAAATTCGAACTCGGCGTTCGGGCCACCTACCAGACGGGTTACTACAAGTCGCTGTGGGGCAACATGGCCTACTTCGACCCGAAGAACTACGATCCGGCTCAGGCCGCCGTTCTCGACCGCGCCACCGGCAACGTCATCAGCGGCAACCGCTTCAACGGCGTCCGCATCCCCGGCAGCTCCTTCCCCGACGCCGGCAAGGGCCGCGTTCCCGCCATTGACTCGGGCCAGTTCAACAACCTGCTCGACGGCGGCAACGGCTATCCCTCCCCGAGCCAGTTCAACGTGATGCCCCGCCTCGGCTTGGCCTACTCGCTCACCGACAAGCAGGTAGTCCGGATGGGCTTCGGCGGCTTCATGGCTCGCCCCGGCGTTTACGACTCGGTCTTCCTCGGCGGCAACCCGCCGTTCCAGCCGATGGCCTCTGTGACCAACGGCAACGTCGACCAGCCCGGCGGCGCCACCCGCGTCAACTTCCCGCAGTTCTTCATGACCATTGACCGCGCGTACAAGATTCCCCGGTCCTACCAGTGGAATGCGACCTACCAGCGGGAAGTCGGTTTTGCGACGACCCTCGAAGTCGGCTACGTCGGCACCACGGGTCTCTTCCTGGCCCGCGAACGCGACCTGAACCAGTTGCCCACCGGCACCACGTTCCAGGCCGCCAACGCCGGCGCCAACGTCAACTTCCTGCGCCCCTTCAAGGGCTTTGCCAACATCAACATGCTTGAGCACTCCGGCCGCAGCACCTACCACGGTCTGCAGGTGGAAGCCAACCGCCGCTTCAGCAAGGGCTTCCTGTACAGCTTCTCGTACACCCTGTCGAAGACGATGGACAACAACTCCGGTCCGCGTGATCCGTTCATTGACGTTTTCAACCAGGGCCTGAACTGGGGTAAGTCCGCCAACGACACCCGCCACATCGCCGTGGCCAGCGTCGTGTGGGAACTGCCGTTCTTCAATGGTCAGGATACGAACAAGGCCTTGAAGTTCCTGGCCGGCGGCTGGCAGTTGCAGGGCGTCAACCAGTGGCAGACGGGTACCCCGTTTACCATCGGTAACGGCGACGACTACCTCGGCATCGGCTCCACCAACTTCAAGCCGTGGAACCTGAACTTCACGCCGGACAACTCCGGCCGGGCGTTCAGCAACGTGACCGCCGCCGGAAACTACGTTGGCGAACCCAACTTCTACTTCCCGGTCACCAACGGCACCACCAGCCTCGCCACTCGTCCCGCGAACGGCACACTGCCCAACCAGAACCGCAACTCGATCTCCTTCAACAACCCGGGCTTCCAGAACTGGAACCTCGCGATGCAGAAGGCGTTCCGGTTCATGGAGCGGCAGGCCGTGACGTTCAAGTTCGAGGCGTTCAACTGGATTAACCACCCGAACTGGGGTGGCGTGGACACCAACCCCACTGCCGCCACCTTCGGCAAGGTCACCGGCAAGAGCAGCGAGCGCAACCTGCAGCTCAGCCTCCGCTACAGCTTCTAATCCCGAAGCAAAGCGACACAACGAAAGGGCCTGCCAACCGGCAGGCCCTTTTTCTATCTACGCCCCCGCCGCTTTCGCCTTCGCCGCCGGCTCCTCAGCAGCCACGAAATTATAGACCATCGCCGCCAATGCCGCCCCCACAATCGGCGCCACCCAGAAAAGCCACAACTGCTCCAGCGCCCAGCCCCCTACGAACACCGCCGGCCCCGTGCTCCGTGCCGGGTTCACCGACAGGTTGGTCACCGGAATCCCGATCAGGTGAATCAGTGTCAATCCTAACCCAATCGCAATCGGCGCGAAGCCAACCGGCGCCCGCTTGTCTGTCGCCCCCAGAATGATCAGCAGGAAGAAAAACGTCAGCACAACCTCCGCCGTCAAGCCCGCCATCATTGAATAGCCGCCCGGGGAATGCTCGGCATAGCCGTTTGAGGCCAACCCCCCGCTCAGGTCAAATCCCGCCTTCCCGCTCGCAATCGACAGCAGTACCCCCGCTCCGGCAATTCCGCCCGCGACTTGGGCGATGACGTATGCCGGCAACTCGCTTATTGGGAACCGCCCTCCCACCGCCAGGCCGACGGACACCGCGGGATTCAAGTGGCACCCGGAGATATGGCCAATCGCATAGGCCATCGTCAACACCGTCAAGCCAAACGCCAGGGAGACGCCCAGCAAACCAATCCCCACCTGCGGAAACGCGGCCGCCAGCACCGCACTGCCGCAGCCGCCGAATACTAACCAGAAGGTTCCAAGAAACTCTGCTATCGCTCGTTTTTGAAGTGGCATGCCGCACATGCCACTTCATTTGGTTACCGAAGTCAACCCCCCGGCTAGTTGCCGATCTGGTCCAGGAGGATGCGGGTGAACGCATTAACAAACGGAACGCCCCGGTTCATCAGGTTTTCGCGCGTCATGTAGTCAAGTTCAATGTCGGGCCGGACACCGATGTTCTCGATGTACGGCGCCGTCGGGAATTCGGGGGTCACCACCGGCTCCCGCCGCGTCATCAACGACTGCGTGACGCGGGCCCCCACCTCCGAGTACACGGTGCCGTCGTAAGCCACCACATTCCCGCCCAACCCCATGGTCTGGTAGCCAACGATTTTCCCGCGCCCGTTATCCTGAATCACCGCCGGGAAAAAATCACCGGCCGATGCCGAGATGTCGTCGGCCAGGGCGATGAGCGGCTTCCGATAGGCCAGCGGCGACGGCAACAAGATCAACGAACCCGTGCTGTTGAGCGAAAGCGAACCCGTCGTGCCGCCTTCGCGGTTGGCCTGCAACACGTCGTTGTAGTTATTCTCGAGATGTTGCAGAATCCACGGTTCGGCACCGAACTGCCGCGCCGACGACAACACGGACGCGAAGCTTTGCGCCCACGAGTTCGTGGCCCGGATTTCGAAGCCGAGCGTGCGGAACGGGAACGGGATCACTCGTTGTAGGAGAGCCTCGACAAACGCGGCGGACCCGCCGGGGTTGCGCATCGCGTCGATCACCAGGCCGTCGGTATTCTCCTGGAAAAACGCCATCTCCCGTTCAAAAATCTGGATCGCCGCCGCCGCGCTGGGGGGAGAGAAGCTGGGGATGCGGATCCAGCCGATCGTCTTGCCTTCGGCGACGTAGGTGCCGCTGGCGAAGAAGTCGGTGCCGCCGGCCAAGCGCAGGCGAAACCCAGCCGGGAAGGCATAGATTGGAGCCACCGCGCCGTAGTTCAACACCCCTTCCGGATCCCGCGGCAACCGCAGCGACAGCAACGGGGCCAGCGGGCGCATGTACGCCGGCAAGGAATCGTCCTCGATCGCTGTCTCCCGCGCAACCGGCTTGGCCGACCGAGCCTGCGGCTGCCGGCCGAGATCGGTAAACGCAATGCCCGTCTTCGTCCACGGCAGGGTGTACTTTTCGAGTTCCCCGCTCGCGGCCCGGCGTACCTCGACTTCCACTGTATCGCCCACCGACCCCGCGCTCGGGATCAACGACTGCGGCCGAATGGTCAGCAGGTTCGCGGCCAACCGCCGGGTGGCGCGGGGATTCCCCACCGTCTGATACTTTTCGAGCCCGGTAATCAGGGCGTCCACCGGCTGGCCGTCCATCGAGACCAACTCATCGCCCACCAGGGCCGGAAAGCGGGACATCGGCTGCTGCGTCCGGTTGATGGAATCGATCAACACCTTGCCCTCGTAGATATCGGTCGAGAAACCCAAGGTGGCGCGGAAGGTACCGAAGAACGAAAGCGACGAGTGGCCATCTTTCAAGCTGGCGACGTAGTCGATCAGAACCTCTAAAAACTCAATATCGTTCCGCGTGGCTTCCACGCGGGCGAGCCACGGTCTTAGATTCATCGCGTCAAAATTAAGGGCCCTCACTTTCCAGTGATAGGGCCCATAATTCGCCGCGAAGGTCTGCGCTAGGACGGTAAAGTCAAAAATCTTCTGCTCCCGGGTAAGGGCCGCAAAAGCCGACGAAGTTAGGCATAAAAAGATTGCGAGAAGTCGCTTCATGCCTAAACTGTAACAAGCTATTTCCGCCCTCGCACACCCGAAGAGATCACGCCATCCCACGTCCAATCGGCCTGCGGACCGTAGTCCTTCGGCAACTTATCCCAGCTTTGCCGCGCCAATCCGTTCAGATCCCAGTACATTTTGCCATCGCGGAAAGTCATCTCCGCCGTGATCATCTGCGTTCCGTCCATCCGCGCGCCGTACACGTCTACGAAGCCAAATTTACCCTTTTGGACCGAAAACACCGTCACGTCCGCCGGCGAACCCACTGACAAATTCCCTAACTCGGGCCGTTTGATCTGCCGCGCCGGATGCCACGTCGAAGCCCGGACCACCTGCTCAAGCGTCATCCCCATGTTGAGAAACTTCGACATCACGTTGGTCATATCCTTCATGCCGCCAACCATCGATGAGGCGTGCAGGTCGGTCGAGATCGAGTCCGGAATAAAGCCCTGCTTGATCGCGGGCACCGCGTAACGGAATACAAAACTGCCACCGCCGTGGCCGGCGTCGAACAACACTCCCCGCTTCCGCCCTTCCCACAGGTACGGCCGGATCTTGCCGTCCTTATCGAACATCGGCACAGCTGGCAGATAGGCATGGGTGTACATATCGCCCGGCCGGAGCCGCTTGGTGATCAGCTCTTCGTGCGGACGGTCCAGGCGGAACGCGCCGAAGTCCACCATCACCGGAATGTTCGCGCCCGTCCCCGCCTTCACCGCGTTATCGACGGCCGTCCATTCCGGCCCCGCGTAGTGCGCCGTCTTCACGCCGACAATGATGTCGGGATACTTCTTGGCGAGCGCGATCAGAAGATTCGGATCCATGTCTTTCAGGTTCTGCTCCACCGATCCGCCCATGCCGGCGCCAACGATATTCACAAACGAAAGCACCCGCGTCTTCGAACGGTCGATGATGCGCTTCTTGAAGATCTCAAAGTTCTTCGAGCCCGCCGTCCCGGCATCCACCATCGTCGTCACGCCGCTGCGGAAGGAGTGCGCATCTGGAATCACGCTCAGCACGCCGTCGCTGTAGCTCGCATTGTCGCCGTAGAAGACGTGCACATGCAGATCGATGAAGCCCGGCGAAACATAGAGCCCCGCCACGTCGATCACCTTCTTCGCCCGGGCCGGATCGATCGAAGCTTCGACGGCGGCCACCTTGCCGCCGGCAATGGCGACGTCACGGCGGGCGTTGATGTTGTTCTTGGGGTCGATGACCGTGCCGTTTTTGAGCAGGAGGTCATAGGCCGGCTGCGCCGCGAGAGAGGCGGCGAAACAGAGTGAAAGCAGAAATCGCATGCGGATATTCTACGCCCAACGGCGCTGTTCGCTCGGCCACGCCGAAGCGACAATCCGCTCGAGGCTGGTGTACTCCGGGCTCCATCCCAACCGCTGCTGCAGCTTCGAGGAATCCGCCACGAGTTCCGCCGGGTCGCCCTCGCGCCGGTCGCCAAAGACATGGGGAACGGGCTTACCCGTCACCGCCTCGACCGCCGCCAAAACCTCCCGCACGGAGAAGCCGTGCCCGGTGCCGACGTTGAACACTTCGCTCGACCCGCCGCCCAGCAGATGATCGATGGCGGCGATGTGAGCCTTCGCCAGGTCGTCGACGTGAATGTAGTCGCGGATGCAGGTCCCGTCCGGCGTCGGGTAGTCCGTGCCGAAGATGGTCATTGGCTGGCCGGTCACCACGGCCTTCAGCAGCAGCGGGATCAGATGCGTTTCGGGCACATGGCGCTCGCTCAAGCCGGCCTCCGGGTTGGCGCCGCAGGCGTTGAAGTAGCGCAGCCGCACGCTCCGCAGGCCGCGGCACTGGTCGAGCCAGCCGAGCGCCCGCTCGACGGTCGCCTTCGTCTCGCCGTAGGGATTGACGGGCGCAATGGCCGCCGTCTCGGGAATCGGCGTGCTGACGGGGTTGCCATAGACGGCGGCCGTCGACGAGAACACGAGCTTGTTCACCCCGGCCGCGGCCATGGCGCTGAACAGAGAAAGGCTGCCCGACACATTGTTCGTGAAGTACCTCTCCGGCTCCTTGGTCGACTCGCCCACGGCGATAAACGCCGCGAAATGGACCACGGCCTCAATCTGCTGCCGGATCAGGAGTTGGGTCACCTGCTCGGTATCGAACAAGGAGCAGATGTGCAGCTGGGGCTCGGGAACGGCGTCCCGAAAGCCGGTCGACAGATCATCGAGAACGGTGACATTGTAGCCGCGCTGCACAAGTTGGTAAACGGTGTGCGAGCCAATATAGCCCGCGCCGCCTGTTACGAGGATGTTGGACATGAGAAAGTTTCAGTATGGCAGACATGGGTAATGGCGCCGCGGCGTTCCTCAATACACTCAAGACGTTAGGCATCGACCGCATCTTCACGCTCGTGGGCGACCATCTGAACGAGGTGCTTTCGCAGTCGGCGGGCGCCGGCATCGAGGTGGTGCACATGCGCCATGAAGCCGCCGTCGTGCACGCCACCGATGCCTGGGCGCGCTGTACCCGCCGCCCCGCGCTCTCGCTCGTCACCGGCGGCCCGGGCCACACGAACTCGCTGACCGGCCTGGCCACCGCCCATGCGAACGGCACGCCGCTGATCGCGGTCAGCGGCGCTCCCGCGCAACTGATGCGCCACCGCGTTGTCTTCCAGGACATTGACCAGGCCGCCATGGCCGCGCCCGCGGCCAAGTGGGCCCACACGGTCACCTCTGCCGCGCAGATTCCGTTTGCGCTCGGCAAAGCCTATAGCGAGGCCTCCACTGGCCGCATGGGCGTCGCGCATCTCACCATCCCCGTCGATTGCTTCCGCGCCCCCGCCACCGCCGCGCCGCGGCCGCCGCAGGCGGAGCCGATGACGGGTCCGCCCGACGTCGCGCCGCTGCTGCGGCTCTTGAAGAGCGCCCAGCGGCCCGTGGTGATTGGCGGCAGCGGGCTATGGTGGGCCGATGCGGGCCTGCCGCTGCGCGAGTTTCTCGAACGGTCGCGGCTGCCCTACTACGACGTCACGATGGCCCGCGGTCTGACGCCGAGCCGGGGCTACGCCGACCCGGCGCTGAACCGGGCCTGCATCGACGTGTTCCGCCAGGCCGACGTCGTGCTGGTGCTGGGCAAGCGGATCGATTACCGGTTGGCGATGGGCAGCGCGCGGCTGTTCTCGCCGGAGGCCAAGTTTGCCCAGGTGGATATTCACGGGCCGGAGCTGGGGCTGAACCGCGAACTGACGGTGGCGCTGTGCGGCGATGTGCGGCAGGTGCTCGCCGCCGTGAACGCCAAGCTCGGCAAGTGGACCGCGCCGGACTGGGTTCCGCCCACGACATGGCCGGCCGAACTCGACGCGCTCGCCGCCGCCCACGCCGGGGATAAGGTGATGCATCCCGCGTCCTTCTTCGCGGAGTTGCGGCGCACGCTCCCCGCGGACCCCCTGCTCTCCTGGGACGGCGGCGACTTCGTGCATTGGGGCCGGTGCATGCTCCCGGCCAATCATCCCGGCGGCTGGCTGCGACTCGGCCCCATGGCCACCATCGGAGCGGCTCTGCCGAACGCCATCGCGCTACAGATGCACCGGCCCAAACAGCCGGTGCTGATGGTCACCGGCGATGGCTCCTTCGGCTTCTATCTCGCGGAGCTCGATACGGCCGTGCGGTACAAGCTGCCGCTGGTCATTGTGGTTGGTAACGACGGAGGCTGGGGTCTCGAACGCGAGTTGCAGGGCGAACTGCTCGGCTCCACCGTAGCCTGCGAACTGCGCCGCACCCGCTACGATCAAATCGCGCGCGGCTTCGGCTGCGGCGGCGAGAACATCACGAAGCTGAGCCAGGTGGGCCCCGCGCTCGAACGGGCGTTCCGCTCCCAGGCGCCGTATGTTCTGAACGTCAACGTCCAGGGCGCCCGGTCGCCGTTCACTCAGTGGCAGTTGGACGGACGCGGTAAATGATCGACCCTTCCGTGCGGCCGATCTCTTCATACTGCGCGAGCCACGCCGCAAGGTCCGGGTACTGCGTCAGGGCCAGCTTCGGATTGTAGGGGCCCAAACCGTCCACGAGGTAGTGCGGCCGGTACTGCACCAGGCGGCTCCGGTCCCCCGGCACGGTGGGCGTGGCCGAGGTCAGGTGCCGGTCCGCCATAACGCCGGTGAGCGGCTGCGAATCGAGGTATGGCGTACCCGGGCGGCAGTGGCTCATCGCATAGATGTCCGGGCGGTAGCCCCAGACGAAGAGGCTTTGGCAACCCACCAGCTTGCCCGCCACCGCGCGGCTATCGCGTTCCATGGCGAGGTCCGCCCAGACCTCATGCCAGTAGTAGCGGGGCCCGAAGCGAACCAGCGGAATCAGCAGCAGCAGGCTCACCGCCAGCGCCCAGCGCCGCGGCAGCAGCACGAATCCCCGGCTCGCCAGCAGCACGACGACGGGCAGCACATGGAAGTAGTAACGCGGGAAGAAGCGCAGCCCGGCCGCCACGGCGACAAACGAAATCGCCAGCCACAGCAGCCACCGCCGCCGCCCCGGACCCTGCCGCAGAAACCAACCGCCCGCCAGCACCGCCGCCGCTTGGAAGCCGAGCCAGTTGCCCGTCCGCAACAGCGCCTCGCGCCACGGTTGCGCGACGAACGTGTCCCGGCTGTACGCCATGCCCCAGGCCCAGACCTGCTGCCAATACTCGCGCGCCACCGGCAGCAGCAGCAGTTGCGGCGCGAGCACCGCCACGCCGAACGCCGGCAACGATCTGAAGAGCCAGAAGCCGCAGACAGCGGCGATGAACATCGCCTTCGTGTTCACGAGCAGCCCGGCCCCGCACCAAAAGCCGCTGAGCCACGGGCGGCCGCGCCACGCGTAATGGACCGCCATCAGATGCGGCACGATCAGCAGCATGTCCGGACCCAGCACCAGCGCCGCGCTCGGGACCGTGAACGTCAGGAAGAACGCCAGCAGCCCCGCGGCGATAGCGCCTTCGCGCCTGCCCCACTCCGAACGCGCAAAACGGTAGGCCGCGTAACTGGCGAGGGTGATATACAACGCCCCGGCGACCCGCAGCAGCCAGCCGGTCCGCGCGTCCCAGAGCAGGTAAAGGAACGCGGAGCCGGGCGGCTTATCGAACCAGACATCGCGGTACAGCCAGGCGCCCTGCCGCAGCGCGAGCGCGGCCGCCGCGGGGTAGCCCTCTTCGACCCAGACGAGGGCGTGGTGCCCGAGCCGCACGGCCAGAACCACTGCGAACAGCAGCGGAAACAGGACGCGCGCGCGGGTCATTTCCGGCCGAGCAGCCTTTCGAGGGTCACCCGGAACTCCGCGCCGTAGAGCGGGTCGGCCAGCGCGAATTCGACGAAGGTTTCAAAGTAGCTGGGGAAGTTGCCAATGTCGTAGCGCTTGTCCTGCGGCGGCAGCTTCAGGGCGACGACGCGCTTGCCCTCTTCGCACAGGTGCTGGATGGCGCTGGTCAACTGGATCTCGCCGCGCTTATCGGGCTGCACCCGGCGGATCATGTCGAAGATAATCGGCGAAAACGCATAGCGGCCAGCGACGGCCCAGCGGCTAGGAGCGGAGTCGACCGACGGCTTCTCGATGATGTTGCGGATCCGCGTCCAGTCGCCTTCGCCTTCGCCCGGATCGATGATGCCGTAGTGGTGGACCTCATGGGCCGGCACCTCCTCGACGGCGATGACACAGGTGGCTCGCAACTCGGCAAACAGCTCCGACATGCGGGCCACGCTGCGGGACTGCGCGTTGAGGCCGAGAATGGAGTCGCCGAGCGCGACCAGGAAGGGCGATTCGCCGGCGAAGTTCTCGCCGCAGAGAATGGCGTCGCCGAGGCCGCGCTGGACGCGCTGGCGCGTGTAGTAGAACTTAGCCGCCAGCTCTTCGAACTTCAGTTCGTCGAGCAGGTCCTGCTTCTTGCCTTCGGTGAGGACGCGGGTCAACTCCGGATCGGAGTCGAAATGGTTCTCGATGGAGGTCTTGCTGCGTCCGGTGATGAAGCAGATGTTCTCGATGCCATTGGCGACGAGCTCTTCGGCGACGTATTGGACGATGGGTTTGCGGGCGACGGGAAGCATCTCTTTCGGCTGAGACTTGGTGGCCGGAAGAAGACGGGTGCCGTGGCCGGCTACAGGAACTATCGCGCTGCGGATCACTTACACAGGATACTGGACAGGTGGAGTTTCATGTCGATGACTCGGGAAGGGGCCAGCGGCTCGACCATTACTTGCAGGGAAAATTGCCGGAGTTCAGCCGGTCGCGCTTGCAGGAATGGGTGAAGGCGGGAAGGGTGCAGGTGGACGGCGCCGCGCCCAAGGCGTCGCTGGTGCTGAAGGGCGGCGAACACGTGGCTGTCGAGCCGATGGAGCGGCCGCCGCTGCGCGCCGAGGCGGAGGATCTGCCGCTCGCGGTGCTGTACCAGGACGACGATGTCGTCGTGGTGAACAAGGCCGCCGGGGTCGTGGTGCACGCCGGCGCCGGGCAGCATACGGGAACGCTGGTGAACGCGCTGCTGCATCACTTCGGCCAGCTTTCAACGGCCGGCGGCGATGAGCGCCCCGGCATTGTGCACCGGCTGGATAAAGAGACAAGCGGCGTCCTGGTGGTGGCGCGCACCGACGCCGCGCACCGTTCGCTGAGCGAACAGTTCGCGAGCCGCGAGGTGGAGAAGATCTACCTGGCCGTGGTGCAGGGCCTGCCGAAGACGGAGAGCGGCCGCGTCGAGAAGCCCATCACGCGCGACCCCGTGCATCGCACGAAGATGACGTGCCGCCTTGAAACCGGCCGCCACGCGCTGACCGATTGGCGGGTGCTACAGCGCTTTGCAAAACACGCCTTCCTCGAAGTGAAGATCGGCACCGGGCGGACGCATCAGATCCGGGTGCACCTGGCCTCGCTGGGGCACCCGATTCTCGGCGACCGGCTTTACGGCGCGCGGGCGGCGGAGCTGCTGCCGGACCGCTTCTTTCTCCACGCCGCGCGGCTGAGCTTTCGCAGCCCCGGCACGGGGGAGCGCATAACCGTGGAAGCTCCGCTGCCGCCGGAACTCAAAGATATAATCGAGGCAGGCAGTTTATGAATCGACGCACCTTCCTCAGTTCTCTGGCGGCCATTCCGGCGGCGGCGCAACAGGCCGCCGAAGATCAAAACCGGATTGTGCTCGATGTCGCCCGCGTGAACATGCTGTTCACCGTTACGGACAAGAAGGGACGCTTCGTCACGAATCTGACGAAGGACGACTTCGAGATTCGCGAGGAGAAGAAGGAGCAGCAGATTCTCGAGTTCGTCGCCGAATCGGACCTGCCGCTGCGGCTCGGCATTCTAGTGGACTCATCGAACAGCGTCCGCGACCGCTTCAAGTTCCAGCAGGAAGCGGCGGTGGAGTTCGTGAACTCCGTGGTGCGCCCCGAAGATAAGGCCGTGATCGTCAGCTACGACTCCGGCGCGGAGCTCGTCGCCGATCTGACCGGGAACACCGAGCAGCTCGCTAAAGCAATTCGCAGCCTACGGCCCGGAGGCGGCACGGCGCTCTATGAAGCGATCTACTTCGCCTGCCGCGACAAGCTGATGCAGGATCAGCCGCGCCACAAGTTCCGCCGCGCCATGGTGGTGCTTGGCGACGGCGACGACAACGCGAGCCGCTATACGCGGGACCAGGCGCTTGAGATGGCGCAGAAGGCCGACGTGGTGGTCTATACGATCTCCACGAACAACACCAAAGTGGAGAATGAAGGCGACAAAGTGCTCCGCTACTTTTCAGGCGAGACCGGCGGCATGGCGTTCTTCCCGTTCCAGGCGCGGGAGTTGTCGCAGTCGTTTGAGAACATCTCGAACGAGTTGCGGCACCAGTACAACGTGCTCTACCGGCCGGAACCGTTGAAGGCGGACGGGTTGTTCCACCGGGTGGACGTGAAGGTGAAGACGCGAAAGGATCTGGTGGTTCGCGCGCGGAAGGGCTACTACGCGCCGCGCGCCTGAACGATGGCTTTGAGTTGTTCGCGTAGCGCGGCTTTCTGCGGGGCCGTGGCGGCGAGGTTCTTGAACTCACGCGGATCGGTCTGATAGTCGTAGAGCTCTTCGCCTTCGGCGCCGTCGTTCCACATCGTGTATCGGTAGCGTTCGGTGCGGATGGAGTAGCCCATCACCTTGCCGCGTTGCACCTGGCTGACCGCGGGATGTCTCGAGCCGAGTTGCGGCCGTTCGAGCAGCGGCTTCAGGCTGCGGCCGTGGAGCTTGGCGGGGGGCTTTAAGCCGCAGAGATCGGCGAGCGTGGGATAGATATCGAGCATCTCCACCGGGCCGCGGCAGAGCTTGTTGCGGGCTGGGACGCCGGCGCCGGAGAAGAGCAGCGGAATGCGGGTGGCCGGTTCAAAGAGCGCCTGCTTCATCCATTGGCCGTGTTCGCCGAGGTGGTAGCCGTGGTCGGACCAGAAGACGATGGTGGTGTTGGCGGTGAGCCGCAAGCGATCGAGCGCGTCGAGCACTTTGCCCACCTGGACATCGAGGAACGCGATGGAGGCGTAGTAGGCCTGCAGGGCTTCTTTGCGCTGCTGCACGGTCATGCCCCAGTTGCCGGGCTTGGTGAAGTAGGCCCAGGGCGGGGCGATCTTCATCTCGTCCGCTTCGAAGGAGAGTGGCTCGATCTCATCGAGGGGGAACAGGTCGAAGTACTTCTTCGGCGCGATCCAGGGGACGTGCGGACGGTAGAAGCCGACGGCGAGGAAGAAGGGCTTGTCCTTGTGCTGCTCGAGCAGCGAGGCGGCGTGGGCGGCGGCGATGCCGTCGGTGTGCTCTTCGTCGGGCTGCGTGGAGGCGTGGAGGGTGATGGCGCTGCCGATGTTCTTGCGCTCGGGGGTGTGGTTGATCAGCAGCGGCTCTTCTTTGGTCTTATCGACGCCGATGGGGTTGAAGGTGTAGTCCCACGAGAGCGGATCGTCGAGGCCCGAGGTGCCGATATCGCGGGGGACGCCGTAGTGGTAGATCTTGCCGATGCGGCCGGTCCAATAGCCGTTGTTGCGGAAGAGCTGGGGGAGGGTGACGACGTCGGGGACAGCGGCGCGGAAGTGCTTTTCGAGGTTGTAGACGCCGGTCGCGTCCGGCGCGAGGCCGGTGAGCATGGAGGTCCGCGAGGGGCTGCAGAAGGGGAACTGCGAATAGGCGCGGTCGAAGCGGACGCCGGCTTTGGCGATGCGGTCGATGTTCGGCGTCTTGACCAGCGGATGGCCGTAGCAGCTCAGGCAGATGTTGAGGTCATCGGAGCCGAGGAAGAGGACGTTGCGCTTCGGCGCGGGGGCGAGGGAGGCAAGGAAGCCGCGGCGGGTGATCATCAGGCGAGAACCTCGCGGTGGAGTGAGACGAGGCGATCGCGGAGCTTCGAGAACTGTTTGGGGGACTGCGTGGAACGGTCCTTCTCCTCCGCGATGTCGGTGGGGAGATGGTAGAGCGCGAAGCGGCTGAGCGTTTGCTGGCGGGCCACCGTCAGGGCTTCGGGCCGGTAACCGGAGATGGGCAATTTGGGCGCGCCTTCGGGCCACATGCCGACCAGCTTCCAGGGGCCGTCACGGAGGGCGGCTTTCGGCTCGTGCATGGCGTTGAGGTAGTGCCAGTGCAGAGGCACGGTGCGGCGAACGGGTTTGCCTTTGAGGACGGGGAGGAGGCTCGTGCCATCGAGCGGGTTCGCGGGCTTGGGCGCGCGGGCGGCTGCGAGCAGCGTCGGCAGGATGTCGACGCCGGAGATGGGCTCTGAAGAGGTGACACCGCCCTTCGCGCGGCCGGGCCAGCGGAGGATGCCGGGGACGCGGATGCCGCCTTCATAGAGCGAGAGCTTCATTCCCCGGAGCGGGCCGGGCGTGCCGTAGGAGCGGTCCGCCGCGGGATAGCGGAGAAGGGTTTCGGGGCCGTTATCGGAGGTGAAGAAGACGAGCGCGTCGCCCCGGCCCTGCGCTTCGAGCGCGGCCAGGAGGCGGCCGAAGTGATGGTCCATTTCGGCGACGTTGCCGAAGTACTCGGCGCGCTGGCGCGGCGAGGCTTGGCCGTATTGCGCGGTGAAGGCGTCGGAAGTCGCGACCTTCTCGTGGGGCGAGTGGAAGCAGGCGAACAGGCAGACCGGCTTAGACGCAGGGACGGACTTGAGCCAGGCGATGGACTCATCGGCGACGATCTGGCTCGAGAAGCCGGTGAGCGAGCCAACGGGTTGGCCGTTGCGAACGAAGTTGATGGGGTCTTTGTGGGAAGGCAGAGAGTTGTTCTGCGTCGAGACCCAATGGTCGAAACCGTGATCGTTGGGCTGGGGCTGCGCGGGGTTGTTGAACAGGCCGTTGCAGTGCCACTTGCCAATGTGGGCGGTGGCGTAGCCGGCCTGTTGGAGCAGCTTGGCGAAGGTCTGTTCGCTGCGCTGCAGATGCATCGGCGACTTTTCGGGGATCCAGTCGTAGACACCAAGGCGCGTGGGCGTGCGGCCGGTGAGCAGGCCGCAGCGCGAGGGCGAGCAGACGGGCGCGGCGGCGTAGCAATCCGTGAAGCGGATGCCTTGCGTGGCGAACCGGTCGAGGTTGGGCGTTTCGATGTTCGGGTGGCCGAAGCAGGAGAGGTCGCCGTAGCCGAGATCGTCGGTGAGGACGATGACGATATCGGGCTGCTTCGATTGGGCGGTGAGCAGCGCGGGAGCGGCGAGAAGGCTGCGGCGAGTGATCATCCGAGTAGGGGGAGGACCTTGGCGTCGAGCTCGTCGTCCGTGAAGGCGCTGAGCGGGACGTCGGGATGGAGGCTCCAGACTTCGGTGTGGGTAAGCACGTCGCCTGGACGGAGCTGCGTGAGCGGGCCCATGGTTTCGAGTTCGAGGAAGTCGGCGTTGGTAAAGACCTCGAACGAGGCGCCGTATTCGGGATGCTCTTCGGGGATGCCGTCGGGGAAGTACTGCTTGAGGAAGAGGCCGCCGTGGAGGCTGTAGGCGCCCCAGGTGTGGTTATTGAAGTGGCCGAGCTTTTGGGGGACGGGGTTCGACGGATCCTGCCGGAGCATGAGGTACTTCTTAGTGAACTTCCAACGGGGATCGGAGAGATCGGTGAAGGCCCACATGATGATGGGGTTGGTGGGTTCGAGCATTTCCGGGTGGGTGCCGCGCGGGGGCCAGCCGGTGATGCCGACGCCACCCGGGGCCATGACGGTGGGCGTCCAGGCGGCGAGTTCGACGGGCAGGAGGTTGGTGTTCTCGATGATGTGGAGCACCTCGACATTGGAGGATTCGGCGTCGAGGGTGAGGCGCATGGACTTGCGGAGGCCGGTTTCGGGCTCGACGGGTTGGGTGGCGAGCAGGGAGAGGTCGCCGGCGGCGACTTCGACGGGGCCGTTGTCGAGGGCGTAGGTGGCGTGGCGGTCTTCGGGGCCTTTCCAGAGGCGATGGCCGCCGCGGATCATCCATTGGGATTCGCCGGAGCCGCCCATCATCCCGTCGAATTCTTTGAAGAAGTTGGGGCCGCCGGTGAAGCCGTAGTGGATGACACGGGGGCCGACGTCGGAGGTGAGGATGAGGTCGACGATGCCATTCGAGAGTTTGTAGGAGTTGGGCCAGCCGCGGAAGTTGATTTGATCGATGGACATGAAACCGACAGTTTATCGTTTGCGGGAGGCGATTGCTTCGGTTTCGAGGAGGACGTTGAGAGCGAGGTCGCCGGAGCGGCGGATCTCTTCGGCGGCGTAGGGGGAATTCTGCAGCAGCCTTTTGACATAGGTTAGCCACTCGGTGGCATGGTCCGTTCGGATGGGAGAGAGGGCGAGGAAGCTGACGTGCTCGGTGGTGGCTTTGCGCAGCAGGGGACCGGGCGGGATGATGTCGAAGAGACCCTGTTCCATGATGGCGCGGTGATGGAAGATCTCGCGGCTGGTCAGTTTGTCATCGTGCTTCCATTCGGACAGGTCTTTGAGAAAGTCCCGCAGGCGCGCTTCCCACTCGGGCTTCCGGCGTTCGGCTTCGGGCAGCGTCTCTTTGGCGCCCCCGAAGCGAAGGGCACGGTAGTCGGCGAGGATTCGCTTGGAAACGGGCACGGAGAAGAAATCCCCCTGCTCGGGCGTTTCGTCCGTCCCGGAGGACTTGAAGTCCTTGAGGTCCATGGGCGTATCACTCAGGGTGTTGTACAGTTCGATCGCCATCCGCAGCTCGTTGACCTCCCGCGGACTGGAGCAGCGGCGGCCGTTCATATGGTTCGTGAACCAGGCGCGCCACGCGGGAACCAGCGAGGGATGGGAGCGGGCATCGTGAAGCATGGTGAACGAAAAGGGGGCGAAGCTGCGCCAGGAGTCGTGAATCTCGGGTATGGCGCCGGCGAGGAAGACGGTGAGTTCGTCGGCGTTGGGCAATCGACCGAGCACGCTGATGGCAGGGGCCACTTGGGAGGACCTGCTGATGCGGCGGAAGGCATCGGGGGCGGCATCGGGAAAGCGCCAGAGATTCTCGTAGTAGATGTCGGGCCGGTAGACGAACAGGTCGTTGCAGGTTTGGGGCGGGGGCGTTGGGTCGATTTCCCGAAAGAGTTTGGCGGACTTCAGCGCGACGGCGACGCGGACTTGAATGGAGAGGCGGTCGAGTTGATGATCTCCCGCCGCGTGAATTGCACCCGTGATGCTGTCCGTCCACGGGGGCAATCCAGCGCCGGTGCGGGGCCGGACGGGGTACTTCACTTGGTTGGCGAGGAGGAAGATGCGTTCGAGGAGTTCGGCGGGCTCCTCCACGTCGAGTTTGCCGGCTTCGGCGAGACGGAGGACGACGTCGGCGTAGAGTTCGGGCGGCAGCGTGGCCGCTCGATCGAGGAGATCGGGCTGTGCGAGCAGGGGCAGAGCGAAGAGACTACTTGCGAGCAAGGATCGCATCGACGGGGGCTCCGGTGCGGCGGGCTTGGACTTCGACGAAGCCGATGGCTTCGAGCAGGGCTTGGTATTCCGGCACCGAGCGTTCGCGGCCTTCGGTGCAGGTGAGCATGTTCAGCGATTGGAAGAGGGCGTGGCGGGGGCCGGTGTGGTCGTCGTCGAGGATCGCTTCGGCGAGGAGGAGGCCGCCGCCAGCGGGGAGGGCGGCGTAGATCTTCTGGAGCAGGGTTTCGACTTTGGGGGTGGACCAGTCGTGGACGATGCGGCCTAGGGCGTAGAGATCGGCGGGAGGTAGCGGGTCCGTAAAGAAGTCTCCGGCGATACCTTGAACGCCGGGGACGGGATAGGCTTCGATGACTGCCGGGAGGTCAAAGACGCTGGCGGAGAGATAGGGCCAATGGGCGCGGGCCGCGGCGGCGAGGTGGCCGGTGCCTCCACCGAGGTCGCAGAGGTGTTGGAAGTTGGTTAGGTCAAAGGCCGCGACGACCTTGGGCGAAGAGAGGAGGCCGAAGCCGTGCATCCCTTGCTGGAAGGTTTGGAGCGATTCGGGGGTGCGGAAGAAGTGGCGGAAGATGTCGGCGCTGGAATCGAGCTGGAACGTTTGGGGCCAGCGGTGGGAGCCTTCGCGGATGGCGTCCGGGAGGTTGGCCCAGAGATGCCAGAGGACATCGCGGGAGTAGAGCATGTAGCCGGCGAGAGTTTCGGGACTCGACCGGGTGCAGAAGCGTTCGGCGTCCGGGGTGTTGCGGTAGCGGCCGTCGGTTTTCGTGAGCAGGCCGAGATTGACGCAGGCGTCGAGGAGGAGCTCGGTGGCTCGCAGATCGGCGGCGAGGCGGTTGGCGATGGCCGGGGCGGTGTGGCTGGTGGCGAGCAGGTCGAAGACGCCGAGGTGGACGGCGGTGAAGAGGACCTGGGAGCGGCGGAAAGCTTCGATGAGATCAAGAACGGGGTTCATGGTAGTGGTCCCAACCTAAGAGGGGGAGAGGCTTGTTGTCGTAGAAGACTTCGCCGGGATCGGATTTGGCGATGCGGCCGATGGCGATGGCTTGCGGGATCGGTTTGCGCGAGGTGAAGAGCAGGGCGTAGTCTTCGCCGCCGTGGAGGGCTTGGTGGAGGCTCGCGCCGCGGGCGCGGGGGACCGTGTCGAGATGGGCGGAGACGCCGCTCGCGAGGCAGAGGCGGCGGAGGTCGATGGAGAGGCCATCCGAAAGATCCATGGCGCAGCGGACGCCTTGGGCGTAGAGCGTCTGGCCGAGGGCCAACTGAGGAACGGGGAGGCGGGAGGCGCCTTTGGCAAGGGCGAGGGCGGCGCCGCCGAGCGGGCCGGAGACGTAGAGGGTGTCGCCGGGTTTCGCTTTCGAGCGGAGCAGGGCTTGGCCGCGGGGGACGGCGCCGCAGACCATGACGTCACAGGAGGGCGTGGGCGTTGAGGAGAGGTCGCCGCCGGCGAGGATGACGTGGTGCTTTTCGGCGAGGGCGAGGAGGCCCGCGTAAAACTCGTCGATCCAGGCGGGATCATTCGAGGCGAGGGCGACGATGGTGAAGAGCGGGCGGCCGCCCATGGCGGCGATGTCGGAGAGAGAACGGGCCAGCGCGGTGTGGCCGACGTGGCGCGCGGGTGTCGCCGCGGTGAAGTGGCGGTCCTGGTGCATCTGGTCCGTCGTGAAGAGCAGGTCGTCACCGGAGCGGGGGCGGAAGATGGCGCAATCGTCGCCGATGCCGGTGACGATGCCGTTGCCGGTGGCGAGGCCGCGGCGGGCGAGGCGGTGCTCGATGCGGGCTATGAGTTCGGCTTCGTCCACAGGCCTATTGTAAGTTGGTAGGACGATGCGATTGGCTCTGGTTTTGCTACTTGGCGTGGGATTGCTATGGGGACAGCGGCGGGACACGCCGCGCGGGGAGGCGGGGAAGTTCGACTTCTACGTGCTGAGCCTATCGTGGTCGCCGCAGCACTGCTCGACACCGGCGGGGGAACGGGACCGGATGCAGTGCGGGGGGACGCGCCAATACGACTTCATTCTGCACGGGCTGTGGCCGCAGTATGAGCGGAGCTGGCCGCAGTTTTGCGAGACGAATGAACAGCTCTCGAAGCCGGTGATTGACGGGGTGATGGACATCATGCCGAGCGCGGGGCTGATCCGGCACGAGTGGCGGAAGCACGGGGTTTGTTCGGGGGACAACGCGGCGCGGTACTTTGACCGGGCGCGGCGGGCGTTTCAGAACGTGAAGATTCCGGCGGCGCTGCGGAGTCCGAAGCGGGCGCGGACGGTGGCGCCGGCGGTGATTCAGAAAGAGTTTGTGACGGCGAATCCGGGGCTGCCGGCCGAGGCGGTGACGGTGAACTGCAGTGGGCGTTTCTTGCAGGAGGTCCGGGTGTGTTTGACGCGGGACCTAAAAGCAAGAGCCTGCTCCGCCGAGGTGGCGAGGCAGGCTTGCCGTTTGCCCGAGATTATTGTGCAGCCGCTGCGGTAGCAGTTACCAGTAGATCTTCAGACCGACCTGCATCTGGCGGGGGTCGTTGCCTTGGTTAGCGACGACGCCGAAGGTGCCGGCGTTGAGGTTGGTGCTGCCGGTGCCGAAGATGACGCGGTTGAAGATGTTGAAGGCTTCACCGCGGAGGTCAATGCGGAGGCGCTCGCCGATGTTGAAGGTCTTGGCGAGGCTGACGTTTTCCGACTGGTTCCAGAAGCCACGGACCTTCGGGTTGAAGCGGGTGGCGTTGCCGAAGCCGGCGACGGGTTGAGCCGGGAACTGGTTGGCGGGTTTGAGGAAGCGGTCGACGGCGGGATCGAACTCGCTGCCGACGATGGGGGCGCGCCAATTATCGTAGCCGTCCACAACGGGCCGGGCCTGCGCGTTGAAGATGGGCATAGGGTTGTTGCGCTGGAGGGCGACGGGCAAGCCGCTGGCATAGGTCTGGATGGCCGCGATGCGCCAGCCGCCGATGACCTGGTTCAGGAAGCCGCCGGTGATCCACTTGCGGCCTTTGCCGAAGGGGAGTTCATAGATGGTCGAGAACTTGAGGGAGTGCGTCTGGTCGTTCTGGCCGATGGACTTTTCGAGGCGGCGGTTGTAGTGGTCCTGGGCGCCGGCGCCGTTGGCGAAGTAGGTATCGGAGTCGGTGAGGAGCTTCGAGAAGACGTAGTTCCAGTTGAAGGTGAGGCCGCCGGACATGCGGCGATCGGCCTTCAGGATGAAGGCGTGATAGCTGGAGTGGCCGGACTTGTCACCGTTCTGAACACCAGTGACGATGTTCTGATACTGGGGATAGGGGCGGAGCGCCTGGGCGACGGTGCGAAGGCGTTGCGTCGCGAAGGCGGGATAGGGCAGGCCGATGCCCGCGCTGGTGGCGAGGGCGGAGTTGATATCGGCGCGGAGGATGTTGTTGGCCTGGGTACCACCGAAGCGGGCGATCAGGTCGTTGTAGATCTGCGTGGGGACCTGATTGAAGTTGAGCAGGCCGGTTTGGAGATGGGAGCCGGCGCTGCCGCTGTAGCCGACCTCGAGGACGAGGCTGGGGGAGACCTGGCGCTGGATGGTCAGCGTCCAGAAGGAGTTCTCCGGAGCGCGGGTGGCTTCCTGGCCCTGCCAGTAGTCGACGTTCAGGCCGTTTGAGAAAGCCGGATCGAGAGAGGGAGGCAGGACGTAGGCGGGAAGGCCCTGGTCCATGCGGAAGGTGGGCTGGAGGCCCTGGGAGTTGTTTTCGAACTGGTACTGGCCGATGAAGCCGGCGAAGTGGCCGGAGCCCTGGACGGCGGTGACGCGGGAGAAGGAGCGGCCGTATCCCGAGCGGATGGTGGTCTTCTGATCGAGGCTATAGGCGAGACCGATGCGGGGGCCGACGCCGCCGTACCAGCCGGGGACGAGGCTGCGGGTGTTCTCGCGACCGGGGCCGAAGCCGGCGAACCAGAGGGCGCCGGGGCGGCCGTTGGCGCCGGGGTTGGGGCGGTCCGGGTTGAAGTCCGAGTACTCGTCGTTCTTGTTGGTCGGAGGCATGGTGACGTCGTAGCGGATGCCGTAGTTGATGGTGAGTTTCCGGGAGATGCGGAAGTCATCCTGGGCGTAGAAGCCGTAGTAGGGGAAGCGCTGGGTGACGTTACGGATGGTCTCGGTGCGGCCGAGGAAGGCGTCGCCGAGGAGGAAGGAGGCGAAGGAGCTGCCGCCGCTGGCGGGGAAGGCCGTGGCGCCGGGGACGGAGGTGCTGAGGAAGTTGAAGTCGGCGCGACCGGCGATGTCCTGCTGGCCGAAGCCGTCGGCGTTCTGGTCCTGATAGGCGAAGCCGAACTTAAAGGTATGGGAGCCACGGATGTAGCTCAGGTCGTTCTTCAAGCCCCAGCCGGGCTGATTGGTGCCGTTGTAGGAGGCGCCGCCCCAGGAGGTGAATTCCGTGAAGTTGATGGTGGGGAAGTTCTGGTTGCAGTCGACGACGTTGGCGATGCAGACCTTGTCTTTCCAGTTCTTGTCGACGTTGGCCGAGAAGCTGTTCTTGGTGAAGGTGTTCTTGGCGAACGAGAGGTGGTTGACCATGCGGGAGTTGATGGTCCAATCGTGGGTGACGCGATAGGCTTCGGTGTCCCAGGCCTGGAGCTGGCCGTTCCAGAGGGGCTCGGGGAGGCCGGGAGCGCCGGCGGGGCCGGGCTTGCGGCGGAACTGGGTGGTGTTCCAGAGGAAGCTGACGCGGTGGTTGGAGCCGAAGAGCTGGTCGCCTTTGACGGACCACTTATCGGTGGGGGTGATTTCGGTGCCGCCGGAGACGAGGTAGTTCTGGCGGACGTAGCCGCTCGTGCCGGGGGCGAAGCCGCGATTGGGAGCGACGGAGGAGCCGAAGCCGGCGATGGCGGAGGAGGTGCGGGAGAAGCGGTTCGAGGGGATCTGGTTGTTGGGGAAGACGTCGCGGATGTTGCCGGCGCCGTTCGGGTTGGGGCGGGTGGTGGAGGGATCGTAGACGGGGATGACCCGGTTGGCTTGATCGACCCAGTTGCGGAAGTCGCCGCGGTACATCTCCGGGGTGGGCACGGAGAGGATGACGTCGTTGGCGCCGACGCGATTGCGGAAGCCTTCGTAGGCGACGAAGAAGAAGGTCTTGTTGCGGCCGTCGTAGAGTTTGGGGACGCGGACGGGGCCGGAGAAGGTGCCGCCGAAGTCGTTCTGGCGGTAGACGGAGCGGCGGGCGGCGAAGAAGCCGCGGGCGTCCATGGCGTCGTTGCGGAGGAAGTTGTAGACGGTGCCGTGGATGTCGTTGGTGCCGGACTTGGAGGCGAAGGTCATGACGCCGCCGCCGGCCTGGCCGTATTCGGCCTTGAAGCCGTTGGTATCGACGGAGAACTCGGTGAGGCCTTCAACGGAAGGGGTGTTGAGGGCGGCTTCGGCGGTATCGCCGGAGCGGTTGGTGCCGACGGAGTGACCGTCGAGGGTGGCGTCCCAGGAGGCGGCCTGGCCGCCGCCGAGCGAGAGGCGCTGGCCGTCGCCGCGGGCTTCGGCGGCTACGGCGACGAGGTTAAAGGGGCTGCGCATGGAGCCGGCGACGACGAGGGGGAGTTCGTCGACGAGCTTGTTCTGGACTTGCGTGGAGACTTTGGCGGTGTCGGTTTGGACGGCGGCGGCGTTGCCGACGACTTCGATCTGTTCGGAGACCTGGCCGATCTGGAGCTGGAGTTCGAGGCGCACCGAGGAGGAGGCGGCGACGATGACGTTCTGCTGGACGACGCGTTTAAAGCCGGTGGCCGAGACGGTGACGCGGTAGGCGCCGGGGATCAGGTTCGGCGCGGAGAACTCGCCCGTGGAGGAGGCGGTGACCTTGAAGGTGGCGTTGGTAGCGGTGTTGACGACGACGACTTCCGCGGAGGGAACCGCGGCGCCGGTTTGGTCAGTGACCGTGCCGCCGATGAGGCCGCGTTCGCTTTGCGCGAAGCTGAGGGAAGTAAGAAAAAGGATCAAGATGCCCAATTGGGCGATGCGCGGACATAAACCTCTAAGCATGGAGGGAGACTTTATCCGTTTTTTGATCCGAACGCAAGCGGTCTATCTGGCTACAGGGCGTAGTTAAGCGGCTCTGGGGGACTTGGGCAACGGGTAGCGTTTTCGTAATTCAGCGACGTCGAGATACGGGGCTAATTTTCTCATAAGTGACTCATTATGAATGAGATAGACCGCATTCTCCGGGAGCTGCAAGCTGGGTTCGTTTTCGGCCTGGCGGACAACTTCGAGGATTGGTTCGACGGTGTCGAGAAGCCCGGTGTTGGCGGCCGGTTCCGGCTCCGGCGCCGGGAAGGTCCGCCGCATGCGTTCGTAGAGGGCCACGAGCTTGGTCCAGGCGATGAGATGCGCTCTGCGTTTGCGTTCGATCAGACGATGGAGCCGGTCATTGGACAGAGACCGCTCGATGGCGAAACCACTGAGCAGTTCGGGCGGGATCTCGGGCGATTCGCGGCGCGTTTCGTCGTGCTCGGATTGGAACTGCAGGGTTTCGATGCGGCCGTAGCGTTCGTAGGCGAACTGTTCGGCGGTGATATTGCGGACGAGGCCGCGTTCCGTATCCGACTGCGGCCGGTAGTGACGCAGATTGGCCTGTTGCAGCCGGACATAGGCTTTGCGGTCTTCGACGGACAGGATGCGGGCAAAGGCGGGCAGCTCCTCATCGTGGACGTCGACGTAGTCGCCGACGGTGATGGCATTCATGGAACTGCGATGTTTGCCTTCCGGGGTGACCGGGCCTTTGCTTTTGGCTCCGTTGCGACGAGCGGTTTCCGCCCGGCGCTGCTTTTGTTCTTCGGTGAGAGATTGCTTCATGATGGGGACTCCTTGCTTCTGACGGTACGAGGCGCGCGGGCGGAACCCGGACGGGCGGGCGGGGCGGATCCCCGCAGGTGATTGATTGCAGGAGAGTTCCGCGACGAAGATTTTTCGCAATAGGTTGTGAAAACGATTTCGGGCAGGCGCGGGCCGTGGTAGGGTGGCGGGGATATGAGTGACCGCTCGAACGGATACGAAGCGCTCGCGAGGGATTTTATCCTGGCGCGGTCTCCGCTGATTGGGCTCGCCACGGTGCGGCGTTGGGCGCAGGGGTTGGGTGGCGGGGCCGCGATCCTTGACCTAGGCTGCGGCCACGGCGTTCCGCTGGCGCGGGGATTGCGGGAGGACGGGTTCGTCGTATACGGGGTGGACGCTTCGGCGACGCTGCTCGCGAAGTTTCGGGAAGGGTTTCCGGATGCGCCGACCGAGTGCGGCGCGGCGGAGGAGGCGACGCTGTTCGGACGGACGTTTGACGGGGTTCTCGCCTGGGGTCTGCTCTTCCTGATGCGGCCTGAAGAGCAGAGGCGCGTGATAGGAAAAGCGGCCGAGGCGCTGCGGGCGGGGGGCTCGTTTCTGTTTACGGCGCCGCGGGAGGTTTTGGGTTGGAACGATGCGATGACGGGGTTGCGCTCGGAGTCGCTGGGGCAGGCGGAGTATGCGCGGGTGCTGGCGGCCCATGGGTTTGCCCTGGTGGGCCATGAGGTGGACGAGGGGGAGAACTATTACTACTTCGCGGTGAAGCAGTAAGCCGGGGCCTGGGAGGTGGGGTCAGCCAACGATCGCCACCAGACTCAGGACTGCTTCGCAGAGGCGGGGATCGCCTTCGCAGGTACAGAGCGGGAGGGCGGACTGGCGGCTGATTGCTTTGGTGAAGATTCGCCAGGCGATCTCCTCCGGAATGATGACGCGAGCGGACGGGGAGGGATGGGCGCCGGGCGCCAAGCGCCACTGGCTATCGTGAGCGAGGAGCGTCCACTCACCGCCTGAATCGCCGGTGATCCGGAGGACGAGGGATTCGCCGTCCGGGCGCGGTTCGTTACGGAGATGATAGGGCAGGCCACGGACGAAGCAATTGAGGACAGGATGATAGAGCTCGGGCACGAGGATACCGGGCCGGCCGACCGCCAGGCGGATCTGCTGCTGGTGGTGCCAGCGTTCGGTGAGTTCGCGAGCGGTGTCAAACCAGTTGAGCGACGTCTGTTCGCCGGCCCAAGAGACCGGGAACAGCGAGGGGGCGAAGGGGTCGAGCGACTCGTGGAAGGCGGCGGACTGCAGACAGACCAGCTCCATCCATTCGATGAGGAGGGCGGGGCTGAGACGGCGGTAGACGGCGACGCCTTCGCGGTTGAGACGGTTGACGAAGGCGACCAGATCGCCGGGGCTATGGATGGCGGGACGCTCGACAAAGCAGGCATCGCGAGCGAGGGAGAGCTTGCGGGAGGCGGTGTCGAGCAAATGGGCGGCGACGTCCCGCACGGTCCAGGAGGGCACAATGACGGGCAGATCCCAGTCGGAGGCTTCGAGAGACCGGAGCAGGGCGAGGAGAGCCTGATCGACTTGACGCAGGCGATGAGCGACGAGGAGCGGCGGCAGGCCGAGGGGACGGCGATCCATGTTCCACTCTACCAAGGCGGAGAACTGCTGCGCGTTCTACGTTACTCCAATTAATTAGGCAATCTTAATCGAAACGGCGGGATGTGGTGGAAGCGAGTATCATGCCCCCTTGTCTCCCAGGAAAGTTAGTGATAGGTTCTGGCGCATGAACGTAGCGAAAACACTGCTTCTGGGTATCTTCCTGGGCTCCATGAGCCTGTATGGACAAACGGCTACCGCGACCATCTTCGGGACCATCACGGATGGATCGGGGGCGGCCATGGTGGGCGCGAAAGTCACGGTTTCTTTGGAGGGCACGGGCTCGCGAGAGGCCGCGCAGACGAATGACCGGGGCGATTACATTTTTCCGAACCTGCGGCCGGGTACTTACTCGGTGGAGGTGGAGGCCGCGGGGTTCCGGCGGGCGCAGGTGAAGTCGCTGCTTGTCGAAATCAACCAGCGGGCGCGGCAGGATTTTTCGATGCAGGTGGGCGATGTGCAGCAAGTACTGGATGTTTCAGCCACGGCGACGACCGTAGATACATTCAGCGGGACGGTGAAGGAAGTGGTGGACAGCGGGCGCGTGGTGGAGCTGCCGCTGAACGGGCGGAACGCGCTGCAACTGCAGGCGCTGCTGCCGGGGTCGATTCAGATGGGCACGGGATCGGCGGCGAGCGGGATTGCGCTGAATACGAACATTGTCTTTAGCGTGAACGGGGCGCGGCCGAATGCGAGTTCCTACACGCTGGACGGCGGGTTGAACATGGACATGTACAACAACCTGCCGGCGGCGTTTCCGAATCCGGATACGCTGCAGGAGTTTTCGATTTTGCAGAACGGCTATAACGCCGTGAACGGACGGAACGGCGGGGCGGTGATCAACATGGTGACCAAGAGCGGGACCAATGATTACCACGGCGTGTTGTTCAACTTTCTGCGCAACGACAAGCTGAACACGCGGAACTTCTTTGCGCGGGGCAAGGATCCGCTGCGGCGGAATCAGTTCGGCGGGACGCTGGGCGGGCCGGTGCTGTTTCCGAAGCTGTACAACGGCAAGGACAAGACCTTTTTCTTCTTTTCTTACGAGGGGACGCGGCAGCGGCTGGGGGCGACCTCGTCGTCGATCATCGTGCCGACGGCGCTCGAGCGGCAGGGCAATTTCAGCGCGTCGAGCATTCGGGGCACGCCGATCAGCGTGGCGCCGCCCGAGACGGTGACGCCGCAGGCGCCGCAGGGCATTCCGTTTCCGGGGGCCATTGTGCCGGCGTCGCGACTGGACCCGGTGGCGACGCGGTTTGCCGAGGTGTTTATGCCGCTGCCGAATAGTCCGGGGAACATTTTCGCTTACAACGTTTCGCTGCCGACGGATGAAGACCAGGTGACGATCAAGTTCGACCATTCGATTTCGGATAAGCAGAAAGTGAACTTCCGGTTCTTCTTCGACGATTTCCGGCGCAACCAGAACAGCGGGCTGCTGCTGTTCAACTCGCAGAATAACTGGGTGACGTACAACTCGACGTTGAACCACAGCTACGTGTTTACGCCGAATCTGGTGAACACGTTTACGGCGACGGTGGCGCGGAACACGTTCGTGCGGGCTCCGCTGCCGACGGCGCCGG
Source organism: Terriglobales bacterium (assembly GCA_027485675.1). Lineage (GTDB taxonomy): Bacteria > Acidobacteriota > Terriglobia > Bryobacterales > Bryobacteraceae. The sequence goes on along the minus strand of JAIXQP010000009.1, from coordinate 20,354 downwards.
CGCTGGACTGGGCGGCGCTGGGCTGCCGGAGCTGCGTTTCGCTGTCGCCGGCGGGGGTGCCGACGGATTGGGCGATTTCGATTGCCAATGGCTTTGGGGTGCGGGTGGACACGAACTTCAATAGCTACATGATGAATTATCAGGTGATCAACAACATGACCTATACGCGCGGCAGCCACACGATGACGTTTGGCGGCGAGATTTCGCGGCTGCGGCGGAACGGGCGGGAGTTCTTCCAGAAAGATCCGCAGTTCAGCGTGAACGGGCAGCGGACGGGGAACCAGGGCTACGGGTACGCGGACTTCTTTTTGGGGGCGGCGAATGACGTTTACCAGAACTCGCCGATTCGGGCGTTTCAGTACAAGTGGACGCCGTTTCTCTACTTCCAGGATGACTGGCGGGTGAACCGGCGGCTGACGTTGAACCTGGGGCTGCGCTGGGAGCCGTTCCTGATGGTGAAGGAGAAGAACGAGGAGTTGGGGGCGTTCCGGGAGGGGCGGCAGAGCCGGATCTATCCGCTGGCGCCGTTGGGGGCGTTGTTCCCCGGCGATGAAGGGATTCCGAACGGGATTGTGGGCGACGACTGGAACAAGCCGGCGCCGCGGTTTGGCTTTGCGTGGGATCCGTTTGGGGACGGGAAGACGAGTATCCGGGGCGGCTACGGGATTTTTTGGGACACGCTGCGGCTGGTGGGTTTGAACACGAACTCGATCAATCAGCCGTTCTCGTTTGGGCTGCGGACGTTTACGGTGCAGTTGAGCGACCCGTACGCGGCGAACCCCGGGCAGTTGAACATCCTGCGGAACTACGTCCCGCCGGTGACGGCGGAGGACCGGGCGCGGCGGCAGTTTGTGCGGCCGATTACGCATAACTCGGTGGACCCGGATTTCACGAGCGGCTACATGCAGCAGTGGAACCTGAATATTCAGCGGGAGTTGCTGGGGAAGACGGTGTTCACGTTTGCCTATATCGGATCGAAGGGCACGAAGTTCATGGTGGGGCAGAACATCAACCCGGCCGTGTTTATTCCGGGTCAGTCGACGACGGGGAACGTGGATGCGCGGCGGCTGTACAGCGGCTTCAGCGAGATCCGGTCGACGCAGTCGACGGCCAATTCGACGTACCACTCGTTCCAGTTGAGCTGGAACCGGCGGTTGGCGAGCGGCTTCTCGATTCTGGGGAGCTATGTGTGGGCGAAGTCGTTGGACCTGGCATCGAACGACGGGAACTCGGGCACGGGCAACCAGTCGACGAATCCGTTCCGGCAGAATCTGGACAAGGGCCCGAGCGACTTTGACGTGCGGCACCGGGTGGTGAACAGCATTTTGTGGGAGTTGCCGTTTGGGAAGGGGGCGACGGGCTTCAAGAAGCTCGTGCTGGCGGGCTGGCAGTTGAACAGCATTTTGACGCTGCAGGGCGGGGTGCCGTTTAGCGTGTCGGCTGGGGTGGACCGGAGCCTGGCGGGGATTGGCCGGGACCGGGCGGACATTTTGCGGATGCCGGAGGTGTATAGCGGGGTGGAGCGGGGCGCGATGATTCAGCGGTACTTTGACACGGCGGCATTTGCGCTGCCGGCGTTGGGGACGTTTGGGACGTCGAGCCGGAATTTGTTGTATGGGCCGGGACTGGTGAATCTGGACGCGGCGGCATTTAAGAGCTTCCAGTTTGCGGAGAAGCGGAAGCTGGAGTTCCGGTGGGAGATCTTCAACGCGATGAACAAGCCGAATTTTGGGAATCCGGTGGCGGCGTTCCAAAATGCGGCGTTTGGGCGGATTACGACGGCGCGGGATCCGCGGATTATGCAGGCGGCGTTGAAGCTGTATTTCTGACGGGAGAGGGGAACCGCCGGGGGTGGCGGTTCCCTGCCCTGGGGCCGGGGATGGTTCGGTGCAGGGGGCCTGGAACTGGACGGTTCGCTTCTGGTTGGTAGTGAGGCCGGTTAGGGTTTGGCAGAGCGGGGATTCGCCTGGCGAAGCGGGGCGGCAAGGGTTGCCCGGCGCCGGGGGAGCGGTCGGGGGGCCGGAATGGCGATGGGGTAGGAGTCGACCGGCACGCGCCAACGGCGGAGTGTTTGACCGGCGGAACCGATTTCGCGGACCGTCTCGGCGATCAGGGGATCGGTTGCGCGGGTGCCGGGGACCGTGGTGGTTCGGGCGATGGCCACCTCGCCGCAGGGATGCGGCTCGATCCTGAGGAAGCGGGGATCCTGGCGGGCGGAGCGGCCGGGCCAGAAAGGAGTCTCAAAGGCGACGGGCTGCGCGGGAGCGGGCGCCAGGGATAGGGCACCGAGGAGGATCAAAGCAAGAGTTCGGGAGCGCATCGGGCCTGGTTAGCTGCGGAGGATCTTGGCCATCGCTTTGCCTTTGGCTAGCTCGTCGATGAGCTTGTCGAGGTAGCGGATTTTTTGCATGAGGGGATCTTCGATCTGCTCGACGCGGTGGCCGCAGATGAGGCCGGTGATCTTGGGGGCGTTGGGGTGGAGTTGCGGGGCTTGGGCGAAGAAGGTTTCGATGTCGACCTGGCTCGCGATTTGATGGTCGAGGGCGACCTGGTCGTAGCCGGTGAGCCAGTGGATGATGGTGTCCACCTCGGCCTTGGTGCGGCCCTTCTTTTCGGCCTTGGTGAGGTAGCAGGGGTAGACCTTGGCGAAGGGCATCTTGAAGATTTTGTGGTTGGTCATCCGCTTTTGGTGATTCTAGCGTGGCGGACGGATGCATCCAATGGGGTTGTATTGGTAGTTTGTTAAGCAAGGAGACTTCCCATGAGATTGGCGAATGCCGCGCTGCTGCTCGCCTTCGGGTGCACGAGCGCGTGGACCCAAGTGAATGCCGGCGCTCAGAAACCTGAACCGACGTTGCCGTTCCAGACGACGACGGTATCGACGTTTTCGCTGCCGTGGCGGATTGCGTTTCTGCCCGATGGCAGGATGCTGATTACGGAAAAGATTGGCCCGATTTGGCTGGTGTCGGCCAAGGGCGAGAAGATTGCCCCGCTGAGCGGGACACCGCCGGTTTACTGGCAGGGCCAGAACGGCATGCTGGGCGTGTTCGTTTCGCCGAAGTTCGCCGAGGATGAGAGCATCTACCTGACCTATATCGAGCCGGGCGAATACGGCGGCAGCCAGGTGCTGGCGAAAGGGAAGCTGAACGCCGGGCGCGTGCCGCGGCTGCTGGACCTGCAGGTGATCTGGCGGCAGATGCCGCGGGGCAAGGGCGGCCAGGCGAGCGGACAGATTGCGTTCTCGCCGGATGGACAATACATCTACATGGCCGTGGGCGACCGGCAGCGGATGACGCCGGCGCAGGATCCGGACCAGCCGGTGGGTAAGGTGCTGCGGCTGACGCTGGACGGCAAGCCGGCGCCGGGGAATCCGAACTACGGCAAGACGGGGGCGAGCACGATTACGCTGATCGATCCGCCGCGCGATACGGAGTTGGCGAAGTCGGCGCCGGAGGTGAGCAAGTACACGTTTCCGGGACCGAATCTGACGCCGTCGGAGACGTGGGCGAGCGGCTTCCGGGCTCCGTACGGGTTGGCGTTTTCGCCGACGGGCGAGCTGTGGGAAGTGGAACACGGGCCGCGCGGGGGCGATGAGCTGAACCTGGTGGAGAAGGGCAAGAACTACGGCTGGCCGCTGGTTTCCTTCGGCATGAACTATAACGAAGTGCCGATTCCGAGCCATGACTCGCGGACGGAGTTCACCAAGCCGGTGATCTACTGGACGCCGGTGATCGCGCCGGGGAACCTGATGTTCTATAAGGGCGGAAAGGCGTTTCCGCAGTGGAACGGGAATGGGTTCATCACGGGTCTGGGCAGCCATACGCTGAACCGGATTGTGTTCGACGGCAAGGGCGGGGCGAAGACGGCCGAGCGGTGGGACGTTGGCAAGCGCATTCGCGACGTGGCGCAGGCTCCGGATGGGACGCTGTGGATGATTGAAGACGCCAATCCGGGCGCTTTGATTCACGTTACGCCGAAATGAAGACGCAGTACTACACGGCAAGTACGCTCGATGGCTTCGTGGCTACGGCCGACGACTCGATCGATTGGTTGATGACGCTGGGTGACCCGGAAGAGTCGAGTTACCCGGCGTTCATCGCCGCGGTGGGGGCGCTGGCGATGGGGTCGGCGACGTACGAGTGGGTGCTGGCTTCGGGTTTGGCGTGGCCGTATACGCAGCCTTGCTGGGTGTTTACGAGCCGGGAGTTGCCGCGGGTAGCGGGGGCGGATGTGCGGTTTGTGCGGGGGGCGGTGGGGCCGGTGCATGCGGCGATGCGGGAGGCGGCGGGGGATAAGAATTTGTGGGTGGTGGGCGGTGGGGAGTTGGCGGGGCAGTTTTATGATGCCGGGTTGCTGGATGAGTTGATTGTGCAGGTGGGGGCGGTGACTTTGGGGAGAGGGAAGCCGATGTTTCCGCGGGATTTGACGGGGCGGCCGTGGCGGGTGGTATCGGCGACGGTGATGGGGGAGCGGTTTGTGGAGTTGCGGTACGCGGTGAAATAGGGTGGGGCGGCGGCTGGAGTGGGCGATGTTCGTGGCGCTTTGCGTGGGGGTGGCGGCGGCGCCGCTGGGGGCGTTTGTGCTGTTGCGGGAGTGGCCGGGGAGTGAGTGGATGGAGAGCCGGTGGGTGGGCGGGGTGTACGCTTCGTGGGCGGTGCTGATCTACTTTTCCTGGGCGTTTTTGCCGCCGATTTATGCGCCGTGGGCGGAGCGGTGGCGGGCGTGGGGATGGTTTTTGGGGCTGGAGTTGGCTTATCCGGCGGTGAGTTGGGCGATGGCGGGGGAGGCGGGGGCTTTCTTGGCGGTTGACGTGGTGAGCTATGCGTCGAGCTGCGTGGCGGGTGGGGCGGGGGCGGCGTTGCTGGTGGCGATGGGGCGGGGTTGGCGGGAGCCGTATGCGTGGGCTTGGATGCCGGCGGGGTTGGCGATTGCGGTTCTGTTGGTGCTGTGGCCGGCGGCGGTGATGGAGGCGGCGTGGTGGGAGATGGGGGGCGGGGGATGGGTACGGGCGGTGGGGTTGGGGGCGGGGATTGGCGGGGTGTTTGGGAATTTGCGGCGGATGGAGGAGGGTTAGGGTAGGGTGTAGCGGAGTTCGTCGGCGGCGAGGAATTCGCCGGGGCGGGGGCCGGAGAACTGGATGTAGGCGATCTGGTTAGCTTTGACCGTCAGGGTGAAGGTGGGGACCGGGTCGGCGGGGGACTTGCGGAGCGGGGCGGCGGGGAGGGCGGCGCGGTCGAGGAGTTGGCCGGCGGCGTCATAGGCTTCGAGCACGGCGGGGACGCCGGTGGAACCCCAGAAGGTGACCGTGACCGTGGCGGCGGGCTGGGGGAGGGTCGCGCGGACGGGGATTTGTTCGAGGGCCATGGCGCTGCCGATTCCTTTCTTGCCGGTGGAAAGGTGTTCGAAGAACATGACGAGGCCTTTGGCTTTCGTTTTCTGCGGGGCGTGGGCGAGCGTGAAGACCACGCCTTTTTCTTCCCACTTTTCGAGGCGGTTGGCTTTGTCTCCCGGCGTGAGGAGAACGGCAGGGGCTTCGAAGTCGACCACGACCGGGGCGGATTGCGCGGCAGCTAGGAGGGGGAGAAAGAGGAGGAGGGCGCGGGGCATGGCTAGCTTTTCTTGAGTTCCAGGCCGGTCATGGTTCCGGTGGCCGAGGCGAAGCGGTCCGTCTCGATGCCCATGCGCTGGAGCATCGAAACGAAGAGATTGGGGAGGGGATAGTTCTGCTCACGGTTGAAGGCGAGGTGGCCCGCGTGTTTGAAGCCGCCTCCGGCGAGGAGGGTGGGCATGTTGGCGGTGGAGTGGGCGTTGGCGTCGCCGAGGTTGGAGCCGTAGAGAACCATGGTGCGATCCATGAGGGTTTCGCCGCCTTCCTGGACGTTGCGGAGGCCTTTGAACAGGTCGGCCAACATGCGCATATGCCAGGTGTCGATGATGCGGAGCTGGGAGAGCTTATCCTCGGACTTTCCGTGGTGCGAGAGGTTGTGATAACCGTCATTGATGGTGGCGCCGCGGATCTGGAGGACTGGGGAGCTGACGCTATCGAGCATGAGGGTGACGGCGCGGGTGGAATCCGTCTCAAAGGCCAGGCGGACGAGGCTGTACATCTGGGCGACCTTGGCCATGTAGAGGGACGGGTTGGGGAGGTCCTGGGGCTCGGGATCCTTGACGACGGGTTTGGGCTTGCGCTCCCAGCCGCGGGAGGCTTGGAGGCGGCCTTCGAGTTCGCGGACGCTCGTGAAGTACTGGTCGAGGCGGGCGCGGTCTTCGGCGCCGACCGACTTCTCGAGGCTGCGGACCTGGCCGGCGACGGTATCGAGGATGGAGCGGCCGGTATCGAGTTCGGCGAGTTTGGCTTCAATCTCGGCGGGCGTGCCCTGGATGAACATCTGGCGGAAGACGCTGGCGGCGCTCTGTTCGGGCGGGATGGCGACGCCGCTGCCGGACCAGGAGAGGGAGCGGAAGCCGGTGTTGACGGCGAGGGTGAGCGAGGGAAAGCGGGTCTGGCTGCCGATGCGTTCGGCGATGTACTGATCGAGGGAGATGGTGTTGCGGAAGGAGCTGCTGGCGGGGTGGGGCGCGGCGGTGAGGAAGCTGATATCGGAGGGGTGGCCGCCGTCGACGTTGGGATGGGAGACGCCGGAGAAGACCGTGAAGTGGTCGCGGTGATCGGCGAGGAGCTTGAGATAGGGGGAAGGGGTATAGGAGGGGCCGGGGCCGGTGGGGAAGAACTCGCCGGGGAGGAGGCCGAGGTTGTTGCAGATGGCGAACATGCGGCGGGGGACGGCGCCGGCTTGCGGGGCGGGCTGGGCCATCGCGTTGAGGAGGGGCAGGGCGAGCGAGACGCCGGCACCGCGGAGGAGGGTGCGGCGGGAGAGGGCGCGGGAGCGGAGGTTCGGGGGCGTCATTTGGATTGGAAGAGAGGGCTTTGGACGATGCTGTGGACGAGATCGCGGACTCCGTATTGGGAGGCGCGGGTGCGGAGGAGGATCTGGTCGACTTGGGCGCGATTGGCGAAGCTGACGGGGGCGCCGGTCGAGTAGACGAGCAGTTGGGTGGCGAGGTTGCGGGCGACGGTTTGCTCTTCCTTGGCGAGGAGGAGCTTTTTGAATTCGCGGATGTCCTGGAAGCTGCCGCCGCCATCGAGGGCGCCGGCGGAATCGACGGGGAGGGCGTAATGGAAGGCGAAGCGCTGGCCGGAGAAGCCGACTCCGGGTTCGGGCTTGGCGTCATCGACGGCGGCGCGGTAGCGGGTGCGGTAGCCGCCGAAGACGTCGAAGCTTTCGAGGGCGAAGCCGGGAGGATCGATCTTGCGGTGGCAGGAGGCGCAGGAGGGGTCGGCGCGGTGTTTATCGAGCTGCTGGCGGATGGTGACGGCGCCGCGGATATCGGGTTCGACGGCGGGGACGCCGGGGGGCGGGGCGGTGTGGAAGCCGAGGATGCGCTCCATGATCCAGACGCCGCGGAGGACCGGGGAGGTGGTGGTGCCGTTGGCGGTGACCTTGAGAATGCTGGCTTGCGTCATGAGGCCGCCGCGGACGGAATCGGGCGGGAGGGTGACGCGGCGGAGGTTCGCGCCGGTGACGCCGGGGATGCCGTAGTGGCGGGCGAGGCGTTCGTTGAGGAAGGTGAAGTCGGAGTGGATGACGGTGCGGGCCGGGAGGTTGCGGCGGAAGAGTTCGGCGGTGAAGAGGCGGGTCTCTTCGACGGCGGCGAGCTTGAGGGGATCGTCGAGTTCGTAATCGTTGTAGAGGGTGGTGGAGGGGGAGGTGTCGTCGATTTTGCGGAGGTCGAGCCAGTAGTCGGAGAAGGCTTCGACGAAGCGGGTGGATTTGGGGTGGTTGAGGAGGCGCTCGGTTTGGGCGCGGAGGACGGTGGGGTTGGAGAGGCGGCCGGCGGCGGCGAGGGAGCGGAGTTCGGCGTCGGGCGGGGAGTTCCAGAGGAAGAGGGCGAGGCGCGTCGAGAGGGCGTGGCCGGCGAGCTTGCCGGGGGCTTCCTGGACGTAGAGGAAGCCGGGGGAGCTGAGGACGGCGGTATAGGCGGCGAGGAGGGACTTGGCGAAGCCGCGGCCGGCGGCGAATTGCTGTTCGAAGAGTTGGAAGAAACGTTGTTCGTCGGCTGGATCGGCGGGGGCGCGGTAGGCCTGGGCGAGGAAGGCGCGGAGGAGGCGGCGGGCGTCTTCGCGGGGCTGTTTGGTATCGACTTCGACGAGGACGTCCTGGAGGCGGGGGGCGCGGTTGCGGAAGCCGCCGCCGGCGTCGCCGGGGGGCCGGGGGGCGACGGTGGGGACGGGGATGCCGGTGTCCTGGGAGCGCCGGAGGGGGAGATTGTCGAAGAGAAGTTTGTAGCCGGCGGTGGAGGATTCGTCGTAGAGGGGGCCTTCGACTTCGAGCCACTGGAAGGCGACGCCGGGCATGCCTTCGGGGGTGGCGAGGGGGTTGATGTATTCGAGTTCGGTGCCGTTGACGCGGGTGCGGAAGAGGCGCATGCTGTCGGTCTGGATCACCTCGTTGGCGGCGAGGTGGGCTTCGATCTGGTGTTCGGTGGGTTCGGGGAGGAAATCGAATTCGCCGAGGGGGCGGGACTGGCCGGAGCTTTGGGCGTAGACGGCGATGGGTTCGTTGCGGCGGCCGGGCCAGACTTCGTCGGAGTTGGGGCGCTCGTGGCGGGGGGTATAGAGATAAGCCGTTTTTTCGGGGCCGAAGCCGGTGAAGTTCCAGTGGTCGATGCCGCCGCCGCTGACCCAGATGGAGTAGCCCTTGACCTTGATGCGGTAGCGGCCGGCGACGGGGACGCGGAAGGAGGTCCAACTGAAGCCGCCGGCGTCGGAGAAGATGCTGGAGACGCGGCCCATGGCTTCGCGGTCCTTGGTTTCGGGGTTGGAGAGGGGGGCGCGGCCGGCGCGGACTTCGGGTTGGGCGCGGGAGTCGAGGACGGGGAAGCTCATCCGATCCGTTCGGGTGTTGCCTTCGCGGGGCCACATGTTGCCGGTGAGGGTGGGTTCCTGGCGGGCGTAGACGCGGGTGACGGTGGTGGGGGGGTGGACGAGCTTGACGGCGATGGCTTCGCGCATGGCGAGCTGGGCGGTGCTCAAGTAGCGGGCCATTTGGACGTGGGAGACGTCGAGGGCGGCGCCGGCTTTATTGAAGCGATGGGCGATGCCGTCCTGGGGGAGTTTGTCCTTGATGCGGAGCCAGGGGACGGCGAGGAGGTCGCGGATTGCGTTTTCGTATTCGTAGGCGTTGAGGCGGCGGAGGCCGGCGCGGCCGGACTGGGCGGCGGCGGTGGTTTCGGCCTGGGTGATGGCGGTGGCGACGGTCTTCAGGAAGGGGGCCTGGGCGGCGGGCCGGGGCATGCCTTTGGGCGGCATTTCGCCGGCGGCGACGCGGTCGTGGATTTTGATCCAGGTGGCGAGGTTGGTGGGTTGGAAATCGAGTTTCGAGAGGTCGAGGCCGGCCTGGGGTTTGGCGGGGCCGTGGCAGGAGACGCAGTTTTGGCGGAGGAAGGGTTCGGCGCCGGGGGGCGGGGCGGCGAGGGCGAGTTGGCAGCCGAGGAGGAGGAGGGGAGTGACGCGGTTCATGCCAGTGACGGGGTGGACGACTGTATGATATCGCGGGGTGCATAGAATGGTGGGCGTGAAACGGTTCCTGGTGGCTTGGATGATGATGGGCGTGGCGCTGGGGCAGCAGAGCCACACGGCGGCGGAACGGTATGCGCTGTTCCAGAAGAATTTGGAGCGGCGGGCGGCGGCGATTTCGGCGCGGCAGTTGGAGGGGATTTCGAATAAGGCCGAATGGGAGCGGCGGCGGCCGGAGATCAAGCGGCAGTTTATGGAGATGCTGGGGCTCGATCCGCTGCCGGCGCGGACGGCGCTGCACGCGCGGATTACGGGCGGATTCGACGGGGACGGGTTTCGCGTCGAGAATGTTGTGTTTGAGAGCCAGCCGGGGTTGTATGTGACGGGGAATCTGTATCTGCCGGCGGCGAAGGGGAAGTATCCGCCGATTGTCTATGTGACGGGGCATTCGCCACATCCGGCAGGGGCGAAGATCAACTATCAACACCACGGGGCGTGGATGGCGCGGCATGGGTTTGTGGCGTTTGTGCTCGACACGATTGAGTTCGGCGAGATTGCCGGGATTCACCATGGGACGCACAACCTGGAGATGTGGGAGTGGCTTTCGCTGGGGTACAACCCGGCGGGCGTGGAAGTGTGGAACGCGATGCGGGCGTTGGATTATCTGGAGACGCGGCCGGAGGTGGATAAGGCGCGCGCCGGGATTACGGGGCGGAGCGGAGGCGGGGCGGTGAGCTGGTTCACGGCGGCGGCGGACGAACGCTTTCAGGCGGTGGCGCCGGTACACGGGTCGTGGTCGATTGGGGCGCATGTGAAGTACGACACGGTGCGGGAGAACTGCGACTGTATCTACTTTTGGAACACGTATCAGCTGGATCTGCCGGTGGTGGGGGCGTTGATTGCGCCGCGGCCGCTGCAGATTGTGAACGCGACGAAGGACGACTCGTTTCCGCCGACGGGGTACCGGCCGGTTTATGAGTTTTTGCGGACGGTTTATGGGTGGTACGACGCGACGGCGAAAGTGGCGGCGTTTGAGGCGGAGACGGGGCATGAAGATACGCCGGTGTACCGGAAGGCGGCGAACGAGTGGCTGAGCCACTGGCTGCGGAATGATACGACGCCGTATGCGGAAGAGCCGGGGCCGAATCTGGCGGCGGAGAAGCTGACGGTGTTGGCGGCGTATCCGCCGGACGCGAAGAACGAGGGGATTCACCGGCTGTTTATTCCGACGGTGGCGCCGCGGGTTTATGCGACGGCGGCGGAGTGGGGGCGGCGGAAGGCGGAGTTGAAGGAGATGCTGCGGAGGAAGACGTTGCGGGCGTTTCCGGAAAAGACAGTGCCGTTTGACACGTGGCGGCGGGCGGATAACGGGTGGACGGCGCGGTATGCGGATACGTTTCGCGTGGAGTTTTCGACGGAGGAGGAGATCCGGGTAACGGGGAAGCTGTTTGTGCCGCGGGATGGGCGGGCTTCGCATCCGGGGCTGGTTTATGTGAAGGGGAAGGAGGATATTGTCTACGACGTCGATTACGACAATCTGCTGTCGGCGTTTCCGCACCATGTGGTGCTGGTGCTGCATCCGCGGGGGACGGACTATCCGATGAGTAACTTTCGGATGGCGTCGACGAAGATGACGGCGGCGTTGCTGGGGGGGACGCTTGAGTCGATGCAGTTGTGGGATGTGTTGCAGGGGGTGCAGTTTTTGCGGGAGGCGGGGAAGATTGACGGGGTGTCGGTTTATGGGCGGCGGCAGATGGGCGGGTTGGCAATTTATGCGGCGGTGGTGGATGAGGGGATTACGCGGGTGATTTTGGATGACGCGCCGGGGTCGCACTGGCAGGGGCCGGCGCTGTTGGGGGTGTTGCGGTATACGGATCTGGCGGAGGTGGCGGCGATGGTGGCGCCGCGGGAGATGGTTTCGTTGACGCCGTGGCCGCGGACGTTTGACTATACGCAGGGGGTGTATGGGTTAGTGGGAGGGAAGATGCGGGAGGCGCGGTCGTTGGGGGAGGCGTTGGCGGTGTGGTCTACTGCCGCGCAGTAGCGTCCCAGAAGCGGACAGTTAGGGCAGAGCGTGACGTGAGTAACCTGATTCTTTTCAATGCCGTGCCTTTTGGCCCCGGTATTGCCATTATGGATACAGGAAACACAACATGGACGTCCCTCGTACTGGAGTTTCGCGGAAGAAGAATATCAAACGGGCGATCACCGGATTGGTGGTGCTGGGGGCAGTGGGAGGGGTGACCTTCTGGCTGTCGCGGCTGCAACCGGCGGCGGTGGCGGTGGAGGCTTCGACGCTGTGGCCGGATACGGTGAAGCGGGGGCCGATGTTGCGGAATGTGCGGGGCATGGGGACGCTGGTGCCGGAGGAGATTCTGTTTGTGCCGGCGATTACGGACGGACAGGTGCGGCGGATTTACCTGCGCGCCGGGGCGGTGGTGCAGCCGGATACGGTGTTGCTGGAGCTATCGAATCCGGAGCTGGAGCTGGCGGCCGTGGACGCGGACTGGCAGGTGAAGCAGGCGGAGGCGAACTTCAAGGATCTGCGGGTGAAGCTGGAATCGACGCGGTTGGAGCAGGAGTCGGCGGCGGCGCGGGTGCAATCGGAGTGGACGCAGGCGAAGCTGACGGCGGACCGGGACGAGGCGTTGATCAAGCTGGGGTTGAAGTCGGATCTCGAATATAAGCTTTCGAAGGCCAAGGCGGATGAGCTGGGGGGGCGGCACGACATTGAACGGCAGCGGATTGCGATTTCGCGGGAGTCGGTGGAAGCGCAGTTGGCTTCGCAGCAGGTGCAGATTGAGAAGCTGAAGGCGGCGTTGGCGTTGAAGCGGCAGCAGGTGGGGCAGTTGAAGGTCCGGGCGGGGGCGTCGGGGGTGTTGCAGCAGTTGCCGGTGGAGGTGGGGCAGAAGATTTTGATGGGCGCGGTGCTTGCGAAGATTGCGCAGCCGACGCGACTGAAGGCGGAGCTGAAGATTGCGGAGACGCAGGTGAAGGAGATCACGCTGGGGCTGCCGGCGACGGTGGATACGCGGAACGGATTGATTCAGGGCGTGGTGTCGCGGATTGACCCGGCGGCGGTGAACGGGACGGTGACGGTGGACGTAAAGCTGACGTCGGCGCTGCCGGCGGGGGCGCGGCCGGATCTTTCGGTGGACGGGACGGTGGATTTGGAGCGGATTGCCGAGGTGCTGCAGATGGGGCGGCCGGTATACGGGCAGCCGTTTTCGACGATTACGTTGTTCCGGGTGAACCCGGACGGGAAGGAGGCGCTGCGGGTGCCGGTGAAGCTGGGCCGGGCGTCGGTGAATTCGATTGAAGTGGTCGAGGGCTTGAAGGCCGGCGATCGGGTGATTTTGTCGGACATGTCGCAGTACGACACGCATAACCGGATTCGGTTGCAATAACGGGGAGAGAGGAAGAATGTCGACAGCATTGTTGAACATGGACTCGGTGACGAAGGTGTTTGTGACCGATGAGGTTGAGACGCACGCCTTGGCGGGCATTCATTTGCAGATCCAGAAGGGCGAGTATGTGTCGATTTCCGGGCCGTCCGGCTGCGGAAAGTCGACGCTGCTGGCGATTCTGGGGTTGCTCGATTCGCCGAGCGGTGGGACGTATGTGCTGAACGGGACGCCGGTGCAGGATTTGAAATTGTCGGAGCGGGCGCGGATCCGGAACCGGGAGATTGGGTTTATCTTTCAGGCGTTCAACCTGATTGGCGATTTGACGGTGTATGAGAACGTGGAGCTGCCGCTGACGTATCGCGGGATGTCGGGCGCGGAGCGGAAGAAGCGGGTGCAGGAGGCGCTCGAACGCGTGGGGATGCTGCACCGGATCAAGCATTATCCGTCGCAGCTTTCGGGTGGTCAACAGCAGCGCGTGGCCGTGGCGCGGGCGCTGGCGGGCGATCCGGCGGTGCTGCTGGCGGACGAACCGACCGGAAACCTGGACTCACAGAACGGCGAGCAGGTGATGGACCTGCTACGGGAGTTGCACCGGGGCGGGGCGACGATCTGCATGGTGACGCACGATCCGCGCTATGCGCGCTACGCCGACCGGACGATTCGCCTGTTCGACGGGCGCATTGTGGAGGAGAAAACGGCGGCGCAGATGGCGGCGGAAGATCAGGATGCCTAGGCCGATCATCTCGCTGCGGAACGTGGAGAAGTATTATTCGCACGGCTTGTCGAAGACGTGGATTCTGCGGCAGGTGAACGTCGATATTCAGGAGGGCGAGTTTGTCTCGATCATGGGACCGAGCGGCGCCGGGAAATCGACGTTACTGCACATTCTGGGGATGCATGATGCCGACTGGCACGGGGAGTATTTTCTCGAAGACCGGGCGATTCATAAGCTGGGGAAGAGCGACCGGATGGCGGTGTACAAAGAGTATTTCGGCTTTGTGTTCCAGAGCTATCATCTGCTCGATTCCTTGACGGTTTACGAGAATCTCGAAGTGCCGCTGAGTTATCGGAACATACGGAAGTCCGAGCGGGAGTCGATTGTGGCGGATACGCTCGACCGGTTTCACATTGTGGGGAAGAAGGACCTGTTTCCGAATCAGTTGAGCGGCGGGCAGCAGCAGTTGGTGGCGGTGGCGCGGGCGGTGATTTCGAAGCCGAAGGTGATTCTGGCGGATGAGCCGACGGGGAACCTGCATTCGTCGCAGGGGGACGAGATTATGGACCTGTTCAAGAAATTGAATCAGGAAGGGGTGACGATTATCCAGGTGACCCACAATGACAAGAACGCCAAGGTGGGCCACCGGATTATTGAGTTACAGGACGGTTGGGTTATTTGATCTTGTACTTGCCGTCGGGGAGCTTTTCCCGGTGGGCATCGTGGCAGCCTTTGCAGGTGCCGGCGAGTTTGCCGAAGGCGGCTTTGGCGGCGGCGCCGTCGGACGCCTTTACGGCGGCGACGAGGCTGGCAGCGGCAGCCTTGCCGGTGGCGCTCATGGCAATGGCGTCAGCGGCGCCATTGGCTTTCCAGAACTTTTCGGTGACGTCGTAGATTTCGACCAGGGCGGCGGCGCCCGGAGCGGCATCGGTGAAGGCATCGGTATCGAGGGCTTTCTTGAGGGGGCCCATCGTCTTTCCGGCTCTCTTCATAGAAGCTTCGAAGGCTTCGTGATCGTCGGCGAACATGGCGCTAACGCCAAGCAGCAACGTCGTTGCGAGCAAACGTTTCATGCGGTCTCTCCTGAGTTTGATTTCAAATCCCCGAATAAGCATACCCGGAGGAACGCCTACTTTTCCACTACGATTCCTTCGAGCCAGAAATCGAGTCCCTTCTGGGTTTGGCAGAGGGTGGCGCGGATTTGCTGGCCGACCTGGAGTTTCGCGAATTCGTCCGGATTTTTTACTGGGAATTCCATGGTCATGGATTCCATAAAGCCGGGAATTGTTTCGTGCTGGACGACGGCGATGCGGTCGGCGGGTTGGAGAGCCTTGACGACGCCGCGGACGGTATAGAATTTCACCTCTTCGGCCGGCTTGTTTTGACAGGCGGCGAGGAGGGCGAGGGGGGCGAGGAGGGCCCTTCTACTTAACGTGGACGGGTTCGGCGTAGAGGAGGTCTCCGGTGACGCCGTCATAGTATTGAATGACCACATGTGGCCTATTGTAGGCGACCCAGCGTTCGCGGCCGTCGGGGCCGGGGTTGCGGAAGACGTTGTTGATCTGGGCGACGGCGTAGATGGGGCGCCAGCGGAGGGGATTGGGAACGTCGTTGCGGACGAAGCTGGACCAGCGGATGTCGCATTTGCGGCCGCGGGAATCGAACTCGCCGTTGTAGGGGCGGCCGCCTTCGGAGGTTAAGGGATGGTTCTGGGAGTTGTGGGGGCCGGCGGCGAACTCCCAGACGCGGTCGGTTACTTTGACGGCCCAGGAGTTGTGGAGGTCGCCGGTCATGACCAGGACGGGTTTCCCAAGGCCTTCCCAGAATTGGATGAGCTCTTCGCGTTCGGCGAGGAAGGCGGTCCAGGCGTCGTCTTTGCCGGCGATGGGGTCCATGGAGTTGGGGGCGCCGACGTGGGGGATCATGAGGTTGACGGTGGAGGCGATGAAGAAGAAGTCGGCGTCGCTTTTGGCCATGGAGGCCTTGAGCCAATCGTGCTGGACTTTGCCGAGCATGTAGAGGCCTGGTTTGCGGGGGTTCGGGATGTCGTGCATGTCGCGCATGCCGCGCGTATCGAGGAGATAGAACTCGGCGTTGCCGACGCGGAAGCTGCCGTAGTTATGGCGGCCGATGGAGTAGGAGCAGGCGCCGTTGGCGGGGAAGCCGGGCTTGACGCGGAGGCGGGTTTTATCGAGGACGGCGTCGATGTCGTAGACGCCGGCGCTGGGGTTGCCCGCGGGGGCGTTGTTGCGGCCGGGGGGAACGCCGGCGCGGGGGCCGCCCCAGTGGACGTGGAGGTTGGTGGCTTCGGCGAGGTTGAGCTTGGCGAAGTCGGCTTCGGGGTCGGTGAGGATGTTGCCTTGGAGGGTGGCCTGGCCGAAGTGGATGCCTTGTTTGGTGGCGAGGGGGTTGCTGCCGGCGATGTAGTGGTACCAGCCTTCGAGGGCGACGTCGCGGAAGACGGCTTCCTGGGTCTTGATGCCGGCCGAGCCGGTGCCGTAGACGTCGTTGAGGATTTCGTGATCGTCGGGGGTGAAGTAGCCGGGGACTTCGCGGTGCCAGGCGGCGAGGTTTTTGCCGCGTTCGAGATAGAGCTTGAAGTTTTCCCAGACGCCGGTGATGCCGGGGGCGATTTTGGCGAGGCGCGGGGTTTCGGTCTGGCCGGTTTGGGCTTTCCATTGATCGACGGTGAAGTCGCGCTTCTCTTCATAGACCCAGTCGCCGTTCATGATGGAGAAGTGGACTTTGCGGCCATGCTTTTCGAGCATGTTTTTGTAAGCCGGGAGGGTTTTGCCGATTTCGCCGCCGACCTTCTGATCGGCGCAGGAGCCGAACTGGAAGCTGAAATTGAACAGGCCGCGGGGGTTGGTGCCGGGGTCGCGGAAGCGGTCGGGGCTGGGGATGGTGGCGAAGGTAGCGGTGAGGGGGGAGCCTTCGATGGCGTAGTAGTAGCGGGTGCCGGGTTCGAGGCCGGAGAGGCGGGTCCAGGCGGAGCAGTCGCGGTCGGCGGTGGTGGGGACTTCGGGGGAGAGCTGGTTCATGGCGTTGGCCGCAAGGCCGTAGCGGATGCGGAAGGCGCCGGGGCGGGGGGTGCGGGCCCAGATCCAGACATCGTTCATGCCGACGTGGCCGAGGAACGGTCCATGGGTGATGGTGGACTGCGCGGTGGCGACCTGGAGGTTTGCGCTACCGGCGAGGGCGGCCTTGGCCAATTGTCTGCGGTTCCATTTCATGCGGATATCCTATTACACTGGCGGCTTACACTGGCGGGAAACTCTAGCACAACTTAATGCGGGAAGAAATCCCACCGGGCGGGGAAGCAGTGATAAACTTGGGGACCGCGCACGCCATGCCTTCGCGTAAACCGCTTCCTCAGCAACTTCCTAAGATCTGTATCGCCCTCGGACTGCCGACGATCGAGAAGCTCCTGCAGCACGCTCGTAACGAGATCGAGAGCGGAGAACGATTCCTGGAGTTCCGACTTGACTATCTGCCCGACCCGTCGGCGGGCGCGAACGCCATTCGGGAGTTTCTCGAAGCGAATCCGGAGGTGTCGATCCTGGCGACGTGCCGGCGGCACCAGAACCATGGGCGGTTCAACGGGTCGATTGACGAGCAGATCCGGATACTGGAAGCGGCCGTTCGCGCGGGCGCTTGCGCCGTGGATGTGGAGATTGAGAGCGCGGAGAACGCGACGGGGAAGCTGGACCATCTGCGGGGCGAGAGCACGCTGATTCTGAGCTATCACAACTATGAGGGGACGCCGCCGCCGGAATCGATTCTGAAGCGGATGATGAAGATTCCGGCGCACGCCTACAAGGTGGTGACGACGGCGAAGAAGCCGAATGACAGCCAGAAGCTGTTGTCGCTGGCCAAGACTTATCCGCGCGAGAAACTGATTTTGTTGGCGATGGGCGAGGCGGGATTCCCGACGCGGGTACTTTCTCCGGCGTGGGGCGGCATTTATACCTACGCCGCGCCGAACGCGGCGGAGGGGACGGCGAGCGGGCAGGTTTCGGCGCGGCTGCTGCGGAATCTGTACCGGATTGAGAAGTTTTCGAAGAACGCGAAGATTTTCGGCGTGGTGGCGGATCCGGTGCGGCACTCGATTTCGCCGAACGTACATAACCGGGCTTTCCAGGCGCGGCGATTGGACGCGGTGTATCTGCCGCTGCTGGTGCAGCCGGCGCAGATGAAGGACTTTTTCGCCTTTGCCGACAGCCTGCCGCTGGCGGGTTGCAGCATTACGATCCCGCATAAGCAGAAGATCATCCGGTATCTCGATGCGGTGGATCCGCTGGCGCGGCGGATTGGCGCCGTGAATACGATCTGGAAGAAGGCCGGGAAGTGGCGGGGGACGAATACGGACGCGGCGGGGGTGACGGTGCCGCTGGCGAAACGCGTGAAGCTGAACCAGGCGAGCATTCTGATTGCCGGGAACGGGGGCGCGGCGCGGGGCGCGGCGTTTGCCCTGGCCGATGCGGGAGCGAAGATTTCGCTGGTGGGCCGGAACCTGGACCGGGTGCGGGCGCTGGCGCGGATCTGCGGCGGGGAGCCGCTTTCGCGGGAGCAGGCGGTGCAGAAGCATTTCGATGTCGTCGTGCACGCGACGCCGATTGGCATGTGGCCGAACGTGAAAGACTGCTTCTTTGAGGACAAGATTCCGGGCGATATTGTGTTCGACATGGTGTATAACCCGCTGGAGACTTTGCTGCTCAAGAAGGCCAAGGATCAGGGGCGCGAGGTGATTGACGGGTTGCAGATGTTCCTCGAACAGGCTTCGCAGCAGTTTGAGATTTTTACGGGCGAATCGGCGCCGCGGAGCGTGATGGAGAAAGCAGCGCTGGAGGCGTTGGGGGCGAAGAGCGCATAATGGGGTGATGCGCCGCCGCGACTTAGCTTCTCTGCTTTTTGTAGGACTGCCCGCCCCGGCGCAGCAGACGCCGGCTCCGGTGGATGATTTGACGGCGGCGCGGCAGCGGGTGCAGGCGGCTTCGGCGGAACTGGCGAAGTTCGACGTGGCGATTGCGCTCGAGCCCGCGACGATGTTCAAGGCGTACTAGCGATGAAGACGACCTTTCCCGAGGAGTTCTTCTTTCTTTCTCTTGGCGAGATACAGGCCAAGCTGCGGGCGAAAGAGTTTAAGGTGAAAGAACTCACCGAGGCGTGGGCGTTGCGCCTGGAGCGGTACGGGCCGAAGTACAACGCGCTGGCGCATTCGCTGCGGAAGCCGGCGATGAAGGCGGCGAAGTATCATGACAAAGACTTCAAGCGGGAGCGGTTTCGGAGCCCGCTGCACGGGATTCCTTATGGGGCGAAGGACCTGCTGAGCTATGCGGGGCATCCGACGGAGTGGGGCGCGCCGCAGTACAAGGGACAGGTTTTCAAAGAACACGCCAAGGTGATTACGAAGCTTGAAGGCGTGGGCGCGAACTGTATCGGCAAGTTAGGGATGGTAGAGCTGGCGGGCGGAGGCGGGTACCGATTTCCGAACGCTTCTTCGACGGGGCCGGGATTGAATCCGTGGGACGTGACGCGGTGGGCGGGGGGATCGTCGTCGGGATCGGGGTCGGCGATGGCGGCGGGGTTGGTGGCGTTTGCGTTGGGGTCGGAGACGTGGGGATCGATTTTGACGCCGGCGGCTTATTGCGGAGTGACGGGGCTGCGGCCGACGTACGGGCTGGTTTCGCGGTCGGGGGCGATGGCGCTTTCGTGGACGATGGACAAGATTGGACCGCTGTGTAGGACGGCGGAGGATTGCGGGCTGGTGCTGCAGGTGATTGCGGGCGGGGATGGGGAGGATCCGGGGTCGGCGGGGAAGAGTTTTTATTACACGCCGCAGTATGTGCGGCCGTTTGCGGAGATGCGGATGGGGTGGAGCCCGGCGGATCTGGAAGCCGTGGCGGATCCGGCGGCGCGGCAGGCGTTTCAGGACGCGGTGCAGGTGCTGCTGAAGCTGGGGTTCCAGGTGAAAGAGGTGGAGTTGCCGGATCTGCCCTATCGGACGGTGGCGTCGACGATTATTGGTTGCGAGATGGCGTCGATCTTTGAGCCGCTGGTGGCGGATGGGCGGATTCAACAATTGGTGGATAAGAATCAAGCCGCGGGGATTGTGGCGGCGACCGGCTATAAGGCGACGGATTATCTGAAGGCTATGCGGGTGCGGCGGATGATTCAGGACGAGATGGCGAAACTGTTCATCGGGGTGGACGTTTTGATCAGCCCGAGCCGGCCGGGGGTGGCGACGAAGATTGATGAGCCGCTGGACCGGGGCGGGAGCCCGGGCGGGTCGGCGCGGCGGGGGCTGAAGGATTTGGGGGCGGCGGGGAACCTGGCGGGGTTGCCGGCGCTTTCCCTGCCCTGCGGGTTTGCCGGGGGTTTGCCGCTGGGGATGAGCGTGGTGAGCCGGCCGTTTCAGGAGAATCTGATTTTGGCGGTGGGCAAGCAGTATCAGGCGCAGACGGACTGGCACAAACGGCGGCCGGCGCTGCCGGCATGATTGCGTTGTTGCTGGGATTCGCGGCGGCGTGCGCGGTGTGGGACCTGCGCGAGCGGCGGATTCCGAACTGGCTGACGGTGGGGGGGGCGGTGGCGGGTTTCGGGTGGCATGCCTGGCGGGCGGGGGTGGAGGGGCTGGCGTTTGCGGGAGTGGGGT
>JAIXQP010000003.1 GCA_027485675.1 Terriglobales bacterium | reverse complement strand
TGCTGGGGATGAGTACGTTTTCGGGGATCCAGAACTTTGCGGAGGTGCGGTTTACGGAGACGCGGGAGTATAACGAGCGGTTGCAAGTCATACGGCAGCGGACGTTGCAGGGGGCGACGGTGGCGATGGATTTGCGGTATATCTTCAACTTCCCGAACGATCCGGATCCGGCGAAGAAACTGAACGATGGGCGGATTCGGCAGCGGGAGAATGTGCTGAGCGGGGAGACGGTGAGTTACGCGTATGATTCGCTGCAGCGGTTAGTGAGCGCGGAGACGACATCGACGGCTTGGGGGTTGAGCTTCGACTATGACGGGTTTGGGAATCGTTGGGAGCAGTTGGTGACGAAGGGGACGGCGCCGGGGAACGTGGTGTCGTTTGACCAGGCGACGAGTCGGATCAACTCGTCGTTGTATTCGCATGATGCGAATGGGAATCTATTGTCGACGCCGACGGTGAGTGGGATGACTTATGACGTCGAGAACCGGTTGTTGACGGCGAATGGGAATGGGAGTCTCGAAGAGTTCGCTTATCTGGGGGATAACAAGCGGGTTTGGAAGAAGGCGACGCAGGGTGGGACGCCGGTGGAGCAGTATTACTTGTATGGGGTAGGTGGGCAGCGGATTGCGACGTACTCGGCGGTGTATAGTGGCGGGACGTTGACCCTGACGTATGCGAGTAAGGATGTGTACTTTGGGGGGCGGGTGATTTGGCAGAACGGGAAGGCGGTGGTGCAGGACCGGTTGGGGAGTGTGATGGCGCGGGGGAATGGGGTTGGCGGGGTGGAGACGCATGATTACTTCCCGTATGGGGAGGAGCGGACGGCGACGGTGGGGGACCGGAATAAGTTCGGGACGTATCATCGGGATCAGACGGGGTTGGATTATGCGGATCAGCGGTATTACAATTCTGCGATTGGGCGGTTTCTTTCTTCTGATCCGTATGAGGCTTCCAGTGGGGCTTCCGATCCGGGATCCTGGGGTAGGCAGGCTTATGTTGACGGGGATCCGGTGAATTGGAATGATCCGAGCGGGCTGTACAAACGTTGTCCGGCGGGCACTCGAGTCGCAGCAGACGCTAAGAGTTGTATACCTAAGCTTTCATCCGGTGGCGGTGGAGGAGGAGGTGCATCTGGGCCGGCAAATGGGTCGTCGCTCGAAGCTCCACCGCCGGGGGACGACTTGAATTCGGGACCGATGTTCGATGTTGACGATGCCCTGATAGATGTCTTTAATGAAATAAATGAGGATGTCCGGGCGGGGAGTTTGTCGAACTGTGGTGCTTTCGCGCGTTTCGCGGCGAATGCTCTAGCGTTATCGACTGCTTTTCCAGGGGCTCTTACTAATGCTGACATGCTCATGAGACCGACGCGGGATGGTGGTCGTGCATTTAACTTTAATGTTGGGGTTCAGGCGGGCGGCGGCTGGAATCCATCATTTCGGGATTCTGGCGGAATGAGTAATCAGGGAGGCCATGCGATGAGCTTCTTTGTACTTGGATATTATGCTAGATCAACCCCCGAGAATTCAAGCGGATTGATCGCTGCTTCATACTTACGGGAGTGGGGGGACGCGTGGAGGCTATCTGGGATCCCAGATCGCAATAGAGCCCCGCGTACAATCGCTGAACAAATTGCTTGGACGGCGGCGAACATCAATATGGGCGATTTTCACCTCGGCGTTGCCGCCGGACTGCTCGGTGGTAGCTTGATGCCGCGAGATAACCAGACAGCCGAAGCTAGGATAAGGAACGTATTGTGCTCGCAGTGAAAAAGGCAGCGTTGCTGATAGTCTTATCGTGGATGGTCTCTTGTTCGGGGGGAACGCCGAGGATCGTTCTTTTCCCCTCCCCGGGGGGCGGACCAGATGTCATAGTACGCGAGAGCGAGCATGGAAATACACTAACAGTGAGTACTGGCCTTAAGGGATCACCTGATTCCAGAATGCGATGGAATTTGTATGGCGAAGAATTTTACCGTGTTTGGCTTGGCTGGTCGGTTAATGGTAGTCGTGTTTCGATTTTGACGTGCAGTGAAGAATTTGGGGAGCGTATAGATCGTTTTAGTCTTGGCCGCCAAGAAGTCGTAAGCATCGAAAAAGAGCAAGCCGAGTTTAGGGAGGCTGACACTAATCTTGAGGAGTCACTGAAGGACTTTGCGTTGTCCACACCGATTGGTGCGAAACTGAAAGCTCAGAGCGTTTTCTCTTGGTTTTGCACCGGTTACGGCGAGCTTGCTTTCAATAAGTTCTTGAAGGGGAAAGAATTTGTGGTTCCGCCATATGTGAAAAAGCGGGGAGCGTCCGCTTCTCCCGCGCTCCGGCCATAAGTGGAGTAACGCGGGCGCTTACCTCGTTTCAAAGCGTCCATTAGGTGTTCAGGCGTAACCGTTCGATTCCAACTGTCTTGACAAGACCGCCGATCGGGTGGCCCTCAGCGCCGCCCGGTCCCAGTAAGCCTGCGCCAACACCCGCACCTCGCTCTGCTCCCAACTCGTCACCAGCACCGCATATTCATACCAATCTCCATCTCCACCACCGCACCCCGCAAACAAGCCTGCCCTTGCTTCGTCCCTGGCGCGGGGGAGGTTGCGGGGCCACGTCACGAGTGAGGACATAGCCCTATTAGTAGCCGGTCTCAAAAGAGGCTTGGAACGTCGCGAGCACCATGAAGGACTCTAACGATTGAAATAGGCTTAGTCCTCGAATCGTAGATGATCCGGTATGAGCCGACCGGCCGGAACAGCACGGGATGATCGGTCAGATCTTCGCGGGAGTGGCCGATGTCGGGATTCTCAGCCAAATGCTTGCACGCATCGAGCAGGCTGATGCGCACTTTTCGGGCCGCCTTGATGCTGTCGTCGGCTATGTAGGCCCAAATATCGCGGACATCACTGGCAGCCTGCGGCGAAAGCTTGAATCTCTTCATGCTGCTGGTCGCGGCTTGCCCTCCAGTGCAGCTTCTTCGCGTTCTAACTGCTCAAAGAACTCGCCGCCATCAACACCCTCTCCGCGGTGTAGAGAGTCCAGGCCGAGGGCGATCTTCTTTCGAAGTTCCTGTTTCCGGAGTTCCATCAGTTCGTCCCGATCCGCCAAGAGCCGGAGAGCATCCCGAACCACTTCGCTGGCGGAGTTGTACCGCCCGCTTTTGACTCTGGATTGGACGAACTGCTCGAGTTCCTGGGTCAGATGTACGTTCATTCCGTGGCTCCTTTCGTCTCCACCCAGACAAAATCCCGTATGTCCGAAACTGTCAATCTTGGACAGTAGCCCCTTGTGCAATAGCTGGCAGCACTTCTTCAGAATGACGAGTGGCGAGTCCCCCCTCGCATGACATCAAGGCCGGCAGTAGGGGACAAATTTCCAGGAAGATTGGCGCCATAGAATCCTTTCCGACGACTGAAGTGGGTGTGCGATTTGCCCGCGCGACGCGTGCGGCGGCCAAGGATTTGCCGCAGCGGGCCGGACAACCTGTGACCGTTGGCAGGCCGTTAGGGTGCTGTGACCGAATGGGTTACTGCCGGTGGCTACGTTTGGCTGGGACGGGAAGAAGCGGCAGATGTCGCCGAGCGGGCAGGTGATCAACCATGATTCACGACGGGGATCTCGCCGAACTTCCGTTGGACGAAGACGGTATTCGACGGGTTTGGGCGGACGCTGGAGGTGATCAGTGGGTATAAGGTGGGCTCGACCGAGACGGCGGTGAGCAAGGCGGTGACCCGCTACACTCCGTGTGCGTGTTCCTCGATTGGGAAGACGGAATGGGTGACCATGCCGATCGCACCCGCCGATAATCCTCTCACCGCCGCAAAAACAGTCTATGAGTATGACGCCATCGGAAGAACGGTGAAGGTGACGCCGCCGGGGAATGCCGAGTTCACGAGTTACGAGTACGGCTGGACGACGGTAAAGACGATTGATCCGAAGGGGAAATGGAAGAAGTTCGAAAACGATGCGCTGGGGAATTTGATTACGGTGTGGGAGCCGCGGCCGGGGGGCGGGGCGGGAGCCGGCGACGGTGACGTACCTGGATAATGGGACGATGCTTTACGAGTACTTCGTCGACGGGGGTCTGAAGAAGAAGACCGAGGCGAAGGGCCAGCGTTTCGCATGAGCCTACCAGGCCGGGAGGCGACCGGTGACGGTGAAGCGGTTCGGGGCCAACGGCGTGGGAGAGGTTTGCGCGCGGATAACGATTTGACGAAGTTAGTGCGGGCGGTGTTTCCGGATGGATACTAGGATTTCATCGAGCGTTACATCCTTTTGCCACTGCTCGCGATCCCGTGTGTAGTCACCGGCGCCGGACCGGTTCAAACGCAAGAACCGAGCCAGGCCATCGGGTCCCAACTCCCGTTGCAGGAGCTCAAGGGCGTGCCGTTCAAACTGCTCGTCCGTCAATTGATCGATGGCAATCACAGTCCCTGCTCCTTGATCCAAGATAGCGGATTTCGCACGGGAATTCGAGGATTGCCCAGATTCCGAGCGCTCCGCTTCAGCAACCGGTCGTCGGTGGTCAGGAGAACGTCTGCGCCAGCCGCCTCGGCGGCCGCGAGGTGGAGCGCATCGAAGGGACCATATCCCAAGGCGACCAAGGCCTGGGCGCGGGGGACGACGAGCTCGTCAATCTCGATGGTCATGACGGCCAAAGCAAGTGTCGTTTGTGCTTCCCTTCGTCGTTCGAAGGAGGGGTTTCGGCGAACCTCATCCTCGACAGCCTCACTGGAGAGGAGCTCTACCACCCCACGACGAACACCGGCCAATACCTGTTCCACTGCCTCCGCTTCCGCCCGGATTCTGGCTTGCGATTGATCATCCGTCAGGCGGCTCAGGCAGCAGACGTCCATAAATACCCTCATGAGCACGTCCGCGCCACCCTCGTTTCGCGGCGGACCTTCTCAAAACCAGCAACCAGCTCTCCCGCAAGCGGCCCCATCGATGCCATCTTGGCATCCCTGTTGGGGCGTGTCTACCTGACCGCTTCGATGTCTGCTCTGGTTGGTTTTGGCGAGGCGTTTCCGTCGCGGGCGTCCTTCCGAACCTTCGCCGGTATGTTTTGCCGGTAGGGCGTTACCCGAGCGAAGTGCGGGCGGCGAACGTTTCCGCGTTTCGTAGCGCAAGGAAGAGGATCCGCAAGCACGAGGCCGCGTACCGACGAACTCGACATCCCAGGGCAAAGGTGCGTGCCAGAACGGTGCTGTTTCCCTGTCTCGCGCCCAGATCGCGATGTTCCTTGAAGGCATCCCTTGGTGAATTCCGCCCGCACACGGCTGACAGCGCACGGGAACCGACGTTCCCACGCAAGGGTACGATCGCTGCCGAGTTGCCGCAGCGGGCCTGACGACTTGGGGCGATTTGCTGGCCGTTGCGGCACCGTCGTCGCGCGACATCGTCGCGACGGGCGTTTGGTTGGGACAGGATGAAGCGGCAGAGGTCGCAGACGCTGCCGAGCGGTCAGGTGATCCACTGTGAGTATGGGTTGGGTCAGGGGCCGGGGGCGAGTTGGCATCAAGTGACGACAGGGATATCGCCGAGTTTCCGGTGCACGAAGACGGCGGTGAGCAAGGCGGTGACGGAGTATACGCCGTGCGTGTGTTCGTCGATTGGGAAGGTGAAGCGGACGTGGATGCCGTTTGCGGCGAACGCGAGCCCGGCGCACTGGACGAATTACCAGTTATGACGAGATCGGCCGGACGGTGCAGGTGACGCCGCCGGGGAACGCGGGGTTCAGGTCGTATGAGTACGGGGGGACGACGGTGAGGGAGAGGTGGCCCCCGTGGGCGGCGGGCGAGGGCCGTCTAGAATTCGAACCGCAGGCTCAACTGGATCTGCCGGCCGGTACCGCGGGTGCTGGTGATGCGTCCGAAGTCCCCGCGGCCGCGGACGGCGGAGGGGACGTTGAAGTTGGGCCGGTTGGGCAGGTTATAGAAATCGCCGCGGAGGAGGAGGCCGTAGCGTTCCTTGACGTTCCAGCGCTTGTTGACGGAGGTATCGAGATTGATCTGATTGGGGCCGAAGCCGACGGCGCGGGCGGCGTTGCCGAAGGCGCCGACGGCGGGCGCGGAGAAGCAGGACGTATTGAACCACTGATTGAGATACTCGGCGCGGCCGCGGCCACCGTCGATGGCCGGATCGCAGGAGAGGTTGGGCCGGGGGCTGCCGGCGAAGGTGTTGGTGAGGTTGGTGAGTTCGACAGCGCCCCAGGGGGCGCCGGTGAAGACTTCGGCGATGACGCCGAGGGACCAGCCGCCGGCGATGGCGTTGAGGACGGGGTTGGCGATGTCGATGGGTTTGCCCTTGCCGATGGGGAGTTCGTAGACGCTGCTGGCGATGAACCGGTGGCGCAGGTCGTTGCCGGAGTAGGAGCGGTCGAGGGCGCGGAGTTCCGGGTGGGTGTAGCCGTTGCCTTCGCCGCCGGCGAATTCGGAGCCGCCTTCGACATTGTCGAGGAACTTGGACCAGGTGTAGTTGGCGAGGAGGTTGAAGCCGTTCGAGTAGCGGCGTTCGACCTTGAGATTCATGGCGTGATAGGTGGAGTCGCCCCAGTTGGGGGTGAGCCGGTTGACGGCATTGAACTGGGGGAAGGGCCGGGCGGTCTGGCTTTGGGTGGCGGGGCCGCGGCCGTTGACGAGGGGGGTGACGTTGATGTTGACGGCGGCGCCGCCGAGTTTGCGTCCGACGTTGCCGAGGTAGGCCGCTTCGAAGAGGAGGTTGGCGCCGAGGTCCCGCTGGATGGTGAAGTTGAACTGCTGGGAGTAGCCGTTGACGTGGTTGGGGATGATGAAGTCCGGGGCGGAGCGGGGGGCCTGGCCGACGCGGACGGCGCCCCAGGCGGGGCCGATGGGTTCGCGGGTGCCGGTGGGCAGGCCGTTGCGGAAGGGGAAGGCGGCGGTGAGTCCGCCATCGGGGGAGGTGAACGAGAAGTTGGAGCCGAAGCCCTGGGAGAGGGTGTTGACGACGGCGCCGAAGTAGATGCCGAGATAGTTGATGCCATAGCCGCCGCGAATGACGGTGCGGGCCATGGGCTTCCAGGCGAAGCCGAAGCGGGGGGCGAAGTTGTTTTTGTCGAAGTCGTGGGCGTATTTGCCGAGGCCATCGCGGCCGGAGAAGGTGACGATGCCGGGGGTGCCGGAGACGGGATTGATGGCGGTGCCGTCGAAGCCGCTTTGGCGGTTGTCGAGGCGTTCCCAGCGGGGGGTATCGATTTCCCAGCGCAGGCCGAGATTGAGGGTCAGGTTTTGGGTAATTTTCCAATCGTCCTGGAGGTAGGCGCCGTAGTAGTCGGTGCGGGCTTCGAGGAGATCGGGGCGGCTTTGTCCGGCGCTGGAGGTCCAGCCGAGGAGGAAGGCGGCCATGCCGCTGCGGGTGGCGCGGTCGTTAAAGGTGAAGGTGCCGCCGCCGGTTTGCGAGAGCTCGTCTTTATTGAGCGAGTAGCGCATTTCGAAGCCGGTTTTGAGGGTGTGCCTGCCTTTCACCATGGTGAGGTTGTCGACGATGTGGTGGGTGAGGATTGGGGTCTGAATGCGTTCGTTGGGTCCGACGCCGAAGCCGGACTGTCCGGCGACGCCGATGATGGGGAAGGAGTTTTCGTCGACGCCGCGGAGGCCGATGGTGCGATTGAAGTTGGAGCCGGTGCCGGAGGAGCGGTTGACGTGTTTGCGAATGGAATAGGCGTAGCGGGCTTCGTTGATGACGGTGGGGGTGAAGTTATGCATCCAGGAGCCGAGGGCGGCGTGGATCTGGTTTTCGCGGATGCCGGCGCGGGTATCGGCGATGGCTTCGGGATAGGCGCTGGCGATTTCCTGGGGTGCGCCGACGACGTTGTAGCGGCCGAAGATGCGATCGTTATTGCCGAGGGAGTGGTCGATGCGGGTGGTGAGGGAGTCCTGGGTGAGCTTGTCGGAGAGGTTGACGGTGTAGTTGGCGCTGGGGGCGCGGGTGATATCGGAGGGGACGTTTGAGCGGGGATAGAGGGCGGCGAGTTGGCGGGCGATGGGGTCGATGCGGTTGGCGGGGATGATGTTGCCGGGGAAGGGTTGGGTGGTGAGGGGATCGAGGACGGCAACGTCGCGGCGGTTGGAGAAGTCGCCGGTGATTTCGGGGGCGTGGGGGACGATGAGATTGGAGATGGTGACGCCGTCGCGGCGGCGGGCGCCTTCGTAGTTGGCGAAGAAGAAGGTCCGATCTTTCTTGATGGGTCCGCCGAAGGAGGCGCCGAAGATGTTGTAGCGGAGGGGGGCTTTGCGGGGAGCGAAGAAGGTGCGGGTATCGAGGACCTGATTGCGGAGGAATTCGTAGGCGGCGCCGTGATACTGGTTGGTGCCGGAGCGGGTGGTCATGAGGATGAGTCCGCCGCCGGCGCGGCCGAACTCGGCGGAGAAGTTGCTCATTTCGGCCTTGAACTCCTGGAGCGATTCGGCCGGGGGGTTCAACTGCAACTGGGCGACGCCGAGGGACATGTTTTGGACGACGGCGCCATCGAGTTGCCACATCTGATTCTGGCTGCGGCCGCCGGCCATGGAGAACATCGGCACCTGTTCGCCGCCGGTTTCCGCAGTGAAGGTGACGGCGCCGAGGAGCCGGACGAGGCCGGCGGTGCGGCGGCTTTCGAGCGGCATGTTGAGAACGCTGGTGCGTTCGATCAACTGGCCGACGGAGGAGGTTTCGGATTCGAGGAGAGCCGCCTGGCCCTGGACTTCGATGGTTTCGGTGAGGGAGCCGATGGTGAGGCGGAGGTCGGCGGTGCGGGTGATGCCGGTTTCGAGCCGGATGCCGCCCTGGACGACCTTCTTGAAGCCGGACTTTTCGACGGTGACTTCGTAATCGCCGGCGAGGAGGGCGGGGAAGAGGTAGGCGCCGGTGTCGTTGGTGGCGGTTTCGGTGGCGACGCCGGTTTGGACGTTGCGGGCGTTGACGCGGGCACCGGCGACGACGGCGCCGGTATCGTCGGTGACGGTCCCCGAAAGCCTGGACTGGGTTTGCGCCAGCAGGGAAGACAGAGACAAGAGCAGAAGCGGAACGACAGACAGACCCCGGGAACTCATGGGGCGGATAATATCATGGACTAACGAGGTATTGAAGGGTGGGCGGACTCTAGTAACTATTCGGAAGGCGTGCCGCGATTGTTTCGCTGACGAGGGAGAACCAGCCTTTTGACCCTTGCTCTTGAAGCACAGATATGGCTGGCCGGTCCGATCGGGGTCTGCCTGCAGAGCCGTACGTCCTGCCGTCGTCGTCTTTCCTCTCACGTTTCGTTGAGCTGGTTTAGGGAGTATTGCCGCTGGGCAGTGCTCACGGGGCGTCGGAGCCTGGGAGCAAAACGCCCTGTGTGTCGAGCCGCTACGGTAGGAGTTGGACGGGGTGGGGATTAGCGCGGGCTGTTGCGTCTTCCCCTCGCGTTGGAGTCGTGGCAAACTCAGGTTATGCCCGTGGCGATGGATGCTCCCGCGACACTACGTGCCCGTAAAGCCATTATGTGGACGCGGGAGGATTGCCAGCGGTTGGCTGGCATGGGGCTGTTGCCGGAACGGTGGGAACTGGTGCAGGGGGAGATCGTCAGCAAGGCGGGGACGAATCTGCCGCACTCCAGGGCGGCGCAGCGCATTCTGGCTTGGCTGATGGGGGTTTTTTCGAGTCCGTTGCTCTTGCCGACTTGTAGTATCGACGTAGCGCCGGAGGACAACCCCACGAGTGAGCCCGAGCCTGATATTGTGCTGCTGAATCGCCCGGCCGGAGAACTGGGCCGGAACCCCGTTCCGTCCGATATCGCTTTGCTGGTCGAGGTGAGCGATACGACGCTGGACCACGATTTAGGCCCGAAGGCGAGATTGTACGCGCGCGCCGGGATCGTCGAGTACTGGGTGGTGGACCTCAAGGGCTGCCGAGTGTATCAGCATCGAGGGCCGGAGGCTGGAGGGTACGCGGCGATCGAAGTGTACGAAGACGATGCTCTTCTGTCGCCGTTAGCCCGGCCTGAGGCGACGGTGGCGGTGAAGGCTCTCGCTCTGGGGTGACGCGAGGGGGGCTTCAGCTTTGCAGGCGGCGGAAGAGGAGGAGGTGGCCGGCCCAGGCGGTGGGGACGAGGACGGTGGGGAGCCAGATGTAGGGGAACTGGGCGATGAAGGTGTTGGCGGGCTCGTTCTGGAACATGCGGAAGACCGTGGGCGTCGAGAGGATGGAGACCGTCATGATGTTGATGAGGAGGGCGAAGCCGGCAAGGTTCCAGACGATGGCGGCCCAGCGGGGGAGCTGGCCCTTGGCGGCGAGATAGGCGAGGGGGAGGGCGGTGAGGCCGGTGAGGATATCGAAGTTGCGGCCGGACCAGGTCATCTGCACCGGGACGATGCCGGCGAGATAGCCGCGGTGGAGGAGGACCTCGATGATGATCCGGAAGGACTGGAAGCCGATCAACCAGGCGATGGGGGCGGTGCGGACGAAGCCGGCGCAGAGCGGGGAGACGGAGACGGCGGTGGAGACGCCGAGCGCAATCAGAATCAACCAGCCGATGGCGGGATTGTTGCGGGAGAAATCGTTCAGCAGGTTCAGATGGGCCAGGGCTCCGGTGAGGGCCATCCAGCCGAGGACCATGAGGATGACGACGCTCATGCGGAGATGGGGACCTGGGCGGCGGCGGCCATCTTGCGGATGTAGGTGGCGCCTTCGAGATACTCTTCGGCGGTCTTCAGGTGCTCGAGCATGAGCGGGGCCTGGGGGGCGTAACGCTGGATGGCGCGGAGATAGGCCTGATAGTCAATCTCGCCGCGGCCGGGGATGACTTCGACGAAGTGGACGTTCATTTCGGGGAGGAAGGCGAGGTCCTTGGCGTGGCAGGAGACTATCCAGGGGCTGAGCTGCTTGAAGAGATCTTCCGTGAGGGCGGCGTTGTTATAGAAGAGCGCCGGACTGTTGACCGCGTTGCACACATCAATATGGACGGCGAAGGCGGGGCGGTCGATGGCTTTAATCAGCTTGAGATAAGAGGCGGCGGAGTCCGGGGCGGACCAGCCCATGATTTCGAGGGCGAATTTGGTGCGTTTGGGTTTGACGGCGTCGATGAGTTTGCGGACGTTTTCGACGGTGGCTTCGTAGAAGCGGGGGGAGAAGTTGTCTTTGTGGGGGCCGTACCAGACTTTGGGATTGAAAGAGCCGGCGATATCGACGCAGCAGCGGGCGCCGACGGCTTCGGCGAGGGCGAGGCGCTCCTGGACGTAGGCGAGGTTGGCGGCGCGGGCGGCGGGGTCGGGGTCGAGCATGTTTTTCCAGGCGCCGACTTCGGCGATGACGACGTTTTCGGCGGCGAAGGCCTTTTCGACGCGGGCGGCGTCGGCGAGGGGGACGGTGGGGCAGTAGGCGGCGGCGTAGCCGAGGCGCTTGTGTTCGCGGGCGAGTTCGACGGGGTCAGAGGACTTGAGGAAGATGGGGCCGCCGAGGCGGATGGGCGGGGCGGGGGCGGCGAGGGCGGCGGCGGGAAGGGCGGCGAGGAGGTGGCGGCGGGTCATTGTAAACTCTGGGGGTTCCTTTTCTGGCCCTATGATACCCTCGAATTAGTGACGTTGGCCCTGGCTCTCAGCACGATGGGACGACGCTGCCTGGGCAGCGTCGTGCTCGTTTTGTTTTTGCTGGTGCAGGCGATGCCGTTGGCGGCGATGTGGTCCGGCCCGAGTATGAAGGGCATGGAGTGCTGCCGGCGGAAGGGCAGCGCGCATGCCTGTTGCAAGCGGCAGAGCAAGGAGCCGGTGGTGCGGTCGGAGGATTCGTGCGGCGGGAAGAGCTGCTGCGCGGCGCCGACGGTGCCTTTGTCGGTTCGTTTTTCGGTGGTGTTGCCGCAGGTGCGGCCGCTGCCGGTGGCCGTGGCGGTGGAGCGGGTGGAAGCTCCCGAGCCGCGGACGCGTCCTACCCCGGGCTATTCTCCGGCCCGTTTTCAGCGACCTCCTCCCGTGGCGTAAGCCGGGCGGAAGTGTGTTTGTACAACTGAAAACGAATAACCAGGAGAAACGTTATGATGCGACTGCTTTGGAGCAGTGTCGTTTGCGTGGGCCTATTGTCCGCGCAGAGTATTAGTTCCCATTTGGTGGGAACGGTGGTGGACGGGCAGGGACTGCCGGTTTCGAAGGCCACGGTGAAGGTGATTTCGCGGACGACGAACGCGGAGACGCGGGCGGAGAGCGGCGGGGAGGGCGTGTTTCGCGTGAACGCGCTGCCGCCGGGCGAGTATGCCGTGGAGGTGACGGCGGCGGGATTCGCCAAGTTTACGTTTTCGAGCGTGGGGCTGGTGGTGGGCCAGACGCGGGATCTGCGCGCGGTGTTGCAGCCGGAGTCGACGCGGCAAGAGGTGACGGTTTCGGCTGAGGCGGTGAGCGGGTTGACGGTGGACAGCGCGGGGGAGGGGAAGAGTTTCGGGCAGTTGCAGATGGCGGATTTGCCGATGGTGATGTCGGGCGAGGGGCGGAGCTTTCGGACGCAGGCGCGGTTGACGCCGGCGGTGACGCCGTCGACGGCGGCGCACCGGCCGTTTGCGGTGGCGGGGGCGCGGAACCGGAACAACAACTACCTGATTGACTCGAATGACTACAACGAGATTGAAGGTGGCCTAATGATGGGCCGCGGGGTGAGCGAGCAGCTGATTCCGTCGGAGTCGATTGAGGGGATGCAGGTGCTGACGCATAACTTCAAGGCGGAGTATGGGCGGCAGAACGGGTCGATTATCAGCCTGGTGACGAAGAAGGGGGGGAACGAGTGGCACGGGTCGCTGTACGAGTATTGGCGGAATGATGCGCTGGCGGCGCGGAACACGTTTGACCTGGCGAGGCCGCCGCTGAAGTTCAACTTCTTCGGGGGACAGGCGGGCGGGCCGCTGAAGAAAGACAAGGCGTTCGTGTTTGGGAACTGGGAGGGGTTCAACCGGGTGCAGTCGACGGCGGCGACGATTCAGACGTTGCGGCCGGAGCAGCGGGCGCAGGCGGTGGCGGCGGTGCGGCCGCTGGTGGCGCGGTATCCGGAGCCGAACCTGCCGGGGACGAATCTGTTCCGGGCGAATCTGCCGCAGGGCGGATTTATGCAGACGTTCCTGCTGCGGGGGGATGTGAATGTGACGGAGACGCAGCGGCTGTTTGCGCGGTCGACGTATTTGACTTCGGACAACATCAACAAGGGCGGGGCGGCGCTGAGCGAATCGAACGTGGGGACGGGGTCGCAGGGGCACTCGCTGCACCATATCTGGACGCCGCGGGCGAATGTGGTGAACGAGGCGCGGTTTAACTATACGCGGTTCCGGATTTTGGACACGTTCAAAGAGGATGTGTTGCTGGGGGATCCGGCGGTGAACGGGCAGTTGGGGTTTCTGACGGTGAACGGGTTGACTTCGCTGGGGTATCAGGCGTTTTTGGGGCGGCGGACGTTTCAGAACAACTTCCAGTACACGAACGACTTGACGGTGGTGAAGGGGCGGCACTCGCTGAAGATGGGGGCGGCGCTGCGGCGGCTGCAGTTGAATAACGGCGTGATTAACGCGCAGTTCAACGGGTCGTTGCGGTTCAACAACGTGGCGGACTTTTTGGCGGGGCGGCCGGCGGCGTACACGCGGAACGTGGGGCAGCCGTATATCGGGCTGCGGGCTTCCGAGTTCAACACGTACTTCCAGGACGATTGGCAGGTTCATGCGCGGCTGACGTTGAACCTGGGGGTGCGCTACGAGTACAACAGCGTGCCGCGGGAGGTGAATGGGTTGATTGGGGAGCAGTACCGCTTCAACAACGATCCGAACAACGTGGCGCCGCGGTTCGGGTTTGCCTGGAAGGCGGACCGGAGCGGGAAGAGCGTGGTGCGGGGCGGGTATGGGATTTACTACAACGTGTTGGAGCTGGTGTTTGTGGGATTGACGCGCTTCAATCCGCCGCTGATTACCTCGTTGGCCAATGCGGCGCCGCGGTTTCCGAATCTGCTGGACGGGGCCGTGGCGGGGATTCCGAGCGGGCTGGTGCAGCCGAACTCGAATATGCGGAACCCCTATTCGCAGCACTTGACGCTGAACTATGAGCGGGAGTTGTTTGACCCGCGGACGACTTGGAGCGTGGGCTACATCGGCACGATTGGGTTGCGGCTGCCGCAGACGTTGCGGCCGAACGGTGGGGACGGGTTAGCGCAGAATCTTCGGCCGGATCCGTTGGTGGGTGTGGTGAACTTGCTGGATACGAATGCGCGGTCCAACTACCATGGCTTGCAGACGAGTTTGAGCTGGCAGCGGAACGGGATGACGGTGCGGGGGAACTACACGTACTCGAAGGCGCTGGATACGGTGAGCGATATTCCGAGCGGGAACCAGAACCTGGACCGGGGCATTCTGGCGCTGGATGAGCGGAATACGCGGCTGAACTATGGGCCGGGCGATTTCGATGTGCGGCACTTGGGGAACATTGCGTTTACCTACGATTTGCCGTGGCGGAAGCGGAACCTGCTGCTGGGGGGATGGAGCGTGCAGGGGATTGTGACGATGAACAGCGGGCGGCCGTATACGCTGTTTTCGGGCACCGATAACCTGGTGGGGAATAACAACAACCGGCTGCTGAACCTGCCGGGGACGCTGGTCCGGAACGGGGCGGAGCAGCGGCGAGCGTTTGAGCTGGCGCCGGGGGTGACCCGGGCGATGCTGACGCCGGCGGCGCGGACGCTGGGGACGATTGGCCGGAACACGGAGCGGGGCGATACGCTGCTGCAGACGAACCTTTCGGTGTTTAAGACGTTTTCGTTGACGGAGCGGTGGAAGCTGCAGTTCCGGGCGGAGTCTTATAACCTGACGAACACGGTGAACTATGACCTGCCGGACGGCGTTTTGAGTTCGGCGAACTTTGGGAATGCCCTGACCGCGGGCGAAGCGCGGCAGCACCAGTTGGCGCTGCGGTTGTCCTTCTAAGGAGATCCATATGATGAATCGACGTTCTTTGTTGCTGGCTTTGCCGGGGATGGCGTTGGCGGGGGACCCGCGGATGGGGGTGGGGGCGGCTCCGGCGGCGGTGTTTGAGCCGGAGGCGCAGGCGCTGGGCCTATCGAAGAGCCCGAAGTTTTATGCGCGGCGGGCGCATGGATTGATGATGGTGAGCACGGTGCCGCTGGCGAACGGGGGGGCGGACCTGATCTTTCAATCGTCGAACGACCTGGGGGATAGCTTTGCCGAGCGGATGCGGGTGAACGATGTGGCGGGGGAGGTGAGCGACCACGGGGAGAATTCGCCGCAGTTGTTGACGTCGCCGGATGAGTCGATGATGTATGCGGTGTGGGGGGCGAAGGATCCGAAGCATCCGGGGGGGAGCGTGATTCGGTTTTCGTCGGCGGGGACGATGCGGACGGTGTGGTCGCCGTCGAAGATTCTGAATGATGACGGGTTGCCGGTGTCGCACTCGTTCCAGTCGGCGGCGGTGGGGCCGGACGGGACGATTTACGCGGCGTGGTTGGACGGGCGGGACGGGCGGTCGGCGACGGCGGGGGCGACGGGTGGGACGACGTCGATTTACCTGACGAAGTCGACGGATGGGGGGAAGACGTTTTCGAAGAACATTCGGGTGGCGACGAATATCTGCCCGTGTTGCCGGGTGTCGTTCGGGTTTGTGGACGGGAAGGTGCTGCTGGCGTGGCGGCAGGTGGAGGCGGGGGATATTCGCGACATCTACTTTGCGTCGTCGGCGGACCGGGGGGAGACGTGGGAGTCGGGGAAGCCGGTGTTTCGGGATGGATGGAAGATCAAGGGCTGTCCGCATGTGGGGCCGGCGATGGCGACGTTGAACGGAAAGGTGTACGTGACGTGGTTTAGCGAGGGGGCGAATGACCCTTCGATTTACCTGGCGGTTTCGAGCGACGCGGGGAAGACGTTTGCGCCGCGGCAGAAGATTTCGACGGGGACGATGGACCCGACGCATCCGCAGATTACGTTGGGCGAGGACCGGATTGGGATTACGTTCCAGGCGCGGGATGCGAAGGTGAAAGGCGGGTGGGGAAAGATGAGCGTGTGGTACCGGGAGGTGCGGGCGGACGGAGCGATGTCGCCATTGACGAAGGCGGCGGAGGGGAAGGGGAACCTGACGTATCCGACGGTGGCGCTGGGGTTGTCGGGCCGGGTGTTTTTGGGTTGGACGGAGACGACGGAGGGGGTGGCGAAGGCAATGTTACTGCGGGGGCGCGTCGGGAAGTAAGGGGTGGTAGGCTGGGGCAGAGCCTATGCGACTTATCCTTGCGCTTGCCCTGGCCTGCGGGCCGTTGACGGCCCAGTTCAGTAGCTTTTCGATTGCGGGAACGGACCCGGTGCTGCAGGCAGTGCAGGGCCGGGTTCTGGAGTTTCCGGTGCCGGTTCGCGGCGGGGTGGCGCCGTACCGGTTTTTCATCGCGGGCGATACGACGGTGCCGGCGGGGATCAGCTTGGGGGCGGCGAGCGGGGTGCTGCGGGTGGCGGCGGGGAACGTGGGGTACTTCCGGGTGGAGGTGTGCGCGGAGGATGTCTCGAAGGCCACGGTGTGCGCGACGTACCTGGTGCGGGTGGCGTCGCCGGGGAGTCCGGCTCCGATTGTGTTGGCGAGCGGGCGGGTGAACAACTTCTATGACCGGCTGATGGAGGGGGCGGCGGGGAATCAGGTGGAGTTTTCGGTGGGCAGCGGGGCGCTGCCGCCGGGGGTGAATCTGAATACGTTTGGCCGGATTGTGGGGACGCCGCTGGCGCCGGGGGCGTATGGGTTTACGCTGCGGGCGCGGGATACGTTGGAGGGCGAGACGACGATCCGGGAGTATCTGTGGACGATTGATGGGCCGGCGCTGCAGACGTTGAGTTTGCCGAACGGTTTTTTGGATACGGCATACAGCGCGCCGCTGGCGGCGGCCGGGGGGACGGGGCCGTACACGTGGACGCTGCTGCGGGGGCCATTGCCGGCAGGGTTTGCGTTGAGCGCGGATGGGCGGTTGAGCGGGCGGACGCCGGTGGCGGGGACGTACACGTTTCTCGTGCGGGTGGCGGATACCTTGAGCAGCGCGTTTGACCGCGAGGTGCGGGTGGTGATTGAGCCCACGCTCGAGCCGTTGCGGATTACGACGGCGAACGTGCCGCCGGGATTGGTTGGTGTGGCGTACCGGTTTGCCATGGACGCGGCGGGGGGGCGGGCGCCGTATGCGTGGCGGGTGGCGTCGGGACAGTTGCCGGCGGGGCTGGTGATGTCGGGAGCGGGGGTGATTAGCGGGACGCCGGCGGGGGCGGGGAGCAGCATGGTGCAGGTGGAGTTGCGGGATTTGTCGGGGGCGTCGGCGGTACGGTCGTATCCGGTGCAGGTGTTGGCGGGGCTGACGGTGACGACGGGAGGGACATTGCCGGCGGCGACGCGGGGGGTGGCGTACCGGGTGCAGTTGGCCGCGGGTGGCGGGACGGCGCCGTACCAGTGGTCGCTGGCGGGTGGGCGTTTGCCGGTGGGACTGGCGTTGGGCACGGATGGGGTTTTGGCGGGGGTGCCGGGGGAGGTGGGGCAGTTTTCGTTTGGGGTGCGGGTGACGGACGGCGCGGGAGCGTCGACGGTGGGGAATCTGGCGTTGGCGGTGAATGCGGCGTCGCCGGTGATTGTTTCGGGCGGGGTGGTGAACGCGGCGAGTTTTGCGGGGGGAGCGATTGCGCCGGGGGAGATTATTACGGTGTTTGCGGGTCCGTTGGGGGCGGAGACGGTGCAAGTGTTTACGTTGGACGGGAATGGGCGGGTGCCGACGCGGTTGGCGGGTACGCGGTTGCTGGTGGACGGGGTAGCGGCTCCGTTGCTTTACGTGGCGCCGGGGCAGTTGAGCGCGATTGTGCCGTACGGCGTGAGTGGGAAGGCGACGGTGCCGGTGGCGGTGGAGGCGAACGGACTGGTGGGGCCGGCGGTGCCGATGGCGGTGGCGGGGAGCGCCCCGGCGATCTTCACGGCGGATGCATCGGGCCGGGGGCCGGCGGCGGCGTTAGGGACCGGGAATGTGGTGACGCTGTATGTGACGGGCGAGGGGGTGCTGCAGCCGGTGCCGGAGGACGGATCGGTGGTGGGGGAGCGATTGCCGCGGCCGGTGCTGCCGGTGCGGGTCTTGGTGGGAGGCCGGGAAGCGGAGGTGCTGTATGCGGGTGGGGCGCCGGGGCTGGTGGCGGGGGTGATGCAGGTGAATGTGCGGGTTCCGGAGGGGCTGCGGGGGGAGGCGATTCCGGTGAGCATTCGGGTGGGGAGTGCGGAGAGTCCGGCCGGGGTGACAATTCGATATTTTCCATAGGAAGACCGGTTGCGGTTGTGATAGTCTGTAGAGGTGTCGCGATGCGGCCGACGGAATTTTTCTGTCGAGTTGACAGACTGTGTCTGTCTCGCTACACTTGTAAGGTTTGCTGTTAGCGGGTCGCTGTATCTGCTTTCGACTACCACTTCACACGTACCTGAGGCGCAATGCCATGGGGGTTCAGCGGAAAACCGGTTGAACAGTTGAAGTCCGGTTGAGAGCCCGCCCCGAGGTTCCTTCAAGACTCAGAGCTTCGAAGGGGCATGGGCGAGTCCCAAGATCATCTCCGCATTCTCATACGGTCTCCCACAATCTGACCGTTCATCACAAAAAGAGTTCTGTGGTCGCAATTTGAAGGCTCCCCGCTGGAAATTGTTTGGCCGAGAGAGCTCAGACGCCTAAAAACACAGATTTTAAAGTTTTACCGAGAGAGGGTATTCGTGCCTACGTTCAACCAGCTCGTGCGTAAGGGTCGTATTGCGACTCGTTACAAGACGGCTAGCCCGGCTCTGCAGGCTTGCCCGCAGAAGCGCGGAGTTTGCACCCGTGTTTACACCACCACGCCGAAGAAGCCGAATTCCGCGCTTCGGAAGGTCGCGCGTGTGCGCTTGACCAATGGAATCGAGGTGACCACCTATATCCCGGGTGTCGGCCACAATCTGCAGGAGCACTCGATTGTGCTGATCCGCGGCGGCCGTGTGAAGGATCTGCCGGGTGTTCGCTATCACGTTGTGCGGGGAACTCTGGATGCGGCTGGCGTGGCCAACCGGAAGCAGAGCCGCTCGAAATATGGCGCCAAGCGCCCGAAGTCGTAACTTTTGAGGATTTGAGGATTTATGCCGCGTAGAAGAAGTGCGGAAATTCGCGAAGTGCAGCCCGACCCGGTTTTTGGTTCGACGCTGGCTGAGAAGTTTGTCAACTCGTTGATGTGGGACGGAAAGAAGACCGTAGCGCAAAAGGTTTTCTACGCCGCCATGAACAAGGTTGCCGAGCGCTCGGGCGAGGATGCCCTGAAGATGTTCAAAAAGGCCGTGGAAAACGCCAAGCCGATGCTTGAGGTAAAGACTCGCCGGGTTGGCGGCGCCAACTACCAGGTGCCGATTGAAGTTCCTCAGAATCGCCGCACTTCGCTGGCTATCCGCTGGATTGTGTTGAACGCCCGGAACCGTCCTGAAAAGGGCATGCCGGAGCGCCTTGCCGGGGAGCTGCTTGATGCGGCGAATCTGCGGGGCGGCGCGATCAAGAAGAAAGACGATGTCCACCGTATGGCCGAGGCTAACAAAGCCTTCGCGCATTACCGTTGGTAAGTAACGAAGACAGCCCTTAAACACCTAACTCACTTATGGCTCGGACTGTACCCCTTCAGAAAATGCGCAACATCGGCATCATGGCCCACATTGATGCCGGTAAGACCACGACGACCGAACGAATCCTGTATTACACCGGCCGGACTTACAAGATCGGCGAAGTTCATGAAGGCACCGCCACCATGGACTGGATGGAGCAAGAGCAGGAGCGCGGTATTACGATTACCTCCGCGGCGACGACTTGCCGTTGGCGGGACATCCAGATCAACATCATTGACACCCCTGGCCACGTGGACTTCACGGCCGAGGTGGAGCGGTCATTGCGTGTACTCGACGGCGCTTGCGCCGTGTTCGACGCCGTTGCCGGTGTGCAGCCCCAATCGGAAACGGTGTGGCGCCAGGCGGACAAGTATCAAGTTCCCCGGATCTGTTTCATCAACAAGATGGATCGTGTGGGTGCGGATTTCTACCACTCTGTCGGCACCATTGTGGACCGTCTGAAGTGTAAGCCGGTACCCATCCAGTTGCCCATCGGTGCGGAAGATCAGTTCCTGGGCATCGTCGACCTCGTCAAGATGAATGCCCGGATTTGGCGGGATGACTCGCTGGGTGCGGAATTCGACGACGTCGACATCCCCGCAGACCTGGTGGAGAAGGCGCAAGAGTATCGGGCTCTGTTAGTGGAAGCAGTCTCCGAAACGGACGACGTGCTGATGAATAAGTTCTTCGAAGGTGAAGAGATCACCACGGAAGAGCTGATGGCCGGCATCCGGAAGGCAACGATTGCCCAGAAGATGTTCCCAGTGATCTGCGGCACTGCCTTCAAGAATAAGGGCGTGCAGAATCTGCTCGACGCGGTTTGCGACTACCTGCCCCACCCGCTGGACATTCCGACCATCGAGGGCAAGAACCCCGACAATGAAAAGCCGGAACCGCGGAAGGCCGACGACAACGAACCGTTTGCTGGCCTGGTGTTCAAAATCATGACCGATCCGTTCGTGGGCCAGCTGGCCTTCGTCCGGGTGTATTCGGGCAAGCTGTTCGCAGGTACGGCGGTTTATAACGCGGCGAAGGGTAAGTCGGAGCGGGTTGGCCGTCTTGTGAAGATGCACGCCAACAAGCGGGAAGACATCACGGAGATCCTCGCCGGCGACATCTGCGCCTGCGTCGGCCTGAAGCAGGTTTCGACGGGCGACACGATTTGCGATGAGAAGAACCCGGTCCTGCTCGAACGGATCGATTTCCCGGCCCCGGTGATTCAGCTCGCCATCGAACCGAAGTCCAAGCCGGACCAAGAAAAGATGGGCATGGCGATCAACAAGCTGGTGAACGAAGATCCCACCCTCCGCGTTTCGACCGATTCCGAAACCGGCCAGACCATTCTGGCGGGCATGGGCGAACTGCACCTCGAAATCATTGTTGACCGCATGCGCCGGGAGTTCGGCGTCGAAGCCAACGTCGGCAAGCCGATGGTGGCCTATCGCGAAACGATTCGCTCGAACGCCAGCGGCGACGGTCGCCACGTCCGGCAGAGCGGTGGTAAGGGTCAGTACGGTCACGCCAAGATCCGCATCGAGCCGCTCGAAGAGGGCAAGGGCTTCGAGTTCGAAAACGCGACGGTTGGTGGTACGGTTCCGAAGGAATATGTGCCGGCTATCGAAAAGGGCATCATTGAGGCCCTGGAAGGTGGCATCCTCGCTGGCTATCCGATGTCGGACCTGAAGGTGAGCCTGTACGACGGCAGCTACCATGACGTTGACTCGTCGGAAATGGCGTTCAAGATCGCCGGTTCGCTCGCGATCAAGGATGCTGTGAAAAAGGCCAAGCCGGTTCTGCTGGAACCCGTGATGGCGGTTGAAGTTGTGGTACCGGACGAGTACATGGGTCCCGTCAACGGAGACTTGATCTCCCGCCGCGGCCGCCTCGAGGGCATGGAGATGCGTGGTACCACGCAGTTGATCAAGTCGATGGTTCCGCTCAGTGAAATGTTCGGTTACGCAACCGAACTTCGCAGCCGCACGCAGGGACGCGGTAGCTTCACGATGCACTTCGGCCGGTACGAAGAAGTCCCCACCAACATCGCAAACGAAATTATTGCTAAGGCGCAGGGTAAGCCCAGCGCTTAGTGCGAACGAGTTCCTACTAACCAGGAGAATCCCGGAATACCATGGCGAAAGAAAAATTTGATCGTAGTAAGCCGCACGTAAACATCGGCACGATCGGACATATCGATCACGGCAAGACGACCTTGACGGCCGCGATCACGAAGGTGCTGAGCAAGCAC
>JAIXQP010000015.1 GCA_027485675.1 Terriglobales bacterium | reverse complement strand
CTGGATACTTGAGACAGGGCTGGGGGCCTCCTCGGGTGGAGTCGATTCTTGCCGGAACCTTCTCCTTACCCTAGCAGGGCCTCACCCGTCAGACCGTTGCGCTAATTTGGACACGAGTGAACCGAACGGGTTTCCCATCCGCAATCCTCACAAACAAACCCCGTTGCGTCGCCTCGGCAACTTCCTCCCCGCGCTGATTGGTCAACCGATAGTGGACCATCGCCGAGGCCTTCCCAAAATCCCCCAACCACGTCTCTAGCGTTACCCGGTCGCCAAAATACACAGGCCGCTGATAGACAATCGAAGTGGCTGCCACAATGGGTGTGATTCCGCGATGAGCCACTTCTCCAACCGGTAGCCCAACCGCTTCGAGCAATTTCAGCCGCCCTACTTCCAGCCACTGGATGTAGACGATGTTGCTCACGTGGCGTGCAAAGTCGATCTGATATGTGTACACCTCAAATTCGCAAGTCACCCGCGCCATACTATGCAAACTAGCACGCCCACGCTAGTGCTGAGCGTCGGGAAGTGTCGCTCGGTCGCGCCCACGGGTCTCTGGTCCATTGCCCGGCGCGCCGGACGGGCCCGCAACCATGCGCGGACTGCCCGTGGTTGCCGAGGTGATCTGACCCGGAAATCCGCCCGCTGCGGTACGCCCGTTGCGGGGTGTCCGGCCGATCTTCGCTCCCTGCTGTGTCCCGCCCGGGCCGAAACTACTCGGCGTCGAGAATCGTTTCGCGGAACTGTCAACACTTCGTACGACCTCCCAGGGTTCGAATCGGAGAGCTGATGCCTTCAAGGATTGCAATCATAGGAGCTGGCAATCTGGGGTCGTGGCTCGCCGTCCACCTCGCCCGTGCCGGGCACGCCGTCCACTTCTGCACGCGTCGCGACCCCGGACCATTGCAGATTGCGGGACTCCCGCCACTCACCCTTCCGTACTACCTCGACGCCTCACCGCCCGCTGACTTCGCCTTTCTAACGACCAAGGCCTATGACAATCGAACCGCTCTCCTCCGCGTCAACGCTCCCGTCCTGGCCGCGATTCAGAACGGCCTTTCTCAGCCCGGCATTCCGGTGCTCTCCTACGTCTACATTGAGCAACAAAACGGCGTGCGCCATGCGTTTCCGCCTCCCGGACCGCATTTGACGATCCCCCCGGGCACGCCTCTAGTCGATCTCCTTCGCACGACTCCCATCAAGTTCCACGAGGCACCCGACTTCCTATCCGCCGCTTGGCGGAAAATGCTTCACAACTGCGTCTCGAACCCTCTCACCGCCATCGCCGGCCGCGGTTTGGAGATTCTCCGCGAACCGCTTTTCCATGACTGGGCAAAACGAATCCTGGATGAGTCGCTGCCGCTGGCGGCCGTCGCCGGAGCGACAGTTGACGGCGCCGAAATCCTCGCAACGCTCGCGTCCTACCCTCCGGGTACCCGCACGTCCATGTTGCAGGACCGCTTGGCAGGCCGACCCCTCGAGATTCGCACCCTCAACGGTCATCTCGTCGAACTCGGCCGACAGTTCGGCATGCCGACCCCGGTCAATGAATATCTCGTCAGAATCGTAGAAAGCGCTGGTACGCTGAGGTCGGTTTAGGATACGCTCTTAGGACTATGCTCCGTCTCGCATTGATCTTTCTCGCCCTGTCCGTGCCGACTTTAGCCCAAGAGGTTCGGGCCAGTATCTCCGGCAACATTACCGATCCCTCCGGTGCGCCTGTACCGGCAGCTACGATCACGGTCACCAACGTAGCGAAGAATACCAACGTCGTCACGACTTCGAATGAGGCTGGCCTCTATAACACGCCGCTTCTTGAACCGGGTGCCTATACCCTCGCCGTCACCCGGGATGGCTTCCGCCGCGTCGTTCGCGAGAACATCGTCCTCCAGACACTCGACAAGGCCCGCCTGGACATTCAGTTACAGGTTGGCGCGGTGGCCGATTCCATCACCGTCGACGCTTCTGTCTCCCCCCTGCAGACCGAGACTGCCAATCGCGACACCGCGCTTGCTAACCAACTCATCGCCAATCTCCCCACCCAAGGCCGCAATCCATTCCAGATCGCTTGGGCGGCGCCCGGTGTCTTCAAGACCGGCGGCTGGCGTTACCTCCGCTCTTTCGATATC
This sequence comes from Terriglobales bacterium, assembly GCA_027485675.1. Taxonomy (GTDB): domain Bacteria; phylum Acidobacteriota; class Terriglobia; order Bryobacterales; family Bryobacteraceae. The sequence continues at coordinate 119,983 of JAIXQP010000015.1, read as the reverse complement.
GGCGGCACCACCGGCTTCTCCGTTAACGGCGGCCGCAGCGGCGAAAACGAAGTGCTCATGGACGGCATGTCCAACGTCCGCTCCAGCCGCACCGTTATGAATGTCCCCACGATGGAATCGGTGCAAGAGTTCAAGGTCCTGCAAAACACCTACGATGCCCAGTACGGCCGCACCGGCGGCGGCATCGTCACCATCGTCACCAAGTCGGGCTCTAACCAGTTCCACGGCAATCTCTTCGAATACTTCCAGAACGACAAGCTCAACGCCAACCAAACCGAGTTGAACGCTGCCGGCGTCAAAAGGGCACCCAACAACATCAACGCCTACGGTTTCTTCCTTTCGGGCCCCATCTTCGTCCCCAAGGTTTTCGACGGCCGCAACAAACTCTTCTGGACGCTCTCCTATGAGGCCATGCGGCAACGCTCCGCTGACCCGGCTGTCGCCACCGTTCCCCTGATGGAATGGCGTAACGGTGACTTTTCGACTCTCCGCAACGCCCAGAATCTCCCGGTCCTGATCTACGATCCCCTCACCACCGTCGCCAACGGCACCCGTCAGCCGTTCCCGGCCAACCGCCTGCCTGCCAACCGGATCAACCCCATCGCCGCGGCGGCTCTCCGGTTCTTGCCCGCGCCTACTTCGCAGGGCGTTGGCCCGGCCTTCGTGCAGAACTATCCGTTCCCTTCGCGCTGGATCGGCGATCTCGACCAATGGTCCGGCCGCCTCGATTTCCAGGTCAACTCGAAGAACAACACGAACTTCCGCTACGGCCAGAACCCCTTCAGCGAATACCGCGGTCTCGTCTTCGTGAAAGATCCCAGTGAAGCGAACCCCGCCGAGCCAACCGGTAACGCGCCTCTCCGCCGTAACGGCCGTACCATCGGTTTCAACTGGACCTCCACGCTGAACCCCACCACCACCTTCGATCTCCGCCTCGGCTTGAACCGCTGGGAAGAGTCCTCCGGTAACTCCTTCGGCACCGGCTACGACCCTCGTCAGCTCGGCTTCGATTCCAATCTCGTCTCCCAGTTCACCCGTCTCGCCTTCCCCCGCTTTGACTTCCTGAACAACGCCTACCAGTCCATTGGACCGGGCACCCTGCTCAGCGCCGGCACCAACGATGTCTATACGTTGCAGCCGAACTTCAACAAGGTCGTCGGACGCCACTTCCTCAAGTTCGGCATCGAGATGCGCCGCTACAATGACAATTCGCAGAGCCCCGGACTCGCCGCTGGCGCCTACACCTTTGGCAAAAACTGGACCCAAGCGATCTCCAACCAAGCCGATGCCACCTCCGGCAATGAGTTGGCCACCATGCTCCTTGGCTATCCGACGTCTGGCTTTGTCGATCGCAACATCGACCCCGCCTATACCCACTTCTTTTATGCCGGCTTCTTCCAGGACGACTTCAAGGTATCCAATCGCCTGACTCTGAATCTAGGCCTTCGTTGGGACTACGAATCGCCCGCCACGGAACGCTTTGACCGTATGGTGCAATCCCTCGATTTCGACGCGGCCAGCCCCATCGCCGCGCAGGCGGTTGGCTTGAATCTGAAGGGCGCTGTCCGTTTCGCCAATGTCGGCGGTGCACCCCGCGGCTCCTTCGCTCCGGACAAAAATAATTTCGCCCCGCGTCTCGGCTTTGCCTACCGCATTGGCGACAAGACCGTGATCCGCGGCGGCTACGGACTCTACGTGCTGGGCCAATTCGCTCCCGGCGTTCCGCAGGGCTTCAGCCAGCGCACCAACGCCGTTACGACCGTCGATAACCTTACGCCCGCCGTCACTCTCGCCAACGCGTTTTCCAACCAGGCAGGCGGCCGCCTGCTCTCGGCCGTCGGGAGTGGAGAAGGCGCCGCCAGCTTCCTCGGCCAGGGCCTCACGGTCAACTGGCAGAATCGGCCCGCCCCGTTCTCTCACCAGTACTCGTTCGACGTGCAGCGGGAACTCCCCGGTGGGGTACTCGTCGAAGTCGCCTACGTCGGAAACCAAACCCGCAAGCTGCCCGTGAACTCCAACGCCAACTACGTCCCGGTGAGCGAACTGAACCGCCGTACCCAGGCCGGCGTCATCGATAACGCTTACTACAATGCGGCCCTGCCCAATCCCATGCGCGGCTTGATCCCCAATAATGCCGCCCTCAATGGCGCCACCATCCCGCGTCAGACGCTCCTGTTCACCTTCCCGCAGTTCACTCCGTTGACGGTCGCCAATCTCCCCATCGGCAGCCAACGCTATGACGCGATTCAAATCAAGGCCTCCAAACGCTTCTCCGGCGGGCTCACCTTCCTGGCGAGCTACACCGGCGCGAAGACGCTCGAACAGGTAAGCTTCCGGAATATTCAGGACTTCAACGTCGGCGATCCTGCCTCCTCCCAGCTCGAGAAGCAGTCCGCCGACCAGATCGACATTCCGCGCAAATTCAACATCGCCGGCGTTTGGGAGATGCCCTTCGGCAAAGGACGCCGCTTTGCAAACAACGTGAACAGCGTTGGCAACTTCTTCATCGGCGGCTGGGAACTCAACGCCAACGTCACCTACATGAAGGGTTGGAACATCGCCTACCCGAATGCCAACCAGATCGCCCCGGGCAGCGCCCAGCTTGAAAATCCCACCATGGGCCAGTGGTTCAATACCGATCTCTGGAACAACCCCGCCACCGGCCGCCGCGTCGCCGCGCAGGAACCCTTCACCCTTCGCGACTTCCCCCTGCGCTTCGGCAATGTCCGCGTCCCCGGCTACCAGAACTGGGACGCCTCCATCACCAAGTGGTTCCCCATCAAGGAACGCCTGCGGCTCCAGTTCCGCTTTGAAGCCGTCAACGCGCTGAACCGGCCGTGGTTCACCAACATCGCCTCAGTCGACGTGACCAACGCCGCCTTCGGCCGCCTCAACCCCGTGCAAGGCAACCTGCCGCGCTTCCTGAAGCTCGGTCTGAACATGCAGTTCTAACTGCCCCCCGGACGGCCTGGCTCTCTCCGCGAGAGTCAGGCCGCTCCTGGTTCTATGGTTAAATCGGTCCATAGATGGCCCACGCTCGTCTCGTCCTTCTCCTCTTCACTCTCAGCCTCACCGCCTGCATCGACGGTCCTCCCAAAGCCGGCCAACCCACCATGGCCGAACTCGCCGCCCGCCAACCCTATCAACCCCAACCGCTTCCCCCCAAGGCGCAAGCCGTCGAAGACGCCGAGCGGGCCGCCCTCGCCGCCCGCCCCCTCGCCGAACTCCTCGCCAGCTCCGACGAAGCCGACCGCTTCCTCGGCCTCCCCGAAGCCATCCGCCAGGCCCTCGCCGCCAACCAGCTCGACGCCGCCGAAGCCCACGCCCGCGCCCTCATCAAAATCATTCCGCACTTTGCCGGCCATCCCCGCTACGGCGACGCCATCTTCCTCTCCCACCAAGCCCTGGGAAAGATCGCGCTCCGCCGTAACGATCAGAAAACCGCCCTCGCTGAACTCATCGCCTCCACCAACACCCCCGGCTCCGACCGCCTCACCCACGGCCCCATTCCCATGGATCTCGCCCGCGCCCTCGTCGACCTCGGCCACCGCAAAGCCGTCGCCCATTTCCTGGACCGCTGCTCCCACTTCAACCTCGAAAAGGACAAACTCATCGACTGGGGCATCCTCCTCCGCAAAGGAATCAACCCCGACCTCGTTCCCTACTGAATTTGGCGATATACTCGCCCCCATGTCTCTCCACGCCCGCCGCGCTTTCCTCCAATACCTCGCCGCCAGCCCCCTCTACGCGCAGCCCCCCTTGGCCAAACCGGAAGACGCCATCAACGTCTTCGACTTCGAAGCCGCCGCCCGCCAGGTCCTCCCCCCCGCCCACTTCGGCTACCTGCAAACCGGTGTCGTCGGCGACGTCACGCTCCAAGCCAACCGCACCGCCTTCGACCGCTATCAACTCCGCCCCCGCCGCCTCATCGACATCTCAAAAATCGATACCTCCGTCTCCCTCTTCGGCGCCCGCCATGCGTTCCCTCTCCTGCTTGCCCCGGTTGGAAACCAAGGCGCCTTCCACGCCGACGCCGAACTCCCCGTCGCCCGCGCCGCTGCCGCCAAGCAAACGATGCAGATCCTTTCTACGTACACCAACACCAGCGTCGAAGCGATCAACGCCGCCGCCGGCCACCCCGTCTGGTATCAACTCTACGCCACCGGCAGTCCCGTCGCCGCCGACCGCCTCTGGCGCCGCGCCGAAGACGCCGGTTGCCCCGTCGTGCTCCTCACCGTCGACTCCCAAGCCGGCCGCAACACCGAGACCCTCTCCCGCGCCAAACTGCTCGACTCCCGCAAGTGCGTCGTCTGCCACGATCCCACCCCCGGCGGCTTCTTCAAACGCAAGCCGATGCTCGCGGGCATCAATATGGCCGGTGTGCCCACCTCCAACCCCGCCCTCACCTGGGACTTCGTCCGCCAACTCCGCAAGTCGACCAAGATGAAGCTCCTCATCAAAGGCATCGTCACCCACGAAGACGCCCGCCTTGCTCTCGACCATGGCGTCGACGGCGTAGTCGTTTCCAACCACGGCGGCCGCGCCGAAGAGTCCGGCCGCGGTACCCTCGAATGCCTGCCCGAAATCGTCGATGCCGTCGGCGGCAAAACCACGATTCTCATCGATGGCGGTTTCCGGCGCGGCGCCGATATCTACAAAGCACTCGCCCTCGGCGCCAACGCTGTCTGCATCGGCCGCCCCTACGTTTGGGGCCTCGCCGCCTTCGGGCAACCCGGCGTCGAACGCGTCATCGACCTCCTCCACGCCGAGTTCAGCCTCATCATGAAGCAGTGCGGCAAGCGCTCCATCGCCGAAATCGACAAAACGTCGCTTACCACGCGCGCCTAGGGATAATCCGAAGAGAACTTTCCTTCCGTTCTCCCACGTTGTTCTCAATGTCCGAGCACCCCGCCGAGGATTTGCTGGAACTGCTGGCCTTGCGTCGTCTCCCGGCCGAATCCCGAAACGAAATCTTCTTCCACTTGCAGCACTGCCCCACCTGCCAGGAGCGGCTCCGCGCCGAGCGCCACTATGTAGACACCATTCGTGCTGTCCTCAAGGATTGGCCCACGGAATAGGCCCTACCGAACGCTCACCGTCACGCCCTGTTGCGTGGTCGCCCCACCCACGGTCACTACCACCGGTACATCGCCGCTCGCCACCTCTCCCGGAACCACCGCGTTGATCTGGTACAGGCCCACGATGCTTCCCGGCGCTGCCCCCGCGTAGCGTACCGCCGTCTCCACTCCTCCAATCCGCACCGCCACAGGAGCCACGATTCTGCCCTCGGCGTCTGTTACCCCGGCCCCCGTCAGATAAATCGCCACCGTCGAACCCCGTTCGGCCGGCTCCCTCGCGCTGTTCACCGTCCCGGTCTCGTTCACAATCGCCCCTGGTCCGCTGCCCGCCGACCCGGCTGTGAAGATCCCTGGCTTCGCCTCCTCCACTGGTCTCTGCAAGCTCTCTGAGCGTTGTCCCCGATAGTGCACCTGCACCGAGGTTACCGTTTGCCCGGCCAACTCCATCGGTGCCACCGCGCCCACCTGGTCTGCCCGTGCGTAGATCACCCGCGCCGGACGGCCATCGAAAAAGACATTCACCCCCTGTGTGGTCAACACCGCCGGGCCCAAGCCGGTCCCAAACAATGTCACGATCTCGCCCGGCGCCACCGCTCCCCGCGCATAGCTCGCCGCATTCACGATCTCGCTCAGCTCCGGTCCGCCCACTGTCATCGTCACCGGCAGCCGCACCGGCGAATTCGACGCGCCCGCCACATACGCCAGGATTGCTCCGCGGTAAACCCCGGCCGCCAGCCCACTCTCGTTCTTCGCTACCGACACCGTGGCCGGCAACTTTCCATTCGGTAGCGACACGGTCAGCCAATTGCCGCCGTTCTCCGTTGTCGCGAACAGCGAGTAGCTGGGCGCCGTACCACTGCCCGCCGCATCGATCTGGATCTCTCGCAGTCCGGCCGTAACCTGCAGTGTTCCCGCGGCCGGAACCGTCAGCGCCGCTAACTGGCTCCGCACGGAATCCAGTCGCCCCGTCAAAAACGGCCGCAACCCGGGCGCCGGTCCCACGGTCGCCGTCATCGCCCGGTCGAACTGCTCGAACGCCGTCAATCGCTCGGTCTCCCGTTGGACATAAGGACGGATCACGGCCCGCCACTGCTCCATTCGCCGCAGTACCGGCTCGGCCACCACCACTCGCTCCGTCAGTTGCCGGTAGATTTGCAGGTACCGTGCCCGGATCGACGGCACGCTCAACAACCGCGAAAACAAGGGCCGTGTCTGTCCCGCCCCGCCCTCCGGCGACGTCTGGTCTACCCGGATCTGCATCGCCGCGCTCCCGGTGGGGCCGCCGGGAAACGCGCCAAACGCCAGGCTCGGATCCCACGGCATCCACACCCATCGCCCATCCGACGGCCGCCGGTAGAAATTGAAGTTCTGCGCCATCCCCACGTACCCGTCCAGGTTCCCCGTCGCGTTGTCCAGCGCCATAGCCGTCAAAAAGCTGTCCACGTCCAACCGCGCCGCCATCGCCGCTTCCAGCGAACTGAGCGGCGTCTCGTGCAACGTCTTGCAGAAATCAATCAGGTCGCTCCAGTCGTCCGCCGCTTCGTTGGTCTGCTTCTCCCAAACACGCTTGTAGGCTGCCTTATCCGGCCCCAGATAGGCGAACGTCGCCCCAATGTCCCCTTTATAGAGGTTCCCCTTGTCCTCCCCCCGGCCAAAATAGCTTTGCAGGAAATCGTCGTTGACCACTTCGCCGAGCCCGTAGAGGCCCCAATAAACATCGTTGATGTAGAGCGCCGCGAAGCCGGACCGGGGCGTCCGCAGCCCCGCTGCCCGCGCGAGTTCATAGTAAGCCACCTCTCGCACAAAGCTCGCGTCCCCAAACAGGTTGTTCAGGTTGAACGCTCCCACGCCCTCAATCTTCTGCCCCTTCACAAACTCGTTCAGCTTCAGCCGGAACGGCTTCTTCTTGCTGTTGATGTGGTAGGTGCTGTTGCCCTTGAACCGCACGCCAATCGACGCAAACCGGTGCGGCCCCCACTCCATGGCCGCTTCCAGGTAATCCGCATCCTCGAGCGTCCCCCGGTAGTTCGCCGTCAGCCGCTCCCACCAGTCCGGTTGCGAAAACCGCAGCCGGATCTCGTGCACCTGATCGCTCCCCCAAGCCCTATGCGGCAAAGGCGCCTGCGCCATGGCCATCCCCGCGCCCCCAAGCAGCAAAACGAACCCAAGAAACCGCATCTCCCCTTTTATCCCACTTTCTTCGTCTTCCCGTCTCCTGCCCCCCACCGCGGAGGGGCCATCTCGCCATTCCGCTCCTCGAGCACCCGTCGTAAGCGCTCCACTGTGGCCGGCTCCGTCGCCGACAAGTCTTGCGCCTCCGCCACGTCCTTGTCGAGGTCGTACAAGGCAAACCCCGTCCCGCCCTGCCGCACGAGTTTCCATCGTCCCTGCCGCACGGCGATGTTCTTCCCGTAGCGCCAGAACAACGTCCGCTCTCCTACCGTCCCGGCCAGGTCCACCCCGTCGAACTCCGCCGCCTGGTACCGTACCCCCGCCGCCCGCAGCACCGTCGGCACAATGTCGGTGGCGATCACCGGCGTCTCCTCCGTCCGGCCCGCCGCCCAGCGCCCCTTCCACTGCATCAGGAACGCCACCCGGATCCCGCCCTCGAACAACTGCCCCTTCCCGCCCCGCAGCGGCTTGTTGCTCGACGTCAGTTCCGCCGTCGGCCCCCCGTTGTCGCTCAGGAAAATCACCAGCGTATTCTCCTCGAGCCCATGCCGCCGCAGCGCCGCCAGCACGCGCCCTACCCCGTCATCGAGCGAACTCAACATCCCCGCGAACACGCGCCGGTGCTCGTCTTTGATCCCCGCGAACCGCTCCTGCGAACCCATCGTCGCCTGCATCGGGCTGTGCACCGCGTTCCACGGGAGATAAAGGAAGAACGGCCGCTGCCGGTTCCGCGCGATAAAGCTCTCGGCCTCCCGCGCCAAGGCGTCCGTCAGATACTCCCGTTCGGTCACCTCCTGCGTCCCCCGCAGCAGCGGGTTATGCGCATCGTACGGCGGTTCGTTTTTCCGTAAGTGGGAGATCACCCCTTCATAAGGAGGCGGCACAAAGAAGTGCCCCTCGTGCAGAAAGCCGAAGAATTCGGCAAACCCTCGCTGCAGCGGATGATACTTCTCCGTCCCGCCTAAGTGCCACTTCCCAATCACCCCGGTCGCATATCCCGCCTGCCGCAGCCGGTCCGCCAGCGTCAACTCCCCCTCCGGCAACCCGATCGCCGGGTCCAGGTTCGCCTGCCCCACCGCGTTCAACTCATGGCCGAACCGCGTCTGGTAACGCCCCGTCAGCAAGCCGGCCCGCGACGGTGTGCAGAAAGGCGCCGTCACGTAGCCGTTCGTGTAGCGCACCCCGTTGCGCGCAATCGAATCGATGTGCGGCGTGGGAATCTCCGCGTTACCCTGACAACCCAACTCGCCGTACCCCAAATCATCCGCCAACAGCAGGACGACGTTGGGCCGCCGCCGGCCCTGCGCCCAACTCGTCGCCGCCAGTCCCGCCAGGAACGCTCGCCGGTTCATCATCGCCGCCAGCTTACCCTATACAAATGGCCCGTTCCACCCTCGCCACTCTCGCCCGCGACATCACTGCCTGCAACCTCTGTCCCCGCCTGCGCGATCACTGCCAGCACATCGCGGAGGTCAAGCGCCGCGCCTACCAGTCGGAAACGTACTGGGGCCGCCCCGTCCCCGGCTTTGGCGACCCCGCCGCCCGCCTCCTCATCCTCGGCCTCGCCCCCGGCGCCCATGGCGCCAACCGCACCGGCCGCGTCTTCACCGGCGACCGCTCCGGCGACTTCCTCTTCCGCGCCCTCCACGAAACCGGCTTCGCCAACCAGCCCACCTCGGCCCACCGCGACGACGGCCTCGCCCTCCACGACGCCTGGATCTCCGCCTCCGTCCGCTGCGCCCCGCCGGACAACAAGCCCCTCCCGGAGGAGATCCGCACCTGTCAGCCCTTTCTCGAACGCGAACTCGCCCTGCTCAAAAACCTTCGCGGTGTTGTCGTTCTTGGCCGCCTCGCCTTCGATGTGTATACGCGCATCGCCGCCCTCCGCGGTCTCGACTTCGGCCACGGTGTCCTCCATACCGCCCCGTCGCCGTGGCTCCTTTGCTCCTACCATCCCAGCCAGCAGAACACCTCCACCGGCCGCCTCACCCGCGAAATGCTCCACGACGTCTTTGCCCAGGCCCGCCAGCAGCTCGATGTCCCGTAGCCCCATTCCTCGACACCCATGCTCCTCCTCCAAACTGCCGGCCTCTTCTTCCTCACGGCCCTCGCCGAGATCCTCGGCTGCTTTCTGCCTTACTATTGGCTCCGCCAGGGCGGTTCGCCGTGGCTCCTCCTCCCGGCCGCGGCCTCCCTTTCGCTCTTCGTCTATCTCCTCTCGCTCCACCCTGCCGCCAGCGGCCGGGTCTATGCGGCCTACGGCGGCGTCTACATCGCCACGGCCTTCCTTTGGCTTCGTTTCGTCGACCGCCTTCCGCTCTCGACCTACGATTGGGCCGGTGCCGGCATCATTCTCGCCGGGATTGCCGTCATAGTCTACGGTTGGACCGCTTAGCCCCCGCCACCCTCACTCCCCCGCCGGCCGGTAGTGCGCATAGAAATACCGCTTCGTCACCTCCACCGCCACCACATACGCCACCGCAATCCCCACCACCAGCCCCAACAACGAGAGCGGCAACGGCACAAAGCCCAGGTACTCCCTCCCCGGCAGATACGAAATCACGAGAGCCAATCCCGCCACCACCACCGTCGAATAGAGCAGGAACCGGCCCGGCCGGCTCCGGTAAAACGGCAGCCGCGTCCGCACCACCAGCGCCACCGCCAACTCCGTCAACAACGACTCCACAAACCATGCCGTCCGAAACTCCACCGCCGAAGCCTGGTACACCCACAGCAGCACCCCAAACGTCAGATAGTCAAAAACCGAACTCACCAAACCGAACAGGATCATGAAATTCCGGATGTAGTTCACGTCCCAGCGGTGCGGCCGCTCAATCCACTCCCGGTCCACGTCATCGCTCGCAATCGCCATCCCCGGAACATCCGACAAAAAATTGTTCAGCAGGATCTGATTCGCCAGCAACGGCAGAAAGGGCAGAAACAGCGACGCCCCCGCCATGCTGAACATGTTCCCGAAATTCGCGCTCGTCGTCGTAAAGATGTACTTGATCGTGTTGGCAAACGTCCGCCGGCCCTCCTCGATTCCCTCCCGCAGCACCCCCAGATCATGCTCCAGCAGCACCAGATCCGCCGACTCCTTCGCCACGTCCACCGCCGAATCGACGGAAATTCCCACGTCCGCCGCATGCAGCGCCGGAGCGTCGTTGATCCCATCGCCCATGTAACCCACCACATGGCCCATCTTCTGAAACGCCTGGATAATCCGCTCTTTCTGGTTCGGATCCACTTCCGTAAAGAGCGTGGTCCGCTCCGCCCGGTGCCACAACGCCTCATCCGGCAACTCGCGAATCTCCGCCCCGGTCAACATCGCCTCCGCCGGCAATCCCACCGCCGCCGCCAAATGCGCCGCCACCAGATGGTTATCGCCGGTAATAATCTTCACCGCCACACCCAGCTTCGCGAGCCCCTGCAGCGCCTCCTCCACGCCCGCCTTCGGCGGATCCAGAAACAGAAGATACCCGGTGAACTCCAGGTCCCGCTCCACCGCCGTCTCCCCCTCGGCCAGCGTTCTTGTCGCCAGTCCCAACACCCGGATCCCCTGCGCGCTCCACTCGGCAAACCGCCCCGCCGCGTCCGCCGGCACGGTCCGGCAAACCGCCAACACGTTCTCAAGCGCCCCCTTCGTAATCAGCCGTCGCTCTCCCTCCCGTTCCACCACCACGCTCAGCCGCTTCCGGTTAAAGTCATACGGAATCTCGTCTACCTTGCGGTACCTCGCCGCCGGCGCCGCCGCTGCCACAATCGCCTCGTCCAGCGGATTCGCTAACCCCGTCTGCAACCCCGCGTTCAACGCCGCCAACTCGAGCACCACGGCCGACGCCTGTCCGCTCGGATCTACGGCCCCATCGAGATGCACCACCCCTTCCGTCAGAGTGCCCGTCTTATCGGTGCACAAAACGTCCATGCTGCCGAAATTCTCAATCGCATTCAGCCGCCGGACAATCACGCCCCGCTCCGCCATCCGCTGCGCCCCGCGCGACAGCGTCAGGCTCAGGATCGCCGGCAGCAACTCCGGCGCCAGGCCCACGGCCAGCGCAATGGCAAATAGCAACGACTCCACCGGCGGTTTCGCGCCAAACACGTTGATCGCGAACACCGCCAGCACCAGAATCAGCATCACCTTCGTCAGCAGGTAGCCGAACTGCCGGATACCCAGCTCAAACCCGGTCTCCGGAGGCCGCAGCGACAGCCGATCCGCAATCTGCCCATATGCGGTCCGCACCCCGGTCTCCACCACGACCGCCCGCCCCGTGCCGCTGCGGATGCTGGTTCCCAGAAACACCGTGTTGGTCCGCTCGGCCAGCCCGCTCTCGGCCGCTACGGGCCCAGCGTGCTTCTCTGCCGGATAGGTCTCACCGGTCAGCACCGCCTGGTTCACAAAACAGTCTCGCGCTTCGAGAATCAAAGCGTCCGCCGCAATCAGCGTTCCGGCGGAGAGCACCAGCACATCCCCCGGCACCACCTCGCTCGCGGGGATCGCCACGGTCAGGCCGTCGCGCACGACGGTCGCCTTCACCTGCACCCGCCGCCGCAGCTTCTCCATCGCCCGGCTCGCCGAAAACTCCTGAAAGAAGCTCAGGATGCCGCTGCCCGCGATAATCGCCAGCACAATCCCGGCATCGAGCCACTCCCGCACAAACAGCGACACCCCCGCGGCGCCGGCGAGAATCAGCAGCAGCGGGCTGCGGAACTGCCGCACGAAGAGCCGCAGCGTCGACATCCGCGACTCCGCGTTGAGCGCATTCGGCCCCTGGGCCTCCCACCGCACCCGCGCCTCGGCAGCCGTCAATCCTTGCGGCCCGCTCCGCAACTCCTGCAGAACCTCATCGAGCGAACGGCTCCAGTAGCTGGTGGACATCGTAGCTAGCAGTCTCCTCCGTAGCAGCGGCGGAGGCAATCGGGGCCCGATGTCTTCTCGGGTGGAATACGTAGTACGAAAGTGCTATCCTCACCGGGGACCGCTTCCATGATCTTTCGTCTTCTTCCCCTACTCCTCTCGGCCGTCACCCTCTCGGCCGCACCCATCACGATGCTGTCTTACACCATCATCGGTACGGGAACGAACCTCAACTTCCCCGGGCAGCTTTTTCAAGTCAACAACAGCCTGGCCTTGATGAGCAACGTGAGCCCTGGCTTCTCCTTCTCCGGCAATGCCGTGTTATTCGGCGCCGGCAAGCCCATTACTCTGAACCAGGAGTTTGATGGCCCCCTCGAGTTCCGCTTCACGGATGCCCTCATCTCCTGCACCGGCGACGCTGCCTGCTCAGGCGACATTAACCTCGAGGCCAGACTCTTCCTCTCCGCGGAGGCAACCGAGTTGCCCGTCTTCGCCGGCATCGAAGGCACCGCGACCGGTAACCCGCTCTCTGGTGTCATGGATGTCTTTACCACGATCGTCGGTCCTCGTCGCACCCGCCCCATCGTCGGACCGGGCAATGTCACCATCGTTCAGCCCCCCTCCATTGGTCCTCTGCTCCGGGTAAACGGCTCAAACCTCTCCGTTGATCCGGTCTTCTCCTACTCCTTCCCCTCCTCCACCGCAATCCCCATTAGCTCCAATCTGACCCTGCTTCTCAATCTCGCCTTCAATAACCTGGCCCCCGGAACCACGATCAACCTCCCCAATAGCGCCTGGATCTCTCTCGGCGACCCCAGTTCGCCCATTCCGGAGCCGGGAACGATCCTGCTCCTGACGGCGGGAATGGCCGGGCTCTTCTGGTTCCGCCGCCGCTAGTGCAATTCGAAGATCGACACCGCCGTCCCCGGCGCCCGGAATACCGGCCGAATCTTCTCTAGCGCTCCCACGCGGACGCAAGGAACCTCCGGCCGGTCTCCCACCAACCAACAACCCGCGTCCGCACATCGCGCCTGTTCCCGCTCCGCCTCCTCCGTGCTGTCAAACTCCCGGATCTCCGTCCAAATTCCCGCTGCGTCGCGCGTCACCACCAGCGCCCCGCCGGCCTCGGCGGCCCGTCCGCCCCGGCCCAAGCGCGCCGCCATCGACCGGTAGTACGCCGGCCGGTAGAACCGGCGTCGCTGCATCGTACCCTCCGGCGTCTTTTCCCAACCCTCCAGCAAATACTCTTCTACCTTTCGATCCCGCAGGAACGGAAAGTACGCCGGATAAAGCGGCCCCGCCAACTGCGCGTCAAACGCCACATACCGCAGCCGCCACTGCCGCATCAGTTTCGCGGCCTCCGCCTCGTCCTCTTCCAGAAAAAACGTCGCCGCCACGGATCCGTTCTTCTGCGTCGGATTCGTCAACGCCACCCGCCGTCCCACTGCCACAATCCAATATCCGTAGTCCCACCACGACAACACCCCATACCGCGCCGATGCCGGCGCCACCTCTGAGGAGAAATACGCCTCCGGATCCCCAAACGGCTCCGGCGTCTCCCGCCGCAGCCACTCGAGCGCCGGCCGCCACTCCTCCGGCACCGACCCGTTCCTCTCACTGTAGGGCGCCTCCACCAGCCGCCACCCATTCGGCCCAAACGCCGCCACCGCCAGGACGACGATCGCCAGCCGTTGCCCCTTCACCCGGCTAAACAGGTAGCCCGCCAAAACCGCCGCCATCGGGGCCAGGTAGTAGAGCATCCGCAACTGCACCGCGGCCAGGACGAACACGGCTAAACTCCAGGCCACCAGTAACGAAACTCCCGGCTCCGGCCGCCGCCAGGCCTGCTCCGCCAACAGCACCAGCGCGATCGCCACCAGCACATACACCCCACCAAACTCCTGCCAAGGCCCCTGGAGCGAAAAGTAGCCCTTCGCAAACCACAAGGATTGCAACTCCGCCACCGTCCGCGCCGGCCCAACGGCCGACGGCGCCAGATACCCCAACACGTCCAGCCTCTCCCGCCCCAGCCAGGCGCCCGCTCCCGCCACGGCCAAACCAATCCCCAGCCAACTCACCCTGGGCCACGCCCAGCCCCGGCACACCCCCGCCAACAGCAACACGCCCAATCCCCCCGCTAAGGCCGCCTGCGAGTACTCCGTCCAGATGATTCCATTCGCCAGCGCCGTCAGCGGCAGCGCGATCGCCAACACCTTCAGGAGCGGCCCGGCAAACGCCCGCTCCTCCGGCCACCGCAGGAAACCATACGCGGCCCATCCCACCAGCACGGCCACCAGAAACGCCCCGCCCACAAACGTCAATAAGTACGCCCCCAGAGTCAACCCCGCCCAAACCGTCCGCCCCTTCACGAGCAGCGCCAGCAAAGCCGTCGAAAGCAGCGCCTCCATCACATGGTGATCGGTGAACCCCAGGCTCGTCACCTGCAGAAAGTACCCCGGCAGCGTCGCCGCCACCAGCGCCGCCCACCCCGCCGCCGTCTCGTCAAACAGCGCCCGGGTCAGCGCGAAGACCGCCACCACAATGCCCACCCCCATCACCGCCGGATACCACGCCCAAATCGCGTGCTGGCTCTCCGGGAAGGGAAGCGCCACTAGCGCCCCCAGCCAGTCAAAAAACGGCCCCGTATCCACCCGCTGCCCATCCCCAATCGACCCGTACGGATCCACGAACAGCCGGAACGGAAAATGCCGCACCAAATGCTCCATCACCCGGACGTGGAACCACGCATCGGTCTCCTGATAGTTCACAAAACCCGGCCGGAACACCGCGGAAAACGGCAGGGAACGGAGCGCAAACGCCAGCGCACAGGCTACCGCCAGCGCCCATCGCGCCAACGTCATCCCCGCTTCCCCTCATAGCGTGCGTCCAGCCACCCGTAGGCCGCCATCGTACCCAGGACGAGCGCTAAACCCTCCACCGGCGTCAGCGCATGAATCCGCCGCGGTCCCCACGTCTCATCGAAGAACCAAAACCCCTTCGGCGCCAGCCGGCTCAACGAAAACCAGTACGTGGTGTTGCTCTTGTCTTCAAATATCAACAGCAACCCCAACAGCCAGAGAACAAACCCTATTCCCAGCAAGCCCAACAGCAGCCAGCTTCCCACCCCCCAGCTCCGCGGGGACTCCCGCCGCCTCACCGGCAAATAGGCGAACCCCCACAACACCCCCAGAATCCCGCCCACCAGGTCGATGAAGATGTCATTGAAATCCCACGGAACCCCCCAGTTCCCATGCAGCCCCCAGAACTGGTAGCCCTCGTCGGCTCCCCCCAGCAACGCAATCCAAGCCAGCGACTCCGTCACCCGCCCCGTCAGCCCGATCAACACCAACCCCGGCAGGAAATACTGCCCGAAGTGCACTAACTCCGAGTTATTCACCGTCAACCACTGCCAAGACCCCGCCGCCAGCCCCAAAGCCACCACCCAAGCCACCACTAACTCCCGTCGCGCTACGTGCCCCGCCATCGCGCGTGCGTAGGACCAGCTCGCCAACCCGCCCGCCACCAGCGCCACCCCGGCCATAATCCGGTAGAACGCCGCCAACCCAATCGGCCGCACCTGCACCGCCAGCCAGTCCTGCACCACCCCGTGAGGCAGCGTCACCGCGACTCCATAAAGCGCCAAACCGGCCCACATCAGCACCGGGTGAGCCGCAATCCATTCGAACAACTTTCGCATGACAGACGGACTTCCGACTATAGCATCGCGGCTCGCTAACGCTCCCAAGGCATTGCGGCCCGCGGCCGGTTCGCATACCGCTTCATCCCAATCACCAACTGCTCCCCGGCCCCCGCCGCCAACTCCACCCGGAAATCCGATCCCGCCAGCGCCGTCCGCTTCCCGCCGACCTCCACATACGTCCCCTCGTGCTCGCCAAACGCCCCCAGTTGCACCGTCACCGCCCGCGCCGTCACCGCGTTCGTATTCACCAGCACCACCGTCGCCGTCTCCGCCGTCAGCCCCGTCACCAGCGCCGCCACGTCCTCGGGTAACCCCGCCCGCCGCCGCGCCGGATCAAAGTACCGCAGCCGCGCATGCAAAATGTTCCCCGAACTCCCCGGGTCGTTCCCCCCCAGCATCAGGTTCACCAAGGTCTCCGTCGCCACCGGCGAAAACTTCTGTGCTCCGTCCGAAGGCCGCGTTGCCTTCGTCGATTCGTCCGCCTTCATCGCCGCCACCCGCCCCCGCAGCCGCTCGAAGTCCCGTTGCAGCGCCGCCGCCGGATACCCCGCATCCTTCCCTCGCAAAAAGTTCAGCCACGCGTCCGCCCCCAGATGCGCCAGGTCCGCCTCGTTCATCGACCACAAATACAGGTCCCGCTGCACGTCGAAATACTGGTTCGCCGTGTACCCGTACCACCCGTTCGGCCCATGCTTCTGCGGCAGCAAAATCCGCCCGTTCTCTTCTTTCTTCACGGCATACAGGTTCGCCAACTGCCGCCGCAGCGGCTCGGCAAACGACTGGTCCCCCGTCAGCAATAGCGCCGTCCCCAACCCAGTCCGCGCGCCCCGCATGTAGTAGTTCCGCCCCGTCACGGCCGGGTCGAAGTTCCAGCCAAAAGTACCGCCCCACCACTTCCCGCCCCACTCCCCGCCGATGGTCCCATCCAGGCCGATATTCGTCGGAATGTTCCCGCCATTCTGCAGAATCCGGTCCCGCCACGCCCCGGCGTACTCCAGCACCCAGTCCTTGTACCGCGCCTCTTCCGTCAGCGCAAAGGCATTGAACCCCAGCGAACAAGCCCCCAGATTCAGCGGATGATCGCCCCGCACATTCCCCGCCGTCTTGTACCGTTCCAGCCGCTCCGGCGCGCCGGCCACCACCTCGCCGCCCCAATCATGCACCGTCGCTTCGTTCAGGATCGGCCCCCGTGACCCGTTCAAAATCGACCGGATGATCTTGTGCCGCTTGTCATAGTTCTCGGCCTCCTTGTCGTCGCCCATGTAGAAGCCCACAAACCGCCGCACCCGCCGCTGATAGTCTTTGTCCTCGGGAGCCGAAAGCGCGTAGTGGTGGAATGCCGCCAAGCCCTCGCCCGTATGTTCCCAGTCGAAGGAGGTGACGAACTCGCGGTAGAACATTCCGTCTTTGGCCTTTTGCGTCGACGGCGCCTTCGCCTTCGTGAACTGCCGGATGTGTCCCTCCCAAATCTTCCGGTACAGGTCGAGCACCTTGTCCGATCCGCCCAGCGCATGCAGCAGCGTCCAGGAGTGGAAGGTTTCCATGACGTCATCTGGCCCGTCGTTCCCGCCCCACCGTTCGATGCAGCGGAAGTAGCCGCGGTCATCGACGTACCGTTCCGCGAAAGCCTCCGCGGCATCGGAGTAAGCGCGCAGCAAAGCCCGTTCGGCCAGCGCCCAGTCCGGCGGGGGCATCGGCTTGTCAATCTTCACCACGGGAGGAGCCGCCGAAAGCGTAGCGGCCAGGAGCAGCAGAGAGAGGGTGCGCAACATAACCCCACTACTCTATGAAAATTCGCGCGCGGCGTCTCCGGCCGCTATCGTCGGCTCCCCGCGCGCCTCGCCAGCGCATGGATAAGTCCAATCCCCACGCCATACGCCAACAGATCCAAGTAACCGAACTGCACCCCCAGCAGACGCGCACCCATCCGCGTCGCCCAGTTCTCACTGCCGAGCATCTGCGCCGGAATCCCGGTCAGTTGGAAGAGTTCGAGTGCCAGCATCACCGCCACCGCCCCGCCGGTCGCCCATCGCGCCGTACAGACCATCCGCAACCAGGCATACACCATCGCTGCGTAGAGCGCGTCGCCCGCGTATTTGTCCAGCACCAAAACCCCGGTCACCACGCTCCGCGAAAGCAGACCGAGAGCGATGATCCCCAGCGCGCATCTTCCCCAGAACCAATCCACCGGAGGACCATCGGCCATCTTCCCATTTTAGGAGATGGGTTAAAAAAATCGCGATTCTTGTACACGTTGCGCGGAACGTGTTAAAAAAAACGGATAAAAGTAACATGTCGTGCGGACATGTTAAAGCCAAGCTATCCCATTCCCGATCTCCCTCCCCCGGTAGACCTGGAGACCGTCGCTGTCTGGAAGGCATTAGCCAACGCGAACCGAGCTCTGGCGGAATTGAAAGGACGGGCCGCCACGATTCCCAATCAGGGAATCTTGATCGACACGCTCGCCTTGCAGGAAGCCAAGGCCAGTTCTGAAATCGAGAGTATCGTGACGACGCAGGACGAACTGTTCCAGGCCGATTTGCTGTTCGATGAACCGGAATCGGCCGCGGCGAAAGAGGTCGCCTTGTAGCGCGCCGCCCTGAAACTGGGTTATGAGCAACTACGCAATTCCGGAGGGTTGATCACCAACCGGACCTTGATCGCGATGTTCCAGCTCTTAAAGCGGAGAGACTCTCGCTTTCGGGTCACACCGGGCACTACCCTCAAGAACGACTTGACCGGGGAGGTCGTCTATATCCCACCTCAGGACGGCCGCGAAATCGAAGCGGCGATGGCTGCCTTGGAGCGGTTCATCAACATTGACGAGTTGTCCCCGCTCGATCCTCTGATCAGAATGGCGCTCATCCATCACCAGTTTGAAAGCATCCATCCCTTCCCGGACGGCAACGGTCGTATCGGGCGCATCCTCAATGTCCTCTACCTCACCCGTTCCGGCCTGTTGGAGATTCCCGTCCTGTACCTCTCTCGCCACATTAGCCGGACGAAGGCGGAGTACTACCGGCTGCTCCAAGGCGTGCGCACGAGTGGCGATTGGGAAGCTTGGGTTCTCTACATACTCGCCGCCGTCGCGGAAACGGCTCAAACAACCCTCGTTCTCGTAGAAGGAGTCCGTTCCCAGATGGCTAGCGTCAAGAAGCGCTTGCGGGCGGACTTACCAGCAATCTACTCCCAGGATCTGTTGAACAACCTGTTCCGTCACCCATACACCCGGATCGAATTCGTCGAAAAGGATCTCGCGGTAACACGCCAGACCGCCGCCAAGTATCTCGACCGCCTCGCCACCCACGGCTTCGTCACCAAGCAGCGTTCGGGACGCTCCAACTACTACGTCAACACAGCCCTTGTGCGCCTGTTCCTCGACCTCTCCGGAACCCCCTAACCCGATCCTCCTGCCTCACTCCGGCTGCTGCGCCACCGGCAGCCTCCACCCCTTCCGGATCGCCATCAGCCGCAGCGCCACACAAACCACCCCGCCCACCGCCGCCGCCGGCGTCGGACTATCAAAAAAGCGATCCCCCACCACCAGCACCGCCGCCCCCGCCAGCGCCGCCACGGCGTACAACTCCGCCGTAAATACCACCGGCACCTCGGAAACCAGCACGTCCCGTGCAATCCCTCCGCCGATCCCGGTCAGCATCCCCATCAGCACCGCCGCCCCCGGCCCCAACTGAAACGCCAGCGCCTTCCCCGCGCCCGCCACCGCGAACAGGCCCAATCCCAAAGCGTCAAACACCTGAATCGGGCTCTTCACCTTCGCCACCAGCGGATACCAGTAAAACGTGACGAACCCCGCCGCCAACGAAAGTGTCAGGTACCGCCAATCCTGAATCGCCGCCGGCGGCGTCGCGCCAATCAAAACATCCCGCACAATCCCGCCCGCCGTCGCCGCCACAAACGACAACACCAGCACCCCAAACAGGTCGATCCGGTGCCGCACCCCCGCAACCGCCCCGCTGATCGCAAACACGAAGGTCCCCACCAGATCCAACCCCTTCAGGAACTCGCTGATCAGCACCGCATCGTTCACCGCCATACGAGCGACAATAGCAGCCCCCCTGCCCCTGCGTCACGGCTCCCTCCGCGGATTCGAAAGAAAAGAGCTTACAGGCATCGCTGGCTCGCTCGCCTCATTGGGCCTATCGGGATCCATCGTGCATCGCGTCCGTCTGCTCTCTAGCGTTCTCGCGGCGGCCTCGGTTTGGGCTGCCCCATTAATCCAGCCACGCGTCGGAACGTTAACGGCAGGGAATTGGTCGGCAATAACTGCCGGCTGAACAGAACCGGCTTTTGCGTCGCCGACGCCGGCAACGACCTCTTTGACGCCGGAGCTCATCTTCGAGTCAATGGCAGAACTCTATCCTCCGGCGGGCTGATGAACGAGCTTCACGACAGCGGACATGTGGCTGGTGGTCGACGATAACGATCTCTCTATGGGCCTCTCTATTGGCGACATCGCCGGTGGCTTGACCGCCTTGGCGGTCTACCGTCGCCGACGTTCTGCCGGGGGCGCCCCTCGCCGCCCGCCCTCTTCGTCTCCGCCCCAGAAGCAGCTTGCCTCATATCTGACCAAGCTTCTCGCCGGATCAACAGGAGCAGCAGCGCACGCTTCTGGTTGCCCTCTGCGGCTCCTTCCTTCAGGCCGCCCCGATCACGTACACCGTCCAACCCGTAGGCCTGGGCGGGCCCGGACCTGTTTCGAAACTCCAGGGCCCCACAGTGACCAGCGATGGAACAAGCACGAATCCCTTCTCGGCCGGCGGCATCGCGGCCCTGCTCCTCCGTCGTCGCAAAAAGTAGGCTGCCGGCTTACGATACCTCCGTGCCGAGATGCTTGCTCGTGTACCCCAAACCGTAAAGCCCGAAAATCGGCTTGCCGCCGTCTTCGCCCAACAGCCCCTCCGGGGTCCATCCGATCATGTCCAGAATCTCCCCCCAGTTCTGCCCCGCAAACCCCGGCTCATATTGGAAGTGCCACCATTCCATGTGTGCCGGATGGCCCAAGGTGACGAACTCAATCTCGGCGCCGTGCGAGATCTGCGCCGGCCCGGTGATCGGAGAAATGGTGCAGGCGAACTTGGGCGGAAACTCCACCTCCGCACTCAGCGTCAGGCTGCCCGTCGAAGTCGCCGGCTTCGGATCGGCGTCCGCCTTCGGGAAGCCGCTCGCCCCCTTGCCGCCCGCCCAGAATCCAGCCACCGATAAGCTCACCTGCGCGCCCCGAAACGCATCCCCGCGCAACGACCGCACCACCTGCTCCCCCTCCTTCGTCGAAGGGTCGAAGGTAAACTGCGGCGTGGGCTGAAATGCCTTTCCCGCCGTCTGCCAGAAGCTTAGAAACGTGTACAAGTCCGCGCAATCGGACAGCAGAAAGCGCTTCCCGTTCACCTCCATGGCATACGAAGCCGCCTTCTTCGCCGGAACCGGATACTGCCGCCCGAAGTGCGCGAGAAACTCCTGAAACTGCGCCCCGCTGTTCAGCGTGAACTTCTGAATCGCCGATCCCTGCCAGCCGCTGCTGTGCGCGCCAATGTCCTTCACCTGAAAGTGATCGCAAACCGACGTGAAGTTCAGAAACTTGATCCCGGCCTTCGCCAGCGGCGCGCCCGGAGCGCCCCCCTCCGGGGACGACGGGTCGTATTCCCAGGGAATGATCGTGTCTTCGTACGTCGCATACTCCGGCGGCGTCGCCGGAATGTCGGCCACCTTGGCTTCGGCGTAAACCGTCCAGATCGCGCGGCCCGCCCCCGGGTTCCGGACATAGTGGTACGGCGCGGTGCGGCTCGGATCCACGAAATCCACCATAATCATGTCGAACGCAAAGCCGCTCTTGTGAATCGAAGTCACAATCTGCCCCGGTCCCGGATCCACCACGCTCATCCGCACATCGCGCAGCGCGTTGTTAAACGTTAACGGGTAGCCCACGCCCAATCGCCGCAACTCCGCGTCCAGGCGCTCGATCGTGTCGTAGACGTCCTCCTGCATCCAGGAGTCGTACGTGCCCCGGCTCACCAGAATCTTGCCCGGATTCCGCAGCCCCAGCCGCAACCAATCATGGATCGCTTCCGCCGTCGTCGACTCCACCAACGTGTCCACCGTCGCCGGAATTTCGAACGGAGCCGCCGCCCCGCCGCTCGTTCCCAAATCGGAGCGGTAGTGTGTTGATTCGTCCATCTCCAACTGCCGGTCCTCCGCTGCCGGCAGCGGATCGAACGTGGCCGGGTCAATCGTTGGCGTCCGAGCCACGCGCCGGTCCAACTCCGTCGCTAGGCCGGCCCGCGCGTCCCGTTGAAAGCGCAGCACCGCATTCCACGTCACGTGTTCGAACACGCCCTCGTTTGGATACAGCAGCGGCGAAAGCTTCAGCTTCGCCTTCTTCCGCGCGGCATCGGAGAGGAACGGCTCCGGCGAGTACGGGTGCCACTGGTTGCCCACAATGTACCGCAAGGCCCCCAAGTGGAACTGCAAACGGCGCACCTGGTCGTACAGCACCTTGCATTGAATATCTGTATCTTTCTGGTTCGACCCCGTGCCCGGCATGTTCCGGAACAGAGCCCAGCCCCCGTACCGCGGGCTACCCAGTTGCACGAACTTCTTGGGATCCGTCGCAATCGAAATCACCCCTTCCAGAATCGGCCGCTTCGCCTTATCCTTGCCGGTCTCGGTCAGCACCGCTTGCAGGAACTGCGGCTGCCCCACGCGTCCAATCGTCGTGTAGGGATCTGTATTCATATCCAGGCACAGTTGCTCGGCCAAAGAGGAGTCCGGGTGGCGGACAAAGAAGAAGTAGTAGTCCAGGCTGGGAAACAGCGGAAGCGTCGCCTCCGGCGCCGGGTCCAGCGTGTTTCGCAACGGGCAGACGTAGCCCTTCTCGTCTGTTTGCGCCACCGCAAAGACGACGTCCGGCCCGAATTCGAGCGACGCCTCCGAGGAATCGCAGACCGACGAGGGTGCCGCCCACACTACGTAAAGCCGGCGCAGCCAAGGGTCCGGCATGGTCTCCGCGCAGCGGACGCGGACCCGGACAATCGGTTTGATCTCAATGGGCAGAGCAGGGGGAACGGCCATCGGTGGCTCCTCAGCAGCAGCCCACGTCGGGGGCCACGGTATGGGCAATCTGGTCGGCGGGATAGTAGGCGGGCGTGCCCATCTGCTCGCCTTTGGTTTCGGCTTCAAAGCTATGGCCGCGGAACGAAGCGCCCTGCAGCGAGACCTGCAGGCCGATGATGACCTTGCTCCAGTGGTTCTTCACCTTCACCTCGACGTTGTACAGTCCCGGCGGCACCTGGTGGAAGTAGTAATAGTTCAGCGGGTTCTCTCCGTCGGGAACCACATCCGGGCTGCCCTCCGTCAACTCCGCTGAGTAAAGGCCAGACTGCTCCGTCAGCCGGACGCAATCGGGGTGCTCGGGGTCGCCATCGAGATCGGCCTCCAGGGGAATCACCAGTTCGATGAACTTCGGTTCGACGCCTTCGCAAGGGGACTGCGAGGCGAGCCGGTCATAGAAGCGGCAGGCGAACGTATTCTGTGTCTCGCCATATTCCCTCCGCGTGGCTTGGGGCGCGCGCCGCGCCGCGCCGTCGGACCAGAAGCGCTTCAGGCATCCCGCTGTACCTTCGGCTGCCGCTGGGCAGGGCCAGCGCGTCGCGCCCACCGTCATACCCGGCCGGAACAGGAAGATCACCACCCGCCGGTTGACGGCGTTCTGCGCGTTGCGTTCGGTTGCGTTCGATAGGAACTCCTGCTCCTCGGCCTGGGAGAAAACCAGGTAGGGATTGAATTCGCCGCATCCCTGGTAGTCGCCTTTGCCGTTCGCGCTCAGGCCCCCGCCCAGAAACTCCCCTTTGCTCCAGACCCGGGGACAGAGGAAGTCCATATAGGCGGGAAAGAGTTTCGCCCGCGTCATGGGCCCGGCCACCCCGTCCGCGGTCAGGTTGGCGTGGGTTTGGAACGCGGTGACGCTGCTGAAGCCCAGGGCGCCGAGCATGTCGTCGATGCAGCTTTGGCCCCACCCTTGGGAGCCGCCGGAGAGGTAGAGCGACTCCCAGGCGGCGACATCGCGAACGAGGATAGCGTAGACGGACCGGGCGCGGTTTCCGGAGAGCGATTTATTGAAGGTGTCGTCGCCCACGGGGTCGGCGTGGCCGAAGACGGAGAGGCGGGCGCCAGGAAACTGGGTGGCCAGTTCGACGAGGGCGGTAAAGTCGGGTTTGGTATCGGGGGAGACGAAGGACGAGCCGAAGCGAAACCCGGAGTCGCCGAGTTTCCAGCAGCCGATGGCGACCAACTCTTCGCGGATGGTGTTTTTGGTTTTCCCGCTCGCTTCGCTGGTTGCGGCGTAGACGGGTAAGGGGGAGGAGGCCGGATGCACCCCGGTGCAGCCACAGGTTCCGGCGGTCGAGACAGGTTTCGGAGAAGGCACGGTAGCGGACTCACTAATATACGCGGAATTCGTGCGGCTGTCGTGTCAGGGCGAAGCCGATGTGAGCCGAGGGACCGCCTCAGTCCGGTCGCTTAGGGTCCGGGCCGGCTCGGCGGATGTCCTTCAGCGCTTGGCCGAGGTCTGTGGATTCTGCTTTGCGCTTGGCCCTAGCCCGTTCCTCGAATCGGTCGAACAGCCAATAGACTCCGGTCGAGGCCAAGACGCCGACGCCGCTCGCCGTCTTGGCTGGCAATTCGGCAATGGTGAAAAAGGCGAGCGAAACGGTAAAGAACGATGCCGTGAGTGTCAGAATCCGGAGCGCGTACACCTGGAGAACCTCAAGACCTGCGACCATGGTGCCACATGCCAGAAAGGGACAACGCCTCCCGCGTTGTGGCCGTTGCCGAACCGTTTCTCGATTGGAACAGCTCATCTGCGGTAAAGAGAGGGGAGACATCTCTCTCCGGCAACGCGCCGCGGGTTAGGGTCGGCTCTCGCGGAGTCGCTTGGGAAAGGGGAAGGGAATGTCCGTTTCCACGAAACCACTTGGCCCTGCTCGAGGATGACGGGTGCAATCCGTCGGCCGCACAAGTTCTGTTGCTAGCGGAGAACCTGATCAGCGTTTACGAAGACTTCGAATCCGTCGGCCTCCGCCACTGCCACGCCATCCTCTGTTATCTAACCGCCGACCCTCGCCTCTCGCGCTTGGCAATTGACGCATCGAAGGTCACAAACTGGCCAGGCCATGAGTCGCGCGCACGCTAATTCCGGTGTCTCACCCGGATCGTCGACCGGGCGCCGCTGAATCGTTCGGATTCGGGAGTGGCCCTCGCGTTCCAACAGTTGCCAGTCGGGCGGTAACCTGAGCAAGATCACCATGGCGCCCCCCACCGCCAATGGCCGCGTCGATCCCTCCACAATCCGGTCGCCATTCGGCCAGCCTCACCGTTCCACTCCTCGAGCGGCGGCAGGCCTGGTTAAGTGAGTCGCCCCGGCTTTTTGCCGTGTCTCGTCGTCTATCGAAGTGCACGGACCATGAGAACAGCAAGGCACGACTCTCAGCCCCCGACGGCATGGGGCGCACTCCTTGCCGGGCTGGCCAACGCCTCTCTCTTCACCGTCGCTTCAGCCTATGTCCCTGCCTCCACTTCCTGGCTGGCCGCGGTCGGCCTCACGGCCGTCGCCGCCGGATTCTTCGCCCCCCAACGGACCCACTTCGCGGCCGTCGTCCTCACTCTCACCGGCCCTTTCGCCTTCGGCCACTCGCCGGCCCCGCTCGGCGGGATCGCGCTGCACCTGGTATCCAGTTGCTTGGATACAAACCACCGTGGAACCTGCCTGTCCGATTCCGCCTTCGCCGTCTATTGCGTATCCCTCGGGTTCGCTTGCACCTATCCGATTTACTGGATACTGATTCAACTCGGTCGCCAGGTGTACATTCTCCTCCGAAGGCGGCTCCCCAACTGACTTTCCCCCGAAACGCACCCCGCGAAGCGGCGATTGATCGGACGAACCGGTATGGACAGGCTGAAGTCATCGACCGGGACCAAGTCATCGCCACCTTGCGGATATGCGCACCGGAACTAAGAGCTGCCGGGGTGGAAAGCCTATCCCTGTTCGGGTCGACGGCAAGGGGCGAAGCAGACCCGGGCGATGTCGATGTTGCGGTGCGGCTAGCCGAGGCCTTTTCTACTGGCGGATCTGACGATTTCTACCAGTTGGACCAATAGGAAAAGCGGCTATCGGAACTGCTCGGCTCCCACTTCGTGTCGAACACCGCCTGCCTACACGCAGCCGTTGGGCTCAACGCTCGTGCCGCTCGATGCCCCGCACCACACCCGCCGGCGTTCGCCGCCACCGTCCTGACGCTCACGGGTCCATCTTGCTTGGGGTGCTCACCGCTGCCGCTCAGTGGGATTTCCGTTCACCTCCTCTGCCCGCCACGTCCTCACCGTCAGCTTCGTCCGCGCCTACCCCATTTACTCGGGTGTGAGCCCCATCGGAACGTGCGATCGCGATGTCGTGCAAATCGTTTCGCTGCAATCTCGGCACCGCTAACTTAGATTACCCCCAGCGTCTTGGCTGCGTTTCATCACTTTCCATCCGACTCTCCCGGAACTCACGTCTCGCCAAAGGTGGTCTGTGTTGCCCTGTAAGTGCGAATGCCAGTTTCAGGACCATTGCCAGCTTCGCCTGTCGTCTTTCCAATCTAGGTTCCCCAACCAGGTAGCCAACTGATCTATACTTGCGGAGTCCGCGAAGCGCTGCCTCGAAATCTAGGACGACTCGCCTCGGAGGTTCTCATGAAAGCCGCTGTTGTAGAAGAGATCGCGAAACCGCTCGTGCTCCATTCGAACTGGCCAGATCCGGAATGTGGGCCAGACGACGCAGTGATTGAAGTGCAGGCCAACGGAATCTGTCTCACCGACTATCACATCTGGATGGGAGGGTTCCCATGGGTTGGAATTCCGACAGCAACGCCAATCGTTTTAGGGCACGAGTACGCAGGCGTGGTGCAGGAGGTAGGTTCCGCCGTCACGCGATTCCGGAAGGGTCAACGCGTTGCCATCCCCTTCAACCATAGCTGCGGACGGTGCGAACAGTGTCAGGACGGCCACCAGAACGTCTGCAGCGATGTCCGATTCCCGATGTTCCACTACACGGGTGGTTTCGGGCGGTACACGAAAGTGGCCCGAGCTGACGTCAACCTGGTGCCGCTGCCCGAATCGATCTCATTTCTCGAGGCTGCGGCCATGGGATGCCGGTTCATGACCTCGTGGCATGGCGTGGTCGATCAGGCGAAGATCAAAGCAGGCGAATGGGTGGCCGTCTTCGGATGCGGGGGCATCGGGCTGGCGGCGGTGGACATCGCTACGGCCTTAGGCGCAAACGTGATCGCCGTATCCAGAACGGCGGCGAAGCTCGAGATGGCGAAGCAACTCGGCGCTGTAGCCACCGTGACGGCCGGCGACGATGCGGTCGCCCAAATTGTCGAACTCACCAAAGGCGGAGCTCATGTGTCGATTGATGCACTCGGCGATGCGCCCACGGTTTTGCCTTCTCTCTACTGCCTGCGCACCCGCGGACGGCATCTCCGGCTCGGCGTTTCGAGTAAGGAGCAGGGTGGCGTAATTCCCATTCCCGTCGATCTGTTTGTGTTTAAGGAACTTCAGCTCATTGGCTCGCTCGGCATGCAGGCGGCGCGCTATCCGGCCATGCTCAGCATGGTGGAGTCAGGAAAACTGCATCCAGGAAAACTAATCACGGGGACGGTGAAGATCGAGGAAGCAAGCGGGGTTCTCGAGCAGATGGGAGCATTCACCGGGATCGGGATGACCGTGATTACCCAGTGGTAAAGAGTCTCCAGGCAAACTGACCGCCCCACTGGCGCCTTTGAAAATTTCTATCAGTTGGACCAATTGGAAAAGCGGCTATCGGAACTGCTCAGCTGCAAGGTCGATGTTCTTGCTGAACCTGCCGGCAAGAAAGGAATCCAGGGTCAGATCGACCGAGATCGGGCCCTTGCCTTCCAGCGAAGCTTCCCGCTACCGGCCACACATCGTCGACAAGGCGGAGTCGATCTTTCGCTATCCGAAGAATTCATTGTGCGGTCGAGCGTTGTCTGCGGCGCATCCCTGAAGCGGTCATCCGCCTCGGACCTCAGGCCGAACTGTTGATCCCGTAGGTCCCGTGGCTTCTGAAACCGCCTGCGCCACAACTACGACAGCATCGAGCAAGACCGGCTGCTCGATATCGTCAGGCCCGACTTCGCTGCGCTCTGCGCCCACGCTCAGTCCGCCCTCGCCAGGCTCCTCGACAGAGGACGCCTGCCGTATCCGGCGACGGCAACCGCTAGAAATCGCCAAGAACCCCGGCCCGCGGGCCCTATTCTTAGGCCTGGCTCCGAAAGTCTCAACGGCCCGCTGCCGCAACCCGTCAGAAGCAGTGTGCAACCTGTCGGCGTAGGAATTCGTCCCGAAGGAAGCGGACCGCCCGCTTGGGGGGCCTTGGTAGCCGCCCTTGTCAATGGGCTGCTGCTTACCATCGGCATCGATCACCTTCCAGTTCCGGGCTATGTCACTGCGGCGCTCTGTGGAAATGCCATCTTCGCTGGGTGTCGCACATCCAGGCGGCCCACGTTTGCTGCTTCAGTACTCACTTTGACCGGTCCATTCTTATGGCTGCCTTCTTCCACGCCGCTCCCTGGATTCTTGCTGTACAGTTTGGTCCAATATCTCGGGAAGAAGCCGATTCCCCTTGACCCTCCGGGGCTCACTTTCCTGATAGCGGGCGCAGTCTTAATCTTCGCCATCGGGTTCGCCTGCAGCTTTCCGGTTTACTGGCTGCTCGTCCAATGTGGCCGCCATTTGAACCTCCGCTTTCGTCAGCTTTTCCCGGTTCGAGCCGTCCGGAAACCGCCGTTCACAGACACTCAAAATTTTTTCCCCCAATAACCACGGCCCTCCCGCGACACCCATGCCCGGAATCCCTTTGCGCGCCTGTCATCGTGAAAGCGTCCAGGAGGACTTTTTCCCATGAACCCACTGAATGCCAAAGTCGCCCGACGGGCCAAGACTCCGAAAGCCGCCGCGCAGGAATCCCCCGCCGTCGAACTGCCCAGAAATGTCTTTCTTCGTTCCACCGACGATCGCGCAGCGTTCGTCCGGCTCTTTCAGCAGCAACTCGCCAGCTATCAGCCCAACAGCGAAGTCGAACGCTCCTACGTCGGCTACATCGCCATGGCGCTCTTCCGGTACCATCAACTCCTTGCCATCGAATACCGGCTTTTCCAGTTCTTTCCCAAAGGAACGGGAATCAACTTCGAAAACCTCCCGAACGAGGCCCGCGAACTATTCCGCCTCGAATCCGATCACGACTTCCAGCGATTTCTGCAAACGCTGGATCGGGACCAACGGGCGCAACAAACCTACCACGACCAGTGGGTGCGCACGCTTCGCCTAGTGCAGCGGCACTTTCCGGTCACCAGATCGCTCGCAAAAAATTACGCATGATCCCAGGAAGTTGCTTAAAAGAAGCCACTTCCGCATTGGGTTCATCCGAATCCGGCTCCCGGTTGAGCCCAAATCAACCCAAAAAGAACCCTACAGCAACCCATCCAGCCGCCAAACAAACTGGCCGCCCACAATCGTCGCCACCTGGCCACCTTGAAACGCATGGCCATGAAACGGTGTATTCCGGCTCTTCGACAGCGACTTGTTCACGTCAAACGTCCACGTCCGCTGCAAATCGAAAATCGTCACGTCCGCGTCCGCGCCCGGCGTCAGCGTTCCCTTCGGAATCTGCAAAATCCGTGCCGGATTCACCGTAAACAACTCCACCATCCGGCCTAGCGAAATCAGCCCCGGATGCACCAGTTTCTGCAACGACAACGAAATCGCATGCTCGAGCCCGGTGATCCCAAACGGGCACCGTTCAAACTCCTGCATCTTCTCGCTGCCCGGATGCGGTGCGTGGTCCGTCGCAATCGCGTCAATCGCGCCGTTCACCAAACCTTCCGTCACGCCTTCGACGTCAATGCAAGCCCGCAGCGGCGGCTTCATCCGGTAGTTCGAATCGTACGGCAGCATGTCCGCATCCGCCAGCGCGAAATGGTGCGGCGTCACTTCGCTCGTCACCGGCAGCCCGCGCTGCTTGGCGAAATTCACCATCGCCACCGAATACCGCGCCGAAATATGCGCCACGTGATACTTCACGCCGGTCACCTCGGCCAGCAGAATATCGCGCGCCACCATCACGTCTTCGCTGCATCCCGGAATGCCGCGCAGACCCAGCCGGACGGACTCCATGCCTTCATGCATATCGCCGCCCGCCGACAGATGCAGGTCTTCACAATGGTTAATCAGCGGAATCCCAAACGCCTTGGCCGTTTCCATCGCCCGGCGCATCACCCGCGCGTTCATCACCGGCCGCCCGTCGTCAGAAATCGCGACGATCCCGGCCTGTTTCATCGACCCGATGGCCGCCAGCTCCTCGCCGGCGCTGCCCTTCGTAATCGCCCCGATCGGATACACGTTCACCGGCGACAGCTTCCGTGCCCGTTCCACGATATAGGTCGTCACCGTCGCCGAATCGTTCACCGGCAGGGTGTTCGGCATGCAAGCGACGCTGGTGAACCCACCTGCGGCCGCGGCGCGCCCGCCCGTCTCAATCGTTTCGGAATGCTCGAATCCCGGCTCCCGAAAATGCACATGCATATCGACAAAGCCCGGGGCGACCACCAGTCCGGTCGCGTCGAACTCCGTCGCGTTCGCCGCCGACAGGTTCGCACCCACGGCGGCAATCTTGCCGTCCATCAGCAGCACATCGGCCACCGCGTCTAACCCGTTCGCCGGATCGATCACCCGGCCATTCTTAATCAACAACGTGCTCATGCGCCCATCACCCGTTCCAACACCGCCATGCGTACGGCAATGCCATTCTCGACTTGGTTCAAAATCACTGACCGCTTCGAGTCCGCCACTTCCGACGAAATCTCCCGGCCCCGGTTGATCGGCCCCGGATGCATCACAATCACGTCCGGCTTCGCCAGCAGCAGATGGTCCGGCCGCAACCCATAAAACTTAAAGTAGTCGCCCGGCGGAAACGGCGTCTCGTGCTGCCGTTCCAGTTGCACCCGCAGCATCATGATCACGTCCGCGTCCTGAATCGCCTCGCGGATGTCATAGGTCAGCGAGACATCCGGCGCCAGCTTCGCCAACTGCGGCGGCAGCAGCGGCGCCGGCCCGCACAGCACCACGTTCGCCCCAAATTTTGAAAGGAGATGCACATTAGACCGCGCGACCCGCGAGTGCGCAATGTCCCCAATAATGGCCACCCGGAGGCCTTCGAGAGAAGGCCGGTTATCAAGAATCGTCCGAGCATCCAGCAGCGCCTGCGTCGGATGCTCATGCGTCCCGTCGCCGGCGTTGATGATCGGCGTCGGCAAATACCGCGCCAGAAAGTGGGGCGCGCCGCTCGCCGCGTGCCGCATCACGATGGCGTGCGGCCGCATCGCCCCCAGCGTATTCAACGTATCCACCAAGCTTTCGCCCTTCGACGTACTCGAAGCCGAAGCCGTAATCGAAATCGTGTCCGCGCCCAGCCGCTTGGCGGCAATCTCGAAACTCGTCCGCGTCCGCGTCGAATTCTCAAAGAACAGGTTCACCAGCAGCCGGTTCCGCAGCGTGTCCAGCTTCGCCGTCGAGTTCTGAAAATCCTTCGCCCGGTTGAGAATCGCTTCAATCTCCGGGCGCGCGAGGTTCTCAATGCCCAGCAAACTCATCAGTCGACCTTCTCCACCAGGAGCACCTTTTCGATCTCATCGATCTCCTGGAATTTCACTTCAATAATCTCGTTCGCCGAGGTCTGCACCATGCGGCCCACATACCGCGCTTCAATCGGCAGCTCCCGCCAGCCGCGGTCGATCAACACGAGCAGTTGCACCCGCGCGGGACGCCCTTCTTTGAACAGGGCTTCGAGCGCCGCCCGAATCGTCCGGCCCGTATACAAAACATCGTCCGTCAGGATGATATCTTTTCCCGTCACATCAAACGGGATCGCCGTCGAGTTCACCACCGGGGACGCGCCCACGGTCGTCAAATCGTCGCGGTAAAGGTTGATGTCGAGGACGCCCGTCGGCACCTCGCGGCCTTCCAGATCTTTGATTTTCGCCGCCAACCGCTTCGCCAGCGGAACCCCGCGGCGCTTGATCCCGATAAAGGCCAATTTATCGAGGTCGGTCGTCTTTTCAAGCACTTCGTGAGCCAGCCGTACCAGCGTACGGTCGATCTCGGAAGCGGTCATCAGTTGAGATTTCAGACGAGTGGAGGACATCCCGATGAGATTAACATGCGCCAAGCCTAACGAAAACGAACCGTGCCCCACTTCTCGGGGACATGCATGTTGATTACGCCCTGCGGAGACCAAACCCAGTTGTCCTCCTTCGTGCCCGGTACCTTCTCGTACTTGCCGTCCTTCACGCGCAGTTGCCATTCGACGCGCGAAAAATTCACGCGCCACGCTTCATCCGGCTTCGGCGCCACCGCCGCGCGCGGCCCGCGGTTGAACGCGCTCCAGGGAAACGCCATCTCCACGGTCCAACCCTGGTCGCGGTCCCCCGGGTTGTTCAACGTCCCGCGCAAAGAAACCGCCGTCTTCAGCCCGGGGATCTCCCAGCCGTTGTCGGCCTTGCCCTTGTCTTTGTACGGCTTATCCAAATGCAGATCCCAGCCGGTGTTCCGCGCGTTGATCTCAAACTCGAAATAGTGCAGCCCGTCGCCATCCGGATCAAAGAACGCCTCGAAGTCATGCTCATGGAAAATCACCATGTCATGTTTGTCGTAGGTCGCCCACAGGTCCGGCTCCTCCATCTCGGCGGCGATATAGAAATACTGGTCGTCCCAGGTCATCTTCGCCCGCGTTTTGAACCGGGGATTTGGCTTGGCGTCGCCCTCAATGTCCACAAAGAAAGGAGTCCACGGCGCCGCTTGCCAAGCCGCCTCATCCATCTTGCCGTCAATCGTCAAAGGTTGCGCGGCGCGCGGAGCGTCATAGCTCAGCGCCGCGGCGGCCAGGAACATCGCTGTCAGAATCAAAATCGCCTCATCCGGCCCCGAATCCGCTTCGTGAGCTTCTCCATCTCGTCCAGCTTCTTGATGGCGCCGACGGAGAGAACGTGCCGGTCATGTTTTTCCAGTTCGGCCTGAATCTCCTCGCCCAGTTGGCGAATCGTTTCGAGGTCCTTCAAATTCGCCTTGTGGTCGGCCTTCAGCAACTCCTGCGTCCGGTCTTTCCCGTCCGGCCCGCGCAGAGTCTGGTCGGGTTGCCCCACGTCGGTTGTCGGCCGCGGAAACCCTTGCCCGAAGGTGAACGATACGGCAAAGACCAGTAAAAACAGGGCTCGGAACGCCATATTGCTATCATAACGGTTTATGCGTGATGTGAATATTGGCATCGTTGGCCTCGGTAACGTCGGCTCCGGCACCATGGCGATTCTGGCCGAAACCAGCGAATCAATCGCTCAAAAACTAGGCTTCCGCCTCGTCGTCAAGGCGCTCTGCGCCCGGACGCTCGACGGCAAACAGATACCCGCCGCCCTCTCGGGCGCGCTGCTCACCACCGACTGGCGCGAGGTCGTCAACCACCCCGAAGTCGAGATCATCGCCGAACTCATCGGCGGCCAGGGCGTGGCCAAAGAGATCATCGATGCGGCCCTCGCCGCGGGCAAGAGCATCGTCACCGCCAACAAAGAACTCATGGCGGCCCAAGGCCCGGCGCTCGTCGAAAAGGCCATCGCCCACGGCGCCAATATCGCCATGGAAGCCTCCGTCGCCGGCGGCATCCCGGTTCACACGGTCCTCCGCGAAGGCATCAGCGGCGACCGCATCGAAGCCCTGTACGGGATCCTGAACGGCACCAGCAACTACATCCTCACCGAAATCGAGCGCGATGGCGCCGCCTTCGCCGACGTCCTCGCCGAAGCCCAGCGCCTCGGCTACGCCGAAGCCGACCCCACCGCCGACGTCGACGGCTACGACGCCCGCAGCAAGCTCGCCATCCTCGCCGCCCTCGCGTTCGGCGAAAAAATCACCGCCGCCGACATCTTCACGGAAGGCATCCGGCGCATCTCCCCGATCGACTTCCAATACGCCCACCGCCTGGGCCACACCATCCGCCTCATCTGCGCCGCCCGCCTCACGGGCGATGGCCTCACGCTCTCCGTCCGCCCGGCGCTGATCCCGGAGTCCACCATCCTCGCCGGCGTCAAGGGCGCCTATAACGCGGTCTGGATCCGCGGCAAGTACGGCGCCGATACCTTCTACTACGGGCGCGGCGCCGGCCCCCACCCCACCGGGGTCGCCGTCGTCAGCGACCTCATGCGCGTCGCCCGCGAAATCCGCAGCGGCAGCCCGCAACGCGTGAGCCCCTTCGCCCACGCCCACCTCGACGCCAACCAACCCGTCAGCATCCTCAAACAGAAGCGCGCCTACTACCTCCGCTTCCGCGTGAAGGACGAACCCGGCATCATCGCCGCGCTCGCGAGCGTCCTGGCGGCCAAACACATCAGCCTCGACGCGGTGCTCCAACTCCCCTCAGAGGACAAGGCCGCCCTGCCCTTCGTCATCACGGTGGAACCGACCACCGAACAAAGCGTACAGGAGGCCGTCGCCGAAATGGCTAAACTGGAGTTCATGGTGGAACCGGTTCTGGTTCTGCCGATGGAGACCGCTCTTTGAAACCCCTCATCCTCATTGGCTTCGTTTCGTCAATTTGCCTCTTCGGGCAACCTGCCCCGGGAGCCAACGACCGCTACCGTACCCCCGAGGGCCGCGCCGGCATGGCCGCCTCCCTCGATGGCGAACATCGCGACACCCGCCAGAAGCCGAAGGAGTTGATCGCCGCGCTGCGGATCAAGCCGGGGATGACCGTCGTCGATATCGGGACCGGGGTCGGCTACATGTTGCCGTTTTTGAGCGAGGCGGTCGGGCCGCGGGGGCGCGTGGTGGCCGAGGACATCTTCCCGGACTTCCTCGAAAAGGCGAAGCAGAAGGCATCTCACCTGAAGAACGTGAGTTTCGTCCTGGGCACGGAGAGGGATCCCAATCTCGACACGGCGTTTGCCGATCTCATCTTCATCCTCGACGCCTACCACCACTTCGAATACCCCGAGGAGATGATGTCCCGCATCCGCCGCGCGCTGAAGCCCGGCGGCAAGCTCGCCATCATCGACTACTACAAGCGTCCCGGCGCCATGGCCAACCCGAATCCCAACTTCGCCGTTTCGCACATCCGCCTCGATGAAGCCGATGTCGTCGCGCAGA
This sequence comes from Terriglobales bacterium, assembly GCA_027485675.1. GTDB lineage: Bacteria > Acidobacteriota > Terriglobia > Bryobacterales > Bryobacteraceae. Next base: position 84,915 of record JAIXQP010000015.1, on the reverse strand, counting down.
TCGAGAGCTACGGCTATCGCGCGGTGGGCCGCGAAGTATTTCTGCCCGGATCGCAGTACTTGGCTTTGTTCGAGAAAAAGTAGTTGTGGTATTCTTAGAACTGACCGGCCTGAACTCGCGGAGAGGTGGCTGAGCGGTCGAAAGCAACGGTTTGCTAAATCGTCGTACTCGAAAGGGTACCAAGGGTTCGAATCCCTTCCTCTCCGCCAGACACTCGTATGAAAAATATACAGAGCGTCTAAACTTGAGTCAGTTGCCGCTGAAGTGATTGTTGAAAACAAACGAATTCTCGTTTGGTATACGGTTTGCAATCCATAGAGCCAGAGGGCAATATGGAACTCACAAAAATTCACGCAGCGATCGCCGGAATGATTCTGGGCGGTCTTCTCATCGGCGGCACCACGAGTGCCATGAAGTTTAAGGCGGACGAGGCAGCCGTGGCTCCGGCCCCGGCCCCCGTCGCGGCAGCGGCCGCTCCCCGGCCGAGTGCTTTCCGCGCGGCCACCGAGGCCGACGTCCAGCCCCAGCGCTATGCCGCGCCGGCGCCGGTCGTGAAGAAGAAACGCTCCACTGGCAAGTCCGTCGCCATCGTGGCCGGCAGCGCCGGCGCGGGCGCTGGCATTGGCGCCTTGGCCGGTGGCAAGAAGGGGGCCGGTATCGGCGCCATCGCCGGCGGCGCGGGCGGGTTCATTTACGATCAGATGACCCGCAACAAGTAGCTAGCGCTTCCAGTCCGCGAAGTACTGGTTGAACTTCTCCACCTTCGGCCGCACCACGAACTGGCAGTAGCCAGCGTGCGGGTTGCGGGCGAAATACTCCTGGTGGTAGGCCTCGGCCTCATAGAACTCCACCGCCGGGGTGATCTCCGTCACCACGGAATCGGCTACATCCAACGACCGGATTACTGCTCGCGCGGTCTCTAATTGCTCGGGGGAGTGATAGAAGATCGCCGAGCGGTACTGCGTACCGATGTCGTTCCCCTGCCGGTTCCGGGTGGTGGGATCGTGGATGGCGAAAAATACCGTCAGGATGTCCTTGAAGTTCACCTGGGCCGGATCGAAGGTGATGCGCACTACCTCCGCGTGGCCGGTGGTGCCCATGCAGACGGCTTCATAGGAGGGATTCTCCACCTGGCCGCCCATGTAGCCGGACTCGACGGAGAGGACGCCCTTCATGCGATCGAAGACCGCCTCCAGACACCAGAAGCAGCCTCCGCCCAATGTCGTGATCTCGTTTTGATTCATGCTGTTTTGGATGCGAACAATCGGTCCAACGGTTTAAGCTGAAAAGTATGAACTTGCGATGGCTTCTGATTGTTGCGCCGGTCCTAGCGTTGGCGCAACCTCCGGCCGCGGCTCCGAAGCCGGCGGCGGTTAAACCCGCGGTAGCGCCGGCGAAACCGGCCCGGGAGCCGGGCACCTACGCCTACTTCACGATCACCCAGGGCGCCGCCACGTTGGGAACCATTGTCACCAAGATGTTTGTTGATGAGTCCCCGCTCACGGTGAAGAATTTTTCCGACCTGGCGATGGGCCGCAAGGAATGGACGAACCCGCGGACCGGCGCGCGGACGAAACTCCCGCTCTACAATGGCCTCACCTTCCACCGGGTCATCCCCGGCTTCATGATCCAGGGTGGCGACCCGCTCGGCACGGGCACCGGCGGCACCGACGTGATTCCGGACGAGTTTCACCCGACGCTGAAGTTTGACGTCCCCGGGCGCTTGGCGATGGCGAATGCGGGGCCGGGCACCGGTTCCTGCCAGTTCTTTATCACCGAGGGTCCGACGCCCCATCTCAATGGCCGCCATACGATCTTCGGCCAGGTGGTGGAAGGACAGGAGCTGGTCTCCCGCATCGCGAACGTCCCGAAAGGCCGGGGCGATTCGCCGGCCGTGCCGGTGAAGATGCGTGTGGCGGTCCGCCGCGAGGGGTACCCGCCGGTGACGGCCGCGCCGAAGAAGGCAGTTCCGGCGGTGAAACCCGCCGCTGCCGCTAAGCCGGCCGCTGGCGCTAAGCCGGCCGCGGCCGCTAAGCCTGCGGCGCCCGCTCAGAAAAAGCTCTAGGCGCTTACTGCGCCCCGAGCGGGACCTCCATGTAGAACAACTCCTGACTCGTCTGCGCCTCGGTGATGCCGGTGATGTAGAGGCTCGCCGCGCGGGTATGTCCGGTCTGGAAGTACAGGAATCCGTGGGCCGATTCGCCCGGCGGGAGCATTTTCGCCGAGAAAGCCCGTTCAATGATCACCGGGTTCTGCAGCGGATTTTTATTCCGCCGCATGCCCGGGACGGTGGTCGGCAGCGGGGTCGGGTTATAGCGGGGGCGCGCCGGGCCTTTCAACCGGCTGATGTCTTCGGCCGGCGTCTCGTCGAGTTTACGGGAACCGGGCACCAGATACTGAAACCGGGCATGTTCCAGGTTCAGCGTCTTGGTGCCCTCGTTCTTGAAGAGCACGAGCACGGGGAGAATGCCGTGCTCGTAGGGATTCAGCTTGCCGAAGGCGGCTTTGGCTTCGTCGGCGTCGTCGTAGGCCACGGCAGCGACGGTCAGACCTTGGTTCGTCTGTTTGGAGGCGTAGGTTTCGATGGCGGCCGGACGGAAGGGCTCCGGCTTCTTCTCGGCCCAAAGGGCGGCAGTCATCAAGAGGGTAGCGGTTACGGCCTTCATGGATTTCATTGTAGGGGACGCGCCCGTCTCAAGAATGGTTCCCCGCCGTTATACTGGGGGCTGTCGATTGCAGACCCTGATCTATCTCCTCTATCGTCTGGCTCAGTTCGTTGGGTTCCCCGCGCTCTTTGTGTTTTTGATGGTGCGCTACGGGCGGACGTTGCCCGAGCGGTTCGGCGGGCTCCCGTTTCCGGTGATTGCTCCGGGTGGAATCTGGCTGCACGCGGTGTCCGTGGGGGAGGTGTTGAGCGCGGTCGACCTGGTGAAAGCGCTACGGACGAAGTATCCGGATACGCCGATCTACGTCTCGACGGCAACCGCCACCGGCCGGCAGATGGCCGAACAGAAGCTGGCCGAGTTCACCGACGGCATCTTTTACACGCCGGTGGACCTCTTCTTCGCCGTGCGGCGGGTATTGCGAGCGCTACGGCCAACCCTGGTGGTGATTCTCGAAACCGAAATCTGGCCTCACCTTTGGCGTGAGGCCCGGCGGAGCGGAGCGCGGCTCGTCGTCGTGAACGGCCGCATTTCCGATCGGGCGCTGCCGCGGTACCTGCGCTTCCGCAAGCTGTTTGAGCCGGTGATGGAAATTCCGCACCGGGTGCTGGTGCAGAGCGAACAGGACGCTGAGCGCTATAGAGCACTGGGAGCACCCCATGCCGTCAACAACGGGAACCTGAAGTACGACTTGGACCCGGAACGCATCGTCGCGCCGCCGGAGGTGGCCGAGGCGGTGCGGGGCGCCGGGAAGGTTCTGGTCGTGGCAAGCACACACTGCGAGGACATTGACGAAGACGACGCGGTGATCGCCGCGTGGCCGCGGTGGGTGGCGGAGTTTCCTGATCTGATTCTGATTCTCGCGCCGCGGAAGCCGGAGCGTTTTGCCGTGGTGGCGCGGAAGCTCGAGGCAGCGGGTTTTCCGTTTTGCCGGCGAAGTGCTCTCGCGCCGATGCAGGCGCCCGGGGTGTTGCTGCTTGACTCGCTGGGGGAACTCAACGGGGTGTATCGCCTGGCGGACGCGGTGTTTATGGGCGGGACGCTAGCGCGCCGCGGGGGCCATAACATCCTGGAACCGGCCCTGTTGGGCAAGCCCATAGTGGCGGGGCCGCACCTCGAGAACTTCGCGGAGATCGCGGCGGCATTTACCAAGGGGCGCGGGCTGCGGCGGTGCACCCGCGAGGACTTTGCCACGGTGGTGGCGGAGATGCTGCGCGCGCCGGAGGGATGGGGCGAGCGGGCGCGGGAACTCGCCGAGGGGCGGAGGGGCGCGCTGGGACGGACGTTGGCGGTGCTGGGCGCGGAGATCGAAGAGGCGTGGCCGGTTCCTTTGCATCCGTGGCTGTTCTGGCTGGTGCTGGGGCCGCTGGGGGCGCTTTGGGCGTGGGGAGCGCGGCGCAATCGCGCCCGGACGGTGGCCCGGCGGCTGGATACGCCGGTGATCAGTGTGGGCGGCATCAGTATGGGTGGGGCGGGGAAGACGCCCACCGTCCTGACGCTGGCGCGGCACTTTCGAGACCCCGCGATTCTGACGCGCGGCTATAAGCGGCTGCTCGCCGAGGAGGCGACCGTGGTGCCCCGGGGGACCACGGCGGCAATCGAACTGACCGGGGACGAGGCGCAGATTTTCGTCCGCTCGCATGCCGCGCACGTGGGGGTGGGCAGTGACCGGTTCACCGTGGGCCGCACCATGGAGGCGGCGCTGCACCCGGAGGTCTTCCTGCTCGATGACGGCTTTCAACACCACCGCCTGGCGCGAGATTTCGACCTCGTCCTGCTCGATGCCCGGGACCCATTTTCCGGTGACGCCTCCTTTCCGCTCGGCCGGTTGCGCGAGATGCCGGATGCGCTCCAACACGCTTCGGCGATTCTCTTGACGCGGACCGAGCGCGGCCGGAAGTACACCGCACTCGAGCGCCGATTGAGCCCGGTGCCGGTCTATCGTTCGCACGTGGTGGCCGAGAACTGGGTGGACGCCCGGACCGGCGAGCCGGCGGTGCTGGGCGAGGAGCGGGTGGCGGCGTTTTGCGGCCTCGCCAATCCGGCTACTTTCTGGTCGACCCTACGGGAGCAAGGGGTACATCCGCTGTTCCGATGGACGTTCGGCGACCACCACCAATACCGGCACCGCGAGTTGCTGCGGATGCGCGAGCATGCGCGGTTGCAGCAGGCGGAGATCCTGTTAACGACGGAAAAAGATTTCATGAATTTGCCCCCGGATATTGCGGCCATTCTGGACCCGGTGCTGGTTTTCTGGCTGCGGATCGGGGTGGCGATTGAGGGCGAAGAGGCATTGGTCCAGCAGATCCGGGCTATAATTTAAGAAGTTCAGTCTCTATGGCATCCGGCAAAAAGATCATCCTCCTGACGCCGCGCGGTTTTTGCGCGGGAGTAGTGCGCGCAATTGACGTCGTCAAGATCGCGCTTGAAATGTACGGCGCGCCGATTTACGTCCGCAAGGAAATTGTTCACAACAAGCACGTCGTGGATGAACTGCGTGAGGCTGGGGCCGTATTTGTTGAGGAATTGGACGAGGTTCCGGCCCAGGCGCGGGTGATCTTCAGCGCGCACGGCGTTTCGCCGGCGGTGCGCACCGAAGCGGCCGAGCGGGATTTGCGGGTGATTGACGCGACCTGCCCCCTGGTGACGAAGGTCCATCTCGAAGCGGTGAAGTTCGCGCGGAAGGGCTATTCGATTGTTCTGATTGGCCACGAGAATCACGATGAAGTGGTGGGTACGCTGGGCGAGGCGCCCGAGGCGATGAAGTTGGTCTCCACGGTGGAGGACGTCGACCGGTTGGAGGTGGCTGATCCCACGAAAATGGCCTATCTGACCCAGACGACGTTGAGCCTGGATGAGACCAGCCACATCGTGAAGCGTTTAGTGGAACGGTTCCCGCTGATTCAAGGGCCGCATTCGCAGGACATTTGCTACGCCACGGAGAACCGGCAGGTGGCGGTGAAGGCGGTGGCTCCGCTGTGCGATCTGCTGCTGGTGGTGGGGTCGAAGAATAGTTCGAATTCTCAGCGACTCGTGGAAGTTTGCCAGAACTCCGGCGTGCCGGCGTATCTGGTGGACGATGCCACGGATGTGCGGAGCGAGTGGCTCGATGGCCGGCAAACCGTAGCCATCACGGCTGGTGCGTCAGCGCCGGAGCATTTGGTGGAGCAGATTATCGACTTCTTGAAGGGAAGTGGCTTTGGCGAACTGGAGGAGTTGGAGGTTCGCGAGGAGGATGTCCGCTTCCAGCTGCCGCCGGAACTGAATAGTGCCCGGTTGACGCAGATCAGCATGCCCGCCTCCGTATGACCCCCAGCCTACAGGTATCTGATGCGCTGGTAGCCTCGGCGGCGCAAGCGGCGCGCCGGTCGGTAGATTGGTTCGTTGCTAACCAACAGGAAGCCGGCTACTGGTGGGGAGACTTAACGGCCGATACGACGCTTGAAGCCGATTACATCCTGCTGCAGTTGTGGCTCTACCCGCCTGAGAACGGGGCCTGGAATCCGCCGACGCGTTTGCAGATCGACCGGGCGGTCCGTTCCATCCTTGACCGGCAGTTGCCGGCGGGTGGCTTCAATATTTTCCTCGGCGGCCCACCGGATGTGAACGCCTCGGTGAAGGCGTACTTTGCGCTGAAGACGGCGGGAATGCCGGTGGATGATCCGCGGATGGAAGCGCTCCGCGAGACCATTTTGAGTCTGGGCGGCCTGCAGGCGGCCAATAGCTACGTCAAGATCAACCTGAGCCTGTTCGGCCTCTATCCGCGGCAGCATGTGCCGTCGATTCCGCCGGAGTTGATGCTGCTCGGCAAGGTGATCTACGAGATGAGTTCGTGGACGCGGGCGATCGTCATTCCGCTTTCGATTGTGCACGCGATGACGGTAGAGCCGCGCCCGTTGCCGCACGGCTTTACTCTGGACGAACTGCTGGTTCCCGGGGTGACCCTCGCGCTGCCTCGCGACGACGGATTCTTCAACCGCCGGAACACGTTTCTGCGGATTGACAAGGTTTTTAAGTGGTGGGAGAAGTACGGCAGCGGTGCGATCCGGCAGCGGGCCATCCGGAAAGGGATGGAGTGGATCACGGAGCGGACGCGGTACACCGACGGTCTGGCGGCGATCTATCCGCCGATGATGTACACGATCATGGCCATGGACCTGCTTGGCTACAGTCCGGAGCATCCGGACCGGGCCGAGGCGGAGAACCAGTTTGCCAACCTGATGGTGGATGACGGGAAGCGGTTCTTCTTTCAGCCCTGCTTTTCCGTCGTGTGGGATACGGCCATCGCCGCGCACGCCGTGGGCGAAAGCCGAATGGCGCCGAAAGAGATCCTGACGCGGGCCGGCGATTGGCTGCTGACCAAGGAAGTGCGGCGGAAGGGCGACTGGAGCGTGAAGCGCCCGGATGTGGAACCCTCCGGCTGGTACTTCGAATTCGCCAACGAGCATTATCCGGACATCGACGACACGGCCATGGTGCTGCTGGGTTTGCACTTTGCGCACTGTGAAAAGTCGGCGTCGCAGGCCAACGCCGAGAAGCGGGCGGTGAACTGGCTGCTGGCGATGCAATCGAGCGACGGCGGTTGGGCGGCGTTCGACGTCGACAACAACTGGCAGTTTTTGAGCGACGTTCCCTTTGCTGATCACAACGCGATGTTGGACCCGACCTGCCCGGACATTACCGGACGCGTGGTGGAGGCGCTGACGTTGCACGGTGTCCCGGTGGACCATCCGGCGATCCGGAAGGGCTTGGCGTATCTCGTCAACACCCAGGAAGCGGACGGCAGCTGGCAGGGGCGCTGGGGCGTGAACTACATTTACGGCACCTGCTTTGCGGTGCGCGGGCTGCGGGCGGCGGGCGAAAGCGACCGCGAAGTGGCCGTATTGCGGGCAGGGGAATGGCTCCGCTCCATTCAGAACGCCGATGGAGGCTGGGGCGAGAGCCCGGAGAGCTACCGGGGCAACGGCTTTGTGCCGGCGGCATCGACGCCCTCCCAGACGGCTTGGGCGGTGATGGGCCTGCTCGCCAGCGGCGACACCTACTCATCGAGCGTGCAGCGCGGCATTGAATACCTGACTCGGAATCAGAACGCGGACGGAACCTGGACGGAAGAGGCGGCCACCGGCACGGGCTTCCCGAATGTGTTCTACCTGCGATATCACCTTTACCGGAACTCGTTCCCGCTCCTGGCGCTTTCGACGTTCCTCAAAGCAGAGCGGTGAAGCCGGCGCTGGTCACCGGAGCGTCCGGCTTTGTCGGGTGGCATGTCGCCCAGCAGTTGGCGGAGACCGGCGTGCCGGTGCGGGCGCTCACGCGGGGACGCAACCCCGTGCGGGAGTTGCCGGAGCGGTACGCGGGATTCGAGGTGGTCACGGGCGACCTGCAGGATCGGGCGTCGCTCGACCGGGCCGTGGCCGGCTGCGGCGTCGTCTACCACGTGGCGGCGGACTACCGGCTGTGGTCGCGCGAGCCGGAGGAGCTGTACCGGTCAAACAGGGAGGGGACACGGAACCTGCTGGCGGCGGCGCGGGCGGCGGGCGTGGAGCGCGTAGTCTACACGAGCACGGTGGGCTGCATTCAATTTGTGGCCGGCGGGTTGGGCGATGAGTCGCTACCGGTGACGCTCGAGGATATGACCGGGCACTATAAGCGCTCGAAATTTCTGGCCGAGCAGGTGGCGCTGGAGTTCGCGCGGGAAGGGTTTCCGGTGGTGATTGTGAACCCGACGGCGCCGGTGGGCGACCACGACTTCAAGCCGACCCCTACCGGGCAGACAATCGTCGATTTTCTGAGCGGACGGATGCCGGCGTATCTCGATACCGGATTGAACGTTGTCGATGTGCGTGACGTGGCGCGGGGGCACCTGCTGGCGGCCGAAAAAGGGCGCGTGGGCGAGCGCTACATTCTGGGTAGTGAGAATCTGACGCTGCAGCAGATCTTCGCCGCGCTGGGGGATCCGCCGAAGTTCCGGGTGCCCTATGCGGTGGCGTACGCGGCCGCATTGATGAGCACCGGTTGGGCGGCGGTGACGGGGCAAGCGCCGCGGGCGCCGCTCGAAGGGGTGAAGATGGCGCGCAAGAAAATGTGGGTTACGCACGCCAAGGCGGCGCGGGAGCTGGGCTATGCGCCGGCCGCGGCGAAGGTGGGACTCGAGCGGGCGGCGGAATGGTTCCGGGCGAACGGGTACTGCCGATGATTGTGGCGGTGGCGTCCGACGGGATGGAGTTCACGGGCTGGCTGCGCCATTGCATGGGAGTGCGGACGCTCGATTGGCCGGTGGACTTTGCCCGGCAGGCGGAATGGAACGGGCAGGCGGTGACGATGGTGGCCAACGGGGCGGGTCCCCGGTTGGCGGCGGCGGCGTTGGCCGTGGCGCGGGAGCGGGAGACGGTATCAGCGGTGATGAGCATCGGCTGGTGCGGGGCGCTCGACCCGGCGTTGCGGTTGAATGACATATTCGTGGCGCTGGGGGTGCGGACGGAGGACGGCGACCGGGCGGCGCTGGCGCCACGGAAGATGCCGGCGGCGCGGCGGGGCGTTTTGTGGTCCGGCGACCGGTTTATCCGGACGGCGGCGGAGAAGGCCGCGCTGCGGGAGCGGGGGGCGGAGGCCGTGGAGATGGAGGCGGGTGGGCTACGGTTCGGCGGTTCGTTTTATGCTGTTCGAGTGGTGAGCGATCTGGCGGCCGAGGATTTTGCGTTAGATTTCAACCGGTACCGCGATGCGGACGGCCGGTTTCAAAAAGCGCGGATCGCGCTCGCGGGGATTCGCCATCCCGGCGATTTACTTCGTATGGCCCGGCGGGGCCGGGAAGCATCAGAAGCGTTAGGAGACTTTCTTGCCCAGTGCGAACTCTGAAGTGATGAAAGCGGCCGTGTACCGCGGGAAGAGCCAGGTGGTGGTGGAGGAGATTCCGCTGCCCACGGTGGGGCCGGGCGAACTGCTGGTTCGCGTGGAGAGCTGCGGGATCTGCCATACCGACCTCAAGAAGATCGAGTATGACCTGCTGACGCCGCCGCGGATCTACGGGCACGAGACGGCCGGCGTGGTGGCCGCGGTGGGCGCGGGCGTGACGAAGTTCGCCGTTGGGGACCGCGTGGTGGCGTTCCACCATATTCCGTGTTCGAACTGCTTTTACTGTGCCCGGCGCTTGTACGCGCAGTGCCCCGGCTACAAGCGGGTGGGGATTACGGCCGGGTTTGAGCCGGCCGGGGGCGGGTTTGCGGAGTACATCCGGGTGATGGATTGGATCGTCGAACGGGGCGTTGAGAAGATTCCGGATGGGGTGAGCTTCGACGCGGCGAGTTTCGTTGAGCCGGTGAACACGTGCGTCAAAGGCGTGGCGCTGGCGGCTCCGCGGCCGGATGAACTGGCGATTGTGATGGGGCAGGGCCCGATCGGCCTGATCTTCACGATGATCCTGAAACACAAGGGAATTCGGACGCTGGTGACGGACCGGATGGCTGGCCGGCGGGCGATGGGCGAGCGGTTCGGGGCCGAAAAGGCGCTCGACCCCAAGGTGGACAATCTGCAGGCGGAGGCCGCGGCGCGGACGGAGGGCCGGGGAGCGGACATCGTCTTTGTGGCGGTGTCGGCGCCGGGCGTCGTGGAGGAGGCCATCCGCGTGACCCGTCCGGGTGCGAAAATAGTACTGTTTGCACAGACGTCCGACAAAGAGCGCATCGAGCTATCCGGCAAAGACATCTGCATGGGGGAGCGTGTGCTTCTCGGTTCCTACAGCGCCGATGTGGATCTGCAGCGGGAGTCTGCCGATCTGGTTTTCAGCGGCGCCCTGCCGGTGGAGGAGCTCGTGACGCACCGGGTACCGCTCGAACAGATTATGGACGGTTTTGAGCTGGCGTTGCATCCAACGACAGAATCACTGAAAATTCTAGTGAAGCCCCAAGGTTACAGCTCGTGAACAATCAGCAAATGACGGCCGCCGTCCTGTACGGCAAAGAGGACGTAAAGATCGAGCAGGTAGCCATCCCGAAGCTCGGTCCGAATGACGTGCTGGTGCGGGTGAAGGCAGCTCTGACGTGCGGTACCGACGTGAAGGTATTCCGTCGCGGCTACCACGCGCGGATGATCATGCCGCCGGCGCTGTTCGGCCATGAGTTGGCGGGCGACATTGTCGCGGTGGGGCAGGAAGTGTCGAAGTTTCGCGTGGGCCATCGCGTGGTGGCGGCGAACTCGGCGCCTTGCGGGGACTGTTTCTATTGCAAGCGGGATCTCGAGAACCTTTGCGAGGATTTGCTGTTCAATAACGGCGCTTACGCCGAATACATCCGGATTCCGGGACGGATCGTCGAAAAGAATCTCTACGCGGTGCCGGAACAGGTGGACTATGTGGACGCCGCGCTGGCTGAACCGCTGGCGTGCGTTCTGCGCGGGATCGAAGAGAGCAACGTGCGGAAGGGCGACACGGTGGTGGTGATCGGGCTGGGTCCGATTGGCCTGATGTTTGTCCGGATGTTGAAGGTGATGGGCGCGCGCGTGATTGCGGTGGCACGGCGGCAGGTGCAACTCGACGACGCCAAGCGGATGGGCGCGGCGGAGCTGATTTCAGCCGTTGAGACCGAGGACGTGCCGGCAGCGGTACGGGCGTTGACGGACGGCCGGGGCGCTGATGTCGTGATTGAAGCCGTGGGTAAGCCCGAGGTGTGGGACCTGTCCGTGCGCATGCTGCGCAAGGGTGGGACGGTGAACTTCTTCGGCGGATGCCCGACGGAGACGCAGGTGCAATTGGACACTAACCTGCTGCATTACTCGGAACTGACCTGCAAAGCGAGCTTTCACCACACGCCGAAGCTGATTCAGAAGGCGTTACAGGCGGTGACGCGCGGCGACATTCGCGCGAGCGATTTCGTGGTGGGCGAAGAGCCTCTGCATAAGATCAAAGAAGTCCTGCGGTACCTGATGAATTCAAGCGGGCGTATGAAAACCGCTATCATTCCCTAAGTGCCTCTGCAGCCGAAAGACTTTGTTCGCGACGCCGCGGCGATGGGTCGGGTTTGGACGGCGGCGGAATCCCTGGCTTATACCAAGTGGCTCGCCACTTCCCACTACGAGAACTTTCACGTGGTGAGTGTGTTGCTGCCCAAGAAGCTGCATCAGGATTTTTATAACGTCTACGCGTTCTGCCGTTGGGCGGACGACTTGGGCGATGAGATTGGGGACGTGGCGGAAAGCCTGCGTCTGCTGGGTTGGTGGCGCGAGGAGTTGGACCGGATGTACGCAGGCGACGCAAGCCATCCGGTGTTCGTGGCGCTGGGGCCGACGGTGCGGCAGTATCAGTTGGACCGGCAGACGTTCGCGGATCTGATTTATGCGTTTGAGCAGGACCAGGTGAAGACGCGGTATGCCAACTGGGACGAGGTGATCGAGTACTGCGTCTACTCGGCCAACCCCGTGGGACGGCTGGTGCTGGGCCTGTGCGGATACCGGGACGCCGAGCGGTACGCCCTGAGCGATAAGACGTGCACGGCGCTGCAATTGGCCAATTTCTGGCAGGATGTGACGGTGGATACGGGTAAGGACCGGGTCTATCTGCCGCAGGATCTGCTGGCGCGGCATGGGGTGACCGACGCCGACCTGTTCGCGCGGCGCTTCACGCCGGGATTCGCCCGGGTGATGGAAGAGGCCTGCGGCGTGGCGCGGCGGCTGTTCGAAGAGGGCCTGGCGCTGCCGGGCATGGTGGACCGGCGGCTGGCGCTGGACCTGCGGCTGTTCAGCGAGGGCGGGTTGGCGGTGCTCGATAAGATTGAACGGCAGGGTTGGGACGTGTTGAAGGAGCGGCCGAAGATCGGGAAGCTCGAGCGGGTGGGGCTGCTGCTGAAGGCGCTGTGGGTGTCGGCATGACGAAGGCGGTCGAGGAGTCCTACGCTTACTGCCGCGAGGTGGCACGGAGCCGGGCCAAGAACTTCTACTATTCCTTCCTGCTGCTGCGGAAGGAGCAGCGGGACGCGATGTGCGCCGTCTACGCGTTCATGCGCTACTGCGACGACCTGAGCGATGATCTTGAAGGGACGACGGCCGAGACGATGGCCCAATGGCGCGGGGACCTGGCACGGGCGCTCGAGGGCGACTACGGGAGCCATCCGGTTTGGCCGGCCTTCCACGATACCGTCAAGCGTTACCGGATTCCGCGGCAGTACTTCTTCGATATGATCGACGGCGTTTCAAGCGACCTGACGCCGAAGCCGGTGGAGACGTTCGCGGACCTGTATCAGTACTGCTACCGGGTGGCCTCCGTGGTGGGGCTGACCATCATTCACATCTTCGGGTTCGAGGATCCCAAGGCGCTCGAACTGGCCGAAAAGTGCGGCATCGCCTTCCAGTTGACGAACATTCTGCGGGATGTGCAGGAGGACGCGGGGCTGGGGCGGGTCTACGTGCCGGCGGAGGATCTGCGGCGGTTTGGGGTGGATGCGCGGGGCATGCAGTATACGCCGGGGTTTGTGGAGCTGATGAAGTTTGAAGCCGGGCGGGCGCGGGCCTACTACGAAGAGGCTCGGCCGCTGATCGGGATGGTGGAGCGGGGGAGCCGGGCGTCGTTATGGGCGCTGATCGAGATCTATTCGCGCCTGTTGCAGCGGATTGAAGAGAAGCAGTACCGGGTGCTGGACGGGCGGATCCGGCTATCGACTTTCGAAAAAGTCTGGCTGGTGGTGGAGGCCGGGACGAAGAAGATGGCGGGGGCGTTCTAGGCCGGGCGGAGCAGCCGGCGCTTGAGCTTGCGGGCCTGAGTTAGGTCCGGCGCGATGGCGAGGACCGTATCGTCGCCGGCGATGGTGCCCGCGAGTTCGGGCCAGGCGGCGCGGTCGAGGGCGGCGGCGAGGGTGGAGGCGTGGCCCGGGGGCGTTTTGAGCACGAGCAGGTGCTGCGCGTCTCGAATATCGAGGAGGTATTCGCTAAGAATGGTGGCGAGGGTGGGGCCGGCCGGGGTGGGTGCGGCGAGGCGCTGGTAGCCTTGGGCGGTTTTGGCGAGGCCGAGTTCGCGAATGTCCCGCGAGAGCGTGACCTGAGTCGCCGGCACCCCGAGCTTGGCCAGTTTCTGGGCAATCTCTTCCTGCGTGTGGATCTGCTGGTGGGAGACGAGCTTCAGAATCTGGCCTTGCCGGAATGCCTTGTTCATGCGCGGAATCCGTTGAGGCGTTCGGCGGCTTCGGCCAGAGCCTGCGCGACGGCGCTGGGGGCGGTGCCGCCGGGGACGGAACGGTTCTGCATGCCGCGGGCCGGGCGGAGGAATTCGGCCATTTCGGGCGTGAATTCCGGGGAGAAGGCGGCGAGCTCTTCCGGCGTCCAATCGAGCGGCTTTTTGCCCTGGTTCAGCGATTCGAGCACCAGGCGGCCGGCGAGCTTGTGGGCTTGATGAAACGGCGTGCCGAAGCGGGCGAGGGCTTCGGCGATGTCGGTGGCGACGGTCCAGCTCTCTTCGGCGGCTTGGGCGGGGACGGCGGGTTTGAGGACGACGGTCGAGGTGACTTCGCGAATCATGGCCAGGCAGCCGGCGAGTTGGTCGGCGGCGAGGAAGAGGGGCTCTTTGTCTTCCTGCATGTCGCGGTTATAGGTCATGGGCGTGCCCTTGACGGTGACATAGAGCGAAGTGAGGCTGCCGAAGACGCGGCCGGACTTGCCGCGGATGAGTTCGAGTGAATCGGGGTTCTTCTTCTGCGGCATGAGACTGGAGCCGCTGGTGACGCCGTCGCCGAGGTCCATCCAGCCGAACTCTTCGCTCGAATAGAGGATCCAGTCCTCGGCCAGACGCGAGAGATGAAGCATGGCGGTCGAGGCGGCGTAGAGGAAGTCGAGGGCCCAGTCGCGGTCGCCGGAGACGTCCATCGAGTTGCGGGTGATACCCGCGAAGCCGAGGTCGGCGGCGATGGCGTGGCGGTCAAACGGAAAGCCGGAGCCGGCGAGGGCGCCGCTGCCGAGGGGGCAGAGGTTGACGCGGGCGCGGGCTTGCTGGAGGCGTTCGAGATCGCGGAGGAACATCTCGAAGTAGGCGAGACAGTAGTGGGGCCAGAGGACGGGCTGGGCGCGGCGGAGGTGGGTGTAGCCGGGGATGATGGCCGTCTCATAGCGCCGGGCGAGGGCGAGGAGCTCGTCGAGAAAGCTGACGAGGAGGGCCGTCGTCGTGTCGATCTGTTCCCGAAGCCAGAGACGGGTGTCGACGGAGACCTGTTCGTTGCGGCTGCGGCCGGTGTGGATCTTGTCGGCAAGGCCGCCTACTTTGGCTTTGAGCTTGCGGATGATGAGGGTATGGACATCCTCGTCGGTGGCGCCGGCGTAGAAGTCGGGGGTGCGGGCCTCTTCGCGCAAGGCGTCGAAGGCGGCGATGAGGGTCGCGCACTCCTCGGCCGTGAGGATGCCCACCCGTTCGAGGGCGCGGGCGAAGGCCTGGGAGCCGCGGATGTCGCAATCGGCGAGGCGCTTGTCGAACGAGAGCGACTCGGAGAACTGTTCAAAGTTGGCTGAGGGGCCGGAGGCGAAGCGGCCGCCCCACAGTTGGATCTTGTCGGAGGTGGACATAGAGAAGTTAGCGGACGAGCAGGAGCAGAAGCGCCTTCTGGGCGTGGAGCCGGTTTTCGGCCTGGTCGAAGACGGCCGATTGGGGCGACTCGATGACCTCGTCGGTGACCTCCTGGCCGCGCTTGGCGGGCAGGCAGTGGAGGAAGATGGCTTCCGGGCGGGCGGCGGCGAGCAACGCGGCGTTGACCTGGTAGGGGGCGAAGATGCGCTGCCGTTCGACGGCCTCGCTCTCCTGGCCCATGCTGGCCCAAACGTCGGTATAGACGATGTGGGCGCCGTCGACGGCTTCGCGGGGGTCGGTGGTGATGGTGAATTGGACGCCGGCGGCGCGGGCCGCGGCTGTGATCTCCGGCAGGGGCGCGTAGGCTTCCGGACAGGCGATGGCGACATGGATGCCGAGACGGCCGGCGTTGAGCAGCAGGGAGTGGGCGATGTTGTTGCCGTCGCCGGCGTAGGCGAGCTTCAGTCCCTCCCAGCGGCCGAAGCGTTCGCGGATGGTCTGGACATCGGCGAGGATCTGACAGGGGTGGTAGAGGTCGCTGAGGGCGTTGATGACGGGGACGCGGGAGTGGCGGGCGAGCTCTTCGATCGTGTTTTGCGAGAAGACGCGGGCGACGATGGCGTTGGTCCAGCGGTCGAGGTTGCGGGCGATGTCGGCGAGCGGTTCCCGGTCGCCGATCAGGCCGATTTGGGTGACGGCGCCGCCGCCGAGCTGCTGGATGGCGAGGTCGAAGGTGAAGCGGGTGCGCAGGGAGGGCTTTTCGAACAGGAGGCTGAGGTAGCGTCCATCGAGGGCGTGCGCGTAGGCGCGCGGATCGCGCTTGACGTGATCGGCGAGGTCGAGAAGGCGGACGAGTTCTTCCGTTGTCAGGTCGAGGTCGCTGCGGAGGTCGGGAGCCTGGAGCGGTGGAGCGGCGAGAAGCATGGGTTGGGCCTCGGGGGGATCGGGAAAGAAGAAGGGCACTGAATGATTATTCAGTGCCCTGTATGATTATACAGAAAACGAAAGCCCGGCTGCTGATGGCAGCCGGGCGAGGTTGGCGCGGGGAGCGGTGGTTAGAAGGGTTTGAAGTCGTTGTCGTCGAGCGGCAGAATCGACTCCGGATCGCGGTCGCGGCCGGCGCCGACGGGCTGCAGGTTGGCAGGTTTGTCGAACTGGTCGGTGTAGCCGCCGCGGGAAGCCGTGGGGGCGGGTTGATGTTCGGTGGCCTGCCGCAAGGCTTTGAGGCTCGGGGTGTGGGTGGGCGCCGAGGGGGCCGGGGCGGCCGAGGGGCGGAAGGTCTGGATTTCGGCGGCCGGGGCGGCGTCGTTGAAGCCAACAATCTTCTGGAGGCTGACGACGATCTCATCGACGCGGTGCGCCTGCGTGGCCAGGCCTTGGCCGGCGGCGGCGCTCTCTTCGGCGGTCGCGGCCAACTGTTGAGTCAACTGTTCCATCTGCAGGACGGCGCGGGAGATCTGCGCGATGCCGCGGGACTGTTCCTGGCTGCCGGCGTAGACCTCTTCGACAAGCGACTTGGCTTGCAGGGAGCTGTTGGTGAGGACGGTGATGGCGCGGGCGACCTCGTCGAGTTTGTCCTTGCCTTCGGCGGCGCGGGTGATGGATTCCTCGATGAGCTGGGTCGTATCGCGCGCCGCCTGGGCGGAGCGCTGGGCGAGGTTGCGGACCTCGTCGGCGACGACGGCGAAGCCCATGCCGGCCTCGCCGGCGCGGGCGGCTTCGACGGCCGCGTTGAGGGCGAGAATGTTGGTCTGGAAGGCGATGTCGTCGATGACCTTGATGATCTTCGAGATCTTGTTGGACGAGGTGGTGATCTCGTTCATGGAGTTGACCATTTGCGCGAGGGCCTGATTGGCCTCGTGGATCGTCGCCGAGGCTTCGTTGGTCTTCCGCGTGGCCGACTCGGCGTTCTCCGCATTGCGCTTGGTCATCGAGTGGATCTCTTCGGTGGAGGCCGAGGTCTCTTCGAGCGAGGCAGCCTGTTCGCTGGCGGCGTGGGACACCGATTGGCTTGAGGCGGAGACGCGGCCGGCCGTATTGGCGAGGCGGCGGGCGTTTTCGTTCAGGTCGGCCACCGATTGCCGGAGCACGGTCTGAATCTTGCGCACACTGAAGACGGCGGCAAGGCCGACGATCACGCTCAGCAGACCGAGTGTGAGCATGCTGAGGAAGCTGATCGAGCGGGCGCTTTCGGCCTCCTGGCCGACGACGCTCAACTGGCGGGCCTGCGCATCGACGAGCTGGCGTCCCCGTTCGCCCAACTGGCTGAGCTTGGGCAGAAGTTTCTCATTGAGGGTGGCGATGGCCACATCCATCTTCTGTTCGTTCAGAGCTTTGACGACCTGATCGTGCACGTCGAAGGCGGCGTCGAAGTCCGTGATCATGTTCTGAAGGTCCTGGGCGGAGGAGCCCGTGCTCAGACCTTTCAGTTCCTCGAGTGCTTTACGGGCCTCCTGCTCTTTGGCATTCAGCTTCTGGCGGAGCTCGTCGACGTTCGATGTCTGCTGGAGCATCATCGCCATGGCGACGCCGCGCTCAAGCGCGTCAATCTCGCCGACGCGAGTGCTGATAAGCCCGGCGAGCATCTGTTGCCGGGCCAGCTGATTGATGGCACGGTCGAGCTGGTTACCGAGGTGACTGGTAACCCAGGCCGCGCTGATGCCGAGAATTACGGCGAGACCGACGACAAGCGCGGTGGTGACAGATAGACGTTTTCCTGCAGACCAATTGGACATGCGATTCTTCTCCTCGAGTGTGTGACAGCGAATAGGCGGACCTATTCCGGCTTAAAGGTAAACTTGAGCTGGGTAACAGCCTCACTGGCGAATGGGCTAAACTTCCATTCCTTGACGGCCTTGACGACCGGAGCCGTCAACAGCGCATTGCCGGAGAGGACTTTCACGTTTTCGACGTCGCCATCCTTGGTGATATTGACTTCCACTTCGACGTCGCCGGCCACGCGCATCTGCTTGGCGATCGGGCTGTAGGTGGGGCTGGGGCGCTTCACGGCGGCCTTCAAAGCCTCCGCCATCGATACCCGGAGTTCGGCTTGGGCCAATCCGCTGCTCAGAGCGATTAACAGACACAGAGACAAAGCGGAATGAAGCGCATGGGGCAGAGCGAACGGTGGGTTCGGACTGTTGGATTTCATAGTGGTTCCTTTTCTAGAAGTTGTTCTGTTCAGGGCTGCGTACAGAGGAGGCATTCCTCCGGCGCTAAGGGGCTTATCGGAGCGGGTTAGCAATGCTTTAGCTGGAATTCGGCTCGAACTTTTTTCTCAAACTTCGCCCCGGCCACCGATATGAACCTCGATGGGCGGCAAACGCCCGAAACCACTTCGCGAGGCTGACATGAATACAATGAGCGCGCCAACGACAGAAATTCGCGGCGGAATGCCGCCCGCGGCGCCGGGCGCCGCCCGGGGACCGGGTAAACATCTGATCTTTAGCCTGGGCAAGGAAGAGTTCGCCGTTCCCGTCGCCAAGGTCAAAGAGATCATCGGCATGTTGGAGGTCACTCCGGTGCCGCACACCGCCGAGTATGTGCGGGGCGTGATCAATCTGCGCGGCAAGGTGGTGCCGGTAATCGACCTGCGGCTGAAGCTGGGGGTGCCCAGCGTTGAATACGACGAACGGACCTGTATCGTTGTCGTGCAGCCGGAGATGGCCAAGAGTGTTTATCTGATTGGCGTCATTGTGGACGGCGTCAGCGAAGTGATGCCGGTGCAAAGTTCCGAGATTGAAAAGACGGAGACCTTCAGCCACGGGCTGATCTCATCCGGGTATGTGCAGGGCGTGGCCAAAATCCGCGGCAAAGTGAAGATCCTGCTCGACCTTGACTGTGTCCTCTCGCAATCCGATCTGCAGCAGTTGCTGTAGAGTCCCGTTCCGCTTGCCTGTGACTATCCCGTTCCGCTTGGCTGTGACTATAAGGAGCTCCCGTGTCTGTTGAAGCTGATCTCCTCACTTGGATCGATTCGCTTATTGTTGAAACCCTAGCCTTCTCGCCCGAGGAAGGTCTGCCCGGCAGCGCGCGGATGGCGACGCTGGCGGGTCTGTGTGCCCGCATTGCCCCGGCCGCCATGGAGCTGGGCATGCTCGATACGGCGGCTTGCGCCGAGGGGCTGTCCCGGCAGATCGCCTCTCCTGGACCCGGCTTCAGTAGGCAACTGGAAGAGCAGATCGAACTGCTACAGATGAACGCGGACATGGAATTAGCCGCGCGGCTTTCTCAGCAGCGCGTCGCCGCCGGCGGTCCGGCCGAAGTGTTCCAGGATCTATCGATGATCGGCGACTTCATCAGCGAAGCCCGCGAACATCTGGAGATGATCGAGCAGGAGTTGCTGCTGCTCGAGCAGGCGCCGCAGAACCCGGAGCCGATTCACGCCATCTTCCGCAGCTTCCACACGATCAAAGGTCTGGCCGGCATCTTCAACCTGACCTCGACCCGCGATCTGGCCCATGAAGTCGAGACGCTCCTCGACCTCGTCCGCAACGGTGCCCTGCCGGCGACTCCTTCGCTGGTCGACGTCGTCCTGGCTTGCGCGGACCGGCTCGGTGAGATTGTCGACCGGCTGGACGAAGACCGGGGCGGCACCGCGGTTGCGCTGCCGGATAACTCGGAACTGCTCGAGCGGCTGCGCAACGAGATGATGCCGCCGGACGACGAGCCCGCCGAACTCCCGGCCAGTAGCGGGACGCTGGAGGCGGCGGCGCCCTATGCCGCCGAGGAGACGGTGGCGGCGAACCTCTCGTCCTTGGAGGCTTCCGGCGCGGGAGGGGATTCCGCAACGGCTCGGCGCCGCGCCAACGATTCCAACAGCGCGCACGTCAAGGTGGAGACCTCAAAGCTCGACTTTCTTGTCGATATGGTCGGCGAACTGGTGATCGCTCAGTCGCTTGTCCAGCAGGATCCGTCGCTGGCGCAACTCGGTGACCCTCGTCTGGGCCGTAACCTGTCGCAGCTCGGGCGGATTACCACCGATCTGCAGAAGATTGCCATGTCCCTGCGGGTGGTTCCGATCCGGCAGACCTTCCAGCGCATGCAGCGGGCCTTCCGTGACCTCGTTAAGAAGTCCGGCAAGCAGGCCGAACTCGAACTGATCGGCGAAGACGCCGAACTCGACCGTTCGATTGTCGAGCAGTTGGCCGATCCGTTAATGCACATGATCCGGAACTCGGTCGACCATGGCCTGGAATCCCCCGGCGAGCGGGAGCAGACCGGCAAGTCGGGAGTGGGCAAGGTGCGGCTGGTTGCCTCGCACCAGTCGGGCAACGTCTTGATTGAGGTTTCCGACGATGGCCGCGGCTTGAACCGATCGAAAATTCTCAAGAAGGCCATCGAGCGGGGCTTGATCCCGGAGGATGCCAATTTGCCGGTGGATAAGATCCTTGAACTGATCTTCGAGCCGGGCTTCTCGACGGCGGACCAGGTCTCCGACGTCAGCGGCCGCGGCGTGGGGATGGATGTGGTGAAGAAGCAGATTCAGAAGTTGCGCGGCCGGATCGAGATCCGTTCCGAGCCCGGGGTCGGCACCACCTTCCTTCTGCGGTTCCCGCTGACGCTGGCCATCATCGACGGCTTGACGGTGCGGGTGGCCGGGGAGCGCTACATCCTGCCCCTGCATTGTGTACACGAGATCTTCCGTCCGGTGGCGGACTCGATCTACCGCGTCAACGGTAACCAGGAGGTCGTGCTGGTCCGCGACCGCGTGGTCCCGCTGCTCCGGCTGTACCAGATGCTGGGCCGGAGGCCGGAGACGACCGATCCCTACGCTGGCATCTTGATTGCCGCTGAACTCGAGGGCCGCCGCTACTGCCTGCTGGTCGACGAGTTGCTGGGCAAACAGGAGGTCGTGATCAAAAATCTGGGCGAATTTCTGGGTTCGATGCCGGGCGTTTCGGGCGCCGCGATTCTGGGGGATGGCTGCGTCGGGTTAATTCTCGACCTCGAAGGGATGCTGTCGAAGGAGAGCTATGATGCCGCTGCCTGAGGCGGCCAGCATGGATCTTCGCAGTTCGGCCCAAATTCCCGAGGGGGAGTTTCGCGAGATCTGCGCCCTCGTGCAGGACCGGCTCGGGATTGAACTGCGGGCCGGCAAAGAAGCGCTCGTAACGCTCCGGCTCGCTGAGCCGATGCGGCGGGGCGGTTTCCGATCTCTTGGCGAATATGTGCAACACGTCAAGCGGGATCCGAACGGCCCGGCGATGCTGGAGTTCATCGACTGCCTGACGACGAACCATACCAACTTTCTGCGTGAGTCCAGCCACTTTGAGTTCTGGCAGCAGGAGGTCCTGCTGCGGCACCGGAATCGGCCGGAGTTGAAGGTATGGTGCGCGGCGAGTTCCTCGGGCGAAGAGCCCTACACGATGGGGATGTATGCGGTCGAAGCGTTGGGCGAGGCGGCCTATCGGCAGGTGCGGATTCTCGCTACGGATATCTCTCCGTCGATCCTTGACCAGGCGCGGCGCGGGGTATACCGCGAGGAGCGGCTGGCGCCCTTGCCGGAGGCGTGGCGCCGCCGGTACTTCCTGCGGGGGGAGGGGAAGTGGCAAGGTCACTTCCGCATTAAGCCGGAGTTGGGCCGGATGGTGGAGTTCCGCCGGCTGAATTTGATTGAACCGCTACCGTCGATCGGGCCGTTTCCGGCTGTATTCTGCCGGAACGTAATGATCTACTTCAACGCGGCGACGCGCGGGCTGGTGATTAACCAGATTCGCGAGCGCCTGGAGCCGGGCGGTTATCTATTTGTTGGTCACGCCGAGAGTCTGAATGGCTTGGACTCGCAGTTGGATTACGTGAAGCCGTCGGTATACCGGTTGGGCGGCGGTAGCCAGCCGGCGGGAGGAATCGAGAGGAGCTAACATGGTACCCAAGGGAAAGAATGCAATTGTAATTGGGGTGTCCGAGTGCCGGACGAGTAAGGACCGGGATAGTTATCTGGTTACCTATGCGCTCGGCTCCTGTATAGGTTTGGCGGCGTATGATCCGGGTTCGGGAGTCGGCGGCCTGCTGCACTTTCAACTTCCGGACTCTTCGCTCGACCGGGAGATGGCCGAGTCGCATCCGGCGATGTTCGCCGATACCGGGCTGCAGTTGCTGCTGAGCAAGATGACCCGTTTGGGCGGCGACCCGAAGCGGGCGTTGATCCGGATTGCGGGCGGGGCGCAGATGATTGGTGGGCCCAAGATTCCAGGGCTGCGCAGCCCTTCGATGGCCGCCGAGGGCACCGGAGTCGGCAAACAGAACTATCTCGCCATTCGAAAGCTGTTGTGGCGCCACGGGCTGATGCTCGAGGGCGAGGCGGTGGGGGGCGGACAGGGACGAACCCTGGGCTTGACGTTAGGAACCGGGGAGTTTTGGGTGACGTCACCCGAGCCCGGGTCGATTGCGGTGTAAGGAAGCTGCGGTGTAAGAAAAATGAATCTCCGGATTTATTCCAAAGAAATCATGATTTTGTCCGATGAAGATAGGTAAGAGGGAAACTGGATATGGCACTTCGAGTATTAATTGTCGATGACGCGCCGGCGATGCGGCTCTACATCCGGCGAACGCTCCAGATGTCTGGTCTGGCCCTAAGTGCAGTGTTTGAGGCTGGCGATGGCAAGGAAGGCATCGCGGTTCTGGAACGGGAGCACTTACAGGGTGCGGGTATCGATCTGGTGTTTACCGACATCAATATGCCGGTAATGAACGGTGAAGAGTTTGTTACGCAGCTCCAGCAGGAGGAGCGTCTGCGGGAGGTGCCGGTACTGGTGATTTCCACCGACGCCACCAAGACGCGCGTGCTGCGGTTGCGGGAGTTGGGAGCGCGCGGTTACATCAGTAAGCCGTGTGCACCGGAGATGATCCGGCTGAAGGTTGAACAGATTCTTGGGAGGGACTATGCCGCCGCGCTGTGCTGATGTGGATTTGGTTGACGCCGCCAGTGAAGTGCTGGGGATGATGTTTTTTACCGACGTGATGAACGGCAACGTAGTCGCTGACCCGCCCGAGAAGCCGGTGACGGTGAAGGTGGAGTTCCAGGGCGCCAGCTCCGGGATGCTGCACATGAGCATGCCCCGGGAGACTGCCGAAGCGTTGACGGCCAACTTTCTCGGCCTGCCGATGGGCGAAGTGCCGACCGAGCAGCAGATGAACGATGTCGTCAATGAGCTGGGCAACATGGTTTGCGGCTCTTTCCTCAGTAAGCACGAGTCGGAGGAGCTGTTTGACCTGGCCAAGCCCGAAATCCTGGCTGCCGCGGCGGAGTTGCCGGCCCAAGTGGCCACGCTGCACCGGTCGCTGCAACTGGATAACGGCAACATGGTTCTGGCCTTGAGTTGGGACCGTTTGAACCACGCCGCGTAGAGTAAGGGGCCGCGAAGGATGGCTCCGGGGAAGGGAATCTAATCATGGTGAACAAACGAATCCGGGTTTTGGTTGTGGATGATTCGCAGAACATGCGGCGCCTGCTGACTGAAACCCTGAGCAGTGATCCGAAAATCGAGGTTGTGGGTGCGGCGGCCGACCCCTACGAGGCGCGCGATTTGATCGTGGCGCTGCGCCCTGATGTGTTAACCCTCGATATTGAGATGCCCCGCATGGATGGCATCACCTTCCTCGGCAAGCTGATGGCGAAGTTGCCGATGCCGGTGATCGTCGTCAGCACCCTGTGCCAGAGCGGCTCCCAGGCGGTCGTTGAGGCGTTGCGACTCGGAGCGGTCGAGGCCTTGGTGAAACCAGCCGGGGCGCGTGAGATTCCCGAATTCCGGCAGCAACTGCTGCTGAAAGTACTGGGCGCGGCCGGGGCGCGGCTTCGTGGCCCGGCCACGGCCGGCGTCGTCGCTGCCACCAAGGCGGGTCTTCCCGGTAAACCCAGCTCGCGAATCTTCGCCGTGGGCGCCTCCACCGGCGGGACGCAAGCCGTCGAAAATCTGCTCCAACAGTTGCCCGCCACCATCCCGGGCATGGTGGTCGTACAGCATATCCCGCCGGTCTTCTCGCGCAGCTTCGCCGAACGCCTCAACCAGTGTTGTGTGCAGTCGGTGAAGGAGGCCGAAGACGGCGACCTGGTCGCCGATGGCCACGTCCTGATCGCTCCGGGCGGGCTCCATCTCGTTCTGGCGCGCCAGGGAAATGAGTACCGGGTCCGCCTGCGGAAAGGACCGCCGGTGCACTATCAACGCCCCGCCGTCGACGTCTTGTTCCGCTCAGTGGCCGCCGTGGCCGGCGCAAGCGCCCTCGGCGTCATTCTCACCGGGATGGGCTCGGACGGCGCTGCCGGTCTCAAACAGATGCGCGACGCCGGCTCGTGGACCATTGCACAAGACGAACAGACCTGCGTCGTCTACGGCATGCCACTCGCCGCCGTCGAAGCCGACGCCGCCTGCGAAGTGCTGCCCCTCGAACGGATCGGCGCGGCCATGCTTCAGGGCCTTTCCCGCTCCCCCCGCACAAAGCCCTATCATCAAGAGTTGGTCTCCACCAACGCTCGATGACGGAATGAAAACCTGGAAAGTCACCCTTGAATTCGACGGCACCCGCTACCACGGCTGGCAAGAGCAGCGCAACGCCCGCTCCGTCATGGGCGTCCTCCGCGAGGTGATCGAACCCTCCTTCGGCGCTCCCGTCGAATTGATGGGAGCCGGCCGTACCGACGCCGGCGTCCACGCCCTCGGCCAGGTCATGCACATCAAGCTGCCCGCCACTGACCGCCGCACCAGCTTCCCCTCGCTCGCTAAACTCCAGCGCGAATGGAACGACCGGCTGCCCGCCGATATCGCCATCCTTGACATCGAAGAGGCGCCCCAACGCTTCCACGCCCGCCACGACGCCCTCTCCCGCGCCTACATCTACCAGATCGCTACCCGCAAATCCGCCTTCTCGAAACGCCACGTCTGGTGGATCAAAGATCCCCTCGACCTGGCCGCCATCACCGCCGCCGCCAACCTCCTCCCCGGCCGCCACGACTTCGTCCGCTTCGCCGCCAAAGACCCCTCGCGCCCCAACGAATCCACCATCGTCGTCGTCGAATCCGCCGAGGTCTCCGCCGAAGACCACCTGCTCAGCATTCGCCTCGAAGCCTCGCACTTCCTCTGGCGTATGGTGCGGCGCGTGGTCGGCGTCCTCGTCAAAGTCGGCGCGGGCGAAGTGACCCTGCAGCAGTTTGAAGAACTGCTGCAGGGCCGCGGCGGCAAAGAGCTCGATGTTGCCGCCTGGACCGCCCCAGCCAGCGGACTCTTCCTCGAGTCCGTCACCTACCCGGCTCGCGCCGCTAAGTAATGTGCGCGCCCTGCGCCTCGACGTAGACCATGTACAGGCTCTGGCTGCCCGTCATGAACAGCTTGTTCCGCTTAGCTCCGCCAAAGCAGACGTTCGAACAGATCTCGGGCAGCTTGATCTGGCCAATCCGCTGCCCATCCGGAGCGAAGATGTGGACGCCATCATACCCTTCGCCCACCCACCCGGCGCTGGCCCAAATGTTGCCGTCGGTGTCGCAGCGGATGCCGTCGGCCAGCCCGTCGCCCACGCCGTCGAGCTTCATTGCACAGAACGTCTTTCCGTTCGCCAGCCGCTTGCCGTCGACGATGTCCCAAACCTTGATCACCCGCGGCGCCTGCGGATAGTGGGTCGCGCCCGTATCGGCCACATACAGCTTCTTGTAGTCCGGCGAAAAGCATAGCCCGTTCGGCTTGAAAATCTCGTCGGTCAGCAGCGTCACCTGCCCGGTCTTGGCGTCGATCCGGTAGACCGCCTCCTTCAGCAAGAGCTCGCCCTTGTTGCCCTCATAGTGCATCAGCGACCCGTATCCGGGGTCGGTGAACCAGATGCTCCCGTCGGTGGGATGCACGACGGCGTCGTTCGGCGCGTTGAGCATCTTGCCGTTGTACTTGTCGGCCAGCACGGTTACCGAGCCGTTGTACTCATACCGGGTCACCCGCCGCGTCCCGTGTTCGCAAGAGATTTGCCGCCCCTCGAAATCAAACGTGTTGCCGTTCGAATTCCCGGCCGGCTGCCGAAACGTTGAGACTGCTCCGTTTTCTTCGAGCCACCGCATCTGCACGTTGTTCGGAATGTCGCTCCAGAGCAGATAGCGCCCCACGCCATTCCACGCCGGTCCTTCGGCCCACAGGCAGCCGGTATAGAGCCGTCGAATCGGGGTGTTGCCTAACTTATACTTGTCGAAGCGCTTGTCGAGGGAGACGAGATCGGGATCGGGATACCGGCCCGGTTGGGACCAGTCCCGCTTCTGCGCGAAGGCGGCGCCGCTGGCGCCCAGGGTAGAAAGTAGAAAGTTTCGACGTTGCATATCGCAGTGGAAAAGTATACTGAAGAGCTTAGATGAAGACCATCGCCTTGCGTTTTTCCTTTGCCTTGTCCTTCCTGCCGATGCTCTGGCTTGGAGCGGTGCCGGCCCTTGCCGGTCCCTTCCCGACAATCTTGGAACCCGCCCGCGAACACGGACGATTCGTCGTTCGCGGACCGAACTTCAGCCTGAACCTGAGTGCCCACGAACTGCGCCTCTTCACCAGCCGATCTGCCAGCACGCTCACCTGGCAAGGGGCGAGCCCCGCCGCGCGGCTCACCGGCGAAGCGCGTACGCAAACCCTGCTTCACGATCTCCGCGGCACGGACCGGTCCGCCTGGCGGACGAACGTTCCCGCATTCACCGCCGCCCGCGCCCGGCAACTCTATCCGGGCATTGACCTCGTCTACCACAGCCGCGCCGGCGCGCTCGAGTTCGACCTCGAACTGGCGCCGCAAGCCGATCCGGCGGCCATCCGGTTCGATCTGCCGGGCGCCAGCCTCTCGCCGGCGGGCGAACTGCAACTGCCCGGCGGGTTGGCGTGGAAACGACCGGTCGCCTGGCAGGGCGAGGCTGAGGTTCCCGTCGCCTATTCCACCCGCGGACCCGGACAGTTCGGCTTCTCGGTGGGCGCCTATGACCGATCGCGGCCGCTGCTCATTGACCCGGTTCTGAACTACGCTACCTATCTGGGCGGCGCGCAGGTGGATGACGCTCGCGCCGTGGCCGTCGACGCCGCCGGCAACAGTTACCTCATCGGCTCCTCCACCTCCCCGGACTACCCGGGAACCAACCGCGGCCAGACCTTCGGCGCGCAGGATATTGTCGTCGCGAAACTCAATCCGGCCGGCTCCGCGGTCCTCTGGGCTACCTACATCGGCGGCCAGGGGGTTGACATCGGACTGGCCATCGCCGTCGATGCGCAGGGGAGTGTGTACGGCGGCGGTTCCACGGCTTCCACCAATTTTCCGGTTTCCGATAACGCCTTCCAGCCCGTCTTAGGTGGCGGCAGCGCCATCACGGATGGCGTGGTGTTCCGCCTGAACGCCACGGGCACCGCCTTGACCTGGTCCACCTATCTCGGCGGTTCGCTTAGCGACCTTGTCCGCGGACTCGCCATCGACGCCACCGGCGCCGTCTACGTCACCGGCCGGACGGACTCGACGGACTTCCCCAACACAAACCGCGAAAACCTACCCCCGCGAGGCGGAGGCGATGCCTTTGTCACCAAACTGAACGCGAGCGGTTCGGCCCTGGTCTACTCGCTCCTGCTGGGCGGCTTTGCTCTCGATGTGGGCAATGGCGTTGCGGTCGACGCAACGGGATCCGTGTTCGTGGTGGGCGAGTCCCGTTCGGAGAACTTTCCAACCACCGAAGGCGCTTACCAGACGGCCCGCCGCGGCGGCTCCGATGCGTTCGTGGCCCGCGTCCGGCCCGATGGCAGCGGTCTCGTCTACTGCACTTACTACGGGGGCGAGGCGCAGGAGGCCGGCAACGCCATCGCTGTCGACTCCGGGGGGAACGCGTACCTCACGGGCCAGACCTTCTCCACGCAGCTTCCGATCACGCCGCAGGCCTATCAGCGGGTGCCCGCGCTGACGCCCGATGCTTTCGTGGCCAAACTCAACCCGCAAGGCACGAGCCTGTTTTATAGCACCTACCTGGGCGGTGACAATGAAGACACCGGCTTGAGCATCGCCGTGAACCGGCAGGGCGAAGCCTACGTCGCCGGACAGACGAACTCGGCGAACTTTCCGCTGCGCAATGATGGCCCGCTCCCCTCCACCCCCTTTGCGGGCGGCTACGATGGCTTCCTGGCCAAACTGAATTTCGGAGGCACGTTTCTCGGCTTTTCCACCCACATCGGCGGCGCCGGCAACGATTCGCTGAATGGCATCGCGATTGATACAAGCGGTCGGATCTGGGGCGCCGGGTCCACGGAATCGACCAACTTCCCGGCCACGGCTGGCGTGGTGGCCAGTCGCTTGAGCGGGGCTTCGGACGGCTTCGTGGTGCGTTATGCCGAAATCACCGTCCAGCTTAGCCCGGCGGTCATTGCGCTGGGCGCCGGAGAGAGCCAGCAGTTCCTGGCCGAGGTCTCCAATACCAGCAACACCGCGGTGCGCTGGGGCATTTTTCCGGCGCTGGGTACCATCTCCTCCACCGGACTCTACACCGCCCCGGCCAGCTTTACGGGCACGCAGACGGTGACCGTCTCCGCCATCTCGCAGGCGGACGGCACAAAGATCGGCGAGGCGATCATCACGCTCGTGCAGCGGGTGCAGATCTCGATCAGCCCCACGGCCGTGACGCTTCTCGCCAACCAGACCCAGCAGTTCACCGCCACCGTGCAAGGCTCCACCAATACCGCCGTGACCTGGACGATTACCCCGGCTACGGGCGAAATCTCGGCCGCCGGTCTCTACCGGGCGCCCGGGGTGATCTTCGCTCCCGCCACCCTCACGGTCCGCGCGGCAAGCGTGGCGGATTCGCAGCGCTTCGCCACGGCCACCATCACCCTTTCGCCTCCTGTGGGTCCGGCCTCTCCGCAGATCTCGATTGAGGGCGTTACCAACGCCGCCAGCTTCCGCTCGGCTACCGCTCAAGGGGGCGTCTCTCCCGGCCAGTTGCTCACCTTCTTCGGCCAAGACATGGGACCCGCGCAATTGACCGGTTTGCAGTTGGATGGCGCCGGGCTGGTGGCGACCTCGCTGGCCGGAACCCGCGTGCTGTTCGATGGCACCCCCGCTCCGGTAATCTATACGAGCGCAGGCCAGCTGGCGGTCGTGGCGCCGTATGGCATCGAAGGCCGCGCGACCACCCAGGTGCAGGTGGAGTTCGAAGGCCGGCGGTCGAACACTATCGCCCTGCCGGTTATCCCTGCGGCGCCAGCCCTTTTCACGGCGAACTCCTCCGGACGTGGCCAGGGAGCCATTCTGAATCAGAACGGCACCCTGAACTCGGCAACCAATCAGGCGGACCGGGGCAGTATCGTCATCCTCTACCTGACCGGGGAAGGCGCTACGAACCCAACCGGAGTGGACGGCAAACCGAACGCCTCGCCGGCGCCGCAGCCGAAGCTGCCGGTATCCATCAGCATCGGCGGCATTGACGCGCAGATCCTCTACGCCGGCGGCGCGCCGGGTCTGGTGGCCGGGGTCATGCAGATCAATGTCCGGATTCCGCAGAGCGTGCAGAGCGGGCAGTTGCCGGTCATTGTCAGCGTCGGAAGCGCCACCAGCCCGGCGAACGTTACATTGGCGGTGCAATGATGCGGGCGATTCTGCTGTTGGTTCTTCTGGCGGCGGCCGCGTTCGCTCAGCCGCTTCGCTACGAAGTCAAGCGCAGTGCGGGCGCCATCACCATTGACGGCAAAGTGGACGAGGCGGCGTGGAAGGGGGCGCCGCCCATCGAGTTCCTCTTTCCGTGGGAGTTTCAAAAGGGCGCCAAACAGAAAACACTCGCGCGTCTGCTGTGGGACGACCGGTATCTCTACGTGGCCTATGAGTGCGATGACGCCGAGATTACCGCGCAGTTCGACAAGCGGGACGACCCGACCTACCGGGATGACGCCGTCGAGCTGTTCATCAATCCCAAGCCGTCCCAGTCCAACTATTTCGGACTGGAGATGAACGCGCGGGGGACCCTCTACGACTACTTCTATCTGTTCCCGGAGTTCCTGCTGAAACGGCTCGACTTCACCGACGTCCGCGTCAAGACCTCCCGGACCGAGAAAGGATGGTCGCTCGAATTGGCGCTCTCCTGGGCTGACTTTGAAGGGCTCGGCGACGGGCGGCCACCCCAGCGTGGTGACATCTGGACGGCGAATCTGAACCGTTGGGACGGCACCGAGCCGGCCCGGCGCCTCAGCCAGTGGTCCGATTCGGAGATGGCAAAGCCAAACCCGCACAATCCCAAACGCTTCGGCCGTTTAGTCTTCACCGACTAGCGCGGCCGATCGCCCCCAGGTGGGTGGCGTGAAATCCGCTTGTGTCCTTGAGACCGTATCCGGCGGTGCGGTCAAAGGCGATGTGTGCTACCCACACGAGCCACAACGGCGAGGGCAAAGCGCCGGTGGCGAGAGCCTCCGTTAGCGCCCCGGCCGCCGGCGTGGCATAGCTGTGAGCCAGGTTATACAGGCGGGCTCCGGCCTCGCTGCCGCGCAGATAAGCGAGCAGCGAAAGATCCGGCAGCAGAAAGAGGGCGGCGAAGAGTAGCCAGCCGCCGCCGAGCCAGTGATAAGCAGCGGCGGAGGCGGCCAGCACGACGGCGGCCTCGCCGCGCAGCCAAAAGATAACAGTGTTAGTCTTCATGGTTAACAGCGTAAGGCGTGGTGGGCGTCTTGTCAAGGTGTACAGTGTTAGTCATGGCTTATCCCCTCCGGCTTGACGCGGCCGTCATCGCCGCCGCCGCCCGCGAACTGGTCCGTTCCGGCGGCCGCCAGGCGCTTTCTCTCCGCCCGCTGGCCGCCTCTCTCGGCGTCCGGGCTCCCAGCCTGTACCGTTACTATCCGGACCGCGAGAGTCTGGAAGGGGCCGTGGCGGAGTTGGCCGCGGGGGAGTTGGCGGGCCGCATGGAAACGGCGCGCAAGGGGCGGCGCGGCCCAGCGGCCTTGAAGGTCATTGCCGGCGAGTATCTGGCGTATAGCCGGGAGGAGCCCGCGCTCTTCGCCATGCTGCTGGCCCCCCAGCCCGGGCCGGAATCGAAACGGCTGTGGAACCTGCTGCTGGCCGCCCTCGAACCGGTTTCGGGCCGGGCGGACGACACCGCGGCCGCCGTGGCGCTTTGGTCGTTCCTGCACGGTTTCGCCACTCTTGAGGCCGCCGGGCAGTTCGGGCCGAGCGGGCCGCGGGGCGGGTACGAACGCGGGCTCACCGCGTTGCTCGCCGGACTACGACTTTAGCCGGAATGGTTTATGCAGCCGCACGGCGCGGTCGCCTTCCTTGACGAACTGGAAGTTCAGAATGCCGCCGGCGTCGGTCGTCTGTTCGTTGATCTCGTGGTCGTCGACCTCCACGTCGTAGCCGGTGTAGGGTTCGAGCCCGATGACGTAGATGTTCTGCAACTCGTCGTTTTCGATCCGGAACTCCATGTTGTCGCGGCCGAAATGGACGATCGTGCCCGCAATGTCGATGGGGGCCGGAGACTTCATGCTCCGGTCCTTCCGAGCCCCTTCTTCAAACACCTGCACCTTACCGTCGCCATAGTGGAACCAGGTGGCGTCGTCCTCCCAACTGCTGCGGAGCACCAGACGGCCGGCCGTCGATTGGTGCATCGCCAGAGGAAGGTGATAGTAGCTCAAGCCCGGCTGATACGGGTTGGCCCAGAGGAGTTCGTACGGGATGCCGAACGTACCGCGCATCAGGAAGCGGTCGTGGATCAGCCAGCCCTGCACAAACTGGGTCTCTTGCGCGTTGGTGTCGAAGGCGACCATGCTGAGGTCGGTGGCGCGGGCCAGGGCGGCGACGCGCAGGTCCGGTTCGCCGCCGCCGTCGTAGAAGGGAATCCGGTACTCGTTTTCGGCCGCCGGGAAGGTGGCCGGGTAGTAGCTGAGAATGTGGTACGCCGGCAGCTCTTTGAAGTACTTCGGGGCGTCTTCGCGCAGGTCGATGTTGGTGTTGTCGCGGACAGCGTGCAGCAGTTCGAAGAGCGCGTGGCTCTCCTCCCGGGAATAGCGGTATTTGCCGGCCTTGATGGCGGGGGCAACTTCCTTCCGCCACCAGCCCTTTACGATCGCCTCCAACTCCTTCTTGCCGGCCTCCCCGCCCAGAACGACCGCGGCGAAAGCCCGGTCGCGCATCACGGGTAGCGTGCGGGCCGTTGGAGGGGCCGCCAGCAGCTTGCTGAGCTTGGCCTGGAGTGCGGCAGCCTCCGGCTCTTTCACGGCGCTCTGGCACCAGTCGAGGACGATCGCCACTTGCCGGAGATCGTTGGCCTTCAAGGCCCAGCTCACGGCTTGCCGGGAGAACTCCTCGCTCTTGGCCAGCTGGCCGTAAAGCGCCCAGGCAAAGCCAGGTTCGGGCATCTGCACCTTCCCGGCGACCAGGGTTTCGAACTGCTGCCACCGGGGAGAGGTCCGCTCCCGCTCCCGTTGGAGCAGTCGGAGACGGCGCGCCGGCAAGAGCAGGCGCGGATGCTCCGTGTAGACCTGGAAATCCTCGTCACTCTGCGCCCGCAGGACGGCGGCGGTAGTGGAGAGGGCAAGAAGCGATCGGCGCGAAAGGCGGCTCACCCTCCTGATTGTGTCACACCGACACACGGGTGGGTTATTCGGCCTGTTCCGGAAGATTCGTGTGGCGCGGACTTGATTTATTTTCAATGGTTTGGTGGAATAGAGGCGTTGGCCATCTACATGCTAGATGTCGACATGAATTGATGAAGTTCACCTTTGAACCCGCCCTCTGAGGCAATAGGTATTCAGATTGAAGCGAGTGGGCTGACTGTAAGCGTGCTTGCGGGAGCCGGTAACAAGTTCGAACCGCTCCTTTGATCTGACGCAGATTGCATCAGAGGGAATTTTTTCTCTGGGTGCGTGACTTCTGGTTCGCCAACAAACCAAGGAATTCTTATCGGCCTCTCCCCTGGACCCCAAGTACCGCGCGTCGATTGGCGTTTTCAGTCAGGATTTTGATTGGACGCGGGCCTGGCTGGGAACGGAGTGATCAAAGCGGACACTCTGCCCCAATCGAGTCGTGGCGCCGGGTCCCGACGCCCCTACAGTTTCTCCAACTGGCCCAAGGGGTGACCGCATCGGAAAAGGTTTCCCATATCAACACCCTTTTCCGATGCGGTTTTCTAAGAGTGGTTCGTCGGAGGAACGGCCTTTCTCTTAAAACGCCAGCGTACCCGTTCGCGGTTTTTCATCCGGATGCGGCAGGTAGACCGTATGGCAGCGCTCGCACCGATAGATCTCCGCACCCTTCCCGAACTGGGCCGCGATTTCTTCTCCGAATCCGTACCAGCGCTTCAAGTGGCCCAAGCAGAACTTGTCCCCCGTCGTGCGCTCGTTGCAGGCCCGCATGCGGAGCAGGCGCGTTCTCACCTTCGCTACGGTCTCTGCCATGTCTTTCGGAAACCGTTAGTGTAACAGATTCATTTCTTGAGGATCGACCACATGTTGGAGAAGTCATCGGTCCAGGGGCGGAAATCGGGGGAGGGGGACAGGGGTTTGCCCGGTATCGCCATCTCCGCCTGACTTTGAGCGGTGGGCTTGGTCATCAGGACCACCCAGGTGGATCCGAAGCAGGTTTCGTCCGAATCGGGCCGGTTGTCGTCAATCGTGAGCGCGGCAACCCCTAATCGCGCGGCGTTGGCCGCGACCACCGGCTCCAGGTTCAGATACTTGTTCGAGATGTGCACCGCCAGCAGCCCGTCCGGCTTCAGATGGCGGAAATAAAGCGTGAAGGCTTCGGCCGTCAGCAGATGCACCGGTACCGAGTCGCCCGAGAAGGCGTCGATCAGCAGGACATCGAACTGCATCGGGGCTTGCCGCTCAAGCGTGAGCCGGGCGTCGCCGAGATGAATCTCCTTCTTGGCCTTCGATTCGCCCAAGAAACTGAACTCCGCCTCGGCGAACTGAATCACCATCGGGTTGATTTCGTAAATGTGGTAGTCGTCGCCGGCCCGGCCGTAGCTGACCAGCGTCCCGGACCCGAGCCCGATCACCCCGACCTTCTGCGGCACGCCCTCCTTCCGCGTGAGGATCGATTGCCCGGCGCCCGATTCGGCGCAGTAGTAGGTGGTGGCATCCTTCCGGCGAAACGGGTGCAGGAACTGTTGGCCGTGGTTGATCACCCCGTTCAGCAGTTGCCGGACCCGCGATTGATCCGTGAAGTCGCCGTCGTACTGAATCCGCAACATCCCATAAAAATTGCGCTGTACATGGCGATAGCCGCTGATCTGGTCCTGCTGAATATGAACCCACCAGCCGGCGTAGCCGCCCAGCAGGGCGACGAGAACGATCGAGACGGCGAAACCCCGCATCGTGGAAAAGAAGGCTTGGTGGCGGTAGACGATCGCCCCCACCCCCATCAGCGCGGCAAACACCCAGCCCATCGGGAACTCATAGAAGGCATCGAAATACGTAGGCGCCAGCAGCCCTACCACCAACCCTCCCAAGGCGCCGCCCACCGAAAGCGAGACATAGAAGGAGGTGAGGTAGCGGGGATGCGGCTTCAGGCTGGCGAGTTCTCCATGGCAAACCATGGAGCAGACGAACATCGCGGCCGCATACGCGGCGATGCTCTTTTGTAACGAGATTCCGGTATGGCCGGCGAAGGCGATCCACGCCACCAGGATGAGCGCCGCGGCGGACAGGGCGATGTAGAACCACCGCCAATAGAGCTTGGTGGTTTCAAAGCAGAGGATAAAGGTCAGCAGATACAAGACCAGGGGAACGATCCAGAGGAACGGGATGGCGGCCACGTCCTGCGTCAGGTGGGTCGTTACCGTCAGAAGGAGGATCGAAGGCGCCGTTGCCAGTCCGATCCACAAAAGCCGCAGCAGCAGGTCCGGGGGCGGCGGCGCCTCCTCGGTGGTTTCCGGGTTCCGATCGCCAACGCGAGACCGCCAGGCGACGAAGGCACAGAGGACAACGAAGACCGCGAAGGCGCCAGACCAGATCCAGGCCTGGGTCCGCACGTCGAGGTATGGTTCCACAAGCGTGGGATAGGAGAGGAGCGCGAGGAGCGACGCTGCATTCGAGAGGGCGAAGAGCCGGTAGGGCACGGCGCCGTCATGATTGCGGGAGTACCAGGCTTGTAGCAGCGGGCCAGTGGTGGAGAGCAGGAAGTACGGCAACCCGATGGTCACCGCGAGCAGACCCAAAATCAGCAACGCCGGGTTCTCAGTGCCCTCCGGCTTCCATGCGGCGTTGGGGAGGATGGGCAGCGTCACCAGACTGACGCCCAGCAGCCCGATATGGATTTGCGCGCCGCGGCTGGCGGGCTTTTTTTCAAAGAGCAGATGCGCGTAAGTGTAGCCGCCCAGCAGCGCGGCCTGGAAGAACAACATGCAGGCGTTCCACACCGACGCGGATCCGCCGAACCACGGCAGGATAATCTTGGCGATGATCGGTTGCACCTGGAACAGCAGGAACGAGGAGAGAAAGATCGTGAGGGCGTATAAGAGCATCGGACCGCTTTGGCTAGGTTCGGTAGCGGGCGAAAATGGCGTCGGCACGGTCGCCAGTCAGGAGGACGCACGTCGAGGTGCATTTGGCGGCCAGGCGGCCGTTGGCGTCGCGAACTTCGCACTCGATGAAGCCGGAGGTGCGGCCGCGGTGGAGGACACGGGCGTCCGCTACCAGGCGCCCGGTCGAGACCGGCCGGAAGTAGTTGATCTTGAGTTCGATGGT
Source organism: Terriglobales bacterium (assembly GCA_027485675.1). Lineage (GTDB taxonomy): Bacteria > Acidobacteriota > Terriglobia > Bryobacterales > Bryobacteraceae. The sequence continues at coordinate 49,075 of JAIXQP010000015.1, read as the reverse complement.
GGTCATCGCCTCGCCGTCTGCGAGCGTGGTGAGCATCGCGATGCCCATGGCCATGTCAGCGAGGTCGCAGTAGACGCCGCCGTGGACGGTGCCGAGCGGGTTGTGGTGCTCCGGCTTGGCCTCCATGCTGAAGGTGACATGGCCGGGGGCGCGGTGTTCTTCGACGACGCCTAGCGTCCGTGCGATGGGCACGGCGGCGGTGTCGACCAAATCGATGAGCCGGGGCATATTAAGGACGATCAGCTTAGCTATGGTAACCTGAAACTTCAACACCGTTCCGGTGCCGTCAAAGGTAAGCGAAGCATTCGTCCTCCGATCCTATCCCTACCGGGAAGCAGACCTGATCGTCAGTTTTTTTACACGCGATCAAGGGAGGTTGCGCGGCATAGCTCGCCGGGCGCGGCGGCCCAAGAGTAATTTCGGGAGCGGGTTGGAACGCCTCTCGCAGGTCAATATGCAGTACTTCCAGCGGGAGAATGTCGAACTTTGCAAGATGGATGGCTGCGAACTGCTCCAGTCTCAATTCGCTCTTGCCAACAATTACACGGCCAGCGTTGGTTTGGATTTCATTGCGGAAGTGTGCGATCAGATTCTACCGGCGGCTGAACCCAACGAAAGATTCTTCCGGCTGGTGGTCGCGACCCTGGAGCACCTGCGGCAGGCGCCTCCCGAGCGAACCGAAGAGGCGACCTGGACAGCCATCCAATACTTCTCTTTGTGGGCTGTCCGGCTTTCCGGTTTTCTGCCCGACTTGCGTGTGAGTGACGAATCCCGAAATCTGGCCCGCGAAATGTTGACCACTCCCATCCACAGCCTCGCGCCTCGCACCTGGACCCGGACCACCTGCCGCGACTTGCGCCGCTTTCTCATCACAACGATCGAACAACAAGTGGAGCGTCGTTTAATCACGGCGCAGATGCTCGAAACCCTCTGAGTATGGACTCGTTTCAGGAAACTGTTTTTAAGCTGAAGAAGTACTGGGCGGACCGCGGTTGCGTGATCCAGGAGCCCTACGATATCGAAGTCGGCGCCGGAACGATGTCGCCGGAAACCTTCCTCCGGGTGCTGGGGCCGAAGCCCTGGCGCGTGGGTTATGTGCAGCCGAGCCGGCGGCCGGCCGACGGGCGCTATGGCGATAACCCGAACCGGCTGTACAAGCACCAGCAGCTGCAGATCATTCTGAAGCCGACGCCGAAGGATGTCATCGAGCAGTACCTCGGGTCGCTCGAAGCCATCGGCATCGATCTGTCGAAGCACGATCTGAAGCTCGAAGAGGACAACTGGGAGTCGCCGACCTTGGGCGCGTGGGGCATCGGCTGGCAGGTGATGCTCGATGGCATGGAGATCACTCAGTTCACCTACTTCCAGCAGTGCGGCGGCATTGATTTGGATCTGTGCCCGGCCGAGATCACGTATGGCCTCGAGCGGATCGTGAGCTTCCTGCAGGGTAAGGAATCGGTGTACGACATCGAATGGGCGCCGGGCGTGCCGTACTCGGATGTGCGGTACTTCGATGAGCTGCAGCTTTCGGTTTACAACTTTGAATCGGCGGACGTCGACATGCTTTGGGAGGCGCTGAAGCGCCACGAGGCGGAAGCGCAGCGGCTGATCGATTTGTACAAGACGGTGGAGGATCCGGCCGAGAAGCGGCGGTTCCCGCTGCTCGGCGCGTATGACCAGGTGCTGAAGTGCTCGAACCTGTTTAACCTGCTCGACGCGCGCGGCGCGATCAGCGTTACGGAGCGCGTGGGCGTGATCGCCCGGGTGCGAAAGATCGCGGTGGGCGTGGCGCAGGCCTGGGTGGACCAGGAGCCGTTCCGGACGATGAAGGAGGTGGCGTAATGCTTCCCTTTCTTCTCGAGGTAGGTGCGGAGGAGATCCCCGATTGGATGATTCCGGCCGCGCTCGAACAGCTCGGCAAGGACTTTCAGGCGCTGCTCGATTCGAACAAGCTGGGCGGCCGGGTGACGCGGACCGATGGCACGGGGCGCCGCCTGGTGCTCTGGGCCGAAGACCTGATTGAGCGGCAGGCCGATAGCGAAGAGGTTGTCAGTGGTCCGCCGAAGGCCGCGAATCCGAACGCGGTGGCGGGCTTTGCGAAGAAGAACGGCGTCAGCGTGGACGACCTGAAGGTCGAGACGACGGCCAAGGGCGAATACTACACGTTCCGCCGGCAGGTAGCGGGCCGGGCGACGGCCGAGTTGCTGGCCGAGTTGCTGCCGGAGCTGATTCAGAAGCTGTACTTCCCGAAGGCGATGTTTTGGACCGGGAAGGGCGGGCCGAAGTTCATCCGGCCGATCCGTTGGATTGTCGCGCTGCTGGGCGAGACTGTGGTGCCGTTTGAACTGGCAGGCGTCACGTCGGGCGCGGAGACCTATGGGCATCGGCGGCTGGGTGTGCGCGGACCGATTCCGGTGACGATTGCGAACTACGAAGCGGAGCTCGAAAAGAACTTCGTGATCGTAGCGAGCGCGGCGCGCCGGGCGAAGATTGAAAAGGAAGTGGCGGCGCTCGGCAGCGCGCAGACCGATGCGAAACTGCTCGAGACGCTGACGTTCATCACGGAATATCCGGCCGCGATTTTGGGCGGCTTCGATGCGAGCTACCTGACGCTGCCGAAAGAAGTGCTGACGATGGTGATGCGGTTCCACCAGAAGTACTTCGCCGTGAACGCGGCGGACGGAACGCTGGCGCCGAACTTCATCGCGGTGATGAACATTCCGGACGACCCGGAAGGGCACGTCGTGCGCGGCAATGAGCGGGTGCTGCGGGCGCGCTTCAACGATGCCCGGTTCTTCTACGACGTCGACCAGAAGCGGACTTTGCTCGATCGGGTTTCCGATCTCGCGAACGTGACGTTCCAGGCCAAGATTGGCTCCTACCTCGAGAAGACCACGCGCACTGTGGCGCTGGCGCAGGAGTTGGGCGGCGAGTTGGCGGCCGAAGCGGCTTATCTCGCCAAGGCCGACTTGACGACCGAGATGGTGAAAGAGTTCACCGACCTGCAGGGCATTATTGGCGGGCTGTACATCGCCGCGCAGGGCGGCAAGCCGGAAGTGGCGAAGGCTGTTTACGAGCACTATAAACCTCTCTCGATGGAAGACTCGATCCCGTCGACGGCGACGGGGCAAGCGGTTGCGTTAGCGGACAAGATCGACACGCTGCGGAGCTGCTTTGCGATTGACATGATCCCGACCGGGTCGAAGGATCCGTTCGCGTTGCGGCGCGCCGCGCAGGGCGTCGTGAAGATTCTGGTGGAAGGCGAACTCACTCCTTCGCTGCAGGAGCTTTCGGCCGGCGATGCGAAGCTCGAAGAGTTTTTTGTCGAGCGCGTGAAGCACTACTTCCGCGAAGTGAAGGGCTACGCTTACGACGAAGTCAACGCCGTGCTGGCCGTTGGCTGGGCGGATCTGAAAGATGTCGCGCTGCGGCTCGAAGCGGTGAAGGCCGTTCGTCCGACGCCGAATTTTGAACCCGTGGCGGCGGCGTTCAAGCGGATCAAGAACATTTTGACGCAGGCGGGCACGCTGCCCGATGGCGCTCCGAACGCAAGCCTCTTCAACGAGGCCGAAGCCGGCGTGGCCGCGGCGGCGCAGCAGGCGGCCATCAAAGATGGCGGCTACCCCGCGCAACTCGAACGCATCGCCGGGCTGCGGCCCGCGATCGATCACTTTTTCGACCAGGTACTGGTGAACGACCCGGACCCCGCTGTCCGCGACAATCGCTTGCGCCTGCTCAATCAACTCATCAATGAGTTTTCCTCGATCGCCGATTTCTCGGAGATCGTCACCAAGTAGTTTTAGCTCTCAGTCAGGAGATATTGGATGAAGAAATACGTCTATAGCTTCGGTACGAAAACCGACGGCGATGGCAAGATGAAAGACATCCTCGGCGGCAAGGGCGCCGGGCTTGCCGAGATGTGCAAGGCCGAGATTCCGTGCCCTCCGGGGTTCACCATTTCGACCGAAGTCTGCAACATCTACTTCGAGAACAAGAACACCGTTCCGCAAGAGATCGAAGACCAGATGGCCTCCGCGCTGACCCGTCTCGAGAAAGAGACCGGCAAGAAGCTCGGCGATGCGAAGGATCCGCTGTTGCTCAGCGTCCGGTCTGGCGCCAAGTTCTCGATGCCGGGCATGATGAACACCATTCTGAACCTCGGCATGAACGACCAGTCCGTGGTGGGCATCGCGGCCAAGACCGGCAACGAGCGGTTCGCCTATGACTGCTATCGCCGCTTCATCCAGATGTTCGGCGAAGTCGCGCTCGAGATCCATATGGAGAAGTTCAACCATATCTTCGACGCGCAGAAGGCGAAGCGGAAGGCGAAGCTCGACACCGACCTGAACGCGGAAGACCTGAAGCTGGTGGTGGCCGAATACAAGAAGCTGGTGCAGAAAGAGACCGGCAAGGCGTTCCCGCAGGATCCGATCGTGCAGTTGAAGATGTCGCGCGACGCCGTGTTCCGGAGCTGGTGGAACGAGAAGGCCATCTACTACCGCAAGATGGAGAAGATCCCGGATTCGATCGGCACCGCGGCCAACGTGCAGGCGATGGTGTTCGGCAACCTGGGCGAAACCTCCGGCACCGGCGTCGGCTTTACGCGCGACCCCGGCAACGGCGACAAGGTGTTCTACGGTGAGTTCTTGATCAACGCGCAGGGCGAAGACGTCGTCGCGGGTATCCGTACCCCGTCGCCGATCGCTGAGCTTGAGCATGTGATGCCGGCTGTGTATAAGCAGCTGTTTGAAACCACGCAGAAGCTGGAACAGCAGTACCGCGACATGCAGGACTTCGAGTTCACCATCGAAGAAGGCAAGCTGTACATGCTGCAGACCCGCAACGGCAAGCGCACCGGCCCGGCCGCTGTGAAGCTGGCGGTTGAAATGTGCGAAGAGGGTCTGATTTCGAAGGAAGAGGCGGTTCTCCGCGTCGCTCCGAACCAGCTAGACCAGTTGCTGCACCCGGTGTTCGACGCAGCGACGCTGAAGACGCTGCCCGTGCTGACGACCGGTATCGCGGCGAGCCCCGGCGCGGCCGTGGGCCGGATTGCGTTCTCGGCCGAAGCGGCTGTGGAAGCGGCCAAGAAGTCGCCGGTGATCCTGGTCCGGAAAGAGACCACCCCGAACGACATCGCCGGCATGGACGCGGCGAAGGGCATTCTGACCGCGATCGGCGGCAAGAGCTCGCACGCGGCCGTCGTGGCCCGTGGCATGGGCCGGCCTTGTATTGTGGGCGCCGGTGACCTGGTCATCGACGAACACAAGGGCACGGCGGTCGTGAAGTCGGGCGGCAAGTCGGTTGCGCTGAAGGCGGGCGACTGGATTTCGATCGACGGCACGACGGGCAAGGTGTACGCGGGCCAGGCCAAGACCAACGAACCCGACCCGAATTCGGGCGAGTTCGGCAAGTTCATGGGCTGGGTGGACGAGTTCCGCGGCAACTTTGGTGTGCGGGCGAATGCCGACATTCCGCGGGACGCGAAAGTGGCCCGGGCGTTCGGCGCCGAAGGCATCGGCCTGTGCCGTACCGAGCATATGTTCTTCGCTGAAGAGCGTCTGCCGATCGTGCAGGAGATGATTCTGGCCCGTGACGAGAAGTCGCGGAAAGTGGCTTTGAAGAAGCTGTTGCCGATGCAGCGCAGCGACTTCGAGGGTCTGTTCAAGGCGATGAACGGCTTCCCGGTGGTCATCCGGACGCTGGACCCGCCACTGCACGAGTTCCTGCCGAAGCGCGAACACCTGATGGTGGACCTCGCCAAGCTGCCTTATGCGGATGCGAAGGCGAAGAAGGAGATGTCGAAGGCCTACGGCATTCCGGTGCCGGAGCTGAAGAAGAAGCTGCCGGAGCTGCTCGAGCGCGTCGAAGAGCTGCACGAATTCAACCCGATGCTCGGCCACCGCGGCTGCCGCCTGGGGATCACCTATCCGGAGATCACCGAGATGCAGGTGCGCGCCATTTTCGAAGCGGCCGCGAAGGTCGCCAAGAAGGGCATCAAGGTTGTGCCGGAAGTGATGATTCCGCTGATCGGTTCCGTGAAGGAGCTTGAGCACCAGAAGGCGATTGCCACGCGCATTGCCAAGGAAGTGTTTGAGAAGGCCGGCGTGCCGGATCAGCATTACATGATCGGCACGATGATTGAGATTCCGCGTGCGGCGCTGACGGCCGATGAGGTGGCCAAAGAGGCTGAGTTCTTTAGCTTCGGCACCAACGACCTGACGCAGACGACGATGGGTCTTTCCCGCGACGACTATACGAAGTTCTCGAAGCATTATGAGGACCTGAAGATTTTCGCGGCGGATCCGTTCGGCGTGCTCGATCAGACGGGCGTCGGCAAGCTGATCGACTTGGCGGTGAAGGCGGGCCGGAAGACCCGTCCGGACCTCGAAGTCGGCATTTGCGGCGAGCACGGCGGCGAGCCGAGTTCGGTCGAGTTCTGCGTGAAGGTGGGCATGAACTATGTTTCGTGTTCGCCGTACCGGGTGCCGATTGCCCGGTTGGCGGCGGCGCAGGCCGTGATTGCGAGCAAGGGCGGCAACAGCGCCGAATCCAGCCGCACGAAGTAAGCAGTAGACGAGTAGGGCAAGGAACGGCCGCTGGCGCAAGCTGGCGGCCGTTTTTGCGCTTTTGGGGTTGGGTGAACCCAATGGGGTACGGAAAACGGAAGAACCCAACGCGGAAGTGGTTTCCTTTGAACAACTTCCTGGGACCATCCGCAAGTTTTTGCGGGGCCACAGCCGGTTCGGAATTGAGTCATGTTTGTTTTCTGTATTGCAGGCATAGGTCCTCCCGGACGTCTCCAGGATGGCAGACGGGCAAGCGGATTCCGGGGAGGGGTGACGCGGGAGGGCCGTGGTTATTGGGGGAAAATATTTCGATGGTGCTTGAACGGCGACTTGGGACCAGAATGAGGTGAGGGAGTCGCCATGATCCTAGAGTCCGGTCTCGAGATTGCGGAATCCGAAATCGCCGCTATCTGCGAACGCGATGGTGTTCGCGAGTTGACCGTCATCCCGGGCTTGATTGTTTTTCGCTGGAGAATGAACTGGCGAATGTTTTTGGGCGCCGCGTGGAACTCGCGAGCAAGAAGTGGATCAAGCCGCAGTGGCGGGATCGCATCATCCCGGAAGCCAAGATCAATTGTGCCCCGCGACGAGGATCGCGTCGGCCACATTCTTGATGCTTGAGCCAAAAGTCAGCGTTCTGGAGCCGAATCAGGCTGAGGCTTGCTGTTATCCGGCGATGCGGTCGTACTCGGCGTGTGTTCCTATCCAAATCCACAGAAATCCATCCGCAGTCTCGACCGCAAGCGCCCGGTGGCGCAAGCCGACCCGCACAGACCAAACCTCATGGAGCTTCTTGAATTGCAGGGAAGGGTGCCGGGGGTTTTGCTTGAGGAGTTCGAAGGCCCTGTCCGCCATCCGCTGATACTCCGCAGGCAGATTGCGGTAACAAATCCAGAAATCCGGCGACGCCCGATGCGTCACAACTCCGTCGAGTGGCCAGCACGATCATCCGAGATGGCTTGGTCGATCAGTCGCCGCAGCTTGCCGCTCTTCGAATCTTTCTCGATCTCGCGGTCCCAAAGATCTGCCTCATACCGATCAAACCACTGTCGCAGTTCCTTCAATTCGGCGGCGTTCAATTCGGTGATTCGTTGTTCGAGTTGCTCTACACGACTCATATCTCTCCTCTATGGTAGCGCCGCGAGCGGGGGTGCTGGACTGCTTCGATGACAGGATTCGATGGCTGCGAGAGATCTCAGCGTTCTTGGCCACAGAAAACGGCCCGTTCTGCTCTGGCCGATGGCGCGAGCAACGGCTTTAGATCTACCGGCCGACCAGTGCGCTCCGTGATGGCTGCCCAGGTGGGGAATGTTGTTGTCGTCTTGTGTCAACGGGCTTCCTCGGCGGTATTTTAATCCGGGCGGGGCAACACGCAACTCGATTGAAAGGATGGTCGTCGGCAGTATTTTTCGGAGCGGATCCAGATCTCCGGAATGGCAGTGGTGTATCTCCACGCGATTTGGCAATACAAGTCGCTAACTACAAGGTGAGGAAGTTTTTCTCCTGAGCCCGAAAGTCCGACGCACGATGACTCAGCGCGGCGCGAAAACGTAGGCTGCCCGGAACGAACGACGGCTACAGAAAGCTGGTCTTCCCGGACGACGGGCCAGGCCTGTCGCTCCAACCCTATCGCCCAAGCCGCCAAATGAGCAGCGCGGCGCGTTTGGCTTGCTTGGCGATGCTGTCGAGCTCAACTGACTCGCCCACCGCATGCGTACCCGCGCCGACGACGCCGAGGCCGTCGAGGCAGTCGACGTAGGCGGCGATATACGAGATGTCGCCGGCTCCGCGTTGCATGGGGTCGAGCTCCTCGATGGGGCCGAGGCCGGCGGCGCGGCTGGCTTCGTCGAGGACCTTCAGCAGGCGGCGGTTACCAGGGGTGGGCGGCATGGGCGGAGCGCCTTCCACAAAGGTGATCTCCGACTTCGTGCCGGGAAGGCTCTTGGCGACGATGGCGTACATCTTGTCCTTCATGCGGCTCACCTGCGCCGGTTCGAGGGCACGGACTTCGCCGCGGGCCAGGGCCTGGCCGGCGATGATGTTGGGCTTGCCGTCTGCCGTCGACTTGCCGTCGGCATCCGCCTTTAACTCGCCGCCGCCAAGGAGCAGGCCGACGTTAAAGGTCATGTTGGGCTCTTTGAGGGTCTGTTCGAACGTCGAGATGACGCGGCTGATTTCGTAAATGGCGCCGTAGCCGGCACGCTCCGTGAAGACCTGGCCGGAGTGCCCCACTTTGCCCGTCGAACGGAGCTCCCAGCCGAGATAGCCGCGGCGGGCCGTGGTGGCGTAGTCGAAGCCCAATCCCTTGATGCCGCCTTCAAAGCTCAACGCCGCGCGCGACTCCTTGGCGAGGCGGACCATTTCGAGGCGCGAGTGGTTGGGCATATCGGGACGCCGGCCGGGCTCTTCCTCATCGCCGGTGAGCATGACGGTGAGCGGCAGGCCGTCCAACTGCCCGGCGGCCTGCAGGCCGCGCAGGGCGGCGAGGAGGACGACGATGCCTCCCTTCATGTCCGCCGTGCCGGGGCCGACGGCGCTGCGGTCCTTGCGCTCGAATTTTTGGAACGGGCTGGCGGGTTCGAAAACCGTATCGATGTGGCCGATTAGCAGGATGGGCTTGCCACCGTTGCCTTTGCGTTCGGCGACGAGGTGGGGGCCGCGGTTGACGGCGTCCATTTCGACGAGGCGCGTCGTGAACCCAAGCGCGGCGAACTCCTTGCGGGTGAGTTCGGCCATGGCGCGGACCCCGGCGGGATTAAACGTGCCGGAGTTCTGGTTGACCATGGTTTCGAGGAGGGCGATGGCCGGCTCGGTTTGCCGGCCGACGGCTTCGAGGATGGCGGACTCCTGCGCGAGGAGGGCGAGGGGGAAGGTGAGCAGGAGGGCGGGCAGACGCATCTCTTGAGGGTACTAAACGGCTTGACTCCGCCGGAAGAGAGGAGTGTGCTAGGGGCATGGCAGAATTAACTACTTCCTGGCTGGGGATGCGATTGGAGAGTCCGTTGGTGGTGGCGGCGAGTCCGCTGTCGCACGATGCCGAGGCGATTGGCGCGGCGGTGGCGGCGGGGGCGGGCGCCGTGGTGCTGTACTCGCTGTTTGAAGAAGACCTGACGGAGGAGCTGGCGGCGCCGCGGCCGTCGGGGGCCGGCCTGGATCCGTATCTGCGGCAGATCGAAATGCTGCGGCAGCAGGTGGCCGTGCCGGTGGTGGCGTCGTTGAACGGGACGACGCCGGGCGGATGGACGAAGTATGCGCGGAGCTTGGAGGCGGCGGGGGCGAGCGCGCTCGAGTTGAACTTGTACGAGGTGGCGGCGTCGCCGGAGCACTCCGGGGCGGAGCTTGAGTTCCGGCAGGTGGATGTGGTTTCGGCGGTGGTTTCGGCGGTGGAGGTTCCGGTGACGGTGAAGATCTCGCCGTTCTATTCGTCGGTGCCGGCGTTTGTGCGGCGTTTGGAGGAGGTGGGGGCGCGAGGCGTGACGGTGTTCAACCGGTTCTACCAGCCGGACATTTCGCTCGATACGCTGCAGGTGGACCGGCGGGTGGCGCCGTCAACGCCGGCGGAGTTGCCGTTACGGCTGCATGCGCTGGCGTTGCTCTCGCCGTTTGCGAAGTTGTCGCTGGGGTGTTCGGGCGGGGTGCATTCGGGGCGGGACGCGGCAAAGGCGATCCTGTGCGGGGCGCACGTGGTGCAGTTGGCTTCCGTGCTGCTGGAGCGGGGGCCAGGTTATGTGGGGGTTATGCGGGAGGAGCTGTCGGGGTGGTTGGACAGCAAGAAGATGGTGTCGTGCGAAGGGGTGCGGGGGAAGTTGGGGTTCGGCTTTACGGCCGATGCCCATGCGTGGGAACGGTTGAACTATACACGGACGTTGCATGCGGGTCTGCCACCGGGCGGCGGCAGACCCGCGGGCGGTTAGAACGACAGGGTGAGCGAGCCGGTGAAGAGGCCTTCGGCGGCGTTCCAGTTCACGACGCTCCAATAGGCGTCGATGTAGTCCGGGCGCTTGTTCTGATACTTGAGATAGTAGGCGTGTTCCCAAACGTCCAGGCCGAGGATGGGGGTCTTGCCGTCCATCAGGGGCGAGTCCTGGTTGGCGCTGGAGGTGACTTCCACGCTGCCGTCCGCGTTCTTGACGAGCCAGGCCCAGCCGGAGCCGAAGCGGCCGACGGCGGCAGCCTTGAAGGCGGCCTTGAAGGCGTCGAAGTCGCCGAACTTGGCGTTGATGGCTGCGGCCAGGGTGCCCACGGGGGCGCCGCCGGCGTTGGGAGCCAGGGTGGCCCAGAAGAGGGTGTGGTTGGCGTGGCCGCCGCCGTGGTTGCGGACGGCGCCTTTGGCGGCGTCGGGGACGATGGCCAGATTGTTGGCGAGCAGCTCTTCAAGGCTCTTGCCTTCGAGCGAGGCGTTCGCGGCGACGGCGTTATTCAGGTTGGTGACGTAGGTCTGGTGGTGGCGGGTGCGATGGATGTCCATCGTCACGGCGTCAATGTAGGGCTCGAGTGCGTCGTTGGCGTATCCCAACTCAGGCAGTACAAAAGGCATCTGGTAGTCTCCTCAAATTAGGCGGTGAATCCGCCGGCTTTCTCGAACTGGTGCGCAAGACGGAACATGACATCTTCCGCGAAATGCTTGGTCAAAATCTGCATGCCCACCGGCAAACCTTCGGCGGTGGTCCCGCAGGGGACGCTCATGCACGGGATTCCGGCAAGGTCCCCCGTAATGGTATAGATGTCGGAAAGATACATTTGAATCGGGTCATTTACTTTTTCTCCGATCTTAAATGCGGGGAAGGGCGAAACGGGGGTGATGAGGGCGTCGACTTGCTCAAAGGCCTTGGTGAAATCCTGGGTGAGCAGGTTGCGGACCTTCTGGGCCTTGAGGTAGAAGGCGTCGTAGTAGCCGTGGCTGAGGACGTAGGAGCCGAGCATGATGCGGCGCTTCACTTCCGTGCCGAAGCCTTCGCCGCGGGAGTTCTTATACATGTCGGCCAGGGTGTCACTTTTCGCCGAGCGGACGCCGTAGCGGGCGCCATCGAAGCGGCTGAGGTTGGCCGAGACCTCGGCGGTGCAGATGATGTAGTAGGTCGCGATGGCGTATTCGGTGTGCGGGAGGCTGACTTCGGAGACCTGGCAGCCGAGCCGCTTCAGCACTTCGACGCCGGCCAGGATGCGGTCGCCGGTTTCGGGGGCGAGGCCGGCGAAGTACTCTTTGGGGAGGCCGATGCGGAGGCCTTGGACGGAGTCGCCGAGCAGGGCGGCGTAGTCCGGCACCGGGTGGGCGGCGGAGGTGGCGTCGCGTTCGTCGCGGCCGGCGCTGGCGCCGAGGAGCGTGGCGGAGTCAGCGACGGTGCGGCTGAAGGGGCCGATGTGGTCGAGGGAGCTGGCGAAGGCGACCAGGCCATACCGGGAGACGCGGCCATACGTCGGGGTGACGCCGACGCAGCCGCAGAAGCTGGCGGGCTGGCGGATGGAGCCGCCGGTATCGGAGCCGAGGGAGACGACGGCGGTGCCTTGGGCGACAACCGCGGCGCTGCCGCCGGAGCTGCCGCCGGGGACCCGGTCGAGCGCGACGGGATTGCGAACGGGGCCGAAGGCGGAGTTCTCATTGGACGAGCCCATGGCGAACTCGTCGCAGTTGGCTTTGCCGAGGATGATGCCGCCGGCGGCTTCGAGGCGTTCGACGGCGGTGGCGTCGTAGGGCGGGATGTAGTTCGAAAGAATCTTCGAGGCGCAGGTGGTTTTGACGCCTTGGGTGACGATGACGTCCTTGACAGCGATGGGAACGCCGCCGAGGGCGCCGATGGGTTCGCCGGCGGCGAGCTTGGCGTCGACGCGGGCGGCGGCGGCGAGGGCTCGTTCGTCACTGAAGGTGAGATAGGCGTTGGTCTTCGGGTTTTCGGCCTGGGCGAAGCGGAGGGCTTCGGTGGTGAGTTCGACGGCCGAGAACTGCTTTTGGCGCAGGCCGTCCTGCACCTCGGGAATGGTGAGTTTCGCTATGTTCATGGGCCTACCGTTCGATCACCTTGGGCACTTTGAAGTAGCCGGCGCCGGAGACGGGGGCGTTGGCGAGAGCGACCTCGTTCGGGAGCGGCGTGTGTTCGATGTCTTCGCGGAGGGAGCTGTTTTCTTCACCGGCGAAGAGGACCTGGGTCATGGGTTCGACGTTGGTGGTGTCGAGCTCGTTGAGCTTCTCCATGTGGGTGAGAATGCCGCTCAGGTCTTCGGCGTACTGGTGGATCTCCTGCTCGCTGAGGGTGAGATTGGCGAGGCCGGCGACGTACCGGACGTTTTCCTCTGTCAGTTTCAAGCGCTTTTCCTTTCGCGCCGTTCCTGTTCGCGTTCGCTGCGGGCGCGCGAGGTCAGGTACAGCAGTTTAAATATGGGATCTTCGATGCCGTCGGCGCGGGGGTCGGCCACTTCGGCCCGGGCGGGTTCGCGCCGCGGGGCGCCGACACGGAACTCCAGATGCTGGACCAGTTCGGGGCCGAGGATGGCTTGGAGCTTGGGCAGAATCTGCGGGGTGAGGGTCATGAGCTGGCGCTGCCAGGTGTTGTCTTCCACTTCGACGACCAGCTTGTGGCCAAACAGGCGGACGGGCCCGGTTCGTCCGGCGAGGCGTTTGCCTACGGCGGAAGGCCAGGCGGCCGCGGCCAGTTCCTCGGAACTGAGCGAGGCGGTCTTGATCTTCAAACGGGTGACGAGGCGTCCAGCGCGCTGCATGAGTGGTTGGGAAGGAGGCCGGGGGAGAGCTTTCAGTTTACTATCGAACGGGGCGGACGCCATAGTGATTGGCGAGGAAGTCGACGAGAACCTCCTTGAGTTCCGGGCGGACCTTGGCTCCCCAGCGCTGCATCTTTTCCACTTCGCGCTCCCATTGGGCGCGGGTAAGGCGCTGCTGTTCGATGGGTTCGAGGGTGTGGCAGGTGAGGCAGCTTTGTTCGAGCGTCGCCGGGCGGACGATTTGCCCGGGGGCCGGGGAGGCCGCGGGGGATAGAGGCGTGGCGGTGACGTGGAGGCGGACGGCCTGTACGGCGTTGTGGCTATAGCCGGAGGGGTTCCATTCGGGCTCGAGAGGCTGCGTTTCGCCAAGGGCGTTGCGGGCCCGGACGAGGATGGTGTAGAACGCTTCGCCGGGCGGGGTCCAGGGGAACTCCCAGAGGCGCCAGGCGAAGGGAGCGCGGTCGGCGCCCAGCGTGGCGGGTTTCCAGGTGCGGCCTGCGTCGGGAGAGACTTCAACGGCGACGACGGGCGCGGCGTGGGACCAGGCGGCGCCGGTGAGCTGCAATGGACCGGGAGCGACCGTGCTTTGGTCGGCGTGGCTGGCGAGGACGCTCTTGATACTGAGACTGGTAACGGGGACCATCTGCGCGGGGTCGACGGCGGAGCCGGGGAGGACGGGACGGGGCGGGATCCGGTAGGCGGTCTTCATGAAGAAGCCCTCGAATTCGGTGTCGCGGACCTCGATCTTCATCACCCATTTGATCCAGTGATCGCCGGCCCAGCCGGGGACGACGAGGCGGAGAGGGAAGCCATGCGCGGGATCAAGGGGCTCACCGTTCATCTCGTAGGCCAGAATCGTGCTGGGGGACAGGGCCTTCTTGAGCGGAAGGGAGCGTTGGAACTCCGGCTGGGCGCCGACGGCGACATCAGCGCCGTCGAAGAGGACCTCCACGGCTCCCGGCTGGAGGCCGGCTTTGCGGAGAACATCGGCGAGGCGAACCCCGGCCCAGCGGGCGTTGCCGACGGCGCCGTAGCGCCATTGGAGCCCGGGCATCGAGGGTTGGTAAAGCCCTCGGCCATTGCCAGCGCATTCGAGGACGCTGACGAGTTCGACGCGGGGGAGTTTCTTCAACTCGTCGAGGGTCCAAACGAGGGGAGTGGACACTTTCCCGACGACACTAAGTTTCCAGTCGCGGAGTTTGACGTCGGGAGTGTAGTGATGGCTGCGGACGAAGAACTTTTCGACGGGGGTGATCCAGCTTCCGAAGCCATCCATGGGCATTTCGAAGTCCTCGGGCCGGGAAGAAAGCACCCGCATGCCGGTTTTGGGGCCGCCCCAGAGGAGCGAGGCGCCGAGTCCGGCGAGGATTGCGCGTCGGGAGGAAGCCATCTCCTCCAGTGTAGAGGGTCTAGTTCCCGCTGAAGTTCACGCTGTAGTCGAGTTGCGCGCCGTCTTCGATGTTCATGTCGCGGGATTTCTCGCCGCGGCCCGGCAGGGTGACGGTGACTTTGTGGCGGCCGACGGGGAGGGTGAGAATCGCCGGGGTCTTTTCCGGGTGTTCGACGCCATCGACGAGAATTTGCGCTCCCGTGGGGTTGGAGCTGACCGCAACGGTGCCGGTTTGACGGCGCAGAGTGAGGTTCAGCTGCGCCTCGGCCGGCAGTTGGAAGATCTTGTTCGCGGATTCGTACTTGTCGAGCTGGGCCAGGAGAACGTGGCGGCCGGCAGGCAGATCGACGGTGCAGGGGGTCGAACAGGGTTCCACTTTGCCATCGTCGATGATGACCTTGGCGCCGGGGGGCGTGGAGCGGATGCTGACCGCAATCAGGCCCTTCGCCGGACCGGCGGGGTCCTTGGGAGCATCCGTAGCGGGCGGAGGGGGCGTGGGTGCCTCCGGGGCCTTGGCGTTGGGCTGCGGGGCCGGGTTCGTCGACTTGGGAAGGGGAGGCGCTATCGGGACATCAGCGTTTTCGGCGGGGGTAGAGGCCGCCTCGGGTTGGTTGCCGCCGCCGCCGAATTTCGTGACGCCGAAGCCGATAGCGAGCACGGCGACCAGGGCGGCCGCCGCGAGCATCATTTTGTTCTTGCTCTGGCTGTTATTGCTCTGGGGCGGCGGCGCGTCGTTTCGCGTGCTGACGGGCTGGAGCGCAGGGGCGCTGGCTTGCGGGGCGGGCGCGGGGACTGGCTTGGCGACGGGGGCTGGGGCGGGAGCGGGAGTAGGCGCGGGAACTGGGGCGGGAGCCACGACCGGTTCGGCAGGTTTCGCGGGCATGGCCTGCGTGGCGGCTGTGAGGGCTTGGCCGCGAGTCTGGGTGGTCCAGTTCGGGTGGCGCCGGCACTGCTCTTCGAGGGCGGCGATGAAGGCCGAACAGGACTCCCAGCGCTGAGCCGGATCCTTACTCAGAGCCTTCTGCAGGACGGCATCGATGGAGACGTCGAGGGTCGGGTTCAGCCGGACGGCCGCCATAGCGGGTTCCCCGACGAGCTTGAAGAGGAGGGTGGGGAGGGAGTCGGCGACGAAGGGCTTTTCGCCGGTCATCACTTCGTAGGCGATCACCCCAAGCGAGAACTGGTCGGCCTTGCTATCGACCGATTTGCCCTGGATCTGCTCCGGGGACATGTAGTTCGGGGTACCAACGACCAGGCCGGTCTGCGTCAACGACTGCGACTGCATCTTGGCGATGCCGAAATCGGCGATTTTGGCCGTCCAATCGCGGCGGACCATGATGTTGGCGGGCTTAATGTCGCGATGGATGATGCCTTTGGAATGGGCAAAGTCCAGGGCGGCGGCGGTCTGGCGCAGGAGACTTAGGATGTGCTCTTTTTCGGGCGGCTTTTCATCGAGCAGGATCTTTTCGAGGGTTGAACCCTCGATATACTCCATGAAAATGTAGGCGACATCGCCCTCTTCCTGAATGTCGTAGATGGTGACAATGTGGGAGTGGGAGAGTACGCCGGCGCTCTGGGCTTCGCGAAAGATCCGGTCCCGGACACGCTGCTGTTCGCGCGGGTCCGCGATTTCGCCGATGCGAATGGACTTCACGGCGACGGTTCGGCCGATGGCCGGGTCCTGAGCCTGGTAAACAACACCCATGGCTCCCCGTCCCAGTTCCTGCTGGATGACGTAACGGCCGATTCTACGAGCGGGAGTTTGTTCCAATGTCGATACCGTATTCTAACGCGGTTTCGTTGCCGGAATCCCGTATCATAAAGAGAACAATGCTTTCTTCGTTATTTGGATCCGGCGATGGCGGCGGAAGCCTCCTCGACCGTCTCAAGAGCGGTATCGAGAAGACCCGGGCGGGCCTGGTCAGCAAGATTGAAGATGTCGTTCACGGCAAGAAAGAGATCGACGCCGACCTGCTGGAGGAGTTGGAGTATACCCTCATCACGGCCGACATTGGCGTACGTACTGCCACGGAGATTCTGGAGACGATCCGGCAGCGGGTGGACCGGCATCTGGTGAGCGATGCGAGCGAAATCCGAGGGCTGATCCGGCAGCATCTGCTGGAGATCCTCTCGGCGTCGGAACGGCCCGCGGTCCGGCTGGACGCGCCACCGCTGGTAATCATGATGGTGGGCGTGAACGGCGCCGGCAAGACCACCACTACCGGCAAGCTGGCGCGGCATTTACAGTATGACGGCAAGACGGTGCTGATGGCGGCCGCCGATACGTTCCGCGCCGCGGCGATTGAACAACTGCAGGTGTGGGCGGACCGGGCGGAGACGGATATCGTCAAGCAGACGCAGGGCTCCGATCCGAGCGCGGTGATCTATGACGCTATGCAGGCCGGACGCGCGCGGAAGACGGACGTCGTGATTATCGACACCGCCGGGCGGCTGCAGAACAAAGAGCACCTGATGGCGGAACTCGAAAAGATGCGGCGCACGGCTGCCCGCGTGATTCCGGGCGCACCGCACGAGGTGTATCTGGTGCTCGACGCCACCACCGGCCAGAACGGCCTGGAGCAGGCACGGAGGTTCACTGAGTCCGGCGGCGTGACCGGGATCGTCTTGACCAAATTGGACGGCACGGCCAAGGGTGGGGTGGCGATCGCCATCGCCCGCGAACTGAATCTGCCGATCCGCTACATCGGCGTGGGCGAGAAGGTCTCGGACCTGCTCCCCTTCCACGCTGAAACCTATATCGCTTCTCTCTTCGACTAACCGCATGGACTTTCTTGATCAGGCGCTTGCCCAAGCGCGTCTTGGCCTCGGCCGCACCTCACCCAATCCGGCCGTCGGTGCCGTGCTGGTGAAAGATGGCTCGGTGATTGCTCGTGGCTACCACGTGTACTCGGACGTGCGGCACGCCGAGGTGGTCGCGCTCGCGGAGGCGGGCGAGGCGGCACGGGGCGCCACGCTGTATCTCACCCTCGAACCCTGCAGCCATACCGGCCGCACGGGACCGTGCGCCGAGGCGATCATCGCCGCCGGGGTGACCCGGGTGGTGGCGGCCATGGAGGATCCGAATCCGCTGGTAGCCGGCCAGGGCTTTCAGAAGCTGCGGGCGGCGGGGATCGAAGTCAGTATCGATAGCCGGTACACCGCGGCCGCCGAGGCGTTGAACGAGCCGTTTTGCTTCTTCATGCGGGAGCGGCGGCCGCTGGTGACGTTGAAGAGCGCGCTGACGCTGGACGGGAAGATCGCCGCTCCCGATGACAACACCGGCTGGATTACCTCCGAACAGGCGCGGCTGCATGTGCAAACTTTGCGGCACCACACGGACGCTATTTTGACCGGCATCGGCACGGTGCTCTCGGACGACTGCCTGTTGACGGACCGCTCCGGCGCGGACCGCAGCCGGCCGCTGCTGCGGATCGTGGTCGATTCGCAGTTGCGGATCTCTCCGCATTCGAACATGGTGGAGACGTGTTCGGGAGATGTTCTGGTGGCGACGACATCGGCGGCGAGTCCCGAACGCCGGGCCGCCCTCGAACGCAAAGGCGTCGAAGTGGTGGTGCTGGACGGACCCGACGGCCGGACGAGTCTGCGGGCCGTGGTGGAACTGCTGGCGTCGCGAAACTACTTATCGCTCATGATCGAAGCGGGCAGCAAGGTGAATTGGGCGGCGCTTGAATCGGGCGTGGTGGACAAGATTTTCTTCTATTACGCGCCGAAGATCCTGGGCGGGACGCAGTCGCTGCCGGTGGCGGGTGGCATTGGCCGCCGGCGCCGCTCGGATGCCTTGGTCTTTCGGGATGTGAAGCTGCATCCAATCAGCAGCGACGAGTTTGCCGTGGAAGCCTGGATGCTTCGGCAGCCCCGCTAAACCCTACTTATGTTCACCGGAATCATTGAGGAGCTTGGCACGCTCGAAAGCTTCATGCCGCAGCCGACGGGCGCCCGCCTGCGCATTCGCGCGGCGACGGTGCTGACGGACGTTTTCGCGGGCGCGAGTATCGCCGTCAACGGAGTTTGCCTGACCGCCGTGGATCTCGAACCGGGATCGTTTGCGGCCGACTTGGCGCCAGAGACGCTCTCCCGCACGAACCTGGGGGACCTGCGCCCGGGAGACCGGGTGAACCTGGAGCGGCCGCTGTCGCCGTCGGGCCGTTTGGGCGGCCACATGGTGCAGGGTCATGTCGACGGCACGGGAGAGTTTTTGGCGCTCGAGCCCCTAGGCAACGACAATTGGTGGCTCCGGATCCGGGTGCCCGCCGCGCTCGACCGGTACCTGATTGAAAAGGGTAGCGTGGCCGTGGATGGCATCAGTCTGACGGTGGCTCGCATTGGGGATGGCGAGATGGCGATCACCATCATCCCGCACACCTATGAGCACACGACGCTGGGCTCCTACCGGCCGGGTAGCCGCGTGAATCTGGAGTGCGACATGCTGGCCAAGTACGTCGAGAAGCTGTTGGCGGCGCGGCAAGGGTAAACTGAAGCTTATGGCTAAACTGAAAGTCACGGTCGATCCCGTCCTCTGTATTGCCGCCGCCGCGTGTATGGGCTCGGCCCCGAAGTTTTTCCGCATGGACGACGAGAACCGCGCCGTAGTGGTGGGCGCCGATGGCAGCGAAGCGTTCACGCAGATTGTGGAAGTGACCGACGCCGAAAAGGCCGCCATTCTCGAAGCGGCCGGGTCCTGTCCCACCACCGCGATTGCGGTCGAAGAAATCGCCTAGTGGCCGGGCGGCAGATTCTCGATGTCGGCTGTGGCGTCAAGAAGTTCCCCGGGAGTGTGGGGATCGACCGGAATCGCGACACTGCCGCCGACATAATCTGGGATCTTGATCAGTTTCCCTGGCCGGTGGCGGATGAGAGCTTCGATGAAGCCCGCATGATCCATGTCATCGAGCACGTCGGGGATGTGATCCAGACGATGGAGGAGTTGCACCGGATCCTGCGCCCCGGCGGGCGGATTGTGCTCGAAACGCCGCACTACACCGATTTCAGCTCGTGGTGCGACCCGACGCATAAGTGGCATCTGAACAGTTTCAGCTTCCGCTACTTTGGGGCGGACAATGCGGGTTACGGTTACTACTCGCAGGCGCGTCTGCGGGAGTTGAGTGTGCAGGTGAAACTGCTCGCGTTGTGGCGCTACCTGGGCTTTGAGTTCTTGGTGAACCGGTCCCGCGCTTTCCGGAAATTCTGGGAGTTCTACCTTTGTTTTGTGATTCGGGGGAAAGTGCTGCGGTTCGTCTTCGAAAAGGCGTAGTAGAAATCGCCCCTCTAGAACTAAAGTCCCGTTCGCTGGCAGCCGATAGAGGGTTGTATGCGAAGGAACTGCACCATCCCTTACCTGACGATCACCGCACTGGCGGTGCTTCTTCCTGTCTCCGCTCTCGCCCAGTCCAACAAGAACAGCGAAGGCGGCGAACCAAAGTATGAATTCGGCGTCGGCGTCATGGGCAGTTTCTATGACTCGAAGTCGTTTACCGGCCCCGGGGGGTCGGCCAAGGCCGGATTTGCCAGCGGCCTCGGCGGCAGCATCTGGCTGGGCCAGAATATGTATCGCCGAATCGGCGGCGAACTGCGGTACGACTACGCGCTCAACGATATGCGGTTGGACGGCGGCAGCACGAAGGTTACCTTCGGCGGCCAGACGCACGCGTTTCACTATGACGTCCACTATCACTTCACCGATCGTGGCGGGAAGGTTCGGCCGTACGTGCTGTTTGGCGGCGGCGTAAAGTTCTACGATGGCACCGGCACGGAAACGGCGTTTCAGCCGCTTCAGACCGTGGCGGTCCTGACCAAGACGCAAGAGATTGTTCCGATGATCACCTATGGCGCCGGCGTGAAGTTTCAGGTGACCGCCAAGGTCAACATGCGGCTCGAGTTCCGGAACAACATGTCGCCGTTCCCCAAGAAGGTGATTACGCCGACCCGTTCGAGCGGTGGGGACGGCTGGACTAACAATTTCCTGCCCTTGGTGGGCATCAGCCTGGTGTTCTAGGCCAGTTGGTTCGACACTTTCAAATCCGGAAAGCGGCCCTAGACGATCAGGAAGCCGCTTTCCACTTCTTCTTCAATGATCCTGTTCCAGACCACCCGGACCAGGATCTCTTTCTTTTCGAGCCGGCAGCGAATCACCTGACCACTCGTCAGCGCCGGATACATGTGCGAGGCGCGAAATCCGCTGGCGCTTTTGTCGAGCAGGCGGCCTTGCACCTCGAAGATCTGCGGAGTCTCGAGAATCAGGACGACCTCACCCTGGGCAGCATGCCGCTCTTCCCGGCGGCGATCATCTACCGAGGAAGAAGGAGTGCCGGGCTCTGGCTCGCGGTTGGACTTGAAGAAAGAAAACATGCTGAGTACCCCTTGCCTGCTTATTCTTCGCCCTCAACGGCCGTGGCGATACCGTTGGTGGACTGTTCGTACTGCCGTAGTTTGCGGCTCAGGGTGCGGCGCGAGATGCCCAGTAGCTGGGCTGCCCGTTCCTGGTGGCCTCCGGTGTGTTGGAGCACCTGGAGGATGAGCTGCTTTTCCATGTCGTGGAGCATCGCTCCATGGGAGAACGATTGATGGAAGCCGCTGCCGGATTCCACCTCGGCGATACCCTCATTGACGGCGGCGTAAAGCCGTTTCAAATCACTCTCCGCCTGCGGCAGATTGGCGTAGGCGTCCTGGATCGACTCTGGCAGGTCCAGGGTGCAGATCTCCTCCTCTCTCGCGAGAAGGATGCACTGCAAGACCACGTTCCGCAGTTCCCGGATGTTCCCCGGCCAGGAATAGGCCTCCAAGGCCCGCATCGCATCGGCGGTAAAGCTGCGCCCGGTGCCATGTTGGGTCAGGAACAGTTGCGCCAGCGGCTCGATATCCTCGATTCGCTCCCGCAGGGGCGGAACATTCACGCAGACCTGGGCGAGCCGGTGGTAGAGATCCTCGCGGAATTTGCCCGCGCGGGCGAGTTCACCAAGGTCCCGATTGGTGGCCGCCACGATTCGCACATCGGTCTCTACTTTTTTGGTGCCACCGAGGCGGAAAAAGGGCGCGCCATCGAGTACGCGCAGGAGTTTCGTCTGCAGGCGCAGATCAAGGTCGCCAATTTCGTCGAGAAAAATGGTGCCGCCATTAGCCAGTTCGAACAACCCCGGTTTGGCGGTATCGGCGCCGCTGAAAGCGCCTCTCTCGTAGCCGAACAGCTCACTTTCCACTAGCTGGTCCGGCAGCGCAGCGCAGTTGAGATCCACCCAGGCCTTGCTCGATCGGGCAGAGTGTTGATGCACCGCGCGAGCGACCAGCTCCTTTCCGCTACCGCTCTCCCCATGAATGAGGACCGCGACATTGCTTTTAGCGATCCGCTCCACCTTGGCAAACAGATCCCGGATCGGCCGGCTGCAGAGGACTGCTGGCATGCCGAGGAAGCTGTGCGAGGGAGTTGACATATACCTATGCCATTATTGTGAGGGCAAGGCCAAGGTAGCGGAAGTGGCCGATTGCCCATAGGGCTGCTCCAAATCGCCTTAGCCCGGACAGTGCTCCGGTACTAAGTTCCGCCGGTCTCCCGCTTGTGCGCAGCGCAAAGCCGGGGCGAAACTCGCCCGAGCCCTAATGGAGATTAGGAGACATGCCGATAGCAGAGGAGGCAGAAGGGGTCTGTCTCACCCTAGCCTAGCGACACATGAGTTCTCATAACGCGTACACCTCATCAGCCAAAGGCTTCCTGGTGATCACCACAACGATCGGACTCGTGGCTCTCTTCCTGGGTCTGTTCCCCTTTGAGTCGACCGATTTTTTAAAGTTTTTGTGTTACGCGACGCTGGCCGTTCTGGCTGCGTTCTTCCGGGTGAGTCTGCCAACGATCACGGGGACCCTCACCATCAACTTCTTATTCGTACTCATCGGCATCGTCGAGTTCAGTTTGAGTGAGGTGTTGTTCATCGCGACCTCCATGACCGGTTTGCAGTGCGTCCTGGCCCAGGATCGCCGTCCGACGTTGGCGAAGATCCTGTTTAACGTCGCCGTGATCTCCATCGCCACAATTGCGAGTTATGCAGTGTACGGGAATCCGCGCTTCCTCGAAGCCGGCGCCTCCACGACGGTTTTGCTGGTCACCGCGGCCTTTGTCCTCTATGTAATGACTACGTTTCCGGTCTCGATGGCGATCGCCTTGACGGAACATCGCCCGATCGTGCGGACTTGGCGCGAGTGCAGCCTCTGGTCCGGCCCGTACTACCTGGCAGGCGCGGCCGTGGCAATCCTGTTTACCACGACGACCCGTATGTTGGGTTGGCAGATGGCGCTTCTGGTGATGCCGGTTGTCTATCTGATCACGCGCTCCTACCAACTCTACATGGGACGGCTGGAGGATGGGCGCAAACACTCCGAGCAAATGGCCGAGCTGCACCTGCGAACGATTGAAGCTCTGGCGCTGGCGATTGAGGCGAAGGACACGACCACGCACGACCACTTGCAGAGGGTGCAGGTCTACGCCGTGGAGATCGCCAAGGAACTGGATCTGCCCTTTGAACAGATTGAAGCCCTGCGGGCCGCCGCATTGTTGCACGACATCGGCAAGTTGGCCGTCCCGGAACACATCATCTCGAAGCCCGGCAAGTTGACGCCGGAGGAGTTCGAGAAGATGAAGATCCACCCGATTGTTGGTGCGGAGATTATCGATCAGGCCCGGTTTCCCTATCCCGTCGCTCCGATTGTCCGTTCTCATCATGAAAAGTGGAATGGTGAGGGATACCCGGATGGTTTGGTCGGAGAAGCGATTCCGGTGGGCGCGCGGATCCTCTCCGTCGTCGATTGCCTGGATGCCCTGGCGACTGACCGTCAGTACCGTCGCGGGCTGCCCCTGGAAGAGGCGCTGGCGATCATCCAAAAGGAGTCTGGCCGCTCGTTCGACCCCACGGTTGTCGCCATCTTGACAGAAAAATGCGTCGAATTGGAGCAAAAGGCGACGTTGCGGCGCCCGGCCCGTGTGCGTTTGTCGACGGCCATTCGCGTGGAACGCGGGGCAGCTCCCGCCGCCGGCTTTGAAGAATCGAACGAAAACATGCCGCGACCCGCGGAAACCCGCCAACCGCTCGATTTTCTGACCTCAATCGCCTCGGCCCGGCAGGAGGTGCAGGCGCTCTTCGAACTTTCGCAAAACCTGGGGAGTTCCTTGAGTCTGAACGAGACGCTTTCGGTACTCGCTCACCGGCTCAAGCGGATGGTACCTTACGACTCCATGGCCATCTACTTCGCCCGGGATGGAAAGCTCTTGCCGGAATTCGTCACCGGAGAGAACTTCCGTCTGTTCAGTGCTCTCGAGATTCCCATCGGGCAAGGTCTCAGCGGTTGGGTTGCGGAAAACAAGCAGCCGATTCTCAACGGCAACCCTTCGGTGGAGCCGGGATACCTGAACGACCCCTCCAAGTTTTCCACCCTGCGCAGCGCCCTCGCCGTGCCGCTCCAGACCGACAAGCGTGTGGTGGGTGTGCTGGCGCTCTATGCCGCGGCGCGCGATTCGTTTACCGCCGATCATCTGCGCGTTTTGCTCGCTATCAGCGCCAAGCTTTCCCATTCCATTGAGAATGCGATGAAGTACGAACTGGCGGAGACAAGCGCCGTTACCGACTTCCTGACCTCGCTGCCCAACGCACGCAGCCTCTTCATCCAAATGGATAGCGAGTTGAACCGGTGTCGCCGGACCGGCGCGGCCCTTGAAATCCTCGTCTGCGACTTAAACGGGTTCAAGCAGATCAATGACCGGTTCGGGCATCTGGAGGGCAACCGGGTTCTGAAGGAATTCGCCACACTTCTTCGGGAAACCTGCCGCGACTATGATTACGTCGCCCGGATGGGGGGCGATGAGTTTGTTGTGCTGATTCCGGAACTGCCCCAGGCGGCCATCGAACAAAAGATCCAGCACTTGTCCGTCCTCGCCCGCCAGGCGGGACAGGCCATTGTCGGTGAGGCCACGCTTTCGGTGGCGATTGGCTCCGCGCGCTTCCCGGTCGATGGGGAGGACGCCGAACGCTTGATCGCCGTGGCCGACCAGCGCATGTATCAGATGAAGGCCGCCATGAAGACTGCGCCGGAAGCGGCGATGCCCGCCCGGCGGGAGACGCAGATCGCCGCTTCGCCATTCGTCCACTAATTCCCAGGCGACAATGGAGGGATGTTGCGTTCGAAGGAATATGAATGGCTGCGTTGGTCCGGCTGGGCCGAAGGCCTGTCTTTCTTGCTTTTGCTTGGGGTAGCGATGCCGCTCAAGTATCTGGCGGGACGGCCGGAGGCGGTTCGTCTGGTCGGCTCCGCTCACGGGGCCCTCTTTGTCATCTACATCGTCATCGTATTGATCGCGGCGCGCCGGTTCTCCTGGCCATTGAGCCGGGTGGCCTTGGCCTTCGCCGCCGCCTTCCTGCCGTTTGGCCCGTTCTGGTTTGATGCCCGCCTGCGCCGGGAACTTAGTCCAGACGCTTAACCAACTCGAACTCCCCGATCCTGACGCGGGTGTCGGAAACCCAAAGCAGACCACCCAGGTTGGCCTCCTCGCCCGATCGAAACCGCCCGCCGGACTCTGGAGCCTCAGTGACCGAAACAAGAAACTCGTTGGACCCCGTCACCCGGTAGGTGCCGGAGTAGCTCAGCGGGGCGCCGACGCGGCTGACCTCATCGAGGCGGAACGAACCGTCTTTGCCGAGGGTGAACTCCAGCATCGCGGCGTTCCGGCCGCGCTGGCGGGCCGCCGGCTGCCGCGCGGTCCAACGGCCGGCCAGTTGACGGGACTCCGGCTCTCCCGCGGTCGCCATTGCCGCCCAGGCGAGGATCAATGTACGGCGGCCGAAGGGAGGCATTTCTCGATTCTCCCGCGCGAACCCGGTAAACTCAAGGAGTTCATGCATCCTCCTGCTCCCGCACCCAAGACGCCGTGGCGCGACCGGTTGCGGGCCCTGCGCAACATTCCCCCGCTGGCGGCGATGGTCTGGGAGACCTCGCCGGCGTTGGCGTCGGCCAGTCTCGGCCTTCGCCTGGTGGCGTCGTTTCAGCCCGTGGCGATGCTCTGGGTAGCCAAGCTGATTATTGATGAGGTGGTGAAGGCCGTGGTGGCCCGGTCCGCCGCGCCCGACGAGCTTTGGATGCTCGTTGGCCTCGAAGTGGCCTTAGCCGTGGGAGGCGACCTGTTGCTGCGGACCGTGAATCTCTGCGAGTCGCTCCTCGGCGACCGGTTCGCTAATCACGTATCGCTCCGCCTCATGCGCCATGCCGGCAAGCTCGATCTGGCTCATTTTGAAGACCCGGTGTTCTACGACAAGCTGGAGCGCGCGCGCAAACAGACCACCTCCCGCCTCAGCATGCTGACGCAGTTGGCCGGCCTCGCGCAGAGCGGCATTACGCTGCTGTCGGTCTCCCTCGCCGTGGCCGCTTTCTCCGGCTGGTTTCTCGTGCTTCTCGCGGCGGCTCTGCTCCCCGTGTTCTGGGGAGAGACGCGCTTTGCGATGCTCGCTTACTCGCTCCTGTACCGCTGGACCCCGGAACGGCGCGAACTGGACTACCTCCGCATGCTGGGTGCTTCGCTCAACACGGCCAAGGAGGTGAAGATCTTCGGGATCGGGGATTTTCTGCTCGATCGCTCGCAGAAGCTCTTTGAGCGCTTCTACGCCGAGAACCGGGGCCTCGCGATCCGCAAAGCCATCACCGGCTCCCTGCTGAACCTGCTGCCGACTTGTGGCTACTACGCGGCCTACGCCTACATCCTCTACCGGACCATCAACGGCAATCTCTCCGTCGGCGATCTGACCTTCCTGGCCGGGGCGTTCGTCCGGTCGCGCGCCAGCATGGAGAGCGTATTCGCCGGTCTGTCGCACGTCTCCGAACAGGCGCTCTATATCCAGGATCTGTTCGACTTCTTTGCCACCGAATCGCGGCTCGAGAACCGGCCGAATCCCATCCCGGCTCCCCGCCCGATCCGGGACGGTTTTGAGTTTCGCGGCGTCAGCTTCGCCTATCCCGGCCGCCCGCGGCCCGTTTTGAATGACGTCAGCTTCCGTCTTGAAAAGGGGCAGAAGATCGCCCTCATCGGCGAAAACGGGGCGGGGAAGACGACCATCGTGAAGCTCCTGGCCCGGCTGTACGATCCCACCGGCGGAGAGATTTTGCTCGACGGCGTAGACCTCCGCGAATACTCGGCCCCGGATCTCCGCCGCGAGATCGGAGTGATCTTTCAGGACTACGTACGCTTCGACATGGTGGCCCGCGAAAACATCGGTTTGGGGTTGGTCGACCGCCTCGACGACGAAGCGCGGATTCGCCAGGCGGCCGGAAAGTCCCTGGCCGATGCCGTCATCGAGACTCTGCCGAACGGCTACGACCAGATGCTGGGCCGGCGCTTTAGCGGCGGCAGCGATCTCTCCGCCGGGCAATGGCAGAAGATCGCCCTGGGCCGGGCCTACATGCGCGATGCCCAACTCGTGATCCTCGATGAGCCGACCGCCAGCCTCGACGCCCGCGCCGAGTTCGAGGTTTTTGAACGCTTCGCCGAACTGACCCGCGGCAAAATGGCCGTCCTCATCAGTCACCGCTTCTCCACCGTGCGCATGGCCGACCGCATTCTCGTTCTCGAGAATGGGCGGATCGTCGAGCAGGGGGCACACGGGGAACTGGTCCGCCTCGGCGGCCGCTACGCCGATCTGTTTGCCCTGCAAGCATCCGGCTACCGGTAGTCATACCTTCTCGAGGAGAAGGGCGGCTCCTGATGCGGCTATATTGGTCATCGTTGCAATCGAGACGTAACCTCGCCCTGATAAACTTTCGCTTTATGCGTCGTCTATCAGGGTTTCTTTTCGCTGTCGTTCTGCTTGGGGTTGGTTACCGCCTTACTGGTCAGCCGGATCCCAAGATCACGCCCGCCGAGCTCTATAAGCCAACCGCCCACCCCGACCGTGTGATTCTCACTTGGTCGGCCGATCCGGCGACCACGGCTTCGGTCACGTGGCGCACCTCGTCCAACGTCACCGGACCGGTGGCGGAGATCGCGCTCGCGGAAGACGGAGCCGGATTCGTCAAGAAGGCGAAATCGGTGGCCGCCAAGTCCGAGCCGCTGCAGACGGAGCTGCACTTGGCCCACTATCATTCGGTGACGTTCACGGATCTCCAACCCGATACGCCGTACGTCTATCGCGTCGGCGACGGCTTCAACTGGTCGGAGTGGAACCAGTTCCGCACCGCCGCGGCCGGCCCGGCGCCGCTCGAGTTCGTCTACTTCGGCGATGCGCAAAATGATATCTACTCGCTGTGGTCCCGCGTGGTGCGCTCCGGCTTCGCCGATGCTCCCAAGGCGCGCTTCCTGCTGCATGCGGGCGATCTGATCAACAATCCCAATCGCGACGACCAGTGGGGCGAATGGCACAACGGCGCCGGCTGGATCAACCGGTCGATCCCCAGCATTCCCACGCCGGGCAACCATGAGTATGGCGGGCGGGTGCTGAACACCCATTGGCGTCCGCAATTCACGCTGCCGGCCAACGGCATTCCTTCTCTCCCCGAAACGAACTACTACCTCGATGTCCAAGGCGTCCGCGTCGTCTCGCTCGATTCAAACGGCAAGCACGCCGAGCAGGCCGAGTGGCTGGATAAGCTGCTCGCGAACAACCCCAACAAGTGGACCGTGCTCACCTTCCACCATCCGGTTCTCTCAACGGCCAAAGGCCGCGACAACAAGGCCCTTCGCGAAGCCTGGCAGCCGATTATCGACAAACACAAGGTCGATATTGTCCTCACCGGTCATGACCATACCTACGGCCGCAGCAACCTGCAGACTGGCCTGTCGACGAAGAAAGGCGGAACCGTCTACGTGGTTTCCGTGTCCGGCCCGAAGATGTACGAGCTTGAAAAGCAGGCCTGGATGGCCCGCGCGGCCGAGGATACGCAGCTCTATCAGGTGATCAATATCAGCGGTAATGTTCTGAAGTATCAGGCCCGCACGGCGCGCGGCGTTCTGTACGATGCGTTTGAACTCCGGAAGTCGAAAGGCAAATCGAACAAACTGGTCAGCCAGATTCCGGCGACGCCAGAGAACCGGCGGCCGCCGAAGAAGTAAGGGCGTCCCCCCTCATCCCCCTACGCTATGATGAGGCTCAATGGCCCGTATTCTCTCCTTGGATGTCCTCCGTGGATTCTCGCTCCTCGGCATCCTGCTGATGAACATTGTCTCGTTCGGCCTGCCTTTTGGCGCCTACATGAATCCCATGGTGTACGGCGGCGCCACGGGCGCGAACCTGGCCGTCTGGTACATCGCCGCCGTCCTCTGGGATGGCAAAATGCGCGCCATCTTCTCGCTGCTGTTTGCCGCCAGCTTTGACGTCTACCTGTCGCGCCTGCCCGAAGAAAACCGCGCCAAGCTCTACTACCGCCGCACCCTCTGGCTCATCGTCATCGGCCTCCTCCACGCCCATCTCATCTGGTCCGGCGATATTCTCTATCCCTACGGCGTCATCGGCCTGCTGCTCTATCTGTTCCGAAATCTCTCCGCCAAAAAACTGATCTGGACCGGCGCGATCATCCTGGTGCTGCATTCGCTCTGGAACTTCGGCGGCGCCTACGCCATGCGCGATCTGCAGAAGACGGGCGGGCCGGAGTGGACCTCCATCGAACGCCTCTTCGCCCCTACGCCCCAAGCGGTCGATGCGCAGATCCGCACCCATCGCGGCGACTACGTCGATAACCTGCTGATGCGCACCCGCGAGGCGTATGAGTTCGAAGGCCCGATGTTCTTCCAGTTCATCTTCCTCGATGTCCTCGGCATGTTCGTCCTCGGCCTCGGCCTCGCCCGCGCCGGCATCTTCAATGCCTCCCGCAGCGTCGCCTTCTACACCACGATGGCCGGCCTGGGCTTCGCGTTCGGCATCCCCCTCAACTACTGGGCCGCCAGCCAGTGGCACGCCTCCGGCTTCCGCATTCCGGAGTACTTCCAGTTCATGGCCTCCACGCAGGACCCCGGCCGCTTCCTCGTCGCGGCCGGCTACATCGGCGTGGTCATGCTGCTCGTCAAGGCCGGCGCCAACTGGCTCATCCAGCCCCTCGCCGCCGTCGGCCGCATGGCGCTATCGAACTACCTGCTCACCTCGATCCTGCTCACGCTCTTCTTCAACGGCTACGGCCTCGGCCAATTCGCCCGGTTGCAGCGCGCCGAACTGTACTGGGTGGTCCTCGGCATGTGGGCCATCAACCTCGCCTGGTCGCCGCTCTGGCTGCGGCACTTCCTCTATGGCCCCGCCGAATGGGCTTGGCGCTCGCTTACTTACTGGCAGCTCCAGCCCCTGCGCCGAACCACCGAGCAATCCAGTCCATCGCCTGAGCCACTGCCTCCGGCGTAGGCGAGTGCCCCGTGCGGTGGTTATAAAAGCCGAGACGCTCCGGGTCCCGGTACAAGGGCCGCGCCGCCGCCAGAAACTCGAGCCCCTTGTCGTTATCGGCCGAATCGCCGGCGATCAGGAAAAACGGCCGCGGCGCCATCAGGCCGAGCAGCTCATGCTGATCGGTCCCTGCCGGGATCTCCCGGATCCGCTCGCCCCAGTACCAGAAATCATCGTAGTTCGAGAAGGCAAAGCCGATGCCCGGCTCCGACGCCACCGCGACGTGAATCCGCGGGTCCAGCGCCGCCGCATACATCGTCATCTTGCCGCCCAGCGAGTGGCCGATCATCGCAATCCGCGTCCGGTCCACGTCTGGCCGCGCATGCAGATAGTCGACGAGCCGCTGCGCATCCCAAACCCATTTGCCCAGCCCCGTCACGCCCGGATGCCGCAGCGCCAGGTTCGCCACCGCTTCCGTATAACTTTCCCCATAGCTCTCGCCGAACCAGCGGATGGCCACCGCCATGAACCCCCGCTCCACGGCGTGCTGCGCAAAGTTCCGTACACCCGGCGGGGCGAAGTTCCGGCCGCCCAGGTTGCGGCCCGCCGGCGCGTCCACGTCATAGAACGGGACGATCACCACCGGTAGCGGCTTTGCCCCAGCGTTCGCCGGCCGCATCACCAGAACCTTCTCCGCGTAGTCGCTCTCCACCTGCAGATAGCCGAGTTCCACCCCCGCATACGCCTCCACGCGCTCAAACTTCGGCGCCGGCGCCGGGCCGGCCGGCTGCCCCAGCAGCTTCATCCATTTCTCCCGCAGGCCCGCCGCGGAGCGCAATGCCGCGGGTGCGCTTGCCGGAGCGTTCCGCGCCACGCGGAAGCCCGTGTACCGGCTCTTCCGGTCGGGCCGGAAAGAGGACCGAAATCCCTTCGTCCATCCCCCGGCAGGCGTCAGGAAGCTGCCACCGCGCAACGCCCGCTCCACGCCCACCGCCGGGTTGGCGTCCGGGGCCGACGGGTCGAACCAGTTCTGGCACCACTCCCAAACATTGCCCAGCAGATCCTGCACGCCATTGCGGTTGGCCGCGAAGGAACCCACCGGCGCCGTGCCCTTCTCGAGGGTCTCCTTCAGCCGCGCCACGCTCTTCGTCTCCGTGGTGGCCAGCCGGCCCGGCGACTGCTCCGTGCCCAACGCCACGTTCCACTCCGCTTCGGTCGGCAGCCGGTAGCCGTTGGCCCCGGCGTTAGCCCGGCCCGTCGTCAGATCGTACACCGGCGTCAGACCCTCCTTCTGGCTCCGCAGATTGCAGTAGCGCAGGGCATCCCACCACGAGACGTTCTCCACCGGCCGCGTCGGCCCCGGATAGACCGACGGGTTCTGCCCCGTGATCTCCTGATAGCTCGCCTGCGTCACCTCGGTCTTCCCCAGCAGGAAGGGCTGGGTGCCGGGACGAACCGGAATGAGGACAAGATCCTGCGCCGCGACACCCATCGCCAGCACACCTGTAAGGAGTAGACTTTTCATACTCTGAGAGCGTATCAGGGCCGCAGTGAGACTACCACCCCACAAGATATAGACGAAATTTACCCACCACCCCAGCCGGCTGTGGCGATTGTGCTTGCAATATCCCCTTCCGCCCTGTACTCTACTCATATCCCCCCCGAGCGCCGCGATACGTCTATCGCGGTGAATACTATTTTTTCCGGTAGGGGATACTCCGTTGCTAAAACTCAAACGCGTCGAACTCCAAGGCTTCAAGTCCTTTGCAGACAAGACGGAAATGCGGTTCAACGGCTCCGGCATCGCCGCCGTCGTCGGCCCCAACGGATGCGGCAAATCGAACCTCAGCGACGCCATCAATTGGGTCCTCGGCGAACAGTCGGCGAAAAGCCTCCGCGGCGCCCGCATGGAAGATGTGATCTTCGCCGGCACCCGCGACCGCAAGCCCATGGGCATGGCCAGCGTCACGCTCACCCTGTTTGATCCCTCCGTCGGCGAAGTCGCCCTACCCTCCCTCGACGCCGTGGTCGCCCCGGCCGAAAAGCGCCGCGAACTCACCATCACCCGCCGCCTGTTCCGCTCCGGCGACAGCGAATATCTCATCGACGGCAAAACCGCCCGCCTCCGCGACATCCAGGACATCTTCATGGGCACCGGTCTCGGCCCGGAGTCCTACGCCATCATCGAACAGGGCCGCATCGGCCAGATTCTTTCGAGCCGCCCCGCTGATCGCCGCGCCGTCATCGAAGAAGCCGCCGGCATCACCAAGTTCAAAACCAAACGCCGCCTCGCCGAAGCCAAGCTCGAAGGCGCCAAGCAAAATCTCACCCGCGTCTTCGACATCCTCGAAGAGGTCGGCCGCCAGGTCAACTCGCTGAAGCGCCAGGCCGCCAAGGCCAAACGCTACGAGGAGCTCCGCGAAGAACTCGTCTCCCACCTCCGCCTCTCTCTCGCCGGCAAGTTCAAGAAGCTCGAAAGCGACGCCTCGAAAGCGGCC
Organism: Terriglobales bacterium; assembly: GCA_027485675.1. GTDB lineage: Bacteria > Acidobacteriota > Terriglobia > Bryobacterales > Bryobacteraceae. Next base: position 16,560 of record JAIXQP010000015.1, on the reverse strand, counting down.
ATTGAACTCAGCCAGGCCACCGGCCACTACGAAGAGCTGCACAAGGATCTGCAGGAGAAAGAGGTCCAGCACGGCGAACTCCAGCAGGCCTGCTACACGCTCGAAGAGCAGCTCACCGCCCAGCGCCAGGAACTCGCCGACCGCAATCTCGAAGCCGAACGCGCCCGCGGCCGCCTCACGTCGCAGTCCCAGCAGATCGCGGGCATCGAACAACGCCTGAACCAGGGCGAAGCAGAATCGGAAGCCGTCGAGCAGCGTCTCACCGGCCTTACCACAGAGGTTGAATCCCACCGGCAGAAGCTCGAAGAGCTCGAACGCCAAGTCAATGATGCGAGAGAGCGCCTCCGCCTCCGCAACGAAGAACGGGATCAACTGCAGGGCCAACTTCGGGGACGGGAACAGGGCATGGAGGCGGCGCGGCAGCAGGTGCTCCGCCTCCTCGGCGAAAGCTCCAGCCTCCGGAATCAGCTCGCGCAGGTCGAAGAGTACTTGGCCTCGAACGAACGCGACCGCGCTCGCGCCAACCGCGAAGCCGAGGCCGCCCAAGCCGACCTCACCCGCATCGCGCAGGCCAAAGAGGAGCTCTCGCAGCGCCTCGCCAACCGCCAAACTGAAATCGAGTCCCTCGCCGATCAGCGCAAGCGAGTCGACGAAGAGCTCTCCGCCCGCAAGAGCGAGATCGCCGAAACCCGCCGCCAACTCGAACAGGTCCGCGCCGAACTCAGCCGCCTCAAGGCCCGCAAGGACTCCCTCCAGGAGATCCTCTCCCATCGCGCCTACACCACCGAATCCGTCAAGGCCCTCTTCACCGCCATCGAACGCGGCAAGGCGCAGGACCTCAAGCCGGCCGGCGTCCTCGCCGACTTCGTCGATGTCCAGCCCGCCTTTGAAAAGGCGACTGAAGAGTTCCTCCACGACGAACTCGAATACGTCGTCGTCAAGAACTGGCAGCAGGCCGAGCAGGGCATCGACTTCATGCGCAGCGACTTCGACGGTCGCGCCACCTTCCTCGTCCATCCCGAAGAAAACGATCGATACGCCAGCGCCCCGCCCGTCGAACCGGCCATCGGCCCGGAGACCGGCATCGTCGGCCGCCTGAGCGAGATGCTCAACCTAACCAACGGGCTCACCAAGGCTCCCGCAGAACTCTTGCCCCGGTTGGCTCGTTGCTATCTCGTCCAGGATCGTGCCGCCGCCCAGCGCCTCGCCCTGCAGTATCCCGACGTCTACTTCCTGCTGCCCGACGGCGTCTGCTACCACGGCCATGCCGTCTCCGGCGGCCGCAAGACCGGCTCCGGCCCGCTCGCCCTCAAGCGCGAACTCCGCGAACTCACCGGCCTCGTCACCCAGCGCCAGCGCCAGTTCGAAGGCGCCACCAGCCAGATCGACGAACTCGAACGCCAGATCGCGAGCCTCCACGAAGAGCAGGAAATGCTCCGTCAGCGGCAGCAGAAGGAAGAGCGCGAAGCCCTCGCCCTCGACCATGAAATGCGCAAGCTGAGCGAAGAGACCACCCGCTCGAATCAGCGCCTTTCGGCTTCGAAGATGGAGCTCGAACGCCTCGGCCGCGATCTCGAACGCGCCGCCACGCAGCGCGAAGAGCGCCAGGCGCTTCTCGAATCCAAGGAATCCGCCCGCCGCGAGCAGGAGAGCAAGCTCGAAGAGAGCCGCAGCCAGCTCGAATACCTCCGCGAGTCCGTCCAGAAGGCCACCGAAGACCATTCGCACGTCCGCATCGAACTCACCTCGTTCGATGAGCGCCGCCGCGCCGAGTTCAACGCCCAGCAGCGCCTCGAAGCGCAGATCAACGAACTCACGCGCCGCCGCCAGGAAGTGGCCGGCGAAATGGAGCGGCTCAGCCTCAACCGCACCCGCCTGCTCAACGACAACATGGAGCTCGACGCCCTCGTTGCCCGCTCCGCCGAAGAGATCGCCATCCTCGATGGCAAGGTTCGCGTCCAGTCCGCCAAGGACCACGAGATGCGCGCCCAGCTCTCCGGCCTCGATGAGAGCCTGAAAGGTCTCCGCTCGGCCGCCCAGGTCGCCCAGGAACGCCGTACGCAGATCGAGATCGAACTCGTCCGCCTGCACTCGGACCTGAAGCACCTCGAAGAGACGAGCCAGCACGAACTCTCGCTCCCCCTCGCCGAACTCGCCAAGCCCGAAGATCCCGAACTCGACGAGATCGCCCTCGGCGAAATCGAAGCCAAGTATCAGGAAGTGCGTAAGCGCATTGAAGCGCTCGGCCCGGTGAACCCGCAGGCGCTCGAAGAGCACCGCGAAGCCGAAACTCGCTACACCTTCCTCAACGACCAGCGGCAGGACCTGCTCGATTCCATCCGCGATACCGAAAAGGCGATCCAGGATATCGACGTCGAATCCCGCAAGCGCTTCGCCGAAGCCTTCCATGCGGTCAACGCCAACTTCAAGGAGATGTTCACCACGCTCTTTGGCGGCGGCGCGGCCGAAATGCGCCTGACCGATGAAACGAACATTGGCGATAGCGGCATCGAGATCATCGCCTCACCCCCCGGCAAGCGGCTGCAGAACGTGCTCCTGCTCTCGGGTGGCGAAAAGTCGCTCACCGCCATGGCCCTGCTCATGGCCATCTTCAAGTATCAACCGAGCCCCTTCTGCGTTCTCGACGAAGTCGATGCGCCGCTCGATGAATCGAACACCGTCCGCCTCGCCCGCTTGATCAAGGAGATGTCGCTCGAAACGCAGTTCGTCGTCATCACCCACCACAAGCGCACCATGGAAGCCGCGCAAACCCTCTACGGCGTCACCATGCAGGAACCCGGCGTGTCGCAACTCGTCAGCGTCCGCTTCGGCCCCCAGGCGCCCCCGGTCTCCCCCGAGCCCCGCACCGCGGTGGCCACGGCCTAACCCCCTTGGCCACCCCCGTCGGTTGCTGAGCGCGCGGCTCCCCCGCGTCTGCCCGCTTCCCACCAGTTCGCCCATCTCCCCCGAGCCCCGCATGGCGGTGGCCAAGGACTAACCCCCGTGGCCACCCTGCCGGTGGGTGAGGATCTCCGCAACGGCCGGTTTCCCGCGCTTCGCAAACCGGATCGTCCCGTCGGAGCCGATCAAATAAACCGTTCGTTTCGCCACCAGGCCATGCGTGTGGTAAAGCTGGCCCACCTTCTGCCCCGGATCCATCAGCAGCGGAAACGGAAACCCGTGCTTGGCTACAAACTTCTCGTGGCTAGCGGCCCCCTGCGGGTTCACGCCGAACACCGCCATGCCTGCGAACGCCGCCCACGAATCGCGAATCTCACACAACTGCTTCGTGCAGATCATCGTGTCATCGCCGGGGTACCAGACCAGCAGAACCTCCTGCCCGCGCAGCTTCGAAAGGGTCACCGTCTCCCCCTTCTCGGTCTGCAGTGTAAAGTCGGGAGCCGGGGTACCCACCGGCAAGGGATCGGAAAACAACCACGAGATCATAAGATCAACATACAGTCTCCGTAGCTGAAAAAGCGGTACCGCTCCTTCACCGCGTGCCGGTAGGCCTCGAGCATCAGCTCCGTGCCGCCAAACGCGCACACCAGCAGCAGCAGGCTCGACTGCGGCAAGTGGAAGTTCGTCAACATCGCGCCCACCCGTTTGAACGGGTATCCGGGGTAGATGAAGATGTCCGTCTCCCCCTGCCGCTCGTCCATCGATTCGAGCGTCCGCACCGACGTCGTCCCCGCCGCCACCACCCGCTCCGCCGCGTCAATCTTTGCCCGCGCCTCGTCGCTTACGAAAAACCGTTCCTTGTGCAGCTTGTTCTCTTCCACCGTTGTTGAATGCAGCGGTTGAAACGTCCCCAGCCCCACATGCAGCGTCACCCGCGCCACCTGCGCCGAAATCTCCGCCAGCACCCGCGGCGTGAAGTGCAGCCCCGCCGTCGGCGCCGCCACGCTCCCCTGTTCCCGCGCGAACACCGTCTGGTAGCGTTCCCGGTCTTCGGCCTCATCCGCCCGGCTGATGTAAGGCGGTAGCGGCACATGCCCGTGCTCGTGGATGGCCTTCCACACATCCTCGGCCTCCAGGTCCAGAATCCGCTCCCCGTGCTCCTCGCGGTCAAGCACGGTGGCCCCAAAGCCCGCGCTGAACTCAATCCGCTCTCCCACCGGCAGCTTCTTCCCCGGCCGCACCAGCGCCCGCCATCGCCGCTCGTCCGCCGTCACGGGCTCCACCAGAAACACCTCCACGCGTCCCGTCCGTCCCGGCCGATTCCCAATCAAGCGCGAAGGGAACACCTTCGATTCGTTCAGCACCAGACAATCGCTCGGCCGCAGATACCCCGGCAGGTCACGGAACACCCGGTCTTCCCACGTTCCGGCTCGCCGGTCGATCACGAGCATCCGGGCCCCGTCGCGTTCTGCCAGGGGCGCTTGGGCGATCAACTCCTCCGGCAATTCATAATGAAAGGTAGTAAGGTCCAAATGAATATTTTAGGTCTGGAGTCGTCGTGCGACGAAACCGCCGCCGCCGTTGTCTCCGATGGCCGCCAGGTTCTGTCCTCCGTCGTCGCCTCCCAAGTCGAAACCCATGAACGCTACGGCGGCGTTGTCCCGGAACTCGCCTCCCGCGAACACCTCCGCGCCATCGTCCCCGTTGTCGATCAGGCCCTCGCCCAAGCCAACGTGCCCATCGACGCCGTCGCGGTCACCCAGGGCCCCGGTCTCGTTGGCTCGCTCCTGGTTGGCATCACCTTCGCCAAGGCCTTTGCCATGGCGCGCGGCATCCCGCTAATCCCCGTCAATCATCTCGAAGGCCACATCCACGCCGTCCTGCTCGAACATCCGGAAACCGAACTGCCCGCCCTCGCCCTCATCGTCAGCGGCGGCCACACTCACTTCTACCGGTGCGAAGCGAACTTCCGCTATGAACTCCTCAGTCGCACCCGCGACGACGCCGCCGGCGAGGCCTACGACAAAGTCGCCAAGCTCCTCGGCTACGCCTACCCCGGCGGCCCCATCCTCGATCAACTCGCCCCCTTCGGCAACCCGAAGGCGGTCAAGTTCACCCGCGCCAAAATGAGCGGCAACTCGCTCGACCTCAGCTTCTCCGGCATCAAGACGGCCGTCCTCCGCTGGACCGAAGCCCGCGATATGCAAGCCGAAGTCGCCGCCCGCCGCGCCCTCGTCCGCCCCACCCTCGCCGAACTCCGCGCCGCCACCCCCCAGCCCACGCTCGACCTCATCGCCTCCTTCCAGGCCACCATCATCGACGAACTGCTCTCCCGCGTCCGCGTCTTCGCCGAAGACCTCGACCTCACCAATGTCATCATCTCCGGTGGCGTCGCCTGCAACGCCGGCCTGCGCGCCGCCGCCCGCCGCCTGCCTTACGACATCTCCTTCCCCACGCCCAAGCTCTCTACCGACAACGCCGCCATGATCGCCGCCGCCGCCTACCCCCGCTTCCTCGCCGGCCACACCGCAGGCCCCGATCTCCGCCCCAAGGCCAACTTCAGTCTCGCCTGACCGCCGCCCGTGTTTTAATGTCTTGCATGCTCCTCCGTGTCTGCGTTTGGCTGGTCGTAGGCGCCGCGCTGCTTCCCGCGGCTGTCAAAAAGGTTTATCTGGTCGAGCGAACCGACGCCCCCCGCAACTACGAACGCATCACCGCGAAAGTCCACTTCGCCGTCGATCCCCGGCTCCCCGCCAATCAGATCATCCGCGACCTCGGCATGGCCCCGCGCAACGCCGAAGGCCTCGTCGAGTTCACCTCCGATCTCGAAGTCCTCAAGCCCCGCGAACCCGCCAAAGGCAACGGAACCATTCTTTACGAGGTCTCCAACCGCGGCGGCAAGGGAATGTTGAACATGTTCGAACGCGGCGACGAGTACCTTCTCGAGCAGGGCTATACCCTCGTCTGGCTCGGCTGGCAGTTTGACCTCCCCAAGGAAGGCAACCTCCTCCGCATCGAAGTCCCTCGCGCCAAAGGCGCCACCGGCCTCGTCCGCAGCGAGTACGTCCCCGTCGCCAAGGTGGACGTCTACTCCCTCGGCGACCGCACCATGCAGGCCTACCCCGTCTCGAACCCGGAAGACCCGGCCACGCAGATGACCATCCGCGACACCCCCGAAGGGCCCCGCCGCGTCATCCCCCGCACCCAATGGCGGTTCGTCGACGAAACCCGCGTCGGCCTCACCGGCGGCTTCCAGCCCGGCAAACTCTACGAGGTCATCTATCGCGCCAAGGACCCCGCCATCGTCGGCCTCGGCATGGCCGCCACCCGCGATCTCGTCTCGTTTCTCAAAGGAAAGGCCGACAGCACCGTCCTCCTCGGTGACCAGGGCCGCTATCTCAAGAACGCCATCGGCTTCGGCACCTCGCAAAGCGGCCGCTTCCTTCGAACTTTCCTGTATATGGGGTTCAACCGCGACGAGAACGGCCGCCGCGTCTTTGATGGTGTCTGGGCCCACGTCGCCGGCGCCGGCCGCGGCAGCTTCAACCACCGCTTCGCCCAACCCTCTCGCGATGGCCATCGCATGACGAACACCTTCTATCCGTCGGACCTCTTTCCCTTCGCCGACCTCCGGATGCTCGATCCCGACACGAAAGAAGACGACGGTCTGCTCAGCAAAGCGCTCGAAGACAACGTCGTCCCCCACATCTTCTACACCAACGGCTCCTACGAATACTGGGGCCGCGCCGCGTCCCTCATCCATACCGCCCTCGACGGCAAGAAGGACGACGGCGTCTCGGGTCACTCCCGCGTCTACTACCTCACCGGCACCCAACACGGCCCCGGCCGTTGGCCCGCCGCCAAGACCGCCGAAACCGCCTATCCCGCCAACCCGAACGATTACCGGTTCCTGATGCGCGGTCTCCTCGCCGCCCTCACCCAGTGGGTCGTCTCCGACCAAGCCCCGCCGCCCTCCCGCTACCCGCGCCTCGACCAGCAACAACTGGTTGCTCCCGCCCTGCTCAACTTCCCGAAGGTTCCCGGCGTTCGCCTGCCGCGCGCCCCCCACCAGGCTTGGCGCGTCGACTACGGCCCCGACTTCAAACACGAAGGCGTCATCGCCATCGATCCGCCCAAAGTAGGGAAGCCCTATCCCACTCTCGTCCCCGCTGTCGACGCCGACGGCAATGAAGTGGCCGGCCTTCGCGTGCCCGATGTCGCCGTGCCCCTCGGCACGTTCACCGGCTGGAACCTTCGCGATCCCGCCACCGGCTCGCCCTCGGAGATCCAAAGCATGACCGGCGGCTTCCACCCCTTCGCTCGCACCAAGGCAGAACGCGAGACGAAGAAAGATCCCCGCCCGTCGATCGAAGAACGATACTCGAGCAAGGAGGAATACCTCCAGAAAGTCGATGCCGTTCTCAACGAACTCATCGCTGGCCGCTATCTGCTGGACCGGGACCGCACTGCCCTTCGGGAGCGCGCGTCGGCCCATTGGGATAGCCTCTTGCATCCATGAAGGGGCTCGTCGGGTTTGGCGTCTCGGCGGCGGCGCTGCTGGTTGCTGCCGCCTCCCAATATGCCACGCTACAGTCTCTAGCGGGCATCGACCGTCGCCTCGCGCAGACGAGTGCCGTCGTGGATGTCATCGACTCGAGCCTCACCGCGGTGCGCGAAGTCGAGTCGGCCTCCCGCGGCTATGCCGCTACCGGGGATGACCGGTTTCTCGAACAAGTGAAGTCCGGCGCCAAGCAAGCCCGCGCCGGCATGGAAACCCTGCGCTCCCTCGCCAAGGCGAACCCGCGCGAACTCCAAATCATCGAACGCCTCGACGGCAACGTGAACCGGCTCCTCAACTCCGCCGACCAAGTCATCGGCGCCAAACGGGATAAGGGCGCTTCCGCCGCCAGCGAGGCGATTCAAGAGAGTGTCCGTCTCAAGCTCATGATTGAGACCCTCAATCTCATCGACTGGCTGAAAGACGAAGAAAACACCCAGATCGAAGCCCAAGTCGCCGAAGGCCGGGAAGCCGCCCGCTTAGCTAGTTTGCTTACCGCCGTGGTTACCCTCTTCGCCCTCGGTCTGATCGTCCTGGGCTGGAAAAGCATTCGCGCTCGCCAGGCGGCCGAATTGGCGCTGCGTAAGGAGCAGGAGTTCAACGCCGTTGCTCTCGAGTGCCTGCAGGAGGGCATCCTGACTTGCGACCCGGAAGGCGGCAAGATCCAGCTCAATCGCTCGGCCCAGACGATCGGTGCGACGCCCGAGCAGGTGCCTCTGGCGCGAACGCTTGCCGGTGAGCGCGTCCGGGGCTTGGAACTCAATATCGCCGGCCGGGTGGTCCTTGCCAACGGCCAACCGGTATTCAGCGGCACCGGCCAGAAGCTCGGCGCCATTCTCTCCTCGCACGACATCACCGAACGGCAACGGACCGAAGAACGCTATCGCAAGGTCTTGGCCGCCATGTCCGAAGGGGTCACGGTCCAGAACGAAAACGGGGAGATTATCGCCTGTAACGCGAGCGCTTGCCGCATCCTCGGGATGACCGAAGAGCAACTCACCTCCCGCGGCTCTAAGGACCCCGAATGGCGAGCCATCCGGCAAGACGGTTCGCCTTTCCCCGGGGAGGATCATCCCTCCATGGAGGTCCTCAAGACCCGCCGCTCCGTCAAGAACGTCCGGATGGGGCTGCCCCGTCCCGACGGTTGCCTCACCTGGCTTTCGATCAACGCCGAACCGCTCGAGAATCCATTTGGCGTCGTCGTCACCTTCGTCGATATCACCGACAACAAACGCGCCGAAGACGCCCTCCGCGACCGCGAGGCCGAACTGCGGGAAGCCCAACGCTTGGCCGGTGTCGGTAGTTGGGCGTGGGAACCCGCCACCGACGACCTCCACTGGTCCGAGGAACTCTATCGGATCTTCGGCGTCGATCCCTCTCTCCCCGTCCCGCCGCGGGAGCAGCGCCGCGCTATGTTCACCGCCGAAAGCTACGCCCGTGGCGAAGACGCTCTGCGCGAGTTACTCCGCTCCGGAACGCCCTACGAAGTCGTCCTCGAACTCGTTCCGGCCACGGGACAGCCCTGCCGGGTCGTGGCGCGAGGAGAAGCCGTCTATGACGATCAGGGAAACTTGCGTCGCGTTCGGGGCACCGTTGGTAGACTGGAATAACGCATGGGTCCCCAACAGACGGAATTAAAAACAACAGCCATCGATGGAGTACGGAATATCATTGCCGTCGGGTCCGGTAAGGGTGGCGTCGGAAAGACCACCGTATCCGTAAACCTCGCCATCGCGCTCGCCGGCCTCGGCTACCGCGTCGGGTTGATCGACGCCGACGTGTATGGTCCCAACGTGCCCCTCATGATGGGCATCCGCGAAGCACCCCACGCGATCGGCGAACGCATCCAGCCGCTCGTTAAAAATGAAATTAAGTTAATCTCGATGGGCTTCTTGAGCCCGGGGGACAAGCCGCTCGTCTGGCGTGGCCCCATGCTGCACTCGGTTATCCAGCAGTTCCTCCGCGGCGTCGACTGGGGGACGCTCGATTACCTCCTGATCGATCTTCCTCCGGGAACCGGGGACGTTCAGCTCTCGTTGATGCAAACGACCACGGTCACCGGCGCGGTGGTCGTCACCACCCCTTCCGAGGTCTCCCTCGAAGACGCCCGCAAGGCTGTGCTGATGTTCCAGAACGTTCGCGTCCCGGTGCTCGGCCTTGTTGAGAACATGAGCTACCTCGTCGCCCCCGGCTCTGGCGAACGCATCGACGTGTTCGGCCACGGCGGCGGCGAACGAACCGCCAATGCGATGAGCGTGCCCTTCTTGGGTTCATTGCCGCTTGATCCCGCCGTCCGCATCGGTGGCGACAGCGGCCGCCCCGCTGCGCTCGATCCCGCCGGCAAGGGTGCCCCCTTCGTCGAACTCGCCGAGCGCGTTGTCGAGCGCCTCGTCGCTCGCAGTGCCGCGAAGGCCCCGACGTTGACCGTCAGCGACTAACGTGCTCGAAGCGGTCAGAGCGGCGCTCGAACGGTTCCACCTCTCCGGCTCCACCCTCGGCGTCGCCGTCTCCGGCGGCGCCGATAGCGTCTTCCTCCTCCACGCCCTTCGCGCTCTCCACGACGGCCCCCTCGTCGTCCTCCACGTCAACCACGGCCTCCGCGGCGCCGACTCCGACGCCGACGAAGCCTTCGTCCGGCGCCTGGCCGGCGACCTGCCCGTTTACGTGGCGGAGGGGGGCGCGGTGGTGGGAAATCTGGAGCAGTCCTGCCGTCAAGCCCGCCTCCGGCTCTTCGCCCAATGGCGGGCCGAAGGTCTCGTCGACTGGATCGCGACGGGTCACACCGCCTCCGACCAGGCCGAGACCGTCCTCCTCCGCCTCCTCCGCGGTACCGGACCAACCGGTCTCCGCGGCGTCCTACCCCGAACCAGGTCCGGCCTTGTCCGTCCGCTGCTGGGTGTCTCCCGGGAGGCCATCCGCGAATATCTCGCTGCGCGGAGCCTTCCGTGGCGGGATGACGCCTCCAACGACGACCCCCGCTTCCTCCGCAATCGGGTCCGCAAAGAACTCGTGCCCCTCCTCCGCGAACTCTCGCCGGCGGTTGAAGGCCATCTCGTCCGCCTCGCCGCCATCGCCGAACTCGAAGAGCGCTTCTGGAAGGAGCAACTGCCCCCCGCAGGCCCGGTCCGCGATGTAAATTCTCTCCGCCGCCTCCACCCGGCCCTTCGCCAGAGGGCCTTCCAGGATTGGATCGCCTCGGTGAAAGGCGATAGGAACCGGATCGAAACCCAGCATTTGCGCCAACTCGAACAGCTGGTGATGCAAGCTGAGGGCGAGGGGACTGTAACCCTGCCGGGGGTCTCCGCGACCAGGTCGTTTGGCGCGATCCGTATGGTGCGTCCCGGCGTTCCCGATTCCCGATATACTGAAGACGTAGTACTGGAACTTGACGAGGAAAAACTGCAGGGTGAGTTGCATGTTCGCGTGTGGCAACCCGGTGATCGTTTCCGACCGGCAGGGCGTCGTGAGCCTATTCTTTTGAAGAAGTTATTTCAGATCGCTCGCATACCCTCATGGGAAAGAAAGAATTGGCCGATTATCACGGATGGAGTGAATATCGTGTGGGCGAACCGGTTTGGTGTGGATCAACGATTCGTGGTGAATAGTGATACAAGGAACATTTTGCGGTTCGCCGCGCAGATTTCCGGACTCGATGAATCAATCTCTTCATCCTCGACGTCCTGTATATTGAGGAAGCAATGACATCTAACGTAAATAAGCTGATCTTCTGGGTCGTTATCATCTGCCTGGCTGTGATTTTGTACACGGTCGTGGGCCGGGGTAAAGGCAAACCTGAAGTCAATCTGGCGTTTTCGCAATTCCTCTCGGAAGTGGAAGCGGGACGCGTGAAATCGGTAAAGATCAGCGGAACGGAAGTAAAAGGGCAGTTCGTGGACGATTCGCAGGGCCCGTTGCGGACCCTGATTCCGGCGAACTATCCGAAAGTGTATGAGATTCTTACCGCGAAGAATGTCTCGATCGAAATGCAGGAATCGACCAACGGAACGTTGGTATCGCTGCTCGTGAACGCCATTCCTTTTGTGCTCCTGCTGGCGTTGTGGATCTTCATGATGCGGCAGATGCAGAGCGGCGGGAATAAAGCATTGAGCTTTGGCAAGAGCCGGGCCCGTTTGCATTCATCGCAGCAGAAGAAGGTGACGTTTAAAGACGTTGCCGGCGTTGAAGAGGCCAAGGAAGAGCTCGGCGAGATCATCGAGTTCCTGCGCGAGCCGCAGAAATTCCAGAAGTTGGGCGGCCGTATTCCGAAGGGCGTACTGCTCGTTGGGCCTCCCGGAACGGGCAAAACGTTGCTGGCGCGGGCGATTGCCGGCGAAGCAAACGTGCCGTTCTTCTCGATCTCCGGTTCGGACTTCGTGGAAATGTTTGTCGGCGTGGGCGCGAGCCGCGTGCGTGATTTGTTTGAACAGGGTAAGAAAAATGCTCCCTGCATTATCTTCATCGACGAAATCGATGCGGTCGGCCGGCACCGTGGTGCGGGTTTGGGCGGCGGTCACGATGAGCGCGAACAGACGCTGAACCAGTTGCTTGTCGAGATGGACGGGTTTGAGTCCAACGAAGGGGTGATTCTGGTGGCGGCGACGAACCGTCCCGACGTGCTCGATCCGGCGTTGCTGCGGCCGGGCCGTTTTGACCGTCGTGTTGTCGTCGGCCGTCCGGATGTGAAGGGCCGCGAGCAGATTTTGCGGGTGCACACGAAGAAGGTTCCGCTGGGCGACGATGTCGATCTGATGGTGCTGGCGCGTGGGACACCGGGCTTTGCGGGCGCGGATCTTTCGAATCTGGTCAACGAAGCGGCGCTGGTTGCGGCGCGGCAGAATCGAAAGGTGGTGACGCAACTCGACTTTGAGTTGGCGAAGGATCGCGTGATCATGGGCGCCGAACGGAAGTCCATGATGTTGTCGGACGAAGAGAAGAAGAACACGGCGTATCATGAGGCTGGTCATGCTCTGGTGGCTGTGCTGATTCCGGATGCCGATCCGCTGCATAAGGTCACGATCATCCCGCGCGGCATGGCGCTGGGCTTGACGATGCAGTTGCCGCTCGACGACAAGCACTCGTACAACAAGGACTACCTCGAAGCGCAGTTGGCCATCCTGATGGGTGGACGCATCGCCGAGGAGATCTTCATGAAGCAGATGACGACGGGCGCTGGGAATGACATTGAGCGCGCGACGGACATGGCTCGGAAGATGGTTTGCGAGTGGGGCATGAGTGAACTCGGACCGATGAGCTTCGGCAAGAAGGAAGAGCAGATCTTCCTCGGCCGCGAGATCTCGCAGCACCGGGATTACTCGGAGACCACGGCGATCGCGATTGACGCGCAGGTCCGGAAGCTGGTCGACAACGGCTACAGCCGGGCTCGCAAGTACATCGAGGATCATCGCGACGCGATGGTGCGGATTGCCGAGGCGCTGCTCGAGCGCGAAGTGCTCGACGGAGCGGAAGTGATTCAGCTCATCAAGGGCGAGACGCTGTCGGCCTTCCGGGGCACGGTGAAGCCGCGGAACGACGAAGACAACAAAGTAGCGCCGCCGAGCGGTTTGGGCGGGCTGCGCATTCCGCCGCTGGCGGATGGACCTTCTCCGGCGTAATGGGCAAGCCTTACCGGCTGTACCTGTTCGACGTTGACGGCACATTAACGGACTCCGCGGAGGATATCTGTGGCGCGGTGAAGGAGGTCCTTCACCGCCACGGCTATCCTCCGCAGCCGTTTGAGCTGCTGCGGAGCTACATTGGACGGCACCTGACGGACCTGTTCGTGGATGTCATTCCCGGGATGTCGCCGGAGGGCGCCGAGCGGCTGATCGCGGACTATCGCGAGATCTATTGGGCGCGGGAGCATAACGGGACGAAGCTGTTTCCGGGCGTGGCGGAGGCGGTTTCGCAGTTAGGCGGATTGAAGTCGACGGCGACGACGAAGGGAACGCCGACGACGCGGGTGGTGCTGGAGAAGTTCGGGTTGCTGCCGTACTTCGACCACGTGCAGGGGACGGACGGGTTTCCGGCGAAGCCTTCGCCGGAGGTGATCCACAGGTCGTTAGACCTATTCGGGGTGGATCCGCGGGACGCACTGATGATTGGCGATGCGCCGGCGGATATTGCCGCGGCGCGCGCGGCGGGAGTGACGGTTTGCGCGGTAAGCTATGGCTACGGCAATCCGAACGAGATGGAGCCGGACTTTTGGATCAACGACCTATGCGAGTTATTGGGGTAGTTTTGGGCGCCGTTTCGGCGCTGATGGCGGCGCCGGACCTGATTGTGCACCATGGCCGGATTGTGACGGCGGACGCCAAGTTTTCGATCGTCGAGGCGATGGCGGTAGAGAACGGCAAGATCGTCGCGACGGGGACGAACGCAGCCGTCCTAGCGAAGAAGGGCCCGGCGACGAAGCTGGTCGACCTGGGCGGGAAGATGGTGCTGCCGGGGCTGATCGACGCCCACGTCCACGCGCTGGGCGCGGGGCTGAGCGAGTACAAGCGGAAGCTGCCGCCGCTCGATAGCATCGGGGACATCCAGAAGTTCATCCGGGAGCAGGCGAAGACGACGCCGAAGGGCGAATGGATTGTGGTGCCGCGGACGTTGCCGCCGCGGCTGGCCGAGCAGCGGTTTCCGACCAAGCAGGACCTGGACGTGACGCCGGATCATCCGGTGGCGTTTGACGGGTCGTATGTTTGGGGCGCGAATACGATGGCGCTGAAGATCAGCGGGATCACGGCGTCGACGCCGAACCCGCCGGGCGGGGAAGTGGTGAAGGGCGCCGACGGGCAGCCGAACGGGATTCTGCGGAATGCGGCGTCCCTGCTGAAGGGCGTGCCGCAGGGCGCGAGCTATAGCGAGGCGGAGAAGCTGGAAGCGCTTGAGACGATGCTGAAACTCTATGCCGCAGCGGGCCTGACGACGGTGGGGGACCGGGCGTCGGTGCTCGAGGACTATAACCTTTTCGCCAAGCTTAAGGCGCAGGGGAAGCTGCCGGTGCGGACGGTGATCACCTGGCGGATCAATGCGATGCGGCCCGTGGAGCAGGTGGTGGGCGAGATTGAGAAGAACACGTGGAAGACGGGGCAGGGCGATGCGTGGCTGAAGTTTGGCTCGTTCAAGGTGACCTTGGACGGCGGGCAGAGCGTGGGTACGGCGTATCAGCGGATGCCCTATGGCGCTTACGGGCGGCAGCTCTATGGACAGACGGATCCGGACGCGCGGGGGACGCTGTTCGTCGATGGGCCGAAGCTGACGCAGATCATGCGGGCGGCGCGGAACAAGGGCTGGCAGTTGACGAGCCACGCGCAGGGCGGGGCGGCGATCGACGTGCTGCTCGATACCTTTGAGGCGCTGAACAAGGAGCGGCCGATTGGGCCGACGCGGTCCCACGTGATGCACGGGAGCTTCATGAGCGAAGAGGCGATTGCGCGGATGAAGCGGATGGGGATCCTGGCCGATGTGCAGGCGGGCTGGCTGCATTTTGACGTGCCGGCGCTCGAGCAGGTGTTCGGGTACAAGAACATGCGGTACTTCTTCCCGCTGCAGACCTACCTCAAGAATGGGATCGGGATTGCGGGCGGGAGCGACCACATGATCGGCCACGATAAGGACCGCGCGGTGAATCCGTTCAACCCGTTCTACAACCTGTGGATGGCGATCACGCGGGAGACGCGGGCGGGTAAGCAGATCTACCCGGAGGAGAAGATCACGCGGGAGCAGGCGCTGCGGATGTACACGAACGGGCCGGCCTACCTGCATTTCTCGGAGAAGGAGTTGGGGTCGCTTGAGACGGGCAAGTGGGCGGACTTCGTGGTGATTGACCGGGACTATCTGACGTGTCCCGAGGCGGAGATCCGGCGGATTCAGCCGGTGATGACCGTTGTCAACGGGACGACCGTGTACTCGAAGTAGCCGGGGTTAGGGCCGGGAGGAGACTTTGTCTTTGCCGGGGAAGTCCGCGGGCAGTTTCTGCGTGACTTTCCCGGTGGCGGCCCATTCGGCGCCGCGCTGGTAGGTGACGATGAAGTCGACGGACTGCATGGCCTCGACGGCGTGGCCCAGGCAGGTGTGGAAGACGCGGCCCTTGCCGTAGGAGAGGACCATGATGAGGGGTTCGTGTTCGCCGGTGCCGCGGGTGGCTTTATCGGAGAAGGCGGAGGCGAGGATGCGGACGTTTTTGGCAGGGCCGCGGAGGCGGTCGTAGAGCTCGTCTTTGGCGTGGAGCCATTCGGCGGGGAGGCCTTTGGTGATGGGGTGGTTGGGGTCGCGGAGGGTGACGAGGTATTCGTGCTGGTTGCCGTGGCTGCCGCCGCGGCCGGGCTGGGTGTCGGGTACCCATTTGCCTTCGCGGAGGCGGAGGTAGGGACCGTCCTTTTCGGTGCGGTTGCCCCAGCCGCCGAGGCCGATCATCTCGTTGAATTCGGGCCAGGTGGGGAAGGCGTTATTGGCAGCGTGGACGACGACGAGGCCGCCGCCGGAGCGGACGTATTTGACGAAGTCGGCTTCGGTGGCCTTGGACCAGTCTTCGCCGTTGTAGTTGAGGACGACGATGTCGTGGCCGGCGAATTTGGGGCGGTAGGCTTCCATGTCGCCGCCTTTGGGTGGGGTGGTGGAGACGGTGACGGTGAAGAGGCCGGTCTCTTCGAGGTAGCGCTTGAGGTAGGGGGTGGTTTGGGCCCAGGCGTGGTTGTTCTGCCCGTCGATGAGGAGGGCGGAGCGTTTGCGGGCGGCGAGGGCGGGGAGGGCCGGGAGAGCGGCGAGGAGAGCGCGGCGTGAGAGCATCGGGACCATCGTATCGCAGGGGCGTATCGCAGGGGCGGGTGGGTTCTGGCGGGGTGCCGGGGCTCGACGCCCCGGCGCGCCGCGGCCGGGGTGGACTCGGTGGGCGCGGTGGGGGGTGCGTCTTGGCGGCCTCGATTTGCTGGGGGGCTTGCCGGCGGGGCGGTGGTTGGGCTGGGCGTAGGCTGAGGCTTGGTTAGGCGTTGGGGATTGGTTATGGCGCGGCGGGGACCTCGGCTGGCAGGTGAGGAAAGGATCGGGATCCTGCTGGCGGGGTGCCGGGGCTCGATGCCCCGGCGCGCCGCAGCCGGGGTGGGCTCGGT
>JAIXQP010000051.1 GCA_027485675.1 Terriglobales bacterium | reverse complement strand
TTCTTTGGCATGAAGGAGACGCCGCGGGCCGGGCAGACGCCGGTGGTGGTGCATCTGCTGGCGCCGAATCAGCGGCCGGTGCAGGTTACCCAGGACCTGGCCGGTTTTTGGGAGCGGCACTATCCCGCGCTGCGGCGGGAGCTGGGTCGGTGAACAGCTCGACCTCGACGGGAACGTCGTGGGTGACGAGGAAACGGGCGCCGGCGCGGGCGGAGGGCGGGGCGCTATAGAAACCGCCGTGGGTGTTGCAGGACTTCTTTGGCATGAAGGAGACGCCGCGGGCCGGGCAGACGCCGGTGGTGGTGCATCTGCTGGCGCCGAATCAGCGGCCCGTGCAGGTTACCCAGGACCTGGCCGGTTTTTGGGAGCGGCACTACCCCGCGCGGCGGCGGGAGCTGGGCCGGCGCTATCCAAGACACTCGTGGCCGGAAGATCCTCCGGCAGGTTGAGACGCCGGATCCAGAGCGGGCCGGGGCCGGTGAATAGGTCGACTTCCACGGGCAGGCGGGTCCATGCGGCGGTATCCGCGTGGGCCGGCACGTCGTGGGTGACGACGAAACGGGCGCCGGCGCGGGCGAAGGCCCGATAGATCTGCTGGCGGGTGGAGGGCGGGGCGCTCCAGAAACCGTCCAGGTTGGCCGTATTGCAGTAGAGGCGGCGGAGGGGGCCGGGGTCGCGTTCAAAGGTCATCGGGATGTCGCCGACGATGCGGAGGCCGGCCTGGCGGGCCCACTCCGGCCGTAGCGTCAGGCCGATGAAGGCGACGGGGGTGCCGGGCGTGGCGCCGGCGGCGTGGAGTTCCGCCGCGGCGACGGCGAACGGGTTCGGCGTGTTCCCGGCCAGCAGAAGACTGCGTGCGGAGTCACCGAGCGGCGGCGCCAGGGTATAGAGCAGGGCGGCCGCGGCGGCGGTGGGGAAGAGCCAGCGGGCGGCCGGTCCAGTGCGCCGGTAGGCCGCATGGAGGGGGAAGGTGCCGAGGAGGAAGAGTTGCGCGGCGAGGTAGCGGGTTTCAAAGAACACCGCGGCGTACATGCCGGTGGTGGCGAGCGCGGGGATGGCGAGTGGCCAGCGGCTCCGCAGTTCAGCGCCGAGCGCCGGCCAGTCGCGCACCCGGGCGCCGAGGGCGAGAAGGGCCATGAACCCGGGCGTGGCGAGCCAGTACCAGAGAACGGGCAGGCTGTTTTCCCGCAGAGCGCGGAGCTGGTTCGCCCACGAGAACGGCGAACGTTCGAGACCAGTGAACCAATAAGAGGGCTCGTACCAGGGCGGATAGACCGTGTCGAAGGTGCCGGGGTAGACGAAGGCGTCGGGCGCGGCGGAGACTTGGCGCGTGGAACGGGGTCCGCCCTGCCCGTGGATCCAGCGGGTGACGCCGTTGACCTCCCAGGCGTGGTTCAGCGGCCCGGAGTCGCCGATGGTCCAGCGCCCGGTGTGCTGGCGCAGGGCGATCCACCATGGGGCGCAGCCGAGGACGAGCACCGCCCCGGCCAGAAGGGCCTGGCGCCGGTGGCGGAGGGACCAGACGCCGAGCAGGACGGCCGCAAAGGGCAGCAGCGCGGCTTTGGTGAGGTAGGCGGCGGCCAGGGTGAGTCCGAGCCGGACGGGACGGTTCTGCAGCAGCAAGACGCAGGCGGCCAGGTAAAGGCACAGGGCCAGGGTGTCCGGTTGAGTGAGGTGGACGCCAGTGAGCCCGAAGGCCATCCACCACGCGGCCATCCAGCGGGTGAGCATCCAGCCGCGGTTTTCGGCCGTTTCCGGGGCGAGTTGGCGCCAGAGTTTGTCCGCCAGGAGCACGGCGGAGATCGCAAAGACCGCTTGCAAGGCGTGGACAGCGGCGGCGGACCAGGCAAGGAGAACCCAGCGGACGATGGGGACGAGCAGCCAGGAGAAGAGCGGGCTCCAGTAGGCGTTGACTTCGAGAGTCCGGGCGACTTCGAGATAAGCGATCCCGTCCGAGTCCATCGAAAAGCGGCTGTACCAGAACTGCAGGAGGGCGATCAGCAGCGTGGCAGCCCAGAGTATCCGTTGCGTCGTCATCCTTCCTAGTGACCTATCGGCAATCCTCGCAATCGGGTTTATGGCAAAATCAGGAGCGACCATGCTCACGCGAAGAGATCTCATGCTCAGTCTGGCGGCTCCACTGAAGCTGCCGCGGAAGTTGCGCCTGGCCGTAATCGGCACGGTGGGGCATATCGGCGACGTGCTGACGCCGTTGCCGAAGCTGCCGGACGTCGAACTGGTGGCGGTGGCGGAGTCGGATCCGGACGGACTGAAGACGGTGGCGGGGCGGCCGGTGCTGCGCAATGCCAAGCAGTACAGCGACTACCGGAAGATGCTCGACGAGGTGAAGCCGGACGTCGTGGCGATCTGCAACGACAACGGCGCGCGGGCCGGCGCGGCGCTGGCGTGCGCGGAGCGGAAGCTGCCGATGATTGCCGAAAAGCCGCTGGCGATCGACCGCAAAGAGTATGAGAAGGTGAAGCGGGCGATTGAGCGCTCCGGCCAGCCGGTGCAGCTGATTCTGCCGATGCGCTACGAGCCGCACTACCAGAAGCTGCGGGAGATTGTGACGAGCGGCGTGATCGGCGAAGTGGGGCAGATCAGCAGCCAGAAGAGTTACAAGGCGGGCAACCGCGCGCAGTGGTATCGCAATCAGGCGACTTACGGTTCGACGATTCTATGGATCGGCATCCACATG
Source organism: Terriglobales bacterium (assembly GCA_027485675.1). Lineage (GTDB taxonomy): Bacteria > Acidobacteriota > Terriglobia > Bryobacterales > Bryobacteraceae. Next base: position 17,319 of record JAIXQP010000051.1, on the reverse strand, counting down.
TTCGACCTGATGCGCCACTGTTCGGGACGCGAGTTCACCGAGGCGTTTTCCTATCAATCGCAGGTGGGCGCGGGCGCCGGGCTGGGGCAGATGGAGAATACGACGACGACGATTCTGAAGCTCGACAATGGTGGCTCGGCGTCGCTGCACATGGACTACTACCGGCCGGACGAGGCGCCGACGCACGGGGACGACCGGGTACGGATCGCCGGGTCCAAGGGCGTCGTTGAGTATATGGCCTCGACCGGCGTGACGCTGCTCGAACGCGGGAAGAAGCCGGTGGTGGTGAGTGAGCTGCCGGAGGCGGGCCAGATTTTCGTGGACTTCTTGGGTTGGGCGTTCGCCGGGCAGAAGTGCTCGATGCCGCTTTCGGACATCTGGGCGGTGAACGAGACCACGCTGGCCGCGCACGAATCGGTGGCGGCGCACCGGCCGGTAAAGATCTAGAACCGCTTCCGGCGATAGAGGCCCAGGCTGATGAGGGCGAAGCCAACCAAGGCGAAGCTCGCCGGTTCGGGGACGCCGGGCATGGCCGGCGGCTGGAAGGTGCCGATCAAGGCCTGCGCCGGCGTAGTTCCGCTGAAGTTGACGTAAATGGAAGCGGCCGTGCTGGTCCTTCCCGCGCTGACCGAGAGGTAATTGGTCCAGGCGTTGACCACCGTCGTCGAAGTGTTCGATGATCGCCGAATGGATCCGGCGTTGACCCCATCGCCATTGTCGTGGATGATGTCCCAGATCGCCAGCTGCATTGCTTGGCCCAAGGCGACGGAGCTGACGCCGGCCAGATAGTTCACATACAAATACGCCACCCGCAGCTCATTCGCGTTCCGCGGAGGGCCCGGCTCCGAAGTATAAGTACTCAGATCGATGGCGGTGAATAAGTCAACACAAAACATAGCCTGACTAGGGCCGCCATTGTAATTGCCGAGAATCACCCCAACAAAAGTCCGTATCTCTGTGCCGTTTTCCAAAAACCGAAGGTTGCCGCCCCGCGTGTTATCGACCGCCGTCACGGTGAGGGTGCCTGCGGAGAGTCCCAGTGCGGTCAAGAGGAGCAGGAGTGCGGTCTTCATACCTCTATCCTGCGATCGGGGAAGGAAAAACCCCATTGGGAGAGTTCTCCAAATGGGGTACAGAGGTTACTTAGTACCGAGCCTAGGTTTAGTGCCCGAGTCCTAGCCCAACGGGCCTATAGCTTTGTCCCGATGGCGGCGTAATCGAGTGAGCCGAAGAAGGCCTCGCGGAAATCGGCGGGCAGCGAGGCGAGCGCCGGCATGGACTCGATGGCCGGGGCGAGCCGGCGAATCTCCAAGCGACCGTAGCCGGCCTCTTCGAGGTAGTGAGCCGCGAGAGTGGGCGGGACCGGGCGCTGGTGCGTCGGATCGAGATAGAAATGCGTCGCGAAGATGGCGAGGCACTCCGGGTTCGGCGTCTCAAAGACGGCCACGGCGCCGGGCCGGGACTTGGCGGCGCACAGGTTGAAGAGCCGGGGCACGAGAGGCGGCGGGAGATGCTCGATTACCTGGCCGCAGAAGACGCCGTCGAGCGAGTGATCGGGCTGCGATTCGAGCCAGGCGAACAGATCGGCTTCAACGGCCTTAAGGCCCTTGGCCTGGCAGATGCCCACCGACTCGGCGTCGCCGTCGACGCCGATGGCCGGGATGCCGCTTTGGGTGAGGAGTTCGAGGAACTCGCCGCGGCCGCAACCGAGATCGACGACGTTCTGCCGGCCGGCGAAGAGCGGCAGATAGTCCGCGAAGCCCTTGCGAACATACTCCTCCGGGCCGCGGAAGCGGTTGGCGAAGTGGACGAAGTCGTAGGCCGGGCCTTCGGGCGGAGGAGGCGGGGGATGGGCGGCGGCGGCGAACGCCTTCTGCCGGACGGTGCGGAGTTCGGCGTGGATCATGCGCTCGTACTCTTCGCGGACCTTGGCGAAGTCGGCCCAGAAGCGGGCCTGGGTTTCGTCGCTCGCGCGGGCGACGAGCCCTTCAAAATCGCGATGCTGGCGGGCGACGATGTCGCGGAAGTTGGACTCTAACTGCGTGGTCCGGTGCTGGTAGGCGCCGTTGAGATCGGCCACGCTGCGCAGGAACTGTACTTCGTTGATGCTGAGCTTGCGCTCCCACTCCTGGCGCCATTCGTGCCAGTGGACGCGCACGTCGGCGAGTTCGCGGGCCTGTTCGCGGAGGCCATCGATGTTGGAGAAAGCCGCTTCGGCGCTGGCGAGGCGCGATTCGACAGCGTCCATGCGCCGGGCGTTTTCTTCGAGGGCGAGGGCGATGTCCTTGAGGGCGCGATTGTGTTCGTTGAGCGCTTCGAGGGTGGCTTGCGTGGCGTTCAGGGAGCCACGGTTGAACTCCACTTGTTCCCGGACGTGCCAATCGAGGACGCGGGCGAGGAAGCGCTTCCAGGTTTGGATGAGCGAGTTTTTGAGGCCGGGCGGGCGCGGGTTGACGGTGCCGATGGCGGCCACCTTGGCTTCGGCGGCGTCGCGGGCGTGGAGCAGGGGCAGCAGGTCGGCCACGGGAATGGCAAATCGGCTGTGCTGCCCTTGCGGGTGGCGGGCCTGGACGCGCTCCCGGATTTCGCGAACGGCTTGTTCGAGGGGATGCTCAGCGTCCACGCTTGCTCTTCCTGACGTAGCGGGCGGTGATCTTCGAGGGGATGCCGCCGCGGGGCATGAAGTCACCGATGACGGTGGCCTCGATGGGGTTGGCGGCGCGGACGAGATCGGCGAGAAAGCGGTTGACGACGTTTTCCTGGAAGATGCCGAGATTGCGGTAGGCCAGCCAGTACATCTTGAGCGACTTGAGTTCGAGGCAGTGTTCGTCGGGGATGTAGCGGAGGGTCAGGGTGCCATGGTCCGGCAGGCCGGTTTTGGGGCAGACGCTCGTGAACTCCGGGTTGACGATCTCGATTTCATAGCCGGTCCGGAACTGGTTGGGCCAGGTTTCGATGTCGGGCAGCGGGGCGTTGACGCCGGCTTCGGCGTGTTCGTCGGTGTACTGTTTTTTCTTACTCATAGCCGGATACCAGTTTCTTGGCGAGATGGTCGAGGAACAGGCCGACGTCGGTGACGACGCCGACGGCCTGGCCGGTGCCGCGGTCGCTGAGCTTGGTGGCGACGGCGGGGTTGATATCGACGCAGACCGTTTTCACCCAGCCGGGCAGCATGTTGCCGGTGGCGATGGAGTGGAGCATGGAGCTCAGGCAGAGCACGAGGCCGGCGCCGTGGGCATGCTCGTTGTAGGCATCCTGCGCCTTGTTCATGTCGGTGATGGTGTCGGGCAGGGGGCCATCGTCGCGGAGGCTGCCGGCGAGGACGAAGGGCACGTTGGCCTTGACGCACTCATACATGATGCCGCTGGGGAGGCGCCCGCTTTCGACGGCGCCGCGGATGCCGCCGGCGTGATAGATGGCGTTGATGGCGCGCATGTGGTTGCGGTGGCCGTGTTCTTCAAGGCGGCCATCCTGCATGCGGACGCCGAGCGAGGTGCCGAGCAGGGCCGCTTCAATATCGTGGACGGCGAGGGCGTTGCCGCAGAGCAGAGCGTCGACAAACCCGGCGCGGATGAGCGCGCCGAGGGGCTTGACGCCGCCGGTGTGCACGACGACCGGGCCGGCGACGACCACCACCGTTTTGCCTTCGGCGCGCATTTGCTGAATCAGGTTGGCGGTCTGGCTGACGGCGGTGTCGACCTGGCGTTCGGAGCTGATTTCATTGCTCATGAAGGCGAAGCCGTGGCGGTCGCGTTCCTTCGATTCCGGAATGACGCGGATGCCGCGCATGCCGACGACGACGGCGTCCCCGGCCTTGATGTCGCGAAGCTTGCGGCACCAGGCTGCGCCGTTCTCGATGACGATGCAGGCGTCCATGCGCTGCTTGCCGACCGTGAGCCAAGCGCCGCCGAAGCGAATTTCGGTGCGCTGATTGGTGGTCGAATAGAAATCTTCCGGGGCGCAGCAGTCGCGTTCGACGATGCGGATTTCGACATCGCGCGAATCGACCGGGGTGCAGCCGAGGCCGATCAACTGGCCGAGAACCTTGTCCATGAGATCGGCGGAGGGGGTCTCAATGCGGAGCCGCAGATGCGATGGCTCGCTGTTGGTGCGTCCGATCTGGAAGACTTCTACTTCGAAGCGGCCCTGGTATTCGACGACGGTGTCGAAGATCCGCTCCATGATGTGACTGTCGATCAGGTGCCCCTGGGCTTCGACTGTTTCTTGAAACATGCGTCCTTACAGGATAATGGATTCATGCCCGAAGCTATAGTCTGGCGGCCGGACGCGGAGACCATCGCGCGGGCGCAGCTCACGCGATTCCTGCGCCAAGTGGGCATGGAGTCCTATGCCGAGTTAGAAACGAAGGCTGCCGCGGATCCGGCCTGGTTCACGGGCGAGGTGCTGCGGTTCCTCGATTTGCCGTGGGAACGGCCGTACTCGCAGGTGATGGATACCTCGCGAGGGATCGCCTGGACGCGATGGTGCGTGGACGGGGAGTTGAACATCGGGACGGCGTGTCTGGCGAAGGGGCCGGACCGGCAGCCGGCCGTGGCGTGGGAGGGGGAGGAGGGCGTCACCCGTTCCTGGAGCTATCGGGCGCTGCGGGTGGCGGTGCAGCGGTGCGCGAGCGGGCTGCGGGCGATGGGGATCGGCAAGGGCGATGCCGTGGGGGTCCACCTGCCGATGATGCCGGAGACGGTGGCGGTGATGGTGGCGTTGGCGCGGATTGGCGCGATCGCGGTGCCGCTGTTTACGGGCTTTGGGCCGGCGGCGATTGCGGCGCGGCTGCGGGATGTGGGGGCCAAGGCGGTTTTTACGTGCAATGCGTTTCCGCGGCGCGGGAAGCTGGTGGAGGCCAAGCGAGCGGTGGACGAAGCGGACGCGGCGCCGCTGGTGATCGTCGTCGACCGTGTGGAGGGTCATCCGGTGCCGATGCGGGAGGGCCGGGATCTGCGTTGGGACGCCCTGTGCGCGATGGACGGATCGCATGCGCCAGAGCGGACGGGGGCGGAGGATCCGCTGCTGCTGATCTACACCTCCGGCACGACGGGCGCGCCGAAGGGAATCCTGCATACGCACTGCGGCTTCCCGGTGAAGACGGCGCAGGACATGGCGTTCGGCATGGACGTGGGGCTGGGGACGCGGATCAGCTGGCTGACCGATATTGGCTGGATGATGGGCCCCTGGCTGATCTACGGCACGCTGCTGTTGGGCGGGACGCTGGCGCTCTTCGACGGGTCGCCGGAACATTTCTGGGCGTTCGCGGCGCGACAGGGCGTGGAGGTGTTGGGCGTATCGCCGACGCTGGTGCGCACGCTGATGGGGACGCCGATCCGGAACGAGTTCAACCGGCTGCGGCTACTGGCTTCGACCGGCGAGCCGTGGACGCGGGACGCGTGGATGTGGCTGTTTGAGACCGTGGGCCAGGGGAAGCTGCCGCTGATCAACTACTCGGGCGGCACCGAGGTCTCGGGCGGGATCCTGTGTTCGAATCCGTTGCTGCCAATTAAGCCGTGCGCGTTTTCGGCCGCTTGCCCCGGCATGGCGGCGGATATCGTGGAGGCAGATGAAAATGGGGTGGGAGAACTGGTGATCCGGCAGCCGTGGATCGGCATGGCGCGGGGGTTCTACAACGATCCGGAGCGCTATCTGGAGACGTATTGGTCGCAGTATCCGGGCGTGTGGCGGCACGGGGATTTCGCGGCGCGGGATGCCGACGGATTCTGGTACATCCATGGCCGGAGCGACGATACGATCAAGATTGCGGGAAAGCGCGTGGGGCCGGCCGAGGTGGAGACGATTGTGACGTCGCACGCGGCGATTCGCGAGGCGGCGGCGATTGGGGTGCCGGACGAGTTGAAGGGCAGCGAGTTGGTTGTCTACTGTGTGCGGCAGGGCGAGGTGACGGCGGGCGAGGTGCAGGAGTTGGTGGCGCAGGAGTTGGGCCGGCCGCTGCGGCCGCGCGAGGTCCGGTTCGTTTCGGCGCTGCCGAAGACACGGAACGGAAAAGTGATGCGGCGGCTGGTGCGGGCGGCGCGGCTGGGGCTGCCGCTGGGCGATACGAGTAATCTCGAGAATCCGGAAGTACTGCAGGAGTTGGAATAAGAAGATGCCGATTTATCATCAGTTGGGCGTGGTTCCGCGGAAACGCAACGCGACGTTTTTGAAGGCCGACGGCGGCGACCATTTTGTGGAACAGGTGGGGAGCGCCGGTTATGGCGGCGCGTCGACGCGCCTCTATCATCTGCACGACCCGGCGCGGGTGATCTCGACGCGGCAGGCCTTTGAGCTGGTTTGGAAGAAGGAACAGCCGCGGCCGCTGCGCTACCGGCACTTCCGGACGCACCGGCTGCCGGCGCCGGACCGGATTCCGCTGCTGTTCAACGATGACGTGGCGCTGCACACGTGGACGCCCCACAAGAGCGGCTTTTACCGGAATGCGCAGGCCGATGAGGTTCTGTTTGTGACCGAGGGCGCCGGGACGGTGGAGACGCAGATGGGCGAGTTGGCATACCAGCCCGGAGACTTCGTCGTGATTCCGCGGGGGATCATCCACCGGCTGCGGATGGACCCGGTGCGGCACCGGTTCTTTATCATCGAGAGCCGGGGCGCGGTGCGGATTCCGCGAGGCCACCGGAATGGCATGGGCCAGTTACGGGACGATGCGCCGTACGGCGAGCGGGACATCCGGCGGCCGCGGGCGTTGCCGGTGCAGGATGAGCGGGGCGAGTTTTCGCTGGTGGTGAAGAAAGACAACTGGCTGCAGGAGGTGATCCTCGGCCATCACCCCTTCGACGTGGCGGGGTGGGACGGGTACTTCTACCCTTGGGCGTTGCAGGCGGGCGACTGCGCGCCGGGGAAGCTGCTCTCGGGCGATGGGTTTGCCGTGGGGCAGGGAGGGTTGGGCGAGGAGGTAGTCTACTGCGTGAAGACGACGGCGGCGGGTGTGGAGAGCGGCTCGCTCGTGCTGCATCCGCAGGGACTGACGCCGAAGACGATTCCGTGTGAGGTGGCCGTGCGGCTGACGGTGGCCAAGCCGCTCGAGATTGGCGAGGGGTCGCATTCGGTGGAGGATGTGGAGTATTCTCGTTCGTGACCTAAATGAATTCTGCGTTGCGCGATTCGTTGCGGGGCGCTCTCGATTACGCCGGCCTGTTTCCGCCGGTGGGTTTACCGATGGAGCAGGCGATTGCAAACTACGCCGCCTACCGGGAGGGTGACCATCGCGATTTGCTGGGATCTTTCGTCTGCCCGTCGAACCGCTTGACTGAGTTAGAGAGTCTACTGCCCGGAAAGGGGGAGTGGCCGATTGCCGTGGTGGGCGTGTCGGAGTTGCCGCGGGACTTTGAGGCGGTGTTGTCCTTTAACGTGCGGATGGCGGGCATCGGACGGATCCGCAGCTTCACGATGCCGTTTGACGGAGTGTCGCCGATTCCCGGTGGACTCAAGACGATGCAGGGCAAAGGGGTGCGGATCTATCTGGAGGGTCCGTGGTCGGGTGAAGGAATGGAGTCGGTGAAGTACTTTGGCTTACAGGCGCAGGTGCGTCTGGGGGGCGCGGAGCAGACGGCGTTTCCTTCGGCGGCGGTGTTGGCGGCGTGGCTGCGGCGGGACGCCGAACTGGAGTTACCGTTCCGGGCGGCGGCCGGCTTTCAGCATCCGGTGCGGGGCGTCCGGTTTTTGAATCATGAAGCGGATAGCACGACGGTGCGGATGCATGGCTTTCTGAACCTGGCGGCGGCGACGGCGGCGGGACGGGCGGGTGGTCCGGTGGAGAAACTGCTCGAAAGTGAGGATCCGGGCGAACTGTTGCCGTGGATTGGACGGCCGAGCTTACTGCTTGGCATGACGGCCTGTTCGTTCGAGGAGCCGGTGGCGGAGCTACAGGATCTGCGATTGATTTAATTCGCTTTATGAACGGGTGGGTAGAATGAGGTATGCTACCATCCCAGCAATTAGGGGATTGATCGAAAATGGACATTACACGCGTTCTCGTTGTCGAGGACGAGAAACGGATAGCGGATTTCCTGGGTCGCGGATTAGAAAGCGCCGGCTATGCGGTGACTCTGGCACACGACGGCACCAGTGCCCTTGAGGCCATGCACTCCCTGGAGCATGACCTGATTGTTCTCGACCTGAACCTGCCGGACATGGACGGGTTGAAGGTGCTCGAGAAGATTCGGAACCGGAAGGTGAGCCCTCCGGTGCTGATCCTGAGCGCGCGGAGCAATGTCGATGATCGAGTGAAGGGCCTCGAAGCCGGAGCGGACGACTATATTGGGAAGCCGTTTGCGGTGGTGGAGTTTTTGGCGCGCGTAAAGGCGCTGCTGCGCCGCGGTGCGCCGTTGCAGGACCGCTTGCAGGTGGGCGATTTAACGCTCGATTGCATCCGGCGGAAGGTGACCCGGGCCGGCGAGTATATCGAGCTGGCGCCGAAGGAGTTCAGTATCCTCGAGTATCTGATGCGGAACCGGGGCCGTCCGCTAAGCCGCACGATGATTGTAGAGCATGTCTGGGACATGGACTATGACGGATTGACGAACATCGTCGATGTCTATATTCGCCATCTGCGGAGCAAGATCGACGACCGTTTTCCGGTGCGGCTGATCCATACCGTACGGGGGATCGGCTACGTGATTGATGTTCCGGAGAAGGGCGCCGAGCAGGAGTAGGTGGTGCTGCAACGATGGCTGCAAACGATCGGCAAGACGGCGCGCGGTTTGCGCTTCCGGCTGACGATGGGTTACGTCGTCATCTTCGGACTGTTGCTGATTGGCATCGGGCTGTACTTTCGGGTGAGCCTGGAGCGGCTGATTGAAGCGCGCACGCGGGAGTTGATTGAGGAAGAGTGGCGCGCGGTACGCGGATTCCTGCGGATTGAACGCGGCCAGGCCAACTGGACGTTCGATCCGCGGGAACTGGACGATGCCTCCTACGTGGAGCGGCTGCGGAAGCTGATTCTGATTACCGACCGGGATGGTTCGGTGCTCGAGGTTTCCAATGGCTACCGGGCGTTTGGCGTGGAGACGCCGGTGGAGATCCAGCAGATTCTGGCGAACCGGATGCCGCAGTGGAAGCTGAAGAAAGACGGCAAGGGCACGACGCTGCTGCTGCGGTATGGCATCATCCGCTCGATGAACCAGCCGTATCTGCTGGTGGTGGGCCGGACGCTTACCGATAACGAAACGCTGCCGGCGCGGTTTGTGAGCAACTACTTCAGCGTGCTGCCGCTACTGGTGGGATTGACGATGCTGCTCGGGTGGTTCATGGCGGGGAGGGGCCTGGAGCCGGTAAACCGCGTGGCGGCGACGGCGCAGGAGGTGAGCAGCTCGACGCTGCACGTCCGGATTCCGGGCCGGGATACGGACGACGAATTGGACCGCCTGATTGAGGCGTTCAACAAGATGATGGACCGGCTGTCGAATGGATTTGAGCAGGTGCGGCGTTTCGGCACCGACGTTTCGCATGAGTTGCGGACGCCGTTAACGTCGATCCGCGGCCAACTGGAAGTGGCGCTGTTCACGGCGAAAACGAAGGAGCAGTACCGGGACGCGATCGTCAACGCGCTGCAGGATGTGGACCGGCTTTCGAGCATCGTGCGGGCGTTGCTGCTGCTGTCGCAATCCGAGGCGGGGCGTTTGGTGCTGAAGTTCCTGCGGTTAAACTTGAGCCGGACGGTGACCGACATTGTGGAGCAGTTTCAGATTCCGGCCGAGGACGCCGGGGTGACTCTCGAAGCGCAGTTACCGACGGAGGTTTGGGTGGACGCTGACCGGGTGCAGATGGAACGGCTGGTGTCGAACCTGCTTTCGAATGCCGTGAAGTACACACCGAGCGGGGGCAAGATCAACGTGACGTTGCGGACGCTGGTGAACGAGCAGGGTGACCATGTGGAGATGTGCTTTTCGGACACGGGGCAGGGGATTCCGGAAGAGAGCCTGCCGCACATCTTCGAGCGGTTTTATAAAGTGCCGGGCGGGGATCCGGATAAGGGTTTGGGTTTGGGCTTGAGTTTCGTGGCTTGGATTGTGCGGGCGCATCACGGCAAGATTGAAGTGGAGAGCACTTTGGGGAAGGGAACGACGTTCCGGGTGCTGTTGCCGGCGAGTCCGGCGCCGGGGGCGGAGATGCCGTCGCTGGCCGGGATGGGAATCGAGGATACACGAGGATAATGCAGATCACAGAACGGGAGAAAGAAGGGATCGTGGTGTTGGATTGCGCAGGCCAACTGGTGGCCGGCGAAACCACGGGGGCGATGCGGGAGCGGCTGAATCAGTTGATCGCGGCCGGCAAGATCCGGTTGATCCTGAATCTGGCGGAGGTGACCTATATCGACTCGTCGGGCTTAGGCGCTTTGGTGATGTGTTTTTCGACGGCCCGGCGCGCCGGGGGCATGATGAAGCTGCTGAATCTCTCGCGGCGGACGCTCGAATTGATCGTGCTGACGCGGCTTGAAATGGTGTTCGAGGTTTTCGATGACGAGCAGTCGGCGGTGAACAGTTTCTTCCCGGACCGGGAGATTAAGAAGTTCGACATTTTGACGTTCTTGCAGCAGCGCAAGAGCGAGGGGTAACCTGGAAGAAGATGGCAAACTCGATCTCCGAGATTCTGGGCTCCGCGGCAGCGATTGCCAAGGGCATGAGCGTCACCTTGAAGGAGATGATGTCTCCGACCGTGACCGAGGACTATCCGGACGCGCCGCCGAAATTCCAAGAGCGCTACCGGGGCGTGCATGAGTTGCAGCGCGATGAAGCGGGCCTTGAAAAGTGCGTCGCCTGTTTCCTGTGCGCGGCGGCTTGCCCGTCGAACTGCATCTACATCGAAGCCGACGAGAACACGGACAAGAAGCGCATCAGCGGCGGGGAACGCTACGCGAGTGTCTACAACATCGACTACAGCCGCTGCATCTTCTGCGGGTTCTGCGTGGAGGCCTGCCCGACGGACGCCATTACGCACGGGCACAAGTTTGAGCTGGCCAGCTACAACACCTCGATGCTGATCTACCGGAAGGAGCAGATGCTCGTCAACATCAGCCCGAACGCGAAGGCGCCGGCGGTTCCCGTGGAGACCGCGGGCGGACACTAGCCGCTACTTGAGGTGATACTGGCTGCGAATGCCGGCGGCGCTGCTGGCGGCCTGGTCTTTGAAGGGCCCGGCGAGCGTGGCGCATTCTGCGTGCAGCTTATACGCCTGTTCGATCCGTTTGAGGTCCTGCTTCGATTCGCCCAGGCGGTAGTGGGCGAGGCCGAGATGGAAGAGCGCCTCGCTCTTGAGCGCGGGATGGGGATCGAGATGGGGAATGGCGGCGCGCAGATGGAGTTCAGCGTCGGCCAGACGGGCGTCCTGGGAAGCGATGACGCCGAGGATGGTGTGGCCGAGGGCGGCCTGGCTCGGAGCGGCCTTGCTGGTGGGCGCGATGAGGCGCTTGGCGTAGGCGATGGCCTTTTGGGGATCCTTTAGCCCGTCGTAGTAGTGCGAGGCGAGGAAGAGGAGCATGTCGGGTTGGTTGGGGTCCTGCTTGAGCTTGGCTTCGGCGAGGGCGAGGGTCTGGGCGATGTTGCCGGACTGCCGGTGGAGCTGGAAGATGCGGGCGCGGAGCTGCGGGAGATACTCGGAGGCGGGGTTCGCCTTTTCGAGCCTGGCGGCGGCGGACTGGAGCACCTTCGGGTCGCTGGACTGGAGTGCCGGGGCGTAGAGGAAGTACTCGGCGTAGGCGAGGCACTGGCGGGCGTAGTCGCTGGGCTCGGCGCGGAGGGCGGCGTCGGCGGTGCGCTGGGCCCAGAGCTGGACAAGATTGGCGGCGCCCTTGGCTTGGGCGGCCTGCAGGGCGATATGGGCGGCGGGGAGATCGGCGGGGTCGGCCAGGAGCAGGGTTTCGCCGGCGCGGAGGACGTTGTCGAAGTCCTTGGCGGCGAGGTAGTGGGTTTGCGCTTCGCCGAGGACCCAGGTGTAGGACTCGTGCTGGGGAAAGCGTTCGAGGAACATGCGGAGATACTCGACGCGGCGCGTGGAGTCCGTTTCCTGAATAATCTGTTGCAGGATGAGTCCGGCGGGACCTTCGGTGGTCTCGGCCAGGTGGCGTTTGGCCGGCAGCGCGGCCAAGGCACAGAGGAAGAAGGCAAGGATGAACTTTCGCACGCGGGCCTCCATGACTAACTGGCCCGAGTGTACAGGACGTTCGTTTTCTTTGAAATCGACTAGATACCCGAGGTTGACTAAGGTATTTTCTGCGCGGTAAGGCGGATGGTTTGGTTGGTGGCGTTGTTAGTCAGCAGGAGTTGGCCGTTTTCGTGGCGGACGTCGTCGACCTGATCGAAGCCGGGGGGGACGGCGGCGTAGAACATGACGAATTTGGCGGAGATCTTGGATTTGGCGGGGAGCCAGCGGTAGGTGGGGACGTCGAAGAGCTTGCCCTGGCTGATGGCTTGGCGGCGGGAGACATCGAAGGGCTGGGTGCCGAACTCAAGGCCGCGGGAGAGTTCACCGGAGGCGGGATAGTTGTGCCACTCCTGGAGCCAGGGGTAGTCGGCGCGAGGGAAGTAGTAGCCGAAGACGAGGCGCTTTTCGAGGTGAATGGCGGTGACGAAGCCGTGGGTGCGATTGGGGTCGATGGTGCAGCCGGTATGGTCGAGGGAGTTGGCGCCGGCGGGAACGCTGCGGAGGTTGCGGGTGCCGCCGGCGTTGAGGGGGACGTGGGGATAGGTGAACTCGACGCCGGCGTTGAGGGTGGCCTTGGGGCCGCCTTTCTCGTCGGGGCGGGTGAGGCAGCGGCCGACGGAGGCGTCGACGACCGTTTTGCCGTGGGTAAGGAAGGGGGCGCCGATGGTGGCGTGTTCGGCCCAGTTGATGGGACGGTCGAAGCCGAGTTCGTTTTCGACGGTGGTTTCTACGGTGATGACCTGTTCGCCGGGGAGGAGTTCGATGCGGCGGACGACTTTCTCCTGGACGATGGGGAGGCGGGTTTCGAAGACGCCGGGGGCGGTTTGGGTCCAGGATTGGCGGACGGCTTCGCCGTGGCCAGGGAGGCCGGCGGCTTGTTCTTCCTTGGAGCTGGGGCCGAAGCCATCGAGGCAGAGGAAGTGGCCTTTGTAGTTGCCGTTGCCCTTCCACATTGGGTTCGTTTCGTTGGGGTCGGCGAGGAGCCGGAGGTTGGTGAAGGCTCCTCCGGGATTCTGGACGGAGAGTTCGAGCTTGTCGTTCTTGATGATCGTGAGATCGGCGAACAGGAGGAGGAGCGCGAGCATGCTGAATTCTACGTCAGAATAGAGGCATGTGGGGAATGCTCCTTTTTGCGGCGATGACGTTGGCGGATTTGGAACGGCTGCTCGAACAGGGGCGGAACCTGTCGGCGAATCCGTTGCAGCGGCTGGAGCAGAAGCTGAAGTCGAATCCGGACGACGCGGCGGCGCGGATTCAACTGCTGGCCTGGTACACGGAGAACGCGTCGACGGCCGGGGAGGCGACGGCGAAGGCGGCGCGCGTCGACCACATTTTGTGGTTCCTGAAGTATGACGCGAAGAACCCGGTGCTGACGCATGCGTCGGGCGTCGGCAAACTAAATTGCGAAACGAAGCCAACGGGCCGGGACGAGGAGCAGGCGTGCGAGCTTCAGGAGCGCCAGCGGAAGTAGACGAGCGTGACGGCGCCGACGATGACGGCGACGACGAAGACGGCGTTGGCACCCCAGATGAGCCAGTAGAGAACGCGCCAGCGGCGGAAGAGCGGGTCGGCGGGGATGGCGGCGAGGCAGCGATCGTACAGCGCGCGATCGGGCAGGAATGGGTTCGTTTCGGGGACGTCGCGGAACTTCAGCCGGAGCTGGAAGCGGAGGAAGCTGTAGGGGACGCTAATGCCAATCGCGGCGGCGATCAACGCGAAGATGAGCGCCGCCGGCATGGCGGGACTAGACCGAGAAGATGCGGCCTTTGTTCTGGCCGACCAGGATCTGGAAGAGGCGATGGCCGATCAACTCGTGGAGGCTCCAGAGTTCGCGATTGGCGGCGAACATGCCGGCCGAGTCCTGCGGACTGGCGACGCGGGGGCCGGCGGTCTTGAGGGCTTCGGTGGCTTCCTTGATGATCGGGTCCGTGAGGACCTCGCCGGCCATCTCCCAGAGGGTGATGAAGCGGTCGACGGCGGTGGGGAAGCTAACGGCGAAGACGCCGTGCTGGCTCGTGGATCTTGGCGGTTTGTAGTCGAGATTGAAGGGTCCGTTGAAGCCGTGGCTGCGGAGGAGCACTAAAACGTTCAGCCAGTCGAACGGGTTGATGAGGCCGACGGCGATGTCGACGTCGTGCTTGAGGCTGTAGCCGTCGTTGATATCGAAGTGCCAGAGCTTGTTGGCGAAGAGCATGCGGGCGAGGGCGGCGCGGACGGCGGTGCCCCACATGCGTTCGTGGAGGTACTCGGGGTTGAGGCCGACCATGGCGGGGTACTTCAGCTTGCCGGAGAAGATGAAGGCGAGCATGGCGTCGCTGGTGGGGAGGAGGATTTCGGCGACGGGCTCGAAGGGCTTGGCCTCCATGCAGTGCTTGAGGGTGGCGCGGCCGAACTTCTTTGCGAGGTCGATGTCGGCGTCGCAGGCGGCGTTGAGGGTGTCGGCGTACCACTGGAGGACTTCGGTTTCGTCGATGGCGCCTTGGATCCAGTAGCCGAGGGCACCGGGCCAGTAGACGGCGAACTGGGCGCCGAGTTCATGGCCGATTTTGACGGTATTCGCGACGCGCCAGGCGGCGTATTCGCGGATCTGGGAGGCTTCGGGGGCGGAGCTGGCGGCCCAGACGGGGTTATTGAAGGTCTCGGTGGTGACCATCGAGCACTGGAGGCCTTCCTTCTTCAGAGAGGCGGCGATGCGGCCGACGATTTCGTCCTGCTGGGCGTTGCCGAGGCCGGCGGTGGGGATGACGTCGGTATCGTGGGTACACCAATAACCGATGCCGATTTTGGCGTATTCCTCGATGATGCGTTCGAAGCCGATGGCGGGGCGGGTCTTGTCCTGGAAGAGCGAGTTGCCTTCGTAGGCCGCCGCCCATTGGGGTCCAGTGATGAAAAACTTGCGCCGGGTTTCCGGGGAGTAGGCGCCACCGCAGGCCGTGGCGAGGCGCTCGACGAGAGCTTGTTGCTGGTTGGGATCGAGAACAGACATAACGGAAAACGAGACACCATGATATCGCGGTTGATAGAATCGCCTGAATGACGCAAGACGCTAAACCCGTATCGCTTCCGACCCTGGTGCCACCGTCGGAGGAGTTCATCCGGCAGGCCAACGTGAGCGGGATGGAAGCTTATCGCGCGATGTACGCGCAGGCTTTGAACAACACCGAAGAGTTCTGGGGCCAGTTGGCCGAGCAGGAGCTCGATTGGTTCCAGCGGTTTGAGAAGCCGCTTGATTGGAACCCGCCGTTTGCCAAGTGGTTTGTGGGCGGCAAGCTGAACGTCTGCTACAACTGCGTGGACCGGCACGCGATCGGCGGCCGGGGGAACAAGGCCGCGATTGTTTTCGAGGGCGAGCCGGGCGACCAGCGGACGATTACGTATCGCGAACTGCAGCGGCTGGTAACGCGGTTTGCGAGCTCGCTGCTCGAACTAGGACTGAAGACCGGCGACCGGGCCGTGATCTACATGCCGATGATTCCGGAGGCCGCGATTGCGATGCTGGGCTGCGCGCGGCTGGGCATTCCGCATTCGGTGGTGTTCGGCGGATTTTCGGCCGAGGCGTTGAAGGCGCGGATTCAGGACCTGGAAGCTTCCGTGGTGATCACCGCCGACGGCGGCTGGCGGCGCGGGAAGGAGATCCGGCTGAAGGACGCCGTGGACGAGGCGCTGCGGGAGTGCCCGACGGTGCGGCATACGGTGGTGTATCAGCGCACGGGTTCGGAAGTGAAGATGGAGAAGGGCCGGGACCATTGGTGGCATGTGCTGGATGAAGCCGCCTCCGAGGACGTGGCGCCGGTGGAAGTGGACAGCGAGCATCCGCTGTATGTGCTGTACACGTCGGGCACGACGGGTAAGCCGAAGGGGATTCTGCATACGTCGGCGGGCTATTTGCTACAGGCGACGATGACGTCGAAGTGGGTGTTCGACCTGAAGGAGCACGACACGTACTGGTGCACGGCGGACGTGGGCTGGGTGACCGGGCATAGCTACGTGGTCTACGGGCCGCTTTCGTGCGGCGCGACGAACTTCATGTACGAAGGGGCTCCGGACACGCCGGCGTTTGACCGCTGGTGGCGGCTGATTGATAAGTACAAGATTTCGGTTTTCTACACCTCGCCGACGGCGATCCGGGCGTTGATCCGCCAGGGTGATCATTGGCCGGAGCGGCACAATCTGAAGTCGCTGCGGTTGCTGGGTTCGGTGGGTGAACCGATTAACCCGGCCGCGTGGGATTGGTATTACCGGGTGATTGGCGGGAGCCGGTGCCCGATTGTGGATACGTGGTGGCAGACGGAGACGGGCGCGATTCTGATCTCGCCGATGCCGGGCGCGACGCCGTTGAAGCCGGGTTCGGGTACGATGCCGATGCCGGGTATTATTCCGGAGATCGTGGACCACAACGGTCATGCGGTGGAGGACGGCAAGGAAGGGTTCCTGATCATGCGGAAGCCCTGGCCGAGTATGCTGCGGACGATCTGGGGCGATCCGGAACGGTACAAGGAACAATACTGGTCGCGGTTCCCGGGCTTCTACTTCACGGGCGATGCGGCGCGGAAGGACAAGGACGGCTACTTCTGGATTCTGGGCCGGGTGGACGATGTGATGAACGTCAGCGGCCACCGGCTGAGCACGATGGAGATTGAGTCGGCGCTGGTGAAGCATCCGGCGGTGGCGGAGGCGGCGGTGGTTGGCAAGCCGCATGAGATTACGGGGCAGGCGGTTTGCTGCTTTGTGACGTTGAAGAAGAGCGCCAAGGATGTGGACACGCTGGGCAAGGAGTTGCGGCAGTGGGTGGCGCATGAGATTGGACCGTTTGCGCGGCCGGAGGAGATTCGGTTTACCGATTCGCTGCCGAAGACGCGGAGCGGGAAGATTATGCGGCGGCTGTTGCGGGAGATTGTGACTTCGAACACCGTGGCGGGCGACGTGACGACGCTTGAGGATATGAATGTGCTGACATCGCTGGCGGCGCAGCATGATGAGGATTAGGTAGTAGGGGGCAGACCGCCTGCGCTTGTAGGGGCAGGCGGTCTGCTGATTTGGTGAGGGGGCGGCGTGCGCGTGAGGTGAGGGGCGGGCGGTGATGGGGGAACGCTCGGTGGGGCGTTAGTGGCGGGGAGGAGTTTGCGGGCGGGGATGGGGGAACGCTCGGCAGCGGGG
>JAIXQP010000023.1 GCA_027485675.1 Terriglobales bacterium | reverse complement strand
GTTGCCGGCGGAGGTGTGGTGGCCGGTAGAGGGGGGATGGGCGTGACTGGTGCGGGGGAGCGGGCTCGACGCGGCGGGAGAGGAGTTGTCGGCGGAGGCGCGGTGGGTCGGTAGAGAGGAGATGGTGGTGGCTGCTGCGGGGGAGCGGGCTCGACGCGGTGGGTGGGGAGATGGGCGACGGCTTCCCGGGGGCGGGGTGGCGGGACGGTAGAGAGGGGCTGGACGCGGCGGGTGGGGAGTTGTCAGCGAAGGCGTGGTGGGCCGGTTGAGAGGAGATGGGCGTGACTGGTGCGGGGCTGGGACTGAGGTGCGGGCTCGACGCGGCGGACCGGTAGAAAGGGGATGGGCGGGAGTGGTGCGGGGGAGCGGGCTGGACGCGCAGGGTGGAGAGATGGGCGACGGCTTCCGGGGGAGGCGCGGTGGTTCGGTCGAGCGGGGATGGGAGTGGCCGGTGCGGGGGCGGAGCGGCGGCGGGGCGGGCGGGGAGAAACGCAAAAGCCCCGCCCGGTGGATGGCAGGAACTGCCTTCGACCGGAACGGGACCGTTTGCTGATTCGTTGTTAGCTAGTGACTACCAGCGGTTGCTGCCGCCGCGGCCACCGCCGCCGCCCTTGCCGCCGCGACCGCCGCCGAAGCCGCCGCCGCCCTTACCACGGCCGCCACCACCGCCGCCAAAGCCGCCACCACCGCCGCCGGAGGGACGGAACCCGCCGCCACCACCACCACCGAACCCGCGCTCCTCGCGAGGACGAGCCTCTTCCACCTTCATCGGACGGCCACCAAGCTCATAGCCATTGAGGGCCTGCACCGCGTTGTCGCCTTCCTCATCATTGGGCATTTCAACGAAGCCAATGCCGCGCATCTGGCCGGTGTCCCGGTCGCGCAGGAGGTGGACACGGTCCACAGCGCCATACTGTCCGAACAACTGCAGCAACTCGTCATCGCGGACGTCGTAGGGCAGGTTGCCCACAAAAATATTTTTCATCGATCTAAGGTCTCCTTACCTAGCAAATCCAATACCCGCGCAAGAAAGACCCACGACCAATGAAGAATGCAAGACTGACTCGGCGCGAACCGGCTGCCCCTTAAGCATAACCCGAAACCGAACTAGAATAGAAGCTTAATTCCCAACTGCAAATGCCGCGGGGCTTGGGCGGACAAGATGCGGCCATAGGTGCCGGAGCCGAGAACGGAGTCCGGTAAGTCAAAGTTGGCGCGGTTGGCTACATTAAACGCCTCGACACGGAACTGGAGGGTGAGGCGCTCGGCAAGCTGGGTGTTTTTCGTCACGGAAACGTCAAGATTAGCGAGGCCGGGACCATCGAGTATATTGCGGCCGGAGTTGCCTAACGTGCCGAAGGGCTGGAGAGCGAAGGCAGCCGTGTCGAACCAGCGTTCGGGCGTGGGGTTAGTGAGCGCGCCAGTGGCGAGACGGTTGGGACGATCGTTGGCGCCGAAGCCGAAGTTGGTGCGGCCGGTGTTGGAACGGTCGAGATCGGACAGGAGAGAGACGCTGAAGGGACGGCCGGACTGGAAGCTCCAGACGCCGTTGGTCTGCCAGCCGCCGAGCCACTTATGGCCGCGGCCGAAGGGGAGATCGTAGACGTAGGCGAGGGAGAGGCGCTGGCGGACATCGAAGCTGGAGCGGCCCCGATCGAGGCGCCAGTTATTGGAGTCCATGGGGAAGTTGGGGTCGGCGGCGGTGGAGAAGAAGTTAGAAGCGTCGTCGATGGACTTACCGAGGGCGTAACTGCCGAGCAGGTTTAAGCCGCGGGAGACGCGCTGTTCAAAGCGGGCCTGGAGGGCGTGATAGTTGGAGTTACTGCGGGATTCGATGGCGGTGATGTCGCCATAGAAGGGGTTGGGGCGGAGGTTCTGGGGGTTGGTGCTGGGACCGGCCTGGTTGATATCACGGCCGGAGTGGAGCTTGGTGCCCTTAGCGCCGACGTAGCCGACTTCAAGGACGCGGCCGGCGCCGAGCTGGCGCTGGATGTTGAAGCTGAAGTTCTGGAGGTAGGCGGTGCGGAGATCGCGCTGGAAGGTAACCGCCGAAGGGGGAAGGGCGAGGGGGAAGTTGGCGGGGAAGGGATCGTGGAGCAGTAAGTTGTACTGCTGGAAGGTGAAGAACGTGCCGACGTTGTAATAGGGCGCGTTGAAATAGATGCCCTCGCCGGGGGCGAGGGGGGCCTGGTCGTAATAGAGCCCGTAGCCGGCGCGGAGGACCGTCTTCTCGTTGAGGGCGTAGGCTAGGCCGAGGCGGGGGGCGAGGTTGTTCCTGTCGGCGAGGAAGGCGCCGCGGGGGACGCCATTGGTGCCGAGCTGATTGAGTTGGCCGTTCGAAACGTTGAAGATGGACGCGCGGTTGTTGGCGTCGACGGGGGGCGTGGCGAACTCGTAGCGGACGCCATACGTGAGGGTGAGCTTGGCGGAGAGCTTCCAGGCGTCCTGCGCGAAGAAAGACGCGGACTTGGCGCGGAGGCGTTGATCGTTGATGCCGGTGGCGCGGCTCGAGACGGAGACTAAGCCCTGCATCATTTCGGCGAGGGCGTTGCCGGTGAAGCCGACGAAAGAAAGGAGACCGCGGGAGAGGACGTTGCGGTAGGCGTTCTGCTGCTGGACGCGGTAGTCGAAGCCGAATTGATAGGTATGGCGATTGCGGGTCCAGGTGAGTTGGTCGACTAACTGGTAGGTGTTGGTGATGCCGCGCTGGGGGTTGTTGTACTCGTCGCCGACGGAGCCGAAGCCGGCGATGGAGATATAGCTGAGGCCGTTGTTGGTCGGGTCCGTGGGGGTGGGGAGGCCGACGCGGGCGTTGAGGTTGGCGGCTTGCTGTTCGGGGGTGACGCCGAGGGCGACGCGGTTGAAGCCGAGGCGGAGTTCGTTCAAGAGATTGGGGCGGAAGGCGTGGACCTCCGAGATCATGAGGTTCTGGCCGCGGCGGGCGTTTTGGGAGCCGAAGCCGGGGATGGGCGAGAAGGAGGCGCCGGCGAAGGGTTCGAGGAAGTCGCGATCGGAGAACGAGTAGCGGGCGGAGAGATCGGAGTTGCGGGCGAGGCGGTGGTCGAACTTGAGATCAAAGGAGTGGTTGCCGTCGCGAGCAGTCGGGGCGCTGGAGAAGTTCTGGGAGGGGTCGGCGCGGTTCGGCAGGGGATAGAGGCTGGCGATGCCGCGGGCGATGGGATGGAGGCGCTGGGCGGGGATGATGTTGCCGGGGAACGGCATTTGGGTGAAGAGATCGATGGGGGGCGTGCGGGGGTCGGACTGGGAGAAGTTACCGACGCGTTCGAGGGCGGTGGGGACGCGGGCGGTTCGGGAGATGCCTTCGCGGCCGAGGCGGGATTCAAAGTCGGCGAAGAAGAAGGTGCGGTCCTTCACGATGGGTCCGCCGACGGCGGCGCCGAACTGGTTGCGCTGATAGCGGGGGTCGGGGCCGGCGGGGGCGAAGAAGTTGCGGGCGTCCATGGCTTGGTTGCGGAAGAAGTGATAGAGGGAGCCGTGGAGGGCGTTGGTGCCGGACTTGAGGACGACGTTGACCTGGCCGCCGGCGTTGCGGGCGAAGGAGGCGTCGTAGTTGCCGGTGAGGACTTCGAATTCGCGGATGGCGTCGACGGAGGGGGTGACGCCGACGCCGTTGAGCTTGGGGTCGCCGTTGTAGACGCCGTCGAGGGTGAAGCCGTTGGCGGAGTCGCGGGCGCCGTTGGCGTTGAAGGTGAAGTCGCCGCGGACGGTGCCGGAGGAGCCCTGGGCGGGGAGGGTGACGCCGGGGACGAGGAGGGCGAGGGACTGGAAGTTGCGGCCGTTGAGGGGGAGGTCGACGATCTGGCGATTTTGGATGGTGGCGCCGAGGGATTGGGTTTCGGTTTTGAGGGATTCGTCGGGGGCGAAGACTTCGATCGTTTCGGTGCGGTCGCCGGGCTGGATGAGGAGTTCGACGGACTGTTCCTGATTGACGTGGAGGGTGACGTTGGTGGTGGAGCGGCGGAAGCCGGGGGAGTCGATGGTGACTTTGTAGTCGCCGGGGGGGAGGAGGGCGAAGGCGAAGGCGCCGGAGGAGTCGGTGCGGGCGTTCCAGGTGCGGCCGGTGGGGGTGTGGGTGAGGACGAGATTGGCGTCGCGGACGATGGCTTTCGAGCCGTCGCGGACGGTGACACTGAGGAGGCCGCGGAGGGTTTGGGCGGGGAGAAGAGAGAGGAAGAAAAAGAACAGGAGCGCAAAACGACTCATCCATATAGGATACTGAATCGCCATGACTCGACTCGTCTTTTTCGCTTATCTGGGCTGTTTGTGGGGGGCGGACTGGCCCCAGCATTTGGGGCCGAACCGGAACGGCGTAGCGGGGGAGACGGAGTTTTCGCCGAAGGGGACGGTGGTTTGGAGCCGGGACGTGGGGGCGGGGTTCGCGGCGCCGGTGGTGAGCGAGGGGAAGGTTTACCTGTATCACCGGGTGGGCAACGAAGAGATTTGCGAGGCGATGGACGCCGAGACGGGGAAGACGCGTTGGCGGACGACGGTGCCGACGAATTACCGGGATGATTTTGGGTTTGATGAGGGGCCGCGGGCGGCGCCGGTGGTGAGTGGGGGGCGCGTGTTTGTGCATGGGGCGCACGGGGTGTTGTCGGCGTTGGACGCGGGGACGGGGAAGGCGCTTTGGCAGGTGTCGACGATGAAGGTGTTCGAGGTGGAGAAGCAGTATTTCGGGCAGGCTTCGGCGCCGCTGGTGATGGGGGAGCGGGTGATGCTGCAGGTGGGGGGGAAGGCGGGGATTGTGGCGTTTGCGGTGGCGAGTGGGAAGGTGTTGTGGACGGCGACGACGGACGAGCCGGGGTATGCGAGTCCGGTGGCGTACGGGAGTGGGGAGGGGGTGTTTTTTACGCGGACGGGGTTGGTGGTGTTGAACGTGGAGACGGGGAAGGTACGGGGGCAGATGCGGTGGCGGGCGCGGTCGAACACGACGGTGAACGCGGCGACGCCGGTGGTGGTGGGGGATCAGGTGTTTTTGACTTCGAGTTATGAGGTGGGGGCGGCGCTGGTGGATTTGACGAAGACGCCGTTGAAGCCGGTGTGGAGCGGGGACGAATCGTTGAGCGCGCATTATGCGACGCCGGTTTTCAAGGATGGCTTTTTGTATGGGTACCACGGGCGGCAGGAGATGGGGCCGGAGCTGCGGTGCATTGAGATGAAGAGCGGGAACGTGAAGTGGTCGACGATGCGGTTTGGGGCGGGGAGTATTTTGTTGGTGGGGGGGAAGTTGGTGGTGATGCGGGAGAAGGGGGATTTGTTGATTGCGGAGGCGACGCCGAAGGGGTATAAGAAGTTGAACGAGTTCAAGATTTTGGATGGGGTGGTAAGGGCGTATCCGGCGCTGGCGAATGGGACGTTGTTTGTGCGGAATGAAAAGCGGCTCGTCGCGGTGAGATAAGATTGGGTCGCTATGCGACTCTGGCTTGGATTGGTTTGCGCGCTTGCTTTGCGAGCGGAGACGTTACCGGTGGTGGCGGAGGTGGAGCGGCAACCGCTGGCGGCACAGGTGGAACGGGTGGTGCAGGCTCTGGAGCTGACGGGGGAGCCGTTTGCGGAGAAGGGGGCTTTGGCGGGGGCTTCGGTCGAGAAGATCCAAGAGATTTTGGATAAGCATTGCCTGGTGGGGTTGGAGATTAACCCCGAGGCTCGCGTGAAGGTGCAGCAGGGGCCGGCGAAGGCGGAGTTGCTGGAGCAGGGTTGGCGGAGCTTCCTTGTGAAGGTGCATAACCAGGCGGGGTTGACGGCGGCGGTGGGGGTGGACTCGCCGAACGCGGGGCCGATGCAGAATCAGAACGCGAACGTGGGGAACCGGCGGTGGATGGAGATTCAGAGCTACACGCGGCAGCCGCTGAAGGTGCATCTTTCGGGGTTGGCGGTGGAGTATCGCGTGATTCAGATCTATGCGCGGGAGGCGGGGCAGCGGGAGGGGAAGCTGGTTTTTGATGTGGGCCAGGGGACGCAGGATTTGGGGTTTCGGAGCGAGGTGGACGTGCTGTTCCGGATTACGCCGGCGGCGAAGTTGACGCTCGGGGTGAAGGATTCGGATGGGCGGCCGACGACGGCTTCGTTTCTCGTGAAGGACGAGAAGGGGCGGGTGTATCCTTCGCAGGCGAAGCGGAAGGCTCCGGATTTCTTCTTTCATCCGCAGGTGTATCGGGCGGACGGGGAATCGTTGGCGCTGCCGCCGGGGACTTATACGGTGGAGGTTTCGCGGGGGCCGGAGTATCAGAAGATTACTCGGAAAGTGACGATGGACCGGGTGGATCGGACGGAGGCGTTTCAGTTAGAGCGGTGGGTGGATCCGGCGAAGTTGGGATGGATTTCGGGGGACCACCATATCCATGCGGCGGGATGTTCGCACTATGAGCGGCCGACGGAGGGGGTGTATCCGCAGGACATGATGCGGCATGTGCTGGGGGAGGATTTGAAGATTGGGAGCGTGTTGACTTGGGGGCCGGGGTGGTATTTCCAGAAGACGTTTTTCGAGGGGAAGGACAATGCGTTGTCGACGGAGGAGAACCGGATTCGGTATGACCTGGAGATTTCGGGGCATCCTTCGAGCCATACGGGGCACCTGGTTTTATTGGGGGTGAAGGAGCAGGACTATCCGGGGACGCAGCGGCTGGAGGATTGGCCGACGTGGGGGTTGCCGGTGTTGCAGTGGGCGAAGAAGCAGGGGGCGGTGACGGGGTTTGCGCATTCGGGTTGGGGGCTCGAGATGCCGAAGGAGGAGCTGTTGTCGTATGACCATCCGCGGTTTGACGGGATTGGGGCGAACGAATATATCGTGAGCGTGACGCACGGGGCGGTGGATTTCTTGTCGACGGTGGATACGCCTTGGCCTTGGGAGTTGAATATCTGGTACCACACGTTGAATGCGGGGTACCGGACGCGGATTAGTGGGGAGACGGATTTTCCTTGTATTTACGATACGAAGGTGGGCTTGGGGCGGAGCTATGTGCGGCAGGCGAAGCCGGACTATGGGGATTGGATTCAGGGGATTAAAGAGGGGCGGAATTATGTGTCGGATGGGCGGAGCCATTTGATTGATTTCCGGGTGAGCAATGTGGAGATGGGGAAGGGGGATGTGAAGCTGAGCCGGCCGGCTCGGGTGACGGCGACGGTGCAGGTGGCGGCGATGTTGAATGAGACGCCGGAGCCGAAGCGGAAGGCGAATGTGAAGCCGTACTGGGACGTGGAGCAGGCGCGGGTGGGGACGAGCCGGAAGGTGCCGGTGGAGTTGGTGGTGAATGGGGTGGCGGTGGAGAAGACGGAGGTGGACGGGGATGGGGTGATGCGGGAGGTGAAGTTTACGACGCGGATTGAGCGGAGTTCTTGGGTGGCCGTAAGGGTGTTGCCGAGTTCGCATACGAATCCGATTTGGGTGACGGTGGGGGAGGATCCGGTGCGGGAGAAGAAGAGTATTGAGTGGTGTTTGAAGGCGGTGGATTTGTGTGAGCAGCAGAAGACGGGGAGAGTGAAGTTGAGTGAGCGGGGGGAGATGGCGCGGGCGTATGAGTATGCGCGGCAGCAGTATCGGGAGCGGTTGCAGTAGAGGGGCCTAGACGCCGGAGGAGGCGGAACGCCGATAGTAGATCGCCCAAGCGATCCAGCAGCCGAGTCCACAAGCGGCGAAGAACGCGGCTTGCATCGGGGCGTCGCGGAGCATCATCCAGCGGAGACCATGTTCACTACTGGCCCAGAAAGAGAACGGGGCGAGGGAATAGGCGATCGCGAAACCGAGCCAAGTGTTCCGAGTGCGCAGCAAAGCGCGAGTGCGGCTCAGCGCGGCGGTTTCGCGGGAGGGAGAAGGCGCGAGTTTCCGGGACAAGGCGGCGAAGGCTGGGTCCTTGGCGAACCAGGATTCGACCAAGCGGCGAGAGTCTTCGCTGACCTCATTGGCGAGGTAGCCGGGCAGTAAGTCGGTGATGATGTCTTTCGTGATTTCCATTATGATTTCCTCAGTAAGTTGAGTTTCTTGCGAGCGCGGTAGATCCGCTGTTTGGCGGCGGCGGAAGAGCAGCCGAGGCGCGAGGCGATTTCGTCAACGGAGAGCTCATCGCGAGCGAACCAGAGCAGCGCCTGGCGGTCCGAGGGGTCCCAATCTCGCATCGCCTGCAGGACGCCCGCAAGCTCTTCGGCTTGCGTGATGCGTTGCAGGGCGGGTAACTCCGAGGCCGCGACGTTGGGGAGTTCCTCCGTTTTCCGGTGGCGCCGGAGATGGTCCCGGAAGAGATTGCGGGTGATGGTCAGCAGATAGGCTTTGACAGTCTGCTGACGGATTTCTCCGCGCGCGGTCCAGGCGCGGACGAAGGTTTCCTGACAGAGATCTTCGGCGAGCGCGCGGTCTCCGCAGAGGAAATGCGCGAAGGCGGTTACCTCTGGGGAGTAGAGCGCGAAGAGCTCGTGAAAACTCATACGGCTACGATACGCAAATGAACAGCCGGAGTAACAGAAAATAACCGGGCGGGGGCGCTACAGGTGGGTGAGGATTTCGGTAAGGGGTTTCTTGGTTAGGTCGGGGACTTCGGCGTCGGGGGCGGGGTAGCCTACGGGGATGAGGAGGAAGGGGCGTTCGTTGTTGGGGCGGTGGAGGATTTTTGTTAGGAAGCCCATGGGGCTCGGGGTGTGGGTGAGGGTCGCCAGGCCGGCCAGGTGGAGGGCGGCGAGGAGGAAGCCGGTCGCTATGCCTACGGACTCCTGGACGTAGTAGTGCTTGATCTTTTCGCCTTCGGGGGTTAGGCCGTGGTTCAGCGCGAAGACGACGATTAAGTAGGGGGCGGTTTCTAGGAAGGGCTTGTTGGCGTCGGTGCCGAAGGGGGCTAGGGCGGCGAGCCATTCGGGGGGGAAGCGGTGTTCGTAGTTTTCTTTTTCTTCGGCTTCGGCGGCTTCGCGGATCTGGCGTTTGATCGCCGGGTCGGCGACGACGACGAAGTGCCAGGGTTGTTGGTTCGCTCCGCTGGGGGCCGTGGCGGCGGTGCGGATCGCCTCTTCGATGAGTTCGTAGGGGACGGGTTCGGGGGAGAAGTCGCGGACTGTGCGGCGGGTGGCCATGCGGTCGTAGAATTCTCCGTCCGGGGGGCGGCGCTCGAAGTTCAGGGGCTTAAAGCTGGGCAAAGCAGTAAAGCGAGTTGCGGGTGCGGAGATAGATGCGGCCGTTGACGATGGCGGGGGTCGCGAAGACTTCGTCGTCGAGCTCGTTCATCGCGAGGATCTCCCATTCGCCGGCTCCTTTGAGCACGACGACCTTGCCGGCGGCGCTGATCATGTACACCTTTCCATCGCCGGCTACGGGGGAGGCCCAGTATTGCTCCAACGCTCCGGTGAGGCGGCCTTGCTTGATGACTTCGCCGGTCTTGGGGTTGAGGGTCGTGAGGACGCCTCCGTCTTTGACGATCCAGAGGGCTCCGTTGTAGTAGAGGGGCGCGGAGGTATTGGGGAGGGACTTCGAGTAGCGCCAGAGGACGTGGGAGTTCGAGACGTCGCCGCGGCCGCCGGGCTTTGCCGCTACCAGGGCGTTGCGGGTCTGCTTCAACATACGGTAGAAGCTCCACTCGCGAGAGTCGAGGAAGCCATCGTGGTCGAGGTCGGCGGCGGTGAAGCCTCCGGCTTTGATGCCGTAGGCGAGGGCTTCGGTCGCGTCGAGCTTGCCGTTGTTGTCCTTGTCGTGGGCGGCCTGGATCTCGTCGAACTGGGGGACTTCGGGCATGGGGCCGTCGCCGCCGGTTTCCCAGGAGCTTTGGTACATGATGCCGTCGATGAGGATGGGCGGGCTCTTCGACTGCCAGGACATGCCGCCGAACCACCAGAGCTTTTCGCCGGTGGCGAAGTTGTAGGCGACCGTCAGGTAGGCGCCGGGGATGATCATTTCGACGGGGCCGGACTTGGGTTTGTAGAGAGCCGGAACTCCGTAGCCGCGGGTGACTTCGGGGCGCTCGATTTTGTATTTGACCTTGCCGGTTTTGGCGTCGGCGGCGAGGAGGTAGGAGTTCGTGTCCTGGTCGCAGATGAGGACGACGGTGCCGTCGGCGACGATGGGCGAGGAGCCGTGGCCGTTGGGATTGTTGAAGGGCCCGAGGGGCATCTGCCAGACGGGTTTGCCTTCGACGGTGTAGGCGAGGAGGCCGAAATCGCCGAAGAACGAATAGACGCGCTGGCCGTCGGAGGCGGGCGAGGGGGAGGCGGCGGTGTTGGTTTTCTGGAAGCTCTCTTTGCGGGGGCGGGGGGATTCCTGGCGCCAGAGCTCCTTGCCGGTTTCGGTGGAGAGGGCGATGGTGAGCAGCTTTTCGCCTTCGACAGCGGTGACGAAGAGGCGCTTGCCGACGACGATGGGGGACGAATGGCCGGGGGGCAGGGGGACCTGCCAGACGACGTTCTTCTTCGCGTTGAACTCGGTGGGGAGTTTGTGGCCTTCGCTGACGCCGAGGGCTTCGGGGCCGCGGAACTGGGGCCAATCGACGAAGGCGAGGAGGAGGATGGGCCAGATCACTTGGCCTCCTTGGCGAAGCAGTAGAGGTTTTCGTGGGTGCGGAGGAAGATGCGCCCGTCGAGGAAGGCGGGCGTTGAATTGACGGCTTCGTTCATGGTGTTGACCTGGAGGATCTGCCAGTCGGCGCCGGTTTGGACGACGACGACTTTGCCTTCTTGGGAGATGGCGTAGAGCTTGTCGCCGGCGACGACGGGGGAGGCGTAGTAGTCGCCGGGGGCTCCGGTGAGGCGGCCTTGTTTGAGGACTTCGCCGGTTTTGGCGTTGAGGGCGGTGAGGATGCCGCTTTCCTTGACGAGATAGACGATGCCGTTGTGGAGGACGGGCGAGGGGGTGTTGGGGAGGGACTTGTGATAGCGCCAGAGGACGTTCGTGGCGGTCATGTCGCCGCGGCCGCCGAGCTTGATGGCGGAGACGGAGTTCACGGCCTGGCGGCGGGTTTGATACATCTTCCAGTCGCGTTCTTCCATGGCGCCGGTGCGGTCGAGGTCCATGGCGGCCCATTCTTTGGTGAGGCGGGGATCGAGGATTTCGGCTTGGGCGAGTTTGCCGTCTTTGTTCGAGTCCCATTTGGCGAGGGCTTCGGAGAAGGGGGGGACGTCTTCCTGCTGGCCGGTGTCGGAGTTGCCGGCCCAGCCGAGGACGTAGACGACGCCGTCGCCGAGGACGGGGGTGGGCTTGAGTTGCCAGGTGAGGCCGCCGACCCACCAGATGGGTTCGCCGGTGGAGACGGAGTAGGAGATGAGTTGGTAGCTGCCGGCGACGAGGACTTCGTTGGGTCCGTTCAAGACCGGGGTGGCGAAGCCGCGGGCGACGTCGGGACGGTCGCGGCGCCATTTCTGTTTGCCGGTGTCTTTGTTGATGCCGAGGAAAAAGGAGCCGGATTCGGCGTCGCAGAGCATGAGGAGGGTGTTGCCGGAGAGGACGGGGGAGGCGCCCATGCCGAAGGGGTTATTGAAGGGGCCGAGGGGGAGGCGCCAGCGTTCTTTGCCGGCGGCGTCGTAGGAGATGAGGCCGAACTCGGTGAAGAAGGCGTAGACGTTTTGGCCGTCGGTGACGGCGCTGGGGCTGGCGGGGGAGTTTTGTTTGTGGAACTCGTCGTGGCGGGCGCGGGGGAGGGAGCGGCGCCAGCGTTCGGCGCCGGACTTGCGGTCGAGGGAAATGATATATAGCGCTTTGTCGTCGTAGCCGGTGAGGAAGATTTGGGATTTGGAGAAGACGGGGGAGGAGTGGCCGGGGGGGAGGGGGGTCTTCCAGACGACGTTTTGGGTGGGGCTGAAGACGAGGGGGAGGTTGGATTCGGGGGAGAGGCCGGTGGAGTTGGGGCCTCGGAATTGGGGCCAGTCGTTGGCCATGGCTGCGGGGAGGAGGGTGAGGAGGAGGAGGAGTTGTCGCCGCATGATTTGGTCATGATATCGGAGTGGGGGTGGGGGGTGGGGGGCAAAGAGGGAAATCTGGGTGATAATCGGAGCATGCAAGAAGCCGTCACCCGCGACCCCGAAGTGATGCATGGAACTCCCGTATTTCGGGGAACCCGCGTACCGGTGCAAACGCTGTTCGATTACATCGAGAACGGGGACTCTCTGGACGAATTCTTGGAGGGATTTCCGACGGTAAGCCGTGAGCTTGCCGTACAAGTTCTGGAGGAGTGCAAGGCGCTTCGTTTAGCTCAAGTCTGAGGGGGATGTGAAACCCCTGCTTGATGAGTGCGTGGACCAGAAGCTGCGGCTGCTCTTCGCTGAACATGACTGCCAGACAGCGGCTTATGCGAAGCTGGCGGGGTTGAAAAATGGCGTCTTGCTGGCGGCAGCAGAGGCTGCTGGGTTCGAGGTACTCATCACTACGGACCAAGGGATGCCATATCAACAGAATCTGGAGGGACGGCGCATTGCGATTCTGGTTCTGTGCGCTTCGACTAACCGCCTTGCTGATCTTAAGAATTTGGTGCCGACGGCGCTGGTTCGGCTACGTGCCATTCATGCTGGCGAGGTCGTCAGGCTCGCTTGAGGTATGCCCGGCGCAACTAGCCGACCGCTGTTGTGCCCGGAGGGCTGATGATAGGATGATGGCTCACGCGGCTACTTGTCTTTCTAGTCCTGATTTACTCGAGTAACCTGCTCTGTCAGGTGACGGTGATTCATGCGGGGCGAGTGGTGGACGTGGAGAGCCAGAAGGTTCTCGAGAACCAGTCGATTTTCGTTAAAGGCGATCGAATCCAGGAGATTCGTCCGACGA
Source organism: Terriglobales bacterium (assembly GCA_027485675.1). Taxonomy (GTDB): domain Bacteria; phylum Acidobacteriota; class Terriglobia; order Bryobacterales; family Bryobacteraceae. The sequence continues at coordinate 179,772 of JAIXQP010000023.1, read as the reverse complement.
TGGGGGAGACGGTGCCTACCGGCGCTACCGTGATCGACCTGACAAAGGCGACGGTGCTGCCTGGACTAATTGACACGCATACGCACCTGTTGCATGAGCACGACGTGCGGCTTGGATTTGGCGATACCCATTTGGTGGGGCAGGTTAGTCAGATGGGTACGACGAAGCGGGCTCTGTTTGGAGTCCGGAGCGCCCGCGAGATGCTGGAGGCCGGGTTTACGACGGTGCGGGACTTGGGGAACTCCGGGGTGAACGGCGACGTGGCGCTGCGCGATGCCATTGAGGCGGGTTGGGTGCCGGGCCCGCGCATGGTGGTTTCCACTCGCGCCATCTCGCTGGTGGGCGGGCAGTTTGACCGGTTGCCCGTCGAAGGCCAGTCGTTGGTCCGGCAGGAGTATGTGGAGATTAGCGGAGTGGAGGAGGCTCGCAAGGCGGTGCGGCAGGCATTCTTCGATGGGGCGGATTGCATCAAGATTATCGTGGACGTGGGGGTGCGGATGATGTCCGTCGAGGAGATCCGGGCGATTGTCGACGAGGTGCACCGGGTCGATCGGGGGGGATTCGGCGGGCGGCCCGTGGCGGCACACGCGGTTTCGGATTTGGCGATCCGGTGGGCTTTGGAGGGCGGCGTGGATTCGATTGAGCATGGCTATGGCATCCGGGAGAGCACGTTGAAGCTGATGGCCGAGAAGAAGAAGACGTTCTTGGTGTTGACCGAGGAGGATCCGCGCGACACGGAGTCAATTGGAATGTTCGAAGGGGTGCGAAAGATGTGGGAGTTGCCGAAGCCGAGCGCGCAGCAACAAGCGATGTGGGATGCGATGGCGAAGAGCCGAATCCAGAAGGCGTTTTCGCTGGGTGTGCCGGTGGCGTTTGGTTCGGACTCCTATGTTCGCCGGCCCGGCATGACGCGGGGACAGGCGAGTTTGTCGAAGTTGTTTGCTTACACGGAGGCTGGGGTACCGGCGTTTCAGGCGCTGCAGGCAGCGACGATTCGGGCGGCCGAGTTGTTGGGCAGGGCGGAGACGTTGGGGTCGCTACGGAGTGGGAAGGTGGCTGATCTCATCGCGGTGGAGGGGGACCCGACGGTGGATCTTCGCACGCTGACCCAGGTTCGGTTTGTGATGAAGGGCGGGAAGCCGATCGGGCGGTGACCGGGTGGGACTTGGAGTCCGGGGAGGGTCACCGAGCTTCGAGGAGTTCGAAATGAGACGGTTCGGGGATGGGATCGCCGTCTTCGCGCATGGCTGCCAGATGCATGGCGATCGCCTTTTCCATGCGGCAGCGAGTCTCCGGAATCGTGGGGCCCGTGGCGATGCAGCCTGGGGGATCAGGGGCGTAGGCGCTGAAGCCGGTGGACGTGTTTTCGAAGAGAACCAAGTATTGGGTCATAAGCGATCCGCATGCCTCCATAACGGTGACGGTACGAGGAGCCACCGCAGGTTAGTCCGGCCACTCAATACGAGGAATTCCACTGCCTTCGATGATTGAGCGCATTGTTCCCAGCGGGAGCAGGCGTCCAGCGTGAATGGCGACGATGACCTGTTTGCCTGTGGACTCGTTCCGCCACTTTTGGTGACTACCTGACTGCCCAACAGAGACGAAGCCATGTTGCTTCAAGAACCTTATGACCTCGCCGGCGGTAAGCCGGGGAGTACCGCGTTCACCCAATCGTGACCTCGGAGAGAATCGCGGACTCTGGGAGCTTGATATCGGAGGGTTCCAAATACAGGCGGATCGCTTCTTCGATGTTCTGGCGGGCTTCCTCTTCCGTGATGCCAGCGGAGGCACAGCCCGGCAGTTCCGGACAGAAGGAGGAGTAACTGTTGGTTTCCGGATCGAACTCAAGGACAACTCGGAACTTCATGACCTCATTGTATGTCCTGCCGCACGTCAAAACGTCAGGCGGGCGCCGAGGGAGGCGTTGAAGCCGGGGGCGTCGATGCCGGAGCCGTGGATGCGGTAGTTGCGGTCGGTCAGGTTGGCGATGCCTCCGTAGAGGCTCCAGCGCTCGGAGATGGGGAGCCAGCCGCGGAGTTCGATGGTGGCCCAGCCGGCGGTGCTGTTGTAGAGGGGGACGCGGGTCGCGTTCGCGATACCAGGGAGGACGCGGTCCTGAATCTGCTGGAGCGTCTCGCCAATGTTCGGGGCGCGGCCTCCGTTGAAGAAATCCGCAATATCAATGCGGCGGCGAGAGGCTCCGATGCGCTCATCATCGATGTCTCCGCCGCTTAAGCGGCTCTGGGCTCCGCTCGCGCGGAACACCCCTTCGATGTACCAGCGGCGGGCGTAGCGGAGGGCGAACTCGCCCTGCTGCGGAGGGAGACGGCGGATGTTGCGGTTCGGATAGAGATCTCGGCCGAGGAGATACGAGTAGTTGGCTAGGACGCGCCAACGGCTCGTCAGGTCGCTGCGCCACAAGCTCTCAAAACCCCAGTAGCGGGAGGCTCCGTCGTTGACGAAGGCTTTCACCGCTCGGGGGTCGAATGTGGTCGCGACGGTGACTACGCCTTGGGCTCTTTGCGCGGCGGTTGGGGGGATGGGGGTGACGGGGAGGCCGGCTAGCGACGTGGGGACGGCGTTGGCGGGGAAGAGGAGCGTGCGGCGGACGATGGGGTCCGCCAGGAGAGAGTCGAAGAACTGGACGCGGGCGGAGTGGCGCTGGGTGCGGAACTGGAGGCCGAACTCGACGTTGCGGAGGGTCTCAAAGCCCAACGCGCGGGCGGGGGTTCCCTTCGAAAGGGCGCCTTCGCCGCCGGAGTCGGCGAGGAGGGGGTTGGCGTTGAGCGCTTCGACGACGGGGATTTCGTAGCCGAGATCGTTGAGGCCGAGGGCGCCGAGATCGTTAAGGTTCGGGGCGCGGAAGCCGCGGCTGCCGGTGGCGTGGAGGGCTAGCGAGGGCGTGAGGCGGTAGGAGAGCGAGGCGTGGCCGGTCCAATCGGCGAAGGTCAACTGCGCGTAGTTGACGCGGCTGTAGCGGAGGCCGTAGCCGGCGCGGAGGCGGGCGGGGAGTTCGGTGGACCCTTGGAGGAAATAGCCGGCGCTGCGGTAGGAGGAGTTGTTGGGATAGAGGGGGCGGGACGCGATGTTGTTGATCGTCCGGACGGAGCGGATGCGCTCATCGTAGAGTTCGGCGCCGAAGGCGAGGAGCGTGTGGGACTGGATGTGCGTGACGCCCTGGCCGGTGTAGCCGTAGGCGGTGACGCGGTTGAATTCGCGGGTGACGGGGTCAGTGACTCGGAGATTTTGGCGGATGCCGCCATCCTGCTGCGAGTTGATCGAGAAGCGGCCGGAGAGAGAGTCAAAGGGGCCGACGTTGAGCTTCTCGTAGCGGACGTAGCCGAGGTCGAGGATTTGGGGGGTGAATTCGTTGGTGAGGCGGCCGAGGCCTCCCCAGAGGTCCTTATAGTTGCGGATGCCCCAGAGTTCGCCGCGCTGGTACCAGCCGGTGAGGGATTGGGTGGCGGAGGGGCGGTAGGCGATTTTGCCGTGGGCGCCGGCTTGCGTGTAAGCCGTGTCCTGCTGGCGGGGGCCGAGGATGGATTTGACGCGGTCGCGGTCGAGGCCGTAGAGGCGGGTGAGGACGTTGCGAGAGTCGTAGCCGCCGCCGGCGCGGAGATCGTTGTGGCGATGGCCGGCGCCGCCGAAGAGGACGAAGAGCTTGGCGGTGCTGTGGGCGGCTTCGGCGGAGGCGCCGCCGCCGAGGTCGGCGGACTGGCTGTTGAGGGAGAGGCGGCCGGCCCAGCGGGGGGTATCGGTGAAGTTGGTCGGGCGGGTTAAGACTTGGATCGTGCCGCCGAGACCGTCGGAGCCGTACTGGGTGCCGGTGGGGCCGAGCATGGCTTCGACGTGGTCGGCCTGGCTGGGTTCGAGGTAGGCGAGGTATTGATTGGGGCCGCTGCGGAAGGTGGAGTTGTTGAAGCGGACGCCGTCGACGAGGTTGAGGACCTGGTAGCCGGTGAAGCCACGCAGGAAAGGGGACACCTGGCCGGCGCCGGTTTGCTGCATGAGGACGTTGGGCTGGCCTTCGAGGGCGTGGGCGGCGGTGGGGTTGGGGTTGCCGCCGTTGAGGACGACTTGGGGGGATTCGGAGGCGTCGACGGCGGCGCCGCGGATGGCCGTGACGGTGACGAGAAGGGCGGGGACGGGGCGGGCGTCGGGCGGGGCGTTTCGGAAGAAGTATTCGCCGTTCGCGTCGGTGGTGGTTTCGGCGAGGATGGCGCCATTGGGCGCGGTGAGGAGGACGCGCGTGAAGGGAGCGTTATCGAGTTTGCCCCGGAGGTCGACGGCGAAGAGCGGAAGGGCCAGAGCGGCCAGGAGGCAGAGGCGCATCGAGAATAGTATCGCTTAGGAGTGTTGCAGGGCCGTTACGGCGCGCCGAGTTCGAAGGCGGCCATTTCGCGGGTGTTGCGGACGAAGAGACGGCCATCGGCGATGGCGGGGACGTTCCAGGTTTTGCCGTCGAGGGCCGTGAAGCGGGCGAGCTCTTCGTGGGCGGTGGGGGTGGCTTTGACGAGAGCGATGTCGCCTTGTTCGGTGGTGACGATTACGTGGCCGTCGGCGAGGAGGAGCTGGCCGTAGCCGTAGCGGCCGCCCTTCCATTTCTGCTCGCCGGTTTTGGCGTCGACGCAGGCGAGGATGGCGTCGTCGAGACCGTAGAGATAGCCGTTGTGGAAGACGGCGGTGGAGAACTTCGTTTTGAGTTTCTTGTTTTGCCAGATGGTTTTGGTGGAGCCGTCGGGGGCGACTTCGACGAGGGCGGCGCCGTGGTCATAGCCGGCGGCGACGACGACCTGGTTGGGGCCGACGACGATGGGGGAGGAGCTGTTGACGTCGTAGTCGGTTTTCCACGGGAACTCCCAGAGGAGCTTGCCATCGGCGGGGTTGAGGCCGACGGCACGGGTGGCGGTCATGGTGAGGATTTGGCGCTGGCCGTTGAGGGTGGCGAGGAGGGGGGAGGCGTAGGCGGCTTTTTCGCTGAGGCTGCCCCAGACTTTGGCGCCGGTGGTTTTGCTATAGGCGACGATGCTTTTGTTTTGGGGTCCGCCGGGCTGGACGATGACGAGGTCGTCCACGATTAAGGGCGAGGCGGACATGGCCCAGGGGAGGTTTTCGGCGTTGTTATCGTCGAGGATGTTTTTCTGCCAGAGGAGCTTGCCGGTTTTGGCGTCGAGGACGACGAGGTGGCCTTCGGCGCCGAGGGAGTAGAGCTTGCCGTCGTGCCAGGTGGGGGTGGCGCGAGGGCCGGGGCCGCCCATGGACTCCTGGAAATCGGCGTCGTAGCGGTGGGTCCAGCGTTCGCGGCCGGTGGCGGGGTCGTAGGCGGCGATGACTTCCTGGGCTTTGCGTTGTTCGATGGTGAAGGCGAGGCCGTCGCCGATGACGAAGCTGGCCCAGCCGCCGCCGATGGGCTGTTTCCAGAGCTGTTTGAGCTGGCCGTTGGGCCAGGCGGTGAGGATTTTGGTTTGGGTGTAGTGGCCGTCGCGGAGGGGGCCGCGGAAGTCGGTCCAATAGGCGGTGGGGGGAGCGGGTGCGGCCGCGGGGATGACGGCGGGGGTGGGTTCGGGGGCCGGGGCGGGTTGGGCGCGGCTGGCTTCCACCTTTTCGTAGTGGGCTTCGGGGGCGTCGAATTTGACCTGGGCGGGGACGCCGGCGCCGTCGAGTTCGACGCGGCCGCCGAAGACGCCGAAGACGAGGGCGGCAGCTCCGGCCGCGCCGAGGAGGACGATCAAGACGGGTTTAAAAATGCGCGCCATTCGCGAGGGCATGACATCAGAATAAGATATATGGCAATGAGTACCGCGACCCAACCCGATCTTTTTGCAAAAGTACAAGCGAACAAGGAGCGTCTGGACGCTCATGTGCGCGAGATGGTTGAATGGCATTTCAACCCCGAGACCGGCTGCCCGTTCTGGCTGAACTGGGCGCAAGAGGCGGGCTGGGACCCGCGGAAAGAGGTGACGTCGTACGCCGACCTGGACAAGTTTGGGAACTTCCAGGATGACGAGCTGCGCGGCGGCCCCGTGCGGCGCTGGGTGCCGAAGGGCTTGGCGCACCGGCCGGTATATGTGTTTGAGACCGGCGGTTCGACCGGCATTCCGAAGTCGCGGGTGCAGATGGACGACTTCCGGATTGACTACGAGAATTTTTCAGAGACCCTGCCGGACGAGCACTTCCCGAAGGGTGCGGACTGGCTGATGCTGGGACCGAGCGGCCCGCGGCGGCTGCGGCTGGCGGTGGAGCATTTGGCGCAGCACCGGGGTGGCATTGCGTTCTCGGTGGACCTGGATCCGCGTTGGGTGATCAAGCTGATCAAGCGGGGGCAGTTGCAGGAGGCCGAGCTGTATAAGCAGCACTGCATTGACCAGGCGTTGACGATTCTGCGGGCGCACGAAGTGAAGTGCATGTTCACGACGCCGAAGCTGCTGGAGGCTTTGTGCGAGAAGGTCAATTTAGAGAAAGCGGGGATTAAGGGTGTGTTCTGTGGTGGCACGGAGATGACCCCGCAGTTCCATCGCTTCGCGGTGGAGGAGTTGCTGGGGCCGAACATCTACTTCGCGCCGACGTACGGCAACACGCTGATGGGTCTGGCGACGCATAAGGCGCCGGAGCCGGAGGACAACTGGGCGATCATCTACTACCCGCCGGTGCCGCGGGCGGTGTTAGAGGTCGTGGATTTCGACGATGCGACGAAGGTGGTGGACTACGGGGCGACGGGCCGGGTGCGGCTGACGACGCTGACGAAAGAGACCTTTATTCCGCGGTTCCTGGAGCGCGATGAGTGCGAGCGGGAAGCGCCTTGCGAGCAGTATCCGTGGGACGGGGTGCGGAACGTGCGGCCGTTTTCGCGGTTCCAGAAGTCCGTGGTTGAGGGGGTGTACTAAGCCATGTTGCACTTACCGATTTTGCGTTACGGGAAGCCGTACCGCAGCGTGGACACGGCGACGGCGGTGCACTACCGGACGCGGAAGCCGTACGTGGAGGCGAGCCAGGCGAACGTCGGGTTGATCCGGCGGGACCTGATGAGCCAGCATGAGGCCGCGGCGATTTTGCAGGGCTTCACGACGAAAGAGCTGATTGCGATGGCGGCGAAGGCTTCGGACTACTTCCTGAACCACGACCTGCCGCTGGGCGAGACGACGCAGTCGCCGCAGGAGTTTGTCGAGGCCATTTCGGCGACGACGGGCTTGCCGTGGGTGATGGTGCGCCGGAACATGGAGAAGATCGCCGGGGTGCTGGCGTCGATGGAGACCGTGTTGATGGGTCTGACGCGGCTGCCGAGTCTGGACATGCTGGATAGCGGCGTGGGCGATATTGATGGGCGGGCGTTGAGCTTCTTCCCGCGGGGCGATTCGATGGGCGTGATTCTGCCTTCGAACTCGCCGGGCGTGCATTCGTTGTGGGCGCCGGCGATTGCGCTGAAGACGCCGCTGATTCTGAAGCCGGGGAGTTCGGAGCCGTGGGCGCCTTATCGGATCATTCAGGCGTATGTGAAGGCGGGCGTGCCCGCTGAAGTGTTCGGCTACTATCCGACGAGCCATGCGGGCGGCGGCGAGATTCTGCGGGGTACGGGCCGCGGGATGTTGTTCGGCGACGTGGCAGCGGCGAAGGCGTGGAGCGGGGATCCGCGGATTGAGATCCACGGGCCGGGCTATTCGAAGATCATTCTGGCCGATGACGGGGCCGCGAGTTGGGAGAAGTATCTCGACCTGATGGTGGACTCGGTTTCCAATAACTCGGGCCGTTCCTGCGTGAACTGTTCGAGCATTTGGACGACGGGCGACAGCCGGAAGCTGGCCGAGGCGCTGGCGGAGCGGTTGGCGCAGATCAAGCCGACGGCCGAGGATGATCCGAAGGCGGCCATTGCGCCGCTGGCGAATCCGGACGTGGCGAAGCGGATCAGCGCGATGGTCGATTCCGAACTCGATGGCGGGGCGGAGGACCTTTGCGCGAAGGTGCGCGGGACGGCGCGGGTGGCCGAGTATGAGGGCTGCACGTATCTGATGCCGTCGGTGATCCATGTGTCCTCGAAGGAGCATCCGATGGCGAACCGGGAGTTCGGGTATCCGCATGTGAGCGTGGTGCACGTGGAGCCGCACGATCTGCCGGAGTGCTTGGGACCGACGCTGGTTTGCACGGCGTTGACCAACGATAAGCAGTTGCATCAGCGGCTGCTGGCCAATCCGCACATTGGCCGGTTGAACCTGGGGCCGATTTCGACGATGAAGATTTCGTGGGATCAGCCGCATGAAGGCAACCTGTTCGACCACCTGTACTCGCGCCGGGCGTTTCAAGCGGTGCCTGAACTGGTGGGTTAGTGAAGATCGTTTACATCACAGCGGGGGCCGCGAATATGTACTGCGGCTCCTGCATGCGCGACAACGCGCTGGCGGGTGAGTTGAACGCCGAGGGCCACGATGTGGTCCTCGTGCCCGTATATACGCCTACTTTGACGGACGAGGCGAACTATAGCCTGAACCGGGTTTTCTTTGGCGGGATCAGCGTTTATCTGCAGCAGAAGTCGGCGCTGTTTCGGCATACGCCGAAGTTCTTGGATAAGCTCTGGGACTCGAATGCGGCGCTGCGGATGGCGTCGCAGCGGGGCGTGGCGGTGGACCCGAAGTTTCTGGGCGAGATGACGGTTTCGATGCTGGAAGGGGAGCACGGGCCGATCCAGAAAGAGTTTGGGAAGCTGTGCGAGTGGCTGGCGACGGAGAGCAAGCCGGACGTGATCAGCCTGCCGTTCACGCTGCTGATCTCGTTTGCCGAGCCGATGAAGCGGGTGACGGGGTCGCCGGTGGTTTGCACTTTGCAGGGCGAGGACCTGTTTTTGGATGGGCTGCATGAGCCGTGGCGGAGCCGGAGCATGGAGCTGATTCGGGCGCAGGTGAAGCATGTGGACGCGTTTATCGCGACGAGCGAATACTACGCCGAGTACATGACGGGGTACTTGGGGATTCCGGCGGAGAAGGTGCATGTGGTGCCGCTGGGGATTAATTTTGAGGGGTTGGGTGCGGCGGAGAAGAGTCATGCAGGGTTTCGGGTGGGGTTCTTTGCTCGGATTGCTCCGGAGAAGGGGCTGCATAATCTGATTGAGGCTGTGGAGCGGCTAGAGGGTGTTGAGCTGCATGCGGCGGGGTATAACTTGCCGGAGCATCGGGAGTATCTGGCGAAGTGGGAGAAGCGGATGATCTACCACGGGTCGCCGGATCGCGAGGGGAAGGCGAAGTTCCTGCAGAGCGTGGATGTGCTTTCGGTGCCGACGGATTATGTGGAGCCGAAGGGGATTTTCGTGCTCGAGAGTTGGGCTTGCGGGACGCCGGTGGTGCAGCCGGCGCACGGGGCGTTTCCGGAGATGATTCGGAAGACGGGGGGCGGGTTGTTGGTGCCTCCGAAGGACCCGGGGGCGCTGGCCGAGGCGATTGCGAAGCTGCGGGACGATGCGGCGCTGCGGCGGGAGTTGGGGGCGAAGGGGTTGGCTGGCGTGCGGGAGCACTACTCGATTGAGGCGATGACGCGGGCGGCCCTGGACGTTTACCATGGAGTCGCGTGATCACACTTAGCCAGATTTCGAAAGTCTATCGGACGGCGGCCGGGGAGTTGCCGGTGCTGGAGGCGGTGGACCTGAAGATAGTGCGGCGGGACCGCATCTCAATTGTGGGACCTTCGGGGAGCGGTAAGAGTACGCTGCTGCATATTCTGGGCCTGCTGGACGCGCCTTCGGGCGGGACGATGGAGTTCGACGGGGTGCGGCCGTTGCAGCTGGGCGAGGCGGACCAGGCGCGGTTTCGGAACGAGAAGATCGGGTTTATTTTCCAAGACCATTGCCTGCTGCCGCAGTGTACGGTGCGGGAGAACGTGTTGACGCCGACGCTGGTGGGCAAGGCGGACCCGGGGGCGAAAGACCGGGCCGAGGAGTTGCTGCGGCGGGTGGGATTGGCCGAGCGGCTGCATCACCGGCCGGGGGAGCTTTCGGGCGGGGAGAAGCAGCGGGTGGCGATTGCGCGGGCGTTGATCCGGCAGCCGCAGTTGTTGCTGTGCGATGAGCCGACGGGGAACCTGGACGAGCGGACGGCAGAGGAAGTGATTGCGTTGTTGCTCGATTTGCAGAGCGATTCGGGGATGATGATGGTGGTCGTGACGCATAGCCCGGCGCTGGCGGGGCGGATGGAGCGGCGATACCGGATGGCGGGGCGGCGGTTGGAAGAAGTGTCGTGATGAGGCGGAACCTGCTTTGGTTTTGGCGGACGAATCTGGCCGTGGTGTTCGGCGTGGCGGTGGCCGTGTCGGTGATGGTGGGGGCGCAGATTGTGGGCGAGTCGGTGCAGGCTTCGCTGAAGGAGTTGGCGCTGGCGCGGCTGGGGCGCGTGGATTCGGCGGTGGTGGCGGCGTTGCCGTTCACGGAGGGGTTGGCGGACCGGCTGGCGATGAAGGGCCGGGGGATGGCGCCGGTGCTGCATTTCACGGGGATTGTGAAGCACCAGGAGAGTAACCGGTCGGCGTCGAAGGTTTTGATTTACGGGGTGGATGAGCGGTATTGGAAGCTGCAGGGTTTGGAGCCGGAGGCGCTGGGGGAGCGGGATGCGGTGGTGAGCGAGGCGCTGGCGCGGGAGTTTGGGGCGAAGGCCGGGGACGGGGTGCTGGTGCGGATCGAGAAGCCGAGCGAGATTCCGCAGGAGTCGTTGCATGGGCGGCGGGAAGGGTCCGTCAGGACGGTGCGGTTTCGCGTGAAGAAGTCGGCGCCAGGCGGGTTTGCTTTGGAGCCGCAGCAGGGGGAGTTGCGGGTTGTGTACGTGGCGCTGTCGACGCTGCAGAAGGAGCTCGAACAGGCCGGGCGGGCGAATGTGTTGCTGGTAAGCGGGCCTGGGGTGACGGACGCCGAACTGCAGGACGGGCTGCGGATGGAAGATTTGGGGCTGAAGCTGCGGCCGGTGCCGGGGGGGATGCAGATTGAGAGTTCGTCGGGGCTGTTCCGCGAGGAGCAGGTGCTGAGGATTCAGGCGACCGCGGAGAAGTTGGGACTGCGGGCGGAGCCGCTGTTGACGTACCTGGCGAACTTTATGCGGGTGGACGGGAAAGAGGTTCCGTATTCGCTCGTGACGGCGACGCCGGAGGTGACAGAGGGGATCCGGCTGAACGCGTGGACGCAGCGGGAGTTGGGCGCGAAGCCGGGCGATAAGTTGGAGCTGGAGTATTACGTCTGGCGGCAAGAGGGGAAGCTGGATACGGCGAAGGAGATGTTCAGCGTGGCCGGGGGGACGACGCTGGGGGACCGGGTGATGGCGCCGGACTATCCGGGCATCAGCGATGCGGATACGGTGGCGGATTGGGATCCTCCGTTTCCGATGGACTTGAATAAGATCCGGCCGGTGGATGAGAGGTATTGGGAGCAGTACAAGACGACGCCGAAGGCGTTTGTCTCGCTGGCGGATGGGCAGCGGATCTGGGGTTCGCGGTTTGGGGAAGTTTCTTCTGTCCGGATGTACCCGGGGGGGAAGGAGCAGGCTTGGATTGCGGGGTTTGTGCCGAGCGTGGATTTGGCCAAGGACGGATTGACGCGGCTGCCGCTGCGGGAGCAGGCGCTGGCCGCTTCGGCGGGGAGCACGGACTTCGGCATGTACTTTGGCATGTTCAGCGGGTTCGTGATGATCTCGGCGTTTCTGCTGACGGCGCTGTTTTTCCGGTTAGGGATTGAGCAGCGGCTGCGGGAGATTGGCTTGTATTTGGCCGTGGGGTACACGCGGGCGGACGTGCGGCGGATTTTTGTGCGGGAAGGTTTGGTGCTGGGTTTATTGGGGACGGCGCTGAGCTGCGCGGGGGCGTGGCTGTATTCGAGCGGGTTGCTGTATGGGTTGCGGACGTGGTGGAACGATGCGGTGGGGACGCAGGCGTTGACGCTGCATTTCACGGCGGCGGCGTTGCGGGGGGCGGTGTTGCCGGGCGTGGTGGTGAGCGTGTTGGTGGTGGTGATTACGCTGCGGCGGATGCGGGGTTTGTCGCCGCATGACCTACTGGCGGGGCGGCAGTTGGATGACCTGCCGCGGACGGCGGCGCGGCTGCGGTGGGTGGCGGTGGGGTTCCTGGCGGGCGGGTTGCTGTTGGCCGGGGCGGCGGCGGCGGGTCGGATGCCAGCGGAGGGCGGGTTTTTCGGCGCGGGATTTTTGTTGCTGATCGGCGGGGCGTTGGGGAGCCGGGCTTTGTTGGAGGCCGGGATTCGGGGGGATTTCGATTCGCTGGGGCGGTTGGCATGGGCGAATGCGGGGCAGCGGCCGACGCGGTCGATGATGACGATTGCGCTGATTGCGTTTGCGACGTTTTTGCTGATTTCGCTCGAGGCGTTTCGGCATCCGCCGGGGTCGGCGTTGGCGTTTGGGAAGTATGCGTATTTTGGGGAGAGCCAGTCGCCGGTGTACGAGAAGCTGGACGGGGCGTTGATGCTGCGGGTGCGGCCGGGCCAGGACGCGAGCTGCTTGAACCTGTACGCGCCGACGCGGCCGAAGGTGGTGGCGTTGCCGGAGGGGATGATGCCGGCGTTGGATGCGCCGCGGGCCGACGGGGCGTTGCCGGCGGCGGCGGATGCGAATTCACTGCAGTACATCTTGCACAAGCAGATTGGCGATGAGATGACGCTCGATGGGGGCGTACGGGTGCGGTTCGTCGCGACGCTTTCCGGGAGCGTGTTTCAGAGCGAAGTAATTGTGGGGGAGAAGGCTTTCTTGGCGGCGTTTCCGGGGGAGCAGGGGTTCCGGATGATGCTGTTCGAGAAAGAACCGGATGCGGGGTTGGAGGAGCAGTTTTCGGATTCGGGGTTGGACGTGATGACGGTGGGGGAGAAGCTGGCGCAGTTTCTGAAAGTGGAGCATGCGTACCTGTCGACGTTCCAGGCGTTGGGGGCTTTGGGTTTGGTGCTGGGGACGTTCGGGTTGGGGGCGGTGCTGCTGCGGAATGTGCTGGAGCGGCGGCGGGAGTTGGCGCTGCTGCGGGCGGTGGGATTCACGAGCGGCGAGGTGGCGCAGGTGATTGTGCTCGAGAACGTGCTGCTGCTGGCGTTCGGGTTGACGGTGGGGGTGGGGTGCGCGTTGCTGGCCGTGGCGCCGACGCTGTACGAACGAGGGCAGGCTCCGCCGATGCTGGCGATTGCGGGGCTGCTGGCGGCGGTGTTCGTGACGGGGTTGCTCGCTTCGGTGTGGGCGACACGGGCGGCGTTGCGGGCGCCTTTGTTGGAATCGCTGCGGTCAGAGTAAGCTGAGGTATGCGGTACTTTCTCTTGGTGCTTTTGGCGCTGCCTTTGGCGGCGGCGGATCCGAAGTTGGTGGAGCGGGGCAAGTATCTCGTCGAGAACGTGGCGATGTGCGGGGATTGCCATACGCCGAAGACGGATAAGGGCGTACTCGACCGGAGTAAGTGGTTGAAGGGCGCGGTGCTGGACTTTCAGCCGCTGGGCGCGGCGCCGCCGAACTGGAAGAAGACGACGCCGGACCTGACGGCGGGGAGCCGGCTGTGGGTGAAGTGGGGCGACCTGAGCATGCTGAAGTACCTGACTACGGGGCTGACGCCGAAGGGGGAGCCGTCGGCGCCTCCGATGCCGGCGTATAAGTTCAACCGGGCGGATGCCGAGGCGGTGCTGGAGTATTTGAAGTCCATTCGATAGACTCGTGCGGATGATCGTACGATTTCTGTTGGTGGCCGGGGTGGCGCTGGCGCAGTCTCCGCACGCAAATCCCGTAGCGCGGGGCGGCGAGATCTTCGAGAAGAATTGCACGGCGTGCCACGGGGCGCGGGCGTTGGGGGGCCGGGCGCCGAACCTGACGCGGGGCGATTGGAAATCCGGCGGCAGCGACGAGGCCATTCAACGGAACATCGTGAAGGGGATTGCGGGGACGCAGATGCCCGCGTTTCCGATGCCGGAGGAGGACGCCAAGGCCGTGGTGGCGTACCTGCGGTCGCTTGAAGGGGCGAAGACGGAGGCGGCGTTCACGGGCGATGCGAAGGCGGGGGGAGCGCTGTTTTTCGGGGCGGCGGGATGCGGGAGCTGCCATATGGTGCAGGGCCGAGGCGGACGGTTGGGGCCGGACCTGACGACGATTGCCAAGGAGCGGCGGCAGGAGGAGTTGCGGACGTCGCTGCGGGAGCCGAGCGCGAAGCTGCGGCCCGGGTTCCGGACGGTGAACGTGACGCTGCGCGACGGGCGGACGTTGACGGGCGTGGCGAAGAACGAAGATACGTTTTCGATTCAGTTGATGGACCGGCAGGAGAAGCTGCATTTCCTGGATAAGGCCAACGTGCGGGAGGTGACGCAGACGCATGCGAGCCTGATGCCGGCGGCGAAATTGACGGAGACGCAGACGAACGATGTGCTTGCGTTTTTGAAGTCAGGGACGGTGGAGCCGGTGGCTTGGAAGCCGGCGGCGGACTTCAACGTGACGTGGGAGCGGCTGAAGAACGCGCGGCGGGAGCCGCAGAACTGGCTGACCTATTGGGGCGATCTCGCCGGGCAGCACTACACGGAGTTAGCCCAGGTGACGCCGGCGAATGTGGGGAGTTTGCGGAACGCGTGGACGTATCAGTTTGGCGCTTCGAACATTCAGACGGTGCCGGTGGTGGTGGACGGGGTGATGTTCGTGACCGGGCCGCGGAGCAACGCGGCGGCGCTGGACGCGCGGACGGGGCGGGTGATCTGGGAGTATAAGCGGAACCTGCCGGAGGTGCATAGCCATTGCACGGTGATGACGAACCGGGGCGTGGCGGTTCTGGGCGACCGGGTTTACCTGGCGACGCTGGATGCGCATCTGGTGGCGCTGGACGCCAAGACGGGGAACGTGGTTTTTGATGTCGAGGTGGAGGATTACCGGAAGGGGTTCTCGATTACGCATGCGCCGCTGGCACTGAACGGGCAGATTGCCGTAGGGATTACCGCGGGCGAGTGTGCGTTGACGGGGTTTGTTTATTCATTCGATGCCGCGACGGGGAAGCGGATGTGGCGGACGGATACGGTGGCGCCGCCGGGCGATCCAAACCGGGCGACGTGGGCGGGCGATTCGGCCAAGTACGGCGGGGCGCCGACATGGATGACGGGGACGTTCGACGTGGAGACGAATACGCTGTTCTGGACGACGGGGAATCCGGGGCCGGACTATGATGGCGAAACGCGCGCCGGGGATAACCTCTACAGCGATAGCGTGCTGGCGCTGGACCCGGCGACGGGGCGCATCAAATGGCACTTCCAATACACGCCGCACGATGTGCACGATTGGGACGCCAACGAGACGCCGGTGCTGCTGGACGCGGTCGTGAAGGGGCAGAAGCGGAAGCTGCTGGTGATGGCGAACCGGAACGCGTTCTACTACGCGATTGACCGGGTGACGGGCGAGTTCGTGGCCGGGCAGGCGTTCACGAAGCAGACCTGGGCGAAGGGGTTGGACTCGCGGGGCCGGGCGATTGTGCTGCCGAATACGACGCCGACGGCGGAGGGCAACTATGTTTGCCCGGATGCGCTGGGCGGGACGAACTTCGCGGCGCCATCGTATAGCGAGAAGACGGGCTTGTTCTATCTGACCGTGCGGGAGACGTGCGCGACCTACTTCACCGAGAAGAAGCGGCCGGAGCCGGGACAGCCGTACACGGGCGGCGGGCAGCGGGAGGACGAGAAGATTGGCGAGCGGGGATTCATCCGGGCGCTGGATCCGGCGACGGGCGATTTGAAATGGAGCACGCCGATTCAAGTGGGTTCGCATGCGGCGGGGGTGCTGGCGACGGCGGGGGGATTGGTGTTTGCGGCGTCGAAGGACGGGAACCTGATGGCGCTGGACGCCGGGAACGGGAAGATTTTGTGGCATCAGCAGACGGGTGCTTCGATGCGGAGTTCGCCGATGGCATTTTCGATGGATGGCAAGCAATACATCGGCATTTCCAATGATTCGGCGTTGCTCGTTTTTTCATTGCCGTGACGCGGGCGATCTATGCGGCCTTTGACGTGTTTCCGCGCGGCAAGGGCTCATCGAGCCATATTGCTTCGATGGTGACGGCGCTGCGGGGCGTTTGCGACCGGGTGACGGTGCTGTGCCTGGGCGCGCCGGGGCTGCCGGCAGAGCAGGAGGAGGGGGGTATTGGGATTCGGCGTTTGCCGGCGCGATACCCGGACTTGCTGGGGCGGGCGACGGCGTTTGCGCAGTTCGTGACGCAGCATTCCCGAGAGGGGGCGGAGCTGGTGGTGTACCGGGATCCGTGGGGCGGGGCGCCGCTGCTGCGGGCTTGTCCGGGGACGCCTTCGATTTTTGAAGTGAACGCGCTGCCGAGTTGGGAGTTGGCCTATTCGCGGCCGGGGTTTGCGGCCAACGCGGCGCTGCAGGCGAAGGTGGCCGATATCGAACGGTTTTGTTTGAAACATTCTCGGGAGATTTTGTGTGTTTCGCCGGTGACGGCGCGGGCGCTGGGGCGGCCGGAGGCGACCGTGATTCCGAACGCGGCGGCGCCTTACTTTTTTGCAAGCGAGCCGGGGCCGTGCCCGGCGCCGGAGTTAGAGGAGGGGCGGTGGTTTGGCTACGTGGGAGGGTTGCAGCCGTGGCAGGGGGTGGAGGTGGTGTGGGAGGCGTTCCGGCGGCTGGCGCCGGATGTGCCGGGGGTGCGGATGGCGGTGATTACGGAGAAACGGGCGCCGAAGCGGGCGCCGGAGGGGGTGCATTTTATTGGGCCGCTCGGGCATACGGCGCTGCCGGCGGCGCTGCGGCGGCTGGAGTTTACGGTGGCGCCGCTGCTCGAAACGCCGCGGAATACAGTGCAGGGGTGTTGCCCGGTGAAGATCATTGAGAGCATGGCGGCGGGGGTGCCGGTGGCGGTATCGAACCTGGCGGTGGTGCGGGAGCTGGTGGAGGACCGGAAAGAGGGGATGCTGGTGACGCCGGGGGACCGGCGGGCGTGGACGCAAGCGCTCTATAGCATGTTGCAGGACGCTCCGCGGTACGCCGGGGCGGCGCGGCTGCGGGCGGAGCGGGAATTCAGTTATGCTCACGTGCATCAGCGATTACAGGATTTGTTTCGTCGGGTGCTATGGAACTGAACCAACTCTCTCCCGCCGCGCGCGCCGTGGCCGAAAGTAAGTCAATCAACGGGGAATGGGATTACGCCACGTTTGGCGAGGTACTGCAGCAAGTGCTGGCGTTTGACACGGTGGTGGACAAGCGGGCAGCGTTCCGGGTGGGCGCGATGGTGGTGTGCATCATCACGGCGTTTATAGGAACGATTGTGGGGGTGATCCTGCTGGACGAGGAGATGGAGACGGTGGGGTGGGTGCTGCTGAGTGTGGGATTGGCGAGCATTCCGGGGGCGATTGCATTTGGCGTGATGTGGAGGAAGGCGAAAAAGTGGACGCTGCCGGAGGACAATCTGAAGGCGATGATTCAGTTGTTTCGAACGATCTACCGGGACCTGCATCCGAACGGGAAGATTCAGGCGCGGATTGATCTGGCCGGGTTGACCCCGGAGAAGCGGGGCCCCTTGCGGGCGCTGCCGGCGGCGGGTTGGATGCGTCAGGAGCAGGCGGTGTATCAGGACCCTTGGTGCTATCTGCGGTTTCGGTTGCGGGATGGGTATGCGGTGAGTCTGCGGCAGCGGGATGAGGTGACCGAGTTGCGGCGGACGCGGCGGAACGCGCGGGGGAAGCAGAAGACAAAGGCGAAGTACCGGAAACTGTGCCGGGTGACGGTGACCCTGGTGCCACCGGAGCCGGTGCAGTTTCAGGCTCCTCCGCCGCTGGATCCAGCGTGGGAGCGGGTGCGGGCGGGGACGAAGAAGGGCCGGACGGTGGCGGTTTGGGACCGGTGGTTCTTGTTCAAGAAGAAGTTGGAGCAGCCGAAGGAGACGCCGACGGGAGTGGAGTTAGCCGGGGTGATTTTGCGGGCTTGTTCGGTGCGGCCTGCAAGCGAGCTTTGAATTCGGTTATCCTCGGGAGCGTCGCCAAATTCTCGAGTGTCTGGACCGGATCTTATGAGACTCCATGATCTTTCGCCCGCGGCCCGTCAGGCCGCCGAAATGCAGGCCATTCGCGGGGAGTGGGAGCACGCGGCCTTTGACCAGTTGCTGAAAGAGCTAGTGACGTACGCAACGGGGATGAACAACCAGTTGGCGCTTCTGAAAAGGTGGATGATTGCAGCGATTGTGGTGGCGGTTTGGTGCGTGATCGCCGGGCTGAAGGTGATTGACAACGGCGAAGGGGCGATGGGGGCGGCGATCCTGGTGGGGGGCATCGCGCATTTGATCGTTTCGGTGGTGTTTTGGCGAAGGCCGCCGAAAAAAGCGCTGCCGAAGGACGCGCTGGCGATGGTGCAGCAGTTGTTCCGGCAAGTGCGGCAAGACCTGGACGCCAAGGTAACCGTGCGGGTGAACGTTGACCTATCGGGGCCGACGGAAGCAAAGCGGGGCGAGAGACAGGAGCTGCCCGCGCGAGGGTTTGCCAGTCGCCACCAGTTTGTTTATGCCGACCCTTGGTGCCAGCTTCGTTTGCAACTGCGCGACGGTTACACGCTCACGTTGCGACAACTGGACCAACATGTCGAGGTGCGGCGTTTGAAGCGAAAGGGCACGGGATACAAGACCAAGACCAAGTACAAAAAGATCTGCCGGCTGACGGCGACAATCGTGCCGCCGGGACCGGTGGAGTGGGTTGGTCAGCCGTGGGTAGATCCGACGTGGGAACGATTGCGAGTGGCCAAGAAAAAGGGCTTAGATGTGGCGGTGCTGGACCGGTGGTTCGTCTACAAAGAGAAGGACGCCAAGCCGAAGCAGAATCCGAGTGGCGATGAAGCGGTGGGGATGTTGTACCGGCTTTGCTCGATGCGGCCGGTGGAGGCGAGATGAGATGTCAATGGCAGACGGGGCTGCTAGTGCCCCAACCGTGCGAAGGAATGGCAGCGGGCGGATGCGCGCATTGCGGGCGGTCTCTGTGCATGGAACATACGGTGATGGGTCCGAGCGGGCCGGCTTGCCCCAGTTGCGCGAATACGCAGCAGGGGTATGAACAGAACGAGGAGACGGAACTCGAGGCGACGCGGAGCAGCTACTACACACAGTACGGTGGGGCGGGATACTTCTCGGGAAGGGATCGGAAGTCCGTGGAGAAGGAGACGACGGAAGGCTACGACGAGTTTGAAACGTGAGCAAACAACTGCTTTGGATCACGGAACACTATCCGCCGGGGCGGGGCGGCATGGCGACGAGCTGTCAGCGGCAGGTGCGGGAGTTGCGGCAGGCCGGGCACACGGTGGATGTGGTGGTGCTGGGGTCGGCGGCGTTCGAGACGCTGCCGCGGGATAATGGCGTCGACTTTCTGATTCCGCCGGATACGGAGGACGGGCTGGCGGTGAACCTGGCGTTCGCACAGTTGCGTCCGCCGTATGATGCCGCCGTGGGGTTTGGCGCGTCGGGGGCGGGATACTATGCGGTGACGTTCGCGGCGTGGCTGGGCTGCCCGAGCGTGGTGCTGGTGCGGGGGAACGACCTGGACCGGGACTGGTTTCATCCGGCCAAGAGCGCGTGGGTGCAGGAGGCGTTTGCGCGGGCAGCGGCGATTGGCGCAGTGACGCCGCAGAAGGTGGACCGGATCCGGCGGCTGTATCCGGGCAAGCCGGTGGAATGGACGCCGAACTCGGTGGACGTGGCGCGGTGGGAGCCGCTGCCGGCGGACCTGCGGCGACGGGAGGAGATCCGGGGATTGCTGCGGGTAAGCGGGGGGGCCAAGGTGATCGGCCTGTTTGGCGAGTTGAAGGCGAAGAAGCGGATTCCATGGTGGCTCGAGGCGGTGCGGGACCGGGGGGTGTTGGAGCGGATCCGGTTGTTGATTGTCGGCACGGTGGACCTGCCGACGGCGATGATCCTGGAGGACGCGGCCATTGCGCCGCGGAGCTTGCGGCTGCCGTTCGCGGCGGCGGAGGAGTTGCCGGGCCTGTACCGGGCGTGTGATTTCGTGGCGATTCCGTCGCTGTTTGAGGGGATGCCGAACGTGCTGCTCGAGGCGATGGCCTGCGGGGTGGTGCCGATTTTGTCCGACGCTTCGATTCCGATTGGGGAGGCGGGGTTTCTGTTCCCCGCCGAAGACCGGGTGGCGGCGGGCGAGGCAACGGCGCGGGCGCTGGAGCATCCGGACTGGCCGGGGCTGTCGGCCAAGGCACAGCGATTTGTGCGGGAGACATTTTCCGCCGAGCGGGAGCGGGAGGCGCTGCTCGACTTGTTGCGGCTGGCCGGGGCGTGAGCTGGATTGCTTATTACGCGCCGGGGTCGGGGTTGGGGCATCTGAACCGGGGGCTGGCGGTTTGTCTGGCGCTGCGGGAGATGGGGCATGACGCGCGGCTGCTTTCGAATTCGCCGATGGCGCGGGGCGTGGCGGGGTTGGCGCGGTGCCCGATAGTGGGCGTTGCGCCGGAGGAGGCGGAGGCTTACGTGGAGCAGGCGCGGCCGGCGGTACTGGTGATGGACACGTTTGCGCAGGGGCTGCGCGGGGAGCGGCCGCGGGCACGGGCGATGGTGCATGTGGCGCGGCGGTTGCTGCGGCCGGTGGCCGTGGCGGGGTTCGACGCGGTGATTCAGGCCGAGCCGCTGGCGGCGGAGCAGGAGGCGTTGTTGCCGGGGGACGCGGTGCGTTTGCCGGGGCCGATCCGGTTGGCGCCGGGGCGGGTGGCGACGCCGGTGCCGAAGGAGTTAGACCGGGATGGGTTGCACCTGGTGGTGCATTCGGGGCCGGCGGCGGAGGTGGCGGAGCTGGTGGCTTTGGCGCCGGAGCCGCGGGCGGTGGTGAACCTGAATTACTATCCGGCGTGCAACGTCATGGGCCGGGCGGCGCAGGTCTACAGCGGCGCGGGTTATAACGTGATGGCCGATATGCTGGGGCGGAAGAACCATACGGCGCTTCCCTTCCCCCGGCGGTATGACGACCAGGCGGCGCGGCTGCGGGGATTTTTTACGGAGCCGCTCGACGGGACGGAGCTGGCAGCGCGCACGATTGCTTCGCTCTTGCCGTGAGGGAGAAGCAGTCGCCGGCGGCGAGCCAGTAGTATTGCTTGCCATCGGGACCGACGCCGTAGTTGCTATCGTAGATGGCGACTTTGCTGGGGCCGATGACTTCAAACGTGTTGCCGGTGACGACGATGGCGGTGCCTTCGTCGATGCCGATGCCGAGGAGTTCGGGCTTCAAGGAGATGACGGGGACGAGATCGTTCTCGCGCTTGCGGGCGATCAAGTGCTGGTCGATGGCGACGTTGCGGAGGAAGCCGAAGCCCTCTTCGTAGCCTTTGGCCATCATGATGGTGTTGCCTTCGCGGGCTCCGCGGACGAGGTAGCTGCCTTGGATGGTGGCTCCGGCGCTGGTGCCGGCGATGACGCCGCCGCGGGCGAGGAGGTTATCGAGCTCCTTCTGCGTCTTGGTGCCGAGGTAGCTATCGACGAGGCGCCACTGGCGGCCGCCATCGATGAAGACGCCTTTGGCAGCGCGGAGGGGGGCGAGGAAGGCGTCGGAGTTGGCTTCGGCGCGGTCTTTCGTGTGAAGTTGCACGACGTTGGTGAAGCCGTGGCGGAGGAGCGGGTGGCGGGCGAGGGGCGGGACGCCTTCGCCGGCCGTGGGGATGACGACGATGGGGGCATTGAGGCCGCCAGCGAGGGCGGCGAAACGGCTGAGGAGTTCGGGGCCGAGGGCGCCGCCGCCGATGACCATCAGGTGGCCTTTGGCGGGTCCGGATCCGGGACTGTGGACGGCGGCGTTGGTGACGGGCTGGGCCCAGAGGAGACCGCCGAAAAGGAGCAGGCCGAGGAGGCGCATAGTGCGATCATAACAGGCATGTTCTCTTCCCGGCTGCCGTGGAGCACGCCGTCTAACGCGCTTTCCGAGCGGGCCGCCGCGCTGCGGGGGCAGTACCTGGATTTGACGGAATCGAACCCGACGCGGGTGGGGTTGGCGTATCCGGAGCAGGAGATTCTGGCGGCGTTTGCGCGGCCGGAGATGCTGACTTATGAGCCGGACCCGCGGGGGTTGGCGGGGGCGCGGGCGGCGGTGGACGCGGACTTTTTGACGGCGTCGACGAGCGAGAGCTACTCGTGGCTGTTCAAGCTGCTGTGCGACCCGGGCGATGAGATTCTGGCGCCGCGGCCTTCGTATCCGCTGTTTGAGTTTTTGGCGGGGCTGGAGGGCGTTCGCGTGAAGCAGTATCCGCTGCGGTATGCCGAGGGGTGGTTCGTTGACTTTCCGGCGCTCGAGAAGGAGTTGAGCCCGCGGACGAAGGCGATCCTGGTGGTGCATCCGAACAATCCGACGGGGTCTTACTTGCGGGATTTTGAGTTAGAGCGGCTGACGGGTTATGGGCTGCCGTTGATCTCGGATGAGGTGTTTGCTTCGTATGCGCACGTCGAGGGCGTATTGGCGACGCTGGGCGGGAATGGGAGGGTGCTGACGTTCGTGCTGGATGGGCTTTCGAAATCGGCGGGGATGCCGCAGATGAAGGCCGGGTGGATTCGGGTTTCCGGGCCGGGCGCGGAGGAGGCGCGGGAGCGGTTAGAGTTGATTGCGGACACGTATCTATCCGTTTCGACGCCGGTGCAGTGGGCGCTGCCGGGGCTGCTGCGGGCGAGTGTGCATGGGCAGATTCTGGAACGCGTGCGAGGGAACCTGGCGCGCGTGCCGGGGGCGTTGCGCGTGGAGGGCGGATGGTGCGCGATTCTGCGCATGCCGGCGAGCCGGACGGACGAAGAATGGGCCGGGTATCTACTCGAGGAGAAGCGAGTATTGACCCAGCCCGGTTACTTCTTTGACTTGGAAGGCGGCCCGTATCTGGTGGTAAGTTTGCTCACGGAACCCGAGACGTTCGCCGAGGGATTGCGGCGGATTACTGCTTGATGATGGTGCCGTCGCGGCGCCGGACTTCGCCCCAGCCGCCGTTGTAACGGCTGCGTTCGTCGCGTTCGTTCTGGCCGTAGGGGAACTTCTTGGCGAGCTCCTCGTTGACTTCGATGCCCCAGCCGGGCTTCTCGTTGGCGTAGAGGTAGCCGTTCTTCATTTCGGGGCAGCCGACGAAGATCTCCTTCAGGCGGTCGCTGAAGGCGCTGTACTCCTGGATGCCGAAGTTGTAGCTGGTGAGGTCGAGGGCGATGTTGGCGGCGTGGCCGATGGGGCTGACGTCGCCGGGGCCGTGCCAGGCGGTTTTGACGCCGAAGTGTTCGCCGAGGATGGCGATCTTGCGGCACGGGGTGAGGCCGCCGGCCTGGGAGACGTGGACGCGGATGAAGTCGATGAGCCGCTCGGCGATGAGCGGGCTCCATTCGTGGGGGCTGTTGAAGAGTTCGCCCATGGCGATGGGGGTGGAGGTCTGCTGGCGCATGATGCGGAACCAGGCGAGATCTTCGGGGCTGAGCGGATCTTCAAAGAAGAAGAGCTTGAACTTTTCGACGTCGCGGGCCATTTGGAGGGCCTGGGTCGGGCTGATGCGCTCGTGGACGTCGTGGCAGAGTTCGAGATCTTCGGGCAGCTCCTTGCGGCAGGCTTCGAAGAGCTTGAGGGTGCGGCGGATGTAGACGGCCGGTTCGTAGACGGGGCCGGTGTGGAGCGCTTGGACTTTGGTGTCGACGTTGCCACCGGAGCCGTAGGCGGCCATGCCGGGGATGCCAACCTGGACGCGGACATGGCGGAAGCCCTGGGCCATGTACTTGCGGACGCTGTCGATGACTTCGGGGATTTCGGCGCCGCTGGCGTGGCCGTAGCAGTCGGCGGCTTCGCGGAGCTTGCCGCCGAGGAGCTGATAGACGGGCATGCCGGCCTGGCGGCCTTTGATGTCCCAGAGGGCCTGGTCGACGCCGCTGATGGCGTTGTTCAGCACGGGGCCGTTGCGCCAGTAGGAGGAGTTGTAGCAGGCCTGCCAGGTGTCGTCGATGCGGTCGGCGGGCTTGCCCACGAGGAAGGGCTTCAGATAGCGATTGACGGCTTCGACGACGAGGTCGGCGCGCTGCGTATAGGTGGCGCAGCCGTAGCCGTAGAGGCCGTCCTGGTCGGTGGTAATTTTCACGACGCCGAGCCGGAGGCCGCCGGGGGCGGTGGCGATGAAGCTGACGTCCTTGATCTTGGGGGAGGGCATGCCGCGGACGGCGCGGGCGGCGCGCTCCTGAGCAGCAAGGTGACGGGCAGGCAGTGCAGCGGCAGCGAGGCCGAGCAATTGACGGCGATTCATTGTTTCTCCTCAAGCATGCGCTTGAGACTTTCCAGTTGCTTCTGCAAACGGTTCTCGCGCGCAGCAAGCATTACAACATAAATCGCGATGATGCCCCAGGCCACCGCCAGTCCCCAGAACATGAATTGAATATTGCGTGAGTCCATGAGATTTCCTTAGAGCGCGTGGGCGCGGCGGCGGAGTCCGTCGATCTGCCGCTGGAGAGTTTCCTGATTGAGCCGGACCGTGACCATGACGAAGGCCAGCAGGGCGAGGGCGAAGAAGTTGGTATAGAGCATGCGCTCCATTTCGGGGTCAATCAACTGCTGGCCGGTGCGGAAGCTGAGCACGGGGCCGGGATGTTGCGTACGCCACCATTCGATGGCTTTATACGTGATGGCCACGGAGACGAAGGAGAAGATGGAGAGGACGGCCGAGTTCTTCGCGCGTTCGGAGGGATCGTCAATGGCCTGGCGGAGCATGAGGTAGCCGAAGTAGACGAGCCAGCAGATGAGGGCCCAGGTGAGACGCGCGTCCCACGCCCACCAGATGCCCCAGATGACGCGGCCCCAGATCATGCCGGTGATGAGGTTGACGGCGGCGAAGGCGAGGCCGACTTCGGTGGCGGACATGGCGATGGCGTCGTAGCGAAGGTTCCGTTTGGTTAGGTATAGAACGCTCGCGACCAGGGCCGTCATGTAGCAGCACATGGCGGTGAAGTAAGCCGGGAGGTGGTAATAGAAGATCCGATAGATCGGCCCCTGCTCCATCTCGTCCGGCAGATTGAACAGGATGACATACAGATTGCGGAGGAGGAGGAGGCCGGCGAGCGCGCCGATACCCAAACGAATATTTTTCTGCATGGAGTTCACCTTACAAGAATCGTCTCTACTAACGCGAGGGCCAAAGTGGTAAATACGACGTCAAAACCGATGAGGAGGCGGAGCCAGACGAGATCGTCGCCACCGATGTCGTTGCCGGAAAGCAGGATGGTGGTGAGGCGCATGGCCGCCATCAGAGCCGGAATCATCATGGGATAGAGCAGCATCGGCAGCATGAGTTCGCGCAGGCTGAGGTTGACGGTGAGGGCGCTGAAGAGCGTGCCCAGGATGGTCATGCCCCAGGTGCCGAGCAGGAAGACGCCGAGCAGGGGCCAGAACTTCGGCGTCCACGTGATGTTGTAAAAGATGCCGAAAATAGGCAGGCAGATGAGTTCGATGCCGAGCAAGAGGACGAAGCTGGCGATGGACTTGCCGAGGAAGAGTTGGGCGCCGGAGACGGGGCTGGCGATGAGGACTTCGAGGCAATCGTTGGGGAGTTCGCGGGCGAAGCTGCGGTTGAGGATCAACGCTCCGGCAAAGGCGAAGACGAGCCAGAGGAGGCCGCCCGAGAATTCGGCGACGGCTTCGCCGGAGGGATCGAAGGCGAAGCTGAACAGGAGCAGAATGACGACGGCGAACGAGAGCGAGGCGTTGAGCGACTCCTTGGTGCGGAGTTCGCTGCGGAGGTCCTTAGCGGCGACTTGGAGGAAGATCATCTAGACGGCTCCAAAGGTCCGGTAGACGTAGCCGGGGTCCATCAACATTTCGGGGGTGCGGGGGCCGAAGTGGACGAGCTTGCCGCGTTCAATGAGAGCGACGTGCGTCGAGAGTTCCATGGCTTCGCGGAGCTGATGGGTGGACATGATGATGGTCCGGCCGGCGGCCTTGGCGTCGGCGAGGAGGCCCTGGAGGAGGGCGATGGCGCGGTCGTCGAGAGCGGTGAAGGGTTCGTCGAGGATGAGCAGGGCGGGGTCGTGGAGGAAGGCGCGGGCGACGGCGAGGCGCTGGCGCATGCCGCGGGAGAATTCGCGGACGGGCGAATCGGCGACGTGGGCGAGATGGGTGCGTTCGAGCCACTGGCGGGCGACGGTTTTGGGGATGCCGTAGAGTTGGGCGAAGATCGTGAGATTTTCGATGGCGGTGAGTTCGTCGTAGACGCCGATGCCGTGGCCGAGCAGGCCGATGCGGCGGCGGGCGGTGGCTTGGCGGGGCGAGTTGCCGAAGAGTTTTACGTCGCCTTGCGCGGCGCCGGAGAGGCCGGCCAGGATCTTGAGCATCGTGGTTTTGCCGGCGCCGTTGCGGCCGAGCAGGGCGAGGCATTCGCCGCCGTGCAGCGAGAAGGAGACGTCGCGAAGGGCCGGATAATCACCAAAGTACTTATAAACGTGTTCGACGGCGAGGACCGGAACGGACATTTATCGCTTGGGCTCCGGGGTCCGGTAGAGGAGGATGAAGCCGATGGCGAGGATGGCGAAGGTGAGGCCGAGGATCCAGTAGAGCCGGTCGTGAACGCGCGGGTTCACTTGCGAGATGCTGGGGCCGCGGGATTCGGACTCCTCGCCGCCGCCGCCGGCCTGGCCGCTCGAGAGTTCGCCCTGGCCTTCGAGTTTCAGGTCGAGATCGGTGGTGCTGAGCTCGAAGATGCTGGCTTGGGTGCGGGGTTCCTTGCCCTTGTCGACGAGGCCCGCGCCGGTGACGGTGACGCCGTTGGGTGCGGCGATCATGGCTTGGTCGGCCTTGGTGAGCAAGCGGGTTTTGAAGGTGCTCGCGTCAGAGAGGGTGTAGGCGAGGTCGATGCGGGTTTCGCCGGGCTTGATGGGGAAATCGAGCTTCCAGGTGTTGGCGGGGCCGGCTTCGGTGGCGGCACGGCGGATGGGTACGCCTTGGGGGGCGGTGCAGTTGATCAGCAGCTCGCCTTCGGGTTTGGAGGGGAGTTGGAAGCGGAGGGTGCCGTTCTTTTCGTCGTTCCAGGTGGTTTTGCCGTCGTTCAGGAAGAAGTACGACTCGCGCACGGAGAGCTTGCCGTTCTGCGGTTCGAGCAGCATCATGTGGTTGGCCGCGCGGGCGGCGCCGGGCTTGGTGCTGGTGTTGTAGACCTCGACTTGCAGACCGGTGGTGGGGCGGCCCGGGGGCAGCATCATGTTGTAGGTGACGCCGTCGAAGGCGGTCTGGATCATGGACGGGCCGGGGGCGAGGGGCTTGTCGATGGCGAACTTGCCGTCGGCTCCGGACTTGACGCTTTCGACGACTTCGGGGCCGGACTGGCCGCCGAGCTTGAAGAGGGTGACCGTGGCGCCGGGTTGGGGCTTGCCGGTGGTTTGATTGAGGACCTGGCCATCGACGGCGAGCAGGGGCAGGGCCAGCAGAATGCTATAGAGCAATTTCATGCGTCGGCCTCCATGGGCTTGCCGCAGGAACCGCAGAATTTCATCGTTTCCTTGAACTTCTTGCCGCAGTGGGGGCAGACGTGCTCCGGGGCGGCTTTGGGTTTAGCGGCCTTGGTGGTGGTCTGGACGCCGAGTTCGGCCTTCAGCTTGTCGGCTTCCGCGAGGACCTTGGCGAGTTCCTTCTGGAGGTCGAGTTTGGTGCGGGCGTAGTCTTCGTCGGAGAGTTTGCCGAGGCGGAGTTCGAACTGGAGATCGCGGAGATTTTCGTAGATGCGGGCTTTGGCCTCATCGACGTGGCGAAACGGGGAGACCGGCTCCGGCTCGGGCAGGCTTCCCGGGCGCACGATCAGGGTGTAGATGAGGACGCCCAAAACCAGGAGCGCCGCTATCGCGATAGTCATCAGTCGAGCTTTGAGAATTCCTTGTCAATCTGGTCCTGATACTTCCGGACCTCTTCGTCGGAGAGCACGGGCACGGCGTCCGGCTTGCGGTAGCGGCGGAGGAACCAGGCGATCAGGCCGAGGCCCGCGCCGATAGCGAGCACCGGCGTGGCCAAGGCCATGATACCGAACCCTTCATTGGGCGGTTCGGCCAGCGCTTTCTTGCCTTCGCGTTTGACGAACTCGTCGATGATGACCGGGTCCGCCGAGCCTTCCTTCTGCATCTTGGCGATGCGCTGGCGGGCCGGGAGCGAGTAGTGGCATTCGAGCATCTGGCAGGTGGCCACCGTGTTCTTGCAAGCGCCGCACAGGCAGGCGAGTTTGTCGCCGACCCGGCGGATTTCGGGCGTGACATACTGCGACGAGCTCTGCGCGAGGCAGTAGCCGGCCAGCAGAACGGCGAGCGCGCTATTTCGTAGCCGGAACATCTTTGGTGGATACTCCTACGACTTCTGTGCGGGCATACTGCATCTTGACCTTGGCCGGGACCAGGCAGATCAGGGAACCGAAGAGCAGGACCCAGTAGCCGGCCCAGATCCAGGTGACGAGCGGGAACACATAGGCCTGGATGGTCGGCAACTGCGACTGGCTGCCCATGCCGGCGAAGTTGATGTAGAGGTCCTCGTTCAACTGGCGCTTGATCCTCACAATCGATACCGGCTGTTGGCTCTTCTCATAGATCCGGCGCTCCGGCATGAGGGTCGCGTAGGGCTTCCCGTTAACGGTTGCCTCCACCACTGCATTCTGCCAGATGAAGTTTTCGTTCTGGCCCGTTTTGATGTCGGTGACCTTTAGCTCGTAGCGACCGAGCGGGAATTTGTCGCCCACCTTCACTTCAACGGTCGTGTCCTGATTGAACGCCGCTCCCGTGAAACCGATGAACATCATCACGATGCCCATGTGGACGATGTAGCCGCCGTAACGGCGGGTGTTGCGATGGGTAAGTTCAACCACTGCAGGGACGAAGGACAAGCCGTCCTTCTGCCGAATGGCCATGGTGCCCTTGAAGAACTCGCTGACGATGGTCCACGTCACGAAGGTACAGAGACCGAACGAGAGGAGCGCATAGAAGTGGGACACGCCGAAGCCGATGAGGATGGCGATGGTGGCCACCATGCCGACGGTGGGCCAGAGGAAGTTCCGCTTCAAATTATCCGGCGTGCTGCGGCGCCAGGCGAGGAGCGGGCCCACGCCCGTGAGGAACAGCAGGGCGAGGCCGATGGGGATATTGACACGGTTGAACCACGGGGCATCGACGCTGATCTTTTCGCCGGTGATCGCTTCGCTGATGACGGGAAACAGGGTGCCCCAGAGGATGGCGAAGCAGCTGGCGAGGAGAATCAGGTTGTTAAACAGGAAGCTCGATTCGCGGCTGACGACGCTTTCGAGGGGCGCTTCGCTCTTCAGGTAGTCGAGGCGGCTGAGGATGAGCAGAATCGTGATGGCGATGGTCACCGTGAGGAAGGCCACGAAGTAGGGGCCGATGGGCGACTGCGCGAAGGCGTGGACGGAGCTGACGATGCCCGAGCGCGTGAGGAACGTACCGAAGATACAGAGGAAGAACGTGGAGGCGACCAGCACCAGGTTCCACACCTTCATCATGCCCTTCTTCTCTTGCATGGTGACCGAGTGCAGGAAGGCCGTCGAGGTCAGCCACGGCAGGAAGCTCGCGTTTTCAACCGGGTCCCAGCCCCAGTAGCCGCCCCAGCCGAGGACCGAATAGGCCCAGCCGGCGCCGAGAAGGATACCGGTGCTTTGGAAGAGCCAGGTGACGATCGCCCAGCGGCGCGTCGTGAAGATCCAGGAGTCGCCCGGCTGGCGGGTGATGAGCGAGCCGAGGGCGAAGGCGAACGGCACAATGTAGCCGACGTAGCCGAGGTAAAGGGTGGGCGGATGGATAACCATCGTCCAGTACTGCAGCAGCGGGTTCAGGCCCTGGCCGTCGCCGACATCAACGATGGCCTTGCCGCCCGTCGAGAGCACTTGGAACGGCGGGACGAGGAAGGCGATCAGCATGAGGAAGAACGCCTGGGTGACCATCATCGTCGTGGTGACGTAGGGCATGATGGCGCGGTGTTTGCGCCGGTTTTGCCAGACGACGACGAGCGCGTAGGTGGCCAGGATGAAGTTCCACATGAGGAGCGACCCTTCCTGGCCGCCCCACCAGGCCGAGAACTTGTAGATCATCGGCATGGCTTTGTTGGAGTGCGCGGCGACGTAGGCGAGCCGGTAGTCGCCCGTCATGAGGGCGTAGATGAGCAGGCCGGAGGCGAGCGTGACCAAGCCCCAGACGCAGATCACGGCGCGTTCGGCGCTGACGATCAGGAACGGTTTTTTCTTCCAGGCTCCGACGAGCGAAGCGACGATCGAAAAGATCGTCAGGCAGAAGGCGAGCAGAATCGCCAAGGCGCCGATATTTTCCATGACTAGAACCTCTATAAGACTAGACTACGAAGCCCGTTCGTTGATGGAGTTCTCTTTCTTGTAGTTGCCGCCTGGCTTGGCTTCGTACTTCGAAGCGCACTTGGCCGAGATCTTCGCCGCGTGAAACGTGCCGTCCGGTTCGATGCGTCCATCGACGAGCGCCTGGGCGCCGTCGCGGAACGTGTCGGGCAGCGGCTCATTGCCGTCGTAGCGCACGTTCATCTTGCGCTTCTCTTCCACCAGCACGAAGGATACCTGTTTGCCGTCGCGTTTGATGGAGCCTTTTTCGATGTCGCCACCCACGCGCAACCGCTTGGTTTTCGCGCTGGCATCCATCTTCTCAATCTCGCTGATGGTCTTATAGTAGGAGGCCGTGTCTTCGTTGACGCCGCTGGCGGCAACCCATCCGAGCGTGCCTACTACCACCGCGATCACTAAACCAAATTTAACCGTTGTGTTCACTTCCGCACCTCTTCGCCCTCATTATATCGCCAACGGAACCGCTGCAATGGAAGAAGTCTACCGCCGCCGTCGAAATCGTTGGCGGCGCTG
Organism: Terriglobales bacterium; assembly: GCA_027485675.1. GTDB lineage: Bacteria > Acidobacteriota > Terriglobia > Bryobacterales > Bryobacteraceae. The sequence goes on along the minus strand of JAIXQP010000023.1, from coordinate 148,972 downwards.
GCTGACGCCGCCCGTACCGCTGCTGCACGACCCGCGCGAGCTCGCGGTGGAGGCGCCGCTGGGGCGCTGGAACCTCTATATCGGGTCGGCCGGCACGTACGCTCCGGGCTACGTCAACGTGGATCTGGCCGTGATGCCGGGCGTCGATGTTGCCTGCAACGCGGAGGAGTTGCCGTTTCCGGACGGAGTGTTCAGCCGGGTGGAGTGCGATGCGGTGCTCGAACACACGCCGCATCCGGAGCGCATCGTGCGCGAGATTGAACGGGTGCTGCGCCCGGGCGGCTACGCCCATTTGGTGGTGCCGTTCTGCCATCCGTTTCACGCCTATCCGCACGACTACCGGCGGTTCACGCCGCAGGGGCTGCGGGTGATGGCAGGGGGATTGGAGGTGATAGCCGAGGGCTGGCGCACCGGCCCGACGGCCACGCTGCTCGTGTTCGTGATCGAGTACGCCAAGCTGTGGTGCCCGTGGCGGCCGCTGCGCGGGCTGGTGCACGGGCTGCTCGGCTGGCTGCTGTTTCCGTTGCGCTACCTGGATGTTCCGCTGCGGCGCTCTCCGCGGGCCTACGTTCTCGGCAACCACTGCTATGTTTGGCTGCGCAAGCCGGAGTAGCGGGGGCCGCCTGTTACACTCGGATTTATGCCCCCATCGCTTGCTCCCGGCGTTCCCAGCGTAACCGCGCTGGCTGCGGCGCGGGGTATCAAAGAGGCGCTGCTGCTGCTCAGCAAAGACAAGCAGTGGGTGAACGAGAAGCATTTGGCGTTGTGCCGGATCCCGTCGCCCACGTTCTTTGAGCAGAAACGGGCCGAATGGATGCAGCAGCAGTTCCGGGCGCTCGGCTGCGAGGCGACGATTGACCCGGCCGGCAACGTGGTGGCGTTTCTGTCGCCCAATCCGGCGGGCCCGTATGTGGCCGTGACCGCGCATCTCGATACGGTGCTGGCGCCGCGCACGCCGGAAGAGGTGTATACGCAACCGGACGGCACCTTCCGTGGCCCTGGGGTTTCCGATAACGGGGCCGGCCTGGCGGGACTGCTGGCGCTGGTGCGGGTGATGAAAGCGACGCCGGAGTTGACGGGCGTGACGGCCGCGCCGGTGTTTATCGCGAACGTGGGCGAAGAGGGCGAGGGAAACCTGAGCGGGATGCGGTACCTGTGCCGGCAGTCGCCGTTGGCAAGCAAGATCCGCTCGTATCTGGTGCTGGACGGTCCTTCGACGGACCATGTGACGTGCCAGGCGCTGGCCAGCCGCCGGTTTGAGATCAGCTTCGCCGGGCCGGGCGGGCATAGCTGGTCCGACTACGGCGTGGGCAACCCGGTGCATGCGTTGAGCCGCGTGATTACGCTGTTTGCGGAGAATCAGCCGGAGCCGGTGCCGGGGGTGCGTTCGTCCTTTAACTTTGGCGTGATCGATGGGGGCGTGAGCGTCAACTCGATTCCGAATTCCGCGCGGGCCAAGCTGGATATCCGCTCGGAGTCGCCGGGGCAACTGGAACTGCTGGGCGACCTGCTGAGCACCTGCGTGGCCAAGGCGGCCGAGATGGAGAACGCGCAGGCGACCGTGGCGCGGGTAACAGCGAAGCTGCGGGAGACCGGCGCCCGGCCCGGCGGCGGTTTGGCGACGGATGCGCCGCTGCTGCGCTACATCGCGGCCGTGGACGAGTGGCTGGGGATCCATTCGCGCATCGACTGCTCGTCGACCGACGCCAACATTCCGTTGAGCATGGGGATTCCGGCGGTTTCGATTGGCGCGGGCGGCACGGGCGGCGGGGCGCATACGCCGGGCGAGTGGTTCCGGCCGGAGGGCCGCGACTCCGGATTGAAGCGCGTCCTGTTGACGTTGGCGCTGCTGCTGGCCGAATGAAGCGGTACGCCGATCTGGTGCTGGCTTCGACCGCCTTGGTGTGGGGCGGCATGTTCGTCGTGGCCAAGGCGGCGCTCGATGATGTTTCAAGCGTGCTCTATCTGGCGCTGCGGTTCACGCTGGCCGCCGCGGTGCTGGGGGTGGCGTACCGGCGCAGCATTCGCTGGTCCTGGCCGGCGGCCGGGCTGGGCGTGGTGTTGATGGCCGGCTACATTCTGCAGACGATTGGCCTGCGGATGACGACGCCGTCGAAAAGCGCTTTTCTCACGGGCGGCTATGTTGTGCTGGTACCTTTTTTGAGTTGGCTCGTCTATCGAACTAAGACGCGGCCAGCGGAGATGTTTGGAGTGCTGGCGGCGACCATTGGGATGTCGTTACTATCACTGCAAGGGGAGAGCCTGACGATTGGGCGCGGCGATGCGCTGACGATTGCCGCGGCGATGGCGTTTGCCGTCCACATCGTTTTGCTGGGTCATCTGGCGTCGCGGGTAGCCTCCGGCAACCTCGCGTTTCTGCAGGTGGCGTGCGCGGCGGTGGTGGCGTGGCTGTTTCTGCCGGTGGCGGAGACGCCGGAGATCCGGTGGGCGCCGGCGGTGGTGCTGGCGATTGTGGGCGGCGGACTGCTGGCGACGGCGTTTGCGTTTCTCGCGCAGACGTGGGCGCAGCAGTATTTGAGCCCGACGCGGGCGGCGTTGATTTTCATGCTCGAACCCGTTTTTGCGTGGCTGGTGGCTTGGTGGTGGACGGGCGAGATGTTGACGGGCCGCGCCGCGGTGGGCGCCGGATTGATCCTGGCCGGGGTGCTGCTCGTCGAATTGAAACCGAACCGCAAGACGGCACATCCATAGAGAAGTAAACTGAGTAAAGGTATTTAAGGCAGGTTTCCGTATGAAACTATTCGCGAACATTCGGCAGCAGAAGCTGCTTTCTTCCAGTCTGGCTGTATTCAGCCTCTCCGTCTGTGTCCTGATCGGCACGCTGATCAGTTCGACCGCAACCGCCGCCAAAGGCCAGGCGGTGGCGCCGGATGCGACCCCGATTGTGATTCCGGCTACGACCTCGCTGCCTAATGAATTTACGAAGATTGCCAAGGCTGTTGAGCCGGCCGTGGTGAACATTACGACCGACTTCGTTCCAAAGCCGGCCACTACGCGGCGCCGCGGCGCCCCCGCGCCGGATGCCGAGGAGGGCGAGGAGGACGGGATGGACCTGTTCCGCCGCTTCTTCCGCGGACCGGGCGGAGCGGACGCCATGCCGCAGCGGCCGACGCCGCGGGAAGCCACCGGCTCCGGCTTTGTGGTGGATCGAAACGGCTACATCATCACGAACCTGCACGTGATTGAGAAGGCGGACAACATTAAAGTGAAGTTCTCGGGGGATACGACCGAGTACAAGGCGAAGGTGATCGGCACCGACTTTGAGAGCGACATTGCGGTGATCAAGATCGACGCGAAGAAGCCGCTGCAGTTCATCAAGGTGGCCAATTCAGACGGCGTCCAGGTGGGCGATTGGGCCGTGGCGATCGGTTCTCCGTTCGGCCTGGCGGCCACGGTGACCGCGGGCATCGTCAGCGCCACCGGACGGGACCTGCCGAGCGCGGAGCAGTTCCAGCACTTCATTCAGACCGACGCGGCGATCAACCCCGGCAACTCGGGCGGCCCGCTGCTGAACATCAACGGCGAAGTGATCGGGGTGAATACCGCGATTGCGACGCAGAGCGGCGGTTACCAGGGTATCGGCTTCGCGCTGCCTTCGAACCAGATGGTGCGGTCTTACAACAGCATCATTCAATACGGACGCGTGAAGCGCGGATCGATTGGCGTGAGCTGGAACCGGAATGAGAAGCCGGAAGTTCTGAAGGCGGCCGGGTATACGAACGGCGTGCTGGTGGGTTCGGTGACGCCGGGCGGCCCGGCGGAGAAGGCCGGCATTAAGGCGGAAGATATCCTGATCGCCATCGACGGCAAGCCGATTAAAGACGGCGAGGAGCTCGTCTCCAAGGTCAGCGAGATGCCGATTGAGAGCAAACTGAAAGTGACCGTGGACCGGGCCGGCAAGAAGCTGGACCTCGTGGTGACCGTGCTCGACCGCGAAGAGGTCTTCAAGGACGACCCGCGCTTCGCCCGCCGCCGGAATGACACCCCGACGCCGGAGAAGGCGGAAGGCACCCCGGCGAAGTTCGGCATCATGATCCGGCCCATGTCGGAGACTGAGAAAGAGGCGCTGAAGCTTGGCGAAGGCGACCAGCGGGGCATCTACGTCACGAAGGTGGAAGAGGGCTCGTTTGCCGCTGAAATCGGGCTGCAGGAACGGGACGTGATCATCAGCGTGAACCGCCAGCCGGTGGCTTCGCCCGAGGATTTGCGGAAGCTGCAGGGCACGTTGAAGCCGGGCGACGCGGTGGCGTTCCGGGTGATGCGTCCGGCGCCGGGCCGGCAGCAGGGTGCAACTTCGTACGTGGCCTTCTTCGCCGCGGGGACTTTGCCGGAGGGCAACTAGTCTCTGTTAGGATAGTGGGTTCATGAAGAACTGGTTACTGCTCGTAGTGGCTTTGGTCACTCTAGGGTTAACCGTGGGCGTCGCCGCTCCTCCGAAGAAGAAGGCGGCGCCTGCGAAAAAGCCGGCCGCGAGTGCGTCGAAGAACACGGCGAAGCAGCGGCACGCAGCGGCCAACTCGCGGTACAAATCGAAGAAGCGCGTCGTGGCGCGGGGCCGGGGACGTTCGCCGCAGCCGGTAGCCGTGCAACGCCGCAGTTATGGTCAACCGCGGCCTACGGATGACCGGTATCTGGAGATTGAACAGGCGCTGGCGGCGCGCGGTTATCTGGGGCGCGAACCTTCGAGTGCCTGGACGCCCGATTGCGCCGAAGCCCTGAAGCGGTTCCAGAAAGATCAGAACCTGCCGCCGAACGGGAAGATTACGTCGTTGAGCCTGATCGCCCTGGGCCTGGGTCCGAAGCGGGACACCAGTTCCGTGGCGGCGGCGGTGCCAAACCCCTAAGCTAGGGGTATGCGCATTGGTGTTGCGAAAGAGGTAAAAGACCACGAGGCGCGCGTCGGCCTGGTGCCCGCCGGGGTGACGGCGCTGCGGGAAGCCGGGCACGAGGTGATCGTCGAAACGGGTGCGGGCGCGGGGAGTTCCCTGCCGGATGCCGAGTACGTCGAAGCCGGGGCGGAGATCGCCGCGGACGCCGCCGGGGTTTGGGAGCGGTGCGATCTGGTGGTGAAGGTGAAGGAGCCGCAGCCGTCGGAATACCGTTTCCTGCGGCCGGGGCTGACGCTGTTCACCTATCTGCATCTGGCGCCATTGCCGGAGTTGACGCAGGCGTTGCTGGACGCCTCGGTGACCGCGATCGCCTATGAGACCATCCGCGAGCGCGACGGCAGCCTGCCGCTGCTGACGCCGATGAGCGAGGTGGCCGGGCGGATGTCGGTGCAAGTGGGGGCGCAATATCTGGAGGCGCCGAACGGCGGGCGAGGGATTCTGCTGGGCGGGGTGCCGGGCGTGGCGGCGGCCAACGTGCTGATTCTGGGCGGCGGCGTGGTGGGCCATAACGCGGCGAAGATGGCGCTGGGGTTGGGCGCGAATGTCACCATCGTCGACCGGAACTTGAACCGGCTGCGGGAGCTGGATGACATCTACAACGGGCAGGTGATTACCCTCGCCTCGAACGTGCACACCGTGCGCGAGACCATCCGGCTGGCGGACCTTGTGATCGGCGCGGTGCTGATCCCCGGGGCGGCCGCGCCGAAGCTGGTGCGGCGGGAGATGTTGAAGTTGATGAAGGCCGGGGCCGTGATGGTGGATGTGGCCATTGATCAAGGCGGATGCTTTGAGACCTCGCATCCGACGACGCATACGGACCCGATCTACTACGTCGACTCCGTGCTGCACTACTGCGTTTCGAACATGCCGGCGGCGGTGCCGCACACGTCGACCTTGGCGTTGACGAACGCGACGCTGCCTTATCTGTTGGCGCTGGCGAACAAGGGCCCGATGCGGGCGGCGCGGGAGAGCGCGGCGATTGCCGAAGGCGTCAACACGTACGCCGGACAGGTGACGTATGCGGCCGTGGCGGAGGGCCAGGGGCGGCCGTATGTTGCATTGAGCAGCCTGCTGCCATGATGTTCGTGGTGACGCCGCTGGTGGTGGCGGGGCTGTTGGCGCTGGGTTGGAACCGGGAGCGGCGCTGGTGGCTGGCGGGGTTGATCGGCGGGCTGGTGGCGGGGGGGCTGTTGGCGTGGTGGGGCATCGCGCATATGGTGTTTGGCGAGCGGACGTCGGCGCTGGCGAAGGCGATCTTCGCGCGGCCGTATCTGCCGGGGATGCTAGGGCCGGTGGCGGGGTTGGCTATAGCAGCCGGCGGGCGGGCGATAGCTTTTTGGCGAGGCGCTCGCGGCGCTTGAGCAGCGATTCGCTGCGGCCGAGGCGGAGCGCCGCTTCCGTCATATCCAGCGCCATGGCGACATTCTTTTCCTTGTGCTCAAAGTACTTGGCCAGCTCTTCGAGCGCGCCGCACTGATGGGGATTGCGGACCGTCGAAAGCTCCGAGAACAGCGCCGTCGCCGCCGCTTCCCTGCCCTGCTTCTTTTCAAGCAGTGCACTGTCCCACATGGTGCGCCACAGGAGCTCATCCGGCAGCCCCTTTTCAATGGCCCGGCGGAAGAGCACGGCCGCGTCGTCCAGGCGTTCCGCCTTGCGTAACCACCGGCCCAGGCCCACCATCTCCGCGCCCCGGTGCAGTTTGACGGAGAGCGGCTCGGCAAACGCCCGGGGCACGATGCCCGTGAGGCAGGCGAGCGTGACGATGTCGAGCGCGTTGTGTTCAAAGATGCCGGCCAGCTTGCCGGCGTGGCGCGTCCGCAGGTACTCGAAATAGAGGTAGGGGATCATCGAGCCGGGGACGTCGCCTTCGCGCTCGTAGCCGAGAATCTGCGTCTCCAGTTCGACGAGCCGGCAGCTTTCAAAGTGCAGTTTCCAGAGGCGGCGGGCGCCGTAGAGCAGGTCGAGATGCTCCATGCGGCCGAAGGGGGGCTTCATGCGGGCCAGGCGGAAGCGGGTTTCAAGCAATGGCTGATCGTAGGCGCGGCCGTTGTAGGTGACGAGCACGTCGAACTGTGCGAGGAACTCGTTGAGCGCCGTTAACTGGCTCGGCTCTTCGGCGTAGTCCCGCATGAAGAACTGGCGGACTTCGAAGCCGCGTTCGGTGATGCCGCCGACGCCGACGAGGAAGGGATAGGTTCCGGTGCCGCCGGCGAGACCCGTGGTTTCGGTATCGAGAAAGGCGATGCGCTGCGGGGTTGTCTGTGGGATGGCGCCGTCGGAGATGGCGTGGAGGAGGTCGGCGGGCCACTCTTCGAGCTCGGACAGATGCATGCTGCCGTGGCGCTGGTGGCGGCCCCAGAGCCGGGTGCATTCAAAGTGAGCGCCGGCGGGGGTTTGCACTTCGGCGCCCGAGATCCAGTCTTCAATGCGGGGTTTCGGCTGGGCAGCGGGCGCGGCGGCGTACTTGCGGTCAACGGCGGCGATGCGCTGGCGCAGGAGATCGAGTTGGGAGCCGAGAGAACTCAAATTCGCCTTCTGTTCGCTGCTATTGTAGCAGGTCGCTGAAAAATATCGGTCTCAAATACGCTTTCCGGATGTGCCGAATCCGGCACGGGAGAGAATGCAAATGGCTTTTAAAGAACAAGGACCCAAGCCGTTCTACAACGTCGAGCAGGCGGTGGGCTTGACTGGGGTGAACACGAACGGCGACGTCAAATTGGTCCAGTACATGCTGCGCCACATCTACGGAAATGAAGCCGTTGGTTTGGCCGTCGACGGATGGATCGGGCCAGTCACTGTGCAGTGGATCAAGCGGTTTCAAAACGAGATGAAGGCGGTGGGGAACAAGATCGCCACCGATGGCCGGGTGGACCGCGCCTATGGCTCAACCTCGTCGGTGTCGAAGACGCTCTACACGATCGCGGGGCTGAACCACATGTTGAAGGTGAGGAATCCGGTGGCCTTTCAACAACTGCCGGCGAACGTTCCGCTGAACAGTACGCCGAGTTCCAATCCCTACAATCCGGCCCACTCTTCGGGCGCGCCCGAAGTCGTCGGCGGGTTCTAAGGGCGCAGCCCGGGCAGCCGCTCCACGCGGGTATTCGGCAGGTAGCGCCGCAGGGTTTGGTCGAACGCCTCCGCCAGGCCCGCCGCGCCGCGCTGGCAGAAGCCCACTCCGTGTCCGCGGCCCCGGCCGCGGGCTACGTTGCCTGTCAGCGTGTAGGTGTTGGAAGGCAGGGTGTCCCAGCCGAACTTCCGGCCTAACAGCAGCCGGGCGGCTTCATCCCCAACTCGCCGCGGCAGCTCCGGCAGCGGCCGTTCCCAGGCGAGTTCTTCGCGTTGGCAGACTTCGCAGTCCACGGCGAAATACGGGTAGGGCTCCGGGCTCCAGCCTACCTCCGCCGCCGTCTTCGTTCGGCCGCCGCAGCTTGCGCTGTAGGCCGGGGCGAAGACCTTGCCCTGATAGGTCACCACCATGCCGCGCGTCGCCACCGTTGCCGGCGAGGGACGCGGATCCTTAAACACCTGGCAATGGGTCGAGTCGCAGTAGTCGTAGGACAGATGCCGCCGTCGATTCGCCCAAAACCAACTGCGGGCGATCACCGCCTGCGCCTTTCGTGCTTCTAATCCCGCTTCCGGGGCCGACTCGGACTCCGTCACCGCCGCCACGGCGTCTTCGAGGTCAGCCTTCAAAACGGCGCGCAACTCTCCCGCCGCCGCGGTGACCGTCAACTGGCCACGGTAGCGGCGCTCGATCTTGCCGGGCAGGCTCACGAGCATTTCGCCGCCGAAACGGACGACTTGGCCGGTCTGCGTCTGCCGGTTCATGAACCAGTCCACCTCCCGGCCCTCCCGGCGCACGCCGACCGCGCGGTCCCCGGCGAGACTCACGCCGTTCACCGTCAGGATGTGGCCGGGGGCCGGCTTCACGGTCAACGCCTGCGGATGGAAGAGGACGAAGATGGCGATTTCGATCATCGGGTGAACATCTCGACGGCCTTTGCGCCGGTCACGCCGGGGGCCTGCAGCAGGACGAGTTCGCGGGGAGCGGCTTCGGGGTAGGCAATGACGGCGTAACCGTCGCCATCGAGTTTCGCGTTGGGCCCGGTGCCGGTCTTGGCCAGGTAGCCGGGGCCTAACGCCCGCGCCGTGCCGTAGCGGGCCGCGCGGCGCATGCCGTCGATGAGCGGGAAGATGCCGGGGTCGGCCGGGCGGCTGAGGAGTTCGGCGAAGGCCGCGGCGAGGGTCTCCGGCTGGATGAGCCAATCGGCGCCGAGGCCGATCTGGGTATCAGGCGGCGCTTCGGGCACGTCGATGCCGAACTGCGCGAGGAGCGCCGGCGTCGCGTGCGGCGGCAGGGCCTGGGCCAGTTGCCGGAAGTAGTGATTGCAGGAGTGGGCGACGGCGTCGCGGATGCCGATCTTGCCGTGGCCGCGGCCCCACCAACAACGATCTGCCGCGCCGCGGCAGAAATGGTCGGGGTAGAAGTAGTGGTGCGCCTGCGCGTAGGCGAGAGCGGTAAACGGTTTCACGATGCTCCCCGGGCTCACCGGCGCATCCGGACGCGGCCACTCCGCCCGCAGGATGCGCCGCTCCGCAATGCTATAGAGCATTATATTCATGGCTGGCGCGAGTAGGTTACCGTCTCCGTGAGTTTGCTGCCTTCGTCCTGCCGCGTTACGGTGGCCGCGGAGAACCGCTGCAGCACCCCGGAGAAGCTTGCCACGTTTTCCGAGAAAAACTCCGGCGTCCGCTGCTCCGGCTGTTCGGCCGGGGTCGCTCCGGCGCGGTCAATCAAGCCGGTCATCTGGAAGAGGCGTTGGCGCTCCGCCCCGTGCCGGAACGAAGCCCGGTAAATGGTCCGGTCGCCATCGAGCGCCAGATTGCCGCCGGCTTGCATGGCCCGGAGCAGGGGTTCGTGGTTGGCGATGTAGAGCAGGGGTCCCGCGGCGGCGACCGAGTAGCCGGGCAGGAGCGCCCGCACGGCGGCGACGTCCCAGTTGGAACTGCCGGCCACGGCGACGCCGAGGGTCTGCGCGAGGAAGACCTGATCCTGCTGCACGCGGGTTCCACGAACTACGGCGTGGGCGGTCGCATTGCGCAACAGCGCGGCCACGGCGGCTTCGTTCGAAGAGCCGGCCGCCGCGAAGGGCGCGACGTCGATCAGCGTCTCCAAGTCTTCGGCGTCCTGCCCTTCGACGAAGGCCACGGCCGCCGGGGTGGATAAAAGTTGCGCGGGCGGAGCGCCCAGCGTCAGCCGGTAGTAGCCGGCATCGTTCGGCACGGCACGCGCCACCGTGCGGAGCGCGGCCGCGCTGCCGGGGGCAGCGGCCTGCTTGCGGACCAGGGTGCGGCTCTCCACCCAGGCGCCGCCGTTCCTGGTGAGGTCCGCCATGGCGCCTTCGAGTTCGGCCAGCTCCGAGACGTTCCGCTGGACCCAATAGCTGCGGAAGTGCGGGCTCTTCACCAACTGCTCCAGGTTCGCCGCCATGCGCAGTTCCCCTTGCGTTTGGGCCGCCCGCTGGAACCAGTTTTCATTGGCAAGGGCACCTCCGCCCTGCCCGGCCATCAACTGCAACGCCCGGGCCACATAGTTTTCACTAGTGCCCAGCAGGAGCCAGCCGTCCCTGGTGGCGAAGACGGCGGTGCGGTCCGTGCCGCGGTCGGACTTCACGTAGTAGGTGGTCCCGGCCACGGTCCGCTGCGTGAACTGTCCGGCGACCGCCTGGAGGGCGGGCGCGGCGGCCAGCTTCGTGATGTAGAGAAATTCGAGCTTGCCGATGTCGTAGATCGCCATCGCCGAAGCGCCGCCGGCCAACTGTTCGAGCAAGGCGTTGTTGAGGCCGAGGCCGCTGACCGCCGCGAACTCGCCCTGGGCGTCGCCGAGCCGCAGGAAGAGCCGCGACTTCGAGAACACGCTGTAGTTCGGGCTGCCGACCCATTGCCGCTTTTCGGGCGAGGCGTTCCATTCGCGCAGGAGCGCGCCAAAGTCCTTGGCTTCCAGGTATACCTGCGCGCCGGCCGGCACCCAGCGCGGCAGCGGCTCCACGCCGGCCGCCTGCTGGGCGAAATAGACGCCCGCCGCGGCCACCACCAGCGACAATCCAATCAGCTTCGTCTTCATTGGGCACCTGCCAGCAACCGCATCCGCACATCGTGCGGCTGCTCCAATCCCTGATTCACAATCGGGCGTCGGCTTTCGTTCTTCGCCCGCCGCGCCACTTCCGCCTGGGCCTGCTTCTGCTTGGCGGGGAGGCCTTCGAAGTAGACCACCGCCCGCTCGGCCTGGCCGGCCTTCAAGTACGCGTCGCCGACGGCCTCGCGCATCTCCGGGGGCACGTTGCCATCGTCGGCCAGAGCCAGCAGCGGCGCTCCCTGCAAGGTGCGGAACAGGGGGAGCCGTTGGCTCGAGTCAATCGCCAGCGCGCCACGCAGCAGGCGTACTTTGACGGCCGCATCGGTGGCCTTCTCCGCCGCGCGCAAGCGGGCGGTAACGGCGTAGGGCAGTTCAGCCTCGGTGGCCGCGGTGACCTTCGCCGCCAGTAGGTCCAGTTCGCGGGCGCCGGTGTTTACCGTGCGGTTCAACGCTTCCGCGGCTTGCACGCGGATGGCGTAGGGGGCGTTCCGGTCCATGGCTACCGTGACGAGCGTCGCTTCGTCGCCCTTGGCTCGCGCCAGCAGCAACTTCGCTTCGGCGCTCCAGGGCTTGGCCGCGGCGAGCGGCTCGGCGTAGCGGAGCGCGTCAGCGGGACGCTTCTGTTCGAGGAGCAGGCTGGCCGCCGCGGCGTGATGGGCGAAGGGTTCTCCGACGGCCATCACCAGACGGTCGAGCAGCGCCACGGCCCGCGCCGGTTGGACCTCCGCCAGGCCCAGATAGCTCGCGGGCGTGGGGTAGGGCCCCGCCAACTCGCGCTCATAGGCGAGCGTTAGAATCTGCCGGGCCGCCTCCGGGTCGCCCTCTTCGCGGAGCCGGGAAGCGGCGCTGCGCAGAGCTTCGGTGTCGGCGATGGTCTCGAGCACCTTCGTCAATTGGCCGGTTTTCGCGGCCACGCGGAGGCGCAGCGGCAGCAGCGTATAAGACTCCATCTCCAACTGCTCCGGGGTGAACTTGGCCAGCAGTTGTTCGGCCGGGGACCACTGGCCCGCCTTCACGAGGGATTCGAGGCGCCGGGTCCGGATCCGCTGCAGCGAACCCATGGCGACCTCGCGGGTCTCGCCGACCGAGCGCGCCAGCCGCTGCTCGGCCAGGGCCTCGGCTTGCGCCAGCAGCGCCGGCTGTTCGGTGGAGAATTCGAGCAGGAACTCGGCCGGCTCCGCGGCAAACTGGGCCAGCCGCGCAATCCGCTCCGGGCTCATGCCGCGCACCAGTTCGTTTACGCGGTAGGCGCCGCTCCGCCGCACGTAGGTAGTGAGAAGGGCTTCGCCGGCGGGAGCCGTGGGCGCGGCCTGGAGCGAGACGCGGACATCGTCCCACCAGCTCTCGCCGTAACGGCCGTTGTCCATCATCCAGCGGTACTCTTCGAGCGCCTTGGCATGATTGCCGAGCCGCGCGTAGGCGGCGCCATAGTGCGGGTCCAGGGCGATCGCGTTCTGATAGTCGCCGGCGGCAAAGAACGCGCGGGCGCTTGCGGGGCGGTTCTCGACCAGGGCCGGTTTGTAGGCGGCCTCGGCGGCATCCTTGGTGAGGCCGAGGTAGTCGGCGTAGCGCGCGGCGTAGTAGAACCAGGTGTCGCCCGCCAGGCCCGTCTTCGGCGCCGCGAGTTTCGCGCCGATCGTTTCCGGGCCCAGCGTATCGGCAAACGCCCGCTTCACTTCCGGGGTGGCCTGGCCGAAGTAGAGGCCAGTGAGCGCCCGATAGGCGTTCTTCCACAGCGGCGGACGGGGCGCGGCCATGATGCCGCGCAGCGCCAGCGCGGCGTTCTCCGTGCGCAGGCCATAGTTGGCCAGCGCCTCGGCGCGAGCGGCTTCCGCCGTGGGCCGCAGTTGCAGATAGCGCTCCAGATTCTCGCCTTCGAGCGGCGCTCCGGCTAAGGTCCGCAACTCTCCGGCCGCATAGCCGGCCCGGCGGTAGGCGATGCCGGCCGAACGCAGCACCTGCTCCTTGATTTCCGTCGGCGGATGGACCTTCCAATAGGCCTCGAGCTGCTGCCCCAGTTCGGCAAAGCGGCCGCGTTGCACCTGCAGATCGAACAACTGATGCATCCGGCCGGAGCTCTCCTCGGCGCCGGGCTGCGCCATCATCTGCCGGTAAAGCAGCTTGGCTCCCGTTTCGAGGAAGCCGGCGGCCAAAGCGGCGTCGGCATTGCCTTGCGCTTCGAGCCACACAGCGTACTTCGCCTTCTCCTCCGGCGTGAACTCCGTTCCGGCAGCTTGCGCCGAGGCGTTCACCACTTCGGGTTCGCGGCCCGCAATCTGCTCGTAGCGGCGAAGCCGCGTCAGCAGCCGCGCCCGCGTGGAGGGCTCCGGCCCGGCGGCCAAAGCCTCTTCGAGCAGGCCCCAGCTTTCGAGCTTCTCGGCCATGGCTTGGGGGTTCGGCTTTCCGGTGGAGTAGGCCTGCTTCAGCAGCGTCGCCGCTTCCTGCATGCGGCCTTGGCGAGCGCGGGTCTCGGCGGCCTGCACCAGCCAAACCGGGTTCCGGTAGCTGAGTTCGTAGAGTTTCTGATAGGTCGCGGCCGCCTCGTCCCAACGCGCGAGCCGCGTTTCGAGATCGCCGCGCGATGCCAGCAGATCCGTCCGCTCCGGCCGCAGCGCGGCGGCCCGGCTCCACGCCCGCAGCGCTTCGGCGTGGTTTCCGAACTCGCCTTCGAGGCGCGCCCGCACCAGCGCCCAGCGGGCGTCACGCGGGGAATCGGTTTCGGCCTTGACGAAGTAAGCGAGCAGCCGGTCCTTTCCTCCGTTGTCCACGGCATACCGTGCGGCTTCGCGCAGCAGCGCTTCGTCCTCCGGGCTCCGCTTGGCCAGTTCGATGTACTGGTCCACGGCGCCGTTAAAATCCTTGAGCCGGGTGAGGGCGGGAATCGTGGCGACGCGGAGCGCGGCCACCTGGGCGGGATCCTTCAGTTCGGCCAGCTTCGCCTTGTAGAAAGCAGCGAGGCCGCGGTCGTCGTTCGCCTTCGCATAGGCCGCAGCCTTCAGCGTGATCGCTTCGGCATCGGCGGGATCCTTGGCCAGCACCTGGTCGGCCAGCGTCTGCGCGATGGCCGGGTCGGCCTGCCGGCCGGCGTCGAGGCGCAGGCTCCGCTGCAGCGCCGGGTGGGCCGCGTCCGCCGCCGCCCGCAGAATGGCGATGGACCGGGCGCCGTTGCCCGTCCGCCGATGCAGTTCGGCCGCGGCCTTCACGACGGCCAGGCGCTTGGGATGTTCGCCCAGCAGCGCGTCCATTTCGTTGCGCGCCGCCCCGGCGTTGCCCTGGCTCTCTTCCCACTTCGCCCGCGCCAGGCGCAGGCTCAGCGCTTCGAGCGGATCGCCGGCCAAGGCGATCTCCCGGGCCATCACCGCCCGCTGCGCCCCGGGCAAGGCATTCCGCTCGGCCACGCCCGCGAACTGCGCCAAGATATCGCGATCCGTGGTCTGCGCGGCGGCAGCCTTCAGGAAGTTTTCCAGGTCGTCCCGCCGGCCCTGCGCTTCGAGCAGCGCCACCCGCAAGCCCGCCGAGGGCCCGTTCACCGGCAAGCTCGTAATCAGCGACTCCACCGGCTGCCGGCGCGCGAGACGGATCAGCCGGCTGCGCGCCAGCGAATCGCCTTCAGCCGCCAAAGCCCCGGCCAGATACTCTTTCAAGGCCGCCGCGGGCTGGCCATTGTTCTCGTAGATCGCGCCCATTTCAAAGGCGAATGCCGCGGGCTGATTCAGCCGCTGCCGTCCGGCGGTCAACTGGCGGATCGCGTCGTCGTATTGGTAGTAGTCCCAGTGCAGCGTCGCCGATTCGAGCCACGCTTCGGGCTTGCCGGGGGTGATTTGCGCCACGCGGTCAAACAAGGGCTTGGCGGCGACGAACTGCTCCCGGTCGGCGTGGATCTCGCCCATCCGCGTCAGGAACTCCGATTGGCGCGGCCAGGCCTTGGCCAGCGCGCCTTCCATCTCCAGCGCCACGGGCGCGTTGCCCAGACTCCGGTGCACGGCCGCCGTACGCGCCAGCAGCGAGATGTCGGCCGGATAGGAGGCGGACACCGCGCGAAGATAGGGCGCCGCCGACTCCCAATGGTTCTGCCACGCTTCGGCCTCGGCCACCCAGACGGCGGCCGCCGGGTTCGCGCGCGTTTGCGCGGCGGCGTCGCCACGCGGCAGCACGGCCTTCACCGCCGTGAGTTCGGCCTCCAGCCGGTTGGTCCGCGCCAGCAGCGCGAAGAACTGTTGCCGCAGACTCTCGTCATAGATCCAGTAGCTCCGCAGCAGCCGCTCCTGCTCGGCGGGGTTCGCCGTGGCGCGGGCGCCGTGCGCGTCCACCAGATTCTTCACAAACGGAATGTGGTGCGGGAAGCGGGTCAGGGCATAGGTATTCACGTTCCGGTAGAGCACCGCGTCCATCTGGCCGCGCACCGCCGTCACCTTCAGATACTCTTCGAGCTCCGTGCCGGAGAAGACGGCCGACACCTCTTTCGACAGCGCGTCGTACTTGGCGTTCATCTTGCCGCGCAGGTACCAACGCGCCAGTTTGTGCGACCACGACTTATCCGGAAACTGCGCCATGGCGCGGCGGTAGACCGATTCGATCTCCGCGCCCATCCGGTTCTGTTCGAGGAAGGCGGCCAACCGTTCGTAGAGCACTGGATCGGCCGGATTGCGGTCGAGTTCGCGGCGCTGCAGCGCCAGGGCGTCCGCAATGCGTTTCATGGCCACATAGCGCGCAATGGCGCGGTCGAGAATCGCGCGGTATTGGGGATGCTTGGAGCCGAGGTCCGCCAGCACGGCGTCATAGACCTTGAACTCTTCGGCGGTGTTGCCCTCGGCTGCGTAGGCGCCCGCCATCAGCAGGCCCACGTCGACGCGCTCCGGCGCCTTCGGATACGCGGTCAAAAACTGCCGGCCTTCGCGGATCACCGCGCTATAGACGCCATGAATCGAGAAAGCCTCCACCACCTTCGCCCGCAGCGCCGGGCGCCGCGGCGAGTTCGGATAGCGGCTATCGAACAGGGTCACTAACTCCGCCGCCTTGGCGCGATGGAAGTAGGGCCGTGCCCGGTTCTCTTCGGTCGCCAGCTCGGAGGCGGGATAGGTGGTGTTGAAGACAAGCGACAGCACCCCGTTCAACAGGCCCGGCCCCCGGTCCATCGTGCCGATGTCGGAGAAGGAACTTAGGTTCGCCGAGCCGTAGCGCATCGGCTGCCCGGCGTGCTGCAGCAGGAGCATCGCCAATCCGGCCAGCGACTCTTCGCTCTCCACCTGGCTATACCAGTGCGCTGCCTCGTCCACGTTTCGCGCGGCCTCGTACATCTTCGCGAGGTCGAGCGGCGCGGTGCCGCCGCGCTGGCGGAACTCATACAGCACCCGCTGCGCGGCGTCCGCGCGGCCGGCGTTCAGATGGACCCAGAACATGCGGCGCACCGGCTCCAGGTTCCGCGGTTCGGCCAGCGCGCGCTGCCGTTGCTGCGCGAGGTACGGCCGCAACTGCTTGGTCTGCACCAGCAATTCAAAGTGCTTGGCCGACTCCGGAGCCTGCCGGTCATAGACGGCCAGGGCCGCCGCCGGGCCGCTGCGCGCCAGTTCGAGCGCCGCCCGCCGTTCGAGCGGGTTCGCCACCGTCCGCCGGCCCAGCACGGCCTCGTAGTCGGCGTACTTTTTCTGGCTCAAGAGATAGGGCAGGTACTCGTCATAGAGCTTGGCATTGTCCGGCTCGGCGGCCTCCCAAGCCTGATAGAGGGGCAGCGGATCGAGCAACTGCTCCCGCGCCTCCGTGAGCGCGCGGGCGTAGAGCCTGGCCTGCAGCAGGGCCGCAATCTCTTTGGCCGGTTCGAGACGCCGGTGATGGTAGTTGGCTTTTTCCACCCAGGCCGGCTGCTTGTTCGGCGCGAGTTCGACGTACTTCGCCAGGTCCGCTTCTGCGGCCGCAAAGTCGAGTTGCAACTCCGCTTCGCGGGCCCGCAGATAGTAGAGCCGGGCTTCATTGGCCTGCGCTTGGATCTGCGTGGTCAACGCCGCCCGCGTCTCGGCCGGGGACTTGCGCCAGGAGAGCGTGTTGCCGGCAAAGGTCGACACGCGATAGAACACCTGCTCGAAAGCGTTTCCCGCTTCGATCGTCGAAACATACGAGGGCAGATCCGCCGCCCACGCGGCTGCCGCCAGCGCGGCGAAACTAAGGAAGTACTTCAAGGGCCACCTCCTGGCTCGCCACGTTGTGCGCCACATCTTCGGCGGTCACCTTCACCATGTAGCGGCCCGGCGCCAGCGTCTTCGGCACGGTCAATTCGCCCAGGCTCACGCGCTTCTGCTCATTCCACAGCAAGCGCGCCGGCGCTGCGCCCGCCATCTTCGCGGTAATCGTCCGCGTCAATTCGGTTGCCTTGGCGCTGATCGTGAGCGTCGTTCCGGCCCGCACACTCGCCGAGGAGAGCTTCACGCTCACAAGCGGCTGCCGGCTGGCAATAATGAACGTCTTTCCTTCCCTGTAGGTGCGGCCGTTCTTATCCCGCAGCACCATCTGCACCGTATGCGTACCGTCCGCCAGGCTGGTGGGCGCCAGAAAGCGCGTCTGCCAAACCTTCTCTTCGGGCAGGTACTTCAGCGGCTTCGTCAACCCGAACGGAAACACGGCCACGACACTGGCGATCGCCTCGTCGGTCCGCACGCGCAGGACAGGATCGCCCGGACGGATCAGCCGCGGCCGCAACAGGCTGCGCGGCGCGGCGAGAAAACTCGTGTAGGGCGTTACGAACTTGTACTTCTTCGATAGGCGGATGATCTCGTCAATCGAGGCCTTGTCTTCGCCATCGCGGTCGATCTTTTCGAGCAGGGCGTCCACGCGCGCCTTCGCCCAGTTTCGGGGCAACTGCGGATGGGCGGTCTCGGTCGCGGGCAGATTCACAGTGGCGGTCGCTCCGCGCACCTTGAAGGTCGCGGCCCCCGGCTGCGCATACTGGCCTACCCAGGTGGCCTCGCCGCCGGGATACACCGCTTCATGCAGCGGGTACACCAGGGAGACTGCGGCCCCCGGCTGCACCGTGAGCGCGACCCCATCCGCCGCCTTGCGGTTCAGTTTCGAGAGGAACCCGTTGAGCTTGAACTCCTCGGGCTCGGTCGATCGCACCCATTCAAAGACGCCGTTCTGCCGCGCGAGCGCCCGCAATAGATTCGCATTCACATCGTCGCCCACGGCGTAAACGAACGTCCGGGGCTTGCGGGCCGCCCACGCCTTGGTATAGTCGGCCAGCAGTTGCCCCGTGCGGATCTGTCCTTCGGTGGCGCCGCCATCGGTGAACAGGACGAGCGCCGTTTCGGCATCCGCCAAAGCCAGCCCTTTCTCGAGCGCAGCGCCCAGGTTGGTTGCGCCGCGCAGCGGCTGCGTCTTCAACCAGTTCAACGCCTGCTCGGCGTTCGCCGCCCCGCCCGCTGTGGGACCCGGCGCGTAGGCCGCCACTTGCGAGTTAAACGCCAACAGATGGAATTTATCTTGCGGGCCCAGCCCGGTGAGCAACGCGGTCAACCCGCGAACGCTCCGCTCGAGCTTTTCCCATTGCATCGACAGCGACGCATCGAACAACGCCACCACCGTCTTCGGCGTGCCTTCGGCCGCAGTCTGCGGCGCAATCAAAGCCGACGCTTCAAAGTATCCCAGGCCGTCGGAGGACTCCCGCTGCGCCGTCACCTGCAGGCGGTCTCCCTTCGGATCCTCGCGGTCGATGCGGATGGCAAAATCCTGCGTCAAGGTCACGTCCCGTGCTTCGAACGAGGCACGGATCCTGTTGGGCGTCCGTTCGTTGATCTGCAAGGGATAGAGGGTCGAGATCTGTTCGAACTGCTTGATGGCGTGCGGCGCCGTCACGGTGACGGTAATCCACAGCCGCTTCACCATCTGCTCTTTATACGCATCCGGCTTCAAGGGCAGCGAAAGCACCGAACTCAGGTTCTCCACCGCCAGCCGCTGGTGATACTCCATCTCCATCCGCTTGGTGCCGTAGCCGGGAATGGGCACTACGCGGGCGCTGAAGACGCTCGTCCGCCGCGCTTCGTCCACGTCCCGCTCGCCGAGTTGCAATAGGCCGGGGTCGATCGCCTGCAGCCGGATATCGTTGTATAGCTCCTCGGCGCGGCGCCGTTCGAGAATCACCCCGGGAATGCGCGTGGCCCCGTCCCACACCGCGAAGTCGCTCAGCAGCGCATTGCCGGGCAGCGCGAAAACGTAGTTGCCTTCGAGCACCGCGGCGGTCTTGTTTGTGAAAATCTGCCGGGTCAATACCCTGGCTGACGAGCCGTCAATCTCGACGTCGATCGCCATCTCTTCCATGGCGAGCACCGCCGGGTCGGGCGCCTGCTTATTGGCCGGAATTAACGACCCCGCATCCGCAAACAAACTCGCCGCTAGAAAGAACAAGCTATAGCGCATCAGACCTGCAACACTCCCTCGGCGATCTTCACGAGACCGTTATCCGTACCAGCGTAAAGGGACCCGTTCGCCCAAGCAAGGGCCGTAACGTTGCGGGACGGTAAGCCATCGGTCACCTGCCGCCAGCGCAGCCGCGCGAGGTCATAACAAAGCAGTCCGTGTTGCAGCGTACCGGCATAAACGCCGGCCGCCGTCGCCACCATCGCCCCGGGATTCACCACCGCTTCTTGCGGTAGGTCCTTGAAGCTTCCCCAGGCCTGGTTGGCGTCCAGCCGCTGCACGCCGCCTCCGTAGGTGCCCACGTAGACGTCGTCCCCGCTGACGGCCATCGCCGTCACCCAGTTCGCCCGCAGGCCCGAATTCGCCGTGGAGTGGCTCACACGCACTACGCCCTGTTGGATACGCGTAATCCCGCCGAGAGTTCCGCAAAATATTTCCTGGCCGCGCAGCGCCAGGCTGTAGAGGTGGTTGTTGGCCAGCCCGTGGAAGGCGTTCAGCGACCGTGTGCCGGACCGGTCGAAGATCGTCAGACCCGCGGGCGTTGCCGCCAGTGCGCCCTGCTCGGTCAACAACACGTCCGTGACATGCGTGGCGATCAGTCCGTCGTCGCGGGTCAACACCTGCCGCTGCCGGCCGGAGGCGTCAAAGTAGAGCAAACCATTGGCCGTGGCGACGGCCGTCCGCCCGGCGGAGTGCACAATCCGGTTGACGCAGAACAGCCGGTCGTTTTCAAGGTGCGTCACCTTCCCGTTGGTGCCCACGATATCCAGGCCGCGGTCAAAGTAACCCACCCACAGCCGCCCGGCGGCGTCCATGGCCAGCGCGGAGACGTTGCCGTCGGTCAGCAAACCCTCCGGCGCAGCCACCAGCGTTTCGGCGCGGCCGTTTTCGGTGGTCAGGAGTGCCCGGCGGGTGAGGAGCCGGGTGGGCGAAACCACCTGGCGGATCTCCTGCTGTTCGGTCACCACGGCCCGGCCGCGCGCCCCGAGCGGCGTCGTTACCAACCCGTCTTCCAGCGTGCCGGCGTAGAGCGTCTCGCCATCGACCAGCGCCGAGCGGACGAAAAAGCCTTCGGCCAGCTTTCGGGCGAACGCCCCGGCTTCGAACAGAGCCGCGCCCAAGGGCGTACCGGCCACGGCCCGGTCCCCCGCCACGGCCACCGTCTGCACGTGCGGATCGGGCAGACCCTCGGCCTCGCGGAACTGGTCGAGTTGTCCGGCGTGGAGCCGCCACAGGCCGTCGTTCCGCGTTCCGATGTAGAGGTCCTCCTCCTTACCGGCCAACGCGGAAACGGGAACCCGCCCCAGCGCCGGGTGGGCAAGGTTCAATCCTTTGCCGTCGTAACGGAGTACCCCGCCATCGGTGCCCCAGAGCATAGCGCCCGAAGCCACCGGCAGCAGCGCCCGCACTGTCCCGTGGGCCCGGTCCACCGGCCGGATGTGCCGGAACTTGCCGCCTTCCAACAGCAGGACGCCTTCGCCCTCGGTGGCGATCCAAAGGACGTCGCCCACTGCGGCGAGCGCCGTCAACGGCGCGGGCGGCAGCTCCCATCCGCAGCGCCACCGCTCGCCGATGCTGCCGTCCGGGTTCCAGGCCAGCAGGCCATTGGCGGCGGCGATGTAGCGCCCGGCCGAAGCGCGAAAATCGGCGGGCGCCGGCAGCGCTTCGAATCCGGCAGGAGCGATCGAATCCCGCCACTGCGTCACGGCGCCGATGATCTGGCTGTTCGCCACGGCGCTCGCGGCCTGCTCCTCGCTCGTTTTCGCGCGCCACAGGGACGAGCCCGTGAAGAGCGCCCCGGCTCCCGCCGCCGCGCCCAGGCCGATCCAAAGCCGCCGCTTCAAGCCAGCACCAAAGTGCTCAATTCCGGCCGGCAGTTCACCCGGAATCCCAGGATGTTGCCCACGCCGCGCGTCGTGTGGATCCACCGCTCGCCATCAAAGGGATTCAACCCCGCCGCGTAGCGCTTATCGAGGATGGGGACGCGCGGCGGGCCGTAGAGCGGGATCATCACCTGCCCGCCGTGGGTATGGCCGCAGAGCATCAGTTCCCAGGGCGCGGCGGGGCACTCCTGCTTGCCGTCCGGGTTGTGATTCAGGCAGATCACCGGCGCTTCGCCCGCAGGCACGCCGGCAAACGCGGCCGCCCCCAGGCAGTCATTGCTCCACCAGTCGCCAAGCCCGGCCACATGCACTGCTCCGGCCGCGGTGGTCACGAGTTCGTGGCGGTTGCGCAGGACATGGACGCCGGCCTGTTCCAGGATTCTGATGACACGATCCGGCGTGGGGAACCAGCCGGACCGCGCGGCCCAGTCGCCGCCGTCGTGGTTGCCGAGCGCGGCGTAGGTCGGCGCGGCGGCGGTCAGGATCTTCAGCGTTTCAACGTAAGCCGCGGCGTCGAAGTCGCGATCGCTCGTGATGTAATCGCCCGTCAGGCAGATCAGGTCCGGCTTCGCCGCAAGGCCCTTGCGAAAGGCTTCAGCGAGATAGCGCATGGGGATGAACTCGGAGGCGTGCAGGTCAGAGAGATGCAGAATCCGCAGCGGCCGGCGCAGGCGTCCCCGCGCGATGGCCACCGTCTTTTCGGTAACTTCCAGCCACGCCGGCTCGAAATAGTAGGCGTACGAATACGAACCCACGCTCGCGCCAGCCGTGCCAAAGAAGAAGTTGCGCCGCGTCATTTTCTCCAGTGTAAGTCCTGGCCGTCGAGCGGGTAACATAGCTGCATATGGTCCCCCGGCTCCTGCTCCTCTTCGCGGCGCTCCTGCCACTCCACGCCCAGCGCAACATCCCCTACGCGCAGCCGTCGAACGAGCGCCAACTTCTCGACGTCTTCACCCCCGCCAAGGGTTCCGGCCACCCGGTGGTCGTCTGGATCCACGGCGGCGGCTGGATGCGGGGCAGCAAGGAGGAGGTGGGCCATAAACCCGCCGCCTTCACCGAACAGAACCTCGTCTTCGTGCCCATTAACTACCGCTTCGTCCCCCACGTCACCATGCCTGACATCGTTCGCGACGCCGCCCGCGCCGTCGGCTGGGTGCATGCCAACATCGCCAAGCACGGCGGCGACCCCACGCGCATCTTCCTGATGGGCCATTCCGCCGGCGCCCAACTCGCCGCGCTCCTGTGCACCGACACCCGCTACCTCGAAGCCGAACGCGTCCCCCGCCACGTCATCCGCGGTTGCGTCCCCGTCGATGGCGATACCTACGATGTCCCCCTGCAGATCGCCACCTCGACGGCCCGGCGGCTGAGCCAGAAACAGCCCCCGCCCCGCATGGGCTACGCCGAAAAGTTCGGCGACTTCGCCGCCCAACGCGAACTCTCCGCCGTCAACCACGTCGCCCCCAATCGCGGGATCGCCCCGTTCCTCCTGCTCCACGTCGCCGACCATACAGACACCACCGCCCAGGCCTACCGCCTCTGGGCCGCCCTCGATAAGGCCGGCATCCCCGCCACCCGCTTCGCCGCCGAATCGACCGACCACGTCAAACTCGACGCCGATATCGGCCTGCCCACCGATCCTGCCACTAAGGCCCTCTTCAAGTTCACCGCCGCCATCCTGGCCGCCCCGCGCTCCCGATAGCTGCCGCACTATCATAGAGAAAATGCTCCAAGGTCCTGAGGCCGACGAAGTCTACCGGGAACTGCACAAGATCGCCGCGATTCATCTCAGCCGCTCCGTGCGGCAGCCAAGCCTCCAACCCACCCAACTCGTCAACGAAGCCTGGCTCCGGCTCCACAGCCAAGGCTGGAAGAGCCGGACCCACTTCTTCGCCCTCGCCTCCCGCACCATGCGCATGGTGCTTATTGATGCGGTCCGCTACCGCATGGCCGAAAAGCGTCAGGCCGACCTGACTTCGATCACCTGGACTCCCGGCTGGGAGCCCTCGAGCACGGCCATGCCCCTTGAAAGCATCATCGAAATCGACCGGGCTCTCACCCAGCTCGCTCTCAAGGACGAGCGCAAAGCCCGCGTCGTCGAGATGCGCTTCTTCGCCGGCCTCGATTTCCAGGAGATCGCCGAAGTCCTCGAGATCTCGCTCTCCACCGCCAAACGCGATTGGGAGTTCGCCCGCGCCTGGCTCTTCGCCCGCCTCGCGGAGGCCCCTTAGCCCCCGCACGCCCCCAGCAGCCGGGTCATCTTCTCCTTCGTGGGGTCCAGTGGCGCCTCGGACTTCTTCCCTTTTAGGAAGGTGACCGTCTCGCGCGCCAAAGTGCAGGCCTGCGGCTTTTGTCCGGCCTGCTGGTAGCTCAACGCCAAATCTCCCAAAGCATAGACATACTCCCGCGCTGCGGTGGCGTTCGCCGGGTCCAGATTTCTCACGCGCTTGGCCTCGGCCAGCGCCTGCTGGCCAAACCGGATCGCCTCCGGATGCCGGCCCCATTCCCGGTAAGCGAGGCCGATCCGGTCCAGCGCCGCGACGACGCGCAGCGCCGAGGTCGCGCTCTTCGGGTCCTCCTGCGCGACCTCCCGTCGCAACTCCAAGCCCCGCTCGAAATGGTCAATCGCCTCCTCATATCGCTTGGCCCGCAGGGACAGCATGGCCACTTGCAGCGCCGCGCTGGCAAGATTCGCCCGCGCCAACCGGGGCTCCGCCTTGAATCGCGCCTCTTCCAATCGCAGGCACTCGCGCGCGTGCTGCTCGGACTCGGCGTACTGCTTGCTCCGCCACAGGTCCGCGGAAATCCAACTATGCGCTTCCGCCAGCCGTTGCTGCCGCCGCAGATCGCCTGGCGTCTCCTTTGCCAACGCCGCTCGGAGTTCGAGCGAGCGCCGAAACAGTGGCAGCGCCTTCTCCCGCTCGGGAGACTTCGAATAGATGTCGGCCAACTGCTTCGCGACGGCGGCCAAACGGTCCCGCTCGCGCGGATCAGCCGCCGCCAGCGCCGTGGCCCGGGTCATCGCCTCTTCGGCGAAAGGCTGCGCGGCCTTGATGTCCCCTCGTACGGTATGCGCGGCCGCCAAAGAATCGATCGCATCGAGTAAAACCCGCTGCGACTCCACATCCTGCCCGGAGACCGGCCGCGCGATCTCGACGGCCTTCCTCGAATGCGCCAGCGCGTCGCCGCTCCGGCCTAAACTCATCCCGGCCAGGTCCTTGCCTTCAATCTCGGCCAAACGCAGATACCCGCGCGCCAGGTCCAGCTTCACCTCGGTGCTGGCGCTCGTGTCCTCCGCCAGCGTGTCCAGATACTTCACGCTCCGGTCGACGATCACTTTCCGCGCCTCGAGCGACCCCGGCAGCTTTTTCACCTCATCGTGCAGGTCGAACATCACCGCCCGGGCCAGTTCGCGCACCTGATTGAACCGCAGCTCCGCCCGTTGCGCCTGCCAGACGGCGACTCCCGTCGATACCATCAACCCCACGGCGGCCAGCGATCCCGCGCCCACCGCCAGCCGGTGCCGGCCCACAAACTTCCGCGCCCGGTAACTCCAGGTCGGTGCCTGGGCCTCCACGGGCATTCCCTGCCGATAGCGTTCCATGTCGCGCGCCATCGCGCCGGCCGACTCGTAACGAGCCTCAGGGTCAGTTCGCAGCGCCTTCAGAACGATCGCGCCCAACTCGCCTTGCAGCGGTACCGCGACGACCGATTGCCGCGCGGCATCCACCATTTCCTCGAGGGTCAGCCCGTCCACGGCGCGCGGCGGCTTCCCGGTCAACAGTTCGCACAGCAGCACTCCCAGCGAGTAGATGTCGGTCGCCGTCGTCACCGGCTGACCCAGCAACTGCTCCGGGCTTGCATAGTTCGGGCTGAATGCCCGCAAGCCGCGCGTCTGCTCCGCTCCCGCCGCCGGATTCAGAATCTTGGCAATGCCGAAATCCAGCAGCTTCACGGTCCCTTCCGCCGTGACCAGGATGTTGTCCGGTTTCAGATCCCGGTGCACCACTAGCGCCCGGTGCGCGTACTGCACCGCGCCGCACACATCAAGGAACAGCTGCAGCTTCTCCGCTTCGCTCCGGCCGGCGCTGTACTCCGTGAAGGGCTGTCCCTTGACGAACTCCATGACCAGGTAGCGAAAGCCCAGCTCCGTGGTCCCGCCATCGAGTAACCGGGCGATATGCGGATGCTCCAACCCCGCCAGGATTTGCGTCTCCCCTTCCCCCATTCCGGCCGCGGACTGGAGCAGCACTACCTTAATGGCCACCTCCTTCGAGAAGTCGCCGCCGGTGCGATGGCCGCGGTAGACCACGCTCATGCCTCCGCGCCCCACCTCCTCGGCCGCTGTGTACCGGCCAAACTGCTGGCCGGTGAAGTCGAGCAGGGGCGCCGAGAGAAACTCACCGAGATTCTCCTGCGCCCCCAACATCGCCAACACCTCGTCCCGTACCGCCGGGTCACTGGCGCAGTGCTCCCGCACCCATGCCACGCGGTCCTCCGCAGGCAGTTGCAACGCCTGCTCAAAAACCCGCTCCATCCGGTTCCACGTTCCGTCCGCTTGCACTGCCGACAACCTCCTTTCCGGTCGTCTCAGACTAGCAAAATCCGGCTACTCCTTCCGTTGAACATGGACGAGATTGATAGACGTCTTGCCGTCCTCGCCCCGGCCAAGCAGCACCTGCAGCGAACGCTTCTGGTCCTCGCTCTGCGTGTTCAACATCATCCCTTCCCCCGCCGCCGTCTCCATCATGATCTTCAGACCGTGCTTGGCTACCACGCCCCGATAGAAGTTGGCCACCTCTTCGAGACTCTGGCTCGTTTCGAGCGACAAGCTGCCGCCTTTGCTGTCCGGCTGATTTATCTTCATGTTGTGGATCGCTTTAGCGCCCGGGGGCAGCTCCGCGAAATCCGGCAGATCGTCGGTGCTCACGCCCAGGCCGGTCTTGGCGCCAATCGCCGCGCCCAACGCCGCCTTGGCCGCCGACACCGCCGGCTCCTCGCTGCTCCCCTTCGCCATCTCCTTGCTGCCGCCGCAGGCGGTCAGAAGGGCCAATACCGCCGTGGCGGTCGTAACTCGCATGAAAGTCAACATAGAATTACTCCTGAAAAGAATCTACTTACTCACTACAAAATTCAGTTGGAACACTACGCGGCCGCCATTACCCGGGTTCACTTCGAGGCGGAGTTCGCGCTTGCCGTCCCCGCTCAAGCCCTTCACCAACACGACCTTCTTCGGGGTGACCGTCTCTGGTCCCGCCGTTAGCCCATGCCGTTGCATCGACGCCTTGTAGTAGGCCAGAACCTCCGCCTCCGGCTTCTCCGTGGCCGCCAGCACGGTACCGCCTTCGCGCAGCGCATTCGAAAAGGCCGAAGACGTCAACTCCTTCGCTCCCGGCATCATGTCTACGAACGCGGGCAAGGGCCGGTTCCCTCCCTTCGCCGGTTGGGCCTGAGCCCCGGCACCCCACATCACCAATCCTGCGGCGCAAACTAATAGCGGCCGCCGACTTTGCAAGTTCATCGCGGTCTCCTATCTTGAAAAACACCAAACTCCCCGGAAACCGGACACGCCCCGGCAGATCATTACAATAAAAAACATGGGGAGATCCGATGATTGAACACTGGCCCAGGCTGTCCGGCCTCATGGACGCCTGCCTCGACCTCCCCGCCAGAGAACGCGAAGCCTTCCTCCGCGCCGCCACCGCTTCCGACCCCACGCTCACGGCGCCGGCCCTGGCTTTTCTCGAGCAGTTGGAAGCCAGCGCCGATTTTCTCGACCGGCCGGACGCGCCCCAGCAACTTCCCGATGAGCCCCTCGACGGCACCCGCTTCGGCTCCTGGCAGGTCACCGGCGTCCTCGGTAGTGGGGGCATGGGCCGCGTCTTCGCCGTCTCGCGCGTCGAAGGTGGCTTTGAACAGCCGGGCGCTCTCAAGTTGGTCGCCCGCGGCCCCGCCGCCGACCACGCCCGCTTCCGCGCCGAGCGCCAAATTCTCGCCGACCTCGATCACCCCGGCCTGGCCAAGATCCTCGATGGCGGCCTTACCGCCGGTGGCGACGCCTGGATGGTCATGGAACGCATCGAAGGCCAACCCATTGATGCCCATTGCCAGGCCAACGCCCTCCCGCTTGCCGCGCGGGTTCGCCTTGTTCACGCCGCCGCCGAAGCCGTTGCCGCCGCCCACGCCAAACTCGTCCTCCACCGCGATCTGAAGCCGTCGAACGTTCTCATCGACGCCGCCGGCCGCCCCAAAGTCATCGACTTCGGCATCGCCAAGCGCATGACCGCCGGCGGCGAAGCCGAAGGCCCCCTACCCATCTCTGCCCCTTACGCGGCCCCCGAACTCCTCACCGGCGCCCCCGCCGGCCCGCCCACCGATGTCTATGGACTCGCCGCCCTGCTTTACGAACTGGCCACCGGCGCCCCGCCAATCTCTCTCGCTGGCCTCCCCGCCGCCCTTGGCCTGGGCCGTATTCTCGATCAGACGCCCGCCCCCCTCAGCCAGCACCGCATCAACGCCCCCGCCCGCCTCCTCGCTGACCTCGAAGCCGTTCTCGCCAAAGCGCTCCGCAAAGAACCAGCCGATCGCTATCCCACGCTCCAAGCCTTCGCCGCCGATCTCGAAGCCGCTCTCGACGGCTCCGGCGTCAGCGCCCGCCAAGGCGAACGCGGCTACCGTCTCCGGCGCTTCCTCTGGCGCTCCCGCTGGCCCCTCGCCGCCGGCAGCGCCATCGCCGCCAGCCTGTTGCTTGGCACCGGCGTCGCCATCTGGCAGGCCCGCGTCGCCACCGCCGCCCGCGACGCCGCCGTCGTTGAAGCCGACCGCACGGAAGCCGTCCGCCAGTCGCTGTTCCTCCTTCTCGGTGAAGCCTCGGAAGCCGCCGGCCCCGAAGGTAGCCGTCAGGACGTCCTCGCCCGCGCCGCCGCCCGGCTCACCCGCGAGTTCCAGCGCGACCCCGCCCGCTACGGTCCCGTCATGAAGGCCCTCGGCGAGCTCTACTTTCATACCAACGACTACCCCGGGGCCGCGGCCCTGCTGACCCCCATCGCTACCAGCCCGGCCGGCCTCCGTCCGGAAGTCGTTGCCGAAGCCCAGGTCGATCTCGCCGAAATCCTCATCCGAATGGGCAACCCCCTCACCGCCCGGCTCCACCTGCAAAAGGCCCAACAGTTCTGGCGCACCCACCCGGAACGCTGGCGCACCGACCTCATCGATAGCCGCCTCGCCGAAGCCCAACTCATCCGCGATATCGACAAGGACCCACCCCGCGCCGCTGCCCTGCTGCGCACAGCCCTCGCCGAGCGTATCGCCGTCTCCGGCGCGGCCAACCGGGACGTCGGCATCTTCCAAAACAACCTTGGCGTCACCCTCCAAGCCATGGGCGATTTGCCCAACGCGAAGCTGGCCTTTGAACAGGCCCGGGCCACGTGGAACAGCATCGGCGCCGGCGAAAGCCCGGACGCTCTGAACACCCTCAACAACCTGGCGGCCATCGAAACGCTCACCGGCCGCCCCCAAGCCGCGCAACCCCTGTTCGCGGAAGCCATCCGGATTCGCCGCGACCTTTTCGGCCCCTCGGCCGCCCTCGCCGCCCTGCTCAACAATCACGCCAAAGTCCTGCTGCTGCTCAACCAAGCCCCGGTGGCCCTGCCGGAAGCGCAGCAGGCCGCCGATATGGGCCGTCGCTTTGCCGGGGCCGGCTCGCTCGCCCACGTCTCGGCTCTGGCCGGCGTCAGCGAGGCCCACCTGAAACTCGGCGCCCTGAAGCCTGGCCTCTCCGCCGGGGAGGAGGCCCTCCGCGGGGCTCTTGCCACCAGCGGACCGAAGTCACCTCCGGCCGCCATCGCCTCCATCGCCCTCGCTCGCGCCTGCGCCGCCAATGGCAACCGCGCCCGCGCCCGCGACCTTCTGGTGGACGCCGCGGCAGTCGTCCAAGCGATGGGCCCGCCCGCCGCGCGGCTGGCCCAGTCGATTGCCTCCATCCGCCGGCAGTATCAGCTGGGCGACTAGCCCTCCAACTCGGCCCGCAACAATGCCCGCGCCTTGATCCAGTCCCGCCGCACGGTCCGGTCGGAGACGCCCAACACCGCCGCGGTCTCCACCTCGTCGTAGCCCCCAAAGAAACGGCATTCGACGACGCTCGCCAAGCGCGGATCTACCGCGGCCAGCGCCGACAACGCGGCATCCAGTGCGACCAGCCGCTCATCACTCTCCCAAAATACGGGCAGGTCGTCGTGGAACTCCACCGTCCCGGCGCCGCCCCCGCGCCTCGCGGCCATCCGCGCCCGCGCGTGGTTTACGAGAATCTGCCGCATCGCTAGCGCCGCGGTGTGGAGAAAGTGGCGTTCATCGGTGAACCCCTCGCTCCGCCGCAGGCGCAGAAACGCTTCCGAAACCAGAGCCGTGCGCCGCAGCGTCTCCGATACCGAAAACCGGCTCCCAATCTGTCCCGCCATCGCTCGCAGCTCCGGATAGAGCCGCTCCGCGAACCGCTCCGCCGCAACGTTTCTCGCGGTTTCCTCGGATGCTTCCCCCATAACCTAAAAGTATAAGTCGCCCCGGGGATCCTTCGATTTCTTCCTCACCGCAGACAGGGTGGAACAAAGTCTCCGTAGAACCGTACGATTAGGTTATGCGCCTCGGCCCCTTGCTGCTTCTCTGGTGTCTGTGCGCCCCGGCGCAGACCATCCGGCGCCTCGATGGCAGCACCATCACGGCCGAATTCGCCGAAACGTTTGCCCGCCAGACCCTCACCAACGCCAACGTCACCGGCGCCCAACTCGCCATCGTCAACGACGGCCGCCTCGTCTGGAGCATGGTCCACGGCCTGCGCCAACGCGAACCCGGCCTCCCCATGACGCCCGAAACCACCACCTGGGCCGCCTCTATCACCAAGGCCGTCTTCGCAACCTACGTCCTCCAACTGGTCGAACGCGGCGAATTCGACCTCGATATCCCCATCGCCCGCCAACTTCGCCAGCCCCTATCCGACTATCCGGAATACAAGGAAACCGCCTCCCGGCTCGCGCGTCATCCGGACTGGCCGCTCATCACGTCGCGCATGGCCTTGAGTCATACCTCCGGCCTCAACAACCTGGCCGTGTTGGCGCCGGACAAGAAGATCAGCTTCCGGTTCAAGCCCGGCGCCCGCTATGGCTACTCCGGAGAGGCGCTCAATCTCCTCCAAATGCTCATCGAAGAGCAGAAGGGCCGCCCCATCGACGAACTCATGCACGAGTCGATCTTCGCGCCGCTCGGCATGACGCGAACCGGCATGCGCTTCCGCCCAGAATTCGAGGCCAACATCGCCGACCGCTTCGGCGACAAGGGTCAGTTTCTCGCCAAGACGCGCCGTAACGCCCGCGCCGCCGGCTCCCTGACCACCACGGCCGAGGACCTCGCCCGCTTCGCCGCCGGCCTGTTCGAAAATCAGCTTCTGCGGCCGGAGACCCGCCGCCAACTTCTGGCGCCGGCGGTCTCCATCCGCACCGTCCGGCAGTTCCAATCCGCTCCCCAACCCGAAGGCCTCCCCGCCAAGCAGTTGGGCTTGGCGTATGGCCTGGGTTGGGGGCTGCTGACGAAAACGAAGTTCGGTCCGGCCTTCTTCAAGGAAGGCCACGGCGACGGCGCCCAGACGTTCCTGATTTGTTTCGAGCGCGGCCAGTCCTGTATGATTCTGCTCACCAACAGCGATAACGGAGAACAGACCTTCCGCCCGCTGCTCGAAACGTTATTCGGCAACACCGTCACCCCGTGGGAGTGGCACGGGTATCCATAGTCAGGAGATCACTGTGAACAACGAAGCCGGCACGAAAGAAAGTCCTTGGAAACTGAAAACGCCCCCGGGTACTTCAGAGTTTGAAGCGTACCGGGATGAGGCGGCCAATCCGCCCGCGCTGGTCGTCCAGGCGGGCTCCACGCAACTGCGCTACCACCTGCGCTGCATCGAAGACCTGCATGCGATGCTCAAGGCCCATGGCGAGTGGATGCTGCTCGGCAGCGCCGACGAACAGAAGCCGGCCGCCGAGGGCACCGTCGAGGCGTGGGGCCGCTCGCCGGAGAACCCGGCCGGCGGCTGGTACGGCCTCAAAAAAGGATTTCGAGGCCGTTTCGGCATGTACGTACCGCCGGTGCTCAAGCGGCTCGGGTTGGCGGAAGTCGAAGAAAATCCGCGTAACAACCGGATGCGCGCGCTATAGCTTCCCGTAGAGCGCTAGCAGCCGCGCCCAGGCCTTCTCCGCGTTGGGCTCGTTATAAACCCGCGAATCCGGCGGGCACCAACCGTGCGCCGAGTCCGCGTACACCTCAATTTCGGCGTCCAGCTTCGCCGCCGCGAAGGTCGCCTTCAAGACGTCCTTGTCGCCCGGCGCCCGCGCGTCGTCGTTGGTGGCAATGGCCACCAGGAAACGCGCTTTCGTCTTCGCCGCCTGCACATGCGGGCTCGTGGGCGAATCCGCGCGCACCAGGCCGCCGCCATGGAACGACGCCACCGCGCCCACGCGGTCCGGCATCGCCGCCGCCGTGCGGAACGCCATCGGCCCACCCATGCAGTAGCCCTGCGTCCCCATCATGCGGTTCTTGGCCACGGAAGGCTGTTTATCGAGCCACGCGATGAACGCCTTGGCGTCCGTCATGTGCGTCGTCTCGTTCAAAGCGGAAGCCATCGGCCGCATCTCTTCGATCGACTTCGGCGTGTAGGCGGACGGCGCCGGGGCCTTCCCATTGCGGTAGAACTGGTTCACCACCAGCACCGAGTAGCCGGACTCCGCCAGCCGCTTGCCCATCTGCCGGAACGCCGGCCGCAACCCGAAGATATCCGGCCAAATCAGCACCCCCGGCGCCGTGCCGGTCGTGGGATGGACAAAATAGGCATCGGCCACGCCGTCCGGTGTGGTCACGGTCACGTCGGATTCCGTCACCGCAGCGGCATTAGCCACCTGCGGCAGCAGCATCGAAACGCCGGCGCCGAGCAGCACGCCAAACTGCATCCGGGTTACCAGCCCGCGGGCTTCAAACGCCAAGCGGTCTTCTTCAAAATGATCTTGATCGCACATGGTCAAGAGTGTAGCAATCCGCCGCGCTGGGATAGCATAGACCCGTGTCCGCTCAACCCATCCTCCTTGTTCTCGCCCTGGCCGCCTCCCTTGCCGCAGCTGATTGGAACCCCGTCGAAGAAGCCAACCGAGTGATGCGGGGTCTCATCCCCGTCACGGGTCCGGAAGTGAAAGGCGCTCACGACGCCGAGTTCGTCCTCATCGGCGACCGCGCCTACATCGTCGCCATGGCTAACGACGTCCAGCCCGGCGAGAACGCCGAATGGCCCTTCGTCTATTGCACACTCTCGGTCGTCGACATCCGGACGATGCAAGTGGTGAAGCGGGTCCCCATGGCCAAAGGGGGCCAGCGGTTCGCCAACGCGACGCTGCCCGAGGGCTCCTGTTTCGTACCCCGGATCATCCAGAAAGACCAGCACACGGTCCGAACCTTTTTCGCGAGCGAAGCGCCGGGCAAGCGGGAAGCCCAGTCGTATTACCTCGACTTTGATATCCGCCAGCTGGCGTTTTCCAACCGTCTGTCTCCCATGAAAATCCGCACCCGCGCCGGCGTCTTCCCCATGCAACCCAAGCGGTACTATGACGACGCCGTCGCCACTCAAAGGTTCCGCCGGGAGCCGAAGGATTTCGGCCTCTACACCATCGACTCGTTTAAGGAGTTCGACGGCAAGACCTATGTGGCGATGAACAACTACCCCGGCGGACAAAACGGCTTGGCGATTCTCAACAAGAAGCGCGACCTGTTTACCGTGGTGGGCCACTACAACCCGGCGGGTCCGGAGAAGCTATCGGAGTCGGCCGTGAACCGGCTGCCGGACGGCACCTGGCTCGCGATCTGCCGGCAGGATGGCGGCACGGGCAACTATATGTTCACCACGAGCCGGGACGGCCGAACCTGGTCGGCCCCGGCCTACCGCGACATCGTGCCCAACGGAGGCAACTCCAAACCCAACTTCGAAAAGTTCAACGGAACGTACTATCTCGGCTGGCAGGAATCGACCAAGGTCAACGGGGTCTCGCGCTCCGTCTTCAACATCGACGTCTCTCCCGACGGGGTCCAGTGGAAGCGAAAATACCGCTTTGCGACGGACCGGTCGTTTCAATACGCCTCCTTCCATCCGCACCGCGGAACCATCTATCTCACCGTCACCCAAGGCGATTCCTCGCCCAGCCGCAAGGAACGGATCATGTTCGGCAAGCTCGAGTAAAGGCGCGCCCGGCCGGGCCTAAACCCGCTCGAACGTCAGCCGCAAAAACGACCGCGGCCGGAACTCGAACCGCAGCGGACCGCGTTCAGCCTGATCCGGCTCAAACCACAGCCGGAAGCTTGAAAGCTCCTTCTGCGCTTCATCTTGAATCCGGCCTTCGAGCTCCGTCACGCCGGCCTCGGCGCAGCGCTTCCGGGTCGTCTTCAAATGGTGGATTTTGCCATTGTGCAGGAAGCGGTTCGTGCAGGAGCCGGCCGTGTCCTTCATCGCGCGGTTCACGGCGTAAAGGAACGGACTGCAGGGCGACTCGTTCGTCTCTACGCTGCTCGTCCGCGTCTCGGCGCCGGAAGCCACGGCAAACCGCGCCCGAATCTCCGCCGTCAACTCCTCGCGCTTCGCCCAATCGCCGCCCGCCACGTCGGCGATTTTCAGCAGCAGATTCGACGCTCTTCCCTTTTCAATGCGCCCCTCGATGGCGGTGAACGAACTGGTCCCGTTGGTATGCAGCGCCGCGCGCGCCTCCTGCAGATCCTTTTCGTTCGACGCCGTCATGTAGCCGAAGTACTGCGCTGACTCGAGCAGGTCACCGGATTCGACGATCCGTTCTTCGAAAACCCCCAGCCGGTTGAGTCCCGCCGCCCGGGCCGGAATGGAGCCCGCGCCGAACTCGAGCCGCAGTTGCCGTTTGCCTCCCTCCAGACTCTCGGCAACCCGGAAATATCCACTGCCCACATTATCCCGATGCAACAACGGCACCGATAACATCAGAACGGTCGCCCGCGCGCGATATTGGCATCCGTACGCCCGCACCTCCGGGCTGCGTGCCGCCATCGCCGGGGCCGCCATCAGCCCGGCCAGGCGCAAGAAGGATCTGCGCAGCATCGACATCTCTATTCCTCCCTACTCTGTAAACGATCGTTTCGAAAAGAACGCCGGATCCAGCGAGTAGCCACCCGCGCGGGAAACCCGGGCGTGTAGCTCCCCATACAACCGCAGGTACTGTTTTGCCGCCAGCGGCCACGCGCTTTGGGCCGCGGTCCGCTGCGCCGCATCCCGCCGCCGGAGCCGCTCCGCCGGGTCGGCAAACGCAGTGCGAATCGCAGCCGCAAAAGCCTCCGGAGTCGCCGGCGCCAGCCAGGCATTTTCGCTGTTGGCGTAGGTGACGACGCCGCCCGTGTTCGGCGCCACCAGCGGCACCCCGGCCGCCATGGCCTCAAGCGGTGCGATGCCGAAAGGCTCCGTCGGGTTCGGGTGCACGAAGGCGTCGCAGCACTGCATCAAACGGGCCAACTCCCTGGCGTCCTGACGGTGGCCCAGGAAGTGAACCAAACCCGGGGCCTTCCGCTCCGCCTCCCGTTCCAATTGCGCCTTGCCGTCCCCACCACCCACCATCAACAGCCGGTAACGGCCGGCCGCGCTCTCGTCGAGCAACTGCAGCGTCGCAAAGAGCAACGGAATGTTCTTCTCCGGCACCAGGCGTCCTGCATAGAGCAACAGACGGGTTGATTCCTCGCCCCCGCAGCGGACGAGCAGCTCTCTCCGCAACTCTTCGTCGCGCTCCTGCCCGCTGAAGGTTTCGACGTTCACCCCCATCGGGCCAATCCAAACGCCGCGATCCACCTTGTGCCCCTCCGACACCGCCCGCAACTCGTCGGCCACGAAAGAACTGACGGCGATGTGGTGGTCCGCCATCGGGAAATAAAGCCAGCGCAAGTAGGTCGGCGACCAGCGCGGCAGCATCATCCAGTTCTGCGAATAGCTGCGAAACGTGTCTTCGAGACGCTCGCAGCTCAACCCAACCACGGTGGGACGCACCCGAATGCCCGGCAACAGGCCCACTCGCAACAACCCGCCCACGTAGTTCATCGTGAACTTGTCGCAGACCTCGATCAGGTCCGGCTCTTCCTCCACCAGGATGCGATGGACCGCGCCTCCCGGCAGAGCGCGATGCGGATACAAGATCCGGTAGCTCGGGCTAAACGGCGCGCGGGGCGCCTCGACGTGGTAGATGCGGCCCCATTGGCCCACCTGCTCCACCCGGCTCTCCGCCGCGGGAACCACGATGCGCATCTGATGTCCCTGCTCGTTGGCCGCTTGCAGCAGAGCCAGATAGAAGGTGCGGATCCCGCCCGAAGCCGGGTGCCAGCTGTTGGTAATGTGCAGCGTCTTCATGTCGGAATGCGCTCCCGGCGAAAGAGGGTGGGCAGCAGGCGCAGATCGGTCAGCAAGCTATGCTGCCCCTGGCCAGTC
The DNA here is from genome assembly GCA_027485675.1 of Terriglobales bacterium. Lineage (GTDB taxonomy): Bacteria > Acidobacteriota > Terriglobia > Bryobacterales > Bryobacteraceae. The sequence goes on along the minus strand of JAIXQP010000023.1, from coordinate 113,128 downwards.
ACCAGGACGCCCCGCCGCATGGCGTGGAGGTTGAACAGAGTGGAGATGGCCGTGAAGCAACACGAGGCGCCAATGCTCGCCCAAAGGTTCGGCGTGCCCCGGAGCCAGTGAACCCCCAGCTCCAGGCCATGGCTCACCGTAATCAACACCACCGTGGCCGTCACCATCCCCTTCCACCGGGGTTCCACCTGCCGGAACGACTGGGTCAACGCCCCGTAGAATCCGGCCGAAACCGAGCGATAGGCGAACTCCGCCGCCATCGCGCCGAGAGCGGCGTTCCAGCCCGCTCCCAAGTTAATTGCAAAAAATAGAGAGGATCGGCAAAGAGAACTGTAAAGAGCCGACTTCCAGTTCCATCGCCGCACGAGGAGCTCGCCCGGATTCCGAAGCAAGCCGCGAAACACCTGATCGACTGTTGTCATAAAACAAACTGGAGGGAATTTGTTCTAGCTGAAGGTAACTCCAGAGTTGCGTCTATTCGATGGCGTTGCGGTAAATACTTGATGAAAGCTTGAATTTCCATTGCTTCGTCCTCGTCCTTCCGTCCCCTCCAGCGCCGTCACCGAATAATCGCCCGCTGCTCAACAGATATTCATAAACGGCTGATAAGCTCCAGCTTCGAAGGAGTTCCCATGCGCCTCTCCGCAGCCGTCTTTTTCCTGCCCGCTGCCCTGCTCGCCCAGTTCGACCAGGGCCAAATCGCCGGACTCGTCCGCGATTCCTCGGAAGCCGTCGTCTCGGGCGCGTCCGTCACCGTCCAGAGCCTCCAAAACCGGGCCAAACAAACCATCCCCTCTTCCGCCGAAGGCAGTTTCGTGTTCGCCTCCCTCCCGGTTGGCCTGTACGAAATCGCCGTCGAAGCCCCGGGCTTCAAGCGGTACGTCGAAACCAGGATCAAAGTCGATGCCGCCTCCCGAACCTCGCTGAACATCACCCTGCAGGTCGGCGCCCTGACCGAGACCGTCTCCGTCACCGCCTCCACCGTCCAAATCCAGGAGGAGACCGCCCAGATTGGGCGCGTCGTCGAGGCCAAGCAAATCACGGACCTGGCCCTCAACGGGCGAAACCCCATCAACCTCGCTCTTATGAAGGCCGGCGTCGTCGGAGGGAACTTCAACAATTTCAACCCGGACGATCTCGGCACCGGCGGCTTCTCGGTGAACGGCGGACGCACCACCGGCAACAACATCACCCTCGACGGCGTCAATGCTGTCCGCACCCGCTCCGGCACCGCTGCCCTCGGTGTCTTCAACGTCGACACCATCCAGGAGGTGCAAATCCTCACCGCCACCTATCCCGCCGAGTTCGGCCGCGTCTCCGACGGCCAGATCCGCTTCGTCACCAAAAGCGGCGGCTCGGAGTTCCACGGCAGCCTCTATCACTTCCTCCGCAACTCCGCCCTCGACGCCAACTCCTGGACGCGCAACCAGAGCCCCAACCCCACCGAAAACTCCCGCCCCGCACCCTTCCGCTTCAACCAGCCCGGCTACACGATCGGCGGGCCGGTCTTCCTCCCCAAGAAATTCAACACCGATCGCTCCAAGCTCTTCTTCTTCGTCTCGCAGGAGTGGGTCCGCTTCCGCCGCGAGCAGACCTCCACCGGCATCACCCCCTCCCTCGCCATGCGCCGCGGTGACTTCAGCGAACTCCTCAGCGCCTCGAACCCCTTCTTCGGCCGCGTCCGCACCATCAACGATCCCCTCTCCGGCCTGCCCTTCCCCGGCAACATCATTCCCACCAACCGAACCTCTCCCAACGGACTCGCTCTCCTCCGCGCCTTCCCCGAACCCACCCCCGGCTTCCAACAGGGCAACATCAACTGGATCACCTCGCTGGCCGCTCCCCGCAACTCCCGCAAAGACCTGTTCCGCGTCGACCTCAACGCCGGACGCAACCGCGTCACCTTCTCCGGCCAGAACTACAACTACTTCGTCGTCAGCCCTTTCCGCGGAAACTTCGACCGCGTCGGCGAAGTCTCCGACCGGCCCAACCAAACCGGCTCGCTGAGCGTCACCACCACCGTCTCCCCGAACAAGATCAACGAATTCACCTTCTCCGCCGCCAACGACAAGGTCAACATCACCCTCGCCGGAGACCGCCCCTCTTCCCGCTCCAACTACGGCATCAACTATCCCTACCTGTTCCCCGGCACCAAGGAAAACGATCGCATCCCCACGGTCTCGGTCAACGGCTTCTCCGTCCTCGACGGCGGTCCCTACCCCGCCATCTCGTCCGGCCCGATGTATACCCTCGCGAACAACTTCACCTGGATCTCCGGCCGGCATACCTTCAAGTTCGGCGGCAACATCGAACACGCCCAGCAGAACAACTTCGACCAGATCATCATCGGCAACGTCCCCGGCGGCACCAACAACCAGAACGGCCGCTTCGAGTTCCTGGATACCGGCAATCCCCAGTCCACCGGCGTAGCGATTGCCAACGCCGCCCTCGGCGTCTTTAACTCCTACGGAGAAATCGGCCAGCGCGCCTATACGCTCCTGCGCTCGCATGCCTTTGAGGGCTTCTTCCAGGACACCTGGCGCGTCAATCAAAAGCTCACCCTCGAACTCGGCCTCCGCTACTCCTGGTATCAGCCCTGGTTCGCCGTCTGGAACGACATCGCTAACTTTGACGCCAAAGCTTACGACCCCGCCCGTCGCACCACGGTCAATCCCGTCACCGGCGCCGTCACCGGCGGCGACCCCTACAATGGCATCGTCCTGCCCGGTTCCGGCTTCCCGGAATCCGCCCGCGGCCGCATCCCCGCCGAACTGGTCCCGAACGTCAATCGCCTCTTTTCGAATCAACCCCGTTCTTTGATCAACGACTCGCAGGGCGCTTTCGCCCCCCGCGTGGGCGTCGCCTACCGTCTTGCCAAGGGCACCGTCATCCGCACCGGGTTCGGCGCCTTCTATCACCGCACACTGTTCCTCTCCTCTTCGCTATTCGGCAATCCGCCCCACCAGTTGACCCAAGGCGTCACCAACGGCAGCGTCGACGCCCCCGGCGGAGCCACCCGCCGCGAGTTCCCGTTTCAGGTCCGCGCCCTGGACCGCGTTTACGCCTACCCCACGGCTTACACGTACTCGTTCTCCCTCCAGCGCCAACTCCCCCTCTCGGTCCTGCTCGACCTCGCCTATGTCGGCAAGAACTCCATCAACCTTCGCCGCTCCCGCAACCTGAATCAGCTCCTCGCCGGCACCGTGCAGCGCAACCCCGGGGTGAACCCGGATGCCCTCCGCCCCTTCCACGGCCTCGGTCTCATCGACTGGGCCGAACACACCGGAAGGGCCAACTACCACTCCTTCCAGCTTTCCGCCGACCGCCGCTTCGCTAACGGCCTCGGCTTCGGACTCTCCTACACCTGGTCGAAAAACATCGACAACACCGCTACCCCCTGGGACGCCTACAACATGGAGATCACCCGCGGCCTCTCTTCGCTCGACCGTCCCCATCTGCTCAACCTCAACTTCATCTACGAACTGCCCCTGTTCCGCTCCAACCGGTACCTGGGCGGCTGGCAGGTCTCCGGCGTGATCTTCTATCGCTCCGGAAATCCGCTCTCCGTTCTCGATGCGACCGACACCGCCGGCGTCGGCCCCGGTTCCGGCGCGCAGCCCTGGAACGTTACGGGCTCAACGGCGGTCAGCGGAGACCGCGGCGTCGGCCTGCCGTGGTTCAATCGCGACGCCTTCTCCCGCCCCGCGGCCGGCACCTTCGGCAACGCCGGCGTCTCCATCCTCCGGGGGCCGTCTTTCCAGAACTGGGACGCCGCACTGTTTAAGAACTTCCGCATCACGGAACGGTTCAACGCCCAGTTCCGCGCCGAGGCCTTCAACTTCCCGAACCATCCGGTACTCGCCAATCCCGTCGTCGATCCCCGCAACGGCGCCTTCGGCCGCATCCAATCGAAGACGAACGAGCGTAACCTCCAACTCGGCCTGAAGTTCCTCTTCTGACCCATGCCGCTCTCCCGCCGCCAGTTTCTTTCGACGCTCGGGGCCGCGGCCGTCGCCCAGCCGCCGGCCGCGCCGCTCAACCTCATCTACATCATCGCCGACCAACACTCCGGCATCTGTCTCCCCGCGGCCGGAGACCCCTACATCAAGGTCCCCCACCTCGAACGCCTCGCCCGATCCGGCGTCACGTTTCTCGATACCTGCACGGCCGGCATGACCTGTGCGCCCTCCCGCGCCTCCATGGACACCGGTCTCCACGTCAGCTCGCACGGCGTCCGCACTAACGGCCTGCCCATTCCCGCCGATGTGCCGTCCATCCACCGGGAACTCGAGCGCCACGGCTACATCGTCTCCCGGGATCCCAAAGCCTACGCCGAATGGGCAAAATCGCTCGGCTACGAAGATATCGACAACCGCATCATCGGCTCCCGCGACATGGCCAAGCTCATTCCCACGCCCTACCGGTTCGAGACCGGCCGGGCGGGCCTGGCGCCGGAACACACCTACGACGCTTATGTCACCAACGCGGCGCTCCGTTTTCTCGAAGCCAATCACCAGCGCCGCTTCTGCTGCTGGGTCCGCCTGCACGGCTCGCACGACCCCTACGTGGTTCCCCGCCCGTACGACACCCTGTACGACCCCGCCAAGCTCGCCCTGCCCGCCTACCGCGCCGGAGAGTACGACGAGAAACCGGCCCGCCAAAAGCGAACCTGGTCCACCAACCAACACGCCGACCAACTGACGGATGAGCAACTGAAAACGATCCTCGCCCACTACTACGGGATGGTCTCTTACACGGACCACCTGGTCGGGCAGATCCTCGACCGCGTGGAAGCGCTGGGCCTGACCGGCAACACGGTGATCGTCTATACAGCCGACCACGGGGACACCATGGGCCGCCACCGGATGTTCACGAAGGGCTTCGCCTTCTACGAGCCGGCCGTCCGCGTGCCGTGGATCATCCGCACGCCCCTGCCCCTGCCACGCCACAAAATCGTGCGGCAGCCCGCCTCCGGCGTCGACATCCTGCCCACGCTCCTCGAACTCCTCAACCTGCCTCCCCTGACCAACCTGCACGGCGAATCGATGGTTCCCCATTGGCGCGAGGACCTGCCCGTCACCGACCGCGCCATCTTCGGCGGTCAGGGCTTTGAGGGCGTGGACCGCGCCGTAATGCTGCGCACCCAACGATGGAAATTAACGCGCTATGACGACGGCGGCTGGGAGCTCTACGACCGCCAGAAGGATCCGGACGAACTCCGCAGTCTGCACGACGACCCGGCGCACCAGGACATCTTTGCCGAACTCAAGGGCCGGCTCGAAACCTGGGATCGCGGACACCTCCACCGCCCGCGTCAATAGGGGCTCGTCGAGGCTTTATCCACCGTCAACGTCATCCCCGTGGACACGGTGGCCTGCCCGTCTCTCGATAGGAGCGCCATCCCTCCCAACGTGCGGTTCTCATAGCGATCGGCGCCGGGAAACGAAACGTACCAGTGCATCGTCCCTCGAAAATCCTTCAACTCGGGGAATCGTTCGAGCAGATTGACGAAGACTTGGGCTCTGTTTTCCATATAAACCTGTTCACTCCAGACTAAGGCGCCGGCGTGATCGCGGAACTCGAGATCCAGAGTCGTGGTTGTGGTCATCGTGACCCAGATGATCTCCGTCTTGGCCGCAGGATCAGACAGGTCGAGCGGTACCACCGATTTCTTCTCGTGCGCGGGCGTCAGAGGCACATGAATCCGTTGGAGGACCTTGTCGCCATCGCGTTGGACCAGGGTGGCAAACGCGCCGAACGGTTGGTCGCCGACCGCATAAAGTTCAATGAAGCCTCGCGTCAGAGCTTCCGCGGATCCGCTGGTCTCGATAACCGAAACCGCGCCGGGCAGCAGAATGGCGTCCACCGAGTTGCGGTTCACTCTGCCATTGGTCGCGCGGAGTCTCAGTGGCCACTCCTGGGCGAAGCCGCCAGGCGGAATAAACGAGAGAACGATCGTTTCGGGCTTCTCGGAGAGATTGATCACGGTGACCTGCGTCGACCAGCCGCCCCCGTCGTGGACCAACGGAAGAAAGCGGCCGGTGGGCCCGACGGTCGCCGCCGGGAGCCCGCCGGCAATCAGCAGCGCAAAGAAAAGACACAACCGCATACTTCCTGATACCCGCCCCACGTTGCAGGGGAATGACAAAGCCATGAAATCGCTCCCCTGCCAAACTTCGGCCCGGTTCCTTATACTGGTTCCCATGAATCGCACCCTCATCTACCGGTTGGGCGGCTTCGCCGCGTTGCTTCTCGGGTTGGTTTACACCAGGCAAAGCGAAGCGACGCCGAACACGGTGCAGGAGATCGTCCCCGGGGTGTGGTTCCGCGAAGGAGACATCAAGAAAGAGGGCCACTGCAACAACGTCATCATTGAGATGAAGGACTACCTGATTGTGGTCGACGCCAATTTCCCGTCCGGAGCCAGGCTGGCCGCCGCCGACGCCAAGAAGCTGTCGAACAAGCCCATCAAATACGTTTTCGATACCCATCATCACGGCGACCACGCCTACGGCAACGCCGTGTGGACCCAGATGGGCGCCACCACGCTCGCGCATGTGGGAGTCGCCCAGGAGATGAAACGCTACGAGCCCAAGCGGTGGGGCGAGGCCAACCGCAAAGACGTCAGCGAACTGAAGCGGACCACGGCGGAGCCGCCGAAGCAGACGTTCGACAAGACGCCGTTCGTGCTCGACGATGGCACCCGCCGCGTCGAGTTCCATTTCTTCGGCTGGGCGCACACGCGGGGCGATGGGTTCGTCTATCTGCCCAAGGAACAGGTCCTGGCCACCGGTGACGCCATCGCCAATGGGGCTTTCAATTTCATGGGCGATGCGCATGTGGCCAACTGGCCGAACGTCGTGGAGGCGGCGGCGAAACGGCCCATCCGCCACCTGCTGCCCGGGCATGGGCGTCCGGGCGGCATCGAGATTGCCAACGGACAGAAGCGGTTCTTGCGCGACCTCTATGCCGGCGTCCAGGGGCTGCTCCAGAGCGGAAAGACGGTGGACGATATCCAGAAGATGGGGATGGGGAAAACGCTCGAAGCCGCGCTGCGGTTCTCGCCGGAGGCGAAGAACTGGGTGGGCGACGGCCTGGCCGGACAGGCCGTTGTCGTCGCGGAGGAGATCACCCAAAAGAAGCCGCACGGCGAAATCGAGGGCGGGAAGTAGCCCGCCCTGTTCGCTCCGGACCCCTACGAGGCAAGGATCCCCGAATGCACCTCCCCCGCCACGTCCGTCAGCCGGAAGTCGCGGCCGGAGTAGCGATAGGTCAATTGCTTGTGGTGAAAGCCCAGGATCGCCAGCAGCGTCGCATGGAGGTCGTTCGTGTGCATGCGGCCTTCCACCGCCTTTACCCCCAGCTCATCCGTCGCCCCGTAACTAAAACCCTTTTTCACCCCGGCGCCCGCCAGGATCATCGAGTAGCCGGTAATGTTGTGGTCCCGTCCATCGAAACCCTGGGCCATCGGAAGCCGCCCGAACTCCGAGCCGAAAATCACCAGCGTCTCTTCGAGCAAGCCCCGCTGCTTCAGGTCCGCCAATAGCGCCCCCGTCGCCTGATCCACATCCCGGCTCCGCGCAATCAGCCCCTTGTGCAGGTTCGTGTGGTGGTCCCAGCCACCCTGGCAGATCTCGACGAACCGCACCCCGGCTTCCGAAAGCCGCCGCGCCATCAAACACTGCCGCGCAAACGAGCCCTCCGGCCCCGGCTTCACCCCATACGCATCGAGCACCGCCTGCGGCTCCTTCGACAGGTCCAGCAACTCCGGCACCTTGCCCTGCATCCGGAAAGCCAGTTCGTAGGACTCAATAATCCCCTCCACCGGATCCGGCGCTTGGGCCGACTTCGCCAAGCCCGCATTCATCGACTGGATCAGGTTCAGCTGCCGCCGTTGCAGGTCCGCTGCGGCCGACGCCTCCAGATTCGGCAGGTAACCCTCATCGCTAATCCGCGTGCCCTGATAGTGCGCCGGCAGAAACGCGCTGCCGTAGTTCACCGCACCGCCGAAGTTGGGCGGCGGGTTGATCGTCACATATCCGGGCAGGTCCTGGTTCTCCGTGCCCAGGCCATAGAGCAGCCACGAACCCATGCTGGGACGCGTCAACGCCGCGTTCGCCGAGCCCGTGTGCAACTGCACCACGGCCTGCGGATGCGCCGGGGTATCGGTGTGCAAACCGCGCACGAAGCAGAAGTCATCGGCGTGCTGGGCGATGTTCGGCATCAGCTCCGAGAACCAGGCGCCGGTCTGACCGTATCGCTTGAAGGCAAAACGAGAAGGCGTAATGATGCCTCCGCCGGGCCCGGTCTTGCCGGCGTTGGCCTGCAGCGCAGGCTTGTATTCAAACGTGTCCAGCGTCGAGATCGCGCCCTCCATGAAGAGGAAGATCACGCGCTTCGCCTTGGCCGGGAAGTGCGGGGCCTTCACGCCCAAAGGCTGATTGGCAGCCCCCAGCAGACCGGTCAGCGCCAGGTGGCCGAAGCCGGCGCCGGCGGAGCGCAACAGAGTACGGCGAGAGAGTGGTTTCAACATGGCCATTTCCTTTACAGAACGAAACGAAATTCCGCGGAGGCGTAGAGCGCCTGCGCGAAGCTCATCCACGCGGCAGCCTGGGCGTTCGCGGGGCGGATCTCGGGTTCGGCCGGGCGGATCTCCGTCCGGTCGATGTTGTCGGGGTCGGCAGGGGTCGCGGGGTTCACCACGGGCTTGGCCGTTACGGGCGGAGCCGCGAGCGACGGAGCCGGGGCCCGGTAGGCCGCCGCGTACTCGTGAACGAAGCTGGCCGCCCGGTCAAGCTCCTGCGCTGTCGGCAGGCGATTGAGAATCCTCCGATAGGCCTGCCGGATGCGGTCCGCCTCGCTGCCGGCCTGGGCCAGCAGGTCGCTGGCCAGCGCCAACGACTGTTGCCGTACGAAGGTCGAGTTCATCAGGAACAGCGCCTGCGTGGGCACCGTGGTCGCATCACGCTGCCCGGTGACGAGCGTCTGGGTCACCGGGTCAAAGGCTTCGAGCGCCCGCGGCGTCACCCCGCGCAGCAGCGGCAGATAGACGCTTCGCGCCAAGCTGCCATCGGCTTGTTCGATGATGGCGCGGGACTCGGGCCCGTTGTCCCGCATCTCAATCATGCTCAGCGCTTGTGCCGCAGACGCCGGCGGCGGGTTGAGCTGCAAGCGCCCCGAGGAGAGCAGAATCGAGTCCCGCACCTCTTCGGCGTCCAGCCGGCGGGGCGCGTGGCGCCACACCAGACGGTTCGCCGGGTCCACCTCGACATTCGCGGGAACCTTCGTCGAAGCCAAACGATAGCTGCGGGATAGCACCACCCGGCGTACGGTCTTTTTCACCGACCAGCCATCCGCGACGAACTGCGCAGCCAGATAGTCCAGCAGCTCCGGATGGGAGGGCCGGTCTCCGGTCAACCCGAAGTTGTCCACTGTCTTCACGAGCCCTTCGCCGTAGAGATGTTGCCAGATCCGGTTCACCACCACGCGCGGCGTGAGCGGGTTCTGGTCGCTGGTCAACCACTGAGCCAGTTCCATACGGCCACTCTGCGCGCGGTTGAGCGGCGGCGCGTCCGGTACGGCAAACGCCGTCAGAAAACCACGCGGCGCCACGGGTCCCAGCAGTTCGGCTTCGCCCCGCACGCGAATATTGGTATCGGCGATCTGCTTTGCGTCCCGCACCCCGTGAATCGCGTAGCCGAGCGTCCCATGGTCGGTCAGGCTGAGCCACTCCTTCTGCAGCTTCTCGTACTTCAAGCGAAAGGGCTGCTGCGTGGGGCGGCCGTTGGCGGCGATCTTCAAGCCCTCCGGTGTGCCGCGGATGGCCTCCCATTCCGCTTTCGCCGTGGCCAGGTCCGCCTCAAGACGCGAGAGCGTGGCCGGGTCCGCCTTCGGCTGATACGCCGAGTGGCGGAGCAGCATCGAAGGATCATAGTAGTCCAGACCCGCGCCGCCCATCTTGTTGCGGACGCCGGCGGCATCGTCGGTGCTCGTGAAGATCCCCGCCAGGGAGTAGTAATCCGCCGTGGGAATCGGATCGAACTTATGGTCATGGCAGCGCGCGCAGGATACGGTCAGAGCGACGGTCGACCGCGTGACCGTGTCGATCTGCTCGGCCACGTTGTCCATCTGAAACCGCTCTTTGAACCGTTGGTTCACGTCCTTCGGCCCCAGAGCGAGAAAGCCGGTGGCGATCAACAGACGATCCCGTTCGGCCGGAGAGGCGGCAGGCAGCAGGTCGCCCGCAATCTGCTCGCGGAGGAACTGGTTGTACGGTACGTCCCGGTTCACCGCATCGAGCACATAGGCCCGGTAGCGCCAGGCGTGCGGGTACGGGATGTTGCGCGATGGGCCGGAGGACTCGCCGTAGCGCGCCACGTCCAGCCAGTGGCGGCCCCAGCGTTCCCCGAAGCGCGGTGACGCCAACAGCCGGTCGACCAGTTTGGCGTAAGCCTGCGGGGACTTATCCGCCAGGAAGGCATCCACCTCGGCGGGCGTGGGCGGCAGTCCGGTGAGATCGTAGGTGACGCGCCGGACGAGCGTCAGGCGGTCGGCATCGCCCACGGGCTTGAGTTGCTTCTGCTCGAGTTGCGCAAGCAGAAACTGGTCGACGGCCGTGGCCGGCCAGGCGCGGTTGGCTACCGGCGGCGGGACCGGGTTCCGCAGCGGCTGGAACGCCCAGTGCTTCGCCCGGAGCTGCAGATACCCAGCGGTGTTCTTGGCAGGCGTCACGGTCAGCGTCTCCACCGGCCACACGGCGCCTTCGGCAATCCAGGTCTTCAACGTCGCGATCTCCTCGGCGTTGAGCGCCGGGCTCTCCCGGGGCATGCGGCGGCGCGGGTCGGCGTGTTCAATGCGTTGCAGCAACAGGCTCGCCTCCGGTTTACCCGGCACCACGGCCGGGCCGGAGTCGCCGCCCCGGAAGAAGCCCGTGCGGTCGTCGACGCGCAGAAACCCGGCGGGCTTCGTGGCGGCCGAATGGCAAGCGTAGCAGCGCCCCACCAAAATGGGCCGCACTTTGCTTTCAAAATCCACTCCCGCCAGCAGCGGGAGTGCGGTGAAGGCTAAAACAAGGGTTCTCATGGCGGGTTCCTTAGAAGGCGAGCCGGAGCGCAAACTGCAACTGCCGCTCCGGGTTCTGCACCGTGGAGATGACCCCGGCCTGCGCCACGCCAATCGTGGCGTTGGGGAGGCCGAACTGCGGCGTATTCAGCAGATTGAACGCCTCGGTCCGGAAGGAGAGCGTCGTCTTCTCCGTCAGCCGGAACGACCGGGCAATGCCGGCGTCGAAGTTCAACTGGCGCGGCCCGCGCAGGAAGTTGCGGCCCGCATTGCCCCAGGTGAAGGCAGCGGGGGCGACGAACGCGTTCGTATCGAACCACCGGTCAATCGACTGCTGACTGGCCGGCAGGTTGCCATCGGCAATCCGGTTCGGCCGCGCGATCGTCCCCGTGTTCGTCTGGTCAAAGCTCAGCACCGGCGTGAACGGCAATCCCGTCTGCCAACTGGTGATGCCGGAGATCTGCCAGCCGGAGAGCCACCGGTTTGTCCGGGCGAACGGCAGCTCGTAGCTGTAGCTCGTCACGAAGCGATGCCGGATATCGAAGCTCGAATCGCCACGATTGGCCCGGAAGTTGCGCACGTCCTGCGGCGCCGGATCGTTGGTTTCGCTGTTGGCCGGACCGTCGTCGATCGAGTGACCGTATGTGTAGGACGCCAGCAGGCTAAACCCATTCGCAAAGCGGCGGTCCAACTGTGTGGTGAACGCGTTGTAATTGGACTTGAAGACCGGGGCCCAATTGAAGATGCCGCTGAAGCCCTGAATGGGGCGCCGCGCATCCACGTTACCCGGCCCGGGCAGCGGCTGGTTCACGTTGGCCGTGTAGTAGAGCTTGCGGCCGCCCGAACCGGTGTAGCCGAATTGGAGCACGAAGCGTCCCGGCAGCTCCTGCTGGACGTTGAAGTTCCATTGCAGGATGTAGGGCAGCGGAGAATCCTTCGGCACGGAGTTCACCTCGGGGTTCACCATCCGCTCCGGCTCGAGAATACCCGCCGGGTAGCCCTGCGAAAGGATGAAGTTCGGCACCACCTGATCGCCGACAATCTGCGTGCGCACGAAGAACGGCGGATTGTTCGTAATGCGCCGCGAAATCCCCAGGTTTTCATCGCGGCCGTAGAACACCCCGAACGCGGAACGAACCACCGTCTTGCTGGTGGCCTTATACGCAAAGCCAACCCGCGGCGCGAAGTTGTTCCGGTCCGTATTCATGAACGACCGGTTGTAGCCCGTGCCCGCCAGATCCTGAATCTGGAGCAGCTTGCCATACAGCGGCCCCGCCTCGAGAATGAGCGAGGACTGCCGGTTGTCCACCTCAATCCAGGGCAGCGCGAGCTCATAGCGCAGACCCAGATTCAGGGTCAGCTTCGAAGAGAGCTTCCAATCGTCCTGCACGAAGCCCTGGAAGATGCGCTGACGGGTCTCATTGCGCGGCCGGTTAGAGATCGTCGTGTTCGCGGCGTAACCGAGCAGGAAGTCGGCATAGGGCGAGCCGGTGTTGGCCCGTGCCTGGGGGCTCTGGGAGTAGACGCCCGTGAAGTTAATGGCCGGCCGGGCCTGCAGCGTCACGAAGCCGAACAGCCGCGCCTCCTGCACATCCACGCCAAACTTCAGCGTGTGCTTGCCAACCACCCAGTTCAGCGTGTCCGTGAACTGCAGTACCCGTCCCCACTTGTCGATGGGCAGGTTGCCGGACCCCGTGGCGCCAATCGGCAGGTTGCCGGGGCCGGTGGTGCCCAACGTCGAAAGCCCGGTGACGCCGAAGGTGGGCAGACCCTTCACCGTGGGGTCATCAAACACCCCGCGAATGCCAAACGATTCGAACAGCCGGTCGGTGGGCGTTGACTGCTGCAGCCGGGTCCGCATAAAGCCGAAACGGAATTCGTTCACGGCGGACGTCGTTAAGATGCGCGTATGGCTGGCAGCAATCGACTGCGCCGTCGGCGTTGCCAACACCGGGGTGCTCGCCGGCGCCGGCAGGAGCGTCGGTAGCGAGTTGCGGCCGTCACTGATCGAGACCCGGCCGAACAGGGAGTTCTTGTCATTCACCTGATGATCGATGCGAAGATTGCCCTGCTCGCCGAAGACGGTCTGTTTGGGGTTGTAGAAGTGGTTGCGGACGGCTCCGGGAAGGTTCGGCTCCGGGTAGAGCGGCGCCGCCTTCGCCGCCACCGGGTCCCAGCGGCTAACGGGAATCCGATTGCCGGGGAACGGGTCGCGGACAAAGCCCGTTCCGTTGGGGTTCGGGCGGGTGGTATCCGGATCAAAGACATTGCGCGTGCCGAAGTCGCCGGCACGCAGATCGAGAGGAGGAACGGTCGCAATCTGCGGTGCGGCGCTCAGTTCGCGGGAGCTCTGCCAACTGCCGAAATAGAACGTCCGATTCTTTACAATCGGCCCCCCCAACGTGCCCCCGAACTGGTTCTGCAGAAACTGGGGTTTCTGGCCGCGGACCGGCTGAAAGTACGGCGTCGCGGAGACCGCCGAGTTCCGATGGAAATGAAACAGGCTGCCGTGCAGGTCGTTCGCTCCGGCGCGGAGCGAGACGTTGACTACGCCGCCGGCGGATTGGCCGAACTCGGCCGAGTACGTGCTCGTCTGGACTTTGAACTCCTGGATGGCGTCCAGCACCGGCTGAATGGTCTGCGCCGTGCCGTTATCAAAGCCGACGATGCGGTTCTTGTTCTCAATGCCATCGAGCAGGTAGCTGTTCTGCACGGGGCGGGCGCCGTTCGCGACAAACGAGTCGCGCTCGGCTGATTTCGTGGCGGGCAGGGTGCCGGCGCCGAGGGTGGCCAGGCGGCTGAAGTTCCGGCCGTTGAGGGGCAGATCGAGAATGGTGCGGCTGGCGACGACGTTGCCGAGCGAAGAGGATTCCGATTCCAGGCGCGGCGCTTCGGTCGAGACGGTGAGTTCGGTGGCCGTGCCGGCGATGGCAAGGTCGAAGTTGATTTCGAGTCGATCCTGGACGCGGAGTTCGACGGCATCGCGCTGGGCCTTGGCGAAACCTTCTTTGGTGGCAAGCAACCGATAGACGCCCGGACGCAGGGCGGGAGCGGAGTAGAAGCCGGAGCCGTTGGTGGAGAGACGCGTTTCGATGTTGGTGGCCGTATTCGTGATCGAAACCGCCACCGAGGGGATCGCGGCTCCGGACTGATCGCGGACGAGTCCGGATACGGCGCCCGAGTCGATCTGCGCAAACACCGGTACGGCGAAAAGATAGAGAAGTGCCTTAGGCATAAGAAGTTAGCTCCTTGCGAGGTCGGGTTATCAGGGGGAATGAGTGGGGCCGAGGGAGGGGCTAACAACAACAACAGGAAGGAAGCGAGCAGGGAAGCAGGAAAGTCCGTCGATTATCAGACGAGTTCATAGATCGAGAATAAGGCGTATTCCAACCGGAGTCAATAGCAGTCTACTTTTTTGATCGAGAACTATAGATCGCCCTTCATCCCGATGCTCCCGGGAGACTCCAATTGACGGTTATCGTCTGCTGCCACCGCCAGACCGGCGTGGGGAATTCACAGACAATCAAAATATTTTCGGCCAATAAGGACGGGCCTTCCGCGCAACGGTGCCCCGAATTCCCGCCGCCGCCCCTTCACAATGAAATCACCATGGCCAACTACACACTGCCAACAGGATCCACGGCAGACGCCGGCGGTCAAAACAGAGGAGCAAAAAATGAAGCATGAACCCAGGAAGTAATTGAAATAAAGCTACTTCCGCGTTGGGTTCTTCCAAATCCCGTACCCGGAGGAACCAAAATCCAGCCCGGAATGCACCGAAATCGCGCTACAATACCCAACAGCGTTGCTTTCCCCCAGCAGCCCAGGGGCGGTGCGTACCCGGTTCGCGGTCCGGAACCCGGGGAGCACTCTGTTCATTTGACGCAACTCGAATGATTGCGCTATCTTGGATGGTTGGAAGGATCGCAGGGAGATCGTCTGTCTATGAATACCGTTGTTCCCTCTGGCAAAAATATCCAGAGAAATTGGCATGTTATTGACGCTTCGGGCGCGGCGCTCGGGCGCATCGCTTCGCAGGCGGCCCACATTTTGATGGGCAAGAGCAAGGCGCTGTATACGCCGTACATTGATATGGGCGACCACGTCGTCATCGTGAACGCTGAAAAGGTTCGTCTGACCGGTAAGAAGGAAGAGCAGAAGTTTTATCGCTATCACTCCGGCTACCCGGGCGGCCTCACCGAAATCAGCGCCAAAAAGATGCGCGCCACTCGTCCGATGAAAATGGTGGAAGAAGCTGTGAAGGGTATGCTCCCCAAGAGCAAGCTCGGCAAGCAGATGGCTACCAAGTTGAAGGTTTACGCGGGCGATCGTCATCCGCATCAGGCCCAGCAGCCGGTGGCTCTGGAAGCAATCGTACGGTAAAGAAGAGAGGAATCCGAAGTGGCTGTTTTGACTCAGTGGCTCGGTACCGGTCGGCGTAAGACCGCCGTGGCCCGTGTATTTTTGCGCAATGGAAGCGGCAATATTGTCGTCAACGGCAAGCCGTTCGACCAGTATTTCACCAGCGATTCGGCCCGTTCGGCCGTCAAGCAGTCGCTGCTCGCAACCGAAACTTCCGACAAGTTTGACGTGCTCGTGCTCGCCGATGGCGGCGGCATCAACGGACAGGCCGGCGCCGTCCGCCTGGGCATCGCTCGCGCTCTCTGCGAATTCAACATCGAACTTCGCAGCAAGCTGAAAGGAATGGGCTACCTCACCCGCGACCCGCGCTCCCGCGAGCGTAAGAAGTACGGTCAGAAGGGCGCCCGGAAACGCTTCCAGTTCTCGAAGCGCTAAACCACCAACCCGGATTCCACACTACCCTGCCGGCAGGACAAATACCGCTCGGAAAGTCCTGCCGGTTCGTGTGTTCAATCCCCAACTAAGGAGCTACTTTGCCGTCTATTTCCATGAAAGAATTGCTCGAAGCCGGCGTTCACTTCGGGCACCAGACCAAGCGCTGGAATCCAAAGATGAAGGAATACATCTTTGGCGAACGTAACGGGATCTACATCGTAGATTTGCAGAAGACCCTGAAACTGTTTAAGGACGCGATGGCCTACGTGGGCGACATGGCCTCCCAGGGTAAGAACGTACTGTTCGTGGGCACCAAGCGCCAGGCGCAGGAAGCCATTGCCGAAGAAGCCACCCGGTGCCAGATGTTCTACATCAACAACCGCTGGCTGGGCGGCTTGCTCACCAACTACACCACGGTGAAGAAGTCCATTGAGCGTCTCAAGATGCTCGAAGACCTCGCCGAAACCGGCAACTACGGTGGCCGGACCAAGAAAGAAATCATCCAGCTTGAGCGCGAGCGCAAGCACCTCAGCGCCAACCTGTCGGGCATCCGCGACATGGGCCGTCTCCCCGACGTGCTCTTCGTCGTCGACTCGAACAAGGAAGCGATCGCGGTGATGGAAGCCCGCCGCCTCGGCATCCCCGTCGTGGCCGTCGTCGACACCAACTGCGACCCCGACCAGGTTGACTATGTGATCCCCGGCAATGACGACGCTCTGCGCGCCATCCGCCTCTTCACGAACAAGATCGCCGAAGCCTGCCTCGAAGGTCGCCAGCAGGTCTCCGAGTCCGAACTCTCCGCCTCGAGCAGTGACGACGACACGATGGACCTCGGCTCCGCCGAGCAGTACCTCGACCCGCAGTTCTCCGCCCAGCTGATGTCGGAAACCAATTCGGAAACCGCCGAAGAGGATCTGGCGCTGATCATGCCGCGCGGCAGCAAGACGCTCGTCGAAGAAGACTAAGCCGTTTTAAAGCAGTAACTTGGCGGCGCTGGATCCCCGGCGCCGCTTCTTTCCCTTCCTTTTATCCCAACCACATCTGACGAGGTTTTATGGCTGAGATCACCGCACAAATGGTGAAAGCGCTCCGCGACCGTACCGGCGCGGGCATGATGGAATGCAAGAAGGCCCTCGAAGCGGCCGGCGGCGATATCGAAAAAGGCATTGAAGAGCTCCGCAAGCGCGGCATCGCTTCGGCTGCCAAGAAGACCGGCCGCTCCGCCAAGCAGGGCGCCATTGTGATCAAGCTGTCGGACGACAAGACCTCCGGCGTCATCGTCGAATTCAACTGCGAATCCGACTTCGTCGCCCGCACCGATGACTTCCAGGGTCTCGTGGCCGACCTCGCGGACCAGGCTTTGGCCTCCGCTGCCGTTTCGAGCCCCGCTGACCTGCTGAGAGAAGCCTACGCCAAGGATCCCTCGACCACGATCGAAGCGCTGATCGCCGCCAAGGTGGCCAAGATCGGCGAGAACATGAAGCTCGCCCGCCTCGAGAAGATCTCGGGCGGTGTTCTGGGCGCCTACATCCACCCCGGCGCGCAGCTCGGCGTCCTGATTCAGGCCACCGGCGTCACCACCTCCTCGGACGAGATTCAGGATCTTGTCCGCGACATCGCCATGCAGATCGCCGCCGCCGATCCCCAGTTCATCTCCCGGACGGAGGTCACCGCCGCCGACGTCGAGAAGGAAAAGGAAATCCAGCGCGAGCGCGCCATCCGCGAAGGCAAGCCCCCCGCCATCGTCGAGAAGATGCTCGAAGGCCGCATGTCGAAGTACTACGAAGAGGTCTGCCTGCTCGAACAGCCCTTCATCAAGGAAAACTCGCTCACGGTCGGCCAGTTGGTCGAACAGTCGAACAAAAAGTTCGGTACCGCTCTCTCCATCGCGAAGTTCGTCCGGTTTAAGGTCGGCGAAACCGCTGGTCCCGACGCCCCGGAAGCGGAGTAACGCCTTGGCCGCCTTTAAGCGAATCCTGCTGAAACTCTCCGGCGAGGTACTCGCCGGAGAGAGCGGCTTCGGCATCGACCAGGAACGCCTGGAATCGATGGCCCGCGAAGTCGCCGAAGTCGCCCAGGCGGGCGTTCAGGTAGGGCTAGTAGTGGGAGGCGGCAACTTCTTCCGCGGGGTGCAAGCCGCCGCGAAAAAGATGGACCGCGTCACCGCGGACCATATGGGCATGCTGGCCACGGTCATCAACTCCCTCGCCCTGCAGGACGCTCTCGAACGGCAGGGGATTCCGACCCGCGTCATGACCGCCATCACGATCCCCTCGGTGGCCGAACCCTACATCCGGCGCCGCGCGATCCGCCACCTTGAAAAAGGGCGGATCGTGATCTTCGCGGCCGGAACCTCCAACCCGTACTTCTCCACCGATACCGGCGCGACCCTCCGCGCCCTCGAAATTCACGCCGAAGTGGTCGCCAAGGCCACCGGCGTCGACGGCGTTTACGACAAAGATCCGCGCAAACACGCCGACGCCGTCATGTTCGAAACCATCACCTTCCACGAGGTGCTGGCCAACTCGCTCGCGGTGATGGACGCCTCGGCGGTCGCCATGTGCCGTGAAAACAAACTGCCCATCCGCGTCTTCAACCTGCGGACGGCTGGCAATATAATGCGTATGGCGATGGGGGAACCCGTCGGCACTTTGATCTGTTGAAGGAATTCTTCTTATGTCGCAACCTTTCACGACCGTCAAGGAAGTTGAAGCGCACGCCAAACAGCGCATGGAAAAGGTGCTCGCCGATATGCAGCACGATGCGGCCTCGCTCCGCACCGGCCGGGCCTCCATTAATCTGCTCGATTCGATCCAGGTGGAAGCTTACGGGATGCTCTCTCCCATCTCCCACGTGGCGACGCTTCATGTGCCCGAGCCGGCCATGATCACCGTCCAGCCGTTCGACAAGTCGCAAATCAAGGCGATCGAAACCGCGATTCGCAACTCGGACCTCGGTTTGAATCCGTCGAACGACGGCAACCTGATCCGTCTCCCGATTCCTCCCCTGAACCAGGAACGGCGCAAAGAGCTCGTCAAGAAGCTCCTCGGCATCACCGAAGATCATCGCGTGGCGGTCCGCAATATCCGCCGCGACGCCAACGACGCCGTGAAGAAGCTCGTTAAAGACAAGGCGATCAGCGAAGACGACGAACGCCGCTCCCTTGACGACATCCAAAAGCTCACCGATGGCCTTATCGCGAAGCTCGATCAGGTTTCGAAAGCCAAAGAGAAAGAACTCCTCGACGTCAAATAGGTGATCCCCGTGCGCCTCTTCCCTGCTCTGTTCCTGGCGGTATCGTTGCTGGCTGCCGAAAAGTCGGCCGTCTTTCCGAAAGTGGGCCCGAAGCCGGTGGGACCGTACACCCCCGGCGTGATGGCAAACGACGTCCTCTACGTGAGCGGGCAGGGAGCGCGCGACGCCAACAACCAGATGGCGCCGGATTTTGAAGGGCAGACGCGGCAGTGCCTCGAAAACGTGAAGGCCATTGTCGAAGGCGGCGGCCTTTCGATGGCCGACATCGTCTATAGCCAGGTCTATCTGGCGGACATGAAGAACTACCCGGTGATGGACAAGGTCTGGAAGCAGTACTTCCCCGGCGCCGGGCCGGTCCGCGCCGTCCTAGGCGTGAAGCGGATGCCGACCGAAACGCCGGTGGAGATCAACGCCGTCGTGACGAAGAAGGGCCTCGACCGAACCTACATCCCGGGTCTCTACGCCGCCACCCCGGCCGCGGCCATGGACCTGCTGAAGAAAGCGGTTCCGGATCTGGGGAATCTGGTGTTCCTCAATGTCTACGTTACCCCGGACCTCGGCCTCACCGAGATGAATCAGTTGTACGCCACGTTGTTCGCCGCCGGCGACGCCCCGGCGCGCGCCTCGCTGGTGGTGAACGAACTCCCCAACGGCGCGAAGATCGCCATCACGGGCGTCGCTGTGAAGGACCGCAAGGATCGCCGAGTCGTCCGCCCGCGCAACATGGCGCCGAGCCGGACCGCCAGCCCGTGCCTCTGGGCGGGCGATACGCTCTACTGCTCCGCCAAGTCCGGCTTCATTCCCGGGCCCAACTCCGGGATTTACGGTTCAACCGTTGAACTGCAGGTCCGCCAGACCATGCGCAACCTCCTCGATGGCCTCGAAGAGGCCGGGCTCAACTTCAGCCACTGCGTGCAGTCGAACGTCTATGTGGACGATTTGGCGGAGTTCGGCAAGATGAACGGCATCTACGGCAGTTTCTTCCCGCAGGTGCCCCCGACGCGCACCACCGTGCAGCCTCTCGCGCCGGTGGAACGGAAGGAAGGGCCGAACGGAACGTGGCCGATGCTCGAACAGGTCTCGGTGGTCGCGGTTCGCCCGTCAGCCCAGTAGCACTTCGAGTTCGGCAATTTTGCGCGCATCGGAGAGGCTGTTCATCTCCCACGGGTCGCGGCGCAGGTCAAACAGTTGGCGCGTGGTTTGCCCCTTCACGGTATAGCGAATGAGCTTGTGCGTCGGGGTTCGTACCGCTTGCTGGAAGTCCCGGTAATAGTGCAGCGTATGCGAACGTCCGGCGAACGTCTGCCCGCGCAGCGCGGGAGCAAACGACTCTCCTTCGACGGTGGCCGGTTTCGGCAACCCAGCGAGGTCGCACAGCGTCGCAAAGCAGTCCTGCAGTTGCACGAGAGCCGGGCTCTTCCGCCCCCGCCGGATGCCGGGACCGGCAACAATCAGCGGTACCCGGATCGAATGGTCATACAGATTCTGTTTGCCGAGCAAACCATGCCGGCCGAGGGCCAGGCCGTTGTCGCCCGCGAAGACGATGATCGTGTTCTCGTCCACGGCATCGAGGATGCGGCCGATCTGGCTATCGAGGTGGGAGATCAGCGCGTAGTAATCGGCGATCTCCTTCTTCACGGCTTCGGGCGTCCGTGGGAACGGCAGCAGCTTCTCATCGCGCACCGCGAGTTCCCCGTTGTCGAAGGGGTGCTGGGGTAGAAAGCTCTTCGGTAGTTGGATCTTTTCGGGCGGATACTTGGCCAGCCACTCGGGCGGGGCCTGGCGCGGATCGTGGGGGGCGGTGAAGGCGACATACGCGCAGAATGGCTTCGTTTGGTCGCGGCGTTTCAGAAAGCCGAGCAGGCCTTCGGTAAACAATTCAGTGGCGGATTGTTGCGGCGATCGTTCCGCGTTGGCTGGTGAATACGCAGCAGAGGGATTGAAGCGGTAAAGCGGGGTGCGATAGTGGTTGTCCATGCCCCCGAACAGGATCGGCCCTCCGTCCGCGAAGGCCTCGTGATACAGCTTGGGGCCGTTATGCCACTTCCCTGCCCCGTAGGTCTGGTAGCCGGCCTGCGCGAACACGGCGGGCCAGAGATGATACGGCCGCTTGCCGGCCAGGGCATCGGTGGCGTGATAGAGCGTTTGGCCGGTCAGCATCATGGCGCGGGAGGGCACGCAGACGGCGCCCTGGTTACCGCCCATGATGGTTGCCTGGGTGAAGGCCACGCCCCGGGCGCAGAGCCGGTCCAGATTGGGGGTCTGAATCTCCGTATTGCCGAGGGCGCGAATGGTGTCGAAGCGCTGATCGTCAGAGAACAGGAAGAGGATGTTGGGCCGGGGCTGGGGTGCAGCCAAAGCGAGCAGAAAGTTGCGGCGATTCATCTGAATCGCTACTGTAGCAGGGAATGCTGGCGGGAAAAATCGTCGAGTTGGAAGCCCTGTCCCTGGAACACGGGCCGGAGTTGAGCGCCATCGGGTTAGAGCCATCGCTGTGGGAGGTGGGCGTCGAGCGGGTGACGACGGCCGAGGAGATGAACGCCTACATTGCACGGGCGATCGCCGACGCCAAGACGCGGGCCTTCGCGGTGCGGCACCGGGCGACGGGACGGCTGGCGGGCGCGACGCGCTATATGAACATGGAGTTGGCGCATCGCCGGCTGGAGATCGGGTCGACGTGGTACGGCCTGGAATATCAGCGCACCGGGGTGAACACGGAGTGCAAATACCTGCTGCTGACGCACGCGTTTGAGGAGATGGGTTTGCACCGGGTGGAATTGAAGACGGACCGGCGGAACGTGCGCTCGCAGGATGCAATGCGGCGAATTGGCGCGAAGGAGGAGGGTACGCTGCGGCGGCATATGATCACGTGGAGTGGCCATGTGCGCGACACGGTGTACTTTTCGGTGATCCGGGAGGAGTGGCCGGAGGTGAAGGCGCATCTCGAGAGGTTGATGGCGCGATGACGGCATCCACCCTGTTTTCCATCATGAACACCGTGGCGCTGCTGGGCTGGCTGCCCTTGGTGTTCGCGCCGCGATGGCGATGGAGCGTTCCGGCGGCGCGATGCCTGGTGTGCTTCTTCTGCTTGAGCTATGCCGTGGTGCTGGGTCTGCATTGGGGCGAGGGCGAGGGCGGTTTCGATACGCTCGAGAACGTGGCGAAGCTCTTCGCGAACCCGTGGGTGTTGGTGGGAGGGTGGATTCACTACCTGGCGTTCGACCTGTTCTGCGGCTCCTGGATCGTAGCGGAGGGCGGGCGGCGGGGATTGGCGCTCTGGCGGGTGATTCCCTGCCTGCCGCTGACGTTTCTGTTCGGTCCCGCGGGACTAGGCTTGTTCTATTTGCTCAATGGAGACCTGGATGCTTGGGGAGTTGCTGCGAAGAAATGAGGTGCTGGGCTGGACCGCCGTCGCTCACGGGGTTTTGTTCCTCGTGGCGCTGGTGCTATCGCAGGTGGATGGCCGGCAGTTAGCCGGCATTAACCTGTGGATCAAGCCGATGAAGTTCGCAATCTCGATCGCTCTCTACACGGCGACGTACGGCTGGATCTATCACCACGCCATGGCTCCGGGCGGCGCCAAGGCGCTGGTGAGTTGGGTGATTGCCGGAACGTTATGCTACGAGACCGTCTGTATCTTCGGGCAGGCGGCGCGCGGGGTGGGGTCGCACTTCAACGTGGCCACTGGGTTCGATGGGTTCGTTTTCGCCTCGATGGGGGTGATGATCGTCATCAACATGCTGGCGGCGCTGGCCGGGGCGTGGCATTGCTGGCAGACTTCACCAACCCTTGGTCTGACGCCGGCCTACCTTTGGGGCATCCGGCTCGGGATGCTGATCTTCGTCCTGGCGGGATTTGAAGGTGGCTTGATGGGATCGCGCTTGCAACATGCCGTTGGGGTGCCGGACGGGGGGCCGGGGCTGCCAATTTTGAACTGGAGCACGGAAGGGGGTGACCTGCGGGTAGCCCATTTCGTGGGGATGCACGCGCTGCAAGCGTTGCCGCTTCTGGGGTACTGGTTGGGGAGTGTGTGGACGGTGTGGGGAGCCGCGGCGGGATGGGTGGGGGTGACGGTGTGGCTGCTGGTGCGGGCGTTGGCGGGCCGGCCGTTGATCGGGTAGCGATCGAGCGGCCGGCCAAGAACGGAGCCGGGTTTAGTGGCCGGGCTTCTTCTTGTTGTGATCGTCCTTCTTGGGTTCTTCCTTCTTCTTGTGGTCGTCGGCGAAAGCAAAGGTGCCGAAGGCGAAGGTGAGACCGAGAGCAATGGTGAGTAGACGCTTCATGTTGGTGATTTCCCTTTTGACTACTTTTCGTTGAGCGCGATCACTTCCGCGCATAACAGGGATTTCGACCGGCACGCCCGGAGTGTGAATTCATAAACATTTTTTAACAACTCGCATGATCCGGATCCGATAGGGATGTCGTAATCAGACACATCAATCCTATTTTCGGAGATACGGTTCATGCGATCCCATCGTGTTCTTTTGGCGTTGCTGGTGCAAACGGGCCTGCTGCTGGCGGAGACGGGCCAGCGGCAAATCAGCACGGACAATGGAGTCCGGGAGAGTTCCCCCGACGGCCGGCAGGCCCAAACCGAGTTAGTCAGCGGGTCGACGGTGAGCTTCGCGCTGCCGGCGTTCTCCCGGCCGACGTTGTTTATCGGGGACTTTGGGTACCTCATCCGGGTGCCGCAGGGGGCGACGGAGTTGCGGATCCGCTTGGCAACCGGTTCCGACATTGAGCTTTATGCCAATTTCGGCTCCGACCCCCGCGTGGGCACGGCCGGGCAGGTGATTTCGGACCATTCAACCGAGTCGATTCCAACCAAGGATTTGCGCATCACCACGGGATCGTCGCCCCAACTGCGGGCCGGCACCTACTTCATCGGACTGGCGGCGTTCGATTTCGCCGCCCCGAACACCGGGACCATCCAAGTTACGATCATCAACCCCAATCCGTTGCCGGTCAACGACCTCGCCGTCTCGATTGGCGCCGAGGACAACAGTAGTTGCCCGACGACGAAAAAGCTGCCCGTGACGGTGCGGGACCCGGCGGGGAATCTGATCTCGGGACTTTCGGTCTCCAACTTTACGGTGCTTGAAGGCACGACGGTGAAGAACGCGGGCGTCACCTGTGCCAGCGCCGGCCAGTGCACGATCTCCTATCCGCCCACGGATGCAACGCGGAGCGCGGAGGTGGAGGTGCGCGTGAACGTGAACAACCAGCGCACCGGCAGCGCCCGCAAAACGGTGGGTCCCTGCACGGCGAGCCCGGGCGGGGGAGGCGCGGCGCGGACCGTGACCGGGCTGCGCCTCGAGATGGGGTCAGTAACGAGTGCGAACGTCTTTAGTGGGAACAGCCACATCTGGACGACGCTGCCGGATTCGACCTTTACCCTGGGAGTCTCGCTTCCGGACGCGGCGGCGCCCCTGCTGAACGCCTCCAACCGGAGCGTGAACCTGCAGCCGGGCAGCTACTTTCTATACGGCGAACCGGGAGCGATGGGCAGCCACGCCCGGATGACCCTGAACTGGAGTGACGGGGCGACGGAGCAAGCGATTTTCGCCACTTCGGCGCTCACGACGGCAGCGACGTGGAGCCGCGTGAGCGGTTCCTCCGGACTGAGCATGGGCGCCACCGGCCTCACGAATCTCAACAAAGTCGGACCCAACACCGGCGTAACGGCGGGAGGCACCGCGGACTTCGTCTTCCAACTCAGCGTCAGCGGGTCGGCGGGCGGGGCGCTGACGGTGGCCATCAGCACCGAAGACAACACGGCGTGCCCGGTGACCAAGAAGCTGGTGGTATCGGTGGTGGACGGCTCCGGACAGGCGGTGACGGGCCTGAACTCGTCGAACTTTGCCTTGACGGAGAATCAGGTCGCGCGGCCCGTGAACGTCACGTGCAGCAGTTCCGGGGGAAGCGGCTCGGCGGGTTCCGGCGCGGCCGTGGCGATTGTGATCGACACGAGCGGGTCGCTGAGTACGACGGACCTGACCAACGAAAAGGCGGCGGCGGTGAGCCTGGTGAATTCGCTGGGGGCGAGTGATCAGGTGGCGGTCTACAACTTTGATTCCCTGGTGACGAAGAAGCAGGCGTTCACCACGAACAAGCAGTTGGCGATCACGGCGATCAACAGCCTTTCGATCGGCGGCAGCACGGCGTTGTATCAAGCGGCTTTCAACGCGGCGCAGGACCTGGGCACCATGCCGGGACGGCGCGTGATGGTGCTGATGACCGACGGATCGAATAACGTCAGCGGCAAGACGATCGACGAAGCCATCGCGGGCGCCAAGGCGGCGCAGGCGGCGATCTATGCGGTGGGATTCGGCTCGGGCATCAACGATACGGTGTTGCAGCGCATGGCGTCCGAGACGGGCGGCACGTTTTCGCGGGGCGCCACCTCAGCCGAGTTGCAGGCCTTGCTGCAGTCGGTCGCGTCGAACATTACCAGCACGTGTGAAGTCTCGTATACGCCGGCCGATCCGAGCCGCGAAGCGGATGTCTCCATCGTGGTCACGGCAGGGACGAGGACCGGCCAGGGGACACGGCGGGTTTCGGCCTGTCAGGGCTCGGGCGGGGGTAACCCGACCGGCGTGGGATGGGCGGTGACGCCGGGTTGCAACTACTTCGTCACCCCGCTTTCGGCAGCGCCGCCGCCGGCGCAGTCGACGGGAATCATCCGGGTAACGACGGCGGATACCTGCGCGTGGAATGCGCATAGTGAAGTGCCGTGGGTGCGGGTCACAGCGGTCCGGAATGCGAACGGGCGCGGATCGGGAGCGGTGGACTATATCGTTTCGCCGAACCCGGATCCGGTGACGCGCACGGGCCGGGTGATCACCGCGGCGCAGGTCCACACGATCGTGCAGGCTGCGGGCAGCAGTTGCAGCATTACGATCTCCCCAACGACGGCGCGGATTGGCCCGGGCGGCGGGAGCAGCAGCATTCTGATCAGCGCCACGACGCCGGCGTGCGCATGGACGGCGCGGAGCAATGATGCGTGGCTAAAGGCCGGGACGCCCTCGTCGGGAACGGGACCGGGCCGGCTTCCGTACACGGTCGATCCCAACCCGACGGCCGCGGTGCGCACGGCGACCATGACCGTGAACGGGCAGACGTTTACGCTGACCCAGGAGGCGGGCTCCATTCCGGGTACGCCGACCGTAACGGAGAACGGTATTGTGAACTCGGCCAGCGGCATCCCGCCGTCGCTGCCGGGCGGCGCGTTGGCGCAAGGATCGTTTTTCACGATCTTTGCGTCGGGCGTTGGTCCCACGCCGCCGCAGCAGGCCGAACAGTTCCCGCTGCCGGTCAATTTGGGTGGCACGCGAGTGCAGATCAGGCAGGGGACTCGGACGGTGGACTGCTATCTGGTGTTCACGTCGAACACCCAGATTAACGGCATCATCCCGTCGAACGCCCCGCTGGGCAACGCCGAGATGATCGTCACCTATAACGGCAACGCCAGCCGGGCGGTGCCCGTGCGGATTGCGCAGCACAACTTCGGGATCTTCGCGACGAGCCAGGGCCGGGGGCCGGGCATCATTCAGAACTTCCAGACGCAGTTGGAGCAGCCGTTGAACACCCGTTCGGCTTCGGCGAAGCCGCGGCAGGTGATCATTCTCTGGGGCACGGGCGCGGGACCGATTGCGGCTCCCGACAACGTGGCGCCGCCGGCCGGCAACCTGCCCTTCCCGTTTGAGATGACCATCGGCGGCAAGCCGGCGAGGCTGCTCTACAATGGGCGGGCGCCGTGCTGCTCCGGCGTCGACCAGATTGTGGCCGAGGTGCCGGACGATGCGCCGCAGGGCTGCTACGTGCCCGTGCAGGTGAAGGCGGGCGACGTGTGGAGCAACGTGGTCACCATGGCCATCGAGCCGAACGGACAGACTTGCCAGGACGTGACGAATCCGGCGTCGACGATTACCTCGACCGGGGGCAAGGTGGGGGTGGTAATGCTCACGCGCCTTTCGGCGACGATCAACTCGGCATCGACCGGAGAGCAGAAGCTCGACGCCGATCTAGGGGTAGCGGCGTTCCCGGAAGTGACGGCGGCGGGTGACCTGGGCTTCAACATGCTGACGTCGATGCCGCCGGTGGGCACCTGCCAGGCGTTTGCGGGAGTTCGGGACATCTCCGAACTGCTCGGGGGCGCCTTTGGCGGCCCGCTGCAGACGACGGGCGCCGCGAAGATGCTCGATGCCGGGGCGATGCTGCGGGTGAGTTCGTCCGGACGGACGGCGAATCTGGAGCGTTCGACCAACGGCACCTATCTGGGGCTCCTGGGGGGCAGCATCCCGCTGCCGGGCACGCCGGCGATGGTGCCGCTCGATGCCGGAACGTTCACGATCGCCGGCACAGGCGGCCCGGATGTGGGCGCGTTTAACGCCAGCATCACGCTGCGGCCGCCCATCAGTTGGACGAATCGGACCCAACTGGGGGTAATCGACCGGAAGACTCCGTTCCGCGTGGACTGGACGGGAGGCACCGCCGGCGAGAGCGTGCTGGTGTTGGGCTACGGCACCGATCAGGCCAACAAGGCCAGCAGCGGCTTCCTGTGCATGGCGCCATCGGATAGCGGGAGCTTCACGGTTCCGGCTGCCGCCATGGCGAACCTGCCGGCGGTGCAGGGAACCGGGGACCTGGGCGGGAAGTTTGGACTGCTGGGTCTGTTCAGTTTCCGGTCGGCCGGGCAGGTGACCCCGTTCCAGGCTCCGGGGTTGAGCCTGGGACTCGTCATCGGAGCGCAGATTGAGGCGCGGTCGATCGAAATCAAGTGACGCACTCCGCATTCAGACAAGGGGCTGGGCCATGTATACTCTCTCAAACCCACATGGACACAGCCCCGGAAAACCTGACGGCGCTGCTGACGGCGTTTGCGCAGGGAGACCGCGGCGCCGCCGAGGAGCTTTTGCCGGTCGTGTATGAGGAGTTGCGACGGATCGCCCACCGCCGCCGATGGCAGTGGCGCGGGAAGGACGCTCCCAATACAACCAGCCTGGTCCACGAGGTGTTTCTGCATCTGTCGGCCGGTCACAGTGAGCCCTGGGCCAGCCGGGCTCACTTCTTCTATTTCGCCTCGGTGGCGATGCGGAACGTGCTGGTGGACCACGCCAGACACTTGCAGCGGGCCAAGCGGGGCGGGGGTTTACAGCGGGTGGAGTTGCGGGAGCAGACCCGCATCAGCGAACAGAAGAGTGTGGAACTGCTGGCGCTGGACGAAGCGCTGTCGGAACTCGGAGCGCGGGAGCCACGGCTGCTGCAGATCGTGGAGTGCCGATTTTTTGGGGGTTTGACCGTGGAGGAGACGGCGGAGGCGCTGGACATCTCGACGGCCACCGTAAAGCGCGGCTGGGATACGGCGCGCGCCTGGCTGTATCAACATCTTCACGGAGGCCGCAGCGATGAGTCTCACCCGGTTGGATGAGTTGTTCCACGCCGCCCGGGCGCGGCCGGCCGGGGAGTGGCCGGCGTTTCTTGCGCGCGAGTGCGGAGGCGATGAGGAACTGGCCTCGACGCTGCTCGGCATGCTTCGCGAGGAGGGACAGGCTTTCTCGTGGTTTGACGAGGCCGAAAGCAGCCTGGGTCTGTTTTGGGAGGAGGTTTTGCCGGAGCGGTTGGGCCCGTACCGGGTGCTGCGGCGTTTGGGCAGCGGCGGGATGGGAACGGTTTACCTGGCCGAGGGGTTCGGCCGTACCCTGGCCGTGAAGTGCATGCGATGGGGCGGCGCCGGCCTGCTCAAGCGGTTTCTCGATGAGCGGCAGATACTCTCGCGCCTCGACCACCCGGGCATCGCCCGGTTTCTGGACGGCGGACGGACGCCATCGGGAGAGCCGTATCTGGTGATGGAGTACATCGAAGGCACACCGCTTTCGGAATGGGAGCGGAGCGGGCGGATCCTCGCCGAGCGGGTGAAGCTGTTGCGGGCGGTGGCGGAGACCGTGGCGTACGCGCACGAAAACCAGGTTGTCCATGGCGATTTGAAGCCGAGCAACGTGCTGGTGACCGCGAGCGGCCAGCCGAAGCTGCTGGACTTCGGCATCGCGAAACTGTTGGACCGCGGGGAGGAGAGCAACGAGGAGAGCCGGTCGATCGCCTTAACCCCGGCCTATGCCGCCCCCGAGCAGTTGGCGGGGGAGCCGATCTCCGAATTGACCGATGTGTACGGGCTGGGAGCGCTGCTGGCCGAACTGACCGCGGAAGGGGCAGACCCGTGGCTCGCGGAGATCGTCCAGCGGGCGGTGAGCCCGGACGTGGCGGGAAGGTACCCATCCGTCCGGGCGATGCTGGACGATCTGCGGGCGTGGGAGCAAGGGAGGCGGACGGCGCCTACCGCTTAAGGTGCTGGCCGAGGAAGCGCCAGATTTCGGCGCGGGAGTCCCGGGCCGGTTTGGTGTCGATCCGATTGAAATGGTGACCGCCCGGCGCGCCTTCCCAGATCTTCGATTCGAACGTTTTCCCGGCTGCCTTCAGGGCGTCGATCATGCGGCGGACTTCAAGGACGTTCACATCCTCATCAATCGTGTTGCCGTCAATCCAGAGCGGCGTTTCGAGCTTGGCGGCGTAGTTGAACGGGCTCCGTTTCAGGTAGGCCTGCACGTCCTCGTCGACGGTCTTGCCCACGTGGCTTTTCGCACTGAAGATCGCCCGGTAGGACTCGGCTTTGTAGCCGAGGCGGGCGACGAGGTCGCTGACGGGCACGCCGGCGTAGGCAACGGCGTAGTCCTTGGGGTGCTGGAAGATGGTCATCAGGGTGATCATGCCGCCATGGCTCCAGCCGAGAATGCCGACCTTGGCGGGGTCGAGAAAGCTATAGCGTTCAAGCAGCCAGGCGCGGGCCGCGTGGACATCGTCATTCTCGCGGCCGCCGTAGTCGATGCGGTTGTAGTAGCCGGCGCCATAGCCAGTGGAGCCGCGGTAGTCCGGGGCGATGACGGTATAGCCGAGTTCGAGGAGCTCCCGGATGATGTGCGCGCCGTTGGCCGAGCCGCCGCTTTGCAGGTTGCTGTGCACGCCGCCGTGGACGTAGACGAGCGAAGGGTGTTTGCGGGTCCGGTCGAGCTTCTTCGGGATGAAGGTATAGGCGTAGACGATCATGTCGTTGCCGGCGCCCTGGCCGGTGGGATTGGCTTCATAGTGGGGCGGGGTGGAGGTGTAGGCGACCTGGTCGACCTCGGCGATGTCGCCGAGTTTCAGGTGCCACATGTAGTTGTCGATGGATTTGAGGATTTGATCGCCCCGGTGATCGTGCGCGGGGGCGGGAGCGGGAGCCTGCGCTAGCAGGGCGAGAGGGAGAAGCGAGAGGAGGACGGGACGCATTCTTATAGGGTAGAGTACTGGGACCGAAGTTCGGCAGTCATAGGACGAACACCCTACCCGGTCCTATTCTCAAAGGCGGAGCGGCGGGCCAGAGTGAAGTGTGACCTTAGTACACGACGTAATCCGGTATACGCGGCATTGGCTCCACTACGGAATGATCGCGCACGTGACGATTTGCATTGTGATTGCGGCGCTGGCGCACGTGCTCCGGCTACAATAAAGAGCCATGCAGTTGCTTCAGGCCGGAAAGCACCGGCTCCTCTTGCTCGAATACGATCTCGAACAGCTGACCCAGGTGTGCCAGCAGGCGGGGTTTGCGGTGACGATTGAGGAGACTTCGCTCGCGCTGACGCTTGATTTGACGGCGACGGAGCGGCAGGTTCCCTTGTTGGTGTTTGACGCGGCGGAACCGGCGAATTTGGGCTGGTTTTCGCGTTGTCAGTTTTACATCGACGGCGCGACGGGGAACGTGTTGCAGACGCCGATCAGCGTGGGGAACAAGCGGGGTCCGCGGGGACAGTTGGAACTCGAAGGGGTGCGGTTGCGGCTGGCCAAGGAGTTGCCGCCGGGCTTCAAGCTGCCGGGGCGGCAGAGCGTGAGCGAGCAGGTGATATACGGACTACTGTTCAATCTGCTTTCGGCGATGCTGCAAGCCGGGGTGGCGGTTTGTGGCCGGGGGGTATTCCGGCCGTTGCACGGACGCCGGGAGCCGGTAGTCAGCCGGAACTGACTCCCTCAGTATTGAGCCTCTATCCCAGTACTAATTCGTCTTACGCCTCTATTCAAGGTCGTGCGCGATATGGCACGTTAGAAGAGTGACGGCGTCGGAGATTTCGGAGGCTGATTCCGTCGCGCCAGTGCGGGGCTGATCGACCGAAAAGGCTCAGCCCCGTAGTTTGTCGAGGAGGAAACGCAGCGGCCAATCGGCACACTGCGTGATGCCGATGCGGGGGGTCACGGCCACCGGCTCGGCGGGTGGCGGCGCATCCAGGATCCGGAGGGGCGCTTGCCAGAAGGGATGGCCGTAGAAGCGCCGGTCGATGCCCATGGCCTTGGTGAGACGGCCGGGGCCGTCCAGGCGGCCGGAGAGCCCAGAGAGGGGAGACAGCGCCCGGATGAGGACGCAGCCGGGGACCCCTTCCGGCTCCGCGACGACATTGAGGCATTCGTGGATGCCGTAGTTCAGATAAACGTACGCCCGGCCGGGCGGACCGAAGACGACGCGGGTGCGGGGCGTGAGGCCGCGGCTGGCGTGGGCAGCGAGGTCTTCGGCGCCCAGGTAGGCTTCCACCTCGACGATGCGGCCGGCGCGTTCGCCGTGCACGAGCGTCTTGCCCAGCAGAGCCCGGGCCACCGTGACGGTGTCGCGCATGTAGAAGCTTTCCGGAAGGGCAATCAACGCTAGACTAGAAAGTTATCACGATGCGCTTGTTCACCGCGATTGCCGTGCCGGCCGAGATCCGCGAAAGGTTGACGGAGCTGGTGGGCGTGTTGGAACCAACGGCTTCGATCCAGTGGAGCCCGCCGGATAACTGGCATATTACGACCAAATTCATTGGCGATTGGGCGGATCTGGCTGGAATCGAGAAGGAGTTGGCGACGGTGCGGGTGCCCCCGTTTTCGGTGGAGGTCCGGGGCCTGGGATGGTACCCGAATCCGCATCAGCCGCGGGTGCTGTTTGCCGGGGTGGCGGCGCCGGAAGAGTTGGGCGACTTACACGAACAGACCGACGGAGCGTGCGCGCGGCTGGGGGTGGCGAAAGAGACCAAGAGGTACTCGCCGCATTTGACGCTGGCGCGGATCCGGATGAGTGAGCCGGTTTCGGCGCTGCGGCAGGCGATCAGTGAACTGCCGTCGATTGAGTTTGGGCAATTGCGCGTGGAATCGTTCTGGCTGTATGTGAGCCGGGCGGAGGCCCGGGGTTCGGTGTATCAAAAGATCAAGGAGTTTCCGCTGGGATGACTTTCCTGTGGCTGGTGGTGGCTTACCTGTTGGGTGGGGTGCCGTTCGGATATCTGTTGGTGCGGTGGAAGACCGGCCAGGACGTGCGGGCGATGGGCAGCGGCAATATCGGCGCAACCAACGTGGCGCGGACCTCCGGGAAGCTGATCGGCATCGGCACGCTGGTGCTGGACATCGGGAAGGGTTGGCTGGCGGTTTGGTTGATGGCGCAGTACGGCTCCGCCGAACCGATGTGGCTGGCGCTGGCGGGGTTGACCGTGATTTTCGGCCACGCGTTTCCCGTGTTTTTGAAGTTCCAGGGCGGCAAGGCGGTGGCGAGCTTCGTGGGTGCGTTCCTCTATCTGGCCCCGCTGCCGCTGCTGGCGATTACGGTGGTGTTCGCGGCCACGGTATGGCGGACGCGGTACGTCTCGCTGGGTTCGATTATCGGCGCGGCGCTGGCGCCGGTGGCGGTGTGGATGATTGACCATCCGTCGGACTGGATTGTCGCGGCGGCGCTGGTGGGCGGGGTGTTCATCATCTGGCGGCACCGGGGAAACATAGTCCGGCTGCGGGCGGGAACGGAGAACAAGTTGTGAGTCAGTTGACGATCCTGGGCGCCGGGAGCTACGGCACAGCGCTGGCGATGGTGTTGGCGCCGCGCTATGAGCGACTGGTTTTGTGGAGCTTTGAGCAGGAACTGGCCGGGCAGATGCAGGCGCACCGGGAGAACAAGAAGTATCTGGACGGCTTCCGGCTGCCGCCCAATGTGCAGGTGGTGTGGAGTCTGGCCGACGCGCTGCAACAGGCCGATATCGTGCTGGGGGCGGTACCGTCGATGCACGTGCGGGCGGTGTTTTCGAATGCATTGCCGTACTTGACGCCGAGCGCGCCGATCGTCAGCGCGACCAAGGGCGTCGAGCGGGGTACGTCGCTGCGGATGAGCGAAGTGATCGCGGCGGTGACGCGGCCGAAGTTTCCGGCGCAGTTGGCGGTGCTCAGCGGACCCTCCTTTGCCAAGGAGCTGGCCCGGGGCGAGCCGACGCTGGTGGCGGCGAGTTCGGTGGACGCGGCGCTGGCCGAACGGGTGCAGCGGGAGTTCAGCGGACCGACGTTCCGGATCTATACGAACACGGACCCGATTGGAACGGAGCTCGGCGGGGCGCTGAAGAACGTGATTGCGATTGCGGCAGGGGTCTGCAGCGGGCTGGGGCTGGGCTCGAACGCGATGGCGGGGCTGTTGACGCGGGGCCTCGCGGAGTTGACGCGGCTGGCGGTTTCGCTGGGCGCGCAGGCTTCGACGTTGTCGGGGCTGGCGGGGTTGGGCGATCTGATTCTGACCTGCACGGGCGATCTGAGCCGGAACCGACGGGTGGGCCTGGAGCTGGCCAAGGGGCGGACCCTGGCGGAGATCCAGGAAGGTATGCACATGGTGGCCGAGGGTGTCGAGAACACCTATTCGGCCGTCGAGTTAGCCCGGCGGCAACGGGTCTCGATGCCGATTGCCGAGACGATGTATGCCATTTTCGAGCAAGGCAAGAGTCCGCACGATGCCTTGCGGGAGCTGATGGAGCGGGAGCCCGGCGCCGAACTTTAGTTTTGTAACAATCGGGACCGCAACCTTTCCGGGGCCACCGGGTTCAGATTGATATGATCGCCGTGGCCACGATTGAGCACGACGCCGAACTCATGTTACGGGTTCGGGAGGGTGACTCGCAGAGTTTCGCCCTGCTACTGGCCAAACACCGGGCTCCGGTGATCCACTTCCTCTACCGGATGATTCAGAATCAGGCGGTGGCGGAGGAGCTGGCGCAGGAGGTTTTCCTGCGGGTGTATCGCAGCCGGGCCAGCTATGAGCCGACGGCGAAATTCACGACCTGGTTGTTCCGGATCGCCAGCCATGTAGCGCTGAACCATATCCGGGATGGTAAGCACGAGCGGAACCAGGAGAGCCTGGACCAGGATAGCGACGAAGGGATGAGCCGGCAGGTGGCCTCCACGGGGCCAACCGTCGAGCAACAGATGCTGCGGGAAGCCAGGTTTGAAGAGATCCGTCGGACGATTCAGTTACTGCCCGCCAAACAAAGGGCGGCGGTGCTGATGCATAAGTATGAAGAGATGGAATATGCCCAGATTGCGGCGGCGCTCGAATGCTCCGAGTCGGCGGTGAAGAGTTCGTTATTTCGGGCCTACGAGACGCTGCGTGCGAAGCTGGCCCACATGAACCGGTAGGAGGAAGAAAACGATGAACGCGAAGAACAACTCATGCCCCATGCAGAACGAGAACGCGGAGATTCTTCTTTCCTACTGCGCGCGGACGCTCGAGCCGGAGCAGGTGATTCAGGTGGAGAAGCACCTGCTGGGATGCGCGGAGTGCCGGGAGTGGGCCGCCGGGCAGCAGGCGGTGTGGGCCGCGATGGACACGTGGGAGCCCGAGCCGATTTCGGCGGATTTCGACGCGGCGCTCTTCGCCCGGATCGCTGCCACGGAGCAGCCGTCCGCGTGGGAGCGCTGGACGGCACCGGTGCGGCAGTTCCTGCAGGGCGGCTTTGGCTGGCGGCCCATGTTGTCCGCCGGAGCGGTGGCGCTCACGCTGGTGATCGCCCTGTCGATCGAGAACCCGTTCCGGAAAGAGCCGCCGGTGGGCCAGAGCGTGAAGCTGGAAGCCCACGAGATTGAACAGGCCGAGCGGGCCCTCGAAGATTTGGAGATGCTCAGGCAGTTGGAAGCGCCGGAGGAGGAGACCAGCTTATGAGGATCCGACTCTTGCTCGTATTGGCCCTGGCCGCCGCCGACCTGTGGGCGCAGCCGCCCATGGCGCAACAGGCGCGCGCACTCGAGAAGCTTCGCCGGATGGCGCCCGAAGAACGCGAACAGGCGCTGCAGGATATGCCGCCGGCGCGGCGGCGGATGATGGAGCAACGGCTGGAGCGGTGGAACCGGATGGCCCCGGCGCGCAAACAGCGCCTGCAGGGATCGCTTGAAAACTTCCGGCAGATGAAGCCGGAAGACCAGGAGCATCTGCGCGGCCTCGTCCGGAAGTTCAACGAAACCATGCCGGCCGGAAAGCGCGTGGAGGGCCGCCGGGCGCTGACGCACCTGCGGAAGCTGGATCCGGAAGGGCGCAAGAAGTTCCTCGGCAGCCGCCGGATGAAAGAACGGTTCAGCGACGGCGAGCGGGAACTGCTCGACGAGATGGCGCAGAGTATGCCGGACTAGGCGGGCGGATTCGCCTTCGGCCGGATCTTGTAGAGATGGTCGTAGGAGTAAATGCCGGTCTTGTGGCCGTCATTCCAATGGATGCGAATGGCGTAGTTGCCGACCGCCTCGACGCTTTCCATGGCAATGCGGGGCTTATACATCTGGAAGGGGCTGGGGTCCGGCACCCACTTCTGGGGTTCGGTGCCGTGAGCGCCGGTACAGGTGGCACAGGGGCACTCGGAGCGCAGCAGTTCGACCGGGAAGGAGGAGTGTTCACCGTCTTCCCAGTCGATCTCGATGCCTTTCGATTTCGAGATGGCGATGTGTTCGGGGTTCATGAGTTGGATTGAGAGCGTTCGACGTCGCGCACGCCGCTGATGCGGCGGACGGAGTTGACGATGCGTTCGAGCTGCTTTTTGTCACGGACGTCGATGGCGACGTTGACGATGGCGCTGCCATCGCTGCGGGATTCGTCCGGTTGGGCCTCGAGGGTCCGGATATTGGTCCCCTCGTTAAACAGGGAACTGGTGAGCTGGTTAAGAATGCCGGGCCGGTCGTCGGTATGGATGACGAGTTTGACGAGGAACGTTTCGTTGACGGCGCGGGCCCATTCCACCTCGATCTTCCGCTCCACCTCGTACATCAGATTCTGCACGTTCGAGCAGTTCACGGAGTGGACCGCCACGCCCTTCCCGCGGGTGATGTAGCCGACAATGGCTTCGCCGCGAATGGGATTACAGCATTTGGCCCGGTAGACCATGATGTCGTCCACGCCGCGTACCTTGAGGACCAGATCCTTATCGTCCGGGCTGACGGGCGGCGGCGCGGCCGGGGCCGGAGGCGCTTCGGCGGCTTCAGCGGCGGCCACCTGCTCCGGAGCGAGCTGTTGGAGCACCTGGCGCGGGGAGAACTTGCCGTAGCCGAGGGCCGCATGGAGGTCCTCCATCTTGCCGAAGCCGTAGTCGTGGGCGACCTTCTCGATCTGCTCCTTGGTGATCTTCTTCCACTGGACACCCAGGCGGCGCGCCTCTTTCTCGAGGTGCTTTTCGCCGATCTCGACCGCCTTGGCCCGCTCGGTCGTGTTGATGACGTGCTTGATGCGGTTGCGCGCCTTCGACGTCTTGACGAAGTTGAGCCAGTCCTTCGAAGGGGTGTGTCCCTGTTGGGTGAGGATGTCGACGACATCCCCGTTCTTGAGTTCGTACCGGAGCGGGACGATGCGGCCGTTCACCTTGGCGCCGACGCAGAGGTGGCCGACATCGGAGTGGATGGCGTAGGCGAAGTCGATCGGCGAGGCGCCGCGCGGCAGGATGATGACTTTGCCGCGGGGCGTGAAGGCGTAGACCTCTTCCGGGTAGAGATCGACCTTCAGGGTCGACATGAACTCGCCGGGATCGCGGACGTCCTGCTGCCATTCGACGAGTTGGCGCAGCCAGGCGACCTGCTGCTCGTTCGTCTGGCCGGCCTTGTTGCCCTCTTTGTACTTCCAGTGGGCCGCAATGCCCTCTTCCGCGATGCGGTGCATCTCCTCGGTGCGGATCTGCACCTCGAAGGCCTGGCCGCCGGGACCGATCACCGAAGTATGCAGCGACTGGTAAAGATTAGGCCGGGGAATGGCGATGAAGTCTTTAATGCGGCCGGGGATGGGGGTCCATTCGCCGTGAATGGTGCCGAGGGCGCCGTAGCAGTTCTTGACGCTGTCGGTGATGATGCGAAGGGCAAGCAGGTCGTAGACCTGATCGATGCTGATCTTCTGGCGCTTCAGCTTCTGATAGACGCTGAAGGGGCGCTTCAGGCGGGCTTCAATGCGAGCCGGAATGTTCTCGCGGAAGAGTTTCACTTCCACGGCGTGCCGGATCTCTTCGAGTACCCCTTGCGTCGCCCGGCGCTTCGATTCGATCGCCTCGGTCACCTCTTCAAAGGCCGCCGGATCGAGGTAGCGGAAGCCGAGGTCTTCGAGTTCGGCGCGGATCTTGCCCATGCCCAGACGATGGGCGATCGGGGCGTAGATCTCCAGGGTCTCCTGGGCGATGCGTTCCTGGCGGTCGCGGCTCAGCGAGGCCATGGTGCGCATGTTGTGCAGGCGGTCGGCCAGCTTGACGAGCACCACGCGAATGTCGTTGACCATCGCCAGCAGCATCTTGCGGACGCTTTCGGCCTGGCGCTCTTCGCGGGAGTAAAAATTCAGCTTGGCGAGTTTGGTGACGCCGTCGACACACTGGGCCACCTCGCTGCCGAAGAGTTTTCGCACGTCTTCGACGGTGACAGAGGTGTCTTCGACGGTGTCATGGAGCAGGCCGGTTTCGAGGCACACCAGATCCATCGACATGTCGCAGAGGATATGGGCGACCTCGAGGGGATGGGCCATGTAGGGCTCGCCGGAGGAGCGCGTTTGGCCGGTATGGTGAAGAGCGGCGAAGGCGAAGGCCTCGCGGAGGGGCGCCACATTGTCGCTGGGGCGCAGCTTACTGAACTTGGCCACCAGCTCTTCAAATCGAGCGGCCAAAGCGGGATCCATTGGACTCAATGGGGCAGGACTAGACACATCGACCGGCTGACTCACAGCGAGACCCCTTTCCTTCCAGAGTACACGCTGCGAGACCAGCCGGCCAAGATTCTTTACTTCTGCTGGTCTTGGACGATACCGCCCGCGGCCTTCTTCTCGAGCGCTTCCGCTTTCCGCTTCTTCGCTTCGAGGGCCTTCTGCACGTAACCGTCGGCCAGTTCGAGCTCCTTCTTATACTCTTCGGGAGTCTCGGCGAGGTCCGCCAATTCGCGGTGCATCAGGTTGAGGTAGGCGTAGGCGTCGTCGTAGTCGGGATCGACCTGAACCGCAGCCTCAAGCTGCTTCAAGCCATCCTGCACGATCGACAGGTTCTTCTCCCGCACTTCTTCCCGAACCTTCTTGTCCTTGAGCGGACCCGGATCTTCGGGCTTCATGCTGAGCTTGGCGCGCGCTTCGCCGCGAACGGGGTAGGCCTTGCCCCAGGCGATAACGCCGAGGGTGTAGAGCGCTTCCTTGTTCTGAGCGTCGACTTTCAGCAGGCGCTCATTCCATTCCTTCGCTTCCTGGAACTTCTTCTGGTTGTAGTAGAGGGAGGCGATGGAGGCGATGGCGAGCTTATCGTTGGGATCCTTGTCGAGGACCATCTGGAAGTTGTCCTGAGCCGCCTTGGCGAACTTGGTGTTTTCTTCCGACTCGGCGCCAGGAATCCACTGGCTCATATAGGCGGTAGCCAGATAGAGCCGGGCGGTGGTGAACTCGGGGTCGAGTTCAATGGCTTCCTGGAAGGACTTTACAGCTTCGGCGTACTTGGCGTTCTTATACGCACGGACACCCTTGTTCAGGTTGTCGCGGGCCTTAAGCTTCTGGCAGCCGGTGCCGGAAAGAAGAAGCATGCCGCAAGCGGCCAGGGTGAGTAGGGTTTTCATCATAGGGGTGGTTTCTCCTACTGTCCTTGCTCCATCTTCGGGGTCATGAGGCCGACCTTGTCGATCCCGGCGCCTTTGGCGATGTCAATGGCGCGGGCCACATACTGGAACTCAAGATCCGGATCGCCCTTCACGAACACGACACGCTCCGCGCGGGTGGAGAACACTTTCTTCAAGCGCTCTTCGAGGTTCCGCTCGAGCACATCTTCGCTGTTCAGCTTGATGGACTTGTCCTTGGCGATGATGATCACAACGGTGCGGTCCTGATCGGGAGGAGGCGGTGGCTGGTTCGGCGGAGGCGGCTGCGGAACCAAGGCGTCCAATCCCTTTGGCGTGAGCGGAGTGATGACCATGAAGATGATCAGCAGCACGAGCAGCACGTCAATCAGGGGGGTCATATTGATGTCGGCTTGCGGTCCTTTGCCGCCGCCGCCTGTTGACATTGACATAAGAATGCTCCTTCGGAAGAGGAATGAGCCGGGCTAGATGCCCGGGGCGGCCATAGCGTCGCCTTCTTTGATCTGTTCTGTCAACAGACCGATCTGATCGACCTGGAAGGCCCGGAGGTTATCCAGAACTTCGACGACGCGCTCGTAACGAGCACGGGAATCGCTTTTCAGGTAGACGGTCTTGTCGACGCGATTTGTAAGCTGATCCTTCACTTTGGTGCCCAGGCCGGTGAGGTCGTTAAACTGGTCGGTGCCGAGGTACACCTTGCCGTCGCGCGTTACCGAAACGAGGATGGCGTCCTCTTTATCGGCGGCTTGCATGGCAATGGGGTTCTTCGTTTGCACCAGTTCAACGGTGATTCCCTTCGAGAGCATCGGGGTGATAACCATGAAAATGATGAGCATGACGAGCATCACGTCGACCAGGGGGGTGACGTTGATGTCGGAGACGGGCGGCGGCGCCCCCGCCTTCTTACGGTGAGACTTTCCAATTACGATCGACATGCGGGAATCTCCTTATTCAGGAACCGGCCGGGCGATGGGCCCGGCCGGACTCCGGATTCAACTCGACAGAAGAACGAAGCTTAGTGCTTCGCGCTGGTGCGCGACGCCCGCTTGATGAAATAGTCGATCAATTCGGAAGAGGAGTTGCCCATTTCCACGTTGAACGCTTCGAGACGGCTGTTGAAGTAGTTGAACACCATGACGGCCGGGATAGCCACGAACAGGCCGATAGCGGTGGCGACGAGAGCTTCCGAAATACCGCCCGCGACCGCGCCGAGACCGGTGGACTTTTCCGCCGCGATGCCCTGGAACGCGTTGATGATGCCGACGACGGTGCCGAACAGGCCGACGAACGGCGCCGTGGAACCGATGGTGGCCAGCGCGCTAACGCCACGCTTCAACTCCGCCTGCACGATGGCTTCGGCGCGTTCGAGAGCGCGGCGCGAAGCTTCGATGGTCTCGCCAGAGATGTCACCCTGGTTGTGCGCCTGGAATTCCTGCAGACCAGCGACAACAACCTTGGCGAGGTGCGACTTCTTGTAGCGGTCAGCAATCTTGATGGCTTCATCGAGCTTGCCTTCCCGGAGAGCGCCCGCGACGGCGGGAGCAAAAGCGCGGCTCTGAGCGCGAGCTGCGTTAAAAGCAATCAGACGGTCGATCATCACACCGATTGACCAAGCCGACATAACGAAAAGCGCGATAACGACGAACCGGGCCATCCAGCCCATCTGGGCCCACATGTCGGCCGGATCAAACGAGACGCCACCTTCCTGGATCAGAAACAGAGCCCATACCTGCAACTGAATGATCATGCTAATCTCCTGCGAGTTGAATTTTTAGAATAGGGAGCCGGTGTCCCGGCGGGTTTTCCCACCGAAGTGGGTGGGCCGCTCGCCTTCCTCTTGGATTTCGGCGGCCCGGGTACTGCGCGAACGGAATTCCGTTTCTTGCTTGAACGGTTAGTTGCTCAACGTGA
The DNA here is from genome assembly GCA_027485675.1 of Terriglobales bacterium. Lineage (GTDB taxonomy): Bacteria > Acidobacteriota > Terriglobia > Bryobacterales > Bryobacteraceae. Next base: position 72,190 of record JAIXQP010000023.1, on the reverse strand, counting down.
AGTTCACGTCGATCTGTGTCTGCACTTCCACGGCTTCGCCGTTGAGAAGCGTGGGCTTGTAGACCCACTGCCGGACAGCATCGGTTGCCGCCGGGACGAGCAGCGGATGGCCGCTCACCATTTGCAGATTCTGAATGGTGCCATCCCGCGAGATGATCGCGTTGAAACGAACGACACCCTGAATACGAGCCTGCTTCGCCAGCGGCGGATAGTTGGGCCGGACCTGACGGATCAGATTGGCCGCCTGGACGTTACCGCCCACGCGAATCGGACCAGTCGGTTTCGGCTTCGGAACTTCCTTCGGCGGAGGAGGCGGAGGCGGCGCAGCGGAGGGAACACCTCCGATGATGCCACCAATGACGCCGCCAGGGACGCCGCCGGGAACGCCACCAGGGACGCCGCCCACTACAGCGCCACCCATCGGCGGGGGCAGTTCCTCTTCCTTGATCATGGCGATGTCTTTCGGAATCTGCTTCGGCGCCATGAGCCGATTCGCGTCGAATTGACGCGGAATCACCTTAACGACCTTAACGGGGGCCGCGGCAGGGGGAGGAGGAGGAGGAGGAGGGGGTGGCGGCGGCGCAACCAGCATACTTGCCAGCTGCGTCGGTTGCAGGCCCTCGAAGAACCACATCGGCAAAATCACCAAGACGGCGAGTAGCAGCGCCTGGATGAGGAAGGAGACAAATACGGTCCAGGGCTTATTAGTTTTCCCGGTTCCATCGACGAATGTCTGATCAAACATTTCCGTTATCCTTTCGGCCCCGCCGCCAGAGAAAGCGGAGCGCGTTGAGGTGGGAGGACTTCTAGCCGGAGCAGTTCCCGAGCAAAGGAACAGCCACCAGCGGACTACAGTAAAACGCGAAGCGAGCTATTTCACAGCCTTCGTCTTCACCGGGGTCACGGCGGCAGCAGGGGCTGCGTTACCCTTGCGCCGCTTCTCCATCCATTCCCGAAGGTACAGCAGGATGGGAGCCGCGATGAAAATCGAGGAGTAAGTGCCAAAGATGATGCCGGCGACCAGGGCGAACGCAAATCCGTTCAATACCTGTCCACCGAACAGCCATAGAGCGAGAGCCGTCAGGAAGGTAAGGCCTGACGTCAGGACGGTCCGGCTCAGCGTCTGGTTGATGCTGAGGTTGACGACGTTGTCAAGAGTTTCCCGCCGCATTTGGGGCAGGTTCTCGCGGATTCGATCGAAGATGACGATGGTGTCATTCATCGAGAAGCCGACGAGCGTGAGAAGGGCCGCGATCACGGTCAACGAAATCTCTTTGTCGAGCAGAGAGAAGATTCCGACGGTGATGATCACGTCGTGGAACACGGCGATGACCGCGGCTAAGCCGTAGATAAATTCAAACCGGAAGGCGATGTAGATCAACATGCCGGCCAAGGCCAACAGAGTGGCGTTGATGGCCTGCGATTGCAGCTCTTTTCCCACTCGGGGACCGACGAGGTCGAAACCCCGAATCGTGTAAGGGCCCGTGTAGGTCTGCTGCTTCAACACGTTCACAACCTCCGGCGTAATACCAGAGACACCGGAAAGCGAATCCAGGTTCCCGAGCAGTCCGGAGCGGGGGGCCGCATCGCGGTAGGCCAGGATGTTCTTCACCATCTCCTGCAGATCCTGCTCGGTGACCGAAGCGGCCACGCCGGCCACAGGGCCGCGGATCTGGTCCGCGAGCTGCGCCTGGGTGGCGGTGTTGATATCGAGCTTGTCGCCCTGCGCGCTGCCAAACGTGCTCTTCAGCGTGTCAAAGACAGCGGCGCGGGCTTCGTTGAGCTCTTTTTCGTCGCGCAGGTCGGTCGAGATAATCACTTCGTTCTGACCGGTTACCTGCTGCACTACGATCTCACCTGGAATCTTGGCGCCCAGCGCCTGGCGAATCTGGTCTTCGTTCGGCGTCTGCTGGAAGCGGACCGTCGTGACGGTGCCGCCCTTAAAGTCGATGCCGTACTTGGGGCCGCCCTTAACGACGAGACTTCCCACACCGACCACCGTCAAAACGAGGGAGGCGATGATGAAGGGCATCTTCTTGCCCAGGAAGTCGAAATTTGTATTTTTGAAAATCTCCATGCAGTGTTGCTACTGGCGGCCAGTGGAGTTCGACACCACTTCTGCCCCTTTTGTTCCCGTTATGATCTCAGAAAATTACCACAAATGTTAACGTTTCTCAAATGCGGACAGGTACTAGTCCGTATTCAGACAGAGCGCGCTAGATGCTCAGCGTGGTCGGCTGCTGCTTGCCCCTCAGCTCCCAGTCAAAGATGGTGCGCGACACGAATACCGCGGTAAACACATTGGCCAGCAGGCCGATGACCAGGGTGATGGCGAAGCCCTTCACCGCCGTGGTGCCGAAGATGAACAGGAAGGCGCAGGAGACGATCGTCGTGACGTGCGTGTCGATAATCGTCAGCCAGGCCTTGCCGAATCCGGCGTCGATGGCGGCCATCACCGCCTTACCCTGCTTCAGCTCTTCTCGAATCCGCTCAAAGATCAGCACGTTCGAGTCCACCGCCATACCAATTGTTAGGATGATGCCGGCGATACCCGGCAGCGTGAGAACGGCGCCCAGGTAGGCGAGGGCCGCAATCAGGATCACCGCATTAAGGATCAGCGCAAGAACGGCGTTGATGCCGGCCTTCTTGTAATAGACGAGCATCACCAGGATGACCGCGCTGACGCCCACGGCGCCCGCAATCAGACCATCCCGAATCGAGTCGGCGCCGAGCGACGGCCCAACGGTGCGTTCTTCAAGATAAACGACGCCCGCCGGGAGCGAACCGGAGGTCAAAACCAGGGCGAGGTCGGAAGCCTCCTGTTGCGAAGGAGCGCCGGTGATCACGCCGGAATCTTCAATCTTGCTGTTGATCACAGCCACGCTGCGCGCCTTGCCATCAAGCAGCACGGCCAGCTTGTTGCCAACATTCGCTTCCGTGTAGCGGCCGAAGCGGCGGCCCGCATCCGGGGACAGGACAAACGAGGTTTCCCACTTGCCGAACTGGTCCTGCGACGGGCGGGCGTTGCGGAGGTCACGGCCCGTGACGACGGCGGTACGGTTAGCGAGGTACCAGCTTTCGCCCTGGTCGCCAAGCCGGGCGGCCTGCTGAATCGGCCGGGTGCCGAGCGGCAGGATGCCGCCGGACTTGGCGCGAAGCGCCTCTTCACTCGGGAACGGACCGTCCTTCACTTCCACGATTTCGAGCATCGCCGCCGCCTGCAGAATCGCTTTCACGCGGGCCGGGTCGTCGACGCCCGGCATCTGCACGAGGATCTCCGGATTCGTTTCCCCGTTGCCGCGCTGCTGCACGGTGGCTTCGGCAAGGCCGAGGCCGTTAATGCGCTGCTCAATCGTCCGCATCGAACGGGTAACCGTATCGCGGCGCATCGCCAGCGACTCAGTATTGTTCATCGTCAGCCGGTAGGCGTCAGAGCCCACGTTGGCCATCTGCCAGGTGGAGAATTTCTGCGTCAGGATCTCGCGGAAGGCCGAGGTCTTATCCACCGGAATCCCTTTGATGTTGATCTCGATGGTGTCCGCCTCTTCGATGGTCGCCGGGTCGTTCCGGTCGATCGAAGCGTAAGCGATCGCCGCCTTTTGCATCTCGTCCTTGAGACGTTCGATGTTCTGGTCAGCGTCGGCCTTGAAGGCGTCCTGCACCTGGACCTGCAAAACCAGTTGGCTTCCGCCGCGGAGGTCGAGACCCAGCTTGATGCTTTCGGCGACATTGCGATCGAGCTCGGCCTTCGATTTGGGCAGGCCAATGATGCCGTAGATGCAGATGAGAATCGTAGCCACAATCACAATGGCTTTGGTTTTGAGGTTCTTGTCCATGAAAAAATCCTAGGAAGCCTTCTCGGCCTTCGTCACGAGAGAGGCGATGGCGGTACGCGCCATCTGGAGCTTGACGTTATCCGGCTTCACGCGAATCACTAGCGTATCATCGGTTGCGTTCACCGCAACGATGGTGCCCACAATTCCGCCCGTCGAAACCACTTCATCCCCGGTTTTGAGGTTGGCGAGCATCTCTGCGGTCTGCTTTTTCTGCCGCTGCATAGGCAAAAAGAGCAGGAAATAGAAGATCGCGAAGATCGCGATCATGGGGAGAAAGCCGATTAGGCTGTTCGCCGTGGGGAGTTGCAACAAAAGTCCAAGTGGCACTACTTCAATTCCAGTTCGGCCGCGCGGGCTGCCGCTAAAAATTGGGGGAAGTCCCCAAGCAAGATAGCCTGCCTGATCCGGCGCATGATGTCAAGGTAATACCTGAGATTGTGGAGGGTGGCTAGTACTGAAAACAAGATCTCCTCAGCTAAAAACAGGTGCCGGAGGTAGGCGCGAGAGAAATTCCGGCACGTGTAGCAGGAGCAGGCGGGGTCCAGCGGCCCCGCGTCCTCCCGGTACTGCGCGTTCTTGATCACCACCTTGCCGACGGAGGTGAACAGGCAGCCGTTGCGCGCGTTGCGGCTCGGCATGACGCAATCCATCATGTCGATGCCGCCGGCGACGTACTCGATCAGCTCCTCCGGCTTGCCGACGCCCATCACGTAGCGGGGTTTGGCGGCGGGCAGCAGCGGCGCCGTGGCCTCCACCATTTGCAGGCTCAAATCGCGCGGTTCGCCGACGCTGAGTCCCCCGATGGCGTAGCCGGGCGCGTCGAGTTCAACGAGTTCAGCGGCGCATTCGCGGCGAAGGTCGGCGTACATGCCGCCCTGCACGATGGGGAACAGCGCCTGATTGACGTTCTGGCGGCGGTAGTGGGCGAAGGCCTGCGCGGCCCACCGGTTCGTCCGGCGGGTGGAGGTGGCGACGGCGTCGCGGGTGGCCGGGTACTCAATGCACTCGTCGAGCACCATCATGATGTCGCTGCCGAGGGCGATTTGCGTATCGACGGTGGACTCAGGGGTGAACAGATGGCGGTCGCCGTTGAGGTGCGAATGGAATAGTACGCCCTCTTCGGTCACCTTGCGGATCTTCGACAGGCTCCAGACCTGAAAGCCGCCCGAATCGGTGAGAATGGCGCGGGGCCAGTTCATGAACTTGTGCAACCCGCCCAGCTGGCGGATGAGTTCGTGGCCGGGGCGCAGGTAGAGGTGGTAGGTGTTCGAGAGGATGATCTTGGCATCAAGCTCCTCTTCGATCTGCCGCGGCATCAGGCTCTTGACCGTAGCCTGGGTGCCGACCGGCATGAAGACCGGCGTTTCCACGACGCCGTGCGGGGTATGCATCAGGCCGGCGCGAGCGCCGGTGACGGGGCATTGGGCCTGCAGTTCAAACCGCAAGCCCTCCTTGAGTTCACTCATAGCGAAGAGCTTCAGTGGGATTTAATTGCGCGGCGCGGTTGGCCGGAAGGAGGCCAAACACGAGACCAACACCCAGCGACGTGCCGAAGGCGACCATCACGGACGTGGCGGAGATCGGAATATCAATGCCGCCGAAATAGCCGGCCGCCAGCGGACCCGCCACCCCGACCGCGATCCCGATCAGGCCGCCCGAGACGCTGATCAACACCGCCTCAAGCAGGAATTGCAGCATCACCATCTGCTTTGAAGCGCCCAGCGCCATGCGCAGGCCGATCTCCCGGGTTCGTTCCGTCACCGTCACCAGCATAATATTCATGATGCCGATGCCGCTGATAATCAGCGCGATGGCCGACACCAGCACCAGGACGCCGGTGAGAATCAGCGAGATGTTCTCGGCCGCTTCAAGGATCGCCGTCAGGTTGTCGACGTAATACTTCGCGCCGGGCCGGTGCCGGGCTTCGAGCAACTGCTGCACCTGGCGGGTGAGCGGCACCACGTCCTCGGCGCGCCGGGTCTGGACGTACATCGGGTCGATGCGCTCTTCCGTCGTGAGGTACTTCATCACCGTGATGGGGATCAGCATCGTCTCGGTGGACAGCTCCGAGAGGCCGAAACTGTCCGTCTTTTCGCGGAACGTGCCGATCACCGTAAACTGCAGGCCGCGAATCTTGATCACCTGCATAATCGAGTTCGACTGGCTGCCATACAGGCGCGTGGCCAGCTTCTGAGTCAGCAGCGCGACGCGATTGCGCTGTTGGACGTCGTCCACCTGGATGGGGCGGCCGGCCAGGATGATGAGATTCCGCATCGGCACGTACTCGTGGTCCGAGCCGATGATCTTCACGTCGCGTTCCCGGCCGTCGATCACCATCTGATCAAAGATCGTCATCACGCCGGTGACAGCGGTCGCCCGGCTGCCAAGCGCCTGCCGGGTGGCTTCTACATCGGCAATCTTCACGAAATCGGCATCGACACTGACGCCGGTGCGATTCCCGGCTTCAAAATACGCAATGATCAGATTCGACCCGATCCCCCGGATCTGTTCAATCACGTAATCCCGGCTGGTGAGCGAGATGGTCACCACCAGGATGACGGAGGCGTTGCCGATCACGAGCCCCAGGGCCGTCAGCAGCGTTCGCACTTTATTCGCCTGCAGCGCGTGGAAGCTGAAGCGAAGGGCTTCGCGCCAGTTCAAGCGCCGCCCCGGGCCTGTCGCAACAGCTTCTCGGCTTCGGCCCGCGACGGCATATCCGGGTTGAGATCAGACTTCAAATACTGCTCGAGAAGCCGGGTGGCGGTCGGCAGGTTTTTCTTGGCGATGATGTAGGTCTGGGCCTTATCGAACAGCAGCTTGGGGTTGTTCGGGTCGATCTTCTCCGCCTTGCTGATGAACGACTCGCTCTCAATCAACCGGCCGTGCCGGGCGAGAAACTTGGCGACATCGAGCAGGCGGCCAATCTGCCGCGGGGCGAGTTCCGCCGCCCGCTTCAGGTGCTGTTCGGCGGAGTTGAACTCCTGCCGCTTCTGCGCGAGCTGCGCGGTGGCGTAGTAGTACTCGGCCTGATCGTTGGCCTTGATCTTCTCAAGGAGAGCCTGCGCCTTGTTCAACCCGCCGCCCAGAAACCCGGGCGCTTCGAGGTAATACTCAAACAGATCGTTGATCGCCTCTTTGTTCTTGGGATCCATCTCGACGGCGCGTTCAAACATCTGGCGAGCCTTCGAAGCATAGTGGGGCGCAATCAGCGGATTGCCGGATTCGGCCCGGCGCCCGTACGCGCGGCCCAGCCAGTGGTAGTGCTCCGAGATCTGCCCGTTCAACTGCACCGCCTTCTCAAACAGGTCAGAGGCTTTCTTAAAGTCCCCCAGCATGAATTGGCACTTGCCGGCCAGTTCGTAGGCGGTGGGGTCGTTCCCCAGCACGGGCTGGAGGATCTTGAAGGCTTCCTGGTACTGGGTACGTTGATAGTACTCCGAGGCTTTGGACAGTTCCGCGGGCCCGGCCCAGAGGGCGCAACCAGCCAAAGCCGCAATCAGAATTGCCTTCATCATCACGTTCGATGTCTTTAGGATAACGCGGGTTTCAGGTATCGTTTGGAACTCACGGGCGGGGAAAACCATCCAACGGGCAGTCCTGATGTAGTATCCTCAGGATTGACAAAAACCAGCTCCCCACGTCGGAGGTATCCCTTCATGAAATCCCTTTCCCGCCTGCTTTCACTCACTGCACTGGCTGCTCTCTTCACTTTTGGCGCTTTCGCGCAAACGGCTTCGCTCGAAGGCGAAGTGAAAGGGGAGGACGGCAAGCCGCTTAAGGACGCCCTGATCAAGCTGACCCGGACCGACATCAAGGGCAACTACAAGGTAAAGACCAACAAAAAGGGCCAGTGGTTCCACGCCGGCCTGCCCTTAGGCACCTACGACATCGAGTGCGAAGTCGAGGGCAAAGTGCAGGATACCGTGAAGGGCGTGCGCACCCGCCTCGGCGACCCGCTGCCCGTGAACTTCGACCTGTCGAAGAACGTGGCCCGCAAGCAGGCCATGGAGCAGGCGATGGCCACCGGCCAGGTGACCGAAGAGATGTCGCGCGAAATGAGCAAAGAGCAGCGCGAAGCGATGGAAAAGCAGGTGAAGGAACGCGCCGCGCAGATGGCTAAGAACAAGGAATTGAACGACGCCTTCAACGCCGGCATGGAAAACCTGAAGACGAAGAACTTCCAGGCCTCCGTCGAAGGCTTTGAAAAGGCCGCGACGCTCGACCCGAAGCAGCAGGTGATCTTCGCGAACATGGCCGAAGCCTACATGGGCCTGGCCGGCACCAAGACCGGCGCCGAAGCCGACGCGGCCAGCGCGAAGGGTCTTGAGAGCTACGCCAAGGCGCTCGAACTCAAGAGCGACGACGCGGGCATGCACAACAACTACGCCCTGGCCCTCGCCAAGGTGAAGAAGTTTGACGAAGCCCGCGCGGAACTCGACAAGGCCGCGGCGCTCGACCCCGCCAACGGCGGCCGCTACTTCTACAACCTCGGCGCCATCCTGACCAACGTCGGCCAGCTCGAAGCCGCCGGCAGCGCCTTCAAGAAGGCGATTGAGATGGATCCGAACTACGCCGATGCCCACTACCAGTACGGCATCTACCTCGTCGGCAAGGCGCAGGTGGCCGCGGACGGCAAGATCACCCCGGTCCCCGGCACGGAAGAGTCCTTCCAGAAGTACATGCAGTTGAAGCCGGATGGCCCGTTCGCCGCCAGCGCCAAGAGCATGATTGAGTCGATGGGTTCGAAGGTCGAAACCACCTTCACCAATCCGAACGCGCCGGCTCCGAAGAAGGCGACGCAGAAGAAGAAGTAAGGAATCCGCCGGGTTCTCGAAACTCGCTACGATAAATGGGCGTCCTACTACTAGAGGTGGTAGGACGCCCTTCCGCTTTTTATGATTAAAGCTCTCCTCGGCATACTCGTTTCGATCCTCGCTGTGACGTTCCTCCGGGCGGTGATGACGTTGCTCGTCAAAGGCGCCAAGGAAGCGATGCAGCCGGACGCGCCGACAGCGGCGGGCGGCAACGCACCGCCGGAGTCGGGCACCCGCCTGCGCAAATGCAAGACGTGTGGAACCTTCGCCCCGGAGACGCGGATGCTCCGCCACAGCACCCGCGAGACGGACGTCTTCTACTGCTCGAAAGATTGCGAGAAAAAGGCCGCCGCCTAGCGGTTCGGCCGCAGCAGTTTCGCCGCCTGGGCGCTGAGCCCGTTCAGTTGCCGGAACTCCTCTTCGGCCTGCTGCACTGACGTTTGAATGCGGGATAGCTCGCCGGCGCCGGGGTCGAGTCCAAGCTGGTCAGCCCGGCTCTGCACCCGGAGCGACAGCGTGCGGTACTGATCGGTGACCTCCCGGTAGCGTCGCACCATGCTGTTCAGCAGCACCTCCCGGCGCCGGTTCAGATCTTCAAGCTCCTGCGCGTTGCGCAGGCTCTTGGCGGCTTCAATCTCGGCTTTGCCGGCCGCTTCCCGTACCAATTTCTCGCTCGTCTCCAGCCGCACCAGCCGGTCGTTCTTGGCCTTCAACTCGGTCTGGGTGGCGGCCACGACGCGTTTGGTAGACGCCAGCGCCTCGTTCAATTCGGCCAGCTCCGCCGTCAGTTTATCCCTCTGCTCCTGCTCCTGCGCCGCGCGGGCCTGCAATGCAGCGATATCGTTGCGCGCCGAGGAGAGCTCCTTGCGGGCCGTTTCGAGGGCGGCCTGGGTCTCAGCGATGATGCGAATGTACTCGGTGGGCAGAGTGGCCGGCGCCGTTTTCGCCACGGTTTTGCCTGGCGCAGGCGCTTCGTGCGCTTCGGGCTCCAGTTCCGGAGTGGGTGTGGGCCGCGCGGTCTTGAGGGCTTCCACCTGAGCGGTCAGTTCGGCGATCTTCAACTCGGCGACCGCCCGGCTGCGCCGTTCCTCCACCATCAGAAACATCCCGGCGGCCGTCAGTCCTACCGCACCGACTAGCGTAATCAGCAATCCCTTTCCAGTCTTCATCGCTTCACCGAGAACCTTTGCCGGTAAGTCATATCACATTCCGGCGCGTTCAACCCAACCACGATGTTCCGCGACTTGCCCGGCGGCAGTTCCAGAAACACGCTCCAATGCTCCCGGATGCGGAGCATGGCGTTGCTGATCGCGGAGGGGATGTCCGCCATTCCGCGGCAAATGGCCGCCTCTCCGCCGGTGGCTTCGGCCATTTGCTGCAGACCGCGCTGGTAGGCCTCGTTGATGGCATCCACCCGGTAATGAATGTGGACGATCCAAATGGGCGCTTCGCGTTGCAGCAGCGAACTGATCATCTTCTGCGTCTTCTCCCGCACCAGTTGATCGGGGAAACGCCGGCTGAGGTCGCGCGAATCGCTCGAATTGATCACCGGGTTCGTATAGTCTTCCCGGTAGTTGTAGATGCTGCCGTCCGTGCAGTAGAGCAAGGCTACCCGCGTAGCCGTCTTGACGAGCAGCCGGTCGGCGAGTTTGGCGGCGTCCTCCACCGTGTCCAGCAGGCCCGCCTTCCCTCCCCCCGTGTAGGTGTTGATCGTCGAGATCAACTCTTCGGCCTGCCCCGTGGGGTCCTGCAGAACGCGGAGGCCGTCCTGCGCCCGCAGCACCGTGGCCCAGGCGTTGGCGGGCAACTCCTTCACGGCCGCTTCAAGGCCGGTCCGCGCCGCCTCAATGTAGGAGATGTCGCCGCTGAAGTCGAGCACCAGCAGAATCAGCAGATCGTCCTGCGGCCCTTTGAGCAGTTCCACCTTCGCGGGTTTGCCGTCCACGGTGGCTTCGATATTGGCCGGCTCGCCTTTCGAGACCAGCGCCGGCACCCGCAGCCGCAGCGGTCCCGAGCCTTCGGGCGGAGGAGGCGGAGCGAACAACGCAAGCAGGTGGCGGCGCGTCAAAAGCTTAACCTCAAGCCAACCTGAATCACGCGGCCGCCGACCGATCCGATAATCCGGCCCGCGTTCACGTTCGGCGTCGAGGCGGGGCCGATCACCGGGTCCGGGTTCGTCCAGTTCGCGGTGTTGACGAAGTTGAAGCCGGTGGCCTGCAGTTCCAGCGCGCGTTCGGTGTCGATGGCGAACCGCTTGGTCACCGAAAGGTCGTGGTTCTGGCTGGCCGGATTGCGCAGCGTCGGGTGGGTCCGCGGCCCGTCACCGAGCGTGAAGTTCTCCGGATTGTCGAAGGCAGCCGGGTTGAACCAGAGATCGGGGGTGCGGCTGGAGACGTTCGGGTCGATGCCCGGCACGACGTTCACCCGCAGCGCTTCCACCAGGCCGCCCGTATTGTTGAACTGCGGCCGCAAGGCGATGGGTTCGCCGCTCAGCAACGTGGACATGCCGCTGATCGACCAGCCGTCAACGAGGTATCGCCGCCAGTCGTTATAAGCAAGCAGCGACTTTTTGGAGCCGATGGGCAGCTCATAGGCGTACGAGAGCGAAACGCGGTGCGGAATATTGTAGGCGGTCAGGGCCCATTCGGCCCGCCGGTTATAGAAGTCCTGCACGCCGTAGGGGCCGGAGTAATCGTCCATCTGCCGGGAGACCTCATAGGTGGCGGTCAGGCCCAGGCCGCTCGTGGACCGCTTCTCGACGCGCACCGAACCGGCGTCCCGCTTGTAGTTCCCGATGGGCCAGGCGCTGAAGACGTCGAAGCGCTGATACTGCGGGTAGGGGCGCAGTTCGCGGCGGAAGGACTCGTTATTCAGTTCATCGCGGAACCGCAGATTTTCAAGCGGAATCGCGTTCAGGTTCACGCCGGAATTGGAGACAAACAGCCGCTGCCCCCGCGAGTGCGCCAGCGTGCCGGCGACAATCAGTTGGCCGGGCAGTTCGCGCTCGTAGCTCAGCGAGGCGGACTGATAAAACGGCTGCGTGGCGTTCGGTTCCACAAGATCGGCCACCGTATTGTTGGCAAAATCGAGCCGGAGATCCGGCAGCGGCCGTTCGAGCGCCGGCATGCCATTGCGCAGCAGGATCGCGGGAGCCAACTGGGTATTGGTCGAAATCGATGTCGGCGTGCCGTTAAACCCCTGCGTGCCCCATTGCGACGTGTAAACCGGCACGGCTTGAAAGCTGAGCCCGGCGCTGCCGCGCACGACGCTTTTGGGGTTGCCCGTGGGGTTCCAGGCAAAGCCCACGCTGGCGCCCGGTCGGACGCGCACCGGCTGCGCCGCGCCCCCGGCCACCAGGGCGCCGGGGCGGCCATTCGCCGGGTTGATCACGTCGAGGCGCACGGTCGAAATCCGGTTGTACTTTTCCGTCCGCGGCGTCGAGATGTCCATGTTGCCGCTAAGCGTCAGGTTCAATCGTTTGGTGACCTCATACTGATCGCGCAGGACCAGGCTGGCGGTGTTGCGCCGCCAGTACGACGGGGAAGCAAAGACACTGGCTTCGGAATACTCCGCCGCACCCAACAGGAAGCTGGCAAAGGAGTAGCCGGTGTTGTTGATGCCGGGCAGCGAGGTGAAGCCGGGGCCAAACGTATACCGGCCCTGCGGATAATGCGGCAGAAACGCATGCACCTGATAGTGGGTGAACCGGGCCACGGCGCGGAGGCTGTGCTTGCCGATGCGGGTGGAGTAGCCGTCGGAAAGCGAATAGGTATTGTGGGCCGTCAACTGCACCGGGTTGGCCCGGCCCATGCCCAGGTAGTTGCCGGAGAAACGATAGTCCGGAAACACTTCGCCGGGGCGGCTCGCGTCGCTGCGGTCGGTGGCCAGGTCGAGGGTCAGGGTGTTGATGGTGCGCGGGCTCAACGTTAGGATGTGTTCGACGGTGCCGCGCCGGGCGCTATAGGTTCGGTCGTTCGCGCCGGGATCGGCGATGGTCGGCATCAGCCGAGAGGCAACCGCGAAGCCGTTGGTGGCTGAAAGCGACAGGCTCAGGCGGCTCTTTTCATCGAGGGTGTGGTCGAGCTTGAAGATGATCCCGTCCGCCTTGTTCGTTTCGGGCGAAACGACGAAGTAGTTGTTCCGGAAAAAGGGGCCGGCGTTGGCGTTGGGCAGCGGGTAGAGCGAGACGCCGCGCATCGCCACCGGATCCAGCCGGCTGGAAGGAATCACTCTGCCAGGAAACGGTTGGCGGATGTATTCGAGGTTGCTCGTCGAAACGGGCCGCGCCGGATTAAAGTCCGGGTTCAGCCGGGTAGTCGCAGGATCGAAGATCTGCTGCGGGTCGCCGGCGCTATCGACGGTCTGCGAGAAGTCACCGGTGCGTTCCGGCGCAATCGCTACGGTCCGCAGCGAATTCCGGCCAATGCGTTCGCGGACGCCTTCGTAGGAGAGCGAGGCGAACGTTGACTTGCCGATCACCGGACCGGCGACATTGAAGCCAAACTGCCCGCGCCGCAGCAGGTTCTTCCCGCCCCCGCGTTGGGCGATTTCGTGCGGAACCGCGTCGAGCACGTCATTGCGCAGGTTGTAGGACAAGCGGCCGTGCCACGTCTGCCAGGGGTACTGCCGTTTGCCGGCCGAACGGGCCGGCGAATCCGCTCGCAACCCCAATTCCCGGGTCGCCGCTTTGAACTCCTCAGCCGCTTTCTGCAACTCTCCCTGCGCCCACAGCGAGCAGGGCAACAGAAGAATCCATCCGGCTAAGGGAACAGACTTCTGCATAATAACAGTGTACTTCTCCTTATGACTCCTTCCCTAACTCTGGGCGACCTGGCAGATAAGCTCGGCTGCATTCTACATGGCGACCCATCCCTGCGCATTACTGGCGTTTGCGGCATGGAACAAGCCGTCCCCGGCCAGTTGACTTTCCTGGCTAACCCGAAATACGCGCCGAAGGTAAAGTCCTCCCGAGCTTCGGCGATCCTGGCCAACGCGCCGATTGAAGGGATGGCGACGCTCGAAAGCAAGAATCCGTATCATGACTTCGCCCGGGCGCTCGAGCTCTTCTATCAGCCGCCGCGGCCCGAACCGGGGATCCATCCCCTGGCCTCCATCCACCCCACGGCCACCATTGGCGAAGGCGCCTCCATCGGCCCGTTCGTCGCCGTCGGCGCCCACGTCACCATCGGCCAGCGGGCGGTGGTGCATCCGCATGTTTCGATCTACGAAGGCGCCCGGATCGGTGACGACTTCCTGGCCCATTCGCACGTCACCGTGCGGGAGTTCTGCCAGATCGGCCACCGGGTGATCCTGCAAAACGGCGCCGTCATCGGCGGCGATGGCTTCGGCTTCGCGAAGACGGCCACCGGGACCCAATACAAGATTGTGCAAAGCGGCATCGTGGTCATCGAGGACGATGTCGAGATTCAAGCGCTCACGGCCATCGACCGCGCCACGGTCGGCGAGACCCGCATCAAACGCGGCGCCAAGGTTGACAATCTCGTGCAGATCGGCCACGCGAGCGTCGTGGGCGAGGACAATATCATCTGCTCCCAGGTCGGCCTGGCCGGCAGCACCATCCTCGGCAAGAGCGTCCTGCTGGCTGGACAGGTGGGCGTCTCCGGCCACCTGACCATCCACGACAACGCCATCGCCTACGCCCAGAGCGGCATCGGCCACGACGTCCCGGCCGGCACCCTGGTTTCCGGCTCGCCGGCCTTTGATAACCGGACCTGGCTGCGCGCCGTCACCGCGTTTCCCAAACTGCCGGATATGGTGCGTACGGTGCGAGAATTGGAAAAGCGTCTCGCCGAACTTGAGGCCAAAACGAAAGGCAACGAATGAATCCTCCCGCCAAACCTCCAATGTTTTTCCATGATGATGAGTTTCTCGGCTCCTCGGAAGCCCGGAGCGTCCGGATGCTATCTGAGTATCTCGGCCCGCTCCGCGTCTTCCGCAAGGAGAAGATCCGGGACACGATCGCGATGTTCGGTTCGGCGCGCATTCACGAGGAAGGGCCCATGGCCCGCTACTACACCGAGTGCCGCGAACTGGCCAAGCGGTTGACACAATGGAGCGACAGCCTGCCCACTTCGGCGCAGCGCTTCGTCGTCACCACCGGCGGCGGCCCCGGCATCATGGAAGCCGCCAACCGCGGGGCTTTCGATGCGGGCGGCATCTCGGTGGGCCTCAACATCGCCCTGCCCTTCGAGCAGGCGCCCAATCCCTACATCACGCCCGACCTCAGCATGGAGTTCGGCTACTTCTTCATGCGCAAGTTCTGGTTCGCCTACCTGGCCAAGGCGCTCGTTGTATTCCCCGGCGGCTTCGGCACCATGGACGAGCTCTTCGAAATCCTCACGCTGGTGCAGACCCGCAAGCTGCATAAACCCATCGTCGTACTCCTCTACGGGACGTCGTTCTGGAAGGAGATTTTCAACTTCGACGCGCTGGCCAAATACGGGTTGATCTCCCCGGAAGACCTGCATATCTTCCAGTTTGCCGACGATGTCGACACAGCGTTTACCCATCTCCGCAACGGCCTCACGCGTCTGTACCTGACGCCGGAAGAGGAGTTCGAAATGACTCCGGGCATTGCCCATACCCAAAATTCGTGAGCGATCCGTCCGCCTCCAAAGCTCCGTTCCGCTATACGGCCGAACAGCCGCCGCATCCCGCGGCGATGCCGTTCGGCCGGATCGAGCAGTTCGCCCTGGTGGCGGCCATCGCCTGGCTCGGCACCAGCTACTTCGCGCCGGGGTCGTTTCTGGCCCCGGTGCTGCTCATCGTCCTGCTCGCCTCCGGATCCTGGGTGGCCACCCGGGCAGTCCGGCGGCTCATCCAACACTCCGTCTGGCGGCTGCGGAACCGGCTGCTTTCAAGCTACCTGTTCATCGCGGTCGTACCGGTTCTGCTGCTGTTTTCGCTCGGTTGGATCGGCGCCTGGGTGCTGGCCTCGCAGACGGCGTTCTATCTCGTCGCCGCCGAATTCAACAAGCGCATCGAAGTGCTCAGCGACGCCTCCGCCGCCGTCTTGACCGGGGCGGCAGGCGGCTCGAGCGAACCAACCACCCGGCTCTTCTCGCTCCTCAATTCCCGGTTCCCCGGCATCGAATACCTCGTCACCCGGCCCGGCCAACCGGAGGTGCGGCTGCCCGCGGACTCCACGCTCACCGCGCCGCCCAACGCCCAGGAGCACGTCTCCGGCGTCCTCGTGAAGGACGGCCTCCTCTATGCCTGGGCCCATCACCACTCCGAACGCGGATCGGTCACGGTGCTCGCCCCGCTCACCCGCGCCTACCTCGCCGACCTCATCCCCAGCCTCGGCGCCATCACGCTCATGGACCTCGCTTCGGACGGCCCACCCATGAAGCTGCATGACCGCACGGCCGAAGATTCGCCGGCCGACCTCTTTTCTACCCGCGGCGTTCCGGCCCCTGTAAACTTCCTGGACCTGCAGGTGCTCTGGGGCACAGAAGTACCCGTGCACGACTGGAACGAGCCGGGCCGCGAGCGCAAGGTGGTTCTCGGCGTCCACACCCGCATGGCGCAGGTCTATCGCGTCCTGTTCTCGCAGAAAGCCGATCGCGATCAACCGGTGCTGATCTCCGTCTTCTACCTGTTCGCCGGCCTCTTCCTCTTCTTCGAATTCGTCGCCCTCATCATTGGAATCTCCATCACCCGCACCATCACCGGCGCCGTCCACCACCTCTACGAAGGCACCCGCCGCGTGCAGGAGGGCGACTTCTCGACGCGCATCCCCGTCAAGGGCCGCGACCAGCTCGCCGAGCTTTCCCACTCGTTCAACACCATGACCGAGAATCTCGAAAGGCTCCTTGTCGTCGCCAAGGATAACGAGCGCATCCAGGCCGACCTCACCATCGCCCGCGAAGTGCAGGAGCAGCTTTACCCCCGCACCGTCCCGCCGTCAAACTCGCTCGAACTCACCGCCCGCCTCAACCCCGCCCGCTCCGTTTCCGGCGACTACTATGACTTTCAGCGGGTGAATGACCACTGCATCGCCCTCGCCATGGGCGACGTCGCGGGCAAAGGCATCTCCGCGGCCATCCTCATGGCCAGCGTGCAATCGGCGCTCCGCGCGCAGATCCGCCATACGCAGGAGCTCGGCCACGCCTGCTCCACGTCCTCCATCGTCAGCCAGCTCAACAAGCACCTCCACGCCCACACCACGGCCGAAAAGTATGCCACGTTCTGCTTCGGCGTCTATGACGAAACCACCGGGGTCCTGACCTATACCAACGCCGGCCACCTGCAGCCGCTGCTCTTCCGCGGCGGCGAAGTGATCCGGCTCGACGTTAATGGCATGGTGGTGGGTGCCTTCGCGCTCGCCAAGTATGATGATTCCACCATCCAACTGGAACCCGGCGATCTCCTTGTGCTCTACACCGACGGCATCACCGAACCCGAAAACGAGTACGACGAGATGTTCGGCGAAGACCGGCTGATTGCGACCATCCAACGCGTCCTCGGCCGCCCGAATAGCGAGATCATCGCCGAGGTTTTCCACGCGGTCGAGCAGTGGATCCACGCCCCGGATTCGAACGACGATATGACCATCCTCCTCGTGCGGAGGACCGCATGATCCGCGTTCCTTCCTCCTGGACGCGCATCCAGAAACGGCTCACGGCCGTCGCCCTCGCCGTCGCCAGCGTGCTGATCCTGGGCGCCTGGGGCTATATGGCCTTCGGCGGTTTCCCCGCGTTCGAAGCCTTCTACATGGCGCTGACGACCATCACCACGGTCGGCTACGGCGAGATTCTCCCGATGTCCCGGGCGGCCCGCACCTGGAACATCGCCTACCTCATCATCGGCGTATCCACCATGATCGTCTCGCTTGGCGCCCTGACCCAGACGGTGGTGGAACTCGAGTTAAGCGGATACTTTGCTAAGAGACGGAATCGACGCATGATCGACAAGTTCGTAAATCACTACATCATCTGCGGCTTCGGCCGCGTAGGCCGCGCCGCGGCCGCGGAACTCGAACTCTCCTCCGCCCCCTTTCTCATCGTCGATCGCAACGAAGAAGAGGTAGAACGCGCCATGCGCATGGGCTACGTCGCCGTCGCCGCCGACTGCACCCGCGACGAATCGCTCCGCGAACTCGGCATCGACCGCGCCGCCGGGCTCATCGCCGCCCTCTCCACCGACGCCGATAATCTCTACCTCATCCTCACCGCCAAAACCCTCAACGCCAAGGTGCAGGTGGCCGCCCGCGTCATCGAAGAGGACTCCGAAGCCAAGCTGAAACGCGCCGGCGCCGATATCGTCTACGCGCCCTACGCCATGGCCGGCCACCGGCTTTCGCAAAGCCTCCTGCGCCCGCACGTGAAGGACTTCATCGACTTCACCACCGGCAACGCCATCGGCCTCGACGTCCGCATTGAACAGATCCTGGTGACCGATCGCAGCGACTTCGTCAACAAGTCCCTGCGCGATACGCCCATGCGCCGCGACCTCGGCGTCATCGTGCTCGCCATCCGCCGCGCGAACGGCGAAATGGTCTTCAACCCGCCCGCCGAATGCGTCATGGCCGCCGGCGACTATCTCATCGTGCTCGGGCCCCCGGGGCAGCTGCGGCGCCTCGAAGATATGCTGAAGAGCGCTGCATGACGAAGGTCCTCACCGCCGCCGAAATGCGCGCCATTGACGCGCGGACGATTGAGGCCGGTATTCCGGATATCGTGCTGATGGAGAACGCCGCCCACCGCGTCGTCGAAGTGCTCGAACGCCACTTCGCCCCGCTCCCCGATCAGCGCATCGTCATCTTCGCCGGCAAAGGCAACAACGGCGGCGACGGCCTCGCCATTGCCCGCCTGCTCTTCAGCCGCTTCGCGCCCCGCGCTCTGGACGTAGTCCTGGCCGCCGAGGCTCATCCGCAAATCACGCTGCTCCGCGCGAGCGGCTTTACGGCCATCCACGATACGATTCCGCCGCATGCGCGCCTGGCGACGCTGGTCATCGACGCCCTGCTCGGCACCGGCTTGACCGGCCCGGCCCGCGAGCCGTACGCGTCGTTAATCCACGAGATCAACACCGGCTTTCCGCTGGCGCGGGTCGTCTCCGTGGATCTGCCCTCCGGCATGAATGCCGATACGGGAGCGGCCGTTGGCGCCGTGGTCCGCGCGGACTACTCCGTCACCTTCACCGCCCCCAAACGCGCTCATCTGCTCGGCCACGGCTTGGGGCAGATCACCGTCTCGCCCATCGGCACTCCGACCTCGCTGCTGGACGAATTCACGCTTTTACGAAACGAACCCATGGCGTGGCGTCATCTCCTGGCCCCACGCCCCGCCGAAGGCCACAAGGGAACCTTCGGGCACGTCCTCGCCATCGGCGGGGCAGCGGGCAAAGCCGGCGCCGTCGGCATGACCGGCCTGGCCGCGCTCCGGATGGGCGCCGGCCTGGTCACCGTGGCCACCAGCGCGCCCACGCTGCCCACGCCCGAGCTGATGACCACGCCGCTCGAAGCCGATTGGCCCCTCGCCGGCAAACACAGCGTCGCCCTCGGCCCCGGCCTCGGACTCGATCCGCGCGTCCCGGCGTTCGTCCGGGATTGCCCGCTGCCGATGGTGGTCGACGCCGACGGCCTCAACTCCCTGGCCGCCGTAATGCCCGCCGCGTTCGCCGGCCCTCGTGTCTTCACCCCCCACCCTGGCGAGATGGCCCGGCTCCTCGGCCGGCCCGTCGGCGACCGCATCGCCGACGCCCGGTCGCTGGCCGCGGCCACCGGCGCGATTGTCGTCTTAAAAGGACACCGCACCGTAATCGCGACACCAGACGGCCGTGCCGCCATCAACCCCACCGGCTCCCCCGCCATGGCCACCGCCGGCAGCGGCGACATCCTTACAGGCCTGCTCGCCGCCCTCCTTGCTACCGCCCCGCCCTGGGAGGCGACGCTGGCCGCGGTCTATCTCCACGGCCTCGCCGGTGAACTCGCCGCCGCCGAACTCACCGAACGCTGCGTCATCGCCACCGACCTGCTCCGCTACCTGCCGGAGGCCATTCGCCGCTGTGCCTAGCTATACCTGGTCCCCCGCCCGTGTCGAAGAGACCCGCGCCGCCGCCGCCGAACTCGCCGCCCTGCTCCCCCGCCGCGCCGTGGTCCAACTCACGGGCAACCTCGGCGCCGGCAAGACGACCCTGGTCTCGGCTCTCGTCGAAGCCCTCGGCGTCGCTCCGGCGGCCGAAGTCACCAGCCCTACGTTCTCGCTGATCCACGAGTACGGCGAGCCCACGCGCGTCTATCACATCGATCTCTATCGCCTCGAAGAGCCGCGCGAACTCTTTACGCTCGGCCTCGAAGAGATCTTCGAAGCCAACGCCCTCGTGCTGATCGAATGGGGCGAGAAGTTCGCGCGCTTCCTGCCCCCCAACCGGATCATCCTGACCATCGAACACGGCGATGGGGACCATCGCCGCATCACCGCTACAGGAGATCTTCTTTTGACCCGTACATCTCCTGAATCAGCGCCGAGTACTTCTCCAGCACCTTCTTCGTCCGCACCTTCATCGTAGGCGTCAGTTCGCCGGCCTCGATCGAAAGGTCTTTTTCGAGAATCCGGAACTTCTTGATCGCCTCGTAAACCGCCAGCTCCTTGTTGGCCCGCTCGACGGCCTTCTTCACCGCCTTCTGCACCACAGGCTCTTTAACGAGCTCCTCCATCTTCTTGCCCTTCATGCCTTCGAGCGCCTCGGCGGCGACGGGGTTGAGGGTGAAGAGCGCGGTGACGTAGGGCTGCTGCTCGCCGGCCAGCACCATCTGGCTGATCAGCGGCTCGGTCTTGAACAACGCCTCCACGCGCGAAGGATAGATCTTCTTGCCGTTCGAGGAGACGATCATCTCCTTCTTTCGGCCCACAATCGAAACGAACCCATCCTCGGAGATGGTGGCCAGGTCGCCGGTATAGAGCCAACCGTCGCGAAAGACCGAGGCGGTCGCCGCCGGGTCGTTGAAATATCCGCTGGCGTTCGACGGCGACTTGATGATCAGTTCACCATCGTCGGAGATCTTCATCGTCACCCCCTGCAGCGGCTTGCCGATCGTCCCCAGGCGCGGCTTATCGGTCGGATTCAGGCAGTTGATGCCGCCTTCGGTGAGGCCGAAGCCCTCAATCAGCGGCATGCCGATCATGTCGTAGAACAGGCCGAGATCCTTGCTCAGCGGCGCGGCGCCCGAGATGGGGAACTTCAATTCGCCGCCGAAGCGGTCGCGGATCTTAGCAAACACTAGCTTGTCAAACAGCTTTAGCGGCAGCGCCAGCCGCAGCGGCACTGTCTCGCCGCGCTGCCGGATCTGCGCCGCCTCCTGGCCCATGCCAAGCGCGGTAAACGCCAGCGTCCGCTTCACGCCCGTGAACTTTTGCAGTTCGGTGCGCACGGTGGAATAGACGCGCTCCCACACGCGCGGCGGCGCCAGGAAGAAGGTCGGCTTCACGATCTTGAATTCGTGCGGCATGCGCGCCAGGCTCTCGCTAAACCACACCGGCACGCCCATGCGCAGCGGCAACAGTTCGAGCGCAATCCGTTGTGCGATGTGGGCCGAAGGCAGAAACGCCAGCATCCGGTCCTGCGGGCCAATCGGAATCGCCGGCGGGCCCATGTCGACGTTGGCGACCAAGGCGCCGTGCGACACCTCCACCATCTTGGGCTCGCCCGTGGCGCCGGACGTGAGATAGAGAATCGCCCGGTCCTCCGGCTTCACCATCACCCGAATGCGTTCGAAATAGTCGCGGTCTTCCTTCATCGCCGCCTGGCCCCGCGCCCGCACCTCGGCCAAGGTAGCGATGCCCTCTTCAAAACCGGTCAGCAGAATCCACTGCACCTCCAGTTCCCCGCCCCCGGCCGCCCGCAGCGTCTTCAAATACTTCGGATCTTCGAGGAACACGATCTTGGCGCCGCAGGTGCGCAGCGCCTTCACCTGGTCGGCCGCCAGCGAATTGGCATAAAGCGCCGCGGCGGTGGAGCCGTTGGTCATAATCGCCAGGTCGGTCAGATAGAACTCGGCCCGGGTCTCGCTGCCCAGCGCCACAATGTCCCCCGGCTGCACGCCCATCGCCCGCAATCCACAAGCGATCTCCCGTACCGCGTCGCGGTACTGCGGCCAAGTCCACGTCTGATAGCTTCGCTCCTTCCCAGTTACCACCGGTTGGTGCAACGCCACGGCTTCGCCATACTTGCTGACGGCCTCTTCAAGGAGGGAATATACGGTTCGCAGGCTCATCGTTAGATAATATCCATAGATGAATTACGAACGCGAAATCGCGGCAATGCGCCGCATCTCGAAAGCCAGTTCCTCGCTCGCCATGCGTTACTTTGAGCAGGGCATCCAGATGGAAGACAAAAGCGACGATTCCCCGGTTACGATCGCCGACAAGGAAAGCGAGAAACTCATCGCGCGGATGCTCGAAGAGATGTTCCCCGAAGACGGGCAGCGCGGCGAAGAAGGCGTCGCCAAACCGTCCCGCTCCGGCCGCACCTGGATCATCGATCCCATTGACGGCACGCGCGATTTCGTCCGCGGCAACATGCTGTGGGGCGTGCTGCTGGGCCTCGAGGAAAACGGCCAGCCGGTCGCCGGCTGCGCCCACTATCCCGTGATGGCAGAAACCTACTTCGCCAGCGTCGGCGGCGGCGCCTGGTGCAACGACGTCCGCTGCAAGGTATCGAGCGTCGAGCGGCTGGATCGCGCCGTGGTCTGCTTCAACGGCCTGCAAAACAACAAGAAGTGGTCCTATCGCGACCAGGTGATGGACTTCTGCGCCAACTTCTGGGCGGTGCGGAGTCTGAGCGGTGGCCCGGACTGCATGATGATCGTCACCGGTAAGGCGGAAGTCTGGGTGGAGCCCAGCGCCCAACCCTGGGACCTGTGCCCGCTCAAAGTTCTCGTCGAAGAGGCCGGCGGCAAGTTCTTCAACTTCGCCGGTACGGACTCCATCTACGGCGGCAATGCGCTCATCTGTACTCCACCTTTTGAAGCGATGCTCCGCCAGGCGTTTGTGAAGTAAGCACCGGACACCATTCCTTGGTGACATAGAAACTGGCGCCCCCGGAGCAGCGGATGACGTTAAACACGAAACCCCACTCCGGGCGCGCCTCCGCCTCGCCCAGGTCGATCGTCCGCACCCGGCCCCAGCGCCGGTAGACGAACTGGGTGTGCGTGCCATAGAGCAGCAGATAGCCCGGCCACAGCCGGGGAGCGCCTTTCACCTTCCGGCTGAATAACCGCACCGCCTGCACCTGCGCGGGGACCCACCCCGGCGCCGCCTCCGCGTCCGGAGCCACGCCAAAGAGGGCCGTCACCCGCCCCCACAAGCCCGCCACCAGGAACTTGGCCACGCGCCACAGGAAGGGCAGCAGAACAGCCATGCCCACCAGCAGCGCCAGCAGCACCGGCAGCGCGGCCCAGGGATATTGGAACACCAGCGCCAGCAGCGCCACCACGCCCACATCCTCGGCAATGCTCATCGCCGAGTGGGTGGCGGGCTCCGGCGTCGTATGCGCCATCAGCCGCACGCCCATCTTACTCGAATGCGTCCCCAGGGCCACCGTGCCCGCGGCCAACATCGCCAACGTCCGCACCATCGGGTCCATGTCGCCCGTCGCGCCCAGGGCCAGCAGCGCCGCGCCAGCCGGTCGGATAAACGTGTGCACGCCGTCCCAGATCGGGGTGAAGAACGGCACCTTGTCGGCGACGAACTCCGCCGTATACATCACCCCGGCCGCAATCAACACCACCGGATGCGCCAGGATGTTCAGTTCCGCCGGCAGTTGCGTCAGCCAGCCGTACCGAATTCCCAGTCCGGTCACCAGGACGGCCGCATAGAGATTGAGTCCGGCGCCGATCGCCAGGCCCAATACGTTCGAGAGTACGGCGACAGAGAACATGGCGTTAGGCCTTCGAACGAACCATCCGGACGGCGAACAGCAGCAGCATCGCCCCCACCACGGACATCAGGAAACCCGCCGGTTGCCCCGCCGAGTAAAACCCCAACGCCTGCCCGGCATAGCTGCCCACCATGGAGCCGGCAATGCCCAGCAAGGTCGTAATGATAAACCCACTCGGATCGCGACCCGGGAAAAGGAACCGAGCCACCAAGCCGATCAGAAAGCCGATCACGATCATGGAAATCATGGCTGGAATACCTCCTCCCTGTAGATCCGTTTAGGCCGCACCGTGTTTCTTAAGCCAGGCCTGTAATTTCTGCCAGCCGTCTTTCGCCGCCGCTTCGTTGTAGGTGGGCCGGTAGTCCGCATGGAAGCCGTGGTCGGCCTCCGGATACACCTCGATCTCGCCGGGCTTGCCCGCCGCCTTCAAAGCGGCCCGCATCTTCTCCACCGATTCGAGCGGAATGCCGCGATCCTTCGCCCCGTACAGGCCCAGCACCGGCGCGTGCAGGGAGGCCGCGATATCCACGGGGTGCTTGGGCGAATTCGCCGTCGCGTCGCCGACCAGCCGGCCGTACCACGCCACCCCGGCCTTCACCTTCGGATTGTGCGCGGCGTAGAGCCACGTAATCCGCCCACCCCAGCAAAAGCCGGTCACGCCAAGCTTCTTCGTGTCACACTGGCCCGTCTTCGCCGCGTAGGCCACGGCGGCGTCCAGGTCCGCCATCACCTGACTATCCGGCACCTGAGAAACGATCTTGAAAATGTCTTGGATGTTCTGCAGCTTCGATACGTCGCCCTGCCGCGCGTACATCTCGGGCGCGATGGCGAACCAGCCCGCTTTGGCAAAACGGCGGCAAACGTCTTTGATGTGTTCGTGGACCCCGAAGATCTCCTGCACCACCAGCACCACGGGAAACTTCTTGCCCTTGGCGGGCATCGCCCGATAAGCCGGAATCTCGCCGCCCTGGGCGGGGATTTTCACCTCGCCCGCCGTCAACCCCTCGGCGCTCGTCGTGATAGCCGCCGCGGAGACGGGCTGCACGGCCAGGGCAAAGCCCGTGGCCAGCGCGGTGACAAAAAAGCGGCGGTTGGCCGGTTCGGCCGGCGGCGCCAGGCTCAACTCATCGGCCGGAAAATCGGATTCGAGGTAGTAAAGGGGGGTAGTCTTTTCCATCGCTTTGCCGCGATGGTAGCACGTTCGCCTCAGGGATTCCTCCCGGGAACGGTCCAAGTCATCCGGCACTCACCCTAGATGGGACTAAGTACACCGACTTATTTATCCGCCTAGGGCAAGATTATCCCGCTGTTCGGCGCTTCGGTTTGTAAGTTTCGTAGTAACTTCAGGGTATGGCATCTGTCCGCCAGTGCGCTCTTCTCCTGTGCCTCACCGGCGCCACGGCCAGCGGGATTACGATTCACAATACGTCGTCGCCTGGCTACATCACGGGCAACAATTCGTTCACCGGCGTAGCGAGCATCGTGGGCACTTACACCGCCGGCGGCTCCTTCGGCTGCACCGGCGCCCTGGTCGCGCCCACCGTCATCCTCACCGCCGGCCACTGCGTGGCCCCAGCCAACAATTGGAACGTCACCTTCCAGACCGCCTCCGGCCTCGCCACGGTAGGGGTGAACAGCGCCGAACTCCACCCGCTCTACGCCAATCGCGCTTCGAACTCGGGGATTCAGGAGTACGACCTCGCCATTCTCCGTCTGGCGACCGCAGCGCCCCTGGACGCCTCCGTTTACACGATCACCAACGGCACGGTTCCGCTCGTGTTCAGCGACACGACGGGAACCGTCGTCGATATGGTCGGCTATGGGCTCGGCGGCAACCCCTCCGGAGCATTGCCGGGGGGCACGCGCCGCGCCGCGCAGAATCGCCTGCTGGGCATTCTGGCGGGCGAACTGGATAGCCCTCTGATCACGGGCCATGACTTTGCGTCGTCCAGTGAACCGGCGAACTATGGAATCATCGCCGCGGGGGACTCCGGTGGCCCGATGTTTCTGAATAACGTCATCATCGGCATCGCCTCGGCGAGCACGGTCCCGCAAGTCTCGTCCGGAGCTTATACCTCCGGGAGTTACTTCGGCTTACACATCAATCTCTACGACGAGATGGCCCGGAGTTGGACCAGTTCGGCGATCAGCGCGGTGCCGGAACCAGGGACCTATCTCTTGTTCGGCGCCGGACTCACGGCGATCTTCCTCCTGCGCCGCCGCCCGTCCTAAGCAGGCTCGCTCGGGCAGATGGCCCGGTGGAGTAAAGCCGCCGGCGCCCGCTCGCGCACCGGGGTATAGAGCAAAATCTGCGCGGCGGCCGAGACGCCGGACTCCGAAAACGGCCGCGCCAACGGCTCCGCCTCCACCAGCGCCAGATACTTGAGCAACCCGTAGATGTCGGTCTGTTCCGGTACGGCCAGGTCGCACTCCTGGGTCCGCAGCGTAACCCGCAGCCCGCGCCGGTTCAACTCAAACGACTGCGACGCGACGGCGCGAACGGCCTGTTCAAACTCCGGCAGACGCCAACCGCCCAGGTCGAGCCACAACTCCACGTCCTCCATTTGCTCGACGGCGAACTCCCGCAGATACATCTCGCCGTGCCGCGCCGAAGACCGCCAGTCGATATGCCGGGCGTCGTCTTCAAACCGGTAAGGCCGCAGTTGATGAAACTCCGTACCCCGGCCCTGCCGGCGGACCTCCGCCTCCGCTAACAGTTCAACGAAGAGCGGCTCGTTCAAGCAACGCTCCTCCAACTCCGGGTACACCAACACCTCCGCCAGAAGCGTCACCGCGGCTCGGCGCTCGGCAAAGCCGAACGGAAACCGCGACGAGAACTCAAAGCCGTTCTCGCGGTAGCGGCCCCGGCGCCGGAACCGCACATCCCCATAAAACGTCACCACGTCCCCCGGCGCGATCAACGGAATGAACACCGGCAGCCGCAGTCCATCATCGTTCGCGCTCGAAAGGCGCAGGGCAAAGCTTGGGAACCAGGACTTCGTGTTCCGAATCACGATGCGTCCGGAGGCGGTCTCCTGCGCGAACAGGTGTTCGGGAGGCTCAAACTCCACCTCCAGACCCGCCAGCGTTAACCGGTTCAGGTTGCCACTCACCACGAGCGTCGCCAGCAGCGCCGAGAGAATCAGAAAGATCAGATTATTGGCCGAAAGAAACGCGCCCACGCCCGTCAGCAAAATCGTGATGGTAAACCAAAGCCCGGCCCGGGTAATCCGCTGCGCAATCCGCGGCCGCAGGGCCTTCTTCAGTCGCTGCCAGAACCGGCGCATGGCTTCAGGATGACACAGGCCGCAGCGGCAATCGCCACCACTGCCACACGAGCACCACCGCCACCACAATCAGCCCTACCGACAGGCCGGCCCACAGTCCGGCGGCGTCCATGCCGCGCGCAAAGCAGAGATAGTAGCCCAGGGGCAGCCCCAGCGCCCAATGCCCGGCCAGATTCGCCAGCATCGGCAGCCGCGTCTCCGCCGCCCCGCGCAGAACGCCCGTCGCCGCCACCTGCAACCCGTCAAAAAGCTGAAACACCGCGGCGATTCGCAGCAGCCCCACCCCGATGGCCAACAGCTCCGGATCATCCGTGAACGCGCCAAGCACCAACTGGGGCGCCAACGCGAACACCCCTCCCGCCACCATCATGAAGCTCGCCGCAAAACCCAGCGCCACCCAACCCGCCCGCTTGGCCTCCTCCGGCTCGCCCCGGCCCAGCGCCTGCCCCACGGCGACCGCTCCCGCCGAAGAGATCCCCAGCGGCACCATGAACGTCACCCCCGCCATGTTCAAGGCAATATGGTGGGCCGCCAGCGAAGCGGTCGATAGGCGCCCGGCCAACATGGTCGCCGCCCCGAAGACGGCAATCTCCAAGCCGATCTGCCCCGCCGCCGGCGCCCCCAGCCGTAGCAGTTCCCGCAAGTCGTCGAGCCGCGGCTTTCCCCAGCGCTGTCCCTTGGCCCAAAGCCCGGTGACGTCGTCCCAGTAAGTCGCCACAATCAGCGCGCCCGCCAGAAAGACCCGGGCCGCCGCCGTCGCCCACCCCGATCCGGTTACCCCAAACGCCGGCAACCCCCAGGCGCCGTGGATCAGCACGTAGTTAGCCCCGGCATTGATCAGGTTGGCCGAAACCAGGGCAATCATCACCGGCCGGACCCGGTTGGTCGCCTGCAGAAACCGCCGGAATGCGGCGTAAAGCAGCAGGGGCAGAGTTCCCGTCGACAGCGCCAGAATGTACGGTTCCGCCAGCGCCCGCACCTCCCCCTGCACGCCAATCCACTGCATCAGCACCGGCAGGCTCAGCGCCATCACCATCGTCGGCGGCGTCAGAAACAGCGCCAGCCACACGCCCTGACGCAGGTACCGGTTCGCCTCGGCGGGCCGTCCCGCGCCGAAGGCCTGCGCTACCAGCGGGTCCAAACCCAGCAGCAAGCCGAGCGAGAAGATCCCGAAGGTGTCGTATAGGATATTCGCCACGCCCACAGCGCCGATGGCTTCTTTGCCCAACGGGCCCACCATGACGGTATCCACCAGGCCCATCGACATCCAGCCGAGTTCGGCGACAATAATTGGCCAGGCGAGCGCGGCCATGCGGAGCACGTGGCCGCGAACCGAAAGCATTCTGTTAGGGTACCAGTCTAGAAGAAGCGAACCGAATAGCTGAACGAAGCGCCCCGGCCGATCTCCGGCGCGACGTCCTTGATGAACGACAGATGGTTCCGGTAAAGCCGGTTGCCCGCGTTGAAGAAGTTCACCCCGAACAGGTGGATCGTATGCTGCGTCGTCACCGTATAAGTCCCCCGCAGGTTGAACACAGCGAAGCCGGCCGTCTCCGTCTCGGTCAAATAGACCCGGTTCTGCTGATTCGACATCACCACCTCCGGCAACAGGCTCCAACGCCCCGCTCGCAGATCGAACCCCACCCGGCCCCGCACCGGCGGAATCCGCGGCAGCGGCGTGCCCAGCCCGGTCAGCTCCGCGTTCACCGTGTCAAACCCCAGGTTCAGCCACACATTCTTGTGCAGCCCCGCCTGAATCCGCCCGTCAACGCCCGTGTACCGGGAGTTCGCCTGGGAATACTCCGCCACCGGCAGCCCATCCTCGCGCTTGCCCGTCGGAGCCAGAAAGACGAAATCCCGCATCCGGTAGTAGAAGTAGTTCAACTCCGCCCGCACCCGATTCGTCGTGTGACGCAGCGAAAGGTCCAAGCCATCGCCACGCTCCCGCCGCAGATTCGCGCTACCGACCTCAAAGGTCAAATTGCCGAGGTGCGGCCCATTCGCGTACAACTCCTCAATCGCCGGAGCCCGGTAGGAGTGGTTATAGTTCGCCACGAACACGCCCCCGTCCCAAACCGAAGCGTTCACCCCCACCGACCCCGACAGCCCCGTAAACGAGCGGTTCCGCAGCCCCTCCGGCCGAAAGCGGTTGTTCTCGAGGCGCGCGCCAAACTGCATCCGCACCCGGTCGGACAAGCTCAGCGTCTCCACCGCGAAAGCAGCCAAGGCGTTTTGCACCACCGGCGGCGTAATCGCTTCCGCGCCGATAGCCTTGTAGTCGCGCCGCAACCCCCAGCCGCCAAAACTGCCCGAGAGCCGGCCGGAACGGCGCTGCTCGAAGACCACCCGGTAGTCCGACTGCTTGTTGAAGAACTGGTTCTCAATCTCGCCGCCGGCCACCTCGTTGTGGCGCCAGTCGGTGTAGTTGTAGCTGTACTGAATTCCTTCAATCGGCCGGTTCAGGTTCCGGAAACCTCCCGCCAGCCGAACCCCTTGCCGCGTGAAAGGCAGCCGCACCGACTCGTGGCCATGCCCCTCGTGCTCCTCCTCTTTGCCCTCGTGGTGCTCCTCTTCCTCGAGTTCCGCGTTCGGCACCTGATAGGTTCCCCGCTGCGTGTTGTAAGAGAGGTTGAACCAGGAGCGTTCGCCGTACCGCGCCACCCCCGCCTGGCCGGAATAGGTCCGGGTCGCCGAATTGAAGATCCGGTCCACCGGCGTCCGGTAGTCGGACGTTCGCTGTCCCCCCGAACCCATCCGGAAGACCCAGCGGCCCACGCCATAGTCCAGGCCGGCGCTACCCCCGTGCAGCCCGTTGTTCGTCCCTCCGATCGTCGACAGATACCCGTGCAGACCCTCGTGCCCGGCGCTCTGGGCCTCGTGATGGCCCGTAATCATGTTCACCACCCCGCCAATCGCGTTCGAGCCATAAAGCAGAGTCGCCGGCCCCCGCACCACCTCCACCCGCTCTAACGACTGCGGGTCCAGCGGCTCCCCGTGGTCCCCCGATTGGCTCGAAAGGGAGCCGGTCCGCACCCCATCCTGCATAATCAAAACCCGGTCGCCATCGAATCCGCGCAACACCGGACGCCCGGTTCCCGGCCCAAAGCTGCGCTTGGCTACGCCCGGCTGGCCGTCCAATACATCGCCCAGCGAGGCCGCCGCTTTCGTCGCCAGATCCAGCGTGTCCAGGGAGGAAACCGAACTAAAGGCTTCGAGCGTCGTCTCCGGCCGCCCTGACGCGGTCACGGTGATCTCCTGCCGCAGGGGAGAGATCGCGAGCACAAAGTCCGCCGTCGCCGTCCCGCCGGCCGTCACCGCCACCGGAATCCGCTCTCCGCTCAGACCATTCACGTTCGCCACCAGCGTGTACTTTCCCACCGGCACATCCGCGAACCGGTAGAGCCCATCGTCGTCGGATTCCACTACCCGGCCCAGTGGCAGCAGCAGAACCGAAGCGTGATGTAAAGGATTCCCGGTCGCGGCGAGCGTGATCTTCCCGGCAATACTGCCGGTAGACGCTGAGGATTGCGCAACGAGCGGCGCCACCAGAAAAACGGCGGCGACAAGGACGAGAGGGAAAACCATCCGATAATGATAACACAAGATCAATCACAGATTTCGTTTTTCTACTCCTCCGACAGCGACTTCCCGCAATGCGGACAGCACTTCCCGCCCTCCTCCCGCTTGCTCCGCGCCAGCTCCTCAGAAAAGCCGCCCGCCAGAATTCCCGCCGGCAGCGCAAACAAACCCACCCCCAGCAACACCGAAATCCCTGCCACTACCTTGCCCTGCGCCGTCACCGGATACACATCGCCGTAGCCCACCGTCGTCAGCGTCACCACTCCCCACCACATCGACGCCGGAATACTCGAAAACACCTTGGGCTGCGCATCATGTTCCACCGCATACATCAACGTGGAGGTAATCACCACCAACGCCAAAACCAAACCCACCGACACCACCAACTCCTCCCGCCGCGACAGCAGCACCCGGCCGAGAATCCCAATCGAGGAGTGGTAGCGGCCAAACTTCAGCACCCGCACCAGCCGGAACACCCGCAGCAGCCGGAAAACCACCGTGTTCGAGTCCGCGAAAGCCGCCAGATAGAACGGCAGAATCGCCGCCAGGTCCACCAACGCCATCAAACTGAACGCGTACCGCAACCGCCCTCGCCAGCCGCCGCCGTACGTTTCGATCTCCGGAGCGGTCCACAGCCGCGCCAGGTACTCCACCGAAAAGAAGTAGACGGCGAATGCCTCGATTTTCGAAAACAGCGGGTCGTAGACCGCGAGCTCCGGCATCGACTGCAAGACGACGACACTGACGCTGACGAGAATGACCAGCAGAATGAGGACGTCAAACAACTGCTCCCAGGGAGAGGCCTGCTCGCCCGGCTCCAGCAGGTCGTGCACCTTCCGCCGCCAACTTTTCATCGGCATATCATACCAGCCGGACCACAGCCCCAAAGGTAATGGGACGATTTGGCACATTCCCTCAGTGCAGCGGCCAAATCGCCGGAGTCTTCGGGGACATTTTGTCCCATTCCCCCGATTTTCGGTACTTCCGATCTAAGGGTTCGGTACTGCGGTACGCCAAGCCCCGAAGGTCCTGCAGTACGCCGGAACCAGCCGGTCTATAGTCCCGTAAGTCCACTGTTTTGAGCCGGATGCATCATTGGGGCAAACGCGGCCCGACCGGATACTAAATCCATGACAGGGAAACGGACCTACCGCCTCACCAACCTCCTCGCACTGATTGGCCTTTCGGTTGCACCAGTATCTGCGATGACCATGACCTACGACGGCACCGTGCCGGCGCTGTTCGAACAGATCACCGTGAAGTTCGACAATCAGAACACGAACATCTATGCCGGCCAGCTCGGCGTCCGTTTCGATAGCGGGCTCACCGCGCTCCTCTTCTGCGCCGATCCCTTCGTCGCGCTCCGTCTCGACGCCGTCTCGGTCAACCGTCTCACCGGCAGCCAGGTCAACCAGGGCGAGCGCCTGGCCTGGATGTTCAACTCCTACGTCCCCGCCATGACCCAAGGCTGGCAGGCCGCCGCCTTCCGACTCGCCGCCTGGGACATCGTCGCCGATAACGGCGATGGACTCGCCATCGGCCGCGTCCAGGGCGCCGGCACCACCAACGCCCGGATCCTTACCGCCGCCTCCGCTCTCGTCGCGGCCAGCCAAGGCAAGTCCGCCAAAAACGGCGTCTTTTTCGAACCCACCGCTGGCTCCCGGTACTCCCAGACCCTCTTTGAAGCCCCCGGCAGTGACGTCCCCGAACCCAGCACCTACCTGCTGATGGGCGCCGGCCTCCTGGTCCTAAGCCAGCTCCGCCGCCGCGGGTAACCCCAGTTTTCGCGCAGTTCTGTTAGTGATTGTCTCCCTCCTTAACCTTACAATACGCCGCATCCAGCACTACCGGATGCGGCTTTTTTTATTGGTGAAGAGCCTGTTCGAGATCCGCGCAGATATCCTCGGCCGCTTCAATTCCCACAGACAAACGGACGAGCGAGTCCCGAATCCCCATCCGTTCCCGCTGCTTCGGACTCAAATCCCGGTGTGAAGCCATCTTCGGGTACAGCATCATCGAATGCACATCGCCGAGCGAGGTCGCCTTCACCACCAGCCGCAGCCGGTTCATGAACGCGAACACCTCGGGCGTCCCGGCGTTCTTCAGTTCGAAAGCCACCATCGCCCCAAACTGCCCGGCCGGAAACAACCGCGCAATCGTCGCGGCGTCCACATGCGCCGGGTCGTCGAGATAGAAGACTCGTTCCACCCCGTCCAGCCCCCGCAGGAACCGCGCCACCGCCGCCGCATTTGCGCACTGCCGCTCCATGCGCAGCGGAAAGGTCTTGATCCCCCGCATCGCCAGGTAAGCTTCAAACGGCCCCAGCGTCGGCCCGGCCGTCCGCGACATCTGCCGCAGAATCGGCAGATGCGCCTCGTCCGCCGTCACCGCCCCGCCCATCACGTCGCCATGGCCCGAAAGGTACTTCGTCAGCGAGTGCACCACTAGGTGCGCCCCCAGTTCGAGCGGCCGCACCAGCAGCGGCGTCGCAAACGTGTTGTCGACGATCAACGCCACATCCGCCTCCCGGCAGATCCGCGCAATCTCATCGAGCGGCCCCACGCGCAGCACCGGATTCGAAACCGTCTCCATCAGCAGGCAGCCCGGCTTCTCCGCCGCAATCGCGGCTTTCACCGCCTCGAGATTCGTGATGTCGACAAACGACGTATCCACCCCGAACGGCCCCATCACGTTCATCAGTAGGTTAATCGTCGCCCCGTAGAGCGCACTGGCCGCCAGCACCTTCTTCCGCCGGTCCAGCAGCGCCGTCGCAATCGCAATCTGCAGCGCCGCCATGCCAGTGGAACAAGCCAGCGACCCCGCACCGCCTTCGAGCGCGGTCAGCAGCTCTTCGAGGGCGTGATTCGTCGGGTTGTCGTAGCGTGCGTACGCATAGCCGGGAATCTCGTGGGCGAAGACCTGATCGGTGGTTTCAATGTCTTCGTAGGAGTAGCTCGCCGCCGTATAGATCGGCGTGGTCACCGGAACATGCGCGCCGGCCTTCTTCCGGTCGCCCGCATGGACGGCTTGGGTTTGAATCTTCATTTCCTCTTCCAGCGGGTACCGTCTTTCGTGTCTTCGAGTACAATACCCTGCGCATCCAACTGCGCGCGAACCTCATCGGCTCGGCCAAAATTCCGCGCCTTCTTCGCCGCCACGCGCTCCGCAATCAACGCGTCAATCTCGTCATTCGACAGCCCGCCGACGGTCTCCGCCGGCCGCAGCACGTCAAAAACGGAGTCAAACAGCGCCAAAAACGCCTGCGCCGCCGCCACGTTCTCCCCGCCAAACTGCCCGGAGTCCATCGCCGAATTCGTATCGCGCAGGAACTCGAACACCACGCCCAACGCCCCCGCCGTGTTCAAGTCGTCGTCCATGCACTCGCGGAACCGCGCCGTCGCACCGGCCGCCCGCTCCTCGGCCGCCGCATCGCTGCCGGGCGCGAACTTCTCGCTCTTCAGCCGCAGCTCAAAATTCCGCAGCCGCTCAATCGCCGTGGCCGCCGCCTTCACCCCGTCCATCGTGAAGTTCAGCTTGTTCCGGTACGGCACACTCGCGAGCAGATACCGCACCGTTTCCGGCGCATACCCCAGCGCCAGCAGGTCCCGCAGCGTGTAGAAGTTGCCGAGCGACTTCGACATCTTCTGCCCTTCCACAATCAGGTGCTCCGCATGCAGCCAGAACCGCGCAAACGGCTTGCCGGTGACGGCCTCGCTCTGCGCAATCTCGTTCTCATGGTGCGGAAATTGCAAATCGATGCCGCCCGCGTGAATATCCAGCGTGGAGCCCAGATACTTCATCGCCATCGCGCTGCATTCAATGTGCCAACCCGGCCGCCCATCGCCAATCGGCGTATCCCAACTCGGCTCGCCCTCTTTCTTCTGCTTCCACAGCACGAAGTCGCGGGCGTCGTCCTTCTCGTACTCGTCCACGTCCACGCGCGCCCCGGCGATCATCCCGCCGAAGTCGTTATGCGACAGCTTGCCGTACTCCGGAAACTTCGCAATCCGGTAGTAGGTGCTCCCGTCCGATTCATACGTGAAGCCCTTCTCGCCCAGCTGCTGGATCAGATCCACCATCTCGCCGATGTGCTCCGTCGCCCGCACCACGCGCTCCGGCCGCTCGAGCCGTAGCGTCGCCATATCTTCGAGAAACGCGTCCTCATACTGCTGCGTGTATTCGCGCAGCGTCTTCCCCTGCGCCATCGCGGCCCGGATGATCTTATCCTCCACGTCCGTGATGTTCATCACGTTGTCGAGCGCAAATCCGGAAGCCCGCAGCCAGCGCCGCAGGATGTCCTGAAACGTAAACGTGCGCAGGTTCCCGATATGGGCGTAGTGGTACACGGTGGGGCCGCAGCAGTACATCCGCACCGTCTTGCCGTCCTGCGGCGAGAAAGGTTCCAGTTGCTGCGAGAGGGAGTTATAGAAGCGCAGTGCCATCGGGAGGGAAAACTCTTATGGTAGTCCACTGCCCCGTCCAACTCCAAAAGCTCCCTACCCGCGCAACCCCACCAGTTCCCGGCCCGCCCGCAGAATCAACCCGCCTTCCTGCGGCACCACGGCATACACCCGGCTATTCAGTTCGAGCGTGCTCCGCCCCAACACCTCCGCCTGCGCCGCCCCCGCCCGGTACACCGCACACTGCCCATCCACCGTAAAGCAGTACACCCGATCGCCCGCCCCCATCGGCGAACTCCACACCTCGCCGCCCACCCGGTCCGTCCACAGCTCTCTCCCCGTGGCCAACTCCAACGCGTACAGCACTCCCACCTTGTTCACAAACAGCACCTGCCCGCCATGCACCAGCGGCGAGCAGAAGTTCGCCGTCGCGTTCGCCGGCCGCCACAGCAACTCCGGCTTCCCCGCCCCCAGCCGGTACACCGCCGAGGCCCCCTTGTCGCTCGCCCCAATCACCATCACATTTCCCGCCACCGTCACCGAAGGAATCACATTCCCCTTATGCCCATCGATCTCCCACGCCGGCTCGCCGTCCGCCAGCCGCCAAGCGAACACCTTGCCCGCGGCGTTCGCCAGCACCAGCCCGCCCGCCACCACCGGCGTCGACCACGACGCCCCCGCCGCCACGTCCTTCTTCCACAGCGTCTTGCCCGTCGCCGCCTCCACCGCCAGCAGGAACGACGTCCCCCCGTGCGTCACCAGCTGCAGCAGCGTCCGCCCCGCCAACCGCGTCGAATTCCCTACCCCGTGGTTCCCCGTGAACAGGCCATACTCCTCGGTCAACTTCCGCCGCCACCGCAGCTTCCCCCCGTGGTCAAACGCCGCCAGGTCGCCGCTCTCAAAGAAGAAATAGGCCAGCTTCCCGTCCGCCGCCGGCGACGGGCTCGCCTTCGTCACCATGTTCGAATCCTTCCACCGCTGCGTGGCGTCCATCCCCTGGTCCCACAGCAGCGTCCCCTTCCGCGCGTCCACGCAAACGGCGTGCAGCCGCTCCTTCTCCGCCCCCTCCACCGCCGTCAGAAACACCCGGTCGCCCCACACCGCCGGGCTCGACTGCCCATAGCCGGGCAACGCCGTCCGCCACGCCGGCTCCTTCCAAGTCAGCGGCAACTTCCGCTCCCCCGCCACACTCGAACCATCCCCGCGAAAGCCCGGCCAGCCGCCGAATACCATCCCGGCCGAACTGGCCGCCAAAAACGCCCGACGCGACGATACTGATAAGCCCATATCAGTTATCTTACACTTTCGCCCGCACCCTCTCCCGCTCCTTGGCGAAAGCCTCCCCGCCCGGCGCCGCGCCCAGCGGGTCCAGCACCACGTCGAAGTACCCATCCCGCCAAGGGATCTCCTCCGGGTCGATCAAATGAAACATCACGTGATCGAACTCCGCCGTCGCCGCCCGCGCCCGCGCCACGTCCTCGGCCGTCCCCATCCCCACCAGCGCCCCGTCGGGCACCCGCGCGGCCCATGCGCGCAGGGTGCCCTCGTCCGGGATCGAAATCAGCAGCACGCGAAAGTGCCGCTCCCAGGCACTACTCTCCAATCTTCACCAGGTTCTGCGCCAACACCGCCTCGGCATCGGCCGCCGTGAACTCCTCCACTTTCGAAGAGATGTTCATCGAGCAGAACTTCGGTCCGCACATCGAGCAGAAGTGGGCGTCCTTGAACCCCTCTTCTGGCAGCGTCTCGTCATGATACGCCTTCGCCGTCTCCGGGTCCAACGCCAACTCGAACTGCCGCCGCCAATCGAACTTGTAACGGGCCCGCGACAGCTCATCGTCCCGGTCCCGCGCGCCCGGCCGGTGCCGCGCAATGTCGGCCGCGTGCGCCGCAATCTTGTACGCGATCAACCCCGCCTTCACGTCGTCCTTGTTCGGCAGGCCCAGGTGCTCTTTCGGCGTCACATAGCAGAGCATCGAAGCGCCATACCAGCCAATCATCGCCGCGCCAATCGCGCTCGTGATGTGGTCAAAGCCCGGCGCAAAGTCGGTCACCAGCGGGCCCAGCGTGTAGAACGGCGCCTCGTAGCACAGCTCCTTCTCCTTCTCCACCTGCATCTGGATCTGGTCCATCGGCACGTGGCCCGGCCCTTCGATCATCGTCTGCACGTCGTAGCGCCACGCAATCTTCGTCAGTTCGCCCAGCGTCTTCAACTCGGCGAACTGCGCCGCGTCGCTCGCATCGGCCAGCGAACCCGGCCGCAGCCCGTCGCCGAGTGAGAAGCTCACGTCATGCTTCTGGAAGATCTTGCAGATGTCCTCAAAGCACTCGTAGAGGAAGTTCTGCTTATGGTTCTTCACCATCCATTCGGCCAGAATCGATCCGCCGCGCGAGACGATACCCGTAATCCGCTTCGTCGTCAGCGGGATGTGCTGAATCAGCACGCCAGCGTGGATCGTCATGTAGTCGACGCCCTGCTCGGCCTGCTCTTCAATCACTTCGAGCATCACGTTCTTGTTCAGGTCTTCGACGCGCCGCACGCGCGAAAGAGCCTCATAAATCGGCACCGTGCCAATCGGCACCGGCGACTTGGCGATAATCGCCTTCCGGATCAGCGGAATGTCGCCGCCCGTTGAAAGGTCCATCACGGTATCGGCCCCGTACTTCACGGAGTACTCGAGTTTCTCAAGCTCGCCCTGCACGTCGGACGTCGTCGCCGAGTTGCCGATATTCGAATTGATCTTGCAGCTCGACGCCACGCCAATGCACATCGGCTCGAGCGCACTGTGGTTGATGTTGGCCGGGATGATCATCCGTCCCCGCGCCACCTCGTCCCGAACCAATTCCGGCGTCAACCGTTCCCGTTTCGCGACATATTCCATTTCCCCGGTGATGATGCCTTTCCGGGCATAGTGCATCTGGGTCCGAATCGGATCCTGCTGGCGCGCGGCCACCCACTCAGTGCGAATACTCATAGCCTGATTATCACCCAAAAAACACACCCCGCTATACTTGACTCCATGCAGGCGACCGTAGCCCTTCTGCTCCTCCTCGCGAGCCTCCTTCCCGCCGCCGTCCCGCTCGATGAGTATCGAGCCCGCCGCGCCGCCGTCCGCGAACGCCTGGCGAAGGATAAAGCCGTCCTCGTCCTCTTCGGCGCCACCGAAGCCGAACGCGGCGACCTCCGTAGCCGCTTCTTCCAGGAGCCGAACTTCTACTACCTCACCGGCTGGACCGATCCCGGCGCCACCCTCCTCCTTACTCCCACCGCCGAATACCTCTTCCTCCCCGTTCCCACCGAAGTCAACGATCGCTACACCGGCAAAAAGCTCCAACCCACCGACCCCGCCGCCCCCGCCCGCACCGGCGTCGCCCAAGTCCTTCCCGCGCCCAAGCTCGAAGTCACCTTCTACACCGCCATCGAGTCCGCCCCCAAGCTCTACGGCCTCATCGACTTCAACCGGCCCGACCTCCTCCGCCGCCTCGCCGGAGACCGCAAGCTCGACAACGCCGCTCCGTTCCTCTTCCCCCTGCGGATGCGCAAATCCCCCGCCGAAATCAGCCTCCTCCGCGAATCCGTCGACGTCACCCTCGACGCCCATCGCGCCGCCTGGCAACGCGCCGCTGCCGGCCTGTTCGAATATCAAATCGGCGCCACCATGGTGAACGTCTATTCCGAACGCGGCTGCGAACGCAACGCCTATCCCCCCATCGTCGGCTCGGGCATCAACTCCACCGTCCTCCACTACGCCAAAAACGACCGCCGCATGGACGCGGGCGAAATCCTGCTGATGGACGTCGGCGCCGAATGCCGCATGTACGCCGCCGACATCACCCGCACCGTCCCCGTCAACGGCAAGTTCACCGCCCGCCAGCGCGAGATCTATGAGATCGTGCTCGCCGCCCAACGCGCCGCCATCGCCGCCGTCAAGCCGGGTATGACCCTCGCCAAAACCGGCGAAAAGTCCCTCTACAAAATCGCCTACGACGTCATCGAAGCCAATGGCTACGGCAAGTACTTCACCCACGGCCTCGGCCATCACATCGGCCTCGAAGTCCACGACCCCGGCCCGCCGGAAACGCCGCTCGAAGCCGGCATGGTCATCACCATCGAACCCGGCATCTACATTCCCGAAGAGTCGCTCGGCGTTCGCATCGAAGACATGATTCTCGTCACCCCCAACGGCGGCGAGGTCTTGTCAAAGGCGCTCCCCCGCGACCCCGAGGCCGTCGAAAAGGCCATGCGCCATGACCGGAAACCGTAACTCCGGTTACTGGCTCGCTCTCGCCGCCGCCGGCATTGTCGCCCTCCTGGTCGCCTGGGCCCCCCTCGGCGCCCAGTTCGATAACTACGCCCTCGACTGGACCTACCGCCTCCACCGCCCCGTCCCCTGGCCCACCTCCTCCGTCATCCTCGCCATCGACGACGCGTCATATAAGTCCATCGGCGGCGTCTCCAAACTCCGCGCCGCCCTCGCCCAATCCCTCGCCCTCGTCATCGCCGCTGAGCCCAAAGCCATCGCGCTCGACGTCGTTCTCGCCGACCCCGGCGACCCCGCCGACGACAACGCCCTCGAACCACTCCTCAAGAACGTCGTCCTCCCCGCCGTCCTCACCCCCACCGACGGCTGGGAACTCCCCCAGGACCGTTTCCGCAAAGTCGCCCCCGCCCTCGGCCACGTCCACGCCGACCCCGACTCCCGCGACGGCATGTCCCGCGCCATGCCCCTCGAAAAGCGCGCCGGCGGTCTGCGCCTCTGGGCGCTCTCGCTCGAAGCCTTTCGCCTTGCCCGCGGCGGCGGCCCCGTCACCGAATCCCCCGATGACCTCGAAGTCGGCGGCGTCACCATCCCCTCTTCCCTCGCCGGCGGCCGCCTGATGCGCATCCGCTATCTCCCGCCCGATGAGAACGAACTCTCCCGCATCCCCCACGTCACCATCAAGGCGCTCCTCGCCAACCCCTCCCTCGCCGAAACCTTCCGCGGCAAAGTCGTCTTCGTCGGCGCCACCTCGCAATCCGCCGTCCGCGACCGCCTCATGACGCCCTACACCACGCTCCAGCCCATGCCCGGCGTCGAAATCCACGCCCACGCCTACGAAACGCTCGCCACCGGCCAGTTCCTCACCGACGCCTCTCCCTCCCTCGTCCTGCTTCTCTCCATCGCCCTCGTCGCCGGCGCCGCCGCCATCTTCTGGCGGTTCACCGGCCTCCCCGCCTATAGCCTCGCCGCCGCCCTCCTCGGTGTCGCCCATCTCATTCCGCATATCTTCTTCATGGCCGGCATCGTCTTCTCCCACGTCGCCCCCATGCTCGCCGCCTGGTTCGCCGTCGTCGTCGCCGCCGCCTGGCAGTACTTCTCCACGCGCCTCGCCCTCGCCACCGCCGAAGGCGAACGCGCCCGCTATCAACAAGCCATCCAGTTCGTCACCCACGAAATGCGTACCCCGCTCACTGCCATTCAAGGCTCGAGCGAACTCATGGGCCGCTACAAGCTCACCGAAGAAAAACAAAAACAACTCGCCGCCCAGATCAATAGCGAATCGAAGCGCCTCGCCCGCATGATCCAGACCTTCCTCGACGTCGAACGCCTCGGCGCCGGGCAGATGCAGCTCAAGCAGGACCCCATCCCCATTCCCGCCCTGCTCACCGTCTGCGTCGACCGCGTCAAGCCGCTCGCCGAACGCAAGAACATCGCCCTTGACCTACCCACGCCCCTCGACGTCACCCTCCAAGGCGACCGCGAGTTACTCGAATACGCCGTCTACAACTTACTCACCAACGCCATCAAATACTCCCAGCCCGATACGAAGGTAGAGGTGACCACCGCCAACGGCCAGGGCCGGCTCCGCATCGCCGTCCGCGATCAGGGTATGGGCATGAGCGCCGCCGAACTGAAGAAACTGTTCACCAAGTTCTACCGCACCGCCCGCGCCGAACAGTCCGGCGAAGTCGGCACCGGCATCGGCCTCTCCATCGTCCAGCAGATCGTCACCCTCCACGGCGGCCGCATCGAAGTCACCTCACAGCCCGGCGAAGGCTCCTGCTTCACCATCTCCCTGCCGGCGAACTAGTTCGCCTCCACCGGCTCCCACAGCCGCCAGTTCTGTTCCGCCTTTTCGAACTCTTCGCGCAGCGCCTTCCGGATCCCCTCAATGTCCCCGGCCCCCGCGGGCACCGGAGCCTTCCCCGCCCAAATCTCATGCGCCGTCCCCACTGGATACATCGGCCCGCCCCGGCCCAGGTCGCTCCAGTAATGCGCCTTCCGGTTCACGTGCTTGGTTTCCCACTTCATCTTGCCGGTCTTCTCAAGTAACTTCACGAGCGACCGCGCGTTACTGATCCGTTCGTCCTCAAGCGCCTGTAAGTGCACCGCCTCCCAGGCGATCTTATACAGGCCTAGAGAAAACGCAATCGCATCCCGCGCCTTCCAAAGCCGCCAGCTCGCCGGGCCCAGCGCCCGGCTCATCCGGTCCAGCCAGTCCGTATCCTCCCGGATCGCCCCGGTCGTGTCCATCCAGCGGAAGTTGCGGAACCCCAAGTCACAAGCCCGCCCGTAGTGATGCGTGCTCTCCCCCGGACCCGCCTGCGAGTTACGCCGCGCGAACCCCATCTGGTCACCAAACGGCCGCCGCCAACCCGTATACGTGATCCACAAAACAATCCGGTGCTCTTCAAACATCCGCTGCACCATCGCCACAATCTGCCGTTGAAACGAAGGCTCAAACTCGCCGTAGCTTTCTATCTGGTAGATCGACTTGGCCGCCTCCGCCGCGGTTGCCTCGAAGTAGACGATCTTCGAACCCGGCAGCACCCGCATGCCCACGTACTCTTCCGGCAAAGCCGCCCGCAGCGCCTTCCATGTTGGCCCATCCGGCCGCAGCGGATTCTCCGCAATCTTGCGGTCCCGTTGAAACGCCGCCAGCGCCGCCTTCGTCCCGGCGCCTAACTCGCCATCAATCCGAAACTGAATGTACGGACGGCCCGACGGTGTCTTCACCGCCAACAACATCGCCTGCAACAGCGCCACGTCATCCGGCTCGTTCGCCGCGCCCTCTCCCACCGCCGCGGGAGAAGCCCAGGCCAGGGCGCAGGCACACAACGCCGCCCCTAAGCTGTGCCTGAACTGTCGCATCTTGATAGCCTATCGCAAGACCTTCGGCCTATGAAAATCGCTATCGCCTCCTGCCTGCAGGAAAGTAACAACTTCTCCCCGGTCGCCACCACCTACGACGACTTCACGCCCGTCTTCGGCCCCGCCGTACTCGAGCGCCATCGCGGCAAGCTCACCGAAATGGGCGGCTTTCTCGATGTCCTCGATACGACCGAAGCCACCGTCGAACCCATCTGCGCCGCCTGGGCCATCACCGCCAACCGCCTCCGCCGCGCCGATTTCGCCCGCCTCTTGAAGGCCTTCGCCGAGCATCTGAAGCAAGCTAATCCCGACGCCCTCCTCCTCGCCATGCACGGCGCCCAAACCGCCCAGGGCGAAGACGACGTCGAAGGCCGCTTCCTCGAAATCGCCCGCCAAATCCTCGGTCCCGCTAAGCCCATCATCCTCACCCTCGACCTCCACGCCAACATCACCCAACGCATGGTCGCCCTCGCCACGGCCATCGTCGGCTACCACACCTACCCCCACATCGACATGTTCGAAACCGGCCAGAAAGCCGCCCGCCTCCTCCTCCGCACCCTCGCGGGCGAAGTCCGCCACACCATGGCCTATCACAAGCTCCCCCTCATTATCCAAGCCGAAAACTCGCAAACCTACCGCGGCCCCATGCACGAGCTCGTCACCGCCGCCCAGGCCCTCGAAGCCTCCGGCGAGGCCGAAGCGATCTCGGTCTTCCCCGTCCAACCATGGCTCGACATCGCCGAAATGGGCTGCGCCGTCGTCGCCGTCACCAACAACAAACCCAAGGCCGCCCAGGCCCAGGCCACGAAACTCGCGAAGCAACTCTGGAAGCGCAGAGCCGAATTCGAAACCACCTTGACACCGGTCCCCGAGGCCATCGCCGCCGCCCTCGCCCTCCCCTCCGGCCCCACCGTCCTCGCCGAGTCTTCGGACTCCACCGGCTCCGGCTCCCCCGGCGACTCGACCGGCGTCCTCAAGCATCTCCTCAAAGCCCCGCTCACCGGCCCTGCCGCCATCTTCCTCGTCGACCCCGCCACCGTCGCCGCTGCCTTCGCAGCCGGCGTCGGAGCCACCATCTCCCGCCGCATTGGCGGCTGCTTCGACAAGAAGAACTCGAAGCCCGTCCCCGTCGAAGCCTACGTCAAGCTCCTCTCGGACGGCACCTGGACCGCCCGCGCCCGCGGCTACAACACCGGCATCACAACGTCCATGGGCCGCGCCGCCGTCCTCGTCTCCGGCCATGTCCACATCCTCGTCGCCGAGCGCTCCGCCATGACCGTCGACCCCGAACTCTTCCGCAGCCACGGCATCGAGCCCATTTATTGCCAGATCGTCGTCGTCAAATCGCCCAACGGCTTCCGCGCCGCCTACGAGCCCATCGCCAAGGCGATCTTCGTCGTCGACACGCCCGGCGTCTCCTCCGCCAACCTCCGCCAGATGCCCTTCAAACGCGTCCCCCGCCCCCTCTACCCCCTCGATACCGAGGGCTTCTAACCCATGGCCTACCGCCACCGGCTCGTCCTCCTCGCGCTCGTCATCAACATGGTCTGTTACACGGACCGTGTCTGCATCGCCATCGCCGGCCCCGAACTCCGCACCTCCTTCGGCCTCTCGCAAACGCAGATGGGCCTCGTCTTCAGCATCTTCAGCCTGTCCTATTTCCTCGGCCAAACCCCCTGGGGCGTCCTTGCGGACCGCTACGGCTCCCGCGGCCTGGTCGCCTTCGCCATCGCCGGCTGGTCGCTGTTCACGGCCCTGACGGCCGCCGCCTGGAGCTACGCCTCCCTCCTCGTCATCCGCTTCGT
Organism: Terriglobales bacterium; assembly: GCA_027485675.1. GTDB lineage: Bacteria > Acidobacteriota > Terriglobia > Bryobacterales > Bryobacteraceae. The sequence continues at coordinate 28,432 of JAIXQP010000023.1, read as the reverse complement.
CTTTGGCGCCCTCGAAGCCGCCTTCTCCCCCGCCGTCGCCTCGGCCTTCTCCCGCTGGATCCCGATCAACGAGCGCGCCACGGCCTTCGGCGCCTTCCTGGGAGGAGGCCGTCTCGGCGGCGCCTTGGCACCGCCGGTAGCCGGTTTCCTGGTCCTCCGTTATGGATGGCAGGCCCCCTTCCTCGTCTTCGGTGCGTTCGGAATCTTGTGGGCCGCGGCCTGGTACGCCTTCTACCGCAACCCGCCGCCCACCGCCGCCCAAACCCAAAACGAACCCATCCCCTGGGCCGTCCTCCTCCGCTCCCGCCGCTTGTGGTGTCTCCTCGGAACGGCCTTCGGATCAACGTTCCTATGGCAGTTCTACATCACTTGGTTCCCGACTTACCTCCGCGAGCAACGCGGCATGGCGATCACGGAAGCGTCCTACTACGCCGGCCTCCCGCTCTTGTTCGGGGTCGCCGCCACCTGGATCGGCGGCTTCCTGACGGATCTCCTTTCCCGGCGATTAGGCGACCGCCGCGCCCGGACGCTCATTGGCTTCGTTTCGTTATTCACGGGTGCGGCGTTGTTCACAGCCGGCATCTGGCACCCAGCCCCGGCCCTCGGTGCCTTACTCATGGCCAGCGCCGCCGGCGGCGTCGATCTATATTTAGGAGCGGCCTGGTCCTCGGCGACCGACATAGGCGAGACGTCGGGAGGAGCGGTTTCCGGCCTGATGAACGCCGCCTCGAACGCCGCCGGCTTCGCCTCCCCGGCCATCATGGGCCTGGTCCTCGACCGCTTCCACGACTGGAACGCCGTCCTCTACCTCTCCGCCGCCACCACCGTCACCGCCGCCGTCCTCTGGCTGTTCGTCAACCCCAGCAGGACAGCATCGCCAATCAGCGAATAGGCTCAAGCTGTGCACGTTCCTGCCTCACCCGTTCCAGGAAAAGATCCTCCTTCATTCCGGCGTAGACGGACCGATTCATCGACGCAGCGGCAAGGTCGTCCGGTGACATCGGATACACCGAACCGTCGCGCAACTCCCACGCCTTGATTCGAACGTAGCATTCACAGAAGAGCCGATGCCGTAAGAACAGAACGTACCGCCCCCCAGCCTCCAACTCTCGGCCGTATCCCGTGAAGGCATGGGTGTATTGAGTCCCATCACTCAGTTGCAATGTACCGCCGGGTTGCAGCATCGCGATGCGGACCTTTCCTTGCAGTGCCGTTGGCGCACTTAGCGAGCTAGGAACTTTCTCCGACAGTGTCTCCTCCACAAGGACCGTGAACTCCCGATAGATTGCGCCGCGGTTCGTCGTCAGGTGCGAGTGCACTTTCTCAACCTTTCCGACCAAAATCGTATCGCTCTCCCCGGATGGCAGTTCGGCCATGGGCATGAGGCTCGCCGCCGATCTCATTCCCAAGGTTCGCGGGTCGTTTCGCAGGATATCTTGCCCCGTGGAAAACATGCTGAAAACCGCCGACCTCAGCGCTCTGACCTCGGGCGGCGCGTTGTGGACAAAATCTTTGTCGACAACAATTCTGGGGCCGGGCATCTCCTGCGCGAGCAGCACACCGGCCAAGGCCAACACAATGCCGGGCAATCTCAGATAACCACGCAGCATAGGATCTCTTGCCTCACATTCTCACATCTTCCCACCGCCCCGCCCAACCCGATACAATCACGGCCATGCAACGCCGTCAAATCCTGCAATCCGCCGCCGGCCTCACCATCCTCCGCTCCGGCCTCCTCCGCGGCCAGACCGCCCCCTCCAACCGCCTCAACGTCGCCCTCATCGGCGTCTGGGGCCGCGGCACCGCTCACTACAACGTCCTCCGCGACGAAAACGTCGTCGCCCTCTGCGACGTCAACGACCTCCGCACCAAAGAAGCCCTCGCCATCTTCCCCAAAGCCAAAACCTACTACGACTGGCGCCAGTGTCTCGACCAGAAAGACGTCGAAGCCGTCATCATCTGCACCGCCGATCACCACCACGCCTTCATCGCCAACTGGGCCATCAATCGCGGCCAGCACGTCTTCTGCGAAAAACCCCTCGGCATCTCCGTCGAAGAGGTCCGCACCGTCCGCGCCAACTACCTCAAGAACAAATCCAAAGTCGCCACCCAGCACGGCACCCAGCGCCACGCCTACCCCAACTTCGAACGCCTCCGCGAGCTCATCCTCGACGGCGCCATCGGCGAACTCAAGCGCGTCCACGGCTGGGACGCCCGCCAACTCCCCCGCCCCGGCTACCCCACCGCCCAGGGCCAGCCGCCGCCCGAACTCCACTACGAGCAGTGGATCGGCCCCTCGCCCTATCACCCCTATAGCCCCCAATACTTCGGCGGCTCCGCCGGCCTCAACTGCCTCTTCTGGAACATGTACCGCGACTTCGGCGTCGGCCAGATGGGCGACATGGGCGCCCACACCATGGACCTCCTCTGGAACGCCATCGACGCCGGCGCCCCCACCGGCATCGAAGTCGATCAGGAGGTCACCGACAAGTACAACCCCGATATCTGCCCCGTCCGGCTCAAGGTCACCTTTGAACACCCCGCCAACTCCTGGCGCGGCCCCATCGAGGTCCTCTGGTACCAGGGCGGCCAGAAGCCGGAGGCGCCCCGCGGCTACATCGACATCTCGAAGGTCCCCAACGGCGCCATCTTCGAAGGCACCAAAGGCAGCATCTTCGCCGACTTCACCAGCCGCATCATCCTCCCCAACAACGACGACGGCGACCTGACCTACTACAAGCGCCGCGCCGATCCCCTGCCCCTCATCGGTGGCACCGGTCAGGTGACGCAGAACGTGCCGCCCCGCCGTCCCTCTGGCGCCCCCGCGCCGCTGCCTCCCGGCTTCACGGCCCAACCCAACCAGCAGCCTGGCCCCTCCGGCTTCCCGGACATCCAGATGCTCAACGGCAAGGTCCCCGCCGCGCTCGGCCTGCCGAACCCGGCCATCCCCGGCATCCTCGCCGGCAACCCGCCCAACCGCACCGTCGACGTCTTCCAGCGCGAATGGCTCGACGCCTGCAAAGGCAAGCTCAACAACGTCACCCACGGCACCAGCAGCAAAACCCACTGCGACTTCGACTACTCCGGCACCATGATGGAGCAGATGCTGCTCGGCCTCGTCGCCCACCGCGTCGGCAAGAAGCTCACCTACGATCCCGCCACGGGCCGCATCACCAACGTCCCCGAAGCCAACGACTACCTGAAGCGCACCTACCGCCCCAACTGGACCCTTAACGGCTAACGGTCCTGTACTCGATTCTCCGCACCGCCCCGGTCGTATTGTACGAAGCGATCCCGAGCGGTGCGGAGAGCTCGATATCCCCCGGCCGCATCGTAATCTGCCGCCCACCGATGCCGACGTTCACCACGCGCTCGGCCCCAATCCAGCACTCGATCCGTTCCGGCCGCACGGCCACGCGGATCGCGTACCACTTGCCGTCTTCGAAGGTGAAGTAGTTTCGCGTCTCGTTCTCAGAAGCGTTCCAGCCATCAATGCTCGAAACGCCGATGATGTCGCCGCCCCATCCGCCCAGCACGAACGTCGCGAAGTTCGCGCCCACGGGAAAGGTCAGGCTCGCGAAAAAGTCCCCACCGGAAACCCGCATCGCCTCATAGCGGACTTCGTAGTTCGTCTGCGGAAACGTCCCCGTGTAGGTCACCCCGGTCAATGGCGCCCCGGCCTCTAACAGGATCCGCCCCTCCGCCACGCTCACCTTCCCGCGCCGCGGAAACGCCGTCTCCTTCCATCCCGCGATCGACTTGCCGTCGAACAGCGGCTGCCAGGTCTCCGCCGCCTGCGCCACGCCCGCCCACGCGATCCATTGCCTTCGAGTCACGAAGCGAAGTGTACAATATCGAACCGCTCTATGCGTTAGTTGTTCGCCCAAGCCCCCGGCTTCGACAAGCTCCACACCAACAAAGACGGCCGCCTCAGCCGCCCTGAGTATCGGCAAAACGAGCCTTATCGTAGATTTGCGCCATCGGTAAGGTGCAGTTGATGCTCGTGAGTTCACACACCCCTTCGAGGCCGTGCCACTCCCGAAGAAACCAGATGCCGTTATCGCCCTTCGTATAAACTTCGATTTGCGGGAACCGGGATTCGACGAGCACATACTGGCGTAGCGACTCGCTGCGCCGGTACGCTGCCGACTTCTCTCCCCGGTCGCGCAGTTCCGTTGACGGCGAAAGCACTTCGATGATCAACGTCGGGTTTGTCACCACCAGCTCTTTCGGCGGAAGAAACTGAATCTCTCCACAGATCACGGTCAAATCCGGATATGCGACGAGTCCCCCAGGTGCAGCCTGAACCAACAACTCAGAATTAATCACTTGGCAGGGCGAATTCTCCAGCGCATCGCTCAATCGGTGAATCAGATTGGTGCCGATCCGGGCATGATTGAACGTTCCCCCGGACATCGCAATCATTTGCCCATCCCAGAATTCGCTCTTGCTCTCCGCCCGCTCTTCCCGTTCCAGAAACTCTGCCAAACTCATCCGCGGAATATGCTGCGCCGACATCCCCCCATCATACGCCTCCCCATTGCCGTACCATAGTAGTTCAAGCCTCATCCCCGTCCGCTGCGCTAATTATGGAGAACGTATTGTCCCGTCTTCTTGTCGTGGAAGATGACTCCTCGGTCCGCTCGAACATCGTCACCTGCCTCGAGCTCGAAGGCTTCACGGTCGACGCCGTCGGCTCCACCCGCGAAGCCCTCACGCGCCTCGCCCAGGAGCACTACCCCATCGTCCTGTCCGACATCTACCTCGACGAGCGCACCGGCCTCGATGTCCTCCGCGCCGCCCGCGAAAACAACCCCTCCTGCGCCGTCATCCTCATGTCCGGCCGCGGCTCCATGGAAACCGTCATGGCCGCCACCCGTGGCGGCGCCTTCGACTATCTCGCCAAACCCTTCGACCTCGACGACATGATCGAAAAGATCCGTCGCGCCGAAGCCTCGCTCCAGGAAGCCGACGAAAAAGAAGCCCGCATCGACGACATCCCCGAAACCGACATGATCGGCTCCTCCGCCGGCATGGTGCAAATCTACAAGACCCTCGCCCAGGTCGCCCCCACCGAAGCCACCGTCCTCATCGAAGGCGAAACCGGCACCGGCAAAGAACTCATCGCCCGGATGATCCATCGCCACTCCCGCCGCGCCGACAAGCCCTTCGTCCCCGTCGACTGCGGCTCCATTCCCCCGTCCCTGCTCGAAAGCGAACTCTTCGGCGCCCTTAAAGGCTCCTTCACCGGCGCCGATCGCGACCGCATCGGCGTCTTTGAAGCCGCCCACACCGGCACCGTCTTCCTCGACGAAATCGGCGACATCGACCTCAACTTCCAAGCCAAGCTCCTCCGCGTCCTCCAGGAAAAAGAGATCCGCCCCCTCGGCGCCTCTCGCGCGAAAGCCATCGACGTCCGCGTCGTCGCCGCCACCAACAAAAACGTTCGCCAGCTCGTCGAAGACGGCAAGTTCCGCGAAGACCTCTGGTTCCGCCTCGATGTCGTGAAGGTGGAAATGCCGCCGCTCCGCGAACGCTCGGGCGACATCCCCCTCCTCGTCCAGAAGTTCATGGACCGCTACAACGAACGCTATGGCCGCGAAGCCGTCGTCACCAAGTCCGGGCTCAGCGCCCTCGACTCCTACACCTGGCCCGGCAACGTCCGCCAGCTCCAGCACATGATGGAGCGCCTCGTCATCCTCGCCCCCCAAGGCCGCATTGATGAAGCCGCCGTCCGCGAAGCCATCGCCGACGCCGAAGGCCGCGACGCCCCCGTCGAAACGCTCGAAGACGCCAAGGCCGAACAGATCAAGAAGGTCCTCGCCGCCGCCAACGGCAACAAGTCGAAGGCCGCCAAGATCCTCGGCATCGAACGCAAAACGCTCTATCGCCTCATCGATCGCTTCGGGCTGTAACCTCCGCGAACCAACGGAACACCCGGTCCTGCGTCTCCCGCCGGAAGCGGTTGAAGTCGAGCGGCGTCTCCACCGTCAACCCCGCCCGCGCCAACGGCTTCACGGCCGCCGTCACGTCCGCCGCCCGCACATACCGGTCGAGCGCCGGCGCAATCAACAGCACCGGCCGCCCCGCCGTCAGCCGCACCGCCGCATCGAAATCAAACGGCGAACTCCGCGGATCGTCAATATACGGCCCCAACCGCGGCAACAATCCGTGCAGGTGCGAGTAGTGCCGAATGCCCTCCACGCCCTTATCCGCCGTCGCCGCCCGCAGCACGTCGAACCCGCTCACCACGGCCAACCCCTTCACGCGTTCGTCCAAAGCCGCCGTCAACAGCGCCACCTTCCCGCCCAGCGAATACCCCATCAAGTACACGTCCCCCAACTCCGCGGTCTGCCCCAACGCCTCCACCGCCGCCCGCGTATCCGTCACCATCTTCCCCATCAGGCTCCACCGCGGATACCGCCGGTAGAAGTCCTTGGCATCCAGCACCCGCGCGCCAAACCCGATCTGGTCAAACGCAAACACCGCGAATCCCCGCTTCACCAGCTCCGGAATCGACGGCCTCTGATCATTCCGCCACACGCTCCCCCCGCTCGCCCACGGCGCCATAATCGACCATCCCGCCTGATACGTATACCCGTGCAGCCACACCACCACGGGATACTTCCCCTTCGCCTGCGGCAAAAACAGATCGCCCTTCAACCCATCGCCAAACGGCACCTCCGTCCACCGCATCCCCTCCTTCGCAATCCGCTCCCGCACCGTCACATCCATCGACGGCCGCCGCAACACCCCGGCAATCCAACTCTCGACCGAACTCACCTCCAGCGGCGCCCGCCGCAGTTGCAGGTTCTTCACCCCCGCCGGCTCCTCGCCCAGCACCCACTCCACCTGCTCCCGGTCCCCCATCTTTCCCGCCGGCCGCGGCTGCGGGCCCTTGTACTCATAGCCGTGCGTCCACGTCTCCAGCTTCGGCATCACCGTCCGCCCGAACACCGAGTCAAAGAAGTCGACGAAATTCTCGACATCTCCCGCCGACGTCGCATGCTCCCCGGCCCGCAGATGCAGCCACACGTTCTGCTCCTTCCCCAACCACCGGTACACCCGCCGCGCATCCCGATAAGCCTGCTCGAACCCAAATGGATTCCCCGCCGACTCCGCGTAACCGCTATAGAGCATTGCCCCCCGCGGCGCCACCAGCGCCAGCAGCGTGTTCTGATCCACCGGCAGCTTATCTTCCCTTCCCGCGAAGAACCGCAGCCGCGGATGGAACCAGTGCGACTGCGCCCCGGTCAACAGCTCAATGCTTTCATTGGCAAACGGCTCGGTCGTATATCGCCACGGGTCCACCTCCCCGCTGTTCCCGCTCGAAGGCACCACGGCGCCAATCCGTTCATCCATCGCCGCCGCCAGCAGCGCCGACTTCCCGTTTCGCGAATGCCCCGTCGTGCCGATCTTCGCCGCGTCCACCTCCGGCCGCGTCACCAGATAATCCACCGCCCGCGACGCCGCCCACGCCCATCGCGCCAGCACGCTCCAGTCGTACTCCGGATACACCTCCACCCAGGCGTCCGAATCGTCGCCGTTCAAATACCGCGGATCCGTCGCATGATAAACACACGCGATATAACCCCGCCGCACCGCCGTATAGATCCATGGCCGGTTCACCCCATGATTCGTGAGAAACACCGGGAACGGCCCCTTCCCCTCCGGGATCACCAGCTCCAGCCGCAGCGTCGCCCGGTGCCCCGGCCCGAACTCCAGCCGCACCTCCCGCACCGTCGCCCGCCCCTCTTTCCGCTCCCCGGTCACCACCGCGCGCACATTCCCCGGCGCCGGCGGCATCTTCCCAAACAGCCAGCGCTCCACCAGCGCCTTCAGTTCCACCCGCCGCTTCGCCCACTCCGCCCGCGTCTTCACGCCCTCAAGCGCATCCGGCAACCCCGGAATCGATCGCATCTTCGCAAACTCCGGCGGCCGTTCGCCGGTTCGCTTCAGCCAGTCTTCCCAGGTCCGGTCGGTCGCGTTGTATCGCCCATCCGGCGGCGGCGCGCTCGGCCGCAGCAGCCGCTGCAACTCCTCAAGCGAACCATCCTGCGCCCCCAGCAAGCCCGCCAACAAAAACCCAGCGCAAGCCAAGTTCCTCATCCCAACCTCACCAGCGGCGGCCGCGCCGGCGCCCGGTCAAACGGAGTGTCGGCGATGTACAACGAACCAGCTCCCGGCGCCATCGCCCGAATCTCGGCCGGCATCCCCTCCACCGCCGTCGTGAACACAATCCTCACCTTCCCTTCCAACTCCACAAACTCCGGACACGTCACCCGCGGCGAACCCGGAATCACCCACTCGCACTCCACCGCCCCGTCTTCCACCCGGTACATCCGCGCCACCCCATCGCTCACCGCCCCCGGGTTGAAGAACGCGACGATCACGCTCTCCCCCTCCGGCGATGGCCGCAACCCGTCCGGATACGCCGGCAAGCTGGCCGGATCCACTAGCAACTCCCGCCCCGCCGCCCGCCGCGCTGCCGCGTCCCAGTGGTAGCGGCTAATCGCCTTCGGCGTCGAGTCGATATCGATCAATCGCTCGCCCCGCAGATCCTTGCCGTTCGAACACGTCTGCCCTTCCATCACGGTATGCAGTTGCCGCGCCGCGGCGTCATAGAATAACAGCTTCGCAATCGGTTCAGAAAAGCCCAGGTGCTTGGTGCCGAACAGGACGCCTCCCTCCACGCCCAACCCGTCGTTGATGATCACCCGCTCATCGTCCGAGACCGTAACCCCCAACTCTTCCACGGTCCCACTCGTCCAGTCCGCCACCACCAACTGCCGCTCCATGCCCACCAGCCATCGCCCCGGCGTGTCCGTCTCGGCGAAGAATCCCGGCCGCCCCGGCAGCGTCCAGCTCCGGTTCTCGCCGCTCGCCAGGTCCAGCCGGTTCAGGCTCCCCACCGTCGCCTCGGCGCTGTGTTGAATCGCCACCCAACCCAACTCCTTCGCTCCTTGCAGCACCCGGGGTCCCTCGGGCAGGTAGCGCAGCTCCTCGCGGGCGGGAGCAAAGAATTCCTGGGCAATAAAGCGAGAAGTCATAAAGTAATCCCAGATCATATCGCGCCATCCCGACTTGACGAAAAGGGAAATTTTCGATAGCTTTCCTAAGCCTCTGTATTCTCACTGGGAGTTCCGCTACGTATGCAAATCAATCGAAAATACCTTGCCGCCCTGCTGTTCGGCATGGCTGTCCCCCTGATCACTTCGGCGCAAACCTCTGACGCCGTCCTGGTCGGCATCATCTCTGACGCCTCCGGCGCTTCGGCCGCCGGTGCCACTGTCTCCGCCGTCAACACCGCCACGGGCGTGTCCCGCGAAGTGGTCACCAACGAAACCGGCGCCTACCGCCTCGGCCCCCTCGTCCCGGGCACCTACACCGTCACGGCCAAGCTCAGCGGCTTTAAGACGCAAGTGCAGAAAGAAGTCGTTCTGCAAACCGGCGCGGTCGTCAAAATCGACGTCGCCCTCGAAGTCGGCAATGTCACCGAAAGCGTAGAAGTCACCGGCGCCGCGCCCATGCTGCAGACGCAGGAAGCCTCCGTCGGCGGCGTCATCTCGCAGTCACAACTCGCCCGCATCCCCGTTAACGGCCGCAACTATACGCGCCTGCTCGTTCTGATGCCCGGCACGAGCGACATCCAGCGCAGCCAGGGCCGCGGCGGCCTCTCCGGCGCGCAGATGGTCTCCGTCAACGGCCAGCGCACCCAGGACAACAACTACACCCTCGACGGTGTCGACAACAACATGATGTTCATGAACTCGCCCGGCGGCTCCCCGCCCATGGACGCCATCCAGGAGTTCCGCGTCGCCACGGGCAACTCGGCCGAGTACGGCCGCTCCGCCGGCGCCAACGTCAACGTCTCCATCAAGTCCGGCACCCGCGACCTCCACGGCTCGCTCTACTCCTTCGTCCGCAACGATAAGTTCGACGCCAACGAGTTCTTCGCCAACAAGCAAGGCCGCGGCAAGGTGCCCTTCCGTCAGAATCAGTACGGCCTCGCCATCGGCGGCCCGGTCATGCTGCCCAAGATCTACAACGGCCGCGAGAAGACCTTCTGGTTCCTCGGCTGGGAAGGCTTCCGCCTCCGCCGCGGCCAGACCGCTCAGAGCACTGTCCCCACCCCCGAGATGCGGGCTGGCAACTTCAGCGGCATCACGCAGCGGATCTACGATCCCCTCACCGGCCAACTCGACGCGCAGGGCCGCATCGTGCGCCAACTCTTCCCCGGCAATATCATCCCCGCCAACCGCATCAACCAGGGCATGCGGCGCACCATCGACACGCTCCATCCGCTGCCCAACCGCCCCGGCCTCGTCAACAACTTCCTCCAGACCGAAGGCCAGGGCATCGACCGCGACATGATCGTCCTCCGCGTTGACCACACCATCAACGACAAGAACATCATCTGGGGCCGCATGCTCGAACAGCGCGTCGGCCAAACCGTTCCGTCGGCCTCCGCCCTCTTCGTCAGCGAGAACCGCTACGACGTTCGCAACTGGGGCCTCGGCTGGAACAACATCATCAGCCCCTCCACCGTGCTCGAAGTCAAGTACGGCTACAACAGCCCCGATAACCCCGGCTGCCCGGTCTTCCGCAACGGCATCACCCGCTCGGGCGTCCTCGATGCCGGCGGCGTGCAGATCTTCGACAAAGAAGCGCTCTGCGGCACTCTCCCCAGCTTCTCGCCCCAAGGCTACCTGGCGGCGGGCGGCGGCGGCGGCGAAACCATCATGGACAAGAACCACCAGACCAACGGCAAGCTCTCTATGGTCATGGGCCGGCACTCGTTCAAGATGGGCGGCGGCTTCACGTGGCGCGCCATGGACGCGGCCTACTCGAACCCCACCAACGGCGACGCCCAGTTCTGGACCTCCCTCACCGCGGACGACCTGAACCCCTCGCAAGGCAACGCCCTGGCGACGATGCTCCTCGGCTACCCCAGCTACATCCGCCGCGGCTTCAGCATCCCCCGCCTCTTCGCCCGCCAACCCTACGGCGAAGCCTTCTTCCAGGATGACTGGCGCGTCACCGACCGCCTCACCGTTAACCTCGGCATCCGCTGGGAGTCCGGCATCCGCCCCTGGGATACCAACAACGCTCTCGGCAACCTCGTCATCACCCGCGACGCCCAGGGCGTCTACGGCGCCGAACTCCTGTGGGCCGGCACCAACCCGCTCCGCGACAACGCCCCCGCCAAAACCCTTGGTTACGGCCGCTCGCTCATGCGGAATGACATGAACAACTTCGCCCCCCGCCTCGGCATCGCCTACCAGGCGAACTCGAAGACCGTGATCCGCATGGGCGCCGGCGTCTTCTACAACACCACGTTCATGCAGGAGATCAACGACCTCCGCAAGTTCTGGCCCTACCTGCCGCAGCAGGAAATCAGCTTCAACCGCGGCGCCGTGCCGGAGTACAGCATCAACCAGCCCGGCCCCGGCTTCGGCTCGACGCAGGCCATCGGCGGCTGGCCCCAGAACCCCAACAACCGCACGCCCTACTCCATGCAGTGGAACCTCTTCGTCCAGCGCCAGATCCAGCAGGATATGACCCTCGACGTCGGCTACGTCGGTTCTTCGAACAAGAAGCAGATCGGCTACTACGGCCTGAACAACGCCTTCACCCCGGGCCCTGGCCCCATCGATCCCCGGCGCCGCCTGGCCGCCGCGGGCTTCGCAGGCAACATGGACGGTGGCGAGAACATGTTCAACTCCGAGTACAACGCCCTCCAGGTCAAAGCCAACAAGCGCTTCAGCAAAGGCTTGACCGTCCTCGCCAACTACACCTGGGGCAAGTGCATGGACAACCAGTCCTCGCTCGCCGAAGGCAAGTACCAGGACATCTTCAACCTCCGCGCCGATTGGTCCCGCTGCTCCTATGACATCGCCCACGCTTTCAAAATGGGCTATGTCTACGATCTGCCCTTCGGCCGTGGCCGCGCCTTTGGCGGCGATTGGAACCGCTTCGTCGATGGCGTCCTCGGTGGATGGGCCGTTGAAGGTATCGTGCAATGGCAGTCCGGCACGCCCTCCAACGTCCGCACCGGTCTCGACCGCGCGAACGTTGGCCGTACCCAGGAACGCCCGAACGTGATCCGCAATCCGAACCTGCCCGCCGACCAGCGGACGCCGGATCGCTGGTTCGACACCTCGGCCTTCGTCATGCCCGATGCCTTCACCTTCGGCAACGCGGGCGCCTACATCGTTCGCGACGACGGCCGCCGCGTCTTCGACTTCTCGATTGCCAAGAAGTTCCGCATCATCGAGGGTCATTCGCTCGAACTCCGTGGTGAGTTCTTCAACTTCCCGAACCACACCATGTTCGGCGCCCCCGGCTCGGGTGGCTACGTGTTGAACACTCCCGGCTACGGCGTCATCACCTCCACCGCGGCCAACCGCCAAATCCAGTTCGCCCTCCGCTACTCTTTCTAGCGGCCGAACCAGACGAAGTGGTCATCCCTTAATCTGCTGTTCCTCACCCTCGCCGGTAACTGGACGGTCGCCCCCCTGGGCCCCGTCCTCGTTACCGGCGAGTCCGTTAAGAAGCCTCTTCCCGCCACCACACCCGGCGGCATCGCCGTCTTCGACTACAACAACGACGGCCGCCTCGATCTCTTCTTCCCCAACGGCGGCGCCCTCCCCAACGGCCCCAAAGCCCCCAATACGCTCCTCCGCAACGACGGCAATTTCCAGTTCTCGAACGTCACCGCCGAAGCCGGCATCCCCGGCCGCCACTACGATCTCGGCGCCGCCGCCGCCGACTACAACAACGACGGCCACCCCGATCTCCTCACCCTCGGCCTCCGCGGCGTCACCCTCTATCGCAACCAGGGCAACGGCACGTTCAAGGATGTCACCACCGCCGCCCAACTCGACAATCACGGCCGCTGGTCCATCGCCGCCGCCTGGTGCGACATGGACAACGACGCCGACCTCGATCTCTTCATCGTCAACTACGTCCAGTGGAACCCCGCCGCCGAAAAAGTCTGCCTCGTCGCCGGCAAGCCCGATTTCTGCCATCCCCGCCACTACGCCCCCGAACCCAACGCCCTCTTCCGCAACAACGGCGACGGCACCTTCACCGACATCTCCGCCCCCTCCGGCATCGCCGCCCACCAAGGCAAAGGCATGTCCGTCGCCGCCGCTGATTTCGATGCCGACGGCCTCATCGATCTCTACGTCACCAACGACCGCGCCCCCGCCTTCTACTTCCGCAACCGCGGCCAGGGCCAGTTCGAAGAGTGCGCCTTTGACCGCGGCATCGCCGTCCCGCAAGACGGGAACCCCGTCTCCGGCATGGGAGTCAGCGCCGAGGATTACGACAACGACGGCCGCCCCGATATCGTCTATACCGCCCTCCGCGACGAGACCTTCCCCCTTTACCGCAACCTCGGCCAGGAGTTCGAAGAGGCCACCGGCAAAAGCCGCCTCGCCCCCTTAAGCCGCGCCATGGCCGGCTGGGGCATCACCTTCGCTGACCTCGATAACGACGGCTGGAAGGACATTCTCGCCGCCCGCAGCGACGCCCTCTCCGCAACCGGCGGCCACGCCGCCAAGGCCAAGGAGCCTCCCACCTGGTTCCGCTATCAAGGCAACAGAACCTTCGCCGCCGACCTCAACGCCGACGGCTGCCTCGACGTCGTCCTCACGGCCCTCCAAGCCGCTCCCCGTATCCTCCGCCATCCCTGCCAGAGCGTCGGCCGCTGGCTCAGCGTCGACGTTCGCGAAGTCGGCGCCCGCGTCCGCATCGGCAACCAAACCCGCTGGGTCTCCTCCGCCACCGGCTACGCGTCCTCCTATCTCGGCCCGCTGCACTTCGGCCTCGGCAGCGCCACCCAGGTCGACATCGAAGTCACCTGGCCCGATGGCCGCACCCGCCGCGTTGCCACGCCCACGAATCGTGCGATTCAATTGAAGCCATGAAGTTGCTCCCCCTGCTCCTGCTCGCGGCCCTGCTCCCCGCGCAGGAAGACCCCGCGGCCGCCGCCGCCCGCGCCATGCGCGAGGGCCGCTTCGCCGACGCCGAACGCCTCTACCGCGGCCTCATCCAGCAAGTCCCCAACGAGCCCCGCCTCCAACTCAACCTCGCCCTCGCTCTCCACTCCGGCAAGAAGTACGCCGACGCCAATCTCGCCTTCGCCCAGTTCCTCAAAACGAACCCACCCCCCGGCCCCGTCCATCTCGTCGCCGGCCTCTCTCTGCTCAAAGCCCACCGGCCCTGCGACGCCGCCCCGATCCTCGAAAAGGCCAAGCGCTGGCAGGCCTCCGAACAGGTGCTCACCGAACTCGCCGATGCCTACTCCGCCTGCAAGCGCTACCCGCAAGCCGGCGCCACCTACGCCGAAGCCGCCGCCAAGGCCACCGCCAACGCCGGCCGCCTCAAGCGCGCCGCCGCCCGGCCCCTCTTCACCGCCCTCCGCCCCACGTCCTCGAACGACGCCGAGTTCCTCTACGAATTCGGCGATACCCTCGCCCGCACCGAAGGCGCCGAAGCCAGCCTGGCTGTGCTCGAACGCAGCGTCGAACTGGCCCCCAGCCTCACCCCCGCTCGCGGCGCCCTCGGCCGCGCTCTCGTCGAAGCCGGCCGTCACGCCGATGCCATCCCGCATCTCGTCGCGGCATCTCCGGCCGACGCCACGCTCCTCCTGCCCCTCAGCCGCGCCTACAAAGCAACGGGCCGCGTCGAAGACGCGGCCCGTACCGAACAACAGTATCGAATATCCCTTGCGCCTCAGAACTGAATTCTGACGCCCAACTGGATGTTTCGCGGCCCGACGTTCGTCGTGCCCGTCACCACCCCGAAGTTCGGATCCGCGATGTTGGTACTCGCCCGTCCAAACTGCGGCGTGTTCGTGAAGTTGAACATCTCCGCCCGGAACTGCGCCTTCCAGTGCTCGCCCCAGCGGAAGTTCTTGAGAATCGCCAAATCCGCATGATTCGTCGGACCAAACCGGATGTTCGGAATCCACCGCGGCGCGTTGCCCATCTCGAAGGCGCCCGGAGCGGTAAACGCCGCCGTGTTGAACCACCGGTCCGGCGTCGGGTTTGAAACCGCCGCCGCCTTCAGGTCCGCCACGTTCGGCCGCTGCGTCTGGAAGCCGAAAGCGCTCAGCGTGTTCGGCGCCGTGAAGCCCAGCGGCAAGCCGCTCGAGAACCGCACGATCGTCGAAACCTGCCAGCCGCCAATCACCGCATTCGCCACCGGGTGCATGTCGGATAGGAACTTCCGTCCCTTGCCCACCGGCATCTCGTACACCAGCGCATTCACGAAGCTCTGCGGAATGTCGTGGGCGCTGATCGAACGGTCCACGCTCAGGTCATAGTAGTTCCGCAACGTGTCGCCGACCTCCCAACCCTGCCATTCGCTCGCATTGTCAATCGCCTTTGACCATTGGTACGTGCTCAGCAGGTTCAGGTCCTTGCCCATCTGCCAGTGGTAGCGGACCACCAGCGCGTTGAAGCTCGCGCTCGCGCCCGGCGTATCGCCCGAAAGTCCGACGCCGAGGAACTGCGGATGCGGCCGCAGCAGCCGGTGTTGCGGAATGGTCGCCCCGGAAAGAGCGCCCGTCGGAATGATCCCGAAGAAGGGGTTCCGCACCGGGTTATTCAGCGCGGCGCCCAACGAGAGGAACTCCGGCGGCATCTGGTTTGCTTGCTGCCCCGTGCCAAACAGCAGCTTCCGGCTCTGCGAACCGGTGTAGCCGGCTTCGAGCACCATGCCCTGTTTGATCTCGTATTGGAAGTCGACACTGAAGTTCTGCACGTAGCTCAGCGGGTGGTGCCGCGAGAACGCGTTCACGTTGTCGCCCACCTGCGTCAACAGGCCCTGGCTCGAACCCACCGGCTGATTAAAGCCGTTCGGAAACGGGTTGCTCAGCAGCGCGTTCCGGTTCGGATTGATGCCGTCGGCGCCAACCGTTGAAACCCATTCGGTGGTCGTCGAGAAGCCTTGGTTCGCACCGCCGCCGGTCTGCGGGTAGAAGATCCCATAACCGCCGCGGAACACGAGCTTGTCTGTAATCTTGTACGCCATGCCAAAGCGCGGCGCCAGGTTGTTGTAGTCCGTGTCCCACGCGCCGCGGTTCTGCGGCGTCACGAACACTAGGCCGCCCACCAGCGGCAGGCCGGTCCGTTGCGCCAGCGGACTCGCCGCCGTGAAGTCGAAGTTGTTCTGCCGGTTGAACCGCTCGGTCCGCGCCAGTTGCACCTCCCACCGAACGCCCAGGTGCAGCGTCAGCTTCCGGCTAGCGCGCCAGGAATCCTGGAAGTAGATGCCGTGGTAGCCCGCCGCAGTCGCCGTGCCAATGCCGATCGGGGCACTGCCGCTCGCCCCCACGCCCAGCAACATCGACGCAATGCCGTCTCCGGTCACCGAGCTCGCAATCGCCGCCGTCGGTCCCGACGTCAACCCGCGCGTGAAGTTAAACGCCGGGGTGTTGAAGTCCGTGTTGTTCAGCCGCGCCGCCTCGCCCAACCAGCCAAATTTCAAGCTATGAGCGCCCAACTCTTTCGTCAGATTCACCTGCAGGTTGTGGGTCTCGCGCGGCACGTTCAGAAAGCGCCGGTTACCCAACGAAGCGTAGCCCTGTGCCGAAAACCCGGGCATCGTTTGCGCCTGGAACTGTCCAACCAACTGCGGCGAGAAGCCCAGGGTCGTCGCGTTAAAGCCCTGCGACGGCGAAATCTGATTCTCCCGCCACCGGCCCGAACCCAACAGCACGTTGATCACCCAAGTGGGCGACGGGGTAATCGTCGTGCCGATCACCACGTGGTGCCGCGGATTCACGTCGGAAAAGTTCGTGTCCGCCCCGTTGCCGAAAAACACCGGCGCCACGTTCTCCTGCCAGGCTTTCGTAAACCGGCCAAACAGCGTCCACTTCTCACTCTTGGCCCAATCGATGCGTAGGTCGAAGCGGTCGTTCACGGTGTTCGTCTTGCCCGCCGCCGCGAAGTTTCGCGCGTTCGTGAAAGCATCGCCCTGCGTATTCGGCAGAGGGAACAGGTTGATCACCTTTGCCGACACCGGATCAATCATCGACGACGGAATCCGGTTGCCCGGAAACGCATCGCGGATGAAGCCGCCCCCAGCCGGGTTCGGCCGCGTCGAGAACGGATCAAAGATCGTGGCTTGCGAGCCGTTAGCGTTAAAGGTCTGCGAGAAGTCGCCGTTCCGCTGCAGCGCCGTCGGCACGTTCGAAATGTTCGTGCCCGGCGAACCCTGCCGCAACCCTTCATAGGCGGTAAAGAAGAACAAGCGGCTGGACCGTTTGATCGGCCCGCCCACCGCGGCCCCAAACTGATTGCGCTGGAAGAGCACCCGCGGCAACCCGGACCGATTATTGGTCCACGAGTTGGCGTCCAGCTTATCGTTGCGCAGGAACTCAAATACCGAACCATGGAACGCGTTCGATCCGCCGCGCGTGATCATGTTCACCGCGCCGCCGTCCGACTTGCCGAACTGCGCGTCGAACTGGTTCCGCACAATGCTCACTTCCTGCACCGAATCCACGCTCGGCGAAGCGATCAGCCCGCCCCAGTCCACCGCCGCGGCCGGCACGCCGTCAATCAGCGTCAAGCCCGCCTGCCCGCGCCCGCCGTTCATCGAAAAGCGGTTGTGGTTCTGGTCCTGCGTCGCCTGCGAAATGCCCGTGCGCACGGCAATCACCCCGGCGTTGACGTGCACGAGCACAAAAGGATTTCGCGCGTTCACCGGCAGGTCCAACACCGCCTGCTGGTTCAGAGTCACCGACCGGTTGGCCGACTGCGTATCGAGCATCGTCACCCCGGCCGTCACCTCCACCACCTGCGTCACTTCGCCCAACTGCAGGTTGAAGTTCAATTCCAACGTGGCGTTCACGCGGAGCTCCGCGTTCTTCTGCACGCTCTTGCGGAAGCCTGCCATCTCCACGGAAACTTCGTAGTTTCCCGGCGGCAATTGGGAGAAGATGTAGCGCCCGTCACCACCCGTGGCCGTCTGGCGTGTGTCGCTGGTGGCTTCATTGCGGACCCGCACGGTAGCTCCGGCAATCGTTGCTTGCCCCGGATCGATTACGGTTCCGGATATATTGCCCGTAAACGTTTGGGCGCTGAGAGCTGCTGCCGTGAGCAGAAACCCCAGTACCGATCGACTCAGTCGGTCTGACTTTATGTTCATAGATGAGAAACCTCATGCCTAAAGGCGAGAGTGAAGTGGGGTGATTCTATGCGAATTGATTCACCGTTGCAACGGTGGATCTCCCCACTGAGAAGGCGATAATCTTGAAGGCACTCGCGAATTTCGTTTTGGGATAGCCCGTGACGCTACTGCTTCTTCTCATCGCCAACGTCTGCGCTCCGTGCCATCCGGCCATCGTGAAGCAGTATGAGTCCACCGGCATGGCGCGGAGTAGCGGTAAGTTGTCCGGCGCCACAGCCGTAGCCACGGTACACGATCCATCCAGCGGAGCGACCTACCGAATCAACCACGATCACCGGATGGAGTTTGAACGGGGCCCGGTGCAAGGCAGCCGGATGCTCGAATGGTTCATCGGTTCGGGCAACGTCGGCCGGAGCTTCCTGTTCGCGCTCGATGGGATTCTCTTTCAGGCCCCGGTGTCGTACTACTCGGCCGCCGGCAAATGGGACATCTCCCCCGGGTATGAGGGCAAGCGAACCATTCAAATGGGGCGGGCGGTGGAGCCGGCTTGTCTGCAGTGTCACGCGAGCGGAGCGCAGCCGGAGGGAGGAGTGAGTTGCGAACGTTGCCATGGTCCGGGGCAGAAGCACGTCGCAACGGGCAAGGCGGCCGATATCATCCATCCCGCGAAACTGCCGGCGGCCCGGCGGGACGGAGTATGTGCTCAGTGTCACTTGACGGGGGTAGCGCGTGTGGCGACAGCAACGCGGAAGGCGGGAACCTTTCGCGCCGGCGACTTGCTGAGCGACCACTTGGCCGTCTTCGTTTGGGATGCCGCTGAAGCGGGCGAGCTCAGCGCGACGAGCCACTATGAACGTCTTGCCGCCAGCAAGTGCAAGCAAGCCTCCGGCGATAAGCTCTGGTGCGGCAGTTGCCACGATTCGCATCGCGAACCGGCGGCCGCGGAGAAGGCGGGATTCTATCGGCAGCGCTGCCAAAGCTGTCATGCCCAGAAGCCCTGCACGAAGGCTGCGGCAACGAGTGACTGCGCGAGTTGCCATATGCCGAAAGGGGCGACGCGCAGCGTGGACCATGTTGCCTTCACCGATCATTCGATTCCGCGCGAGAAGCGGCCGCCGGCCGCGCCGGTGGCGAAGCGAGCCCTGCGTCCGTTTCTTCCCGCTCCCGCTCAAGAGCGAGAGACGGCGCTCGGCTACGCGATCGCGGCGATGACCGAACCGGCGGTGCGGCGAGAAGCGTTTGAACGATTGCAAAAGGCGCCGCGTGATGTCGCGGTGATGGCGCAGTTGGCGCAGTTCCATGACCGCATGGGGCAGGAGGAGCAGGCGATGGCGCTGTGTGAGCAGATCGTCGCCATCGAGCCGGACCATCCGGCGGCGGCGGTGAACCTCGCCATATATAGGATCAAGCGGGGGAGAACGGCGGAGGCGATTGCGCTGTGGGAGGCCGCGCTGAAGCGCAGCCCGGCGATGACGGGGGCGCGGATGAATTTAGCGGTCGCGTTGTCGCGGAGCGGAGAGCGGGAGAAAGCGATTGCCGCGTTGCGCCAGGCGCTGCGCTATGAGCCCGATCTCGAACCGGCGTTGCGCCTGTTGCGCGAATTGGGCGCGACGCCGTAAGCTTGGAGCAACTATGGAACGTAGAGAACTCTTAATCACCGGCGCAGCAGCCCTGTCCATTGGCAGTCGGCGCATTCTTGGCGCGAACGACCGTGTCCGCGTCGGCCTCATTGGCCTCGGCGGACGAGGCAACGCGCATCTCGGCAGCTACCTGCAGATTCCCGGCTCCCAACTCGCCGCGATTTGCGACGTGAACCAGGCCGCGCGCGAGCGCGCCAACGCCCGGATCACGAAGGCGGGGCAGGAGAAGGCCGTGGAGTTTGGGGACATGCGGAAGCTGTTCGAGTCGAAAGACATCGACGCTGTTTCCATGGCCACGCCGAACCACTGGCACGCGCTCGGCGCGATTTGGGCGATGCAGGCGGGGAAGGATACTTACTGCGAGAAGCCGGCGAGCCACAATCCGTTTGAGAGTAAGCAGATGATTGCCGCGGCGCGGAAGTATGGGCGGATGTGTCAGATCGGCTCGCAGAGCCGTTCGACACCGCATGTGATCGCTGCAATTCAGGATCTTAAGGATGGGGCGATTGGGAAGATCTATCTGGCCAAGGGTCTCTGCTACAAGCGCCGCAAGTCGATTGGCAAGAAGCCGGATGGTCCAGTGCCGCCGGGCTTGAACTGGGATCAGTTCCTGGGACCGGCGCCGATGCGTCCTTTTAATGAGCTGCGCTTTGCCTACAACTGGCATTGGTTCTGGGACACGGGCAACGGCGACCTCGGCAATCAGGGCGTTCATCAGATGGACATCGCGCGGTGGGGCATGGGCGTGGCGAACGACCATTCGGGCTTGAAGGCGGTTTCGTCGACGGGCGGGATGTATGCCTATGACGATATGCAGGAGACGCCGAATACGCAGTACGCTTCGTTCCACTACGGTGACCGCGAGATCACCTTTGAAGTGCGCGGCGTTTTGACGGGCGGCGAAGGCACGTTGGGTGCCGGGCCGCGCGCCACCAACGCGGTGGGCAACCTGTTCTATGGGGTTGACGGTTGGATGGAGCTCGATGGCAGCGGTTATCGGATCTACAAGGGCGAGAACAACGAAGTCGTCAAGAACGTGAAGGCCGAACGCGGCCAGGACGGCACGGTGCGGCACATGGAGAACTTCCTGGCGGCGGTGAAGTCGCGGGACCACAAGAGCCTGAACGCCGAGATCGAGATCGGCGGCGCTGCGGCGGACTTCTGCCACTTTGCCAACATCGCTTACCGGACCGGCAAACGTCTGAACTTCAACAGCAAGACCCAGACGTTTGACGATCTGGCGGCCAACAAGATGTTGACGCGGCCTTACCGCGCTCCGTACATCGTTCCGGCGAAGGTCTAGACCTTCTTTCCGGAGACTTTGCCCGACTTGCCGTCGGAGGCGCTATAGGTGCCTTCGGCGGCACCGTTTTTTAGGGTGACCTTGACGGTGTAGGTGACGTCTTCGGTGGGGATCTTGAAGGTGACCTCATCGCCGTTGACCGTCAGGCCCTGGACGGGGACGGAGTCGTCTTCGGCGTAGAGGGTGGCGGAGTATTTGCCGGCGGCTTCGGAAATGACGAGTTGGACGCGGGCTTCGTCTCCGCCGGAAGAGGTGCCGCGGAGTTCCCACTTGCCGGTGATGTCGGCGGCGAGGGAGAGAGCGGCGGTCAAGAGGCTGATGAGTAAGGCACGATACATAAGCTGGGTCTCCTGTGATACAGATGAGGGAGTATGCTTAATCGTCGCGCGTTTCTAGGTGCCGCCGCCAGTGCGGCTATTCTGCCGGCAGCCGGCAAGAAGATTCCGATCGGCTTGGAGCTCTATTCGGTCCGGGACGAGTTGGCCAAGGATTTGTTCGGCACGGTGAAGGCCGTGGCGAAGATGGGATATGAAGGCGTCGAGTTCTTTTCACCCTATACGGCGTGGAAGCCGGAGTACGCCAAAGAGGTGCGGAAGCTGCTCGATGATCTGAACATCAAGTGCATGTCGACGCACAACGGCAACCAGGTGTTTGCGCCGGCCAATGTGGGCCGGGTGGCGGAGCTGAATACGATTCTTGGTTCGAAGCTGATGGTGATGGCTTCGGCGGGAAGGGTGACGTCGATCGACGGCTGGAAGGGCGTGGCCGAGACCCTGAGCAACGCGGCCGAGGCGACCGAGGGGATGGGCATCAAGGTGGGCTTCCATAATCACAAGGTGGAGTTTGTGCCGCTCGAAGGGCAGATGCCGATGGTGGTGCTGGCGGAGAACACGCCGAAGCAGGTGGTGCTGCAGTTGGACATTGGCACCTGCATTGAGGCGGGGGTGGATCCGGTGAAGTGGATCAAGGATCATCCGGGGCGGATTGTTTCGGTGCACTGCAAGGACTACGCGCCGCCTCCGGGCAATGGCTTCCTGGCCGGTTTCGGTGAGGGCGCGGCGAAGTGGAAGGACATTTTCGCGGCGGCCGAGAAGACGGGCGGCGTGGAAGGTTACCTGATTGAGTGGGAGGGCAAGGATCAGCCGATGGAGACGGTTGACCGTTGTCTCAAGAATTACCGCAAACTGAAGGGATGACGCGCGCGTTTCTTCTTCTGTTCGTTTCCTTCGGCGTCCTGCTTGGTCAGGACGCCGAACTTGTTTTGCGGACCACGGTCGGCTACGGCACGATGCTGGCGAGCCGGCAGATGCCCGATGAGGTGAAGGCCGAGGCGCAGAAGCTGGGCCAGGCGGCGCGGACGGCGGCGGCCGCGGGCCAGTACGGCGACGCCATGCGCAACTATGCGCAGGGCACGGCGCTGATGATGGGGCAGGAGTGGACGCCGGCTGTCGAGTTCACGGCGGGCTTGCAGGCGAAGGCGGACCACGCCGTGATCGCGCCGGGGACGTTGATCCGGGTGACCTTGAAGACGATGTTTGCGGCGACGCGGCCGCTGCCGGAGAAGGTGGCGGTGACGTTGACGCTGCGGCGGCCGAACGAGATGGCGGGGCCGCCGATTGCGGCGGCGACGCTGGTGGGGCCGGACCGTTTGCCGTTGACGATTGAGGCGATGATTCCGAAGGACGCGGCGGGCGACTATCTGGTGGACGCGCGGCTTTCGCTGAGCGAGAAGTCATTGCCGGGGCGGACGATCCCGGTACACGTCGAGGACCTGACGGCGGAGGTGGCGGCGCTGCGGAAACGGAACCCCACGGAGCCGACGGCGGCCTATGCGCTGGAGCTGTATGACCGGGCGGATCGCGGCGAGATTGTGCCGTTCCGGATCGACTTTAAGAAAGAGTTCGCGCGGGCCAATACGCTGCTCGATACGAAGAATCCGTTTGCCGGGGTGAAGGGCGACATTCGGAAGGCGTACCGTTCGCCGGTGGACCAGACGCTGCAGCCGTACCGGCTGTTTGTGCCGTCGAGCTACGACGGGGAGAAGGCGGCGGGGCTCGTGGTGGCGCTGCACGGGATGGGCGGGGATGAGAACTCGATCTTTGACCAGTACGCGGCGGGACGGATGAAGGCGGAGGCGGAGAAGCGAGGCCTGTTTGTCGTGTGCCCGAAGGGGCGTGGGCCGGCGTCGATGTACCGGGGCGCGGCCGAGCAGGATGTGCTGGATGTATTGGCCGAGGTGAAGCGGGACTACAAGATCGACCCGAAGCGGGTGTACTTGATGGGCCATTCGATGGGTGGATACGGGGCGTGGTCGATTGCGATGAACCATCCGGGGTTGTTTGCGGCGTTGGGGCCGATTGCGGGCGGTGGGAACCCGGCGGGCCTTGAAAAGATCAAGACGATTCCGCACTACATTGTGCACGGGGACAACGACAAGACGGTGCCGGTGGCGCAGTCGCGGGCGATGGTGGAGGCGGCGAAGAAGCTGGGGACGCCGCATGTGTATGTCGAGGTGCCGAACGGGAGCCATACGGATATCGTGGTGCCGCACTTTGCGCCGATGCTTGACTATTTTCTGCAGCCACGGTGACGGGGGAGCAGCGGGCGTTGTTCGGGGCGCGGAAGGTGGGTGAACGCGGGCGGTGGGGTTTCTTGTCGGCGGCTCGGCAGGGCTCGATGCCCTGCCGGGCCGCAGCGGGTTTGGCGTTTGGGCGTTGCCGCGGCGATGGGGGATTCTGCGCCCACCCTGGCGGGGGTTGTCGGGCTCACGAGCTGAAGGTGCGCAGCGGGCGGTATTCGGGGCGAGGAAGTCGGGTGGACCCTGGCGATTGGGGTCTTCTTTGGGCCTTCCGGCGTTGCCGGTGACGCGGGCGTGGGCGATGTGGATGCTGCAGCTGCACTGACGGGTTAGCGACGGGAGTTGTTTGGGGCGCGGAAGGTGGGTGAACGCTGGTTGCTGGGTTTCTTGTCGGCGGCTCGGCAGGGCTCGATGCCCTGCCGAGCCGCTGCGGGTTTGGCGTTCGGGCTTTGCCGCGGCGGTGGGGGATTCTGCGCCCACCCTGGCGGGGGTTGTCGGGCTCACGAGCCGAAGGTGCGCAGCGGGCGGTGTTCGGGGCGCGGACGGTGGGTGAACGCTGGTGGTTGGGTTTCTTGTCGGCGGCTCGGCAGGGCTCGATGCCCTGCCGGGCCGCTGCGGGTTTGGCCTTTGGGCGTTGCCGCGGCGGTGGGGGATTCTGCGGCCACACTGACGGGTTAGCGGCGGGAGTTGTTCGGGGCGCGGAAGGCGGGTGTACGCTGGCGATTGGGTGTTCTTTCGGCATTGGGGCGTTGGCGGTGAGGCGATGCTCCGTCGCGGTGCGCTACGGGAGCCGGGCTGTTTTCTGCAGCGTCACTCCTGGTCTAAAACCAGACGGTGTATGATCGGTCCACGACTATGCGTGGATCTTTTGTTTTGGCAGTTTTGTTGGCCTTGCCGCTGGCGGCGCAGGGGCCGGAGATGTATCCGTTGGGCCCGGATTCGCAGGTGAAGCCCGGGGTGCCGCAGGGCACGATTACGAAGTATGAGTGGTCGAACTCGAAGATCTTTCCGGGGACCACTCGAGACTATTGGACCTACGTGCCCGCGCAGTACGACGCGAACAAGCCGGCGGCGGTGATGATCTTCCAGGACGGCGGCGGAATGATCGCGCGGGACGGGCGCTGGCGGGTGCCGGTGGTGCTCGACAACCTGATCGCGAGCGGCGAACTGCCGGTGATCGTCGGTATTTTCATCAACCCCGGGGTGATGCCGGCAGCACACGCGAACGCCGAAGGGCGCTATAACCGCAGCTTCGAGTACGACGCGCTGAGCGACCGGTACGCGCGGTTCCTGATCGAGGAGATTCTGCCCGAGGTGGGCAAGAAGCTGAACCTGACGACCGACCCGAATCTGCGGGGGCTGATGGGCTCGTCTTCGGGCGCCATCGCGGCGTTCAACGCGGCGTGGGAACGGCCGGACCAGTTCCGGCGGGTGCTGAGCACAATCGGCACGTTCGTGAACATCCGGGGCGGGCAGGACTTTCCGACGCGAGTTCGCAAGTACGAGCCGAAGCCGCTGCGGGTGTTCCTGCAGGACGGGCGGAACGATAACAACATCTACGCGGGGAGCTGGTGGGTGGCCAACCAGGACATGGCGGCGGCGTTCGAGTGGGCCGGCTATGAGTACACCTTCGTGGTGGGCGAGGAGAAGCACAACGCCATCCACGGGTCGGCGATTCTGCCGGACGCGATGCGGTGGCTGTGGAAGGATCCGGCGAAGCCGATCAGCAACCGGCTGCGGCCGGGCGACCGGCAGTTCTCCCGGATGATTGCGGGGGACAGCAAGTGGGAGCTGGTGAGCGAAGGCCATCAGTTCACCGAGGGCCCGGCGGTGGACCGCGAGGGGAACCTGTACTTTTCCGATCCGCGGGCGAGCAAGATCTGGCGGATGATCGACGGGAAGGTGACCCTGTTCAAAGAAGACACGGGGAACGCGAACGGGCTGATGTTTGGGCCGGACGGGAAGCTGTATGCATGCGAGAACGGGCGGCGGCGGATTGTGGCCTACGACGTGAAGACGGGGGTGGCGACGCCGGTGGTGACGGATGTGACCTCGAACGATTTGGTGATTAACGCCAAGGGGGAGATCTGGTTTACCGATCCGACGGCGAAGAAGGTTTGGTATGTGCGGCCGGGCAGCGAGAAGAAGATGGTGCATGAGGGTTTGGAGTTTCCGAACGGGATCATGCTGTCGCCGGACCAGACGCTGCTGACGGTGGCGGATAGCCGGAGCAAGTGGGTGTGGTCGTTTCAGATTGGGCCGGACGGGGGTTTGCTGAACGGGCAGCCGTTTTATCGGTTGGAGACGAACGACCAGAGCAGTGCGACGAGCGCGGACGGGATGACGATGGACACGGAGGGGTATTTGTGGGTGACGACGAACATTGGGTTGCAGATTTGCGACCAGCCGGGGCGGGTGACGGCGATTTTGAATAAGCCGCAGCCGGGGAGTTTGTCGAATGTGGTGTTTGCCGGGAAGGAGCTGGATACGGTTTACGTGACGGCGGGGGACAAGGTGTTCCGGCGGAAGGTGAACCGGAAGGGGCTGACGCCGTGGTCGCCGGTGAAGCCGCCGAAGCCGGGGCTGTAGGCGGGTAGGCGGGAGCGGTTGGCTGTGCGGCGGGTGCCTTAGGAAACCCTTCTTCCGGGGGCCAGAACGGCCCCCGGAGCGGTTTCCTATCGCTTGGGGAGCAGAACCTCCTTCCGGTTCTCGATGAGGAACCAGGCCGCTAAGGCGCTGGCGAAGACCAGATCGTCGTGTTCGGGCTGGCGGCCGTCGGAACGGAAATGCACCAGTTCGCGCTCCAGGTCCCCGAATCCGGGCGCGTCGAGCGGCAGATGGATCAGATTGCGCTCAAAGAGCGATCGCAGACGGGTCAACAGATCCGGCCGCGGGATGCCCGTGTAGCTATCCTTCAAATCCGACTTCGAGAGGCCGCTCGTGATGGTGACCGGATGGAACCACACCTTCTCCAACCCCTGGGCGTGACGGACGAGTTCGATGAGCGTGCCTTCGCCGGTCGCGTCCATGGCGAGCGTCACCTGAGGCGTGTACGGCGTATGCGCTGCCCGGCAGCGCGCGAAGATCGCCTTGAGGCGGACCGGCAGATCGAGATACGCGCTGCCAAGCGGCAAGGCCTCGGCATGCAGGAGCCGGACACGGGGATGCAGTTGGTGGGCCATGGTGACCGGACTCTGCTTGCCTTCAAACCAGTCCAGCGCCAGGACGACGATGGCGGAATGATCGACCCGTTTGCCGATGTCGACGCCGACGAAGAGTTCGGTGGCCGAAGGCAGCGGCTTGCCCGGCGGCGGCGACGCGACGGTGGCCGCGGCAATGAGTTCGCGGTCCAGGAACTGGGTTTTGCTGGCGATGAAGGCGCATTCGTACTCCTGGCGGTACAGGGCGTCGCCGAGGAACTCGCGTTCGCGGGCGAGGAACTCGGGCGATATGCGCGGGCACTCCGTGGCCGGGGCGAAGAAGACGCTCCAGGCCGGGTTGGGCTTGGTGCAGAGATCGTGGAAGCGGCCGGTTTGGCCATCGGGCGTCGAGAGGACCCACATGGCTCCGTTCGAGACGGCGAGCATGGGGGAGATCGCCTGGAAGATGGCGTCGTCGACGAAGGCGGCCTCATCGACGATGACGACGGTGACGTTGGCATAGGAACGGGCCGTGGAAGGCACATCCGAGAGGGCCACGAAGCGGGAGCCGTTGGGCAGGACGAGCGACCGTTCGTTGTTGCCGTCGCTGCGGGTGCGGATGCCGAGCTGTTGGGCGAATTCGCGGATGCGGCCGAGCAGTTCGCCGGCCTGGCGGCCCACCGGGCAGAAGATGAGGATGAGCGACTTGGGACGGGTGATCGCGATATAGAGCCCTTTGGTGGCGGCGATCTGCGTCTTGCCGAGCTGGCGGCTGGTGCAGAGGGCGATGCGCAGGGCTTCGAGGTCGAGCAGTTTGACCTGCAGCGGGTCTGGGGTGTAGCCGAGGGCTTCAGCGGCCCAGACGGAAGCGGGCGGCAAAGGTCCAAGGCCGTTGCCCGCAGGGAACACCGGCCGGGGCGCCGGCCTGGCCATTTCGAGGAAGATCATGAGGATTCTCCAGTGGTTTGGGGTTGGGGTTGCGGCCAGGCCCGACGGGGCGCTGACCGGAGGCGTTCGGGAAGTGGCTTTCTTTCGGTTCGTTCGTCGTGGCGACTAGGCGCCGCCGCCAGCGGTTCGGGTTTTGGGCTTGGGTTCGGCTTGGGGTTCGGCGGTTTGCGGCGGCTTACGGGTTGGCGCGGCGAGGGCGAAGCCGAAGTTGGCGTGAGCGACGAGCGGCTTCGGATGGCTTCGTTCGTCGTGGTTTTGCGGGGTTTTGGCGGGCTCCGATGCTTTGTTTTCAGGAGTTTGTGGGTTCGTGGCCGGCGGGTTTTCGTCCGGTTCCGGCTCGGGCTTCGCGCCGGTCGTGTAGACTTTTTGGGGCACGCTGAGTTCCGGCTCGAACGGCACCGGCGGGCCGCTGACCGGATCGAGGATGCGCAACTGGCGAAGTTCGCGGTAGGCCGCGGCGATGGTGCGTTCGGCGGCAGCGATATCCTGGCGCAGTGCGGCGAGTCCGGCGCCGGGCGCCGCGCAGAGTTGATAGGCCCGGGCGAGATACAGGGCGCCGGGGCATTCCGGCAGGGGGTGGTGCTTCGTCTTGAGTTCGACGGTTTGGAACTGGTCTTCGAGGAGGACGAGCCGGAGGGAGCGGAAGCGGCGGATCTCCCACTGGGCGGCGGCGACG
>JAIXQP010000037.1 GCA_027485675.1 Terriglobales bacterium | reverse complement strand
GGCTTCAGCGACAACGGTTTCGGTCAGATCACCGCAGGGGTAGCAGCGGGGGATCGGCAGGATGTTGGCTTCGGCGACGACGGTTTCGGTGAGGTCACCGCAGGGGTAGCAGCGCGGGATCGGCAGGATGTTGGCTTCAGCGGCGACGGTTTCGGTCAGATCACCGCAGGGGTAGCAGCGGGGGATCGGCAGGATGTTGGCTTCGGCGACAACGGTTTCGGTCAGATCACCGCAGGGGTAGCAGCGCGGGATGGGGAGAATGTTGGTTTCTTCGGAGACAATGGTTTCGGTCAGGTCGCCGCAGGGGTAGCACTTCGGGATCGGCAGGATATTGGCTTCGACGACAACCGGTTCGGTTTCAACTTCGGTCAGGTCGCCGCAGGGGTAGCACTTCGGGATCGGCAGGATGTTGGTCTCTTCGACCACCGTTTCGACCGTGGCTTCCGTCAAGTCACCACAGGGATAGCATTTCGGGATCGGCAGGATCTCCTGAGCATTCAAAGAGATAGCGCCAATGAAGGCGAGAGCGGCGGAGAGAATGAAGTGTTTCATGAGAGTGAGGATTCCTTTTGTGGTCGAAGTCGAAGTTCTAGGTTTAAGCTGAGCAAATGGCACCGGCGGGCCATCAAATGGAATAGGGCGCAAAATGTTGGGCGACTGAGGGGAATCGCATCCCAGACGGCAAGGAAAGTACCAGTAGTACTAGGCTTCTTATTCCGGCGGTCCTACAACTGGTAGTGCTCCGGCTGGCCTCTCCTACAATCCCTTGCAGATGTTGGTGATGAGTCGATTCTAGGGCCAATAGGACTCCTAGGAAGAAAGCCCTAGACTCTTTCGGAATGTAGAACAGGAGCAACTAGGAATTTGCCCCTACGGAACTCACCGCCGCCGCCGGACTCGGACGACAATTTGAATTCAGGGAATTGGTGCCAAACGGTAAGAAATGCGGTAGACTGAGGGCGAGGTTCGCGAACCTATGCGCGTTGCCCGGCCGAAAAGTCTGCTAGAGCGAGATGCCCGGGAAGACCTGTGGCTCCATACGCTCTCGCAGATCCCGACACAATTTGGGAAGTTGCAGTACTTGGCATCCCTGCGGGATCCCAACACCGGAACCTACGAACACCACGGCCTCGCCCTGCTTTTCGGCGAGAAAGAGGCCGCGAAAGCTATGCGGCAAAACCACAAGCGGACTTTCGCGGAATGGCTGAATATGGATCTGGCCGCGCAAGAGGCGGATTTGACCGAGTATTTTGCCGGGATCGGGGGCGCCATGAAAGATATTCTGGCGGTCTGGGACGTGGTGGAACCCTGGAAGCAGTATGTTCCGGCCGGGGTGATGGCTTCAGAAAAGGCGCTGTACTGCGCCGATCTGAAGACGTTGGTTAGCCTGCTGAAGAACCGTTACGGCGTCGCCGCCCCTGGTCGAGGCGCATCGCCACACCAGTAACCTGGCCGACGACATCAATCTCGTCCGGATAAAGAAACACCTGGGGATTACACATCGAGGCCGGGTGCGGCTGGAGAACGAGCCGGTTCCCTTCCAAGTTGCACCAGCCACAGGCGTATCCGTCGCGATGCTCGAGAAAATAAATCGGCCGGTCGAACTCATTGGTCCAACCGGAGGAAACAATTTTCCGTTTTGTCTCATCCAGCAAAAGCAGGGAGCCTGGTTGGAGTAATGGATACATCGACCAGTCCTCGGAGCCGACGAACGCATACCGATGAGTCTTCAAGTCCAAAGAATGCAACAACATAAGGGGAAGCTTGCCCCAACGTTGAATCATGCGGCTCAGGTAGGTGGTCTTGGTCAGATCGAGACCGGGATCGAGGGCGAGCGGAAGCAGGACCTCGCCCTGATTGTGGGGCTGGAAATGGATGGCGTGGGTTTTCTCGAGCTCAATCGCCGCGGCGTCGGCGGGCAGGTGCGAGAGATCCACTCCGTACCATTGCAGGACTTCGAGCAGATCCAAGCGATAGATCGTGCACAACGTGTACAGCCGGAAGACGGTGGGAACAGTGCCTTTGTTCTCAATGTCCGAAAGACGCGAAAGTGCGACAATAAACTCGTCATTTTGGTGGCGTTCGGCGATCCGCAAACTAGCGTCCTCAACGTCTCGATAGCGCAAATTGAGACGCTCGCGCACCCTCTTTAATTTCTGCCCGGCTTCCTCCATGATTTGACCGTTCCCGGCTAGACCAGGAGGTACCCGCATCGGGCGGTTAGACATAGGACTCCCATCTATGGTGTACCATCTACCGTGAGGAAGACTAACCGGAGTATATCAGCGCGAATGCAAAGATGGAATGGAAAACGTACAATTTTGTTCTGAATTCAGAACAAGAATTTCTTACGGTAGCCTTTTTTGAAAATCGCATAATTCCACTCCTTTTTTTAATCTTGCCACAGTGCGGAAGAACGGGAGTGCCGCCGGAACCGGTGGGGCGTTAGAAAGCAAGGGGTTGGGCGGCTTGGCCTGCGGCGGGGAATTCGCTAGTCTAGTACTGTATCTCGCGCGGTTTGTTCCGATTGTGGAAATTGAAACGGCGCGGCGGCAGAGGTGATGGGTTTGAGAATTCTAGTTGGAGTTACAGGAGCGAGCGGGTCGGTGCTCGGCTACCGGCTCCTCGAGAAACTGCGGTCGGCGGAGGATGTGGAAACCCATCTAATAATGACGCGCTCCGCGGAGCGGACGGCATGGCTCGAAATGGGGCTGCGGGTGAACGCCTTCCGGGAACTGGCGGACCATTACCACCCGGTCGAAGAGATTGGCGCCGCGGTGGCCAGCGGCAGCTTCGTCACGCATGGCATGGTCGTGGCGCCCTGTTCGGTCCATTCGATGTCCGCCATTGCCCACGGGATTACGGACAACCTGCTGACGCGGGCCGCCGATGTGGTGCTTAAAGAGAGACGGCGGCTGATCCTAATGGTCCGCGAGATGCCATTGCACCTGGGGCATCTGCGGTCGATGACGGCGCTGGCCGAAATGGGCGCGGTGATTGCGCCACCGATCCCGGGGTTCTATGGCAATCCGCAAACGGCCATGGACTTGGTGGATCATTGTGTAGACCGGGTGATCGATCTGCTCGGCATTCCAAATCCAGGGGCGAAGCGATGGGACGGAAGCAGCAGCCGATAAAGGCCTCCTTTCAAGGAGAGCGGGGCGCGTTCAGCGAGGAGGCGGCTCGTCTGCTTTTGGGGCCGGAGGTGGAGGTAGTTCCCTGCCCTCGCTTCCAGCAGATCTTTGAACGTCTGGCCAACGGCGAGGTGGACCGGGCGGTGGTTCCGATCGAGAATACGCTGCACGGCTCGGTGCATGAAAACTACGATCATCTGTTGAATTTTCGGCTGCCCATCCGCGGGGAGGTGAACCTGCGGATTGTACACAATCTGATCGCCGCCCCGGAGATGACTTTCTCGAAGGTCCGGAAGGTTTATTCGCATCCAGTGGCTATTAATCAATGTCTGCAGTTCTTCGCCGACCATCCAAAGATTGAGCGCGAGAGTTTCTATGACACCGCCGGCAGCGTCAAGATGATCATGGAGACCCTGCCACCGGGGGCGGCGGCCATTGCTTCGTCCGCGGCGGCGGCGTTTTATGGCGCCAAGATTCTGAAACGGTCGATCGAAGACGACCACCGCAACTTCACCCGGTTCTTCCTGCTTTCCCGGCCTGGCGAAGCGGAACCGAAAGCCGGTCCGCGCGAATGGAAGACTTCGATCGCCTTCACGCTGCGGAACGTTCCGGGCGCGTTGTTCCGCGCCATGTCGGCGTTTGCCCTTCGCGACCTGAGCCTGACGAAGATCGAATCCCGGCCGTTGCGCGGCAAACCGTGGGAGTATCTGTTCTACGCCGATTTTCTGGGCCGGGATACCGACCCCGTCTGCCAACGGGCGCTCAACCATTTGCAGGAGTTTACTGACTCTTATCAATTGCTGGGCAGTTACCCCAAAAGCGCTTGATTGCCTCCACCCGTATGAACCCTCAGCTCGAAGATTGCATCGTAATTGGCGCCGGACTGGCCGGCTTAGCGGCGGCCAAAACGCTGCAGAGCGCGGGGCTGGGAGTGCTGCTCCTCGATAAGGGCCGCCGGGTGGGCGGGCGCATGGCCAGCCGGCATTTCGAGGGTGCGCATTTCGACTACGGAGCCCAGTTTTTCACGGCGCGCGATCCGGAGTTTCGCCGGTTGATCGACGGTTTTCTGGGCACGGCGCTGGCGACCCCCTGGTTCGACCGGGATGGAGAGACCCGTTATTGTTCGCCCGTGGGGATGAACGCCTTACCCCGATACTTGGCCGAGGGCCTGCGCATCCATTGTGGGGTGACTGTGGCAAGCGTCCGGCGCGATGGGAATCTCTGGCGGATTCTCGCCGCTGATGGGACCGAGTATGCCACCGAGGTGTTGGTGGTCACGACGCCCGTTCCGCAGGCGTTGGCCCTCTTGGAGCTCGACGAGCAAGCCCGGGGGGAGTTGGGCGGCATTGAGTATCACCGGTGTCTGGCCATTCTAGCGGTGTTGGCCGGGGATTCCGCCATCCCGGCCCCCGGCTTCCTCCGTCTCACTGAGCAGCCGTTGCAGACGCTCGCCGACAACCGGCAAAAGGGGTTGGAGGGAGAGGCGACGGGCGTGACCATTCTGGCGACGCCATCGTTTAGCCTGCTCCATTGGGACACGCCGCAGGAGGAGGTGGCCGAGTTGCTCCTGGCCGCCGCGGCGCCGTGGCTGGGCTCGCCGGTGACCCACTGGCGGTACCATCGGTGGCGGTACAGCCAGCCGGTCCAGACGTTTGAGACCCGCTACTATGCCGTGGAGGGTGGCCCGCCGTTGGTGCTGGCCGGCGACGCCTTCGGGGGACCTCGGGTGGAGGGCGCGTTCCTCTCCGGGGTTGCCGCGGCTACCTGGTTGCTCGAACGGTAACGGACTCCACGACGGCGGGGCTAGCCACGGTCCGCGGCCACATCCGTGGTTATCAGCGGCCGGATCCGCGGCGAGCCGGCGCTGGCGGCCCGAACGGTAACCTACTCTTTTAGGTTGAGGCTGGGCACGATCTGCGGCCTCATGCGCCGTTGTGGCCGGCCGGATCTAGGGCGACCCGGCGAGGCCTCCGGCGGCCTCCGGCTGCTCGAACCCACCACGGCGAGGACGGGCACAGTCTACGGCCCCATGCGCAGTTGTTTCTGGCCGGATCCACGGCGAGTCGGCCAAGCCTTCGGCGTCTTCCGGCTGCCCGAACGGAAACCTACTCCACGACAGCGAGGCTGGCCACGGTCTGCGGCCACATCCGTCGTTAGTGGCGCGGCGCACCGGCGACGGCATCGGCCGCCCTCGGCTTCTCGTACGCTAACCTGCTCCACAACAGCGAGACTGGCCACGGTCCGCGGCCACATCCGTGGTTAGCGGCGGCCAGATCCGCGGCGAGCCGGCGTCGCCGCGACCTGGTTGCTCGAACGGTAACGGACTCCGCGAAGGCTAGGCTGGGCACGGTCCCATCCGTGGTTAGCGGCGGCCAGATCCGCGGCGAGCCGGCGTCGCCGCGACCTAGCTGCTCGAACGCTAACCTACTCCACGACAGCGAGACTGGCCACGGTCCGCGGCCCCATGCGCAGTTCATTCACCATGTTGCCCGCCGGATCCACCTCGAGCAGCCGGCGGCCGGTGTAGTCGCTGATCAACAGGTTCCCATTCGGGAAAAACGCGATGCCGGACGCCCAACCCATCTTGATGTCGCTCTTGCTGCCGCCGATCGAACGCACTACCGCACCCTGCGCATTCACGATCACCACCTCGCCGGGATCGGATAAGCTCAGGATCGTATTGCCGTCAGGCAGCCGTAAAGCCTGATAGAGCCGCCGCTTCTCCTTTTCCGGGGCCTGCCATTCCCAGATCTGCTGGCCATCCTTGTTGATCTCAATCACCTTCGCCACCGCCTCGACGCAGATCAGCGTGGTGCCGGCCGCAGTCCGCCGCGTGTTCCGCATCCGCATATTGGCCAGGTCGTCAGAGCGATAGTTCCAAACACGGTTGCCGGCTTTGTCCACCTCCATGACCCGGCCGGCTTTGGCGTCTCCAATCAAGGTATTGCCGTTGGGCAGGCGTTGGGCCGCCAGCGGATGCTCAAGTCCCTCGCAGCACTCCCACACCCGCTTGCCGTAAGCATCCACCTCGTACACTTTCTTGTCCGGGGCAACGGTATAAAGGATGTTGCCTCCAGGCAGCGGCTGCGCATCGTGGCCGCGGCCGTTGGGCACGCGAAAATGCTCCCGGCCGCTAGGCCAATCGAGGAGCACCACCTCCCCCTTCAGGCCATGGTCGGAGATCAGGATCTTCCGCTGCGGCGCGGGGCGCAGATACTTTTCAAACCAGCCGAGCAACCGCGCCTCCGCCCGGGCGAGATCCGGACCTTTAAACCCGTGTCCGGCGCCCTCGATCGTTTCGAGTTCCTGCACGGCGCCGGCGGCCTTCAATCGTTCGTGCAGCCACTGGCCCTGCTCGTAGGCAACATAAGTGTCCTTTGTGCCGTGGACCGTCAGAACCGGGGGCGCCAGCGGCGAGACATAGTACAAGGGACTAGCCACCAAGTGCTGCTTGCGGTTGTGCGCCAGATCGTTCCCGATCCACTGCGGCAGAACGTCTTTGGCATCGACGCTGGCGTCATAGGACTTTGTAAAATCCGTGGGCCCGTAAAAGTTAACAACTGCTTGCACACGGCTGGACTGATCGAGATGCGGGCCGGTTCCGTCAAAGGTGGTCAACTCCCCGGTAAGGCCGAGCATAAGCGCCAGATGCCCGCCGGCGGAGCCTCCGGTGGCGCCGATGTGGTTGGGGTCGAGGTTATACTTCCGGGCGTTGGCGCGCAGGAAGCGGACGGCGGCCTTGACGTCCTCCACTGCGGCGGGAAACTGGTGCCGCGGGGCCAACCGGTAGGAGGCCGTGGCGGTGACAAAGCCTTTCTGCGCCAATTCGATACAGAGACGGTGATAACTGGCGCGGGAGCCGGCGCGAAAGCCGCCGCCGTGGATGGCAAGTATCACGGGATGCGGTCCGCCGGTCTTGGGCCGGAAGATATCCATCGCCACGCGCTCGCCCACGCGCGAGTATTCGACGTCGAAGTCGAGCGCGACGGTATCGGGAACCACGGGAGGAACTAATTTGGCGGGCTGAGCAAAGGCCAAGGTAGCCAGGAGGAAGGCAGCGAGACGCATGACTTCGCACGATATCACAGAAATCACGGGGTTTCTTGGCCTTGGCCGCGCATTGCCGCCGGTTGGCCCGTTGACACTTCGATTTACGTCCCCTATACTTCTGAAGTATCTGATCCCCAACGCTTTATCGCTTTCGTTGGGATATTTTCAAACTCGGCAGGCTGGTTGACGGTGTTCCACGGGATAGCACACTGTTCGCACGCCCCGCCCGGAGAGATGGCATGGGACTTAACCCCGACAGTTTGACACCGAACGATCCCGTTTCCGGTGCTGAAAATCGCCCCGCCCCCGGGCCTGCCGCCCTTCCGGAGCTGCCGGGCCGCCCCTCTGCGGAAGTGGAGAGCCTCGAAGAGGAAGAAGAAACCTTCTCGATGGATGATGTGATGGCAAGCGAGGGCCTGGACGAGTACGGCCAGTATTCGATGCCCGAAGACGGCGAAGCTCTGCGGGGCTACGTCGTCAAGGTCACGGATAAAGAGGTCCTGGTCGATATTGGCGCTAAGTCCGAAGGCGCCGTGCCCATTGCGCAGTTGCCGACGGTGGATGGCAAGGTAACGGTCAAGCCCGGCGACACGCTCGAAGTGGTCATCGAGCGCGGCCAGTTGACGCCCGAAGGCTATGTGATGCTCTCGTTCCACAAAGCCTCGAACAACAAGGCGTGGGACGCTCTCGATGAGGCCTTGAAGAATAACGCCATCATCACCGGCAAGGTGACGGGCCGGACCAAGGGCGGCCTGATGGTGGACGTGGGCGTGGAAGCCTTCATGCCGGGCTCGCAGGTGGACGTGCGCCCGGTTTATAACGTCGAAGCGTTTATCGGGCAGGAGATTCCGGTCCGGGTAGTGAAGCTGAACCGGCGGCGCGGCAACGTGGTTGTTTCGCGCAAGATGGCGATCGAGGAAGACGTCAACGCCAAAAAGTCGGTGCTGCTCGATCAGGTGCAGGAAGGCGGCGACGTGCGGGGGATCGTCAAGAACCTCACCGAGTATGGCGCCTTTATCGACCTCGGCGGTATCGACGGTCTGCTCCACGTCAGCGACATGAGCCATGGGCGCGTGACGCATCCGAGCGAAGTGGTGCAGGTCGGCATGGAGCTGACGCTCCGCGTGCTGAAGTTCGACCGGTCCAAAGAGCGGATCTCGCTCGGCTTGAAGCAGATGCTGCCCGATCCGTGGGAGACCGTGCTCGAGCGCTATCTGCCGGGGACGCGGGTGATTGGCCGGGTGGTGAGCGTGACGGACTACGGTTCGTTTGTCGAGCTCGAAGCCGGAGTGGAGGGTCTGATCCACATCTCGGAGATGACGTGGTCCCGCCGGATGAAGCATCCGTCGAAGGTCGTCAAGCCGGGAGATCAGGTGGAGAGCGTGGTGCTCGAAGTGAAGTCCCGCGACCGGCGGATTTCGCTGGGCATCAAGCAGCTCGAAGCCGATCCGTGGACGACGGTGGCCGAGCGCTATGCCATTGGCAGCGTGGTGGAAGGACGTGTGCGGAAGCTTTCCGACTTCGGCGCGTTTATCGAAATTGAAGAAGGGATCGACGGCCTCGTGCACGTCTCCGATCTCTCCTGGACCAAGCACATCAAGCACCCTTCCGAACTCCTCAAGAAGGGACAGATCGTGCAGGCGGTAATCCTGCAGATTGACGCCCCGACGCGGCGCCTTTCGCTGGGCATGAAGCAGCTGCAGCCCGATGCCTGGGAGTCGTTCTTCCAGTCGCATCAGGTGGGCGATCTCGTGAAGGGCCGCGTTTGCCGGGCCTCCACCTTCGGCATGTTCGTCGAAGTGGCGCCTGGCGTGGAAGCGCTCTGTCACAACTCGGAGGTTCCCGGCTTTCAACGCGGCCAGGAGTCCAAGGGTCCCGCCCTGCCCGTCAACGAAGAGTATACGTTTAAGATTATCCGTCTGAACGTGGGAGACAAGAAGATCGGCCTGAGCCTGAAGGCGGTGGCCGAGGACGAAGAGAAGAACCGCTTGGCCGACTACCAGAAGCAGGCCGCGGCGGCGACGTCGACGATAGAGGAAGCGCTTCGTAAGGATGAGCCGGCGCCGGCGGCGGACAACGAGTAGCGTCGAGGAGATCTTCGAAATTTATGGCAATGACGAAAGCGGATTTGATCGAAGAAGTGTCGAAAGTTGTCGAGATGACCCGGAAAGATTCCGAAGTTATCGTCGAAGCGATTTTTGACAGTGTTGTGCGCAGTCTGCGGCAAGGGGACAAGATCGAAATCCGTGGCTTTGGGAGCTTCCGTACCCGGCAGCGGCAACCTCGTGTGGGCCGGAACCCGAAGACGGGCGCGCGTGTGGAAGTACCCGCTAAGCGAATTCCCTATTTCAAACCGTCGAAGGAATTAAAGGATATCGTCAACGGCGGAGAGAGCTCCGACGACTTCGACAACGACGACGAGTAGACCGGATTCCGAGATGGACCACCTGTGGAGTCCGTGGCGCTATCAGTACGTCAGTAGTGAGCCGCCCGCGGCGAACGGGTGCGTCTTCTGCCGCAAGGCGGAGGCCGGAAAGGAAGAGGAGAATCTGGTTCTGTTTCGCGGAACCCACTGCTATGCGCTCCTCAATCTTTACCCCTACACGAACGGGCATTTGATGATCGCTCCCTACGAGCACGTCGATTCCCTGGCCGCCGCCTCGCCGGCCGCCGCGGCGGAGATGATGGACCTGGCCCGGGTGGCCGAGACCGCCCTCCGGCAGGTGTACCGGCCGGGCGGCATTAATTTGGGCATGAATCTGGGCGCCTGCGCCGGCGCGGGTGTGGCGGGCCACATTCACCTGCACGTCCTGCCGCGCTGGCCCGGAGATGCCAACTTTCTCTCCGTCGTGGGTGAGACGCGAGTCCTGATCGAAGAGTTGCCGGTAACCTGGCAGCGGCTGCGCGAAGCGTTCGCGTCGCTTATTTCTTAACCGGGGCACACAGGCCGCGCGCCAGATCGGTTTCGGCGCCAATTAAGCCGAACGCGCTCCAGTTCTCTTCGTTCACGATGCGCTGCAGCAGTTCGCACGCCCGATCGGCACGGCCTTCGAGCCGGTGAAACACCGCGATGCCATAGCCGACGGTCGCCAGCGCGTTGTCATTGTGCGGAGTGGCCAGCGTCTGCTCTTCGGACCGGGCGCCCTTGTAAAACAGCAGTGCCCTCAGATACGAGGTGTTTTCCTTCACGGGCATCGATTCGTTAATCCGCTCGAGCAACTGCTTGGCTTCGGCGTGCTTTCCGGCACGGCGGAGGGCCCGGTAGGCCCAATCGGTTAGGGCGACGCGGGAGTCGGCGTCGAGCGCGTAACAACTCCGCCAGCCCTCCGGCATACCGCGGAGAAACTCCGGCTTCGGCTTGTCGCCGAGGGCCAGACACCGGTTGTACTCGCGGGCGGCATGATTGTAATCGGCGCGCAGGTAATAGGCGAGGCCCAGATGGTAGGCCACGTCAAAGCTCGCGGGGGCGAGTTCGGCGGCCGTCTTCAGATCCACGAGAGCGGCGTCGAACCGGCGGATGGAGATGAGCCGGTGGCCGCGAAACCGGGGGAACCGGACGTCCTCCGGGAAGGCTTGCATGCCGCGGGTGTAGATCGGAATCGAATCGGCAAAGCGGAGAAACTGATCCCGCGCGCGGGCGGCAGCCAGAACGAGATCGGCCTTTTCGCCGCCGTCGGCCAGAGCCTTATCCGCTTTGGCGATTACACCGGTGGGGTCGGGCCGGGCGAAGTAGGCTTTTCCGAGGGGCGAATAGACTTCGGGCTCCGTTCGCTGAGCGAACGAACACGACACGCTCACAATGACGAGCCAAAGCCTTTTCCCGCGCATAGTCCCTATTAGACTTTACCCGATATTGGTTGGGGTTGGGTATCGGTGATGTTGTTGATGTGTTTAAATAGATCCAATCTGGTTTGGGTTTCGACACGGCAGTCAGGGGTGACAGCCAGTGACGGGAAATCGAGTAATGGGAACAAATTTTGCCGCTTGGCGTTCGCCCGCGCTATGGGTGGGCCTAGCCCTCTTATGTTTGCTGACTTATGGCCGCGCTCTCACGCTGCCGCTGATCAGTGACGATTATCTGCAGATTCAACTCGGCCGCGACTATGGGCCGGCCTCGCAGTGGGGCGCGCTGGCCGCGGATGCGCTCTACCGCTGCCGGGCCACCTCCATCCTCATCACCCATTGGACGGAGGCGATCGTGGGACCCAATCCGATCACCTACAACCTCACCGGGTTGCTGATTCACTTTCTGAACTGCGGCCTGGTGGTGAGCCTGGGGGTGTGGAAGCCGATTGGCTTCGTTTCGTCAATTCCCGCGGCGCTCATCTTTGCGTTTCTCGAACGCCCGCACGAAGCGGTGATCTGGTATTCGGCCCTGCCCGAACTCCTGGTGTTCACCTTCACGATCGCGGCGCTGGTGGCTTGGATACAGTACTGTCAAACCGGCCATGGGAGCTGGTACGCCGCCAGCGCGGTAGCCTTCGCTCTGGCGCTGCTATCGAAAGAATCCGGCGTCGTGTTTGTCCCGCTCGCGTTCCTGATCGCCGGCTGGCGGCGGGAGCTATGGTGGCGTTTGGCGCCGGCGGTGGCCGTTTCGGTGTGGTATTTCTTCTCCATTCACGCCGCGCGCGACACCCATCTGCACTTTAACGATGGGACGTTTTCCCTCTCCGCTCCGTTTTGGACCACGGAGCTCCGCACCATTGGCCGGCTGGTTGGCGTTTGGGGAGCGGCCGCGCTGTTGATTCTGGCGGCGTGGAGGCGGGATTGGCGGATGATCGCGGGCTGCTTCACCTGGATGGTCATCACCCTGCTTCCGTATAGCTTTCTCACTTACCAGAGCTCGGCGCCCAGCCGGCACACCTACCTAGCCGCGGTTGGCGTGGCCTTCCTGCTGGCCGCGGCATGGCTCGCGTTGCGGGAACGCTTCCCCCGGCACGGCCGATGGGTGGCCGCGTTAGCCACCGTCTGCGTGCTGCAGCAAGCTGGTTACCTCTGGACCTACAAACACCGCCAACTTCTGGACCGGGCAATGCCGACGGAACGCCTCGTGGCCGCCGCCCAAAATCATCAAGGCCCCATTCAAGTGCGTTGCTTCCCCTTTCCCCGGAAGATCGCCGAACTCTCCCTTTCCGTGACCGGAGCCCGCGGTGTTTGGCTCGCCAAAGAGGGGGAATCCGCTCCGCTTGAACTCGACTTCTGCTCCCTGTCCGGTCAAAGCGAAGCGGGCCGGCGGTAGGGCGAGTTCAAATAGCGCTTCGACTCGCGGCCGGCATCGGACTCCGGAGCGGCGTTGACGGCCTGCTGGTAAGCCGCCAGGGCCTGGGTGCGCTTCCCTTGCAAATCGTAGGCCTGCCCGAGACGCATCCAGGCGTTCATGGCCGTATTGACATCCAGATTAGCGGACGCGGCATTCACCTTCGTCAGGTTCTCAATGG
This sequence comes from Terriglobales bacterium, assembly GCA_027485675.1. Taxonomy (GTDB): domain Bacteria; phylum Acidobacteriota; class Terriglobia; order Bryobacterales; family Bryobacteraceae. Next base: position 120,785 of record JAIXQP010000037.1, on the reverse strand, counting down.
CGGCGGGATAGTCGCGATACCAGAAGAGCAGGTTGCCGCGGGCGTACTGAATCTTGCCGGCCGGCAGGTTCTTGTACCCCGGCGCGCCTTCCTGCTTCAACCGGTCCATCTGCGCCAGTACGGCCAGTGCTTCGTCCTTCTGCCCCAGGTCGCCGAACATCTGCACCAGTTCAAGCCGGAAGAGGTAGTTGCGGGGAAACACCCGAATCAGCTCCTGCAGCAACGGCACGGCCTTTTCCGGACGCCGTTCGCGGCGATAGGCCACGGCGAGGGCGATCATGGCGTCGTACTTATTCTTGTCGCCGCGGGCCGCCACCATCTCCACCGTCCGCAGTCCGCCGTCCTTGTCGCCGCGGAAACCGATCAGAAAGCCGAGCAGCTTCCAGGTGAAGGGCAGGCTGCCGACGATATAGTCGTGCACGCCCTGAATCAGATAGGCGTCGGTCCGTTTGGGATCCGCGCCGGTCACCTGCATGGAGAGCTTGCGGGAGAGCGTGAACTGCTTGAGCGACTCTCGCCAAAGCTTGCGGACGAGAAAATTGTAGTTGGCCTGCAGCCCGTGGGCCACGCTCAGCAGATAGACGGCCTCCACATCGTTCGGGTTGGCCTGGGTCCGCGCTTCGCACAGGGCCACCACCTTGGCAATCGCGTCGTCAAAGCGCTTCTGCTCCTCGGGCGAGGCGGCGATCTTGCCACGGTGCAGGAACGGATTGTTTCCCGTCACCAGTTCGCTTTCGAGGGCGCCCGCGCGGTCCATCTCCCGGTATAGGATCGCCTGCGCCAGATGGTTATAGCCGGCCGGATTGTTGGGCCGCGCGGCGATCTCTTTCTCAAAGATCGCAATCGCCGGCTCGTACTCGAGGCTATAGAAATGGTCAAAGCCGGGAGTGACGGTTTGCGCCGGAAGGAGAACCGGAACGAGCAATGCAAGCCGGAGTAGGTTCATAGACGCTCCAACGCCCAGCGGGCATGTTCTTCTATCACTGTATCGCCACACGCGGCCAACCGTTCAAGCGGAGCGCGGAAGCGCGGCAGCGCCGCGTTGCCCATGGCGATGCAGACGTTGCGCAGAAAGCCCTGATAGCGGGTTCGCTCCACCGGCGTCCCGGCAAACAGGGCGGAAAACTCTTCCCGCGTCAGGGCGGCCAGGCGTTCGAGCGGCGGGTCGATCTCGGCTTCGAACGAAGGCAGCGCCGCCGCCCGGCGATTCCACGGACAGACATCCTGGCAGATGTCGCAGCCGAACAGGTGCCGCCCCATGGCGGGGCGCAACTCCTCCGGCACCGGGCCCTTCAACTCAATGTTCAGGTAGGCGAGGCAGAGCCGGGCATCGAGTTCATAACGGTCTCCGCGCGGGGCCAGGGCCGCCGTCGGACAGGCGTCGATGCAGCGGGTGCAGGTGCCGCAGCGGTCCGGCGGCGGACCATCGGCGGGAAAAGCCAGCGACCAGATGACCTCGCCCAGGAAGAACCACGACCCCTGCTGCTGATTGATCAGGCAGGTGTTCTTGCCAATCCAGCCCAACCCCGCCAGCCGGGCGAGCGACCGCTCCAGCACCGGGGCCGTATCGACGCAGATCTTATAGGTGAACGGCTGCCGCGCCGCCAATCCGGCCACCAGGCGTTCGAGGCCGGCGCGTAGCGTGTCGTGATAATCGGCGCCCCAGGCGTAGCGGGAGATCCAACCGCGCTCGGCGTCCGAAAACGCGGTTGAGTAGGGCGCCGGCGGGTTATAGAGCTGCCCGACCACCAGCACGCTTTGCGCCTCCGGCAGCAGGGTCCGGACATCGGCGCGCTTGGCGGCCCGGTGATCGGTGAGATATCCCATCCGCCCGGCCAGGCCGCGTTGCGCCCAGTCCATGTACGGCGCATGGTCGGCATACGGACCCACCGGCGCAATGCCGGCCAGAGCGAACCCGCAAGCCGCGGCCTGCTGCCGCACCAGTTCCGCGGTAATCATTGGGCCTTGAGGTCGACCTGCTTGGTCTCGCGCTCGTCCACCCGGACGCTGACGCCCCGCTGGGGCAGCGAACCCAGGTACTCATCGTCCATCCAGGCGCCCGCTTCCACCTTCGTGAACGCATAGAGGGAGTAACTACCCGGCGCCACGCCCGGCAGCGAGAAGCGGCCATCGGCATCGGCCTCCACCGCGCGGTAACGGCTGCGGCGGTTCGCGGCGTCGGCCTCCGGCACCAGGGCCACGACGGCTCCGGCCGTGGTCCGGCCCTCCACTTTTCCGCCCCGCAGCGACACCACCCAGACCATTTCGACTGTCTGTCCCGCCGCGCCCGCCAGGTCGAGGGTCCCTTCGCGTTCCCCCACCAGAACGGACTTCAAGAAGGCCCCCGGCGGCAGACGATAGATGTTCGGCGTGTAACGCGCCGGCGTCAACGGACCGATGGAGAACGATCCGTCGGTGCCCGTGCGGGATGCACCACCGCCGCCCACCATATCTTCGGCCGATTCAATCGCAATGCCTAGCGTCGTCAGGTCCACCGCGCCTTCGCCTTCCACGCGAACGCGACCGCGCACCGTCACCCCGGGCAGCATCGTCACCACGACATCGTCCAGGTCGCGGTTCACATCGAGGAGCAGGCGCGCCTGCAACGGCTGGCCGTTGTTGTTATACGAGCCGGTGACCTCGTACTGCCCCGGCATCAGGCCATTGATGGTGAACCGTCCGCCGGGGTCGCGCACCTGCACCTGCGGGGAGCCTTCAAAGATGATGGAGCCGATGCCGCGCGTCGTCAGCGTCAGGGAGGTGTTGGTGAGCGGGCTGTTCGTCAGGCCGTTCATGAGCCGGCCGGTCATCCGGTAGCCCGGCGAGGGCCGCAGATTGATGTTGATGCCACGCTGCTCCTGCCCGGCGGCGAGCGTGATGGGCGTCGCCTTGGCCGGTTCGGTGGCGGTGGGGAAAAACGCCGGAGGGTACAACTGCGGATCGCCGGCCACGCGCTGGGCGGCCGCGCGGATCAGGTAGGAGTCCGGCGCCAGACTGTGCAGGCGATACTGCCCGCGGTCATCCGTCAGGCCGGAGGAGACGAAAACCAGTTGCTTCCTGGGGCCGATATAGGCGCGGCGGAGCAGCGTGATCTGGCCGCCCACGATGGGGTCGCCCGCCTCGTCGGTCACGGTCCCGCTGATGGAGCCGCCGGGGAAGAGCTTGATCTGGACGCTCGCGGCCTCGTCGCCAGGCTTGATTTCGAAGTCGACATCGGCGTTTTTCGCCGTGAAGAAGCCGGGCCGCGACGCGCGAATGCGATGCTTGCCCACGGGAAGTTCGGCAAGGCGAAAGCGGCCGAGCGAATCGGTGACCACGGGCTCGGCCGGACGCGCCACGGTCAGCAACTGCAGGCTGACGCGCCGCAGCGGTTCGCCGGTCAGGGCGTTGACGACCGTCCCTTCCACGGGCCGCGGCAGTTGCGCCCAGGCCAAACACGCCAGTCCCAATCCGATCCAGATGCGCACTATTGATTATGGTAGCGAACTGGTCCGGAACCGTTCGTCGATTTCGATCTGATAGCCGACGGCCAGCCGGTTGGTTTCATTCGCCATGCCGACGACGGCCATCAGTTCGCCGAACATCTCGGGCGTCATCCCGGCCCGCTTCGCCGCGACGGTATGCGACGCCACGCAATAGCCGCAGCCATTGGTGGCGCTGACGGCGACGTAGATCATCTCCTTCACCAGCGGATCGAGCGCGCCGCCCGGCCCCATGATCTGCTTGACGCTCTCCCAGGTCCGCCGCAGGGTGGCCGGGTCGTGGGCCAGCGCCTTCCAGAAGTTATTGATGTAGTCCGTCTGCCGGACCGTCCGGATATCGTCATAGACCGCCCGCACTGCGGCGGAGGCGTCTTCGTATTCCACGAAACCGTAAGTTGCCATGGCTATTGTAAAACCTCGCTGATTCCTTGTACCAATTCGCGGCCAAACCGCAGCCGGTCTTCGACCAGCGGCCGCCGCCCGTACTTCGGCTGCGTGCTGATCCGTTGTTCCATCAAAAACGCTGGCCACGCCCGGTCGCGGGTTAAGCCGTGGATCACGGTCATCCGCCCCGCTGCCACCGGAGTGGCGAAGCTCAACGGCCGCGTCGGCGCGAAGCTCGTCCGGGCGACCAGCGTGGCGTAGAACCGCTCGGCGAGCGCCCGCACGGCCGGGTCGGCCACCGGCGGACCTTCGAGATATTCGGCCGTCTCGGTATTGTGCAACGAAAGAAACAGCGCTCCCCCGCCCGCGGAAAGGATCGCCTGCCGCTGCGCCGTGATCTCGGGCATCTTGGCGACGCCGTTAACGTCCCAGTTCCGGTTGAGATCGAAGCCGAACTTGTTGAAGCGGACGCCTCCCCGCGCTACGCCATCCGGATCGGCCATCGGCAGAATCTTCCAGGTGAAGGCCTTCCGCAGTTCCGGGTTCCGCAGCAGTTCGCGGACGACGCCTTCGCCGACCCAGGAACTCCCCGTCTCCCAACTGTGCTGCCGGAACATCAGCCAAACCGTCTGTGGACCGGTTCCGGTGGTCCAGAGCCACAGCGGACGCCCCTCGACGCTTCGTCCAATTTCAATCCGCGTGAACTGCCGCCGGGCATCCTTCCAAAGCGCGTCGAGGTGCCGGTTTGTATACGGAGGGGTGTGAGCCACCCAGAAGCGGCGTCCGCGCGGGGTGATCCGCAGCGTCATTTTGGGTTCGCCGGCATCGTAGGTGAATTGGTCGACGTGCCGCCAGGTCTTGCCGTCTTCGCTCCAGACGGCGGGCGTTTCCGCGTTCACCGCGCCGCGATTCGGTTGGTAGTTGTACTCGCCGGGCAGGTCCACCAGGTCGATCGTCACCGGCTTGCCCGGCTCAACGCCACTCACTTGAAAGGAGTACCAGTTCGCCTGCCGGTTGCGGCCGTCCTGATCCTTCTCTCCCGCGGCGCCCACCCGCACGTGCGCCGCGCTGACCGTTTCGACGCGGCCGGCGCTGCCGCCCTCAAAGTTCCATGTCACGGAAATGAAAAACGCCAACGGGAGGAGTAGCATCTAAGCTATTCATGCTAGTCGATTTTCCCCTGCTCGCAACCGGCAAACGCTATCGGGTCCTCCGCGGACTCGAGGATCTCGAACGGAAGCACCTCATCGCGGGCATGGAGCCGCTGGTTCTGGGCCTCGAATACAACCGCGCCGAAGAACGCCTCGCCTTCGTCTGCCAGATCGGCCCGCATATCGCGCATCGCTTCTTCTTCGCGGTGCCGTCGGAGGCCCTCGATGCGAAACTCGTGGAACTCGCCGGCTACTTCGAGGCGGTCGATACCCACGTCCGGGAGCCGCTCGCGGCCAACGCCGCCGCCGTCCTCGCCTTAGCGGAGGAACACCGGACTGGCCGGCCGGTACTTGCCCGGGCGGCTTACCGCCAGGCGCTGGCCCATTACGAAGATCTGGCGGCGACAGCCCCCAACCCCGCCGCGGCCGCCGCCGCCCGCCAATCCGCCGAACAGGTTTCCCGGCGGTTGGCCAGCCTCGAAGGAATCGCAAACTAGTTGCAAGTCCAACATTTCAAACGAATACGGCCGTTTAAGCCGCCACCGTTCAACCCGTCAGATCGCCATTGAGCCTCCTAAATCCCCGTTCAATGATCGTTGATTGGGCTTTCTCTGGTTCCAGGTTACTCTTTAGTTTCGGTAGTACTATTCTCTTTCGAGGATTCTCTTCCCCCTATGCACAAGCCCATTAAGTACGTTGAGAAGGCCGTCACGGTCACCGCGAACGTTGCCTGGCAGGTCTTTGAACGCCTGAACCGGATCAACCCCAATCCGTCCTTCACCCCCAAGTGGTCGGACAAGCCCCTGCTGAAGAGCTGGGAGAAGTCCAAGCCGCCACTGGGCTGGCCGCGCAAGACCGACTCCCTGTGCCCCAAGTGCGTGCCGGAGCTGCGGAAAGAGGTTCTCGACGGCAAGAAGGACGTCTCCGTCCTCTTGAACGAGAAGATCGGCGAAATCAAGGCGGACATCATCGAGCGGGATGGCAAGATCCTGATGGTGAAGGAGTGCCCGATCCACGGCAAGTTTGAAGACTTGATGTCGATCGACCCGGCCTTCTCGCAGCACCTCGAAGACGTGTTCCCCGGCCGCGACATCCGCGCCCACAACGACGAGAAGCTGCACAATCACGGTTCGTCCACCATCACCCACGGCCGTGGCTCGGTGCTGACCATCGACCTCACCAACCGCTGCAACATGATGTGCGATCCCTGCTTCATGGACGCGAACCAAGTCGGCTTCGTCCACGAACTGAACTGGGAAGAGATCAAGACGATGCTGGACAACGCCATCAGCATCAAGCCGCGCCGCCAGATGTCGGTGCAGTTCTCTGGTGGCGAGCCCACCCTGTCCCCCTACTTCCTCGACGCCGTCCGCTACGCCCGCAAGGTTGGTTACAACTCCGTGCAGGCCGCGACCAACGGTATCGAGTTCGCCAAGAGCACCGAGTTCTGTAAGCAGGCCGCCGAAGCCGGTCTCCGCTACGCCTACCTCCAGTTCGACGGTATCGGCAACGAAGCCAATTCGCACCGCCTGGTCGGCAACCTGTTCGACGTTAAGCTGAAGGCGATCACCAACCTGCACAACGCGGGCGTCGACATCGTCCCCGTCATCACGATCATCAACGGTATCAATAATGAGCAGGTCGGCGCGGTCATCCGCTTCGCCCTCGACAACCCGAAGATCATCTCGTTCCTCTCCTTCCAGCCGGTCTCCTTCACGGGCCGCGACGAAGAGGTAACCCCGGAACGGCGTGCCGCCCAGCGCTACACGCTCTCCCACCTCGCGCATGACGTGAAGAATCAGGTTGGCCTCGGTGAACCCGTCCGCGACTGGTTCCCCATCTCCTTCATGTCCACGTTCTCCGATTGGGCCGACCTGGTCCATGGACCGAACGCCGATTGGGGCCAGCTCTCCTGCGGCTGCCACCCGAACTGCGGCATCGGCATGGCGCTGATGATCGACAAGGAAACCAAGGAAGCCAAGCCGGTGACCGGGTTCCTGAACGCGGACCGTCTGGCCAAGGACATCGCCAAGGTCAACGACGCGGCCCGCAGCAAGTTCTGGTCCGTGGTTGGCGTCTCGCTGGCGCTGCTCCGCAACTACCAGCCCTTCAACGCCCCCACCCACTTCCGCCTGCTTGACCTGCTGCAGAAGTTCGACAAGTGCTTCGGCGCCACCGGCCGCAACTACGGCAAGGTGACCGGCGACCGCACCATGGACGACATCGAGAAGCGCCGCCGCGACCGTTGGAACTTCCTCTTCATCGCCGGCATGTGGTTCCAGGACCTGTTCAACTACGACTTCCGCCGTACCGAACAGTGCATCATCCCCTACGCCACCCAGGAAGGCGAAATCTCCTTCTGCGCCTACAACACGGGCGTCGGCTGGCGGAACATCATCGAGAAGATGCACATGACCGCCACGCTCACCAAGTGGTATGAAGAGCACGGCCGTCACGAAATCTTCGCCGGTAACAAGAAGGTCAACATGGCCGACGCCAACCACAAGCTGAAGCTCAATGCTGAAGACGTGGCGCGTGGTAAGCAGCACGACCTCGACGACGTGGGCATCGCCAAGAACGCCCGCGAAGAGAAGATCCGCGCCCGCGATGAGAAGTTGAAAGACGCCGCCAAGAATGCGCAGATGGAGAAGCTCTATCGCGAGCACATCCTGAAGCAGCCCAAGCCGGAAGGCGGATTCGTTCCGCTGGACGCGCTCGGCGGCATCAAACCGGCTGCCCCCAAGGCGGACAAAGAAGTCGGCTCGTTCGGCGACTAATTCAAAAAAGTTACAGTAGGATGACAACGGCCACCGCCCGCACGGTGGCCGTTGTCGTTTTCATAGAACTGTAATTCTAAAGTAATTCTCTGTTGCAATTGGAGTCCTACACTCGGATCTGATGAAGATCCTTGTAAAGCGGTTTCTCGTGCTGGCGGGTCTCTCCGCCGCGATTTTGTCCGCACAGACTCCTGGTCCCGTCACCGTAATCAACTACAGCAACCTCGACGTCAAGGCGCCGGTTGCACCCGGTTCGATTGCGAGTGCTTACGGCAACTTCGGCACCGTGACTACCACGGCGCTCTCCTCCCTGAGCCCGATGCCGACCACCTTGGCGAATGTTCGCCTAACGGTGGGCGGTGTCAATGCTCCTTTGTACTTTGTCTCCGCGAACCAAATTAACTTCGTGGTCCCGGTTGGCGCCGCCACGGGCAGCGTCGCCGTCGAAGTAATCAACGGCAGCGCCACCGTAGCCCGGGGCGCCGTTAACGTTTATGACTTCTGGCCGGCGCTCGCCACGGCGGGTACCGACGCCACCCGCCCGGCAATTGCGCAGAATCAGGACTTTGGCATCAACACCCGCCAGACGCGGGCCCGGCGCGGCGAAGTGATCCAACTTTACGCCACCGGCTGCGGGCTGACGAATCCCCGGGTCACGGACGGAGCTCCGCCCGCGCAACTCTCGCGTGCCGTCGCCGATGTCAAGGTGACCATTTCGGTGATTGAGGTCACGCCGCAGTTTGCCGGCGCGCACCCACAGTTCCCTGGTATTTGCCAGATCAACGCGGTCATCCCCGACCAGAGCTTCGTCTCCGGCCAGGTTCCCGTCATCGTCACCGTGAACGGCATCGCCAGCAACGCGGTCTCCGTTTGGGTGGCCGAGTAGTCCGCCGCACCCCCCTCTTATGAATAAGCACTTTCGACCCTGGCTGGTCCTATTGGCGTGTCTGAGCGCCGCCTTCGCACAACCAGCCGGCAAGGGTAATGTTACCGGCACCGTGTTTGATGCCGCTACGGGACGCCCCATTCCACTCGTTCAAATTGAAGTGGACGGGGTGTCGGACGGCAAGATGTCAACGGACACCGAAGGCCGCTTCACAATCTCGCTTTCTCCTGGCAAGTATAAGCTCCGACTTACCAGCGCGAACCATCTGGAGACGACTATTGAAGACTTAGAGGTGAAGGCGGGCGAGGTAACCGAAGCCAGTTCGGTCCTCCAACAGAAAGGCGCCGTCACTACGCTCGATGTAGTAGAAAAGGTCGGTGCGCTCCAAACCACAGCGGAATCTGTACTCACCGAGCGGCGTCTCGCCGCCACCGTGAGTGACGCCATCTCCAAGGATGACATCAAAGGCAGCACGGCTTCCGATGCCGCAGGCGCGCTCGAAAAAGTAACCGGCATCTCGGTGGTCGACGGCGGATTCGTTTTCGTCCGCGGTTTGGGCGAACGCTACTCCTCGACGATGTTGAATAACGCGATGGTCCCAACGACGGAGCCGGAGCGGCGTGTGGTGCCGCTCGACCTGTTTCCGGCCAATTTGATTGACAACATCAAGGTCGTCAAGACCTACAGCGCCGATCTGCCCGGCGAGTTCTCCGGTGGTCTCGTCCAAATGCAGACGACGGAGTTTCCGACGCAGAAGACGATGACAGTTTCGATCAACTACGGCTTCAACTCGCAGACGGTGGGCAAGCGCTTCAGCAGCTTCGCGGGCGGCTCGCGGGACGCATTTGGCGTGGACGACGGCAATCGCGGGATTCCGGCGGGCATTCCGGCGGACCGTCGGCTGTTCGTCGGCAGTTTCACCGACCAGGAGTTCCAGCAGTTCGGCCGCTCGTTCAACCCCGATTATGAGATCCGGCCCGTTTCTTCGGCCCGGCCGACGCAAACCTACTCGATCTCCGGTGGCAACACGTGGGGCAAGCTGGGCGTCGTGGCGGCGGTAACATTCAATAACTCGCCGCAGCAGACCCCGGAAGATCGCCGCTTCCTCGTCAACAGCGGCGGCGGCCGGCCGCAGATCTTCTCGGACTACCAGTTCAACGTGGGCAATGAGTCGGCCCGCATCGGTGCTGTTCTGAACGCGGCGTACCGGATTAACAACTCGAACAAGCTGATTTTCCGCAACACGCTGACCCGCGACACCGACAAGGAGGCGCGGTTCATCTCCGGCTTGAACGGAGGCAACGGACAGGACATTCTCTCCGACCGTCTCCGCTGGACCGAACGCGGCCTGTTCTCCACCGGCATCGAAGGCGACCATGCCGTGGCCCGCTGGAAGAACAGCGTGTTCCACTGGCAGTTCACCTTCTCGAACTCCGACCGCTCCGAACCGGACCTTCGCGAAACCATCCGCGGACGGGAGCCGGGCTCGAACCAGCCGTACGCGTTCCTGAACCTGCCGGAGTCCGGTCTGCGCTTCTTCTCGGAGTTGAAGGACAAGATCTACGAGCCGCAGGCCGATTGGTCGATTCCCTTCTTCAAGGGTAAGTTCAGCGGTCTGTTCAAAACCGGCTTCCGCGGAACGGTCCGCCGCCGGGATTTTGATAGCCGCCGGTTCCGCTTCTTCCCCATCCGCGCGGCCACGATCGACTTCTCGCAGCCGACGAACGTGGTGCTCGGAACGAACAATATCCGTCCCGATGGTTTCGCGGTTCGCGAAATCACCCGCGGTACGGACCGGTATGAAGCGCTGATGGACATCTACGGCGGCTACAGCATGGTGGACCTCGCCATCGGTTCCCGCTGGCGCGTGATCTCCGGCTTCCGTATAGAGGATGCGCAGATCAACGTCACCACGCTCGATCCGCTGATCCCGGGCGGCATCCCGTCGTTCGCCAACCTCAACAATCGCGATCTGCTGCCGGCCGTGAACGTGATCTACCAGTTGACGGCGAAACAGAACCTCCGGTTCGGCTACGGCCGCACGGTCAACCGGCCGGACTTCCGCGAACTGTCGCCCTTTGAGTTCACCAACGTCGTCGGTGGTTTCTCGACGGTTGGTAACCCCAATCTGCGGCGGGCCAAGATCGATAACTACGACGTCCGGTGGGAATGGTTCCTCGGCGGCAATCAGGTAGTGGCCGCCAGTTACTTCTTCAAGCGGTTCCAGGATCCGATCGAACAGATCTACCGGCCGACGGCTTCCGAACTCCGGCAGAGCTTCCTGAACGTGCCGAGCGCCCGCAACCAGGGTGCGGAGTTCGAGTGGCGCCAAGGATTGGGCCGGTTCAGCCCGGCTCTGCGCGACTTCGGCGTGCAGGCCAACCTGACGCTCGTGGATTCCGACGTCACGATTCCGACCGACCAGTTCGTGCAGCTCACTTCGGCCAATCGGCCGCTGGTGGGCCAGTCCCGCTACATTTTCAACGTCATCGCCGAATGGCAGCGCGCCTCTCTGCGCTCGAACGGCCGCTTCTATGTGAACTCCGTCTCCCGCCGCATTACGGATGTGGGTACCTTCCAACTCCCGGATATCTATCAGGAGCGGAACATCCTGCTTGATTTCGTATACGAATACAGCATCCGGGAGAACGGCAAATGGAAGCTGCGTTTCAGCGGTGAAAACCTCAACAACAACGTCTACCGGCAGACCCAGGCCGACTTTGTGGTCCGCCGTTTCCAGATTGGTCGTACTTTTACGATCGGCACCAGTTACACGTTTTTCTAACTCCAAAAAGGAATAACACCGAGCCATGCGAAAGATTACTCTCGCCACCGCGGCGCTGGGCTTGCTCAGCACCGGCCTTGTCGCCGCCGACGGTCCGACTTTCCGGACTGTCAGCGCCAGCCAGGCCGAGCGCGAAATCAGTGGATTCACCAGCATCTCTTCGACCGCCGCCATGTGGGTTTGGGCAGACAAGCAGGTCTACCGGCCCGGCGAACAGCTTACCGTTCGCTGGACGGCGAAGCCCAACAACGATCTGTATCCTTACACGATCGTCGCCTATCGGCAGAACAACCAGACCGGCGCGAAGTTCTACCTGCCGGGCAACAACAACACCCCGACCGACTTCTTCGGCAACACCCCGGCTCAGGGCTTCCGCATCGTGCGGATTCCCGAAGCGACCAAGGCTACCGTGGCCAGTGTAACGGTCCCTGAAGAGTTCGGCATGCACACGCTCGTCGTGCAGCTGCGCGACTACACCGGCACCCGCCCGGTGAAGACCGCCTACTTCAAGTTCAGCGTCGTTCGCGCGACGATCGACCTGCCGGCCAACATCACCGAAAACCGCACCCTCACCGCCGACAATGCGTACAGCATTCGCGGCATCGTCACCGTGCGGAACAACGCGACCCTGACCATCGAGCCCGGCACCGTCATCATCGGCCAGCCTGGTTCGCAGCCGCCCTCGGTGCTGCTGGTGGCCAACAATGGCAAGCTGATCGCCGAAGGCACCCGTTCGCGTCCCATCATCATGACCTCCTCGCAGCCCATCGGCCGCCGGCAGCGCGGCGACTGGGGTGGTCTCGTGATGCTCGGCCAGGCGCCGATCAACGATCCCGCCGGCTTCCTGACCATTGAAGGTCTGCCGGAACTGCCGGAAACCCGCTACGGCGGCACGAACGCCGACCACAGCTGCGGCAGCCTGAAGTATGTTCGCGTTGAGTTTGCCGGCGCGCTGCTCCGGCCCAACGAAGAGACCAACTCCATCACGTGGGGCGGCTGTGGCAAGGGCACCAAGGGCGAGTTCCTGCAGGCTCACTACGGCCTCGACGATGCCTTTGAATGGTTCGGCGGCACCAATGACGCTAAGTACCTCGTGGGCACCTATACCGCCGACGACTTCCTCGACGGCCAGGTCGGCTGGAGCGGCCGCTTGCAGCACGGCGTGATGGTGGCCAACGACGACCTGTCGAACCGCGGTATCGAGATGGACAACTACGAGCGGAACTTCGCGGCTCGCCCGCTCGGCAAGCCGACAATGTTTAACGTCACCTTCGTCGGCGGCGGTGCGCGTGGCTTTGACGAAGCGGATTCGCCCTGCCTGTACTTCCGGCGCGGCGCGGGTGGCTCCTACAACAACATGCTCTGCTACAACTGGATCACCCGGACCTTCGGCGGCGCTAACATCGCCGACAGCATCCAGCCCAACATCGCGAGCGGCGACTTCAGCGTGAACGGCGTTCTGTCGTGGAACAACGGCTTCAACACGACGCCGCCGGCTCCGGCCACCCCCGAAGGACAGGTCGTGGCGGACTTCCGCGCCCTGCTGACCAACCCCGCGGCCCAGCTGCTGATTGCGGACTCCCTGCTCCGCCGGCCGCTCGAGCGCTCCGACCCGGACTTCCGTCCGCTCACCGGTTCGCCCGTCTTCCGCGCCAACTGGATCCAGCCGCCGGATGACGGCTTCTTTGACCAGTGGGCCACCTGGATCGGCGGCTTCGGCGATCACGACTGGACGGAAGAATGGGCCAGCTTCGCTCAGGAACAGGATCTGCAGCCGTAATTGCGGCTGCACGATAGCCATACTCTCCGCCCGCGGCCCCGGCCGCGGGCTTTTTTCATTTATCATCGAGTACTTATGCGTACTCTTCTGCTGCTCGCGCTCGCGCTGCCCCTTTGGGCCCAAGGCCCCAGGATCCTCATCATTGGCGACTCGATCTCCATCGGCTACACGCCATTCGTCGCCAAGGCGCTTTCGGGCAAAGCGACCGTCATCCATAACGAAGGGAACGCCGCGCACACCGGCAACGGCGCCGCCAAGCTGGAGCAGTGGCTCGGCGACGGGAAGTGGGACGTGATCCACTTCAACTTCGGGCTGCATGATCTGAAAATCATGGAAGGCGGGCAGCGGCAGATTCCACTCGAGCAGTACGAACACAATCTCAAATCAATCGTGAAGCGTTTAAAACAAACCAAGGCCAAACTGATTTGGGCCTCGACGACGCCGGTGCCGCCCGGCAAGGTGAACCCGCCGCGCGATCCGGCCGATGTCCCGCGCTACAACGCCGTGGCGACTCGCGTCATGAAGGCGGCGAAGATCCGCGTGAATAATCTGTTTGCGGCCGACCACTCCGGCCAATTGCCCGCGAATGTCCACTACACCCCGGCCGGCTATGAAGCCCTGGCCCAACAGGTTTTGAAGGTACTCAACCCATGAACTCCCGTCTCGTGCTCGGCACCATGACCTTCGGCTCGCAGCTCGACGAAGCCGATTCCCTCCGTTTGATTGACGCCGCCCTCGACTACGGCATCACGTTTCTCGATACCGCCAACGTCTACAACATGGGGCGCAGCGAAGAGATCGTCGCCAAGGCGCTCAAAGGACGCCGCGACAAGATTCGCCTGGCCACGAAGGTCCGGGGCAAGATGGGCGAGGGGCCAGAGGATATCGGCCTTTCGGCGGCCGCGATCAACAAGCAGATCGACGCCTCGCTCCGGCGTCTCGAGACGGACTACGTCGACGTCTACTACCTGCACATGCCGGACCCGGCGACCCCGATTGAGGAGACGCTCGAAGCGGTGGCGCGGTTGGTGGACGCGGGCAAGGTGCGGCAGCTCGCCTGTTCGAACTACGCCGCCTGGCAGGTGACGGAGATGCAGACGCTGTGCCGCCATCCGATGAAGATCTCACAGCCGATGTACAACCTGCTGGCGCGCGGGATTGAGCCGGAGTATCTGCCGATGTGCGCCCGCTACGGCGTCGAGACGTATATCTACAACCCGCTGGCCGGAGGGCTGCTGACAGGCAAGCAGGCGGCTACCGCTCCCCTGCCCGGCACGCGCTTTGACGGCAACCAGATGTACCTCGACCGGTACTGGCATCCGGCGCAGTTCGCCGCCGTCGAGGAGCTCAAACAGATTGCGGCCGCGGCCGGGCGCAGCATGATCAGCTTGAGCCTCGGCTGGCTGTTGCACCATACGCCGATTACGGGCATCATCCTGGGGGCGAGTAAGCAGAGCCAACTCGATGCCAACGTCGCCGCCGCCAATGAGGGCCCGCTGAGCCCGGAGACGCTCGACGCCATCAACCGCGTGTGGGCTAACCTGCGCGGCATTACTCCCCAGTACAACCGGTAAGCTATGATCCTTCGTTTCCTTCTCCTCCTCACCCTGACGAGCGCCCTGCCGGCGCAGGTAGTTTTGAGCCAGATCTACGGAGGAGGAGGCAACACCGGCGCCACCTTCCGCCAGGATTTCATAGAGCTATTCAACCGCGGGACGCAGACGCAGGCGCTCGACGGTTGGACCGTGCAGTACGCGAGCGCCACCGGGACGACGTTCCAATCGACGCCGTTGACGGGGACGATTGAGGCCGGGCAATACTACCTCATCCAGCAGGCGGCCGGGGCCGGGGGCACACAGAACCTGCCGGCGCCCGACGTCACCGGGGCCATCCCGATGTCCGGCACGGCGGGCAAGGTGGTGCTCCGGAACGCGGCCGGAGAGGTGGTGGACCGCATCGGCTATGGGGCCGCGGCCAACGAGTTCGAAACGGCGCCCGCGCGGGATTTGACAAACACATCGGCCGCGGTGCGAGCGAGAGCCGGCTGCCAGGATACGGACAACAACAGCGTCGATTTCGTGGTGGCGGCTCCCGCCCCGCGCAATCGGGCGACGCCGTTCGTCAACTGCGCCGCGCCGCCGGAGACGCTGCGGCTGACGATCTCGGAGATTCAAGGGCCGGGGGCCGAGAGCCCGTTCGTTAACCGGCGAGTGATCACGAGCGGCATCGTGACGTTCCGGCGGACGAACGGTTTCTACCTGCAGGCCGCGCAGACGGATCCGCGCGCTTCGTCCGGGATTTTGGTGTTCACGCAGACCACGCCGCCGGCGGCGGCCGTAGTGGGCGCCCTGGTCGAAGTGGAGGGCGACATCGTCGAGTTCCGGCCCGCCGGAGATCCGCAGAGCCCGCCGCTGACCGAACTTATCAACCCCACCGTGACGCTGCGGGCCCAGGGGCAGACGCTGCCGGCGCCGGCAGCGCTGCGGCCGGATGAAGACCTGGAGCGGTACGAGGGCATGCTGGTGCAGGCGGGATTGAACATCGTCGCGCCATTGAGCGGATCCGTCGCGTGGGCGACGCTGGACGCGCCGCGGCCGTTCCGGCGCTCCGATGAGTCGCGCTGGCAAAATCTGCTGCGGCTGATTACGGACGCGCCGGTTTCGGCGGGGACATCGCTCGCGCGCGTTACGGGGCCGCTCGATTTCGGCTCGCGCGCTTATACGATCTACGCGAATCCGATCACCGAGGCGATTTTGATTCCGGAGGCTCCGCCCGCCCCGGCGCGCGCGGAGTATGAGTTCACCGTGGCGACGCTGAACCTGTTCCGGCTCTTTGACGAACCCGCGCTCGCCGGGCGTTTGCCGCGGCTGCGCCAGTATGTCCAACGGCAACTGGGGCTGCCCGATGTGATCGTCGTGCAGGAGGTGGACAATCTCTCGACGCTCGAACGCGCGGCGGATGCGATTGGCTCCGACTATATGGCCTTCACGGCGCCGTCAAATGATCCGAGCGGGATCACGTCCGGGTTCCTGGCGCGCGCCTCGCGGGTGTCGGTGGACGCGGTGGCGCAGTTGGCCAGGGATAGCGAGTATGCCCCGGGCGAGTTGACGCACGACCGGCCGCCGATCCTGCTGCGCGGGAGTATCGCCGGCCAACCGATCGCGGTGATGGGGGTGCATATGCGCTCGCGGCTGAATCTCGAAGATCCGCGGGTACGGGCCAAGCGGGCGGCGCAGTTTGCTTCGGTCGCCGAGGAGTTGAGTCTGCTGCCGGCGAATCTGCCGGTGGTAGTGGCGGGGGATTGGAACTCGTTTGCCAGCGAGATCAACTTCCGGGGGTTCACCAACCTGACGAATACGCTGCCGGCCGCGGAGAACTACTCGTATGTTTTCGAGGGCCAGACGCAGACGCTGGACCACATTCTGCTGAACCAGCCGCGGCTGTTGAGCCGGGTGCACTTTGCGCGGGGCAACGCAGACTTTCCGGCAGCGGCGCGGTTGTCCGATCATGACGGCGTGGTGGCGTATCTGCTGGCGCGGGAGGTGCCGTTTACGGCCGCGGGGATTGTGAATAGCGCGAGTTTCCAAGCGGGTGCGCTGGCGCCTTCGACGGTGATCAGCATCTTCGGCCGCCGGGAGTTTGCGCCGGGCTCGCGGGTCCGGTTTGGCGAGGTCCGCGTGGAGCCGATCTTCAGCGGTCGGGACCAGATTGTCGTCTTGACGCCGCCGACGCTGCCCGAGGGTTCGGTGACGGTGGCCGTCGAGTCAAATGGTGCACTTGTGCATTCCGTCGAGATGCCGACGGGTCCGGTGACTCCGGCGCTGCCCCTGGGCGGGCAGAGGCCCGACGAGACGATCTATCTGTTCCGGGCCGGGACGATTCGGGACGTATTGTTGAACGGGAACAGCACGGCGCCGATTTCGGCGCGGCTCTGCGGGGTGCCCACCGAGGTGCGCCGGGCGGCTCCGGTGAACAACTTCCTGGCGATTGATCTGGTGGTTCCGGCGGTCTGCACGCCGGGGCGTCAGCGGATTGAGATCTCGGTGGGCAACCGCACGACGCAAGCCGACTTATTTACCGTAATTGTGCCGTAGGTTCGACTACACTAAGCAGTGCATGGGTTCGCGGCGTCTTCTCGCTCTCTTCGTGATCGTCCCGTGCTTATGCGCTCTGGACACGAAGCTGCTGCTTGAACAGGTGCGGCAGGCCCCCACGCCGGCCGCCAAGCTGGCGCTATTGACCGCGGCCCTGCCGCAGGCCGAGGACCGGAAGCAGCAGGCGCTGGTCGAGTACAACATCGCGCGGCACTACCAGAATCAGGACAACTCCGCGGCAGCGGTGGAGTGGTTCGCCAAAGCTTACGCTTCGCATCAGCAGTTGGGCGATCGATTTCAGCAGGCGATTGTGCTCAACAACTGGGCGATCGCCGAGACGGAGCTCGGCGAGAACACGGCGGCAAAGGCGCATCTGGAGACGGCGCTGGCGATCCGCCGGGAGATCAAGGACGGCCCCGGCATCGCGTACACCATGCTGGGCTTAGCCAATGTGTACGCGGCCTGGGGCGACCTGGCGGCGGCGCATCAGGTGTACGAGTCCGTGGCCGCGCAGTGGCGGCAGTTGAAGAACATCGTGGGCGAAGCGCATGCGTTGAACAACGACGGGCTGATCCTGGCGGCACTGGGCGACCCGGTGCGGGCGGCCGCCGCGCACCGGCAGGCGCTGGCGCTGTTCCGGGAGGCGAAAGAGACTCGCTTTGAAGCCTACGCGCTGAACAATCTGGGATTGGTGGAGCCGAAAGAGGCGGAGGGGAATTTCCGGCGCGCCATCGCGATGCTGCCGACGCCGGTCGATAAGGCCTATCCGCAGCAGAACCTGGCCGACGTGCTGTTGCGCTCCGGCCGGATGGCGGAGGCCGAGAGCCTCTACCGCGCCTCGCTGGCCGCCAAGCTCGAAGCCAAGGACCGGGCCGGGGCGGCGTCCACCCACTCCCGCCTGGCGGCGTTGCATCTGCGGCGGAACGCCCTGGCCGAGGGCGAAGCGGAGATCCACCGGGCGCTGGAGCTGTACGGGGCGGTGGGCGACCGCGCCGGGGAGGCCTCGGCGCTGGCGACGCTGGCGGCCATCGAATGGCAGTTTACGAAACGAAGCCAATCGCTCCAGACGATCGCCCGGGCGCGGAGCATTGTCGAGGAGACGCGGAGCCGGGTGCTGAGCCCGGATCTGCGGTCGAGCTACTTTGCCACCAAGCGGAGCATCTACGACTTCGAGATCTCGAAACTGCTTTTCACGAAACGAAGCCAAGAGGCGCTCGCCATCAGCGAACGGGCGCGGGCGCGGCTGCTGCTTGACGAACTCGATGAGCAGGAGACGCCGGCCAACGCCCGGGAGCGGCAACTGCGGCAGGAGCTATCGGCGCAGGAGCAGCGGCTGCCGGGGTCGCGGGAGAGGGTCGAAGCGCTGCTGCGAGAGTGGCGAACGGCGCAGGCGGCGCTGCGGAAGGAGTGGGCGGCCGAGCCGAGCGGGGCGGCGGCGTTGCGGGCGCTGGCGAGCGCGGAGACGACACTGGTGCAGTACTGGCTGAGCGAGGAGGAGGGGGCGGCGTTCGTCATCACCCCGGGCGGGGTACGGGCGGTGCCGCTGCCGGGGCGGCGGGAGCTGGCGCCGCGGATTGACGCCTTCCTGGCCGCGTTGACGGCACGCGTGACGCTGGTAGCGAACGAGACGGCCGCGGGGCGGCAGGCGCGGCTGGCGGCGGCGGAGGCGGCATGGAAGGCGATGCTGCCGGAGATGCAGAAGCTGCTGCCGGTGGCGGCGCGGCGGCTGGTGGTGGCGCCGGAGGGGCCGCTGGCGCGGTTGCCGTGGCAACTGCTCGCGCCGGGGGAGGTGACGCTGGCGCCGTCGTTGAGCGTGCTGGCGGCGTTGCGGCAGCGGCCGCCGTCGCCGCACCGGAAGGTATCGGTGGTGGCGCTGCCTTCGCTGCGCTTCGCCGAGCGGGAGGCGGAGGCGATTGCGGCGCTGACGCCGGTGAACCGGGTGGTGGACGTGGACGCGGCGCTGCGGTCGTCGCGGATCCTGCACTTGGCGACCCATACAACCGTGGACGACCGGGAGCCGGCGCTTTCGGGGATTGCGCTGCCGGAGCGGACGATGCGGCTCTATGAGCTGTACGGGAAGAGCATTCGGGCGGACCTGGTGGTGCTAAGTTCGTGCCGGTCGGCGGCGGGGCCGGAGATTAGTGGGGAGGGGGTGATCGGGTTGGCGCGCGGGTTTTTGCACGCGGGGGCGCGGCGGGTGGTGGCGTCGTTGTGGAGCGTGGACGACCAGGCGACGGCGCGGCTGATGGAACATTTCTACACAGAAATGTTTAAAACAAAAAAGTCGCCCGCTGCGGCCCTCTTCGCGGCGCAGCAGCGGCTGCGGGCCGAGCCGCGATGGTCGCATCCGGTGTATTGGGCCGGATTCGTTTTGCAGGGGGATTGGCGTTGACGGCCGAGCATTGGCAACAACTGCTGGCGGCGATGGGAACGGCCGAGCGCTATGAGGCGTTACGCTGGCGGCTGGTCCGGCTGTTTATGTGGGAGCGGTGCGGGGAGCCGGAGGCGCTGGCCGATGAGGCGCTGGACCGGCTGGGGCGGCGGCTGGCGGAGGGGGAGGCGATTGAGCGCCTGGAGAGCTATCTGTTTGGGATTGCGCGGCTGATGCTGCGGGAGGAGGCGGCGCGCGCGGTGCGGCAGCGGGCGCAGTTGGCGGAGTTTGGCCGGGAGCGGGCGCGGCTGGCGCTGCCGGCGAGTGACGAGATGGCCGAGCGATTGCGGCGGTGTTTAGAGACGCTCGAGCCCGAGCAAAGGCGGATTGTGCTGGCGTATTACGATGGCCGGCCGCGGGAGCGGCTGGCGGCCGAGTTGGGGCTGCAGGTGAATGCGCTGCGGAACCGGGCGCTGCGGCTGCGGGAGAAGTTAGAAAAGTGCGTGATGATTGCGCGAAATCCATCACGAAAAGATGAGGGCCAGTGAGAGAGCAAGAGCGGATTTGGCGCGCCTATTTGCGGCACGAGCTGCCCGAGGAGGAGCGGGAGCGGGTGCAGCGGCGGATCGTCGAGGAGGAGGGCTACGCCGAGGCGCTGGCGGAGTTCGAATACGACGAGATTGACGTGCGGGCGCGGCAGCGGTCCACGGGTCCGGCGCCGATTCTGGCGATTGCGGCGATGGTGCTCTGCGCGGTGGTCTGGACGATGTGGCCGGGGGGCGCGGCGCCAGTGGTGTTCGTGGCAGCGGGAGCGCTGCGGGACGAGGCGGCCGGACAGCGGGTGACGTTGCCGGGGCGGAGCGCCGAGGTGATCTTCGAATTAGAACTGCCGGAGCCGCCGCCGGGCGGGGAGTGCGAGGCGCGGGGGCAGCGGGGGGATTGCGGGGGCAAGGTGTTTCGCCTGCGGCTCCCCCGCCCCGCGCCGGGCCGGCAAGAAATAGAGTTGCGGCAGAACAACCAATTGGTCTCCGTCTACGTCCTTACAATAGAGTGATGCGAAAGCTGTTGATGCTGTTTGCGCCGTTGGCGCTGGCGCAGGCCGAATTCCTGCAGGTGATGCTGGCCGTCGATAAGATGGACTGCGCGACGTGCGTGAAGAGCATGGAGATGGGCCTCAAGAAGATTCGCGGCGTCGAGAAGGTGGCGGTGGATCCGGCGGCGGGCGTGGAGTTCACCTTGGCGCCGGGGAACCGGATCAGCCTGGAGCAGTTGCGGGACGCTATTAAGGGCGTGGGTTTCCGGCCGGGCGATGCGAAGGTGACGGTGCGGGGTACGCCCGTGACGCACGATGGGCGCTGGCGCTTCGAAGTGGAGGGCATCGGCAAGGTATATAACCTGTCGAGCCGGCACGACCATGTGATTTTGGGCCTGCAGGAGAAGCCGGTGAAGGTCCGCAAGGTTTATGCGATGTCCCCGGCGCCACCGGATCCGCAGACGGTTCCGGTGTTGGACGTTACTGAAATCGTCCCATGAGACTCGCGCTGGCCGGACTGTTGTTTTTGCGCGCGGCGTGCGCGCAGAGCGATCTGTTTGCCGAAATTGACCCGGCGATGAAGGAGTTGGCCTCGGCGACGGGCCTGCCGATGAAGTCGCGGGTGGACCGGGCGTTCATCAACAAGGCCAATCTGAAGAAGTTTCTCGAGACGCGGATTCAGGAGACGGTCAGCGACGAGGAGTTGCGGGTGGAGACGCTGACGCTGCGGCTGTTCGGGTTCATCCCTGCCGATTACGACCTGAAGGGGTCGACGGTGTCGCTGTTGACGGAGCAGGCGGCGGCGTTCTATGACTACCGGAAGAAGAAGATGTTCATTCTCGAGAGCGCGCCGGAGTCGACGCAGCGGTTCGTTTTGACGCATGAGCTGGCGCACGCGCTGGCGGACCAGCACTTCAACCTGGGCCGTTTTATCCGGAAGGGGAAGACGGACGACGCGGCGACGGCACGGCTGGCGGTGATGGAGGGGCAGGCGCAGTGGTTGATGTACGAGGTGATGGGGGCGAAGACGGGCCAGAGTTTGCGGAAGGACCCGGGCCTGGTGCGGATGATGGCGAATATGGGGGAGTCCGGCCTGTCGCAGTATCCGGAGTTGACGAGCGCGCCGGTGTACATCCGGGAGAGTCTGCTGTTTCCGTATTCGCGCGGGTTCGTTTTCAACGCGCAGGTGATTGAGAAGCTGGGCAACGGAGGCTTCAGCGAGGTGTTCCGGCGGCCGCCGGCCACGACGCAGCAGATCCTGCACGCCGACCGCTACTTTGCCAAGACCGAGGCGGTGCCGGTAGAGCTGGAGCGGGCGCCGAAGGGATACAAGACGCTGATCGAGGGGACGCTGGGCGAATTTGATTGCCTGGTGATGTACAAACAGTTTGGGGATGTGGAGACGGCCGCGGCGCGGGCGGAGCGCTGGCGCGGCGGGCAGTTCCGCGTCTCCGAGCAAAAGAAGACCAAGGAGCCGCTGCTCCAGTACACCGTCGCCTGGGATAGCCCGGAGGCGGCCGCCGACTTCGCGGCGCTGCAAAGCCAGCGAAAGGGTCCGAAAACACGCGTCGAACAGCGGGGCGATCGCGTGATTGTTTCCGAGGGGATGCGATAATATGTTTACCATGAAGACTTCCTTGATGATGCTTGCCTTAGCGACGGCTCTCACAGCGGCTGATCCGCGCCCGGCGCCGGAACTCGTTATCAAAGCGGCGAATGGCCAGGAGCAGTTGCTGAGCAAGTTTCGCGGCAAGGTGGTGGCGGTCGAGTTCCTGTTGACGACCTGCCCGCACTGCCAGAAGGCTTCGCAGACGATGCAGAAGCTCTATAAGGAGCTGGGTCCGCAGGGCTTCCAGCCGATCGGCATCGCCATCAATGACATGGCGAACATGCTGATCAACGACTATTCGAAGCAGTTCAACCTGACCTATCCGATTGGCTATGCCAACCGGGACGTGGCGACGCAGTTCTTGCAGCACCCGATCATGATGAGCATGCTGATGCCGCAGTTGGTGGTGATTGACCGCAAGGGCGCGATCCGGCATCAGTTTCCGGGTGGCGACAAGTTTTTTGAGAACGAAGAGAAGAACCTGCGTGACGTGCTGCTGCCGCTGTTGAAGGCGGGCGGCGCTCCGGCTCCGTCCACCACCGCAGCGCCGAAGAAGCCCGCTGCTACGGCGGGTGCGGCGAAGTCCGCAAAATAGTTTTTTCCGGGCGTGATATTGCGCCGCTCCTCCTCACCGGGTTCAGACCCCAATTTTGTCCTGGTGAGGAAGAGCGATGTTGCTTCGTTGTCTTTCATTATTCAGCGCGCTGGCGCTGGCGGTAATGCCCCTATGCGGGTCGGCCGCGGATGATCCGAACGATCCGCTGGTGGCCGCGCAGGCGAGCGCATTAGGCAGAGATCCGCAGCGGATCTATGCGTTCGTGCGCGATGAGATTGGGCTCGAGATCTACTCGACCTCGCTACGGGGAGCGCGCGGCGTTCTGCAATCCCGTTCCGGGAATCCGCTCGACCGGGCGAGCCTGTTGGTGGCGCTGCTGCGGGCTTCCGGGCAGACGGCGCGGTATGTGCAGGGCACGCTGAACTCGTCGCTGCAGGCGGCGGTGATCAGCGCGATGTTCGCGCCGCGGAACCAGATTCTGGGCTGCCTGCCGCCGGGGGTGAACACGTCGAATCCGGTGGGGAGCGGACTGAACGGGCAGCTGAATCCGCACTTCTGGGTGGAGTACGGCGGGGGGAACACGCCGCTCGATCCGACGCTGCGGACGAACCAGGCGGGGCAGACGTACGGGACGGCAGCGAGCCGCTTCACGGAGATTCCAGAGGCGCTGCGGCAGAAGGTGACGGTGCGGCTGGTGACCGAAACGTACAACGCGGCGGGGGCGTTGTTCGGGCTGGGGGTGGGGACGGCGACTGTGCTGGAACAGACGTTCGAGACGGCGGCGGTGTACGGCAAGCCGATCAGCATTGGCCATTTCGTGTCGACGCGGGCGTTGGCAGGGCCGACCGCTTCGGCGAACATTTACACGTATTCGCCGTACCTGACGGTGGGGGATCCGGCGGGGGATGTGCGGCAGCAGGAGCTGATTCGGGGCACTGACTTTCAGGAGAGCCTGACGAACTATCCGCTGAGCAGCATCATCCTGACGGGGTTGTTTCTCGAGGTAGACGCTGAGGACCGGAACGAGCAGCGGCGGACGTACCGGAAGACGATTTTGGACCGCATCGGCATTGCGGCGCGGCGGAACGGCGGACGGATCTCGGTGTCGCCGGGAGACCTGACGGCGTCGATCTCCGAGCAGGACATTACGACCGTGAACATACTTGGGGGTCTGCAGGGGCCGGCGGTGTTTGCCCAGCTCAACGCCCGGTTGCAGGCGATTCAGACGCAGGTGGCCGCGATTCAGCCGCAACTGGCGGCGCTGCCGCAGCGCGGGCCGCTTTCGCCGGCGCAACTGGCGACGATGCAGGAGGGGACGAGGCTGGCACGGGCGCAGAGCATCGTGCTGAACGAACTGAATACGTCGGCGTTCGCGCGGGCGGCCGACCGGTTTCTGCAGCAGTTGCAGACGGGCTATCTGGTGCGGGGTTGGTACAACCGGCCGCGAATTCTCGTCGGCACGTCCCGGTACAAGGACGGCACGATTGTCTACGGCCTGGACCTGGTGAAGCGGGACATGCAGACGATTGCCGAGGCCGGGCAGCGGCGGGACGCGACGGCAGCGTTTGAGCTGTTGCGGGGGCTGATGGAATCGTCGCTCGAAGGCGAGGTTCTGGCGGGGAGTTCGGGGCAGACGGCGTTCGATGTGATTGACGTAATTCGGAACGCGACCGATGGGTTGACGGTGATTGGTCGGGCGAACCTGCCGGCGCTGGCGGACCTGACGGCGATCCCGGCGGGGGCGCGGGAGCTGATCAACGAGGCGGTGAGCCGGGGCGTGTTGGTGATCCTGCCGCGGCGGCCGGTGACGCTGGGGGGAGCGGCGCGGTTTGGCTGGCTCGAGTACGATCCGGTTTCCGGGGAGACGATCAGCAGCTTCGAAGATGGTTCGCACGGAGCGTTTGTGGACTACGTGGGGACGCAGCTCGTGAACCTGAACTACACGGAGAAGATTGCCGAGTTCTGCGGGCGGATCAACGGGATTGGCATCAGCGGCATTATCTACATGAGCGGTGTGTTGAACGGGGTGGCGGGCGTGACCGAGTTCAACGAGGAGATCAAGCACGCCAAGGAGGAGATGGGGAGCGCGTTGGGGCAGCAGACGCTGGGCGGGGGGACGCCGATTGGCGATGCGTTGAAGGTGACGGTGTTCGACGCCTACAAGACCTTTGCCGATGAGAGCCTGTTCCATCCGCCGCCGCTGCCGCAGAGCGCGGGGCTGGTGCTGGCGTTTGCCAAGGGCTTGTACGAGGGCTTCAAGTTCGCCGAGGAGTGGCTGAAGAAGAATCTGCCGGACGATCCGGAGGTGTATCCGTTTTTGGGGGCGGATCTTGTGAACGGGGTGCCAGGGCCGGTGGCGCCGGGCACGACGCCGGATACGAGAGTGACGCTGCTGCCGGATCCGCTGTTCTTCACGAACATTGGCGGCGCGGAGCTGCCGAGCGTGTATAAGTTCCGGGTGCAGAATCTGGGCCCGGCGGCGCAAACCTACTCGTTGAGCACGGGCCAGGGGACGGCGGGCGTGGAATATCAGTTCAGCGTAGACCGGATAACGGTGCCGGCCGGGCAGACGATGGAGGTGGGGCTTTGCGTGGTGCCGCGGCCGCCAGTGGCTGCGGCGGGTACGGCGATTCTGGTGCGGCCGCAGGCGAACGCAGAGGGCAGCGGGGTGCAGACGGGTGCCGCGGCCACCTTGACGATTCCGCCGATTACGGCCGTTTCCGTACGCACGGCGCCGGCGGCGCTGACGCTGCGACCGGGGGCGAGCGCGACGGTGGACCTGACGGTGCAGAACACCGGGAACCAGGCGGTGACCGGAGCGGCGCTTTCGCTGGCGGCGGCGCCGGGGCTGACGGTGACGGGTTTGCCGGGGACGGTGAACGTGCCGGTGGGAGAGACGGCGACGATTCGCGTGACGGTGACGGCGGCACCGTCCACGGCATTCAATGCGGGGTTGGCGGTGGCGTTTCGGGCGCTCAGTTCGACGTGGATCTTGCCGGTGGGCATTGGGACGGACGCGGGCAACTGCGCGGTGCAGGCCGGGGCGGAGGCGAGTTCTTCGGGGCGGTCGGGATTGGCGACCGTGTTGAACGAGTTGGCGCGGCGGCTGAACACGCTGGCGGGGACGCCGGACGACGCGGCGCTGCGGGCGTCGACGATTGCTACGTTGAACAACGTGATTGGGCAGTTGGACGTGCCTTCGATGCTGGCGCTGCGGCCGGCGTTTGAGGCGGCGCGGGAGGCGCTGCGGACGGCGACGGCGGGTGGGGTGGGGGCGGCGATCAACACGCTGGGGGCGGAGCTTTGCAAGTTGCGGGAGACGATCGCGCAACTGCCGGGCGAGTCCTTCCAGACGATCCTGTCGCCGACTGCGCAGATTGCGTTGCCGGGGACGAACATCAGCTACAGCCTGCTGATTGAAAACACGAGCGCGCGGACGCGGACGTTCCGCCTTTCGACATCGACGCTGCCGCCCGGAGTGACGGCGAGCTTCAATACGCCCAACCTAACGCTGCGCGGGGGATCGAGCAGCAATGCGTTCCAGTCCGGATTTGCGCCGCCCGTCCTGACGCTGACGGTGACGGGCGCGCTGGCGCCGTTTCGCTTTGAGGTGTTGGTGACGGCGGTGGATGATCCGAACAACCCGCAACGTTTGCCGGCTTCCGTGGCGACGCGGCCGGAGCTGGTGGCCGTCGACAGCGTGACGGCGACGCCGCCATCGACGACGGCCGGGGGCATCGTGGCGCTTTCGGCGCGGGTGTTGAACGTTTCGAACCAGACCCGGACCGGGCAGTTGTTCTACCACGTTTACAATGCGGCGAACCAGATTGTCCGGTTTAACGTCTTTGGCGGCGAGGTGCCGTTGGGGTTGGGGTCGGCGTTGCAGACGTTTACTTTCACGCAGCCGGTGAACACGACCGGGCTGCCGGATGGGCCGTACCGGGTGGAGGTATGGGTGACCGACGGGGGCGTGCAGTTGAATCCGCAGACGGCGCGGGGCAGCTTCTTTGTCGGCTTGCCGGTTTCGGCATCGGTGAGTGTGACGCCGAATACGATGGCGCCGCCGAGCGGAACGACGACGGCGCGGCTGGAGATTAACCGGGATGCGACGGCGAACCCGCTGGCGACGCTGGTGGGTTCCGTGCAGACCGCGGGCAAGCCGCAGAATATGGCGATTCTGAATAACATCGTCTACGTCTGCGGGGATACGGCGATTACGGCCGTGGATGTATCGAACCCGGCGAATCTGGTGGTGCGGCGGACGTTCGGACAGGCGCAGTTGGGGACGGTTGGTTACGGTGGTACTCCCTGTAACATCGCCAATAATCACCTGTATGTTCTCTATAGCCGGCTGAACGGCAATCAGAGCGCCGCTTTCCTGCCGACGAACATCGCGGTGTATAACCTGGCCGACCCGGTGAATCCAGCGTTTGTGACCGTGAAGCAGATTGAACGGCAGGACGCCGGGACGCTGGCGGTGAACGGCACGGTGGGCACGACGACGACGCAGGGAATCTTCTTCAACCCGTTTTCGCGTTTTATCTTCAAATATCACGGACAAGTGATTACGCTGGACCTTTCCGATCCGGCGAATCCGCGGGAGATCAGTGCACTGTTCCCGCCGGCGCTGGCGGACCCGCGGCTGGGTTCGCCGAATCCGGTGGCGCAGACGCTGCCGATCAACTCGACTTACACGTATGTGGCGAGCAGCACGATGACGACGGACCCGAACGCCGGTGTGGGACGGGTGGTGATTGCGAACTTCGCGAATCCGGCGGCGCCGGCCGTGGCGTCGACGTTAGAGATACCGGGGACGCGGTTGATCTATAACATGGCACGGCTGGGCAACACGGTTCTGTTGCTGGGAGATACGCGGGGGAATTACGATGCGGATTCCGGGTTGACGGGATTCCTGACGCTGACGGCGCTGGACATTACGAACCCGGCGGCGCCGGTGATCCGGCAGACGCTGACGACCCAACTGTTGGATAAGGACGGGGCGTCGGCGCTGGCGCTGACGAATAGCACGTTCGTGGTTGGCGGGGCGACGCTGAACGATAAGCCGCTGCTATTGCTGGTGGACGCGGCTAATCCGGCGGCTCTGCGCTACCTGCCCTATGAGGCGCCGGTGAAGCTGTTCCCGCAGCGGAACGCGGGAAGCTTTTTCTACGCGCTATCGGACGTGGGGCTGGCGACCTACCGGCTGGATACGGTGGCCGGGCCGCAGTTGACGGCGCGGGTGGAGGTGCCGAAGGGGACGGGGGTGGCCGTAGTGCCGGGGTCGTTCTCGCTGGCGCCGACCAACGTGATTGCGGGCACGGAGTTCGATACCTACGAATGGGTGCAGCCGGCGCCGAACACGATTACCTGGAACATGAACCTGACGGGTCTGGCGGTGGGCGCGGCGAAGACGGTGATCCGCGGCGGCCGCGTGGACTTCACGTTGCCGACCTTTGGGGCGGGTTCGTTTCCGCTGCCGGCGGCTTCGGTGATGACCGATCAGATTCTTTCGATGACCCCGGCGGAGCGGGTGGGCAATGCCGGGGCGCCCTCGACGTTTGCGGTGACATTGCGGAATCCGCTGCCGACGGCGCAGACGTTCAACCTGGCGGTGAGCGGCGTGGCGCCGGAGTGGGTGAACCTGCCGCCGACGGTGACGGTGGCGGCGAACACGACGGCCAATTTCAATCTGGTGATCACGCCGGATCAACGGGCCCGGCAGTTTCTGCGGTATCAGTTCGTGCTAACCGCCCAGACGCAGGGCGGGATTTCGGGGAACGTCGCGGGGCAGGTGTTTGTGATCTCGGCGGGGTCGGCGGGGGGGAACGCGCCGCCGTCCATCGTGGCGGTGAACGCTGCGCTGCTGCCGCCGAACGTGGTGGTGGGCCGGTCCGGCCAGGCTACGACGACGCTGCGTCTCGAGAACACGGGAAACGTGAACCTGGACATCGCGATGGGGCTGGAGGCGCCGGGCTTCTACAGGGCGACGCTCTCGCGGAACGGATTTACCCTGCGGCCGGGGCGGGAGAACGCCGAGGAGGTGACGGTGAGCTTTACGGCGAATCCACTGGCAGCGGCGGGACCGTTCCGCATCTTCGCCAACAACCTGGACCTTACGGGGAACTTGACCGTGCTGCCGCAGGGCGTTGCGCTGGCGTTGACGCCCAGCGCGGGGCTGACGACGACGGCGTTTGCGGCGACGGTGACCAACACGGGTGCGGCGGCGGACACGTTTGATCTCGCTCCGGCGGGGGCGCTGGGGCCGGTGGTGACCGTGACTCCGAACACGGTGACGCTGGCTCCGGGAGCCTCAACGAACGTGGCGCTGGCAATTGGCAATGCTGCGTCGTTGATTCCGGGGGCGACTTCGTTCGACTTGATCGCCACGTCGCGCGCCAATGCCGCGGCGCGGACGCAGGCGCGGGCCACCGTGAACGTGCCGGGAGTCAAGGGCGTGCTGGCGGCGCTGGACCCTTCGCCGGCGGCGACGGCGTTAACGCTATCGGTGAACAACACGGGCAATGGGGACGACGAGTACTCGGTGCGGGTTTCGGGCACGACGGGCACGGCGGCGGCGACGCTGCGCGACCTGGCGACGAATCAGCCGGTGACGGCCATTGCCCGAATGACATTGCAGGGGCTGGGGCTGGGCCAGTTGCCGGTGGCGACCACGGGCGCGGGGACGGTTACGATTACGGTGCAGTCACTGAGCGACCCGGCGATTCAGTCCGTAGCTACGGCGACGGTGGGTTCGCCAGTGGTGGAGCCGCCGCCGGTGAATCCACCGCCGGTGACGCCGCCTCCGGTGACGCCGAATCAGGCGCCGGTCTCGCGGGCGGGGGCCAACCGGGACGTGCCGATCCGGCGGGTGGCGACGTTGGACGGCCGGGCCAGTGCGGACCCGGACAACCGGCCGCAGCCGCTGACCTACGCCTGGACGCTACTGAGCAAACCGAACGGGAGCCAATTGGCGACGGCGGGGATTGCGAATGCCGGGCAGGCGGTGGCTTCGTTTACGCCGGACGCGTTCGGCGAGTATACGTTCCGGCTGACGGTTTCGGACGGAGCGCTGGCCGGGACTTCGGAGGTGGTGATCCGGTGCGTGAACCAGTTGCCGGTGGCGGATGCGGGGCCGGACGTGACGACACTCGTGAACCGGACGGTGATTCTGCAGGGCGACCAGTCGTTCGACCCGGACGGAGACCGGATCAGCTACGCCTGGCGGCTGCTGAGCGCGCCGGCGGGCAGCGCGGTGACGACGGTACGGAATAGCTGGACGGTGCAGCCGTACTTTATTCCGGACCGGCCGGGGACCTACCGGTTCTCGTTGACGGTGCGGGACGGCTTGGCGGAGAGTGCGCCGGACGTGTTCGAGGTGCAGGCTTACGGAACGAACCCACCGGCCAGTCCGGCGCGTACGCCGGCGGCACGGAGCGTGTTTCCGGCGCCGATCACTGGCCCGGCGGCGGCGGCGCCGGCCGTTTGGCGGATTGTGAGCGTAGCGCGGGATAGCCGGTTGAACGAGGCCGACGTGAACAACGGCCGCTTCGTGCCGGACGCACCGGGCTTCTATGTGCTGCGGCGGGAGGTGGAGGGTTCGGCGACGAACTTCGTCTTCGTTTCGGCGGCGGCTTGCGATACGGATGCCGACGGAGCAGTGAACGAACTCGATCTGCAGTTGTTGATCGGGCTGTTTGGGAGCGCCACGGCGCCGGAGGTGCTGGCTTGTTCGGCGCCGCCGCCGGTGACGGTGCCGGAGCGGCCATACTTCAGCGTGGAGCCGCGGCTGATCCAACTGACATGGCAGCGGGGGACGCCGTTGCCCGAGGCGCGGACGGTGTTCCTGGACGGAGACGTGGCGGAGTACCGGGTGACCGTGGTGGGCAGGGGCTTCGTAACGCCCACGCCGGCGCAGGGTTCGCTGCCGACGAACGACCGGGTGGCGTTGCGGTTCTCGCCGGGGGCGCTGGCGCCGGGGATCTACGAAGACCAGGTGGTGTTCGTGCCTTTGGGCGGGGCGGAGAGCGTGATTGTACGGGTGCTGCTGACGGTGATCGACACGCCGCAGTTGCTGGTGGACCAGCGGCCGCTCCTGTTCCGGTATCGGCGGGGTGGCGCGATGCCGGCGCCGCAGACGCTCTACGTGACGGCCACGGCGAAGCCGATCCGGTTTGAGGCCGGGGTGGCGACGGGGACGTGGCTGATGGTGAACCCAGGCGTGGCTCAGATTCCGGCGAACCTGCGCGTGGAGGTGGACCCGCGGACGCTGGCCGTAGGGACCTACAACGGACTGATTCGCGTCTCGTCGGCGGAGGCGGCGAATTCGCCAAAGGAGGTTCCGGTGACGTTGATTGTGGAGTGAGGGCTAGGAGCTGGTGTGGTCGTGGACGATCTTCCAGCCCTGCTTGGTTTTGCGCAGGACGAGCGTGAACTGGCCGGTGGCGTTGCCGCCGCCGGCCGCTGAGCGGGTAAGGAAGAACTTGCCGAGGACGAGGGCGTGGTCGGCGCCGAGGGGGCGGGACTCGACGATTTCAAAGCGGAGCTGGCCCATGGACTCGGGGGTGCCGTAGGTTTTCTTGTAGCGGGCGAGGACGTCGGCGTAGCCGCGATTGAGGGACTTGCCGAAGAAGGTGATCTGCGGCGAGTTCTCATAGGTGGCGGCGAAGGCGTCGAGATCGCCGCGGTTCCAGGCGGCGGCTTGTTCGGTGAGGACGGCGCGGACGGCCGCGTCCTGCGCACAGAGGGGAAGAGAGAGAAGTAGAGCAAGTACCAGACGCATCGTGAGACCAATTATACTGGCAGGTTCAGGATGTCTATTCTTTCCCCCAACACGCCGGCAGAACTGGCGGAGCTTCTGCGCAAGGCGAGTGCGCACGGCCATACGGTCGAGTGCGGCGGAAACTTTTCGAAAGCCCTGTGGGGCGGACCGGTGCGCGCAGCTAACGTGCGGATCTCGACGGCGAAACTGAACACCGTTTTGCAGTATGAGCCCCGCGATCTGACGATTTCAGTGGGCGCGGGGATGTCGTATGCGGCGCTGACGCGCCTCGTGGCCGGCAACCGACAGATGATTCCGCTCGATCCGCCATACGCCTCGAAGGCGACGATTGGCGGGGTGGTGGCGACGAACCTGAGCGGGAGCCGGCGGCGGCTGTTCGGTACGGCGCGGGATCTGGTGATTGGCCTGCAGTTCGCCACGATGGAAGGCAAGCTGGTGCAGAGCGGCGGGATGGTGGTGAAGAACGTGGCGGGGCTCGATATGGGCAAGCTGCTGATTGGCAGCTATGGCACGTTGGGCGTGCTGACGTCGATCAACTTCAAGCTGATTCCAACGCCGCCGGATAAGGTGACGTTCGTGCGGAGCTTCGCGACGGCGGCGGAGGCGGTGGCGGAGCGGAACCGGCTATTGACGGGTGTGCTGCAGCCGGCGGGGATCGATCTGCTGAATCCGGCGGCGAGCGAGATTCTGGGTCACAAGGGGTTTCTGCTGGTGCTGCCCGTGGGGGGCAGCGCGGTGGTGATCGACCGGTACAAGCGAGAGTTGAGCAGTTATCATGTCGCGCCGAACGATATGCTGCTGGGACGGATCGGCGAGTTTTCGGCGACCTTCCTGGCGCAGCACCCCAAGGGGGCCGTGGCGCGGGTGAGTACGCGGTTGCAAGGCCTGCTGCCGTTGCTCGAAACGGAGAAGCGGCCATTGGTGGCGCGGGCGGCGAACGGCGTGGCGTATCTGCATCTCGAGAACGCGCGGGAGCCGTTTGCGGGGGTGCTCGAAGCGGGTGAGGAGCGGGGCGCCGTGGTGCAGTGGCCGGAGCCGGGAGGCGATTTAGCCGTGATGGAGAAGATCAAGCGCATGATGGATCCGCAGCAACTGCTGAACAAGGGGCGTCTCTATGGCCGCATCTAATCTGAACAACAGCGAAGCACCGCTGCAAAAGGATCTCGACAAGTGCGTACACTGCGGGCTGTGCCTGAATGCGTGCCCGACGTATCGCGAGTTGGGCCTCGAGATGGATTCCCCACGCGGACGGATCTATCAGATGGTGCAGATCACCACGGGCCAGGCCGAGATGAGCGATGCCTATGTGGAACACATGGACCTGTGTCTCGCGTGCCGAGGCTGCGAGACGGCGTGCCCGAGCGGGGTGCAGTACGGGAAGCTGATTGAGGCGGCGCGGGCGCATATTGAAGAGAACCGGCCGCGGCCGGTGTTCGTCCGGCTGTTCCGCTGGCTGATCTTCGGGCAACTGCTGCAGAGGCGGTGGATGCTGGGGTTGGCGGGGGCGGGACTGTATCTCTACCAGGTTTCGGGGTTGCAGCGGTTTGTGCGGTCGAGCGGGATTTTGAAGCCGTTCGGGAAGCTGGCGGAGATTGAGATGCTGTCGCCGAACGCGGAGACGCCGTTCTTCTTCGGGCAGATCGGGAAGGTGTTTCCGGCCGAAGGGACCAAGCGGTACAAAGTGGCGTTTCTGGCTGGGTGCATTCAGAACGTTTCGTTCGCGCGGCTAAACGAGGCGACGGTGCGGGTGCTGCAGAAGAATGGCTGCGAGGTGCACATTCCGGCCGAGCAGGGCTGCTGCGGGGCGCTGCACGTGCATTCGGGGCGGAAGGAGGACGGCCGGAAGCTGGCCCGGAAGAATATCGATGCGCTGGTGGACGGCGGGTTCGACGCGATCATCAGCAATACGGGCGGGTGCGGATCGACGCTGAAGGAGTACCACGAGCTGCTCGAGACCGATGAGAAGTATCACGACCGGGCGAAAGAGTTCGTGAAGAAGATGAAGGACGTGAATGAGTTTTTGGGTTCGATTGAGTTGAACCCGAAGATGGGGGCCGTGCCGATGACGGTGACCTATCAGGACTCCTGCCACTTGGCGCACGGGCAGAAGGTGCGGGTGGGGCCGCGGAAGATTCTGGGGGCCATTCCGTCGCTGCAGTTCAAAGAGATGCCGATGAGCGATCTGTGTTGCGGGAGCGCGGGCATCTACAACGTGGTGCAGTCGGAGATGGCAAGCCAGTTGCTGAAGAACAAGATGGGCTATGTGAACGGGACGGGAGCGGAGGTGATTGTCGCTTCGAATCCGGGGTGCATGCTGCAGTTGGATGCCGGAGCGCGGCTGCACGGGAGGGGTCAGCGGGTGATGCATGTGGTGCAGGTGCTGGACGAGGCGTACAAGAACTATTCCGCTTGACAGAAAGTACTTTGCATAGCAAAGTATTCTCATGTCCTATTCTCCTAGCGCCTTATGGCGCCTCCATTTTTCTCGTCGTTGGCCGATGGAGCTGACGATTCCCGCGGATCCGGCCTGGCCGGAGGCCGAACGGCGGCTGTTGAGTGATTCGTTGCGGCAGTTTCAGTTGGGCGAGGGCTCCGACGGCTGCAATTTGCTGCGGTTTGCGCGGACGTTTGCCGCGCGGGTGGGCGATGCGGATCTGCCGGAGGCGGTGGCGGGGTTGATTGCCGAGGAGCAGCGGCATTCGCGGTGGCTCGGGCAGGTGCTGCGGGCGCACGGGGAGCCGCTGCTGGGCCGGCACTGGGTGGACGGGGCGTTTCGGCGGCTGCGGCGGACGATGGGATTTGGGTTTGAGGTGGCGGTGCTGGTGTCCGCGGAGGTGGTGGCGGTGCCGTACTACACCGCGGTGGGGCGGGTGACGAGTTTACCTTCGCTGCGGGCGATTTGCGAGCGGGTGCTGCAGGATGAAGCGTTTCATTTGCAGTTTCAGGCGCATAATCTGAGCCTGGTGGTGCGGGACCGGTTCGGGTTGCGGCATGCGCTGCATCGGGGGCTGCAGATGGCGATTGGCGCCGTGGTGTGGCAGCAGCATGGGCGGGTGTTGGCGGCGGGTGGATATACATTCGCTTCGTTTTGCCAGGAATGTGACCGGCTTCTGCTGGAGGTGCAGCGTAGGAGTTATGCTAGTAGGCTTCAATGTCGATACGATTCCGCCTCAGCGTCATGATGTTGCTCGAGTACATGGTTTGGGGAGCCTGGTATCCAGACTTCTCGGCCTATCTCGGCTCGGTTCTGAAGTTCACTGATGGACAGGTGGGGGCGATTTACGCGCTGCTGCCGATTGGCTGCATGGTGGCGCCGTTCTTTGCCGGGCAACTGGCCGACCGGTACTTTTCGACCGAGAAGCTGCTGGCGGCGTTGCATCTGTTGGGGGCGATTCCGTTGTACGTGGTCGCTTCGGCGACAAACTATGACGGGGTGTGGGTATGGATGCTGATCTGGTCGCTCCTCTACGGCCCGACGTTGGCGTTGACGAACTCGATCTGCTTCCACCATATGCCGGAGGCCGAGGGCGAGTTCGGCCTGGTGCGGGTGTGGGGGACGATCGGGTGGATTGTGGTGGGGCTGCTGCTGGGCGTGGGCCTGCGGGAAGGCGCGCCAATGTTGCTCGGCCAGTTTCGGGGGTTTGACGGGATGTGGCTGGGCGCGGGATTGTCGGTGATTCTGGGCTTGTTCTGCCTGGTGCTGCCGCATACGCCGCCCGCGCAAAAGAGCGGGTCGCCGTGGGCGTTTCTTTCGGCGTTGAAGATGCTGAAGGATCCGGAGTTTGCGGTGTTTCTGGGGATTGCGTTTGTGGTGGCGACGGAGCTGATGTTCTATTTCGTGCTGACGGGGCCGTTCCTGTACGCGGTGGGGATTGCGCCGGGTTCGGCGCCGGCGTGGATGGCGCTGGCGCAGGCGGCGGAGATTGGCACGATGGTGGGTTTGCCGTGGATGCTGAAGCGTTGGGGCATCCGGGGGACGATGATGGTGGGCATTCTGGCGTGGCCGATCCGGTATGCGGTGTTTGCGCTGGGCGGGCCGCTGTGGCTGATTCTGGCATCGCTGACGCTGCACGGCCTTTGCTATGTCTGTTTCTTCACGGCCTCCTACATCTACGTCGATCAGGCCGCGGAGCCGGAGAACCGGGCTTCGGCGCAGGGCCTGATCACGTTCGTGCTGCTGGGGGCGGGCATGGTGGTGGGCAGCTGGTTTGCTGGCTTTGTGAGCGACATGTTCACGATCGTGGACGCCAGCGGATTGCGGACGGTCGATTACTCGAAGATCTTTCTCGTGCCGCTGGGGTTGACGGTGCTGTGCGCGCTGCTGTTCGTGGCCTTCTTCAGGCCGCGGGCGAAGGCTTAAGCAAGGAAAAGCGGGCGCCGGTAGGGTCGCTGAGCATGGCGAGGCGGCCGACGCCGGGAGCGTCGAAGGGCGGGACGAAGATGCGGCTGCCTAGTTCCTTCGCCTGTTCGGTGTGGGCGTCGGTGTCCGGGGACCAGACGTAGAAGCTCCAGAACGGGGGACGATCGCCCCACTCGGCGTCCATCTCCAGAAGACCGCCCCAATCGCGGCCGCCGGCGGAGAAGATCTGATAGGCGCCGGGGGCGCCGGGGTGTTCCTTGGTGGTCCAGCCGAGGAGCGCGGAGTAGAACGCGGCCGCCCGGGCGATGTCGCGGGTGGCGAGTTCGACCCAGAGAACGGTGTTGGGCTCCTGAATCCGCTCGACCCCCGTAACCGTTCCGGCTTCCCAGAGGACAAACTCCGCTCCCCGCGGATCGGCGGCGATGACCATGCGCCCGGCGTCGGCGTAGGCGAAGGGACCTTTCCGGACGGTACCGCCGAGGCGTTCGACGGCGGCAGCGGCGAGGGTGGCATCGGCGACAGAGAAATAGATGATCCAGCGGACGGGCTCTGCGGGCGAGGCCGTATAGGCGGCGGCTACCGGCTTTCCTTCGAGTTGAAAGATGGTGTAGTCGGGTTGGTCCTCGCGGGCGGACCAACCGAAGAGTTTGGCGTAAAAGGCCTTCGCGCGGTCGCGGTCTGACGTAGCGAGTTCGAACCAGCAGGGGGCGCCGGGGGTCATGCTAGTTGGCCTCGTCGGCCGTGGGGCCGTAAATGGAAGGCACCGGGATGTCGAGGAGCCGCATGTAGACGGTCAACTGGCCGCGGTGGTGGGCGAGGTGGTTCATCACCATGCCCCGCAGGACGGCGATGCGCGGGAGGGAGAGAAAGATCTTGCCTCCTGGGCCCTTGAGCGTCCAGACCTGCATCAGCTCCTCGTCGGTGACCCGGCCGAGCGCGGCGCGGAAGGCCTCGGCACCGGCGTCCAGCAGGGCCAGGAGTTCGGCGGTCGTCTGGGGCTTGGGCTGCTCGAAGCCGCCGGAGAGGTCGAGCTCCGTCGTGTTGATGGTGGTGGCGCCCCAAGTGGCCATCTGCGCGAGATGGGTGGCGAGCTCGCCCAGCGTCATCGACTTGGGGTGGGGCTTATAGTCAAATTGGCCGGCCGGGAGGCGCTCCAAACAGCGGCGGAGCGAGGGCAATTCCGATTCGAGTTCCTGGAGAAGAGAAGGCGAAAGTGGCATCAGGGAGATTCTGCCTGATGCCACTGCCGATTACAAGGGCCCGAGCAGATTTTTTAACTCCGTGACACCGGAGTTCACAGCGTTGCGATAGATGGCCAAATCGACGCTCCAGCTCAGGATCCGGAAGCCGATGCCGTGCCACTGCTTGGCTTGCTCGGCGTTGCCGGGCTGGATGGCGGCGACCTTGCCATGACGCGCGGCGGCGGCGACCACGTTCGCCAGGGCGCCGAGGAATTCAGGGTGCTGGAACTCGCCGGGGATGCCCATGGCGCTCGACAGGTCGTAGTGGCCGACCCAGAGGACGTCGACGCCGGGGGTGCTGGCGATGGCGTCGAGATTCGCAAGGCCCGAGGGGGATTCGATCATCGTGATGACGGTCGTGTTCCGGTTGGCGCGTTCGAAGAAGCTGACCGGGTCCGGCACCAGGTAGTCGGAATGGGCGGTGCCGAGGGCGATGCCGCGCTTGCCCATGGGGGCGTACTTGCAGGCGTCGACGATGGCCTTGGCCTGTTCCGCGTTTTCAACATTGGCGACCATGATGCCGAGGGCGCCGGCGTCGAGGGTGCGGGCGCAGAAATGGTAGAGATTCTGCGGGATGCGCACGAACGGGGCGATGTCGGTGGCCTTGAACCAGGCGCAGAGATCGGCGATGTGGCTCGTGTCGAAACCGGTATGCTCCATGTCGATCATGACGAAGTCGACCGGGGTGGTGGCCAGGATCTTAGCGACGCCGCGGGTGCCGAACTCCATGATCATGGTGCCGACGGCGGAGCCGCGTTCGGCGAGAGCCTGCTGCATACGATTCGGTTTCATTGATACCTCTGCAATTTAGATTGGAATCCGGCGCGGTTGAGAACCGCGCGGTTGACGACGCCGCCGGGCGCGTGGCCACGGAAGACGGAAAGGATGTTGTCGCAGGCTTCGAGGCCGTTATCGCGGGCGATCTCTTCGGTCCACGGGAGGCCGTGGGGGGTGACGATGACGTTCTCCATCGCAAAGAGCGGATGATCGGGGCGCGGCGGCTCCTGCTCGAAGACGTCGATGCCGGCGCCGGCGATCCAGCCTTGCTGGAGGGCTTTGATGAGCGCGGCTTCGTCGACGATGGGGCCACGGGCGGTGTTGATGAAGTTGGCCGTGGGCTTCATCAGGCGGAAGAGGCGCTCGTTGACGAGGCCGCGGGTGGA
Organism: Terriglobales bacterium; assembly: GCA_027485675.1. GTDB lineage: Bacteria > Acidobacteriota > Terriglobia > Bryobacterales > Bryobacteraceae. The sequence continues at coordinate 82,334 of JAIXQP010000037.1, read as the reverse complement.
TTCGTTCAGAAACGTATTGACGCAGACGAAATCGCTTTCGCGGCAGACGGTTTCGATGTCGACCATTTCGACGCCTTCGACGGCATCGACGTAGGGATCGTGGGCGAGCAGGCGGGAGAAGCCGAAGGGCTGGGCGAGGCGGAAGAGTTCGCGGCCGATGTTGCCGCAGCCGATGGAGCCGAGCACCTGGCCGCGGAGGTTGCGGCCGAGGCGGGGGAGGTCGCCGCGCCACTTGCCTTGGCGGGTGATGCGGTCCTGGGTCAGCAGGTTCTTGGCGAGGGCGAGCGCGAGGGTGAGGATGGCCTCGGCGACGGGGGTGCGGACGGCGTTGGGCGTGATGGCGAGGACAACGTCGGCGGCGGTGAGCGCTTCGGTGTCGATGCGATCGTAGCCGACGCCCCAACGGGCGACGATGGCGAGGCGGTCGACGCCTTGGAGGCTGGCGGCGTCGATCTTTGTCGAGAGCGCGAAGACGGCATCGTAGCGGTTGAGCACCTCCGGGGTGGCGTGGTTGCCGGGCATCTCGGGCATGGGTTCCCATTCGAGATTGGGTACGGCGAACTTGGCCTGGACGACGTGTTCAAAGCGCCCTTTGGCGTCGATGTAGAAGTCCGGGGTGACCCCGACACGGAACGGTTGCATTCTGAGAAGCATACAATATCGGGGTGACTCGCCGGATCTTCAACGCTTCTTTGGCCGCTAGCGCTTTCGCGGCCGCGCCAACCAAGCCGAATGTCGTGATTGTGTTGTGTGATGACTTGGGCTTCGGGGACGTAGGGGCTTTCTTTCCGGCGGCGAAGGTGGCGACGCCGCGGCTGGACCGCTTGGCGCGGGAGGGGATGCGGTTTGTCGACGCGCATTCGCCTTCGGGGGTCTGCACGCCGACGCGCTATGGCCTGTTGACGGGGCGCTACTGCTGGCGGAGCCCATTGAAGCAAGGCGTCTTGAATGGCTATTCGCCGGCGTTGATTGAACCGGGACGGACGACGCTGGCGGCGCTGCTGCTGGCGCAGGGTTACCGCACGGGCGGCTTCGGCAAGTGGCACCTGGGATTGGGCACGGAGGAGAAGGTCGACTTTGCTAAGCCGTTTTCGCCGGGGCCGGTGCAGTATGGGTTTACGGAGTACTTTGGCATTCCGGCGTCGCTCGATATGCCTCCGTATGTGTTCCTTGAGAATAACCGGGCGCTGGAGGCGCCGACGGCTTCGATTGGGGATAACGGCGAAGTGAAGCGGGGGCCTTTCTGGCGCGGGGGGCCGCGGTCGCCGAGCTTCCAGATGGAGGACGTGCTGCCGAAGATTACGGAGCGGGCGGAGCAGTTTCTGCGGAGCGCGGCGAAGTCGGCGAAGCCGTTCTTTGCCTATATTCCGTTGCCGGCGCCGCATACGCCGTGGGTTCCGTCGAAGCCGTTCCAGGGGAAGTCCAAGGCCGGGCTGTACGGTGACTTTGTGGGCGAGGTGGATGCTGCGATTGGGCGCTTTGCCGATGCCGTGGCGGGAACGAATACGCTGCTGATTGTGACGAGCGACAACGGCTCGCCGTGGGAGCCGCGCGATGCCAAGGAGGCGGCGGGACATCTCGCGAACGGGACCTGGCGGGGGCAGAAGTCCGATGTGCAGGAGGGCGGCCACCGGGTGCCGTTTATCGCGCATTGGCCGGGGCGGATTGCGGCTAATAGCGTATCTTCGCAGTTGGTCTGCCTGACAGACTTGTTTGCGACGGTGGCGGAGTTGACCGGGGCGCAGTTGGCGCCGGGCGTGGCGGAGGATAGTATCTCGTTTGCTCCGGCGCTGCAGGGGCAGGCGCTGGCGAAGGGGCGGACGGCGGTGGTGCATCACTCGGGGACGGGGCTATTCGCCATCCGGGACCGGGAGTGGAAGCTGGTGCTGGGCCGGGGTTCGGGTGGGTTTACGGCGCCGGCGAAGGTAGTGCCGGGGCCGGGGGAGCCGGAGGGGGAGCTGTATCATTTGCTGTCCGATCCGCGGGAGGAGCATAACTTGTATGCGGAGCAGCCGGCGGTGGTGGCGCGGTTGAAGGATCAGTTAGCGACCTGGCAGCGGCAGGGGCGGAGCCGGTAGAATTGGGACATGGCTGCTTCTGCCGTACCGCGCTTTACCCATGATGAGTTCCTCGAACGGGAGCAGCAGTCTCCGTTCCGGCATGAGTATATTCGCGGCCACATCGAAATGATGGCGGGGGGCAGCGAACGGCACGCGCTGTTATGCGCGGCCATCGTCCGCATTCTCGATACGGCGCTACTGGATCGGGACTGCCGCGTATACGGGGACGCCTTTCTGTTGCGTATGGCAGCCGCGGACATCTCGAGCTATCCCGATGCGATGGTTGTGTGCGGGCAACCGAACTTTGTAGAGCGGAGGAAACTGGTTCTCGACAACCCGATCGTCGTTGTCGAGGTTCTCTCCCCGTCTACGGAGGACTACGATCTTCGAGAAAAGCTGCCCGCCTATCAGCAAGTGACTTCGCTCAAAGAGATTCTGTTTCTCTCCCAAGACAAGGCGGCTGTCCAATACTGGTATCGTCAGGACGGCGGTTGGAAGTCCGTGATCGTCGAAGGGATGGAGGCGGTGATCCCGCTCAGACATTTGGCGATCGACATCCGGTTGGCCGACCTCTACCGGCGGATCGACTGGACCAGTTAAAGGGTCAACTCCAGAAAGAGGGCGCCGGGGACGGGGTTGACGGTGTAGGGTTCGATGTCGTGGAACCCCATGGCGCGGTAGAGCGCGATGGCAGAAGCCATGCTGGGGAGGGTGTCGAGACGCAGGGCGTCATGGCCTGCTTCGCGGCAGGCGGCAACCACGGTTTCCGCCAGCGCTTTGCCGAGACCGCGGCCCTGGAAGGCCGGACGCACATAGAGCCGCTTCATCTCGCCGACTCCTTCGCCGCACGGGCGCAGAGCTACGACGCCCGCGAGTTCGCCAGCGACCTCCGCGAACCAGATGCCGGTATACTTCCCCGGCAAGCCGGCCAGCTCCTCCTCAAAACTCTGGAAGCAGAGGTCGATGCCGAGGTGCTGCTGGTATTCGCGAAAGAGGGCGCGCACCGTCTCCATCTCGTCCGGCGCGGCAGCCCGAATCATTTCTGATACCCCGGGCCGTAGAGCGCCCGGCCAGGACGCGCTTCGAGCATCTTCGCCCCTTCGAGCACGGGCACGCCGTTGACGAGCACATGCACGAAGCCTTCGGCGTACTGATGCGGGTTCGCAAAGTCGGCTTTGTCGATGACGCGGGCGGCGTCGAAGACGGCGACGTCGGCCTTCATGCCGGGACGCAGCAGGCCGCGGTCCATGATGCGGAAGCGGCCGGCGGGGAGGCTGGTCATGCGGCGGATGGCGTCTTCGAGGGTGATGACGTTGCGTTCCCGCACGTAGCGGCCGAGTACGCGGGCAAAGGTGCCATAGCTGCGGGGATGCGGAACGTCGACGCCGAAGAAGGGGATGCCGCCGTCGCTGGCGACCATGGTGAAGGGATACTTCATGATCCGCTCGATATCCTCTTCCGCGATGGCGTGATAGACGCAGGAGCAGCCGCCCTTCTCTTGCAGTTCGATGGCGGTTTCGGCCGCATTGGCGAAGTTCACTTCCCTGCCCTTGGCCCGGGTGATGTCAGCGAGCGTTTTGCCGGCGAGGGTGCGGTCGGCGGCGCAACTGGCCATGACGACGTTCTTGGGGTCGCCGGCGCCGCGGTCCGTTTCGATGGCGGTGGCGATTTCGGCGCGCATGCGCTGCCGTTGCTGCGGGGCGGAAGCCCGTTCCAAAAAGGCCTTCTGTCCCGATTCGAGCGCCCATTTGGGAAAGAGGGCGGCGAGGCCGGTGGAGGAGGCGGTGTAAGGATACTGGTCGATGGTGACGTCGAGTCCGCGGGCGCGGGCCTCTTCGACCAGCCGCACCGTCTCTTTGCTCAAGCCCCAGTTGGCGCGGCCGATGACTTTGTGATGCGTCACCTGGACGGGAATGCCGGCGAGTTCGCCGATGCGAATGGTCTCTTTGACGGCGTCGACGATGGCCGCGGCTTCACTGCGCATGTGCGAGGTATAGACGCCGCCCATCTCACCGGCGACCTTCGCGAGGGCAGCTACCTCCTCGGTCGGGGTGAAGGCGCCGGGCAGGTAGAAGAGGCCAGTCGAGAGCCCGAAGGCGCCATCGCGCATCGACTGGCGGACCATGCCTTCCATGCGGGTGATCTCTTCCGGGGTGGCTTTGCGATCCTTCAACCCGATCACCTGCTCGCGGACGGTGCCCTGGCCGAGCATCAGGCCGAAGTTGGTGGTGGCGGGCACCTTTGAGAAGCGGTCGAGGAAGGGCTTGATGGGATAGGGGGAGCTGCCGTCCGGGCCTTCGATGATCGTGGTGACGCCCTGGCGAATCTGGTTTTCGGCGGTGGGGACTTCGAAGATGCCACGGCGGCCGTGAGAGTGGGTGTCGATGAAGCCAGGAGCTACGATGAGGCCCTGAGCGGAGAGGGTCTTTTTCCCCACCTTACGCGTAGGGGGACCCACGTAGACCACGGTATCGCCGACGATTCCGACATCGCCGACAAACCACGGGTTCCCCCCGCCGTCTACGATGCGGCCGCCTGTAATGAGAATGTCAAAATCGGGAGTTTGGGAAAGGGCGGGAAGTGCGGAGAGGAGGACGAACCAACCGAGGCGAAGCATCTCCACAGTGTAAGCTACCGTAGCGCGGCGGCCACACTGTGGCGGGAAAGCTACGCTACTGTATCGGGCTGACCCGCGTCATTCAGCGCTTCGAGCTGTCCCGCCGCCTGAGCCGGGGCGGACGAAAGCATTGAGAAAAACAGGCCCAAAATCAAGAAACCGGCGATAATTGCAGCGACCATCATAACTCCCTCCTTGCTGGTTAGAGTGCAATCTTACTGCCAAACGTTACGGCGTAATTTTGCAGCTCAGCGGGCCAGAACTCGTTTCCAACCCGTCTACTCTATAAACGCGCGGAAACGGGAAATAGATGCTCAAATTCGGTAAACATTTTTCCTAACCCCTGTGGGGTATCGTAGAACTCATGCATGTCGAGATGGCGTTTGGAAAGGCGGGTCTGGAGCTGGAGTTGCCGGCCGGCTTTTCGTATCAGGTGCTCGAAGCGCGGTCGGCGCAGGGTTTGGCGGATGAAGCTGCCGCCCTGGCTTACGCGCTGGACCATCCCATTGGGCGCCCGCCGTTAGCGGAGCTGGCACGCGGCAAGCGAACCGCGGCTATTTCGGTTTGTGACATTACGCGGCCCGCGCCGAACCGGCGGGTGCTGCCCCCGTTGCTCGATCGCCTGGCGGCGGCGGGGATCAGCCGGGAGAACGTGGTGATTCTGATTGCGACGGGGCTGCACCGGGAAGCCACGGAAGCGGAGATGCGCGAGATCGTGGGGCCGGAGTTGTATGGCACCGTTCGCGTGGAGAACCATCGGGCGAAGAACCTGGCCGAACACGCGGCGCTGGGTTCGACGGCGGCGGGTACGCCGGTCTACATTGACCGCCGGTTTCTGGATGCGGATCTGCACATCACGCTGGGCTTCATTGAACCGCACCTGATGCTGGGCTTTTCGGGCGGGCGCAAGCTGATCGCCCCGGGACTGGCCGCGGCGGAGACGATCAAGGTGATCCATAGCCCCAAGTTCATGCGGGATCCGCGGGCGACCGAAGGGTCGATTGCCGATAACCCCCTGCATCGGGAGTTACTCGAAATCGCCCGCATGGCGCGACACGATTTCATGGTGGACGTGGCGCTGACGCGGGACCGGCGGATTGCACGGGTGTTCGCGGGCGATCCGGAGTTGGCCCATGCGCAGGGGGCGGCCTATGTGGGCGAGGCGATGCTGGAGCGGTTGGACGGGCCGGCCGATCTGGTGATCACGTCGGCGGCCGGTTACCCGCTGGACTTGACGTACTACCAGACGGTGAAGGGAGTCACGGCGGCCAGCCATTTTGTGAAGCCGGGCGGACGGATTCTGACGGTTTCGGCGTGTTCGGAGGGGGTCGGCGCGCCGGAGTTTGCCGGGATGATGGAGCGCTTCCCGCAGCCGCAAACGTTTATGGACGCGATCCTGGCTGCCCCGGTGGAGGTGGACCAGTGGCAGCTGGAGAAGCTGGCGCTGGTGTGCGCGCGGGCAGAACTGCATTACTATGTCCCCGGGCTGCCCGCGCAGTATCACCCGGTTTTATGGGGGAGATCGTACCCCACGGCGGAGGCGGCGGTTGCAGGGGCACTGGCGGGGCTACCAGAGGGTGCGCGCGTGGTCGTGGTGCCGGAGGGGCCATACGTCCTCGCGCGGGTAGGCCCCGCCAGAGAGGTTACGGTTAGAACATCAGCTTGAGACCGAGCTGGATGTTCCGCGGACCGATTTGGGTGGAGTTGATGCGGCCGAAGGCGGCGTTGGTGAAATCCATGATGGGATTGCCAAACACCGTCCGGTTAAGCGGGTTCTGAATTTCGACACGGAACTGTGTCGAAACCCGTTCGCCGATGCGGTTCTGTTTCATGAAGGCGAAGCTTTCGTCCATCCGCATGGGTCCCCGGACTTCGAGGCCGCGAGCGGCGGTGCTGAGCTGGCCGGGGGCCGGATTGGCGAAGGCCGAGCGCAGGATGTAGGTGTTGCGGGCGGGATCGTTCGGATCGTAGGTATCCATGGAGATGTCCGAACGCATGTTGGCGTTGACGATGTTCGGCCGCAGGCCGAGGTTGAAGTACGGCAGCGGATTGGACGTCGTCGGGAAGAGGCGGCCACCGGAGTTGTAGCTGTTGACGGTGGCGAGCTGCCAGCCTTTGAGCAGGAAGTTCACGGCTTTGTGCTGGCTGTTGAACGGGACGTTGTAGACGAGCGAGAAGGTGAACACGTGCGGGTAGTCCGAAGGGTGATAGGACTTCTCGCGCTGCAAGGCGTTTTGTTGGGCGGGGTTGTCGTCGAACATGGCCGCGTCGGTGAGGAACTTCGACCAGGTGTAGGCGACGGTGCCGCTGAGGCCGCGGGCCATGCGCTTATCGAGCTTGTACTGGAAGCTGTGATAGTTCGAGTTGCCGAAGGTGGAGCCGTAGAGGTTCACGTTGGCATACTGCGGGAACGGACGGAGCGCCTGATTGACGCGAGCGAGGCCGCCCCAAAGCTGGGCGAAGCCGGGGAAGGGTTCGGTGATGCCGGCGGCGCGGGCTTCGGCGGAGTTGATGTTGGCCGTGAGCAGCGAAGCGGGCAGGTTCCAATACTGCTGCGGCAGTTGGTTGAGCTGCTGCGAGTTGTACAGGTGACGGCCGGCGTTGGCGACGTAGGCGAAGCTCATGGAGATGTCGTCGGCGAACTGGTGTTCGATGGCGAAGTTCCACTGGAGCTTATAGGGGAGTTGATAGGACGAGGGGATGACGGCCGTGGCGGCCTGGCCATTGGCGGCGGTCGCATCCTTCACCGGCGGCCGGCGGAAGTTCTGCGGGAAGCCGCCGTCCCAGTTGAAGGCCGCGGAGGTGCCGCCATCGGCGGAGGCGAATGAGGCCGTGGTGGCGTAGCCGAAGGCCGGGAGGCCGAGGCCCTGATTGATGTAATTCGAGTTGAAGACGCCGGCGCCGCCGCGGATGACGGTGCGGTTCGTGAGCCGGTAGGCCACGCCGAGGCGGGGGGCGAAATTATTCCACAGTACGTTGAGATAACGGTTGCCGACGCCGCCTTCCCCGCCGAACAGCATGGCGCCGGGCCGGTTGCCGGCGGCGGAGTTCGGGGCGGCGATGTCGAGATAGGAGATGCGGCCGGCGGGGTCGCTGTGCGGCACGACGGGTTCCCAGCGGAAGCCGAGGGTGAGGGTGAGCTTGTTGGTGACCTTCCAGGTATCGTCGGCGAAGAAGCCGAAGACGGTATAGCGGCCGCCGGGGAGCGAATCCCGGAAGAAGGCGCTGGACGAGTAGGTTTCGCCGAGCAGGAAGCTGGCGAAGGCGTCGCCGGAGGCGGCCACGCCAGGCAGGCCGGTGGTTTCGCGGCGGTAGCGGAAGGTGCCGCCGCCGTTGCCGAAGTTGCGGTAGTTATCGCGATGCTGCTGGACTTCGCCGCCGAACTTCAGGGTGTGGTTGCCGCGGATCATGGTGAGGGTATCGAGCGCGGTGAAGGTGTGGAAGTAGTTGTCGCTGGCGATGTCGTCGCCGAAGCGGGTGTAGCCTTCGGTGTCGAAGAGCACGGTGGGGGCCAGGTCGAACTGCAGGCCGCGGAGGCCGAGTTTGCCGCCGTTGGGCTGCGTCCACCCTTCATTGAACCCGAGCGAGAAGTTCGGATTGCGAAAGCGGGAGTAGCCGAGACCGATGTGGTTCAGCGTGGTCGGAGTGAGGTTCTGGTCCAGGTTGAGGTGGAGCACGTTGGTGCGCACTTTCTGGAGGTTGTAGTTGAGGATCAGCGTGGCCGCTTCGCCGCCGACGGGCAGCAGGCGCGAGGGGCCGGGGCTCTTGATCGAGGGCCGGAAGGTATCGTTGTACATGCCGCTGACGCGGTTCTTCGAGCTGAAGGTGTGATCGATCTTGAAGCCGGCGGTACGTTCGTCGGCGCGCGGGCTGCCGAGCGGGGCGATGGAGTTGTTGACCAGGCCGGGGAGTTCGGGGGCCGGGATGAAAGGCAGCATCACGGAGGAGACCTTGCTCAGGCGATTGGCCGGGATGCGGTTGCCGGCGAAGGGCACGCGGGCGCTGGCGGCGCCGGCGCTGGCGGGATCGTAAATGAGACGGCTGCCGAGTTCGCTGAAGTCGCCCTGGGCCATACGGGAGGTGGGCAGCGTGTTGAGGCCGCCCAGCGCGCCGCCGCGGCGGTAGAACTGGTCGAAGGAGAAGAACCAGAAGGTGCGGTCCTTGCCGTTATAGATTTTGGGGATGACGACGGGTCCGCCGAGGGTCCCTCCCCATTCGTTCTGTTTGGAGGGGGCGCGGGTGGACGGGAAGAAGCCGCGGGCGTCGAACTTCTCGTTGCGGACAAACTCAAAGGCGGTGCCGTGGAGCTGATTGGTGCCGCTCTTCATGGTGAAGCTGGTGACGCCACCCATGGCGTGGGCGTATTCGGCCGAGTAGTTATTCGTGATGAGTTTGAACTCGGCGATGGCATCGACGGAGGGGTTCACTTCGGCGTCGTTCGAAAGGTCGCCGCGGGAGAGGGCGATGCCGTCGTAGTAGATCTGATCCTGGAAGCCGCCGCCGCCGGAGATGGATTTCGTCCAGGTGCCGGTGGGGCTGACGCCGGGGGCGAGCTTGATGAAGTTGGACGGGTTGCGGATGCCGCCGCCGAGCGTGAGCGGCAGATCGAGGAACTGCTTCGATTCGACGACGACGCCGATGTCGGCCGATTCGGTCTGGATGATGGGCACGCCGCCCTGGACGGTGACGCTTTCCGAGACCGCGCCGACCGTTAAGCCGATGTCGATGGTGGCCGTCTGGTTGGTCTGAATCTGTACAGCCCGTTGGACGGAAGTGTTAAAGCCGGAGGCTTTAGCGCTGACGTCATAGAACCCGATGGGCAGACCGACGAGGCGGTAGGCACCTGTTCCGGTAGAGACCGTTTCGAATCGGGCGTTGGTGGCGGTGTTGACCGCCTCGACGGCGACGTTTGGCACCGCAGCGCCTGACTTATCCGTAATCACGCCTGTAATCGCACCGCGGTCGCCCTGGGCGAGCAGAATGGCGGAGGACAGGATGAACAAGCTAAGAGCGCGACTGAGAAGGCTTCGCATGGCTATTTCCCCTGAATGTAAAAGATGTGCTGGCTGGCGAGACTTGGCTTCCAGCGACGACAGACTATCACAACGAAAGGAAAAGTAAAGCCCCCATTGGACCGTCAGTTTTTCAATTGAAACAATTGAACACGAAGATTTCGAAAGGCGATCACCTGTTTGGGCTGACACTGGAGGCCGATGACACCTTCGGCATGTTTCGAATCCTTTACATCGAGGACCGTCTGGCCGTTGAGCTTGACGACGAAGTGGTCACCGCGCGCGGTGACGTCGAACTGGTTCCAGGCGTCGGGTTTGATCCTGGTGGGCTGCGCCTTCGCATGCTCGACCAGGCTGCCGGTAAGGTAGCCGGCCGGCTGCATATCCCAGATCTGGAGTTCGTAGCCGGTGACGTGCGGCTGCCCGTCCTTCTGGCTGCGGAGGAAGACGCCGCTGTTGACGGTGGCGGCGCCTTTGAATTCCAGTTGGAGGCGGAAGTCGCGGAAGGTCGCGTTGGTGGCGAGCCAGCCGGGTTGGCCGCCGCCGCATTCGATGGCGCCGTCGGCGACCTTCCAATCGCCGGTGCCGGGGGCGGCCGTGGTGGCGCGGGCTTGCCAGCCGTTGAGGGTTTTGCCGTCGAAGAGCGGCGTCCAAGCTTGAGCGGCGGCGAGCGCGGCCGTGAGGAGGCTGAGAGTGAGGAGGCGCATGGGGAGTTACTCCTGAGAGAGATCGATCCAGGCGCCGGTACGTAGAGAAGCGTAGCCGGCTTCGAGGATGCGGTTGACGATGTAGCCGTCTTCGTAGGTTTCGCGCGGGGTGACGCCGTCGCGGACGCACTCGACGAAATGGCGCATTTCGGCCTGGTAGCCGTAGGCGAAGGCCTCTTCGGGCAGGGGGCGGGTCCAGCCGGTGTCGGCGTCGGCCTTTTCGATGATGTAGCCGGCGCCGCGCGTGGAGAAGGCGCTGAGGGGGGTGCCACGAGTGACGTCGGTGAAGATCGATCCTTCGGTGCCGTGGACCTCATTGCGGAGGTCGAGGCCGCCTTTCGTCGTCCAGGAAAGCTCGCAGTGGCCGAGGCCGCCGGAGGCGAACTGGAGCAGGAGCATGGCGTTGTCTTCGCCGGCGGTCTTGTCGTGGTGGACGAGGCGTTTGCCCCAGGCCAGGACCTTGACGATGGGATCGTCCTTGCCGAAGAAGTAGCGGGCGGCGGAGATGCAGTGGCAGCCGAGATCGTTCATGGCGCCGCCGCCGGTCTTTTCGACGTCCCAGAAGTGGGGGCTGTGGGGGCCGGAGTGGGACTCGCGGGAGCGGACCCAGAGGACGCGGCCGAGGCCTCCGCTTTCGATCATCTCGCGAGCTTTGACGACGCAGGGGGCGAAGACTTCGGTTTCGGCGTAGCCGTGCAACATGCCGGAGGCTTCGGCGGCTTGCCACATCTCGAACGCTTCGGCGGCGGTGCGGCCCAGCGGCTTGGTGCAGACCTGGTGGCGGCGCGCGGCGGAAAGGGCGAGCGAGACGGGTAGGTGGGCTTCGTTGGGGAGGGCAATGATAAAGAGGTCGATATCGTCGCGGGCGATGAGGTGCGTCAGGCTGTCGGTGGACTCCGGGATGCCCCAGCGGGCAGCGAAGGCTTCGGCCTTCGAGAGCTCGCGGGAGTAGTTGGCGACGACGGCGTGGCCGTTGACATTGGCGAGGCCCTGCATATAGAACTCGGCCACGAAGCCGGAGCCCAGCATGGCAATCTTCACGGGTTTCATCCTTGGCAATGTATCATTTCGGAAGAATGATTCTGAGTGCGGAGCAGGTGGCGGCGTACCACGCCGAGGGATATGTGCTGGCGCGGGGGTTCTTCTCCGCGGAGGCGATCGACCTCTTGCGGCGGGCGGCGAAGGAAGACCGGGCGCTCGATGAGCACGCCTTTTCGCGGTCGGACGGTGAGGGCGGCGCGGTGCGGTTGACGCTATGGAACCACCCGGGGGAGTCGGTTTATGGAATGTTCGCGCGGTGCGAATCCATCGTGCGATCGGCGGAAGCGCTTCTGGGCGGCGAGGTGTACCACTACCACTCGAAGATGATCATGAAAGACGCGCGGGTGGGCGGAGCTTGGGCGTGGCACCAGGACTACGGGTATTGGTATCAGAACGGGGTTCTGTTTCCCTGGCTGACGAGCGTGTTTATCGCCGTCGACCGGGCCACGCGGGAGAACGGATGCCTGCAGGTGATTCCGCGGTCGCACGAGATGGGGCGGCTGAGCCACGGGCTGACCGGGGAGCAGGCAGGGGCGGATCCGGAACGGGTGGCGGCGGTGTTGGAGCGGTTGCCGCTTGCGTATGTGGAGATGGAGCCGGGGGATGCGCTGTTTTTCCATCCAAACCTGCTGCACCGGTCGGATCAGAACCGGTCCGAGCATCCACGGTGGAGCATGATCTGTTGCTACAACGCGGCGCGGAACGATCCGTATAAAGAGTCGCATCATCCGCGGTATACCCCGCTCGACGTGGTACCGGATGCGGCGATTGTCGAGGCCGGATTGGCACGGTTTTCGAGTCAGGAGGCGTTTCTCGATCCGGGGCGGGACGCCTCGGCGCGTTATTCTGAACGTTGATGAACGAATCCCGCCAGACGGTGCGGCACGCGGCGGCCGTGGCGGTGCAACGGGTGGTGCTGACGGCGGCCGGGTTTCTGTTCGCCGCCGTGATTCCGCGGGTGATGGGTCCGGAGATCTTCGGACAGTTTTCGACGCTGCTCGCTTCGAGTTTGTGGTTCTCGCTGATGAGCGGGTTTGGCGCGGTATCGGTGATGACGCGGTTCGTGCCGGAGCTCATGGAGAAGGGCGAGCGCGAGAGCGTGCGCAAGCTGGCTTCGAACCTGTTGACGCTGCGGCTGGCGAGCGGGGTGGCGAGCGCGTTGGTGTTCCAGTTGGTGGTGGGGCAGTGGTTGGACGACCTGCCGCTCTGGGCGATTGTGCTTTCGGGCTGGGCGATTACGGTGCGGACGGTGGCGAACCTGCCGTTCACGTTGTTTCTGGGCCTGAACGAAGCGGCGCGCTGGGGGGCGGCGGATGTGGGCCGGCGGCTGCTGCTGTTTCCGCTGGTCTATGGCGGGTTTCGGCTGGGCGGGCTGCCGGGGGCGTGCGGCGGCTTGTTTCTGACGGAGGTGGTCATCCTGGGTCTGGGGCTCTGGTGGAGCCGGGAGTATACGGTCTGGCGGCTGATGAAGCTGGACAGAGAGTTTCTGCGGCCCTTCCTCCGGTTCAGTGCGGCGTACTTCTGGGCGAACCTGATGCTGACGCTGTTTCATCAGGGCGGAGCGCCGTTCGTGCAGTTCATTTCGGGGGACTACAAAGAGGCGGGCTACTACTCGATTGCGTTTGGGGCGTACCTGGCGGGGGTGCAGGGTGTGTGGAAGCTGCTGAGTGCCTTTGGGCCGTTGCTGACGGCGCTGCAGGCGCGCGGCGAGCAGGAGCAACTCGCGGGCTGGGCGAACCGGTTGCTGGTGGTGGTGGGGCTGGGCAGTACGCTGGCCGCCGCGGTGGTGGCCACTTACGGGGACTGGGTGGTGGCGCGGGTCTTCGGAGCGGGTTATGAGCGGGTGGCGGAACTGCTGCCGGTGTTTGGCCTGGCGGGGCTGCTGATTGGTCCAAGCGGGGTGGCGCGATTGCTGGCGGTGGCCTGCGACCTGCCGAAGGCAGCCGTGGAGGGCGCGGCGCTGCAGATAGCGGTTTTCGGGTTGGCCGGAGCGGTGCTGATTCCGCGGCTGGGCAGCGTGGGGGCGGCGTGGGTGATGCTGGGTGCGGCGGCGTTGTATTCCAGTTTCGTGACGTGGCGGGTGCGGAGCCGGGTCCGCTACCGGCTGGGGCCGTGGGCCCTGGTGGTGGGAACCGCCCTGCTGCTCGCGCCGTTGCTACGAATGGGATGGTGGGGATTCCCAGCGTTCCTGGCGGCGTTGGCCGCCATTCTGCTGGGAACCAAAGTGGTCACCAAAGCGGAGTTGCAGCCGCTCTGGGGAGGCATTAGGCGATGATCGAGTGGAGGACTTCGCCGCTGACGTCGGTGAGGCGGAAGTCGCGTCCGCTGTAGCGGTAGGTCAGCTTCGTGTGGTCGATGCCCATCAGGTAGAGGATGGTGGCGTGGATGTCATGGACGTGCACCGGCTTCTCGACAGCCTTGAAGCCGAAGTCGTCGGTAGCGCCATGGATGGTGCCGCCTTTGATCGCCCCGCCCGCGAGCCACATGGTGAAGCCGTGGGGATTATGGTCGCGCCCCTTCTTGAGCTGTCCGCCACCGCCGCCGACTTCGCGCACCGGGGTGCGGCCGAACTCGGAGCCACACACAACGAGAGTATCCTTCCACAGGCCGCGGGACTTGAGGTCCTTAATGACGGCGGCGAAGGGTTGGTCGGAGTTCTTGGCGTTGACCTTGTGGGCCATGATGTCGCCGTGCGCGTCCCAGGGGTCGCCCTTGGCGTAATAGACCTGGACCATGCGGACGCCCTTTTCCACCAGGCGGACGGCCGTGAGCGCGCCGCGGGCGGTGCTGCCGGGGCCGTAGAGCTTCTGCGTGGCCTCGGACTCCTTGCGGATGTCGAAGACCTGCGGGGCCTCGGTCTGCATGCGGAAGGCGGTCTCCATCGACTTGAGCGTCGCTTCCACCTGCGGGTCCTCGCCTTCGCGCTGCAGGCGCATCTTCTCGATCTTCTGCAGCAGGTCGAGCTCGCGCCGCTGTTCGGTGAGTTCGAACTTGGGATTGTTGACGTAGCTGATAAGCTTCTTCGGATCGAAGGTCTTCTCCACCTCAACCTTCTTCGGGATCTCCTTGCCGTCCTTGTCCTTCATCGGCATATCCATGGCAGGCGCTTCGCCTTCCGGGGTGTTGACCTTCGAAGAGATGAAGGTGCCCTGGTTGACGGGCGGCAGGAAGCCGTTGCTCCACAGGGGCGGGCCGACGGTGGTGGGGACGTCCGGGCAGAGGACGACGTAGCCCGGCAGGTTCTGGTTCTCGGTGCCGAGGCCATAGGTCATCCAGGCGCCGAGCGAAGGCCGGCCGGCCTGGTTGGCGCCGGTGTTCATCATCAGGCAGGAGGGTTCATGGTTGGGGATTTCCGTATGTACGGAACGAACCCAAGCGATATCGTCGGCCACTTCGCCCAGGTGCGGCCACAACTCGGAGACATCCATGCCGCTCTGGCCGTACTTCTTGAACTTGAACGGCGAACGCATGAGAGCGCCGGTGCCGCGTTCGGTCTTGATCTGGACGCCGGGCAGCGGCTTGCCGTCGTACTTGTCGAGCATCGGCTTCGGGTCGAAGCTATCGATGGTCGACAGGCCGCCGTTCATGAACAGGAAGATCACCCGTTTCACGCGCTGCTGATGGTCGAGCGTGGCGGCGCCCATGGGCCGGCCGGCGCCATCGACGAGACCTTCCGCGCGGGCCACAGACTGATTCACCAAACTGGCAAACGCCATCATGCCGAAGCCGTTGCCGATACGGCGCAACGCTTCCCGGCGGGTGGAGGGATTCGAGGACTTGTGAAATGACATGTTGCTCTCTCGTTAGTTGATGAACAGGAACTCGCTCGAGCTCAGCAATACTTTCGCGTAACGGCCCCACACGGTGGGCTCGTACTTCACCGGCGGCGGGCCTTCTCCGCCGGGTCCGCGGCGGCCCATGCCGCCCATCATGCCCATGCCACCAAACTCCGTGGGCGGCGCGGGGGCTTCCGCGGCGGCAGCCGGCTTCGGCTCCTCCGGCATGCCCTTATCCGCAGCGGGCTTTTCCGTTTCCTCGGCCGCGGGCTTGCTGGCGGCGCTGGCCGCTTCGGGACGGCGGCCACGGCCGGGTCCGCGGGGGGACTCCGCCGGGGCCTTCTTCTTCCCTTCCTCGTACTCAAGCATCGGCTCGGTCTTCAGATACTCAAGGCCGAGGTTGATCTCCTCAGGCGTCGCTTCCCGGCCGTAGACGATCTGATGCAGCTTCTTGATCCGAGCGGTGTTGTTCGGCTCGGCGGCCACGCGTTCAACGAGCGCTTCGGCCTGCACCTGCATAAAGTCGCTGTTCATCAGGAACAGGCGCTGCGTCGGCACGGTGGTGACGAACCGCTTTTCGGCGCTGATGAGCGGCGTCGGGAAGTCGAACAGCGACAGGTACTCGTCGAGCTTATACCGGCTGACCTTGCCGTACACGGTCCGGCGGCTCACGGCCGGCGTGAGTTCGACCGAGGGGCCGCCGATGGCCTTATCGAGCTTGCCGGAGACGAGCAGCACGGAGTCCCGGATCTGCTCGGCGTCCAGCCGCTTGCGGTCGGAGCGCCAGTAGAGCCGGTTGCCGGAATCCTTGGCGAGACCGACGGGATCGTTTTCGGTGGAGAGCTGATAGACGGAGCTCAGCATGATCTCGCGGTGGAGCTTCTTGACGGACATGCCGTTCTTGGCGAAGTTCGAGGCGAGATATTCGAGCAGTTCGGGGTTGGTGGGGCGTTCGCCGGTCATGCCGAAGTTGCTCGGCGAATCGACGATGCCGGTTCCGAAGTGGCCCTTCCAGATGCGGTTCACGAACACGCGCATGGCAATCGGCTGCTTCACGATCTCTTCGGCCAGTTCGAGCCGGCCGCTACCCTTCGAGAACGGCTTCGGATCGTCGGGACACAGGACGCTCAGGAAGTGGCGGGGCACCTCTTCCTTCAGGTCGAACGGATCGCCGCGGAAGGCGAGTTGAATGTTCTTCGGCTGCTCGGAGTCCTTGACGCCGTGAACGTAGGGGAAGCCGGGTTCGAGCTTCTTCCGGGCGGCTTCAATATCCTTGCGGATGGCGGCGATCTGCGCCTGCGTCTCCGAGCCGGACCGGGATTCAAGGCCCCAGCCGCGGAAGGCGAGCACGCCGGGTTTGCCGAACCGCATACCCATGGCCATCATCGCGTTCGGATCGTCGTTATCGGACAGCATCCGCTGGAAGATCTCCGTCCAGAAGGCGGTATCGGCTTCGGGCATCTGCAGCAGGGTCAGGTTGCAACCGGGGCAGAAATCGTCGTTGGTGACGAAGTTGCTCGGCTTGTTTGTCCGCTTCTTCTTCTTGGTGCCCTCGATGGCCTTGGCCTGGATAACCTTGTTCTGCTCGTCGAGATCGTAGCGGGCCAGCATGACGGCCACAATCTCTTCCTGGAACTTCTCGGCCAGGCGCTTGGCCTCGGCGGCGGTGCTGGTTTTCTTCGCCATCATCGCCTGCCACGCCTCTTTGTTCTTGTACTTGTCGGTGGGCTTCTCCATGTAGGCGATCCACCGGTCGAGTACTTCGTAGTCGAGCTTGCGGGCGTCGACGACATTGCCCTTCTCTTTCTTCTGCGGACCGGCCACTTCCCAGACGCCCTGCAGATAGTTGGCGGCTTCAAAAGCCAGCGCCTTCGAGAGGTTGGCGCCGACGTTCTGCTGGATCTCGCCGAGCATCTTCTGCTTCAGGTCGATGTGATCTTCAATCTTCTGGAACTCGTCGATCGTGGCTTTCGGGACGAGCGGATACTCTTCGTAGATCGTGTTGTAGAAGACACCGGCCAGGGCGTAGTAGTCGGCCGCCGGAATCGGGTCGTACTTGTGATCGTGACAGCGGGCGCACGCCACGGTAAGGCCCAGGAAGCCGCGGCTGATCACGTCGACCCGGTCGTGCCGCTCGTCGGCACGGGTGACTTCGGTTGAGCCGTTATCGTAATACCAGGGACCGAGACCGAGGAAGCCGGTGCCGGGCAGCATCTTATGCCGGATCTTGGGATCGAGCAGGTCGCCGGCGAGTTGCGCCTTGACGAACTGATCGTACGGCATGTCGTCCTGGAAGGCCTGGATCACCCAGTCGCGGTAGTTGAACGCGTTCGGATAGGGATTGTGGCCGCGGCGCATGGGGTCGAGGCTGCGGTAGTCGTCCTCGCCGTAGCGGGCGACATCGAGCCAGTAGCGGCCCCAGCGTTCGCCGTAGTGCGGCGAGGCGAGCAGGCGATCGACAACCTTCGCAAAAGCGTTGGGCGAGGTGTCCTTCTCAAACTCCTGGATCTCGTCGTAGGTCGGCGGCAGGCCGGTGAGGTCCAGCGTGGCGCGGCGGAGCAGGTCGCGCTTCGAAGCCGGGCGAACGGGCTTGATGCCCTCTTTTTCGAGGCGCGCCGCGACGAACCGGTCAATCGTGCTCTGGCCCCACTTGGTGGCCGGCACAGCGGGTTCCTTCAAGGGCTGCAGCGACCAGAACTGGCGGGCTTCGGGGCGGATGACGTACTTGCCGCCGGCCGTCTTGGTCTCTTCCTGCACCTTCGCGGTGGCCGGCCACTTGGCGCCCGCCTTCACCCAGGACTCGAGGATCTGGATCTCGTCGTCCTTCAGCTTATTGCCCATCGGCATCTTATAGCCGGGGTCGGCGTGGCGGACGGCAATCAGCAGGGTGCTTTTATCGGGCTCGGCCGCGTTGACGGCCGGCCCGCGTTTCCCACCCTTGGTGATCGCCTCTCCGCTGTCGAGCCGGAGGCCGCCGAGGGCCGATTGGGTATGGCAGCCGTAACAGTTCTTGGCCAGAAGCGGCCGGACCTTGTTCTCGAAGAACTCCGGAGAGTTCGGGCTCTGCGCCAAAGCAGCGGAGCCGGCAAAACAAGCAAACAGAACAAAACTGTAGCGCATGGAATCCTGACGTTGGAGTTGATAACGAGACAGGGAACCTGACAGGGGACCCAGGGGTTGGCTACAGAGCCAAGCGATACAACGTGGCTACTCCCAGTATAAATTACTCGGGGAGGGTGGCCGCAATCCGTTTCGGGTCAAAACGTTTTAAAAGCTTTTTGTTTTGGTCGAAGAGCCAGACCGCGGTGGCTCCGGTGTAGAGGTCGCCGTGGCCGACGCCGGCAAACTGCTGCGTGACCTTCTCGGTTGCGGGATTGATGCGCGTGATGGGGAAGCCGGGTGCAGAAAGCCACACGGAACCTTCGCCGAAGGCGAGCGAGCCCTCCGCATTCGGGATTCCGGTTTCGATCGTGGCGCTTACCTTGTTCGTTTTCGGATCGATGCGCATCACCTTACCTTCCTTGCGGGAGAGCACCCAGACGGTGCCTTCACCGAAAGCCTGCGCCACCGGTTCCGCCACTTCGATGCGCTGCGTGACGAGATTCGTCTTCGGTTCGATGCGGAGCACGCGGCCTTCGGCCGGGCAGGTTACCCAGAGCGCCGCTTCGGCGAACTGGACCGAGTTGCACTTGGCCGGCAGCCGGAGTTCGCTCACGACGGCGTTCTGTTCGGGATCGATGCGCGAAAGCGTGGTCTTGTCGTCCGATAGCAACCAGACGCTGTCGGGGTTGGCGGCCACGGCGCGGACGGCCGAACCGGTGCCCGTGCCGATGGTGGCGGTGACTTTGCCGGACCGGGGATCGACACGGACCAGGGTCTGGTCGCCGCAATTCGGCACCCAATACGACCGGAAGGCGTTGACCAGGCCCCCGCAGGGCGCCTTGAGCCCCGCCCACGGGTCATTGAGTTTGTTGGCCTTGGTGTCGAGCCGGGTGATGCCGTTCTCGGGACCATTGGGCAGAAACGCCATGTCGGCGAAGAACATGCTGTTCGGCTGGCCGGGGACGGGAATCTCGGCCTCCGACTTCAGGTTGACGAAGGGAATCTGGATGCCGGGGGTTTTGATGCCGGCGGCGGGGGGCGCCAAGGTCGCCCCCTTTTTGCTGGGCTTCTGCGCCTCGGCCTGCAGGAGGCCGAGGGCGAAGAAGCAGAGATAAGCAACTGGTTTCATGGTTGATTAGAACTCGTAACGGAGAGCGAACTGAATGACGCGAGCCGCAACGCTCGTCGAAGTGATCTGCCCGAAGTTGCCAGGGTTGGCGAGGGTCCGGGTGGGATCGCCCCAGTTGACGTTGTTGAACGCGTTGAACGCCTCAGCGCGGACCTGAATCCGATGGCCTTCAAAGGGCATCTGGAAGGACTTGCTGAGGGACATGTCGGTGTTGAACAGCGGAGCGCCACGGAGGATATTCCGGGTGCCGACGCGGCCGGGATACTGCCCGATGAAGGCGTTGACGGCGTTGGTGTTCCGGAAGATGCTCGGGTTGCCGTTCTGGTCGAAGCCGGGACCCGATTCGGGGAAGCTGGCGCCGGGCTTCACAATCGCGATGGAGCTGCTGAGGTAGTTGGTCGGGTAGATGCCGCCGGTGGAGATGTTCAGCGGGAGGCCGGAGCGGTAGCGGGTGAGCGCGGAAACCTGCCAGCCGCCCAGAACCTGGTCGACCCAGCCGGGGGTGGAGTTCAGGAACTTCTTGCCTTTGCCGAAGGGGAGTTCGACGACGGTATTCGCGGTGATGTTGTGGCGGATATCGAAGTCGGAGGAGGCGTAGGAGGCGCGCGGATTGAAGGAGTTCTGAATCACCGCGCCACCGTTGCCGGCTCCGGACTCCGCGGCCGAGACGATGTCGAGCGAGTGGGAGAGCGTGTAGTTGAAGTCAAAGCCCCAACCGTCGGTCACCGGGCGGCGGAAGACCAACTGGCCGCCGTGGAAGTTGGCGTTGGCGGTGTTGACCCAGGCGCGAAGGCCGGCATTCTGCAACGCGAAGAAGGTGTTGCAACCGGTGACAGAGATGCAGGTGCCGTCGGGACGGCGCTCGCGGTCCATATCGTTGAGGGCGTCGAGGTCGCTGCCGGCGTAGGTGCCGTACGTCGTGAAGAAGTAGTTCGCGGTGGCCGAGCCGGGGAAGGTGCGGTTGGCGGCGCCGGGGAACATGTTCTCAAAGAAGGGCACGGTGCCGAGGATGGCCGGGTTGGCGCGAACCTGAGCGGGGGTGATGCCGGATTCAAAGCGATCGCGGAGGATGCCGGAGGCTTCGGCCCAGGTGGTGCCGGAGCGGGGGTCGCGGAACTCGGTGAGCGGCTGGAAGAAGTCCTGCTGCACGAGGCCTTTGCGGGAGAGACGGCCGACATAGCCCACTTCCACCATCATCTTGCCGGGAAGGTTGCGGGCGTAGGTCATGTTGAGAAGGACGGAATAGGGCGCGACAAGGTTATCGGCCACACCCGTGAAGGATCCGAAACCGCCGATGATGGTGGGCGGAGTGAACGGCAGGCCGGCCGGAGGCGGAGGCGGGAGAGCGGGCAGACCGCCACCGGTGAAGCGGAACGAATCCGAGAAGTTGGTGTTCCGCGGCTGGGTCACCTGGCTCGCCAAGCCGGGCGAACCGGATTGGTCGAAATTCACGATCATGTCCGAGCCGTAGCGGTCATAGAGCATCGAAGCACCGAAGCGGATGACGCTTCCCTTCCCGAACAGCTTGCCCGCGGTGCCATTGAACTCCGGCGCCCAGGCCACGTTCATGCGGGGAGCGAAGTTGTTCTTATCGTAGCCGAACCAGCCGGGCCCGTTGTTCACCGGGCCGCCCGGGGCGTAGGTGATCCGGGCGGTGGGCAGTGCATGGCCGGGGATGCCGAGGGCGGAGCCGCCGACGCGGTCCGCAAACACGTTCTGCAAGGGTACGGTGGGCACCACCTGGACGCCGTTCACTTCAAAGGGCGGGGTGAAGAGCGAGTAGCGGACGCCGTAGGTCAAGGTCAGGTCGCGCCGCATCTTGTACGTGTCCTGGATGTAGAAGTCCAGCTCCCGGGTGCGGAAACCGCGGTCAATGGACTGGCCGAGCGGCACGGCGGCGCCGTCGATGCCGAAGTTGTAGGTGCCGCTGTACTGGTTGATGACGCCATAGAGGGCACCATAGGCGTTGACCACCTGCAGCGCTTCCGTGATGGCCAGGGCGTTATTGCCGCTGCGCTGCCGGATAAAGGCGTTCACCGAATCCTGCATGTCCGCGCCGAGGCCGCGCAGCGTGTTGCGGCTGAAGGAGTAGCTCGGGAAGGAGGTCGCAAAGGAGTTTCGGTCGTTCTGAATGAAGCGGAAGTTCACGCCGTACTGCACGGTGTGCTTGCCCTTGGTCCAGGTTTGGTCGTTGACGAAGTTGGCCGTGGGAATGAAGCGGCCGAAGCCGCGGGTGAAGTTCTCGACGCTGCTGATGCCGCCGAACGAAAGGCCGGGGTTGCCGTTGCCGGACTGGGCGATGCCGAGGCGGGTGTAGCCGAACGTGAAGACGTTGACGAGGCTGGGCGAAAGGACTGCCGTGTAGCGCGCCGAAAGGCCCTTCGAGTTGTCGAGGTTCTTGGCGGCGGCGTCCTGGCCGGGGAACTGGGCGAGCACCTGGTCGCGGGCGTTGTCGCCCAGGGTGCCGCGGAGCATCAGCGTGTGACGGGCTTCTTTATCCAGGTTGAAGTCCATCTTGGCGACGTAGGCGCGGTCGTTGCGGGTGAGCGGGGCGTTGAAGCGGTAGCCGCCAAAGTTCAAGCCGCGGTCGCCGCCGGCCTGCAGGTCGTTCGGGGAGGGGTAGGTTTTCAGGAGCGCCAGCATGGCGGGGGAGATGCCGATGCCGAGCGGGTCCACGGCGCGCCCTTCGGCGGGGGTCAGCGTCTGGATGCCGCCGGAGTTGGTGCGGAAGGTCACGATGCCTTCTTTAAGCGAGTCCGTGGGGACGGTGCGGAGCTGGGCCGAGGCGGAGCGGTCCTTGCGCTCTTCCCAGTTGAGGAAGAAGAAGGCGCGATCGCGGACGATGCGGCCGCCGAAGGAGGCGCCGAACTGGTTGCGGATGAGGTTTTCGCGCTTGAGGCCGGAGCGGTTGGAGAACCAGTCGTTGGCGGCGGTGGACTTGTTGCGATGGAATTCGTAGAGCGAACCATGCCACTGGTTGGAGCCGGACTTGGTGACGAGCGAGACCTGGCCACCGGAGGAACGGCCCTGGTCGGCGCCCTGGCCGGCGATGGTGACGCGGAACTCCTGCACGGAGTCGAGCGGCACGGGCAGGGCGGCGAAGAAGCCGCGATCGGTGTTGTTGGTGCCGGCGGATTGGTTGTCATTCACGTCGACGCCGTCGAGGGTGATGTTGTTCTGGTCGCGGCGGGCGCCGATGACTTCGCCCGTGGACGTCACGCCGGGCTGGAGGCTGAGCAGTTCGACGACGTTACGCGTCAGCAGCGGGAGCTGGCGAACCTGAGTTTCGGTGAACGCGTTGCCGATGGTGGCGTTCTGGGTGTTGACCACCGTCGATTCGCCCATGACGTTAATGGTTTCGGTCACCTGGCCAACTTCCAGCTGCACGTTGATCGTGAGCGGGACGTTGACCTGCAGCCGCACCTGCTGGGTCGAGGTACGGAAGCCGGGCATTTGGGTCTCGAGCGTGTAGTTGCCCGGGGGGATGGAGGCAAAAACATAGTCGCCGGTCGCGCTACTGATGGTCTTGCGGGGGGTCGACGTGTCGACGTTGGTCAACGTAACGACTGCCCCCGAGATGACTCCGGTAGTATCCCGGATGACGCCGGTCAGCGAACTGGTCTGCGCGAAAAGGGGCACAATCAGCCCCAAGCCCAACAAAAGACGGTACATGACGGAAGCTCCAAGGGTTAGGATGAGTTGCTCCGTCGTGGGAGTGGGGCCAGCGTTGGCTAACCCAACCAAGATATAGCTTGGACCTTAGTTGAGTGAAATATCAGCATAGGGACACCGTTACAGAGGTGTCAAATAAAAAGGCTCTATAGGGCCTATGCGCTCATTCCGCGAGCGTCGATGCGCCAGACGGCTTCCACCTGTTCGCCGCGGGTGGCGAAGATCCGGTCGTAGAGGTTCACGGTCGGGTCGCAGTGCGGAATCACCAGTTCAAGCCGGTCGCCGAGTTGGACCGGACTGGAGGCTTGGCGAACGTCGAGGCGGGCGTGTTCGTCGCCGGCGAAGGTGTAGCGGCAGCCGTCGATCCCCCGGACCTGGGGGGCGAACGGCGTATCGGTAGCGAAGGACTTGAGTCCGGCGTCGAGGATGGCCTGCTCGCGGCCGGGCATGCTGTAGACAGTGGAGAGCACGGTAAGCGAATGGGCGAAGTCATCGAAGCGCTCACCGTTGGGGCTGCCGATGCCGGCGTAGTCGAGATCCATGAAGAGGTAGGAGCCGGGCTGCAGTTCGGTGACGCCATCCATTTCGCCGTCAATGTTATACGTGCCCGTGGAGGCGCCGGAGAGCCAGGGGCACGGGATGCCTTTGGCTTCAAGGGCGCGGCGGGTAGCGATCGCGGGGGCCATGGCTGCCTGGCTCGAAGCGGTGCGTTCGGCAAAGCCGATGACATGCGAGGCGTGCCCGGCGTAGGCCTGAATGCCTTTCAGCTTTAGATGCGGCAGCCGCGTGATGTGTTCGGCCAAGGCGACGGCATCGGGGCCGGGCGCGACCCCAGTGCGATTGGTGACGTTGAGGTCCAGGGCGACGGTCAGTTGCACCCCGGCTGCCGCGGCGGCGGCGTTGAGATCGTCGGCGTTTTCCGCGTGGTCCACCACCAGGATGAGATCCGCCATGCGGCCCGCCAGGCGGACGGCCCGTTCCACGCGATGGCGGCCGACCATGGGCGTCGTAACCAGGACGCTTTCGATGCCCGCGGCAGCGAACGCCTCCGCCTCGCCGAGCTTGGCCGAGCAGGCTCCGGCGGCGCCGGCGGCCAGCGTCAGCCGGGCGATCTCCGAGCACTTGTGGGACTTTCCGTGCGGCCGCAGAGCGCGGCCGTTGCGCTGGGCGTAGTTGGCCATCTTCCCGATGTTGGCCGTAAGCGCGTCGAGATCCACACACAAGGCGGGGGTCGGCAGGTCGTCCTTGGCGAGCTTGCCGCGGACATCGCCGGAGGCGAGCATTTGCTCCACTTCCGCCCAAGGGCGCGTGGTCGTGTGCAGGAAGGAGGCCATCCCGGTAGCTTAGCGCACGCGTTATCCTGTTGCGATGGAGAGCTTAGGCCGGTATGAGCTGCGGGGTGAGTTGGGCCGCGGAGGCATGGGAGTTGTCTACCGGGCCTACGATCCGACTCTGGACCGCGAGGTAGCGATTAAGAGTGTCCGCCTCGAGGGCGTGACGGAGGCCGAAAGGGCCAACCTCGAAGAACGCCTGTCGCGGGAGGCCCGCAGCGCGGCGCAGCTTCGGCATCCCAATATCGTCCAAGTCTATGACTTCTTCCGCATGGAGGACCGGGCCTACATCGTTATGGAGTACGTGCGCGGGGCGATGCTCGAAGCGATGATCGTTGCCGGAGTGCACCAGAATCTGCCGATGATCGTGCAGGTCCTCCGCCAGGCAGCTTCGGCCCTCGACGCCGCTCACGCCGAAGGGATCGTCCACCGCGACATCAAGCCGGGGAACATGCTCCTCGATGAGATGGGGAACATCAAGATCACCGACTTCGGCATCGCCCGGCGCATGGAGGCCGGCGCCACCGAGACGCACGCCGGATTCGGAACCACGGTAGGCACTCTGGGCTACATGGCGCCGGAGCAGATTCGCGGCGAACGCGTGGATGGCCGGGCCGACCAGTTTTCCTTGGGCGTCGTCGCCTATCAACTGCTGACGGGCCAGATGCCGTTCCAGGCCGATTCGTGGATTGCCCTGTCGTACAAGATCCTCAACGAGATGCCGACTCCGGCTTCGACGTTCAATCCCCTGGTCTCGCCCGTGATGCAGGCGGCGCTCGAACGCGCCACGGCCAAGGATCCGGTGTCCCGCTTCCCGCGCTGCATCGACTTCGTGGACGCCTTAGCGGCGCAGACGGCGGCGAAGCCGGACGCCTCGGCGGCGGTAAAGAAGAAAGCGCTCATTCTGCTACCGCTGGCCGTGATTGTGGTCACGATCGTCTTTGGCATGGTATGGCGGGCGCGCGACGCCGTCACGGAGATCGGAGATGCCCCACCGCCCGCCGCCGCCGCCCCGGTCGAGACGGCAACCAAGCAGGAGCCACCGGCCGGCCCGGTTTCGCTCGCCGCGCCGCCCACCACCGCCCCGGCGGCCGCGCCCTCGTTGTCACTCGTCGTCGATGGGATCCCCATGGAGTTCGCGCTGATCCCGGCGGGGCAGTTTTTCATGGGCTCCGACGTGGATTCCGAGGACCAGAGGCCGCGCCATCTGGTTCGCCTGACGAAGCCGTTTCAGATCGGCAGGACCGAGGTCACCGAAAAGCATTGGAATGCGGTGATGACCGGCAAGGCCACCGGGACCAACCTGCCAAAGGCGAACGTCTCCTGGATTCAGGTCCAAGGGTTCCTCGCCAAGCTGAACGCGCTGAACGACGGATTCCGCTACCGGTTGCCGACCGAGGCGGAGTGGGAGTATTGCGCGCGGGCCAACTCGCCGGACGACCGGCCGCGGAACATGGACGACATGGTGTGGCACCAGTCCAACAGCGGCCAAGTGGCCCACGAGATCGCCACGCGGATTCCGAACGCCTTCGGCCTCTTCGACATGCTCGGCAACGTCGCCGAATGGACGGCGGACTGGGCCGACATGGAGTACTATAAGTCGTCGCCAGCCGCCGATCCGAAGGGTCCGGCGACCGGTCAGGCGAGGGTGGTGCGGGGCGGAAACTTTGACTCGCAGCCGATGAATCTCTCGGTGACGTGGCGGTTTGCCGATGCGCCGGACGCCAAGTTTCCGGAGATCGGTTTCCGGGTGGTGCGGGAGCCGAAGTAGCCGATGTCGCGGGGCTGGGAGAGCAAGGACGTCGAATCGCAACAGGCGCAGCGGGAGTCGCGCGAGCGGCCGACGCCTCCGCCCACCGAGCAGGAGCGGCGGCGGCAAAGCCTCGAACTCTCGTTGACGGCGGCCAAGCGGGATCTGGCGGCGGCGCGGCATCCGCGGCATCAGGCGATGCTGGCCGAAGCCGTACGGCACCTGGAAGCGGAGATCGCCAAGTTAGTCTGAAATGGTGAGTCGGCCGGGGCTCGAACCCGGGACCACCGCATTAAAAGTGCGATGCTCTACCAACTGAGCTACCGACTCACGGGCTCAACAGATAGAATACCAAATACCTTAGGCTAAACGTATCTCGCGGCGGTCGATTTTTGCCCAATCCCACACGCCCAGGCCCAGCGCACCCGCAATTTCAACGTGTTCCGGCTGCCGGTGCGTGTAGTGGCTGAACTCATCCGGGATGTCCTCGACGAGCTTCTTCATCCCCACCGCGACGCGCTTGTCGTCAAGCACTCGCCAGCCGACGTGATCCATGGCGACGGGGTCCGTGGCGAAATACATTTTCTTGTGTTCCCAAACAAACTGTGGCTTGGCGCCGGGGCCGCCATGATAGAGGCCCTTGATGCCGTCCATGATGTTCAACACGGTCTTGTTGCGAATCACGGGAATCGAAACCGACGACGGGATAAAGGCGTTGCAGGCGTTCAGCGTGGTGGTCGCGTGGCTACGGTTCACGTTGTTCACAAGGCCGTGCGAGAGGTTCTTGAGCGCCATCGTAATGCCCGCCGATTGATGGTCCTTCAGCAGGCAGAGGTTGATCAGCTTGTTGACGTCCTTGGTGATGAAGCGGGAGGCGAACGAGCGGCGGGCTGTCAGCGAGTTCGGGTCCTGCCCCGGCAGCACCAGCGCCATCTCCATGTAGTGGTCCGGGTCGTAGCCTTCAATCGCCTGTTGCAACTGGTCATACTTTTCGGCGGCATGCGTCCACCGCACCTTCTCGGGAAGCCACTTGTCGAAGCCGGCTTCGAGGAACTCGGCGCGGTAGCGGTCGTAGCAGACGATGTCCTGCGATTTGATGCCGATGGCGTTAAGGCAGGCGATGATTTCGCGCACCACCTCCGGCGCCGAAATCACGTGCGGCCGGCCGACCGGATTCAGCTTGATGCCCACCACATCCCCAGGCTCGAAGAACAGCTTCCACGCGCTCTGCCAGTCGCCGGCGCCCGTCAAGCCCACCATGCCCCGCTGCATCATCTCGCGAACGGGCTCCGCCTGGTAGGCGCCGCTGACAATGGAACCGTTGTGCTCGACCGATACCACCCGGCCCGGAAACAAACCGGGGATGCCGAGCTTGCTCAGTTCGGTCTTCGAGGAGACGCAAGACGAAAGGGCCAGCGGCCCAGCGGCCAGCGTACCGAGAAACTTTCTACGATGCATGCACAAGCGCGGCGCGTTCATGCCTGCCATTATGCGCCACTTCGCCGAGCGCCGCGAGGCACTCCGCCAAGGGCACTTCCCCGGGGTCGCGCGGACCCGGCCGCCACACCCACGGCATCGCCACCTGAAGCCCGAACGAGCCGGCATACCGGATAAACTCAGCCGCGGAGATATCCGGCCATCCCCCGTGTCCAGCCGGAATCACCCGCGCCCCCTGCGGATAGAACTCGCCGATGCCGACGGCCAACCGCTCCGCGTAGGGGGCCACGCGATCTCCGAGGACGCGCAGGAAATCATACTCATCGCCGTAGTAATGGAAGGTGAGCAAATCGCGGGCCGGGTCCAGCAGATTCGCCCATCGGCCCATCCAACGCGCCGTCATGCTGCCGATGGAAAACTGGGCCTGGGTGGCCTGATGCACCGCTTCGCGCGTGCGGCCCAGGCGGTCGCTCATCTCGTCGAAACTCAACTGGCACTCATCGGGCACGCTGGGGCAGCCAACGCCCGAGGGTTCGGCGTACCAGTGTTCGCGCCGGCGCATCACCATCTCGGGTTCGTTGACGAGTTCGTAGCCGATCACGTTCGGATGATCGTTCACCAGCTCCCAGAACGGAGCGAAGACGTTGCCCACCAGGGCCTCGAACAGATCGGGGTGACGCAGCAGACGGCCGTGCCCTTGCTTCACCATCGTCGTTCCCGGAATGCCCTCCGGACTGAACGACAACGTGTGATCGAGCAGGACGAAAAGAATCGAAATGCCATGGCGGGCGGCCGTGTCGAGCGCCACGCGCAAGGCCGGGGCCACCAGCGGATCGAGCCCCG
Source organism: Terriglobales bacterium (assembly GCA_027485675.1). Classification (GTDB taxonomy): domain Bacteria; phylum Acidobacteriota; class Terriglobia; order Bryobacterales; family Bryobacteraceae. Next base: position 53,857 of record JAIXQP010000037.1, on the reverse strand, counting down.
CCGGCCGCTCGCCAAGGAACCGGATGCCGTTGCGGCCATCGCAGAACACGAACCAGCGGACGATCCGGCAGCCTGCCGCGGCCAGCAGCGCGAACTCGGTGTCGAGCAGCGCGGCGCGGTCCGGCGCCGCCAGGCTTAAGGGGGTGCCGGGTGAAACGCCAAAATCCCAGCCGTAATGCAGCCGGAAGTTGATGCCCATTTGCAACGGTGCGCCTTTGGTGATTCGCTTGCCCATACCCGTACAGACGCCCGGCCGGGCCGAATTGTAGGATGGCGCCATGTAAATCTTTGTCGGCGCCGGTACGATAAACTAGGGCTTTTAAGGAGAACGCATTGCGAGTAGGGATCATCGGAACCGGCGCCATCGCCAACATGCACGCGCGCGCCTACAGGGCCATCGGCTACAAAATCACGGTCTGCTCGAACGGGAACGAAGAGCGCGGCCGGGCCTTTGCCGAAGCCAATGGCGCGGAGTTTGTCCGCAATTACGAAGACGTGTGCCGCCACCCGGAGGTGGATTATGTCGACGTCTGCACCTTCCCCAGCTTCCGCCTGCAGGCCGTTGAGGTGTGCGCGCAATCGAAGAAGCACGTGCTGGTGCAGAAGCCGATGGCGCTGAGCATCGAAACGGCGCAGCGGATGATTGCCGTCGCCAAGGAAGCCGGAATTACGCTGGGCGTGGTCAGCCAGCACCGGTTTGATGATTCGACGCTCTTCCTCAAGAAGGCCATTGCCGACGGCCGGCTCGGCAAGCTGATCCAAGCCGATGCCTACGTGAAGTGGTACCGTTCGGCCGAGTATTACTCGCGTCCCGTCAAGGGCGCGTGGGACGTGGAAGGCGGCGGCGCGCTCATCAACCAGGGGATTCATCAGGTGGATATCCTGCTGGCGCTGGCCGGCAAGGTAAAGGATGTGGTCGGCACGTGGCAGTTGGGCGCGCTGCATCAGATCGAGTCGGAAGACGTTGTGAATGCGCTGCTCCGGTTCGAGAACGGCGCCACCGGCATCATCCAGGCCTCGACGGCCATCTGGCCCGGCTACTCCGAGCGCGTCGAGTTGCATGGCACCAAGGGCACGGCGGTGATGACCGGCGATAAGCTGACCACCTGGGATGTCCGGGACGACTTCGGCGACCCCGCTCCCGTCGAAAGCCTCGTCAGCTCCGGCGCTTCGGACCCGATGGGCATTCCGCTGACGCCGCTCGAACGGCAGTTCCGCGATTTCGGCGAAGCCTGCCAGAACGGAACTCCGCCGACGGTCTCGGGCGAAGAGGGGCTGAAGGCGCTCCAACTCGTGCTGAGCGTCTATCAATCCTGCCGCGAAGAACGCCGCGTGGTCCTTAGCTAACGCGATGTGGACGGTGCGGGTGCCGGCTTCGAGCGCTAATCTCGGACCCGGCTTTGACGCTCTCGGTTTAGCATTTGGTCTCTACCTGACCTGCCGGTTCGCCGCGGCGCCCGCCCTCTCCATCACGGCGCAGGGGCGGGACGCCGCGGAGATCTCTACCGGCGAGGATAACTTTATCTGGCAGACGGCGGTGCGCGTCGCCTCCGATCTCGGCCGCACCATGCCGCCGGTCGCGTTGACCATCGAGAACGATATCCCTCTGGGCAAGGGCCTCGGCTCGAGCGCCGCCGCGCTCACCGCCGGGGTGGTGATTGCCGACCGGATGCTGGGACTCGGCTGGCCCATCGCCCGGATTCTGGATGAGGCGGCGCGCCTCGAAGGCCATCCGGACAACGTGGCCGCCTGCGTGCTCGGCGCCATCGTGGCCAGCGCGATCGACGGCCATGGCATCGCCCGGGCCGTGCGCCTTGAGATTCCCGCGCGTTTTGGCGTGGCCGTGGTGGTGCCGGATTTCATCCTCCCGACCAAGGAAGCGCGGGCTGCGTTGCCGGACAGTTATTCGAAGGCGGACTCTATCTTCAACGTGCAGCGCAGTTCGTTGCTGATCGCCGCGCTGGCCACCGGTAACGTCTCGGCTTTTCCCGCCGCGCTCGAAGACCGCATGCATCAACCCTACCGGGCCAAGCTCGTGCCGGGGCTCGAAGAGATGCTCAAGCTGCGAGCCCCGGGCCTGCTGGGCTGCGCGCTGTCCGGCGCGGGCCCTTCGATTCTGGTATTTTTTGAACGCGGCAGCGAAGAGGTTTGCGACCTGATCCGGCAAATCTTCGCGCTGCATGGCCACTCGGCCGAAGTCCACTATGCGCCCGTCGCGCAGGACGGTTTAACCATCACGGAGTCCCATGCAACAGAGTAAAGACGCCCTTTTGGCGCAAGGTTTGCCGGCCGAAGACCCGGCCCTGGCCCCCACTTCCCCGCTCCGGTTCCCCGACGGCGGCGAGTACCGCATTGAGATCCCTTCGACCGAAGGGCCGAAGGCGCTGGCCGCCGTTCTCGACGAAGCCCGGACGCGCGACGTGCCGGTGCACCGCGTCTCTCAGGGCAGCGGCATCATGCTGCTGACCAACGCCGAACTGCGCGAGATGCTCGCCATTGGACGGCAGGCGCGCGTGGAAGTGAACCTCTTCCTCGGACCGCGGGCGGGCTGGGATATCGGCGCGCAGAGCGTTTCGCCCACCGGCAAAGCGTTCGCCTTGGCGGCCCGTGGCGCCAACCAACTCGTGCAAAGCCTCGAAGATGTCCGGCGCGGCGTCGACGCCGGGCTGCGCAGCATTCTCGTCAGCGACATCGGCACGCTGGACGTGATTTCGAACATGCGGGCCAAGGGCCAGCTGCCGGCCAACCTGATCATCAAGACCTCCGTGATGATGGCGCCGGCAAACCCGGCCAGCGCCCGGCTGATTGAACAGCACGGCGCCGACACCATCAACATCCCGTCGGATCTCACGATCCCGCAAATCGCCAGCATCCGCGCCGCCATCACCAAACCCATCGACTTCTACGTCGAAGCGCCCGATACCATTGGCGGCTTCATCCGGCACTACGAAGTGGCCGAGTTGATCCGCGTCGCCGCGCCGATCTATCTCAAGTTCGGCCTGCGCAACTCGCCCGACGTCTACCCGAGCGGGACGCATCTGGACGGCACCGTGCTGGGGCTCTGCCGCGAACGGGTTCGCCGGGCGCAGTTGGCCTGCGAGATGATCGCGCGCTATGCCTCGGGAGCAGTCATGTCCCCGCTGGGCGCGGCGGACCTGGGCATTCCCGCCTAGCCGAAAACGGCGAAGGCGGTTCCCGAAAGCATCTGCTGCTTCTGTTCGGCGGGCACGTCGAGCCGAAGCAGCTTTCTCATTTCAACGTCCGTGTTTTCGATCAGGTCCGAACCGGCCATCAGCCGATCGGCCGGAATATGCTGCAGCACCTCGAAGATGTGATTGGGCATCAACGTGGAAAGGTCGAGGTAAATGTTCGGGCAGAACGAGGCGGCGACAATCGCGTCGGCCAGCAGCAGGCCTCCGCCCCCGCAGTGAGCAAGCACGATCTTCAACTCGGGATAGCGCCGGGCGGCGAACATGAAGACGGAGGGCAGCGCGTGCGGGATGCCGGAGCCGGTGTGCGCAATCAACGCCATGCCGTTTTCAAGTGCCGTCTCGAACAAGAAGTTGCTGCGCTCGGAAAGCGTGTTCAGGCCCTGGTACTGCGGCTGAAACTTCAAGGCGCGAAAGCCATGCACTTCGCGGCAGCGGCGGACCTCGTCGCGGTAGGTCTGTTCGGCGATGAAGGGCGTGAGACACGCGGCCCCCACCAGACGGTCCGGATGGGCGGCCACGGCGGCGCCAATCTCTTCGTGCGACGCCGTATAGTCTTCCACCACCGGAAATGGGATAACGACGGACTTGTCAACGCCGCAGCGGTCCATCTCCCGGAGCAGTTGATCAGCGGTCTGCCGCCGGCCACTATGGCGGGCCAAGCCGATGTGAGTATGGGTGTCGTAAAGGAAAAAGCCGTCTTTCATACGCCGCGCCGGTCGCCCCATAAGTCTACATGGAGCCGCGGGCTGAGGCGGTAGCCGTGTTCTAGGCAGAGCGGCGCCAGCCACAGGCTGCGTTCGCGCAGCAGCTCCGGGCTGCGGCCTTCGGGCATTAGGATCACGTTGCCCGGCGCCGCGCCGAGTTCGGCGACGAGCGGGCGAATCTCGGCCAGGTCGCCCGGCGCGGCCACGACGAACTTCAACTGGTAGGCGGATTTGGCCATCAGCGTCCGCAGCACGGGGACGTTGATGCGCGTCTTCTCGTGGCGAATGGCCCAGTCGCCAGCGGGGGTCGAGTTGGCGAGTTTCGGGCTAATGCTCATCAGGTCGCAGGCCACGTCGGCATCCACGGTCCCGGCGGTTTCGATCGTGATGTGCCAGCCCGCTTCGCGCAGCGCCCGCGAGAGCGGGACGAGTTGCGGCTGGATCATCGGCTCGCCGCCCGTCAACACGGCGTGACGGGCGGGATAAGCCAGCACCTGGGCGAGAATCGCCTCCACCGTCATCTCTTCGCCCTCCGGCTGCCAGGAGGTGTAGGGCGTGTCGCACCACGAGCAGCGCAGGTTGCAGCCGCTTGTCCGAACGAACACCGACGGCACGCCCAGCAGGCTGCCTTCCCCTTGCAGAGAGTAGAAGATTTCGGCGATCTTCATGGAACCAGGGGATCGGCCACCCCGGCCTCGGCAAAACCTTTGGCGCGGAGCAGGCAGCTATCGCATTGTCCGCAAGGTTTGCCGTTCGGAGCGGGATCGTAGCAGCTATGGGTGAGCCCGAAGTCCACGCCGGCGCTGAGGCCCAGGTGAATGATCTCCGCCTTGGTCAGCTCAATCAGCGGCGTCCGCACCGCAAGCTTCGTGCGGCCTTCGACGCCCGTCTTCGTCGCCAGATTGGCCATCTGCTCAAAGGCCTGAATGAAGGCGGGGCGGCAATCCGGATAGCCGGAGTAGTCGACGGCGTTCACGCCGATGAAGATCGTCTCCGCCTCGACCACTTCGGCCCAGGCGAGCGCAAACGAGAGGAAGATCGTGTTCCGCGCCGGGACATAGGTGATCGGGATCCCCGCGTCCATCTCGGAGGCGCTGCGGTGCTTGGGCACCTCGATTTCGTCCGTCAGCGCGGAGCCGCCGAAGACCCGCAGATCGATCCGCGCCACGCGATGGGCGTGAGCGCCCAAGTGGGCGGCCACCCGCTCAGCGGCGGCGAGTTCCTGCCGGTGGCGCTGGCCGTAATCGAACGAGAGCGCATAGGTTTCAAAGCCCTCGCGGCGCGCGACGGCGAGGCAGGTGGCGGAATCGAGTCCGCCGCTCAAAAGGCAAATAGCGCGGGCCAAACGATTACTCCTTCTCCGGCAGCGTCCGCGCCAGGAACCAGCCCGCCAGCGGCAATCCGCTGACCATCGCCAGGGCGGTATGCAGGCCGTAGTAGTCGGCCACCACCCCGGTCAGCGGGATAAAGATCAGCCCGGCGCTCCCCCACGCAAACCCCATCAGCAGCGCCGAAACCGTACCCGCCTGGCCCGGCACCAGGCGCTGGCCCATCAGCAGGTTCACGGGGATTGTGAAGAGCAGCAGCAGGCCGCCCAAGGCCAGACCGAACAACGAAAGCCAGCCGGTCGTCAGGAAGAAGACGGCCAGAAACGGCAGGCAGCCCAGCATCGAGATCAGGATCACGCGCCGACCGCCAAAGCGGTCCGCCAAGTGGCCGCCCACGAAGCCGCCCAGTGCGCCGAAGGTCATGTAGAGCGTCAAGGCCAGCGCCGCCGACTGCACGGTGAAACCCCGTTCCCGGCTGAGATACAGCGGCAGGAAGTGGGCGAAACACATGTGGACCACCGAGCGGATAAAGACAAGCAGATAGTGCACCGTCAGCGGTTTCCACACGGCCTGCAACGGCGCGAGCGAGATGCGCCCCTTGCCCGAACTCACCGGCGGCGTGCGCAGCGTCTGCCAGAGGATCAGGGTAATCACCAGGCCGGGAATCGCGCCGAGCCAACTGCCTTCGAGGCCGAAGCGGCCCACCAGCAGCGAATAAAACGCGGGGCCGATCGCCATTCCCAGCGTGCCCGAACTGATGAACACGGCCATCCAACGGCCGGGGTTGGCGGGGATGCCGGCGGTGGCGTTCGCGGTGGCCTGCGGATGGAACGAAGCCACGCCCGCGCCGCCCAGCAGCACCATCAGGAACAGCCACGGATAGCTCGGCGCCCAGCCAAGCAGCGAGATAAAGACACCCGCCACGGCCGGAGCCAGCACAGTGAACATCCATGAAGGATAGCGGTCGGACAGGATACCGTAGAGCGGCTGCAGGAGCGAGGACGAAAACACGAGGGCGCCACCGAGCATCCCGGCCTGCGATAAACTCAATCCGTGTTTGGCCACCAGCAGCGGCTGAAAGCCGCTCAGGGCGCCGGAATACAAGTCGATGAAGAAGTGTGCGAACGCGAGCAACCCGAGAGCGAAAAAACCCGACCGCTCCGTGGAGATTGCCGGGGACGCGGTGAGGGTCGCGCTGGCACTGTTAGAACTCATCCAAACTTCAAGTATAGCGAAACGAATTTCCTCACCTGGGGTTTGAACAAATTATGGCCAAGTTCCTGTTCGGATTAGGGGTTTGTCTCGTGGCAGCCTGGGCCCAAGCCCCCACGGCGCCGGTGGTGAACCAGCGCGGCGCGGTGAACGCCATGACGCTCCAACCCGCCCCCAGCAGCGTCGCCCCCGGCGGCATTCTCCAGATCGCGGGGATCAACCTCGGACCCGCCGCCGGCTTCACCGCCACCACTTCCCCGCTGCCCACCACCATCGGCGACCCGCCCCTCGAGGTCCGGATCAACAATCGCCCGGCCCCCATCTTCTCGGCCACGCCCGCCCTCCTCATCGTGCAAGTGCCGCTCGAAACCCCCGTCGGCCCGGCGCAGGTCATCGTTCGCCGCGGTACGGAAAATAGCCGGCCCGCCCGCTTCAACGTCACCGCGCCCGTGCCGTCCCTCCGCACGAGCAACGACGCCGGGTTCGGCGCGGCCGGCCAGATAGAGGGCGGGACGCTCCGCTTAACGGCCGCCGGCATGGGTTTGACCGAGCCCCGGGTCAACGCCGGAGAGCTTCCCGCCGAAGGCGAGGCGGCCACGCCGCGGCAGCCCATCCGGGCCAACGTCGGCGGCATCGCCGCGACAGTTTCGGCGCAGCTTTCGGCGACGAAAGTGGGAGAGTTTGCCGTCGAGGTCACCTTGCCGGAGAACTCGAAACCAACCGACGTCGTCGCGATCTACCTCGGCAACGCCGCGGGCAACCGGGTGACATTGGGCGCCGAGCGGGTGGCCACGCTGGAGTATCTGCCGCTGCCGGAAGCGGCCCGCGCCGCCCGCGGCCTCACGGCCAGTGACCTCCGGCCAGGGTTTCTCACGCTTAGCGCGCCCCGCAACGCCGAGGGCTGCTGGCCGTCCTGGCTCGTCAACTTCGCGCAGAGCGCCATCCTCGAGCTCCCCGACTGCCCGGCCGCCGCCAACCAGAACGCCCCCAGCCCGTTTCAAGCCAACCCCGACTCCGCCGCCCTCGCCGCCTTCGCCGGTCCCGCGGCCGGCGCCGCCGCGCAGGGCATCAGCGACAAACTCACTGTCCTGCACCCCGCCAACGCGGATCCCCTTGCCGTCACCCTGCCCGCCCGCGGCCTGGCCATCGCCGCCGCACCGGGCGGCAATCTCAACGTCGTGCTCGCCACTACGCCCCCGTCCAACGTGCTCGTGAACGCGAGCACCGGAGAGGTTACCGAAGCCCCCGGAGCCGGCGGCCAGCCGGGAGGCGGCGGGCTCAACCTCGCCAACCTGCAGGTGGACCTCGGCGACGACGTGAAACAGTTGGTCGCCCAACCGGTGAATGTCGGGCAGGGAGCGCTTGCCGTACTCGCCGTCGATAGCGCGGCCTCCATGACGCGGGCCAAGCTCGGCATCGTGAACCCGGCCGGCGTCGTGCAGTTGACCAGGTCGTTCCCGGAGCCATGGCTGCCGCTGTTGGCTCCCGTGCAAACCCAAGGCCCCGGGCTACCCGGCGGCATCCTGCCCGGCGGGCCGGGCGGCGCCCTCGGCGCGGCGGCCAGCATCATCCGCGGCGCCACGTTCTTTGACGGCCAAGCCCGCATCTATTGGGTGCTCGCCCGAAACACCGGCAAAACCGCCGACGCCTTCCTCGGCTTCCCGCTCGCTCCCGACGCCGAGCCCATCATCCGCGAACTCCCGGCCGGAACCTTCGTCGCCTCCTGCACCCCGCAGACCCGCCTCTTCAACATCGACCTCACCCGCCGCATCGCGGTCTCCACCGGCTCGACAGCCGAAACCGAAGTGAAGAATCCCTGCAGCGCGCAAGCCTTCGCCGTGCTCGACCTCGGCGCCCGCGAACTCGCCACCGTTCCCCTGCCCGGCCAGGGCGAGTTCAGCGTCTCCGGCAACAGCGCCAACGAGATGAGCGACTACGTCTACGGCACCAACGCCGACCCGGCCCGCCAGAACCGCTCCGATACCATCTACGTGCTCGATGGCGTCGGCGGCTCCACCTTCCGGCTCGATCTGCCGCCCGAGATCGCCAACTTCACCAACATCACCCCGATCCCCGAAATGACCCTGCTCGTCGCCCAGGCCAACGCCCAGGGGTCGAACGTCATCGGCGGCGCCGGCCTGGTGATCTTCGACATCGAAAACCAGCAGGCGCGCCTGCTGCCCACCCCGGCCGGCTTCGCCGCCGTCCAACTGCTGAGCACCTTTCCGGTCACCCGAAAGCTGCTCGCCCGCGGCACCCGCACCGATCCGGCCGGCAGCCAGTTGCTGCTCTACGACATGGTCACCGGCGATCTCCAGATCCTGCCGAACCCGGAGGGCGTCAGTTGGGTGGGCCAGGTGCCGAACACGCCGCCCGGTCCGGGCCAGCCGCCGCAGCAGCCGGCCCAGCCCATGCAACAGTTCTCGCCGCGGTCGAACGCCGTCCACGTCATGGGCTACGGCGCCAACCGCCAACCGGCGGGCATCATTCTCGTCCGCGTGAACTAAGCCCGCGGGAAGAGCGCCGAGTAGGCCTCCAGATACTTCAAGCCCGCGCCGGTGTTGTAGATCACCATCCGCTCTTCCGGCTGCAGGAACCCGCTGGCCAGCAGCTTCTCCATCGCCGTCAGGCACGCCGCACCTTCCGGCGCGACGAACACGCCGTCCTCGGTCGCCAGCTTCACCCCGGCTTGCATCATCTCGTCGTCGCTCACGGCAATCGCCGTGCCGCCGCTCTCGCGCACCGCGCGCAGAATCAGGAAGTCCCCCAGCGGCTTCGGCACGCGCAGGCCGCTCGCCACCGTGTGGGCGTTGTCAAAGAACTCGCTCCGCTCGGCGCCCGCCTCGTAGGCCCGCACCACCGGCATGCAACCCTCCACCTGCACGGCAATCATCTTCGGCCGCTTCGGGCCGATCCACCCCAACTCCTCCATCTCCGCAAAGGCCTTCCACATGCCGATAATCCCGACGCCGCCGCCCGTGGGGTAGAAGATCACGTCCGGCACCCGCCACTGCATCTGTTCGACCAGTTCGTAGGCCATGGTCTTCTTGCCTTCAATCCGGTACGGCTCTTTCAGCGTCGAAACGTCGAACCAGCCCTCTTCGTCCTTGCGCGCCGCCACAATCTTCGCGCAATCGCTGATCAAACCGTCCACCAGCGTCACCTTCGCGCCGAAGCTCTTGCACTCGATGAAGTTCGACTGCGGCACGTCCTGTGGCATGAAGATATGGGCTTCAAGGCCGGCCGCCGCGGCATAGGCGGCCAGGGCGCTCGCGGCATTGCCCGCCGAGGGAATCGCCACTTTCTTAATCCCCAACTCCACGCACATCGAAATCGCGCAGGACAGTCCCCGGGCCTTGAACGAGCCCGTGGGGTTGATCCCTTCGTCCTTCAACCACAGGTCCTTCATCCCCAGCCGCGCGCCCGTGCGCTTCAGCTTCAACAGCGGCGACCACCCCTCCCCCAGCGAGACGATCGACGGCGGCTTGCTGACCGGCAGCACCGGAGCGTAACGCCACATACTGCGCGGCCCGTTCGCCAGCCAATCGCGATTCCAATTCTCGCGCGCCTTCGCCAGGTCGTAACGGACCAGCAGCGGCCAGCCGCCGGCGGAGAGATTCTGCGGCACGCCCGCTTCGTAGCGGTCGCCGGTAATGCTGCATTCGAGATGCGTAACAGTGGTCATAGCCCAGCTTTTGAGTTTCCCACTTTTCGATTCGCCTCCACGCCACGCCCCCACTGTGCGTCAATAAAAGTGTGCCGCGTCTTGCCCTTTTGCTGACTCTCCTGGCCGTCCCCGCGCCCGCGGCGGAGGTCCTGCTGCTCGCGAATGGCTTTACCATCCGCGCGGAAAGCGTGGAGACGCTCGGCACCGCGCTGCGCCTGCAAACGGCGTCCGGCACCCTAGAAATCCCCCTGACGCAAGTGGTGGAACGCGAAGTCATCCCCGAGGCGCCGCTGCCGCCGCCACCTCCCGCCCCCGTCGCCGCGCCCGCCCCGCCTCCTGCTCCGGCGCAGGACCCGCTTGAAGCCGCGGCCCGGAAAGCCGGCCTGCCGCCTGAATTTCTCAAGAGCGTCGCCCGCATTGAGTCCGCCTTCCGGCAGGATGCCATCTCGCCCAAAGGCGCCATCGGCGTCATGCAGCTGATGCCGGCCACGGCCCGCGAACTCGGCGTCAACCCTCATGACAAGGAACAGAACCTCGAAGGCGGCGCCCGCCTGCTCCGCGATCTGCTGCTGAAGTATCAGAACGAACCCGACCAGGTCCGCCGCGCCCTCGCCGCCTACAACGCCGGCCCCGGCGCCGTCGCCCGCTACAACGGCACCCCGCCCTACGCCGAAACGCAGAACTACGTAAACAAGGTGTTGGCCGAGTATCACCGGCTGCGGACCCGCCCCCAGTAGCGATACACTGGCGGGCGTCATGCGCTCCCTCGCTCTCTTTCTCTGTGCCTTCTCGCTGTTCGCCCAGCGGCCGAACACCAACTACGACGAATCAAAAGCCGGCAAGTACACCCTGCCCGATCTCGTCGGCTCGAAGCCCTGGCCGGAGCGCCGCGCCGAGATCCTAAAGCTCTACGAGACGCACGTCTTCGGCAACATCATCATGGAGAAGCTGCCGCTCGAAACCACCATCAAGGCCAAGGGACCCAACTGGCGCGAGGTCACCTTTACCTTCTCGGGCCAAGGCAAACAGAAAGCCATCAACGTCCTGATCGTCGTGCCGCCCGGCGCCAAAAAGCCCGTACCCGCCGTCATCTGCCTCAGCTTCACCCCGCTGCCCACCGTCCTCGGCGGACACTCCCGCTGGCCCCTCGACGTCTTCGCCAAGCACGGCTACGCCGTCATCACGGCCCACTACACCGACTTCTTCCCCGACGTGAAGGACGGCAAGCCAAACTCCGTCCTCGCGCTGATGCCGCCCGAGGAAACCACCAACGCCATGTCCGCCTGGGCCTGGGGCATGAGCCGCATGCTCGACTACGCCCTCACGCAGAAAGACATCGACGGCAAGCGCATCGCCGTCGCCGGCCACTCCCGCCTCGGCAAAGCCGCCCTGTGGGCCGGCGCGAGCGACCAGCGCTTTGCCGCCGTCATCTCGAACAACTCCGGCGAAGGCGGCGCCTCGCTCTCCCGGCGCATCTTCGGCGAGCACGTCGCCGACCTCAATGCCAACTTCCCCCACTGGTTCACAGGCAACTTCAAGGGCTACTCGCAGTCGGTAAACGAACTGCCCGTCGATTCGCACATGCTGCTCGCCCTCTCCGCCCCGCGCCCGCTCTATGTCGCCAGCGCCAGCGAAGACCTCTGGGCCGATCCGATGGGCGAACTCCTCGCCCTCACCGAAGCCAGCAAGGTCTACGAACTCCTCGGCGTTCCCGAACGCACGGCCTACCACCTGCGCCCCGGCAAGCACGACATCACGGCCTACGATTGGGAGCGCTATCTGCGCTTTCTGAAAGCCAATCTCCGCTAGCGGACGATGCCCATCCGTTCGGGCGGCCAGTAGGCGAACACGGCCTTGCCATAGATGTAGCGGCGATGCACCGGGCCCCACGCCCGCGAATCGTTCGACGAACTCCGATGGTCGCCCATCACGAAGTAGCTCTCCGCCGGCACGGTCACCGGGCCAATCGTCAACCCGTCGCGAAACTCGCGCGGCACGTAAGCTTCGTCGATCTCCTGCCCGTTCAAGATCACGGTGCCGTTGCGGACCTCGACGCGATCCCCCGGCATGCCGATCACCCGCTTGATATAGCTCTTCGAAGGGTCATTCGGGAACCAGAACACCACCGTATCGAGCCGCTCAATCTCGCCAATGCCGAACTTGTAGACGAACTTGTTGATGAAGATCCGCTCCTGATCCTCAAGCGCCGGCATCATGCTCGTCCCTTCCACCTTCACCGGCTGATACAGGAACAGGATGATGACAATCGCCAGAACCACACTCAGCAACAGGTCCCGCAGCCAGGCAATCGCGCCCCATACGGAGTGCCGGTCGGCGTGCGGCGTCTGTTCTACTTCCTCTGGCATGACGGAACCCTCTATCGTAGATTGTAGACCTGAAGAATGCACGCTGCGCTAGTCATCCCAGCCCTGAACGAAGAAGAGTGCATCACCGCTACGTTGGACTCCATTCCCCCGGGAATGTTTCGCTACGTGATCGTCGCCGACAACGGCTCCACCGACCGTACCGCCGAACTGGCCCGCGCCCGCGGCGCCCTCGTCAGCTACGAGCCGGAGCGCGGCTACGGCGCCACGTGTCTCGCCGCCCTGGCCATCCTCCCGGCCGATGCCGAAATCGTCGCGTTCCTGCAGGCCGATGGCTCGGAGGATCCCGCCGAAGCCCCGCGCCTGCTCGATCCCATTCGCCGCAACGAAGCCGACCTCGTCCTCGGCTCCCGGCCTCTCGGCCAGCCCGAACCCGGCGCGCTGCTCCCCCATCAGCGCTTCGGCAACTGGCTCGCCTGCACGCTCATCCGGCTCTTCTACCGCCACTCCTACACCGACCTCGGGCCGTTCCGCGCCATCCGCCGCAGCAGCCTCGAAGCGCTCGCTATGCGCGACCGCAACTACGGCTGGACGATCGAAATGCAGATCCGCGCCCTGCAACGCGGCCTCCGCGTCCGCGAAGTGCCCGTCTCCTACCGCCCCCGCCGCGCCGGCGAAAACAAGGTCTCCGGCCACCTGCGCAGCAGCCTCGCCGCCGGCTACATCATCCTCGCGAAAGTCTTTTCCTTACGTTGAGGTCGAACCACTCGCTCTCCACAAGCGCCCGCTTGCCGTAGGAAAGCCCGATCATCGAAACGACCACCACCACCGCCGCAATCGCCGTTTCGAGCAGACTCAACTTGCCCTTGAGCGGATCGAACCACCGGCCGTAGACAATCTCGATATGCACCCAGTAGATAAGCAGCGACGTGGTGCCTAACTGCCGGGGGATGCTGAACCGCAGCGTGCTGCCGGAAGCCTCCCGCAGCCGCGGCGCCCACTCGTTCCAGAAGAACGCGAACGAACAGACCATCAAGATCACCCCGCACTTGATCAATGTCAGGCACGGGCTATCGAGCCAGAACTCGCTGTTCGGATAGATGCCATAAGGCAGGTTCGAAAGATATTGGCACAGATACGCCAACGCGAAGCCGCCCCAGCCCACCCACTGCATCACCTGTTCGCGATTGGCGTCCGGAATCAGCCGGAACGCCGTCCCGCCCGCCATGCCGGCCGCCACGAAGGTGCCCCATGGAAAGAGTGAGAAGCCATTGTAGTCCGGGGCGAAATAGCTGCGCAGCAGGTCGTTCGGCGCCAGGTCTTTCCAATCGCTCACGAGCGGCGCCCCAAAGGCGATCAACGCCGCAATGAACAGCGCCCCGCGCACGCGCTGCATCCGCCGCAACGCCGCCACCGGCGCCAGCATCACGCAGGCCGCCCCCATGCAGTTCAGGATGTCCACCCGTAACAGACCGGACCACGCGCCGTAGGGATAGTAGAACAGCCACATCTGGAAGCGGAACAGGATCGCCAGTCCACCCAGATACCCGGCCCGCCGCAGCGCCGCCAGCGACCGCTCCCACGGCGTCGCGCCTTTCTTCTCCCGGCTGTCGATCAGAAACGCCAGCGTCACCCCGGCCAGAAACAGGAACACCGCCGGCGCCACGCCACCCGGAAACTGCGACAGCACGTACACGCCGGTCTCTCGCAAGTTCTTATCGGTGAAACTCTCCCACACATGCCCCTGCAGCATGATCAGCGTCGCCATGCCGCGAGTCCAATCGATGAAGGCCAGCCGGTCCTTTACAATCCCCTGTTGCGTCGACAATCTTTCATAATAGAGCGAATGACGCGCCGCCAACTGCTGGCCTCCCTGCTCGCCCCCGAGCCCATTATCGACATCCACCAACACACGCCCTACACCGGCCGCACCGACGAAGAACTCGTCCGGCACCAGGAGGTGATGGGCGTCACGATGTCCTTCCTTCTGCCCGCCGGCAAGAAGTACGGCCTGGCGGCTGGCGCCGGCGGCAACGACATCTGCGTCCGCCTCGCCAAGCAGTATCCGCAGCGCTTCAAGTTCTTCGCCAACGAAGCCCCCGATGAACCCGACGCCCGCCGCACCATTGAGAAATACCTCAAGCTCGGCGCCATCGGCATCGGCGAACAGAAGTTCCCGCTCGATTGCGATGGGCCGGAGGTTCGCGCCATCGCGGAGTTAGCCAAGGACTACAAAGTGCCCGTGCTCCTGCACTTCGAACACAACACCTACAACCTCGGCTTCAACCGTTTCTACCGCGTTCTCGAAAAGTACCCCACGGTGAACTTCATCGGCCACGCTCAAACCTGGTGGGGCAACATCGACGCCGCTCTCGAACAGGAGGTGCTCTACCCGCGCACCAAGGTGACGGCCGGCGGCATCACCGACCGCTACCTCGCCAACTATCCCAACATGTTCGCCGACATGAGCGCCGGCAGCGGCCTGAATGCGCTCCTGCGCGATGAGGACCACGCCCGCGGCTTCCTCGACCGCCATCAGAACAAACTCCTCTACGGCAGCGACTGCAACGACCGCGACGGAAAGGGCGAGCGCTGCAGCGGCAGCAAGCAGATTGAATCCATCCGCCGCCTCGCGCCGAGCAAAGCCGCCGAGCGGAAGATCCTCTACGAAAACTCGAAGCGCCTGTTCCGCCTCTAGTCGCGGAACTCCAGCGTAACGGCCGCCGGCTTGCCCGGCGCCACCGTCAACTCCTGCGTCAGTTCGCCGAGCGACTCGTGCCACACCGCCAGCGTGTACTGGCCGGGCGGCAGGTCCGGCCAGGAGAACTTGCCGTCCGCTTTCGTCACGGCGAAGTAGGGGTGCTCCATCACGCCGATGTAGGAGCGCATCCAGTTATGCACGTTGCACTTCACCGGGATCATCACCTCCGGAGCGGCAAACTTCCGCTGCAGGTCCGGCGCCCCCGGCGGCTGCTGCTGGTTCCAGTCCCGGTTGGCCTGCGGCGTGGGATGTACGTTATGCGACACCGGGTCAGCGTTCTTCACCGCCAGCGTCTGTCCCGTGCGCAGCGCCAGCACGCGCGGCACGAACTGGCAGCCGCGCTGTTCGAGCACCACCGCTTCGGTCGCCGGCGGAAAGCGGCGATTCTCGAGGCCCTTTTTGATGTAGACGAAGGCGTTGGCCAAACTCCCCTCGGCCGAAACCACAATCTTCTCCTCGGTCACCGGCGTGGCGTGCAGCTTCTGGCAGCCCTCTTCTGCCTCCATGGAGAGCACCTTCGCCGCCCGCCGCTCGCCCTTGTAGAGAATGGTGCCCGCCACCGGCACGCCGGGCGCCGCCGGTTCCGGCGAGGCGCAGCCGGTCAGGCCTGCGATCACCACCGCCATCACCACGCAAGGCCTCATT
Source organism: Terriglobales bacterium (assembly GCA_027485675.1). Classification (GTDB taxonomy): domain Bacteria; phylum Acidobacteriota; class Terriglobia; order Bryobacterales; family Bryobacteraceae. The sequence goes on along the minus strand of JAIXQP010000037.1, from coordinate 38,004 downwards.
GCGGCTCCCCGGTCAACGATTCAAGAAACGCCACCAGGTCCGCTCTCTCCTGCCGCGTGAACGAGGTCAGCGGCTGAATCAGCGGATCCAGTTGCGGATTGGCGTTGCCGCCGCCGACGTAGAAATCGACGACCTCTTTCAATGTTTTCAGACTGCCGTCGTGCATGTAGGGCGCGGTCTCGGCGATGTTCCGCAAGCTCGGCGTACGGAAGGCTGACCTGTCCGCTTCCCGCTTGGTGACCGTGTAACGGCCGGCGTCCCGCAGGTTCCCTTCCGGATCCATGCCCACGCCCAGGTTGTGAAACTTGTTATCCGTGAACAGGGCATGATCTTTGGCGATGGTGTGGCAGCTCGCGCAGTTCGCCTTTCCCCGAAACAAAGCCAACCCCCGCTGCGCCTCCTCGCTCAGCGCCGATTTGTCGCCGCCAAACTCGAACCGGTCAAACGGGGAGTTCCCCCGCACGAGCGTCTTTTCATAGGCGGCAATCGCCCGCGTAATTCGTTCGAGCGTCACCGTATCGTCGCCGTATGCCGCCGCGATCAGCCGTCGCAACTCCGGATCCGTCTTGACGCTCGCCACCACGCCCCGGCTCGAATGGCCCATCTCCACTGGATTCATCATCGGCCCGCCGGCCTGCTCTTCGAGCGATGCGGCCCGTCCATCCCAGAAGTGGCTGGTCCAATACACAGCGTTCCAAACCGAAGGCGCGTTGCGATTCCCCCGGCCCCCGTTCACCCCGGGCGAAGTCGCGCGCGCGTCAGCGAAGCCCGTGCCGGGCTGGTGGCAACTCGCGCAAGTCAGCGACCGGTCCACCGACAGCACCGGACTGAAAAACAGCTTCTTCCCTAACGCTACGGCCGCCGGCGGAACCCGGTCCGGCGGGGCCGGCAGCCCGAGCGGCGCGGCAATGGGCTCCGGCCGGCCGACGAACTCCGCCTTCGTGCACGCCGCCATCGCGGCCACCGCCAGCAGCAGTCCCTGCCGAACTCTCACTGTCCGATTACAACCACGCCCCACGGCCGATCACCCGCCTTGATTTTGCGCACCAACTGCATCGTGCTCGCATCCACTATCGACACATCATTGGATGGTCCGTTCGCGGTAAACAGCATCTTTTCATCGGGCGAAAGGGCAATGCCCCAGGGCCGCACACCCACCTCCACCGACCCTACCACTTTGTCGGTCTTGGTATCGATCGCCAACACTTTCTTGCCCCGGCCCGTACTCACGTAAAGCCGGCTACCGTCCCGCGTCAACGCCGTGCCCATCGGCTTCATCCCGGCTTCGAGCGCCACGGTACCCGCCGCCGCCTGCTTTTCGAGATCGAGTATCGTCAGGTTGCCATCGTTCTCGTTGGTAACATAGGCGCGTTTCCCGTCCGGCAAAACTGCCACATCGCGCGGCCGCCGGCCCACCTTGATGGTCTTCACGGTCTTCCCCGCCGCGGTGTCGATCACGGCCACCGTGCCCTCGTCCTCCGACGTCACAAACACCAGCTTCCCGTCCGGACTTAGCCGCACGCCTTCCGGCTCCTCACCCGTCGGAATCGTCTTCAATACGGTGCCGTCCGCAATCCGGATGATGCTCGCGCCGGCCGCGTCTTCATTGGCCACGTAGATCAGAGCGCCGTCTTTGCTGATGGCGAACTGCTCAGGGTCCGATCCCCCGAAAAACTTCCGCGTCACCTTCCGCTGCGCGAGGTCCACCACCCCAATGCCATCGGCCGATTTGTCCGGCGGCGGCAGCGTGCTTTCATCCACCCCGGGCGGCGCCGAAGGCGACCCGCTCAGCGCGACGAAAATCTCCCCGCCAAACGTCTGCACCCCGCGTGGCCGCTTGCCCAGCGGAATGCGTGCCAACTCCTCCGGCTTGGCCGGGTCGATCACCGTCAAGTCGCCGGAGCCCTCATTGGTGACATAAACCAAATACGGCGGCTTGGCCTCCGCCACCGGCTCCGGAGCCTTCGTACAACCGGCGGCCAACAAAGCCAGCGCGACGGGCAGCAGTTTCTTCATATCGCCTCAATACGCAATGCGGTCTTTCTTCTCTTCGAGCTTCGCCGCTTCGAGCCCCGGGACCTTCAACAGGTCGTCAAAGGACTTGAAGCCGCCGTGCTCCTTCCGCCACGCGATCACCGCCGCGGCCTGCGACCGCTTCAAACTCAACCCGCTCTCCAGTTGAATCGCCGTCGCCGTGTTCACGTTTATCCGCGGGACATCCTCGGCCGGAAAGTTCTTCACGAGATAGTCCAGCACCAGGGCATACTCCTGGTCCGTCGCCTTCATGCCGAAAGCGGTCATCTTCGTCATCGACTTTTCCCAGCCGCCCCGGTCGAGCCGGGGCGAAATCGCCCGGGCAATCTCGTGGCACTGTTTGCAAAGCTTCTCCGCTTCGGCCTTGCCGGGACCCTCGGGCAGCGTCTGCGCGGCGGCCGAAACAGCCAACACCAAACTCAGAAAGAATCGCATAACTCTATTTTAGATCTCGAACGGGAAGCTGAACACGTACTGCGTACCGTCGTAGGTGGCCACGTAGACCCGGCTGTCCCCCGCCGCCAAGCCGCCGCTGTGCACGAACGAGGTCATCGTCGCCCCCGAGTTCCACATCTCCTTGCCCGTCGCGCTATCGAGAGCGTACAGCACCGCCGGCACCGACTTCGCCACCGTTGTCTTCACGGTATCGGAGCGGAACTCGCCCGACGAAAGAGCGAACACCACGCCGTTGATCACCACCGGCGTCATCGGGGATACGAGATCCCGCGACGTCCACGCCACTTCCAGCTTGCCTTCCCCGGCCAGCTTGAAGGCCGTGATGTTCTTGCCCGAAGGCGCGAGAATCCAACGCGTGCCCGCGGGGTCCTGCCAGCTCGCCAAACCACCGGCCTGGTAACCCGGCGTCGCAAACACGGCCGAAAGCGCGAACGGCTTGCTCAGGTCGGCCGTATCCACCACCTGCAGATGCCCCTGCGCGCTGGTGGCCGCCACCAGGTTCTTCCCCTTGTACTCGAACACGACCGGCGAGGAGGTAAACTCACCCGCGGCCGACTTGTAAGCACCCTTGGGCGCCAGGGTTTTCGCCCCAAGCGCGGTCAACTCCGCCCCAGCGGTGACATATACGGTCCCGTCCGGCCCAATCGCCGGCCCGGCCGTCCCCGCCACGTTCGCCGGAGCCTTCCACTTGTTCACGCTCTTGCCGTCCATATCGAGCGCCCACACGCCATCGTCCACACCCGAACAGGCGTTCTGCGTGGCCACATAGGCAAACCGGTCCACCACCACCAGCCCATGCGCGTTCGCGCCGGGTGGCAGGAAGGTCAGCGCCGGAGCCGGCTCCTCGCCGTTCGAAACATAGAGCGAATGCAGCTTGCCATCGCCGGTCAGGGCGTTCACCCACTGAATGCGGGGCGAGAAAGCGCTCGGTGCGGCTGGAGCGGCGGGCTTCGCCGCGGCCACCGGCGGCGGCGCCGGGCGAGGCGTCTCCCGGCGGATGGTCACCGCGCCTTCGTACGGCGCGCCCACGCCGGACTTGGCCGATGTGCCGCGGCCAGGGCCGGAGCCGGTGGGCACCGGGCGATAGGCCAGCACCGTGGGCCGGGTGGCGTTCGCCGTCATCCCGCCGGGGCAAGCCAGCGTACCCGCCGCCCGGCTGGGCTTGGCGGCGTAGCTCTTCTCCCACTCGACGCGAGACAGATGCAGGTCATAGGCGATCACCCGGTCATCGCTCGCGCCAAAGAATCCCAACGTCCGGAACCCCCGGTAGCTGATGTAAAAATCGATCAACGACGGCGGCGTCAGCGTGTTCAACTGCCGGGCCGTGTTGGCCGGTTTCACCTTCCAAAGCAGCCCGAACCCCGGCTTGCTCATCGAGGCCTTCGAAATCTTCTCATCGTTCCGCACCCAGTAAGAACGCTGAGCGTCGAATCCGTTCGTCATCCAGTCGCCGCTGCCCCGCTGGGCGAATGCGGCCGGGGACAATAGCGCCGCCAGCAGGCCGACTGTGGCCAAAGGAACTCTACGCAGAACCAAAGGTGTCTTCTCCATTTTCCTAGCTCGATCCTAAATCATATAACCAAGCCGATGCGTTTGGGATATAGTGTGATTTTCGGAGTCCAACTTTCCTATGAGAAGATCCCTGCTCGCTCTTGTATTCCTGGTCGCGGCCACGCTGGTTCCCGCCGCGGACTGGCTCACCGACGGTGGCGATAGCAAGCGCAACAACTGGCAGAAGAACGAGACCATTCTTACCAAAGCCAACGTCAAGGGCATGCAGCTGCTCTGGAAGAAGAAGCTCGACAATCAGCCTCGCCAGATGCACAACCTGCTGGAACCGCTGGTGATCGGCAAGATCAACACCAAAAACGGGCCGAAGGAGATGGTCATCCAGGCCGGCGTCTCCGACAACCTCTACGCCCTCGACGCCAAAACCGGCGATCTGCTCTGGAAACGGCATTTTGAAAGCACCTACTCCGATCCCGTCGGCGGCCGCGGCCCCAGCGTCCTCTGCCCCGGCGGCATGACGGCCAACGTCACTATCGGCCCCGGCGACCAGCCCGGCTCCTACAAGATCTACGCCGCCTCCTGGGACGGCCGCCTGCACATTCTGAACGCCGCCGATGGCGAACCGCTTTCGCCGCCCCTCAAGTTCATGCCGGCGAATGGCAAACCGTACGCCCTCAACCTCGTCAACAACGTCATCTACACCCACAGCGCCCAGGGCTGCGGCGGCAACCCCAACATGGCCTACACCTACGATCTGGCCACCCACAAAGTGGGCAGCTGGGGCCCGGCCGGCGGCGGCATGTGGGGCCGCTCCGGTCCCGCCGTCAGCAAGGATCTGGTCATGTATACCGGCACCGGCGACGGCCGCTGGGATCCCGAAAACGGCGCCTACGGCAACGGCATCATCGGCGTGAAACAGAACCCCGAAACCAAGGCGCTCGAGCTGGTGGACTACTACGGCCCGTCCAACGCCGAATGGCTCTGGAAGCGCGACCTCGATATGCAGGTCACCCCGGCCATCTTCGATTTCAAGGGTCGCGAGTACATGATCGACGCGAGCAAGGAGTGCCGCATCTACCTGATGGACACAGAATCCATCGGCGGCGATGACCACCGCACCCCCGCCTACCGCACCCCGCTCATCTGCAACGAACTGGTCGACTTCGCCGAAGCCGGCATCTGGGGTTCGCTGACCACCTGGGAAGATGCGAAAGGCACCCGCTGGATCCTCACCCCCTTCTGGGGCCCGAAGCACTCGAAGTATAAAGCGCCGCTCGAATACGGCCCCGTGAAGAAGGGCGCCATTGCGGCGTTCAAGATGGATCTCGTCAACGGCAAGCCCGTGCTGAATCCCGCCTGGGTCTCCCGCGATATGAACCAGGCCGAACCGCCCATCATTGCCAATGGCATGATCTTCGCCTACGGCAGCGGCGAGAACACCTCGCAGGCCTATCCCGATGTCGGCCTCGACTTCCGCATGGAGCGCCGCATCCCGCTCTCCACCCACGCCGTTCTCTACGTCCTCGACGCCGAAACCGGCAAAGAGCTCTGGAACAGCGGCAAGGACATCGTCACCTGGAACCACTGGAGCGGCCTCGGCCTCGCCAACGGTCAGGTCTACATCAATACCTACGACGGCTACCTCTACTGCTACGGCTTGAAGAAATGAGATTCTCGGCCGCGCTATTGCTGCTGGCGCTGGGCCTTCCGCTCGGCGCCCAGGAGCTGTCCAAGGAGCAACTGGAAACCGAACTCGACGCCTACCGCCGGGTACTGCTCGATTGGGGCGGCCTCACCCGTTATGGCAGCGAGAACGCCGAACTGAAGCCGCAGCCCGGCCGCGTCGTCTTCCTCGGCGACGAGATCACCGAAAACTGGGGGCCGGAGTTCTTCCCCGGCAAACCCTACGTGAACCGCGGCATCACCCGCCAAACCACGGCCCAAATGCTGGTGCGTTTCCGCCAGGATGTCATCTCCCTGAAGCCGGCGGTGGTGGTCATCCAAGCCGGCACCAACGACCTGGCGAGCGTCATGGGCCCTTCGACGGAAGGCACCATGGCCGAGCACTTCATGTCGATGGTGGAACTCGCCAAGGCACACCACATTAAAGTGGTGCTCGCCTCCGTCACCCCCGTCTGCGACTGCTTCACGAAGATCACCGGCCGCCGCCCCGTCGGCAAAATCCTCGGCTTGAACGGCTGGCTGAAGGACTACGCCGCCAAGAACGGCCTCGTCTATCTCGATTACTACGCGGCCCTGGTCGAAGGCCGGTTCTTCAAGAAGAGCCTCACCGTTGACGGCCTCGTCCCCAATGCCGCCGGCTACGCCGTCATGGCGCCCCTGGCCGAAAAGGCGATCGACCAAGCCCTCGGCCGTTAGCTCTGGCTGAGGAACGGCACCTTCTCTTTCATCCGCTCCCAGAACGTCTTCTCTTTGCCGGCGTTGGGGTCGAACGGTTTGGTAATCCGCATCGCCTTCACGTCAAACGGGTCGGCGAGCCGCTCCCACGGCGAGGTCGTGAGCAGGCGGACGCGGTAGCCTTCAAAGGCGTAGGTCCGGCGCTCGAGCGTCCCTTCCGGATTCTCCAGAACCACCGAGAACCCGGTGACGGTGGAGGTCTTCTTGCCGGAGGTCACCTCCACCGGATGCACCGCACTCGGGAAGAACCCCTTCACTTCACGCAGCCGGAACGCCGTTTCGTAGCGCTTCCGCCGGGCGTTGAAGATGAAGACGCGCAGCCCGTCGAACTCGAACTCCCGGCCGCCCCGCGGGATCGTGGTCCAGAGGTAGTGCTTCTTTACGGCCCCCTCCTCGGTCGTCACCTCGCCCAGGGGGAACCAGGAGGTAATCCGGTGGCCTTCGGCGTATTGGGCCACCTCGTCGGGGATCGTCATCGTCAGGGCCCGCGTCAGCACCCAGCCGGCCCGCCCTTCGACGCTGCGGACCAGGCTCCAGTCCTCCATCCGTACCGCCTCCGGCTCCGGCTTGGCCGGATCCTTGGCCGGTGCCGCGGGCGCCGGCGTTGGCTTCGTTTCGTTATCCGGCAATTCTACCCGGCGGGAGAGTTCGAGCCAGTTGGGCGGAGGACCCGGTGGCCGCGGCATGGGCGGCAGATCCAGGGCCTCCGGCTTGGCCTTCTCTTTCTCCTTCCGGGAGGCCCGCTTCTTCGGCGCCGGTGTGGCGGTGGGCTGCGTGAACTGTTGCGTCACCGCGGCCTGAAACGGCACGCGCGGAGCCAGCCGGTGGCCGAGGATCTCCACCTTGTCGTTCTCTTTCAACTGATGGAAACTCGGGGCCTGCCGGTTCGGCTCGGTGTGGATGTTCAGGACGTCATAGACCATCGCCTGGCCCTGCGAAGGCAGCTTGGCGGCCACTTCATTGGTGGCCTGCAGACGATCCATCTGCTCGGGAGTCAGCAGCTTTTCGCCGTCGCACCAGCCCTCGGCGCCGTTCTCCGCGCGCACGCGGGTGAAGCGCCGGCGAATCTGCAGAATCGCCAGCCGGTCGCCGTGTTTGACGGTAGCCACCGTGGGAGACTTGAGCGAAATCTCCTGGCGGATATTCAACGTAACGGGGCCAGCGAATGCTTCGCCGATCACCGGCGCCTTCGCAGGTCCCTGATTACAGGCAACGCCCATCATCAAGAGCGCCACCATGACTAGAAAACGCAATCCGCGCATACTACCGCGCCACAGCCTGAGCAACCCTTAGTCTAGCGCGAAGGGACCCAGACGCGCAGCACCTCTAACTCCGGGGTACCGTCGAGAATATATCCCCCGAGGGCCGCGGGCATCAGCCAGGCCTGCCCGGCCCGTACCTCCTCCACCTCCCCGCCCCAACTCAGCAACCCGTCGCCCTGAGTAATCACGAGCAGATGAAACCGCTCGGCGTCGGAACTCCAGGCCACCGGTCCGTGCAACCGGTGCCGTTCCGTGGCAAAGTACGGACAACTCGCCAGCAGCGCCCCTTGCGGCGGCCGCGGCCCGGCGGCCCGGCCCCAGTCGAGCACCGCAATCGACGGTTCGACGTGCAGCTCCCGCGGCCGCCCGTAATCCCACAACCGGTAGGTCACATCCGAGTTCTGCTGAATCTCGCAAATCGCCAGACCGCCGCCAATGGCATGCACCGTCCGGGCCGGGGTGAAGTACGTCTGCCCCGCCGCCGCCGGCCACCACTCGAGCAGCGATTCGACGGTACCCTCGGCCAACGACTGCCGCAGCTCCGCCTCCGTCGTGTCCCGGGTGAACCCCTGCGCAATCACCGCCTCCGGCTGCGCGTTGAGCACGTACCACATCTCCGTCTTGCCCGGCTGCTCGTGGTGGGCAGTCGCGTACTCGTCCTCGGGATGCACCTGCACCGAGAGCTTCTCGGTCGTGAAGAGGAACTTCACGAGGATCGGAAACCGGCCGCCCGGCACGGCCGTTCCCATAATCTCCGGCCGGCTCGTCAGTTCGCCCAGCGGCGTCCCTTCCGAGGTCTCGATGTCGTCCGAAGAGAGCCAGACCTCCCCGATCCGGCGGTCCACCGGCGGGTACCAGGGATCGAGCGAGGTGGCGCCCCACACCCGCTCGACAAACTTCGGACGCAGCGAAATCGGCCTCATCCTAACGCAACGATAAAGTTGTGAATCCGGTCCAGCCCCCGTTCGATCTCGTGCATCGAGGTCGCATAGGAGATCCGGATATGCTTCGAGGTACCGAACGCTTCGCCCGGCACGACGGCCACATGCGCTTCGGCCAGCAGCCGTTCGCAGAAGTCCATCGAGGAGTTAATCCCCTTCTTGCCGAACGCCACGCTGATATCGGGATAGGCGTAAAAGGCGCCCTGCGGCTCGGCCAAGGTCACGCCCGGGATCTGCCGCAAGCGGTCAATCACAAACCGGCGCCGTTCCTTATAAGCCGCCAGCATGACGTCGATCGAACCCTGCTGTCCGCGCAGCGCTTCGACGGCCGCCTTCTGCGCAATCGAGGTCGGGTTCGACGTCGAGTGGCTCTGCAGCTTCATCATCGCGTCGATCACCGGCTTCGGCCCCAGGGCGAACCCGATGCGCCAACCGGTCATGGCGTAGGTCTTCGAAAGCGACCCGGCCACGATCACGGTCTCCTTCGCGCCCGGCATGGATGCGATCGAGAACGGCTCGCTATCGTAGAGGAAGCGGCAGTAGCACTCGTCGGTCATCAGCCAGATGTTCCGCTTCGAGGTGACCGCGAAGATGCGCTCAAACTCTTCCCGCGGCAGCACGGCGCCGCTCGGGTTGCTCGGCGAGTTGATGATGACGAGCTTCGTCTTCGGCGTAATCGCCGCTTCGATCATCTCGGCCGTCAGGTTGAACCCGTTGGCCTCATCGGTTTCGACGAAGACACAGGTGCCGCCCGCGTAGTTCACCACGTCCTTGTACGTCACCCAGTACGGCACCGGGATGATGACTTCGTCACCGGCGTTGATCACCGCCTGCATGATGCCGAAAATCGCGTGCTTGCCGCCCACCGTGATCACGCACTCGGCCGGGGTATAGCTCGTCCCGTAGTCGGCCTTGTGCCGCTCGCAGACCGCCTGCTTCAGCTCCTGTGTGCCGCCGGCCGGCGTGTACTTCGTGAAGTTCTTCGAGAGCGCGTCAATCGCCGCATTCTTGATATTGTCCGGAGTCGGAAAGTCCGGCTCACCCGCGCCGAAGTCGACCACGTCGACCCCTTCGCGCCGCATCTTGTCCGCGTCGGCCGCCACTTTCATCGTCGAAGAGACCGAAATCGTGGCCATCCGCCCGGCCACGGCGAGATTGTCTACATGCACTGGAGAACTCATGGGATTATTTGCTTCACCTGCTTACTGGATTCAAGATTGGCGCGGGCCGGAATCGCTCGGCCAGCCGCACCTCCACCGATGCCGGCACAAGGCCGGTTACATCACCACCCAGGCGGACGACCTCCTTCACCAGCCGTGAGCTGATAAAGGAATAGGCCTCGCCAGACAGCAAGAACATGGTTTCGATTTCCGGCCGGAGCCGCCGGTTCATCAACGCCATCTGCAGCTCGTACTCGTAGTCGGAGACGGCGCGGATGCCGCGAACGATCAGCGTGGCGCCGCGGGCCGACGCATAGTCGACCAGCAGGCCATCGAAACTGTCCACTTCAACGTTGGCCAGCCCGGCCGTCACCTCGCGCAACATGTCCATCCGCTCGGTGACACTAAAGAGCGGCTGCTTGGCATCGTTGTTTAAAACGGAGACGATCAGCCGGCCGACGAGACGGCTCGAACGGGCAATGAGATCGAGATGACCATTCGTCAAAGGGTCAAACGAGCCAGGGTAGATGGCGACGACACTGTCGGTGGAAGAACTCACGCGCAATTCGTATCATTTTAGCGGATTCCCACGCAAGGCTCGCGCCTAATATCGAAAGACTGTCACCACCTGCTCGGTCTCCCGGCCCTGGATGTCCCGGGCCACTAGCGTAATCGTGTTGAATCCAGGGATCAACCGGACCCCGGTCATCGTCCAGGTGGTCGTGCCGGTAGCGATGCCGGTGGTTCCGTTCGAAACGCGCCACGTCACCCGGCTGATGCCGGCCGCCGAAGAGGCCGTGCCGCGCAAGGTAACCGAAGCGCTGGGCCACACGAAGCTGTAGCTGGCGGGATTGGTTAGGGTAAGCCGGGGCGCGGCCGCGGGGTCCGCCGTCGTCGCCGCCACCTGCACCTGAATCGACCGGCCCACGGTCCGGCGGGTCGCGTCGGAGATGAGCACCGTCACCGTGTTCATTCCGGGAACCAGGCGCACCGTCGCAACCGACCAGGCGAACGTTCCCGTACCCGATGCCGTCGCCGTTCCCTCGCCCCACATTCCTTTATCCGTTACCCAACGGACCACTGGCGTGCCGGATACCCCAGTCGCCCGCCCGGACATCGGCATCGACATAGCCGTCGTTTGGACATTGCCCGTCGGCGCGAGGAGTTCAACCGCCAGGACAGCCGGAGTCGTCGGCGTGGTCGGCGGCGTGGTCGGCGGAGTCGGGGCCGCCGGCGGGTTGGGCGTCGGCGTGGGCGTCGGGGTCGCTGGCGGAGTGGTCGGCGTCGTCGGAGCCGCCGGCGGGGCGCCCGCTCCCTCCCGCCCCGCATACAGCCCCTGCGCCGCCGTAATGTCTTCCGTCGTGAGCTGCTCGGCACGCCGGTAGTAGGCATACATCACCGATCCCGGCACATCACTATGACCAAGGCCCAAAGCATGGCCCAGTTCATGGAGCGCCACGCTGTAGACGTCAATGTCCCGGCCGACCTGCCAGTTCTCATCCTCGTCAAAGTGCAAGTCCCCCGCGATCGGCTCCGGGTTCGGCGGCGCGGGATAAAAGGTGTGCGCGAGAACCCGCCCGGGACCATCAAACGCAAAGCCGTCTCCGTGCGACCCCCGGCCCCACAGAATGCCAATCGTCCGCGGCGCCGCCGGGTCGCTTCCTTCGACAAAGTCCACCTGAATCACCCGCGACCACTCCCGCAGCGCCCGGAACACCTCCGCCTGCTGCGTCTGGGCGGTCATCTTCTGGCTCAACGTCCGATAGGCAAACTGCAATGTCGCCCGCCCTCTCCCGGGCCCGTCCCAGCCCTCCCCAATGGTCTGCACCAGCGCGCCCACCTGCCCCACTGTGGTCGACGCCCCGGCACACCCGATCAGCGGCGAGCCGTTCATCAACTCGTTACTCGCCGGAAACACATAAGCCACCTCGTCCCACGTCGCCAGCGCCTCCAACTGCGCTACCGTCCCCCGCACCAGCATCTGGTCGCCCACCAGATCCGGATGGTCCCGCAACTCCAAACCGGACTCGGCAATCAACGCCCGCCGTTCCTCCCACGGGATATCCCCATGGAACTCCACCACATAACCCCGCCTGCCTGCCCGGCCCCCGCCAATCTCCCGGCTCAACTTGTCCGCCGGATCGAGCGGCCCGGCCGAAACCACATCCAAGTCCCCCAGCCGCGGCTCCCCTTCCACCGCCAAAATAAACCCATTCACCGGCACATAGGAAACCACCCGCTGCCCGTTGCCCTCAATACTGCGCAACAGCTCCGGCGTCGGCGGATTCCGCAGTTCCACGAGGTAGTGCGCCCGCAACGCCTGCCGGGACTTCGGCTTTGCCCAGGAAATGCCCCGCCGCTCCCCGCCGCGCTTCAAGCCCAAGGTCCCCTGACCCCACGCCCCGCCAGCAAGCAACAGACCTGTAACCACCAGGCCAACCACTTGGATTTTCATATACTGCCATATCGATCACCGCTGAGAGCTTTTCCGGCTCGTTCCCACTTACCAACCGAGGAAAACACTCGTATGCGCGGTCAGAAACGGAATATGGCTATCTGGGGGCTGGTCTACTCCAGTCTCCTCTTTCCCCAGATCCCCCCACCGGCGTACCGGATCCAGAGTATCGCCGGCTCCGCCAACGCAGGCGATAACCTCCCCGCCCTCCAAGCCCTCCTCACCCAGGCCGAAGGCCTCGCCTTCGATACCGACGGCAATCTCTACATCGCCGACGCCGCCGAACACCGCGTCCGCCGCCTCTCCCCGGCCGGCATCCTCACCACCGTCGCCGGCAACGGCACCCTCGGCTACTCCGGCGATAACGGCCCCGCCGCCGACGCTCAACTCGCCTCCCCCTACGGCCTCGCCCTCGACCGCGCCAACAACCTCTACATCGCCGACCTCGGCAACCGCGTCATCCGCCGCGTCACCCCGCAAGGCCGCATCACCACCTATGCCGGCGGCGGCGCCAACCCCGCCAACGCGCCCAGCGAAGGCTCTCCCGCCACCACCATCCGCTTCACCACCCCCCGCAACGTCGCCGTCGATCCCGATGGCACCCTGTACATCTCCGATTTCGATGCCCACCGCATCTATTCGGTCTCGACCGACGGCACCTTCCGCCTCCACGCCGGCACCGGCGCCCCCGGCTACGGCGCCAACGATATCGCCGCCATCCGTTCGAGCCTTCGCAACCCCGCCGGGCTCTGGATCGACCCGCAAGGCGGCCTGCTCGTCGCCGAAGCCGGCGCCCAGCGCATCCGCCGCATCGCCCGCGGCCTCATCGGCGCCTACGCCCCCGCCGCCGCCATCCGCGAGCCGCTGTTCTCCCCCACCGGCGTCGCCGTCGATGCCCTCGGCAACCTGTTTATCGCCGACGCCCGCAAGGACGCCGCCCTCAAGCGTACCGGCCAGGGCGAAGTCATTCTGCTTCCCGCCGGCGGCCCGGCCGTCACGGTCGACAACCGCGGCAACGCCTTCTACGCCAACCGCGCCGTCGTCCATCGCATCAGCACCAACAACCAGGCCACCATCGTCGCCGGCGCCAGCGGCAACACCCTGACCGGCGACAACGGCCCCGCCGACGCCGCCCGCTTCAACAATCCCGCCGCCGTGGCCTACGACCCCAGCGGCAACCTGTTCATCGCCGACGAGCGGAACCATCGCATCCGCCGCATCTCCCTCGACGGCTCCATCACCACCATCGCCGGAACCGGCGTCCCCGGCTTCTCCGGCGATGGTGGCCCCGCCCATCTGGCCAAGCTCAACGGCCCCCGCGGCCTCTCCTTCGATCGCTTCGGCAATCTCCTCATCGCCGACACCGCCAACCACGCCATCCGCCGCATCGCCGTCAACGGCGTCATTACCACCATCGCCGGTAACAACTTCAACGGCTTCCGCGGCGACGGCAGCCCGGCGCCCGCCGCCATGCTCGACTCCCCCTCCGCCGTCCTCGCCGACCCCAACTCAAACGAGTTCTTCATCGCCGACTCGAAGAACCATCGCGTCCGCCGCGTTTCGATGGCCGGCATCATCACCACCTACGCCGGTACCGTCAACGGAGCCGGCTTCAGCGGCGATGGCAACGTCGCCGTCTTCGCCCAACTCAACTTGCCCACCGCCCTCGCCTTCGACCGCACCGGCCAGCTCTACATCGCCGACTCCGGCAACAACCGCATTCGCCGCATCGATCTCACCGGCACCATCACCTCCCTCGCCGACGACTCCCTGGCCAGCCCCTCGGGCCTAGCCGTGGCCGCCGACGGCGCCGTCTTCGTCGCCGACACCGCCAACCATCGCATCCGCCGCATCGACCCGCAAGGCAACGCCACCACCATCGCCGGAACGGGCCTGCCCGGCTTCTCCGGCGATGGCGGACCCGCCGCCGATGGCCGGCTGAACTTCCCCTCCGGCCTTACCTTCGACTCCGCCGGCAACCTGCTGATCGCCGACGCCGCCAACCATCGCATTCGCCGCCTCGTTCCCAACAACGATGCCGTCCCGCCGCCTGCCGTCGAAACCCCGCAACTCCGCTTCGTCCACGTCGGCACCAATCAGGAGACCCAACTCGCCCCCGGCATGCTGCTCACCCTCTATGGCGTCGATCTGGGCCCGGCGGACCCCATCATCGCCCCCGCGCTTAACAACCAGCTCAGCACCCGGCTCGGCGACGTGGAAGTGACCGTCAACGGCATTGCCGCGCCGCTGCTCTACGTCTCGAAGTCGCAGATCAACTTGCAGGTCCCCAACCGCACGGGCACCAGCGGCCGCGCCGTCATCGAAGTCCGCCATCGGAATCAACTCCGCGCCACCCAGGCCGGTACGCTGGCCGAGGCCGTCCCCGGCTTCTTCCCGGTCGGCGCGATCCATCCGGACGGGTCGGTGAACAGCGCCCTCAATCCGGCGCCCCGCGGCGAAGTTCTGGTCCTCTACGCCACCGGCATCGGCCGCCTGAACCCCGAACCGGTCGACGGCCAATTGACCATCGACGCGCCCTTCCCCACCCCGGTGCTGCCGGCGCAACTCACGATTGGCGGCGCCGCGGCGCCCATCGTCTGGATCGGCGCGGCGCCCGGCTTCCCCGGCGTCATTCAAATCAACTTCCGCTCGCCCTCCGGCTTTTTCCCGGCCGGCGCGCACCCGGTCCGCCTCCGCATCGGCCAGGCCTCCACCGAAGCCAGCACCCCCTTCTATCTGCGCTAATCTCGGGAGCAGATGCTCCGCCGCACCTTCCTCGCCGCGCTCCCGCTCGCCGCGCAAACCCCGGGACTCACCATCGCGCCCGCCGCGCCGTTCCCCGGCTCGCCCATCCTCTTCAAGCTGCCCAGCGGGCCCACCACGGCCACTTGGCTCGACCGCCCGCTCGCCTTCTCCGCGGACGGCGTCGCCCTCGCCGCCGTTGGCCTCGAGGTGAAGCCGGGACCGCTGAAGCTGACGCTCGCAAGCGGCGAAACGCATACCGTCCCGATCGCCCGGCACCAGTACCGCAGCGGAATCATCACCGTTCCGCCCCAATTCGTTACCCCGCCGCCCCAGGTGCAGAAGCGGATCAAAGAAGAGGCCGCGGTGAAGAAGGAGGTGTTCGCCACCCGCTCCCCCCGGCGCTGGAAGGGACCCTTCGCCGCGCCGGCCGATACCCCGCAAACCTCCCCGTTCGGCACCCGCCGCACTTATAACGGCAAGACGCGCAGCATCCACCAGGGCCTCGACTTCCGCGCCGCCATCGGCACGCCCATCACCGCCACCCATGCCGGCAAAGTCCTGCTCGCCCGCGAGATGTACTACGAAGGAGGGTTCGTCGTCCTCGACCACGGCGAAGGCCTCTTCTCGCTCTACATGCACCTCTCAAAGTTCGAAGTGAAAGAGGGGGACACCGTCGAGCAGCGGCAGCCGCTCGCGCTGAGCGGAGGCTCCGGCCGCGTCACCGGGCCCCACCTGCACTTTGGGGTGCAGTGGCAGGGACTCTACATGGAACCGGCCACCCTGCTCAGGCTCCGGTTCCCTGTCTAGAGCGGGTTTACTTCTTCGCCGTGCCCCGGCTGAGACGCCGGAAGTAGTCCGCCACCTGATCGGCGTAGCCCGCCGGGATCCGCTCCTGGATACCGCTGCGGACATTGCCCGTCTGCTGGCCTTCGAGTTCGCGCCGCAGCTTCAACTCCAACTGTTCGAGGCTCGGCAGGAACTGCGTCCGGATCTGTTCAAGCAGCGCCGGGTTACCGGGGAACTTGTTGGGATCGAGCTTCTGCATCTCGCGGATCATGGCATCGATCTCGCGCTGCGTCTCCGGCGAATCGCCGGCGGCGGAGCGCAGTTCATTCAAGCTCTGCATGCCTTCGCGCCACGCCCGGCTCGCCCCGCCCGCCATGGACTGGAGGGGACGGTCGCCGCGGTTCATCGCTGACATGCCGCGCTCGTCGCCGCGTTGGCCGCCGGCCGTCTGCTGGCCTTCCCGGTCGCCGGGCTGCTGCCCGCCGCCGCGCTGGCCGCCCTGACCCTGCTGGCCGCCCTGACCCTGCTGGCCGCCTTGCCCCTGCTGACTCTGCTGCCCTTGCTGGCCACCCTGCCCCTGCTGGCCCTGTTGACCTTGTTGACCACCCTGGCCTTGCTGCCCTTGCTGGCCCTGCTGTTGACCTTGGCCCTGTTGCCCCGGCTGCTGGCCCTGGCCCTGTTGGCCTTGCTGCCCCTGCTGCTGGCCGCGCGCCGTCATCTGCCGGACCTGCTCCCGCAGACGCTCCACCCCGGCCAACCCCTGCTCCATCTTGGTGCCCTGCTGCCCCGGCTTGTTCATCGCCTCCTGCGCGGCGCCAATCTTCTCCCGCAGCTTCTGCATGTCCTTGGCGAGCGACTCCTCGCGCTGCCCGAGATACGGCGCCAAGCCCTGGTTAAAGTACTGCGCCCCATACTTCATGCGGATGGCCATCTGGTCCTGCTGCATCTGCCCCAGCGCCTCCCGCAACTTCCGGGCGGCTTCCTTGTTTGACCCCTGCATCTCGCCGGCAGCCTGCTGCATATCCCGCTCAAGCTGAGCGATCTTCTCGCCCATCTGCTGCTTGGTCCGGCCCATCTGCCGCTGGATCTCCATCTTCTGACCCTGCTGCGCCCGTTCGCCGGCCTTGGTGCCAAACTCCTTCTGAATCTGATCCGACAGCGCCTGCTGCTGTTCGGCCAACTCTTTAGTGCGATCGGCAATACTGCCCATCGAACTCGAAGCCTGCTCCTGGCGCATGCCGCGCAACTGGTTGCCGGCCTCCCGTAGCTGCTCGGCGGCCCGCTGCTGCTGGTCTTCGCGCTGCATGTTCCGCGTGGCCTGTTCGAGGCGGTCAATCGCTTCCTTCAGCCGCGGATCCTGCTGCTGTTGTTGCCCGGCCATCTGCTTCAGCCGCGACGACGCCGAGGCCTGTTGCTGTTGCTGGCGCTGCTGCTGGCCGCCTTGCTGACCCTGCTGCCCTTGCTGACCCTGCTGCCCTTGCTGACCCTGCTGCTGCTGCGACTGCTCGCCGCGCGCCAACTGCTCCATCTGCCGCTTCAACTCCTCGGCTTCGCGCTTCAACTGCTCCTGCTGCCACTTCTGCTGGAAGCTCTGCTTGCCCTGCTGTTGTTGCTGCGCCAACTCCTGCTGCCGGCGCGCCAACTGCTCGAGCCGCTGCATCGCCTCATCCACTTCCTTGGCCCGCTGCTCAGCCGACTGCTGGCTCTGGTTCGTCTCGTACTGATTCTTCTCGGTATCGAGCTCCAGGTCGAACAGGTTCTCGAGGTCGCGCGCCGCGCCGCCACCCCCACCGCCCCCGCCGCCGCGCTGGCCCATCGCCACCTGAATCTGCTTGAACACGCTCTCGGCCCGCATCAGATGCTGCAGCGCCTGCTGCTCATGCGGCAGCGCATCCTTGAAGCCCTGCGCCTTCAGCTTGTCCGCCGCCACGCCCATCGCGGCCACGGCGGAGCTGATGTCCTTCTCGAACTTCTTGAACTCCTCGTTCGACCCCGAAAGTTCGCGCCGGTTCATGCGCGTCGCCAGGTTCTTGGCCTGCTCCTTCAGCTTGGCCTGCGTCTCCGAAAGGAAGCGCGCGTTCTCCGCCGTCGCCTTCGGATCCGCAAACCGGTTCCGCAGCTGGTTCCAAGTCGCCGCGATAATCTCCTTCTGCCGCTTGGTGACGTTGTTGTCATCCTGCTCGCCGCCGCCGCCCCCGCCGCCGCTCTGCTGGCTCTGCGAGTACTCCTTCTCGTAAGGCTGCGCCTCCAGGAAGTACATGTCCGTCTGCGTCGTCCGGCTCGCGTCCTTGGCCGAAGCCCAGATCGAAACGACATCCCCCGGCACCAGCTTGAACTCTTCGAGCGAGAGCATTGCCTTCCCGCTAACGGACTTCGCGTTCGGCTGCGTCAACAGGTTCACCATCCGCTCCTCGCCGCCGTTCACCGAATAGAACAGCTTCACTTCGCGCAGGCCGAAATCGTCGGTGGCCTCCACCTCAATCGGCACCTCTTCAAGCGGGCTCACCTTGGCGTCCTTGCCCGGCTTGCGGATCTTCAGAACCGCCTCTTCGTCCTTTCGCGCCTCAATGAAGTAGTCATCGCTCAGGCGCACCACTTCGCTCGGCTCCACCGCCGCCACATGGTAGACACCATCCTTCTCGATCTTCACCTTCGCCGAGGCCCACGTCCCGTCGCCCGGCGTCAACGCCACCTGCTTCTCGCTGTCAATAAACAGCAGGCCCTTCGCCATCGGCTTATCGAACTCCACTTCCACGTTCGCCTCGGTCCCGATCAGCGCCCGCAGGTCGCCCCCGTTCTCCTCGGTGACGTTCGGCATACCCAAGCCCCGCGGATACTGATAGGTCACCCGGATCCGCTTCACCCCCGGCAGCTCCAACGCCGTCAACTTATAAACCGGACTCTTCACCGGCCCCGCGGCGACATAGTACTCGACAGAATCCGGCAAACCCGCAAACAGGAACTCAAATCCCGTACCCTGCAACTGCGGCTGCATCGCCGACTGTTCCCACTTCGCCGAGTTGCCGAAGCGCGCGAACAGTTGCACCTGTTGCGGCGAGAAGCCCAGCGTCTGGGCCGAAATCAACACATCGGCGCGCTTCCGCACTGTCTTGGTTCCCGGCTTCACCACCACTTCATAAAACGCTCCGGACCCGCCCGTCTTCGGCGCCCCCATCCACAGCAGGCTCGCCCCGTGGCCCATGAATCCCGGCCCGCCCTGAATGAGCCAAAAGAGAATGCCCACGCCCATCAACGCCGCCGCGCAGAACGCCGCCAGCCGCGCCGTTGAAACCAGCGCCGCCGTGTTGGCCTGTTGCGCCACCGGCAAGGCGTCGGCCGCGACGAGTTCAAGGAACGGGTCGTTCTTATCCCGCCGTTCAATGAAGGTCAGCAAGCGCTCGCGGAACTCCGGGAACCTCGACTCGGCCTGCGTGGCCGCCCGCCGCCGGTTGATCCGCAGCAGCGGAATCACCACGCCGAACGTGATTGCCAGCGCGATCGCGACGAAGAGCAGGAAGCGCGCCACGCCCATCACCGCATCGGCAAAGGCAAAGGCGTTCGCCACCAGAACCAGCAACACCGTCATCCCCAGCGCGACCACGGCCGCCACGGCGGCGCCGCGCGTCCAGGCCGCCAATCGGAGCCGAGCCTCCAATTGACGCAGATATTGGTCGAGTAGTTCGAGAGCACTCATGCGGCCTCCTCGCGCGTCAGGTAGCGCGTTGCATAGATCGATTCCGCAATGGTAATTGCGGCTAACAAAAACAGTAGGTACGGCCAAAGCGGCCACGGTTCCCGCTTCTGACCCGCCGGCAGGCCCGCCGTATTCGCGGCCGCCTCCGGCACCCCGGTCGCCTGCCACAACGCCACGGTCTCGGCGTCGAGCCGGTCAAAATCCGATTCCCGCCGGTCCGCGTTCACGGCCACCAGCGTCTGCCGTCCGCTGCTGCGACGGACCTCGTAGAAACCCTCTTCGCCCGGCTGATAGCTGGTCGCCTTGGCCGCCTGGTCCAGGCTCAGCGCCCGGTTCCCCTTGGCGTCCAGCACTTCGACGGTCACGGCGCGGTCCGTCGCCGCGCGCAGTTCAATCGTCTCGCCCACCACCACGGCCTGCGTCGACTCCTCCTGCCGGCTCAAGTACTGCGCCGTCCGTTCGACAAACGGCAGAAACGCGGGATGAATCGGCAGATTGTTGCCGAGGTTATCGAGCCCCGACGTCAACACCAGAATGCGCCCGTCCCCCTGCTGCTGTTCGAGCAGCACGGGCTGCCCGGCCGCCGTCTTCGCCAGCACCTTCGCGTTGCCCGGCTCCACCTGCGCCAACTGATAGAACTTCACCGTCTCAATGCCCGTCGCCTTCTCGATCACCGGATGCGTCTCGTCCCGCTGCGCGATCGTCTGGAACAGCTCCTTCGACCGGTCCGACAACCGCGAACCACCCACCGTCAATCCGCTCACCGGCAGCTTATTCGCCACCGCCGTATTCGGACCCACGGCAATCAACAGGTTCCCGCCGCCCTTCACATACTCCTGCAAACTGCTCTCGAGCGCCTGCCCCAGCGCCCCCGGATCGGCCAGGACCACGAACGCCACATTCTGCAGATTCGGTTGCGCATCGGTCGTCGCCACGTCGGCCTTGAACGAACCCGAAGCCGCCGAATCGAGCGCCGCCGCGTAGTAGAGTTCGCTCCGGTTATCCCGGGCATTGCGCAGAAACACGACGCGCCGCGGGTCCGACCGCTCGACGGCAAACCGCGCCGTATCATCGTTGCCGAAGGCATCGGCGCCATCAATCCGCACCTCGCCCCGCCGCCAGCCATAGGGTGTTTCGAGACCAATGAACTCCACCGTCGCCCGTCCCGCCGGCGGAATCGTCACCTCTTTCGTATGGACCTCGCGCCCATCGACGAGCACCGAAACCTTCTTCGTCGCCGCCGCGGTATGCAGGCTCGCCACGGTCGCCTGCATCCGCACCGTCTTCGGATCAAAGATCCGGCCCGGCGTCCGCACGCTCTCCACATAGAAGTTCGGCAGATCCTTCGGGCCCACCTCGTGCACCACCAACTTGGCATCAGCGGGCAGTTGCAGATCCGCAAAGCGCCCCGGCAGCGAGGTCTTCTGCAGATCGGTGTACAGATGAATCTCCACCGGCGTCCGGTTGGCTTCCGAGATACTCCGCGCCGTCCGCGCCAGTTCGGCGAAGCTCGACCGCTCATCGCCCGGCGTGATGGCCGCAATCGCCGTGCGCAGCGCCGAAGGGTCGTCGCTGATCGGGCCCATTTCACGTACGCCGGAGCCGAAGCTCAACACCTGCACCCGGCCCGTCGCCTGGCTCATCGCCTCGCGCTTGGCGTCTTCAAGAGCGGTGCCGCGCCGCATCGAAAACGAGTTATCGACGGCGATCAGCTTCAGCCGCTTGCCGGAGGCGATGGGCACGTTCTGGTCAAAGTACGGCTGCGCAAAGGCAATCGCCAGCAGCAGCAACAGCAGCAGACGGAGCACCAGAAGTGCTATATAGCGGAGCCGCCGCTGCCGCGTCGAAGTCATCGTCCGCTTCTCAAAGAACATCAGCGAAGGGAACTGCAGGGGCGTGTTCTTATGCTGCTGCAACAGATGCAGCCACACCGGCAGCCCCAACAGGGCCACCCCGCCGAGAAACCATGGCGCGAGAAAAGCCATCTAGAGCCTCCCCTGCCGGATGACGAGGAACTCGCGCAGGCACTCATCAAGCGGCCGGTCCGTCGGGGACAAATGATAGGTCAGCCCCGCGCCCCGCGCCTTGGCCGCGAGCGCCTCGGTGTGCGCGTCAATCTTGGCTTTGTACTCGTCGCGGGCGTACTCGGGCGTCGTTTCAATTGACGTCTGCGTCTCGCTATCAATCAGCAGCATCGGCCCGTCGAACTTCGGCTGCAGCTCCACCGGGTCGAGCACATGAAACAGCACCACGTCATTGCCGCGCCACCGCAGCGGCTCAATCGCCTTCACGATCACCTCGGGGTCTTCATAGAAGTCGCTGATGACCACCACCATGCCGCGCCGGTTCCGCATCATCTCCTGGAAGTGATAGAACGGCCGGCCGAAGTCGGTGCGTTTGCCGGGCTCGGCCTTTTCAAGGGCAAACAGCGTGCGGCGCAGTTGGCCGGACCGCGAACTCGGCGTCACAAACTCGCGGATGTCGTCGTCAAAAACCAGCACCCCCACCGCGTCCCGCTGCTGACTGCCGAGGTAGGCGAGCGAGGCGGCCAGATAGCGTGCATAGTCCATCTTCGGAATCGTATGCGAGCCGAACGCCATCGAAGCCGAAGCGTCGAGCAGGATGGTCAACCGGGAGTTCGTCTCGCCCTTGAACTTCTTGAGGTAGGTCCGCTCGGTCCGGGCAAACACGTTCCAATCGACGTGCCGCAGGTCGTCGCCCGGCGTGTACATCCGGTACTCGGCGAACTCCTGCGAGAAGCCGAAGTGCGGCGACTGGTGCAGGCCCGAGATGAACCCATCCACCACAGTCTTCGCCACCAACTCGAGATTCGAGATGGCCGCGAGCACGCCGGGTTGAAGGAAGCGCTGATCCATTGGATTTAGTCGCGGGGCACGGGAACACTCTCGATCATCTTGCTCAGCACCGTATCGGCCGTCATCTTGTCCGACTCGGCGTGGAAGTTCAGCAGCACGCGGTGCCGCAGGATCGGAATGGCCATGGCGCGCACATCTTCGTAGGAAACGTGATACCGCTTCTGCATCAACGCCCGCGCCTTCGAGGCCAGCACGATGTTCTGAATCGCGCGGACGCTGGCGCCAAAGTTCAGATACTTCTTCACAATGTCCGGCGCCGATACATCGGTCGGCCGGGTCGCCCGGACCAGCGACACCGCATAGCGCGCCACGCTCTCGGCCACCGGCACCATCCGCACCAGCTCCTGCATCGAGAGAATCTCCTCGGCCGTCGTGATCGGCTCGGCGTCGTCGATCTTCACGCCGGTCGTCATCGTCAGCACCTGCAGCTCCTGCTCGGCCGGCAGGTAGTCGAGCAGCACGTTGAACAGGAAGCGGTCGAGCTGCGCTTCGGGCAGCGGGTAGGTGCCTTCGAGTTCAATCGGGTTCTGCGTCGCCAGCACGAAGAACGGCTTCGGCAACGTGTACTGGTGCCCGCGCACGGTGCAGCACTTCTCCTGCATCGCTTCGAGCAGCGCCGCTTGCGTCTTCGGCGGGGTGCGGTTGATTTCGTCCGCCAGCAGGATGTTGGTGAAGATCGGCCCTTCGACGAACGTCCAGACGCGGCGTCCCGTGGTCGAATCCTCTTCGATGATGTCGGTGCCCGTGATGTCGGTCGGCATCAGGTCCGGCGTGAACTGAATGCGCTTGAACGTCAGACCCAGCGTCGTCGCCACCGTCCGCACCAGCAAGGTTTTCGCCGTGCCGGGCATACCCGTGATGAGACAGTGGCCGCCGACGAAGAGCGCAATCAGCACCTGGTCAATCACGTCATTCTGGCCGACAATCACGCGGCGCACCTGCTCCACGATCCGGGCTTCGGCTTGTTGGAACCGCTCGACCCGAGCCCGTAGCTCGGAGGTGTCGAGGGTAGAAAAGGTAGTGGACATTTATTTGGATAGCTCCAGGAGAAGTTTCTGGGCCGGGCGGAAACTGGGCGCGGCTTCTAGGGCGGAAACGAGATTGTCGCGGGCTTGGTCGAGTTGCCCGGCGGCGCGGTAGGCTCTGGCTAGATTGTAATAGGAAGTCGCGGCGTCGATGGGTTTCGAAAAGACAGATGCTTGAAACTCGCGAATCGCCTTATCGGTATTGCCCACTTTCAGCCAAAGCTCTCCCTGCAGCCGATGCATCTCTTCGTCCTGCACGGGATAGATAAAGTTAATCCGTTCGAGCGCCCGGGCCGCCTGCTCGGGCTGTCCGGCATCATCGAGCAACTTAGCCAGTTTCTTCAGCGTCGCCGGGTACCGGCCGCCGGCCTTGGCGTAGCCGTTCAACGCCGCAATGGCCCCCGGCGTGTTTTTCTTTTCAAGATGAGCGTCGGCCAGGATCTCGTAGGGGCTGCCCGCCTCCACATAGTCCGGGTAGATCTTCCCCAACGCCTCGGCTTCGGGAATCACCTTGTCCCAATTCTTGGCCTTCACGTCCGCGCTCAACGCGCGCAGCCGCTTGGTCCACTCCTCAAAGCCCTTCACCTGCGACTCGGTCGATTTCTCAAGCCAAGCCAGGAACTCCTTGTCGAACTCCTCGGGCTTAATCTTCAGGTGCTTCTCCACCACCGCCGGCGTTCCCGCCCCGGTGCTGAAGTCGCGCAGCATGGCGAGCAGTGTCTGCCAACCCCACTTGCCTTCAATGTAGTCGCAAATCTTCCCGGCCTGAAAGTAGCTGACAATCACCTGGTTCGGATAGCTCGGCCGCGTGAACCCCTTGTCGAGCGTGGCAATCGGCAGCAGCTTCTTATCCTTCATCGCGCGGATGGCGCCCGGGTCGAGCCGGTCGCCCCACTCGGGATCGACCGCCGTCTCCTCGTGCACGGCCAGGCCCTCGGTGAACCAGCGCGGCACCCGGTGCTTGGTCGCCGCCAGCGCGTACACATGGCTCAACTCGTGCCACAAGGTGCTGGCCCAATGAAACGATCCCGGCTTGCGTCCCGAAGGCGAGTCCATCGCCACCACGTTGCCGAAGGTCACGCCCAGCGCGCCCAACCCCGGCAGACCCATCGTTCGCACGGCGAAGTCCTCGTGATTCGGATAGACCTCCAACTGTACCGGCCGGTCCAGCACGAGCTGATACTTCTTCTCGAAGACGTCCACGGCCCGTTCGAGCTCCCGCTCGAAGTAGGGCCGCAGCAGGTCGGCCTCTTTCTTATCGAGGCGCAGGATGATCTTGCCCTTCTTGATCGTGACGAAGTTCTTGTAGGAATCCATCAGCTTCAACGTGTTCACGGTGGCCGCGTCGCGGAAGCCGGCCTCATAGACAGCCTCGAGCATTGGCTTAGCCTCGTCCTCTTCGCCGAGCCGCATCAGGTTCACGCCCAGCTCTGAACGCGCCGGCAGATACTCCGCATTCAACGCCATCGCCTTGCGGTAAAGCTTGATGCCTTCCTCATAGCGCCGGTTGATCACAAAGATCCTTGCCGCCAAAGCGTAGCCTTCGGCATGCGCGGGATTCACCTTGTTCAGCCGGTCGATCCACTCCGTCCCCGGCTTGCCCTCCATCCAGTCGATCGTCGCGCGGATCATCAACGCATCGAGCGCCTCGGGCGAAATCGCCAACGCCTTATCGGCCTGCACCCCGGCTTCGGTAGGGTTGCCATCCTCAATCGCAAACCGCGCCAACACCTCATGCGCCTCGTACGCCTTCGGGTCTTTCTTCAGCGCCTGCTCGGCGAACTCCACCGACTTGGCATCGAACGATCCTGCCGCCACCAGCGCCATGCCGATCAGCGCCGGCGGGTAATCCGCCTGCACGGCCAGCGCCTCTTCAAACAGCGCCGCGGCATCCTCCCGTTTGTTGCGTTCGAGGTAGAACCGGCCCCACCGCACCCGCGGCTCCGGATTCTTCGGCTGCGCCTTCACAGCCGCCCGGAAGAAGTTGTTCGCGCTCTCGGCGTCGTTCAAATACCAGAACGCCTCGGCCTGCTGCAGCGCGTTCCCGCTCTGCGCCATCCGGCTATGGCACGCCCGCGCTTCGGCCAGTTTCCCGCGCCGGTGCAAGCCCCGGCAATCCTGCGCCCAGGCTGCCGACATCACAAGCAAACCCAGCGCCAGGAGTCTCACTTGTCGATCTCCTCCTGCACCTGCGCCAGTTGCAGCAGCAGCCTTCCCAATGCCTTCTTGTACTCTTCCACCGGCATCGCGGCCTTCTCGTACTTAAACTTGTCGATCTGCCCTTCAATCGACTCCCGCTGGGCGAGCAGCGCCTGCTTGGCCGGGCTCTTCGCCGCCTGCTGCAAGGAGCCGAACCGAAGCAGCGGCAACTGCCGCGCCAACAGCCCCTGGCCATTGTCCGGCGCCGGCGCCCGCACGCCGGTCCCCTTCCCGGTGTCTTCGAGCATCGGGTGCTCCGTCGCCAGGCGCTTCTGCGTTTCATAGAACGCGGTCGTCTTCTTGTCCGCGTATTGGAACGCTTCGAGCGCGCTCACCGCCTCGTTCTTATCCGTATCCGCAGCCGGGTCCCGAAACGCTTCGACAACGAACCGGCCAAACACGGTGGCGTTCTTCTCCGTGCCCGCCCGCGTCGCGGTGATCACGGCCCGGTACTCCCGACGCAGCGGCTCAATCGAAGCGCCGCTCGCCGAAGTCGTGTTGATCACCACCTGCCGCCGCGACGGGACAAACTCGAGCTTCCCCGCCAACTCGGCCGCCGTCAGGTCCGGCCCCGGAATATTGAACTTGTAGTCCGTCCCGTCAAAGGTCCCGTGGCCGATCAGCGTCACCACCAACACATCCTCGGCCTTGGCGCCCTTCACGGCTTCGTCGATCGCGGCTTCCACCTTGGCCTTGGTGGCTTCCGGCCCGCTCAACGTCGTCACCTTCGCGTCCGGCGTGGCGCGCACGGACTTATCCAGTTCCGCCGCCAACCCCTTGAACCGCGTCTCGTACTCCGGCTCGCCGCCGAGTCCAGCCACCGTGATGTACCACGTCGTCCCCGGCAGCAGCCCCGCGCAAAACGATCCCAACAGCAGTAGCTTCCTCAAACCGCACCCCACTTCCGCCGCAACAGCCATTCCCCGCCGCGCAGCAGCGCCAGCAGCAGGAACACAATCGGAATGTTCCACAGGTCCTTCACTTCGCGCGTCGAAATCCCCGCCTCCGAGTACGTGATCTCCTCGGGCAGCCTGCGCACATCCTGCGGCGTCCAATACTTCCCGCCCGTTTGCGTGCTCAATCGTTCGAGCGTCTCCCGGTCCTGCTGCGTGTGGAACGCCTCGGTCACGCCATCTTCCCGGCGGAAGCTGACGGTATCGCGCCCCACCTCTTCGCCGGCCCGCGTCGCGTACATCTCGATCAGGTACGACCCCGGCTTCTCCGCGCCCCACTCGCCTACATAGACGCCCGGCGTCACCGGATCCGGCTGCAGCGGCACCGTCGCCGCCACGCCGCCCGGACCGCTGATCCGCGCTTCCACCGAGCCATCCGTCAAGGGAAGGAACTGCCGGTTCCGCACTTCAGCCCGCAGCGGAATCCGCTGCTCATCGCTGAACACCGTCCGCGGCAGCGCCGCCACCACGCGTCCCGGCGTCGCGCCCACCAGCCACCGCGAAACCTGCTGCCAGAAAACCTCATGCGACTTGTCTTCGAGCGGCTGCGACATCTGCCACCGCCACGTTCCCGAAGTCGCCAACACCGCGGTCCGGCCACGCCCATAATTCTGCGTCACCCACAGCGGCAGCCGGCCCTTGCTCGTCACGGCCTCCGCCAGCACCACCGCGCCCGCCTTCAACGTCCCCGGGTTCTGATAGTCAGCCAGATACGGCATCTTCTTCCACCGTTCGACATTCCTCGCCGGATCCTCTTCCAGGCGCGCATAGATGCTATCCCGCCCCGCGGCCGTCAACTCCACCGTCGCCCGGTCGCGCTGAAACGTCGTCCGCCGTTCGCCCGGATTCACCGGCATCAACTCGAGCAAGGGACTCGCCCCGTAGCCGCCTTCGGCCAACGTCGTCCGTCCGCCAAGGAACAGCAACCCGCCGCCCCGCCGGTCCACAAACTGCTGCAGCAACTCCACTTGCGTCGGCGTAAAGTACCCAGCCTCCACGTTCCCGATGATCACCCCTTCAAAGCCGAACAGCTCATCGAGCGTCGAAGGAAAACCGCCCTCCAACTCGGTCGGGGTGTTGATCCCCTGCCGGTAGATCTTGTTCTGCGTCGTCCGCAGCAGCGTCACGAGATTGATGGACCGGTCCTCTTCGAGCGCCCGCCGGATGAACTTAAACTCCCAACGCGGCTCGCCCTCGATGTACAGGATCCGCGGCTTCCGGCTCTCCACCTGCACCAGCCGTGTCAGCGCGTTGTTGCCCGGATTCGTCTCCCCACCCAGCGCCTGAATCGACACCTGCACGGTCTTGGCGCCCGCGTTCCCGGCGTTGAACAGCAGGTTCTCGGTCTGCGGCGCGCCATCGGCGGCCAGGGTCACGTCCTTCGCCGTCAGGGTCTTGCCTTCCTCGCTCACCACGATCTTCGCCCGCTGCCCGGCATAGCCCTGCTGCCGAAAGCTGACGGTCACCCCCAGCCGCGAATCGGCCAACGCCCGTGCCGGCGTCTGCACGTCAATCAGCGCCACGTCCTTCTCGGCCTTCTCCTTGCCGAAGCCCACCGTATGCACCGGGAATCGCCGGCTGCGCAGCGTCGCCAACGTCTGCCGGTCAATCCCGCCCGCCGTATCGCCGCCATCGCTCATCACCACCAGCGCCCCAATCGGCAAGCTGCCGGATTCGGCCGCAATCTGCGCCAAGCCCTCGCTCAGCCGGCTCACCGGCGCCTCGCCCGTCAACCCCTTCCAGTCGCCTGTCCGTTCGAGCCGCGCGCCCATCTTGTAATAGCGCACCTGAAACTTCTTGCCCAGCCCGTCGGCCAACCCGGCCTCGAGCGTCTTCTTCATCTCGTCGCGCCGCGTGGTTCCGTCCTCGGCCAACCCCATCGACTTCGAATCATCGAGCAGCACCGCCACGATGTTCTGCTGCGGCTTCAGCGTCGCAATGCTGATGCCCGGCTGCCACAACAGCAGCAACACCAGCGCAATCATCGTCGATTGCAGCCCCCACAGCACCAGCGCTTTCGCCCGCTTGCCGTTATTCCATTTCGTCAGCAGCAGCCAACCCACCACTCCCGCCGCCACGGCGCTCGCCAGCGCCCACCACCACACACTCCATCCCGACTGCAGCACAACGCTGCCCTTCTGATAAACGGTGAGCGGGTACTTGAAGAGGAGTTCGAACATTAGTGGCTCATCGCGTAAATGATGTAGTTGATCCCGATCCGGTAGGCGAGCGAAGCGTACCGCTCCGGGTACTCGGGCGAGTCCGCCCACTCCCACGCGTCGCCCAGGTCCATGTTGTGGCAGGCCCCCACCATCAGCCGGCCCTTATCGTCGTAGATGCCCCGCCACGTATCCTTCACCCCGTCATACTCATAGGTCTGATCAAACGGGTAGTTCACAATACCCGGCACCTGGAACCGCTTATCGAGATCGTAAATCACGTGGAAAATCGGGTCTTTATCTGGAATGTCCACCATCTCCCGGTCCGGGAACACGCGCTTCATCGAAAGCATGAAAATGTCCCATTCCATGGACCCATGGAAGTCATCCGTCATGATGAAACCGCCCCGCAGCAGATACTCCCGCAGCTTCTTACACTGCACGTCCGTCAGGTCCCAATGCCCCGGCTCGACCACGTACACCCACGGCCAGTTGAAGATCTCATCCGATTCGAGATCCACCACCTGCTCGGTCGACCGCACATGCAGCCGGCTCAACCGCCGCACCCCTTGCACAAACTGCCGGTCCGCTTTCGGATAGTCCACCGACCACGAACCGCGCATCGACCACATCCGGTCACTGCTCCGCCAGTTGGGATACCGCAAGCGCGCAAACACGAACTCGGTCTTTTCGTCCGAATCCGCCGGCGTAACGTCCTCCGTTTCCTGGAACGGCCAGTCCATACCGCGCCGGAACCGGCGTTGCGCGTACAAAGCGCTCCAGAGCGTGAGCCCTAAAAGCAGCGCGATCATGAACGATCGTTTCATCCGCATTGCAGTATCCCCAGTAGACGTTTCCGGACGGGCGCAGGTATCGAGATTCCTGCCTAAAGTTTACAAGCCTTTACATCGCCGATAATCCGCGCAAATTCCAGCCGCAAATCGTGCTCCCCGCAAACTTATCGCCGCCCGGACCCGCCCAATGCGTCTCGAGCGAAAGCCAGCCGCGATAGCCGTCGTTCCATAACCCAGCCACCTGCCCCTTCCAATCGACATCGCGCGTCCCCACCGGCCCCCACACCGGCTTGTGGCCGTCCATATGGCAATCCTTGGCGTGCACATGGATCACCCGATCCTTCGGCAACAGACCGTAGCCGGCCGGGAACGGCGTCTCGCCCGAAACCAGCGCGTTGGCCGGATCCCACACGAGCATCAGATTCGGATGCGGCAGCGCCGCCAAAACCTTCGCGGCCTCGGCCGCCGTGGCGATATTGCAGGCGTGCTCGTTTTCTAAGCCAATGATCAGGTCTTGCTCCGCCGCCCGGTCCGCCAACTCTTTGAGCGCGGTCACCACGGCATCAAAGCACTTCTCCGGCTCCACCGTCCGCCAGTAGCTGAACACACGAATCACCTTCGCGCCCAGGAACTTCGCGATCTTGAAGGCGTGCTGCGCCAGCGCCGCCTGATCGTCGATCGTGTACTTGGCGTTAAACATGTCCTGCTGGAAGCGCGTATCCACCTCGGGAGCATTCGGCAGCGTGCACTTCAGAATGGGCGAAGCGATCGCGATCACGGTGAACCCTTTGGCGTCCAGCATCGCTTTGGCCTTGGCCAGTTCCTCTTCCGTCAGGTCCATGATGTTCTTGCCGAACACCACACGGAGTTCGGCGCCCGTCATGCCAATGGCGGCCATCGCCTCCAGCGCCACGCCCAGATCGGTCGGGGAAAATTCGTCGGTAATTGCTGCAATGCGGAGTTTCGGTTCCATGAGAAATTGTTATTGTATCTTCGCCGCCAAGGCCTCTGGGGTGGTCACGGGCAGCTCGCAGGTAAAGTTTTCGCAGACGTAGGCCGTTGCTGTTTCGGTCACCATCGCCTGCACGGCCTCCGACGGAAACTCCGCCGACGCCCTTATCACTACCTGATGCGGCGAGAACACCCGGCGGACTACTTCTGCAAGGCGCGAGACATCTTCGCCGGCCAACACCACCTGCCGCCCCTTCGCCATCGAATACAGGTAGGCGCACAACATCTGCGGCACCCCGGCGGCGTGCTCCTTCATGCGGTCGCCGAAAGCCACAATCGTCCGGTCGGCGTGCGCGCGGAAATCGTCCCGCTGCAGCATCGCCGCCAGCCGCAGCAGCAGTAGCGCCGCCATCGAGTTCCCGCCCGGCTCGGCGCCATCGTAGTCGTCCTTCAACCGCAAAATCATCCGCTCATCGCCCGCCGGCGTGGCAAAGAAGCCGCCCGCCGGATCGGCGAACCGCGCAATCATCTGGTCGGCCAGCGTCTCGGCCAGCCGCAGATCTTCGAGGCTAAAGGTCGTCTCGTACAGATCCACCAGCGCCAGGCCAAAGAAGGCGTAGTCATCGAGGAAGCCCGGAATGGCGGCCTCGCCGTCGCGGAACCGCCGCAGCAGCACCCCGTCCTTCCACAGGTTCTTCGCGATGCAGTCCGCCGCCCGTTGCGCCGCTTCGGCGTAGCGCGGTTCGTTCAACACCTGCGCGCCCTTGGCCAGCGCCGAGATCATTAGCCCGTTCCACGCCGTCAGAATCTTATCGTCGCAGTGCGGCCGCACCCGCTCCCCGCGCCGGGCCATCAGAATCTCCGTCGCCTCTGCAATCGCGTCGCTCACCTCGCCCACCGGCACCCCGAAGTGCTCCGCCGTCTGCCGGATCGACCGCGCCACGTACAAAATGTTCTTCCCCGTGAACTCGTGGTGCGGGTCCTCCTCCACGTTTCCGTCCGCCTTCACGCCGAAGTGGTAGCCGAACCACGCCGCCCGCGGCTCGCCCAGCGCCTCGACGATCTCGGCCTGCGTCCACACGTAGAACGCCCCTTCGGCCTTCTCCTCCGGCCGCGCCGGATCCACCACGCTATCGGCGTCCTCGGCCGAATAGAATCCGCCGGAGGCATCCGTCATGTCGCGCAACACGTAGTCCAAAACGTCTCGTGCTTCAATGGCGAAGTTATTCTCGGCCGTAATTTGAAACGCTTCAAGATACGACACGGCCAACTGCGCCTGGTCATAGAGCATCTTTTCAAAGTGCGGCACGAACCAGCGCGCATCCACCGAATAGCGATGGAATCCGCCGCCCAACTGGTCGTTCATGCCGCCCTGCGACATCTCGTCCAGCGTCTTCGTCACCATCTCTAACGCTTCCGGCTCCCCGGCGTGCAGGAAGTACCGCAGCAAAAAGTTGAACACCACCGGCCGCGGAAACTTCGGCGCCTTGCCGAATCCGCCCAACTTCGCATCGAAGCCGCGCCGGTACTCGGCAAACCCCTTCGCCAGCACCTCCTCGCTCACCCCCGCCGTCGCCGCCACCGCCGCGTGCCGCCCCAGCTCCTCAATCACCGACGTCCCCGACTCCTCAATCTTCTCCCGGTCCCGCTTCCACGCCTCCGCCAAATGCGTCAACACCGCGCGAAAACTCTGCCGCCCGTATTTGTTCTCCGGCGGAAAATACGTCCCCCCGTAAAACGGCTTCAACTCCGGCGTCAGCCACACCGACATCGGCCAACCGCCGCCGCCCGTCGAGGCCTGCACGAACATCATATAGACGCGGTCCACGTCCGGCCGCTCCTCCCGGTCCACCTTCACGGGCACAAAATGCTCGTTCAGAATCGCCGCCGTCGTCTCGTTCTCGAACGACTCGCGCTCCATCACGTGGCACCAGTGGCAGGTCGAATAGCCAACGGAAAGGAAGATCGGCTTATCCTCCCGCTTCGCCTTCTCGAACGCCTCCTCGCCCCACGGCAGCCACTGCACCGGGTTGTGCGCGTGCTGCAGCAAGTACGGGCTCTTCTCGTCGACCAGCCGGTTCGTCTTCATCTCCCTTCAGGGTACAGTGAAGTCGATGACCCCACTCGAAAAATTGGTCGAGTTCCTCCGCATCCCCAGCGTCTCCGCCGACCCCGCCCACACCCCCGACGTCCGCCGCGCCGCCGAATGGGTCGCCGCCGAACTCGACGTCCTCCCCCACGTCGAGCTCATCGAAGCCCCCGGCCGCCACCCCCTCGTCTACGCCGAGTCCCTCCAAGCCCCCGGCCAACCCACGCTCCTCCTCTACGGCCACTACGACGTCCAGCCGCCGGACCCCCTCGATCTCTGGAACTCCCCGCCCTTTGAACCCGTCATCAAGAACGACAACATCTACGCCCGCGGCGCTTGCGACGACAAGGGCCAAACCCTCATCCTCATCACCGCCCTCCAGCAGCTCCTCGCCCGCGACGGCCGCCTGCCCTGCAATATCAAGGTCCTGATCGAAGGCGAAGAGGAGTCCGGCGGCGAGCATATTGAAGCCTTCGTCCCGGCCCACACCGAAAAGCTCGCCGCCGACGCTGCCGTCATCTGCGACACCGAAATGTTCGCGCCCGGCCTGCCCGCGCTCTGCGTCGGCCTCCGCGGCATTGTCTATGGCGAGATCCACGTCCACGGCCCCGCGCAGGATCTCCACAGCGGCGTCTACGGCGGCGTCGCGCCCAACCCCATGATGGCCATGGCGGAGATCCTTACGGCGCTCAAGAACCGCGACGGCCACATCACCATCCCCGGCTTCTACGACGCCGTCCGCCCGCCCACGCCGGAAGAGGCCCGCGCCTGGGCCAGCCTCCCCTTTGACGAGGAGCACTACTGCCAAACCGAGGTCGGCTCCCCCGCGCTCACCGGAGAACCCGGCTTCAGCGTCTTCGATCGCACGTGGGCCCGCCCCACGTTCGAAGTCCACGGCATCCGCGGCGGCTTCATCGGCGAGGGCTCCAAAACCGTCATCCCCGCCGTCGCCGTCGCCAAGGTAAGCTTCCGCCTGGTGCCCGATCAGGACCCCGCCGTCGCCGTCGATCAGATCAAAGCCGCCGTCGCCGCCGCCACGCCCAAAGGCGTCACCGCCGAGTTCAAGCTGCTCCACGCCGCCCCGCCCTCCAGCGTCGACCCGTCGCACCCGTTGATCGCCAAGGCCGCCGCCGCACTCACCGAATCCTTCGGCCGCGAAACGGTCTACATCCGCTCCGGCGGCTCCATCCCCATCGTCGGCCTCTTCCGCCAAACGCTCGGCATCCCCAGCATCCTCATGGGCTTCGGCCTCCCAGACGACGGCCTCCACTCCCCCAACGAAAAGTTCCATCTGCCCAACTTTCACAAAGGCATCGAAACCGTCCAAACCTTCCTCAAATCCCTATGAACCGCCGCCGCTTCCTCGCCTCGCTCGCCCCCGCCCCGCGCCCGAACGTCCTCGTTCTCCTCTCCGACGATCAACGCTGGGACACGCTCGGCTGCATGGGCAACCGCCTCATCAAGACCCCGCATCTCGACCGGCTCGCTACGCAAGGCACGCTCTTCGATCGCGCCTTCGTCACCACCGCCATCTGCGCCGTCAGCCGCGCCAGCATCTTCTCCGGCCAGTACGCCCGCCGCCACGGCATCCACGATTTCGCCACCACCTTTAAGCCCGAGGCCTTCGCCCAAACCTACCCCCAACTCCTCCGCGCCGCCGGCTACCGCACCGGCTTCATCGGCAAGTACGGCGTCGGCAACAAGATGCCGGCGGACGCCTTCGACTTCTGGCGCGGCTTCCCCGGCCAAGGCAAATACTTCCCCCAAGGCGAGCCCGGCCCGCACCTCACCAACATCATGGGCGAGCAGGCCCTCGACTTCCTCAACACGGCCGACGCCCGCCCCTGGTGCCTGTCCGTCAGCTTCAAGGCCGCCCACGTCCAGGACGAAGATCCCCGCCAGTTCCTGCCCTCGCCCGAAAGCGCGCACCTCTACGACGGCGTCACCTTCCCGGTGCCCAAAACCGCCGACCCCAAGTACTTCGCCCAGCTCCCCGAACAGGTTCAAAAAGGCGAAGGCCGCGCCCGCTGGCTCAAGCGTTTCGATACGCCCGAAAAGTATCAGACCAGCGTCCGCAACTACTACCGCCTCATCAGCGAAATGGACTCGCAGATCGGCCTCCTGCTCGAAAAGGTTGATCTTGGCAACACGCTCGTGATTTTCCTGGGCGACAACGGCTTCTACCTCGGCGAACACGGCCTCGCCGATAAATGGCACCCGCACGAAGAGTCCATCCGCGTCCCCCTGCTCCTCGCCGGCCCCGGCGTGAAGCGCAACCACCGCCGCCAGGACTTCGGCCTGAACATCGACGTCGCGCCCACCGTCCTCGCCGCCGCCGGCCTGCCCGTCCCCCCGTCGATGCAGGGCCTCGACCTCCGCCGCCCCCAGCGCCGCGAAGAGTTCTTCTACGAACACCTGTTCCCGCATCCCGGTATTCCGAAAACCGAAGGCCTCCGCACCGGGCGTTACAAGTACTTCCGCTACATCGAATCACAGCCCATCCGCGAAGAGGTCTACGACCTCTCCCGCGACCCGCTCGAAGAGAACAACCTAGCAAATACTAACCAGAACCTGCTCGCGAAGCTCCGCGCCCACTGCGACCGGCTCCGCGCTAGCGCCGCCTGAGCCGGTTCTCGTACCAGACGACGTTGTTCGAGTTCTGCCCCGCCACGAGCACATCCAAATCCCCGTCCCCATCCATGTCCACCAGGCGGATGTCATAAGCCGCCTGGTCCTGGTGGATCACCCGCGTCGAAAACTTCCCTTTCCCGTCGTTTTCAAACCACGCGCACACCATCGAATCCTTCGCGCACGTCACGGCGTCCACGCTCCCGTCCCCATCGATATCCCCAACCGCAAGATCATGCGGCCCCGCCAACGTCGAGTCGATCTCGTGCGCCTTCCACGCCGGCCCCTCGTACCAAACCACGCCCACCCCATGCCCGCGCGTCGCCAGGAAATCCATCTTGCCGTCCCGGTTCACATCCACGATGGCGATGTTCGTCGCGCCCTCCTGCTTGTCCGCAATCACATGCTTCGTCCAACGATTCTTGAACGGGTCCGTTGGCGCCTCCCACCACGCAAACCAGTTCCCCTCCGGCCCCACCTTCGCGCCCGCCGCGATATCCCCGCGGCCGTCGCCGTTCACATCTCCGAAGCCCATATAGTGGCTCAATCCCGGCGCGTCGCTATCGGCAAACACGGTCCGCCGCCACCGCTCGCGCGGATTCTTCGGCGCCTTAAACCACGCGATCGAGTCCGCGTACACCCCCTTCGGCTGCCCGCTGTTGCCGATCACGTCCAGCTTCCCGTCCCCATCCACATCGCCCAGCCACAACCCGTGCACCCCGTTGACGACATCGTCAATCACATGCATCGCCCACTTATCCGTCAGCGGATTCTTCGGCCGTTCGAGCCAATAGATCAGCCCCGGCGAATACTGTGCCCCAATCCAATCGAGATCGCCATCCCCGTCCACGTCCATCACCGCCGAATGAATCGCCCACGTCCCCTGCTGCAGCACCGTCGGCTTCCAGTCCGGAGCGCTATAGAGCACTGTCCGCAGCTTGGTCTGGTCGTTCACGATGACGTCCACTTTCCCGTCCCCCGTAAAGTCCGCCGCCACCGCCGTATGGTTCGCGAATCCCTTCGTGATCTCATGCCGCTTCCAACTGCTCACGGACTCGTTCCAGTAGATCTTCACGTTGGCCGTCTTCCGGCCCACTGCGATGATCTCCGGCCGCCCGTCGCCATCCAGGTCCTCCACCGTCAGGTCCTCGGTCGCCATGCCGCCATCGTCCACGAGCAAGGTCCGCTCCCATTTCCCGTCCCGGCTCCGGCTATACACGGCGACGCCAAAATCCTTATCCCGCCAACCCACCACCAACTCCTCGCCGCCGTCCCCGTCGAAGTCGCCCCAGCCCAAAGCATGCGCCTGCGCCAGGCGTTCTTCGATGAACTGCCGCGGCCACATCGTGCCATCCCACGGCCGCGGCCCGCGCGCCGGCGGCGCGCCCTGCGGGTTCAGCTTCGGCATCGGCTCTTCATAGATCACGATCCCATTCCCATGCCAAGGCTCCACGGTCGCGAAGGCCCGCTGCAGTCCGTTCAGCTTCCCAAGCTTCACCTCGCCCGGCGACCCTTCGCCGATCTGCCGTTTGCCCCATTTCCCGTTCTCTTTTTCAATGACAAACAGCCCCTCGCGAGCGGCGGCGATGATCTCGTCCCGCCCGTCGCCGTCAAAGTCCGTTGCCACGAAATTGTGGACGATGTGCAGCGACTCGTCGGCCACCTCAATGGGCCAGTTGCCGGCGTACGGATCGGCGGGGACTTTGAAGACCAGCACCCGCACGCCGGCCCCTTCCCAGTCTGGTTTCCGCTCATTGCCGCGACCGTGCAGCGGCATCACGATAAGCTCTTTCTTGCCGTCGCTATCCACGTCGCCGAAGCGGATGCGGTGGAGGGTCGGCTCTTCGCCGAGTGGGGTATGGGTCCACGTGCCGCTCTTCCGGCCGATCCACTGCAGGCTCCCGCCGCTACGGGTATTGGTAGGCTGCCAGTCTGCGCCGAGGGCGACATCGGCCTGTCCGTCGCCGTCCACGTCGTGTACCGCCAGAGCGACATTGTCTTTTTTAGACACCCCGTCCAGGATGATGTGTTTATCCCAGGTGGGGTTCTCGTACCAGACGACCTGAGTGGGGTTAATGGCGACGATGTCTGGTTTTCCGTCCGCGTTGATATCGGCCGTAGTGACGGCGTAAACGACGCCGAAGTCTTTCTGAATCTCCTGCGCGCGAAACCGGAACTCGGCGAGCAGCGGGCAAGCCAGGACGAAGAGCAGCCAAACACATCTCATGCGCGCATTCTAGCCCATCGCCACCCAGCCCCCAACACCGCGAGTCTCCCCACCAGAAAGCAGGACATCCATTGCGCCGCCGAGAACGAGTGTGCTGACCACTAGCACCCCACCAAGCAAAACGGCGACAGCCTGCAAACGACGGCCCCGACCTCACCGTTCGTCCGCACACCGCTCCCCCGCCAAAGCGAAACGGCCACAGCCCCGTACGCCGGCGCTCACCTCATCGTCTTCCCGCCCACACCAGCAGCCCAGCAGAGAAAAAACGACAACACTCCAAACCACAACTCCGACCTCATCGCTCCTCTGCCACCGCCTCCGCTAACTCGAACCAGCCACAGCCCCGAACGCCTGTCCCACCTCACCGCTCCTCCGCCCACCGCCCACCGCCAACAACCAGCCCACCACCACATCCCCACCAAAGCGAAACGGCCACAGCACCGAGCGCCAGCGCCACCTCATAGCCTTCCCGTCCTCACCGGCAGCCCGCCAGAGCAAATCGACCAAACACTCCGATCGGAAGCTCCGACCTCATCGCTCCTCCGCCCACTTCACCCGCCAACAACCAACCCCCCGGAACCCCGCCCAAACGAAACGGCCACAGCCCCGAGCACCTACGCCACCTCATCGCCTTCCCGCCCTC
>JAIXQP010000006.1 GCA_027485675.1 Terriglobales bacterium | reverse complement strand
GCTGGTATTCGGCGACCATGGCTTGATACTCGGCGGTGTCGTCGTCGGTGAGCAGGGCGATGCCGGGCGCATGGCTGAGGTTGATGACGATGGCGCGGGAGCCGTTTTTGAGGCCGTTGAGGCGGGAGATGGCTTTGCCGGCTTCGGACTTGGGGCCGGTGCTTTTCTGGGCGTTCTGGCGGTTGGTTTCGGCGCGGCGGGCCTTTTTCTCTTCGGGGGAAAACTGGTTGGGCATCGGGATTCTCCTGGGGGAAAAAGAAAACGCCCTGACGGGTTGGCCGTTCAGGGCGTTGTTTCTACTTCCTGCTTGGAGTGTAGCAGGCGGGGACCAAATTTCCGGGGGTGGGGAGGGGGCGAAAAGTGGGGTTAAGGGTAATGGAATGAGGGGGATGCGATTTATTTTTTTAGGTTGTGAATCGAGTTCGACGGGAGAGTGAGTTTAGGGAAGTTCGATCGTAAGTGCTTGCAACGGAGTGGGCGGGTGCGCTGCTAAATGAGCGGCAGCGGATGATGCTGAATCGGTGGCTGGATGGGTTTGCGGGTAAGTTGGCGGCGTCGATATGGGAGCTTCTGATGAATTGTTCACAGGATACGGCGCACGGGGATACACAGTCGTTTGTGGCGATAGATTGGTGAGCGAGAGCAGCGCTGATGCGGGAACTTGCCTCTGACGAAGGGTGTCAAAGAGACGGAAAGAGATGTCGTACCGACCCCAGTTCCCGCTCGCACTTGGCTTGCTCCCGCTTTTGTGTGGTTGCGGCCGGATCTGGACCGGCGAGCGGGTGGAGGCGCGGGAGAGCCAGGCGAGCGAGGAGGAGATGCTGCGCCGCGCCGACCGGATTGTGGTGGGCGTCGTCGAAGCTGTTACCCCCTACAGCGACGACTACATCGTGAAGGACTCTTATGATCGCCCGGCGATCCGACGGCAGGTGCTCGTTTCGGTGCGGCCGATTGTGGAGGTTTGGAACGAGTCGGATGTGCCGCGCGAGGCGGAGGGGCGCATACAGTTTCTTTATGTCGAGTTCCGCGGGTTGCCGGGCCCGTGGGCGACATCCGGGCCGCCAATGGGCATTCGCCTCGGACCGGCTATTGTGCCGATGCGGCGGGAGAACGGCCGGTGGCGGTCCGTGATCGACCTCTGGCCGCCCGTGTTCAAAATCTACGCCTCGGAAGCCGAAGTAGGTCTGCTGCAAGGGGAGGAGCCCTCGCTCGAGACGCTGCGGAAGCTTTTGTTGACAGTGCATCCGGGAAAGGATCGGTGGCCCTCGGTGGCGGACTCCGCTCTGCTACTTTCCCACTTCTTCGGACCCGTGGAGACGATTCGGGAACTGCGCCGATTGGCGGACCAAGGAGGCGAGTCGAGATGTGCGGTCTGCTTGCACCTGGCGAGCCGTTTTCGCGGCCAGTACCGGTGTCTCGATCAGTTGCTGGCGGAGGGACGCTGTACGCCGGACCAAAGGCAATGGGCGGCGTCGATCCTGTCCGGGCGGGAGAGGGAGCGGGAACGGGTGTTGGCATCGATACGAGCTGGGAAGCCTCACCGATCGATGGAGCGGAGTCCGGGCGAGGCGTTGGCGGTGTTGGCCTTGGACGACGATCCCACGGTGCGGCAGGCGGCGCTCCGGATGTTGGGGGAATCGGACGCTGGGGAGAGGCGAAGCCGATGAGCGAGCGGGAATCAGGGACTCGCCCGACGAGAAGCGGACTACAGCGGCGCCGGAGACGCTGGCACCGCCACTGCGCTTTCGCCCGTCCTTTCTGCAGGATGCGACGGGAAACTAGGGAGGCCGGCGAGTTGCACCACCGATCGCGGAGGCCCGCAGGCTGCTAGCGCCGCTGATACCGGCTGCCGGGCGCGCACACGGTCGAGAAGGGTTCCCTTTGATCGAGGAACATTCGACGGCCAGCGACAGTTTGCATATACTGGCTTCGTCGTTCGAAGGAGAAAACCAGCGTGAGGACTCGCCGCACCTTTCTTTGCTCGCTCGGCGCCACCGCCGCCTTTGCCCAGCGCCGCCCGTCCGGGCCGCTGCGCTACTCGGCCGACTGGAACTCATTGCGCCGCCACCCTCTGCCAGCCTGGTTCAACGACGCCAAACTCGGCATCTTCGTCCATTGGGGGCTGTACTCGGTGCCGGCGTGGGCGCCGCCGACGGGCGAACTCGGCAAGGTGGATTTCGCCACCTGGTTCGCCAACAACCCCTACGCCGAGTGGTATCTGAACTCGATCCGGTTGAAAAACTCGCAGACCTGGCGCCACCACGTCAAAACGTACGGCGAAGAGTTCGATTACTATCGCTTTGCCGAGACGTTCAATCGAGAGACGGCCAAGTGGCAGCCATCCGTTTGGGCGAAGGCGTTCCAGCAGGCCGGGGCCCGGTATGTCGTCCTGACCACCAAGCATCACGACGGCTTCACCCTATGGCCAAGCCAGGTGGCGCACCCAAACAGGCCCGGCTTGAACTCGCGGCGCGATCTTGTCGGCGAGTTGACTCAGGCCGTCCGCGACGCCGGCCTGCGCATGGGCCTCTACTATTCGGGCGGCCTTGATTGGAGCTTCAACTCGACGCCGGTGGCCACGATGGAGCAAGTGGGCGGCACGATCATCCATACCGAAGAGTACGCCCGCTATGCCGACGCCCACTGGCGCGAACTGATTGCTCGCTATCAGCCTTCGGTGCTGTGGAACGATATCGGCTACCCCCGCCAGGGGAAGCTGCCGGAGATCTTCTCCGATTACTACAACCAGTATCCGGAGGGTCTGATCAACAACCGGTTCACCCAGGATCACTTCGATTTCACGACGCCGGAGTATGCCGTCGCCGATCGCATTCAGGGCAAGAAGTGGGAGGCCTGCCGCGGGCTTGGCTTCAGCTTCGGCTACAACCGGGTGGAGGGGCCGGAGCATGTGATGGCGCCCGAGAAGGTGATCGCGCTGCTCGTCGATATCGTGAGCAATAACGGCAACCTGCTGTTGAATGTAGGGCCCCGGCCGGATGGGTCCATTAGCGAGATTCAACTGGACCGGCTGGCGAAGCTGGGCGCATGGATGGCTCGCAACAGTGAGGCGATCTATGGCACGACTCCCGCCGCGAACCCGGCCGGCAAGACCGCCGATGGGCGGAAGGTGAACTTCACCCGCAAGGGCGAGGTGCTCTATGCGTTCCTGCACGACCGGCCAGCGGGGCCGGTGACGATCGAGAACCTGTTCCTGGATGCTGCCGGGAAGGTCAGTGTGCTTGGGGGCGGGGCGGTGAAGGCGAGTCAGAAGGGCTCGGCGTTGGTGGTGGAACTGCCGGCGCAACCGGCCGCACCGTATACGGTGACGTTGAAGATCGAGAACGGGTGGCAGTTGGCCCGGTAGTACGGTTTATTCGAGATCCGGGTGTCCCTATCGAACGATCGTGGCAAGCTTCGGCCATGGCCCGGCGTCGCTGTTCAGACTCTTGCGGGCCGGTAAGCCGCTGGCGGGAGGCCATTCGGTGACGCTCGTCTCGACGTTTCGGCTTGCAGTGCGGCAGGCTCTGGCTACGTGGTCAGTCCGGGCGATTGCGCCGCGGCGCGGTCGCGGGGGAAGAGGCGGAGCGTTCCGTAGAGGATCAGGGCGGCGGTGCAGAGATAGGCGATTGCCGTGAAGGCCATCAGTTGGCCGACGCCGATCGTGTCGCGGGCGACTCCGCCCA
The DNA here is from genome assembly GCA_027485675.1 of Terriglobales bacterium. GTDB lineage: Bacteria > Acidobacteriota > Terriglobia > Bryobacterales > Bryobacteraceae. The sequence goes on along the minus strand of JAIXQP010000006.1, from coordinate 318,644 downwards.
GGTAGGGCGCAAAGCCGGAGACGGCGCAGCCCAGGAAGTTCAAGACGCCCACCGCCGTCGCGCGGAACGTGCTTGGGACCACGTCGAACGCCGCGGCCGCTTGGTTGCCCGTCACCAGGCCGGCGCAGAAGCCAAAGAGCGCCGCAGCCACGCGCATCGAGAGCAGCGACGGCGCGGCGCCGAGCAGGAAGATGCACGGACCCGCCCCGCAAAACGCGGCGAAGATCAGCCAGAAGCGGGCGGCCGGGTTGCGCTTGTAACCCGCATCGGCGAGTAAGCCGCCCACGAGAAGGCCCGTCAGGCTGCCGATCTGCGGATAGATCGCGGCTTCGTATCCGGCCTGGAACAGCGTGAGCTTGAACTTGTCATAGAGGAACGTCGGCAGCCAGGTATAGACCAGAAACAACCCGAACGTGGCGACGGCCACCACGGTCGAGACGACGCGCAAGGACGGGATCCGCATCAGACGGCCGAAATCGGCCAAGCGGGCCGGGGCGGCCGATTGCGGCGAGATGCGAATCTCCGCCGGGAGACGGCGCAGGTAACCGTAGAGCGGCCAGGCGTAGAGCAGGCCCACAGCTCCCAGGGTGTAGAAGGCCGCCTGCCAGTGGAACCGCTCGGCGATGTAGCCGCTGATGGAGCCGCCAAAGGCGACGCCCACCATCTGGCTGGTGGCGAAGAGGGCGATGGCCTTCGAGCGCGTCTCCGGACTGTGGGCGTTCGCCATCAGCGCGAAAGCCGCCGGCATGAAGCAGGACTCGGAGATGCCTAACAGCGCGCGGCAGAGCAGCAGCAGCGGACCGGTGGGCGCGAGGCCGGAGAGCACCGTGAAGAAACTCCACAGCGCCAGACTGCCCGCCACCATCGCCGGCTTCGGCCAGCGGTCGCCGAGGATGCCGGCGATGGGAGAGAAGAGGCCGTAGATCCAGAGGAAGAGAGCGCCGGTGAGGCCGAGGGTTTCGTTCGAGAAGCCATAGTGCTTCTGGATGGCGGGGAAGAGCGTATAGAGAACCTGGCGATCGCCGTGGTTGAGGACGTAACAGAACCAGAGGAGGCCAATGAGGAGCCACTTCGGTTGGATTGAGAAATGGCGCATCAAGAGAACTATACTGCATGATCATGGTGCTCTTTTTGTTGGCGGCGGAAGTGCTGTTCGTGGCGACACCCTTTACGGCGGAGCGGAGCTTTACGGGAGAGATTGAAGGGCCGGCGGTGGACCGGGCCGGGAATGTTTATGCCGTTAGTTTTGCCAGGAAAAATACAATTGGCCGGGTGACGCCGGAGGGCAAGGCGGAGGTGTTTCTTGAGATGCCGGGAACGAGTCTGGCGAACGGCATCCGCATCGCCAAGGACGGCATGCTTTACGTCGCCGACTATACGGGCCACAACGTTCTGAAGATTGATCCGGCGACGCGAAAGGTAAGCGTGTTTGCACATGAGCCGAAGATGAATCAACCGAACGATCTGGCGATGGGTAAAGACGGTACGCTGTGGGCGTCCGATCCGGACTGGAAGAACGGGACGGGACAACTGTGGCGGATTGGCACCGACGCCAAAGTGACGCGGGTGGCCGAGGGCATGGGGACGACGAACGGGATCGAACTGAGCCCGAACGGAAAGTACCTGTACGTGAACGAATCGGTGCAGCGGAAGGTGTGGCGCTTCCGGGTGATGAGCGACGGGACGCTGGCGGAGAAGCGGTTACTAATTGAGTTTCCGGACTTCGCGATGGACGGGATGCGGGTGGACCGGCGAGGCAATCTGTTTATCTCGCGGCACGGGAAGGGAACGGTGGCGATGGTGTCTCCGGAGGGGAAGTTGATTCGGGAGATTGATACTTTGGGCGCAAAGCCGAGCAATGTGGCATTTAGTCCGGATCAGCGTACGGTGTACGTGACGGAGATGGAAAAGGGAAGGCTTGTGCGGTTTCGCGTGCCGTGATATAAGTTCGCGCCATGTGGATATGGCGTATTAGTTTCTTTCTGATGGCAGCGCTGGCATGGGCGCAAGATTTTCGATCGACGCTACAGGGCACCGTGACTGACCCGCAAGGCGCAACCGTGGCGAAGGCTCAGGTGGTGCTGCGGAATACCAATACGGGCGTCGACCGGGCGATTGAGACCGACGGAGAGGGGGCCTACCTGTTCCAGTTCCTGGCTCCGGGCCCGTATCAGATTACGGTGAAGGCCTCCGGTTTTCGGACGCTGGTGCGGAGCGGGCTGGAACTCGCCGTGACGCAGACGCTGCGGCTGGACCTGCCGCTGTCTCTGGGAGATACGGCGGAGATGATGGAGGTCTCGGCGAGCGCGGGGACCATTGAGACGGAGAACACCTCGCTGGGTACGGCGATCCGGCAGGAGGTTCGCGACAACCTCCCGTTGAAGGGCCGGAGTTCGTTGTTCATGTTCACGCTGACGCCGGGCGTGGTGAACAACCGGTACGGCGAGGACACGCGGCCAAACGATACGATTACGAACATTTTATTTTCGGCCAATGGCGCGCCGGTGGCGGCGACGGACGTTTTCGTGGATGGCGTGGCGAATACGGTGAACGTGAACCGGGGCGTGAATATCTCCGGATGGGTGCCCGCGGTGGACGCGATCGGGGAGTTCAAGCTGGAGGTGGGTTCGCTTTCGAGTGAGTTCGGCCGTTCCGGCGGAAGCATGACGAACATCGTGGTGAAGAGCGGGACGAACCAGGTGCATGGGACGCTCTATGAGTTTTTCCGGAACTCCAAGCTGGACGCCAACCAGTATTTCGCTCGCGGGCAGGGGCGGCCGCTGGCGGCTTTTGGGGCCAACACCTATGGATTCGCGGTGGGCGGACCGGTGTGGATTCCAAAGCTCGTCGATGGCCGGAACCGGACGTTCTGGTTCGTCAACTTTGAAGGATCGAAGGAAGGGAACGCGATCGACTTTGTGGGTTCCACGCCGACGGCGAGGATGCGAGCGGGGGACTTCAGCGAGGTGCCGCAGGTGATCTATGATCCGTTTTCGGTGGCGACGGTGAACGGTGCGCCGACCCGGACGCCGTTTGCCGGGAACATGATTCCGGCCAACCGGCAGGACCCGGTGGCACAGAAGATTCTGCCGTTTTATCCGACGGCGAATCGCACGCCGCCGAATGCGGCCCAGCCGTGGGCGAACAACTTTTCCTACAGCGGGAAATGGCCGCGGAACTACAACATGACGGCGGTGAAGGTGGACCACAAGTTCAGCGACCGGTTCACAACCTTTGCCCGCATCAACTACGGAACAGCGCTTTTGATTTTCCCCTTCCAGTTTGACGGCGTGGCTTCCGACGGGCGCAACGTGGTGAACCGGCCGAACTTTGGAGTCTCCTGGGGGAATACATTCCTGCTGAGCCCGCGGCGCACGTTGGACGTTCGAGTGGGCTTTGCGCGGGCGAAAGAGGACAACCAGCCCTGGTCCGCGGGATTCGATCTGGCGGGGTTGGGGATGCCGGCGTCTTTTGTGAATACGCTGCAGTCGCCCTCGTTTCCGCTGATGCGCGTGAACGGATTTATGAATCTGGCCGGGAGCGGACTGGTCAACGACCCGGGCACAACGTGGACGCTGCAGCCGAGTATGTCGGAGCAGCGCGGCAAACACCTGTTTCGATTCGGCACGGACCTGCGGCTGTTGTACGGAAACTTTTTCCGCAATCTGAATGGCCCGGGCACGTACAGTTTCTCCAATGCCTGGACGAACGGGCCGCGGGCGGACACGCCGCTGGCGACGACGGGTTTTCCGATGGCGTCGATGCTGCTGGGGACGCCGGTGAGCGGGAGCGTGGACCGGAACACGGGCGTTTCGATTCTGAACAAATACTACGCTTTTTTCTTGCAGGATGACTTCCGGGTGACTTCCAAGCTCACGCTGAATTTGGGCTTGCGGTATGAGTACGAAACGCCGCGGACGGAACGGTATAACCGGGCGACACGGGGATTCGACGGCGCCAACGGCGGCTCTCTGGTTTATGCCAGTGCCGAGCAACGGGGCATCTACAATCCGGACCGGAATAACTTTGCGCCCCGGCTGGGGCTGGCCTATTCCTGGAGCCCGAAGATGGTGGTGCGGATGGGCTATGGCTTGAATTACGTGCCGGTGGTGGGCTCGGTGGATGCGGTGGGCTTTTCGGTGACGACACCGATGGTGACGACGCAGGACGGGATTACGCCGTTGAACCGGTTGTCGAATCCGTTTCCCCAGCAACTGGCGCCGATTGGAGCGAACCCGGCCGCTTTCCGCGGGCAGAACGTGAGCTACGTGGACCCGAAAGACCGGACGCCGATGTTTCACACCTGGAACATCAACGTGCAGCGGGAGCTTTTCTCCCGCTCCGTTCTTCAGGTGGGCTACATCGGGGGGAAGGGCACCCGGTTAACCAGTGAGGTTTCGATTGGGAATAACATTACCGAGAACATCAACCAGGTGGACCCGCGCTATCTCAGCGAGGGGCAGGGTTTGCTGGCGGTGGTGGAGAATCCCTTTTTCGGTTCGTTCTCGAGCGGTCCGCTGGCGGGACGAACGATTCAACGGCAACAGTTGCTGCGGCCGTTTCCGGCCTACGGCAACATTACGCGGAACCTGCCCGCGTTTGGCAGTTCGAGTTACCACTCGTTACAGGCGAAGTTCGAGACCCGTTCGTACAAGGGGCTGACCACGCTGATTTCCTACACCATGGCCAAGAACCTGACGGACGTGCAGCCGTATCAGAACACGTACGACCGGCGGGTGGAGCGGGGGCCGGCGGCTTTTGACGTGCCCCAGCGGTTGACGACCACCGTGAGCTGGGACGTGCCGGTGGGCCGCGGCCGGGCCTTCGGACGGCAGATGTCGAGGGGCTTCGATGCCGCGATTGGGGGATGGAACATCGCGATGTTCAACACCTTCCAGAGCGGATTTCCATTGAGTTTCGGGCTGAACCAGAACACGCTGTTCCTGGCCGGCGCGGGCGGGCAGCGGCCCAATGTGGTGGGCGATCCGAACGCGGGGATCAGCGGGAGGGTGCAGGACCGGCTGCTGCGATACTTCAACACGGCGGCGTTTACGCAGCCACCGAATTTTACTTTCGGCAACGCGCCGGCGCGGGCATCCTGGTTGCGGAACCCGGGCATGAATAACTGGAACCTGACGCTGACCAAGACTTTCGCAGTAACGGAGCGGCTGAAGGTGAACCTGCGGGGATCGTCGTTCAATCTGATGAACGCCGCCGTTTTCGGTGGACCCAATACTACGTTCGGGGTGGTGCAGTTTGGGCAGATCGCAAGCCAGGCCAATATCAGCCGGCAGCATGAAGTGGTGCTGCGGATTCTCTTCTAAGGCTACGATGGAAGTATGGGTGCAACTTCCGGAACTAACCTTCATCCTGAACGGCCAAGACTGAGTACGCATCAGAAGGCCCTGAGTATCAACTTAGACCCCGTGCGATACGGGACGTTTGCAGAGATCGGCGCGGGGCAGGAAGTGGCGCGCTGGTTCTTTAAAGTGGGCGCCGCGGCGGGGACGATTTCGAAGTCGATTTCCGCCTATGACATGACCGTGAGCGATGCCATTTATGGCAAGTGCAAACGGTATGTTTCGCGCGAGCGCCTGGAGCGCATGTTGGACTATGAACATAGTCTGAACGTGGAGCGGCTGGGGCATTCGCGCGGCGACACGACGGCATTTTTCACGTTTGCCGATACCGTATCGGCGCTGAACTTCAAGGGCACCAACGAGTGCCACGGCTGGATGGGCGTGAAGTACCAAGCCTTTCCGGGCGATGCGGACAACACCATTATTCTCCACGTGCGGATGCTCGACAAAGAGAACCCGCTGCAGCAGGAGGCGCTGGGCATTGTGGGGGTGAACCTGCTCTATGCCGCGTTCTTCCTGCACCATACGCCCAATCAGATGCTCGAGTCGCTGCTCGATAACCTGACGACGGATCGTTTGGAAATCGACATGGTGGATTTCTCTGGCATCGAGTTCCGGCGGGTGGATAACCGGGTGATGAGCCTGAAGCTGGTGCAATTGGGGCTGAGCGGGGCGGCGATGTTCGGGCCGAAGGGCGAGGTGCTGCAGCCGAGCGAAGTGCTGCGGAAGAAGCCGATCCTCGTTGAACGCGGGAGCTTCCGGCCGGTGACGAAGGTCAACATCGACATGATTGAGAGCGCCCGGAAGCAGTTCGCCGAGGAGCCGGAGGTGCAGGGCAAAGAGGTCGTCGAGCTGATGGAGATCACGATGCGGAACCTGCTTTCCGGCGGGAGCGACATCGACCTGCGGGACTTTCTGGCACGGGCGGATCTGCTTTCAACGGCCGGCAAGACGGTGCTGATTTCGGACTACTTCGAATACTACCGGCTGGCGGCGTATCTGGGCCGGTACACGAACGAGCCGATTGCGATCACGATGGGCGCGCAGAGCGTGCGGGACCTGTTTGCCGAGGAGTTCTACCGGGGTCTCGAAGGCGGCATTCTCGAAGCGTTCGGGCGGCTGTTTACGCGGGATCTACGGCTCTATGTCTACCCGCTGCTCGAGCCGGGGACGGGCGAGTTGACGACGGCGGAAAACATCCAGATGCCGGAGTCGCTGCGGAACCTGTACAAGCACCTGGTGGAGCGGGGGCGGATCCGGTCGCTCGAAACCTTTGACCGGAGCGTGCTGCACATCTTCTCGCGGGACGTGCTGCGGCGGATTAAAGACCAGGACGATTCGTGGGAGGAGATGGTGCCGCCGGAGATTGCGGCGGTGATCAAGAAGCGGCGCTTCTTCGGATACCGGGACAAGGAAAAGGTCTAGCCGCCGGATATGGCGGCGATGAAGTGCACCTCGGAGTCCGGCCGCACTGGTTCGAGGACTCCGAGGGGCGTCACCTCGTCATCGACGGAGATGGCGAGGTTCGGCCGCAGCAGGTGTTGGGAGATGCCGGGGAAGCGGGCTTCGATGGCGATCATCAACTCGCCGACCGTCGCCCCGGCGACCTCGATTTTGGCGAGGCCGCCGGTTTGCTGACGGACGAGCGAAGGGAAGAAGACCGTCGCCATTCTCAAAGACCCAGGATGGTGGCGGGGTTCATGGGTACGCGGTTGAGGCGCTTGCCGGTGGCGCGGTAGATGGCATTGGCGCAGGCGGCGAGGGGCGGGACGATGTTGGCTTCGCCGACGCCGCGAACGCCGAAGGGATGGCCGGGGTTGGGCACTTCGACGATGACGGTTTCGATCATCGGCAGATCGAGGGCCGTGGGCATACGGTAGTCGAGGTAGCTGCCGTTGCGCATATCGCCGGAGTTGTCCATGAAGTACTCTTCGTTGAGCGCCCAGCCGATGCCCTGGGCGGTGCCGCCCTGCATCTGCCCTTCGACGTAGGCGGGATGGATGGCCTTGCCGGCGTCCTGCACGGAGGTGACGCGGAGGACATCGGTCTTGCCGGTTTCGGGGTCGACTTTGACGTCGATGATGAGGCCGGCGATGGAGCCGCCGACGCCTTTCGGATTCACGGTGGCGCTGCAGGAGACGGGTCCGCCAGTGGAGCCGAGTTGGGCGGCGAGTTCAGCGAAGGTGAGCGATTGGCCATTGGCCGAGAAGACGCCGTTTGCGAACTCGACGGCTTCGACGGCCCAGAGACGGGCGGCGCGGGCCTTCATCTGCTCGACCACCATCTGCGCCGCGTCGTGGACGGCGAGGCCGGTGGAGAACGTGGTGCGGCTGCCGCCGGTGACGCCGGTGTAGCCGACGGAGTCGGTATCGACGACGGTGGGATGGATATCTTCGGCGCGGAGGCCGAGGACTTCGGCGGCCTGCATGGAGAGCGAGGTGCGGGAGCCGCCGATGTCGGTGGAGCCTTCGATGAGGTTGACGGTGCCGTCCGCGTTGACGGAGAGCGTGGCTGAAGAGGGCAGGCCCGCGTTGAACCAGAAGCCGATGGCGACGCCGCGGCCGCAGTGGGGGCCGGGGAGCGGGGCGTTGTAGTGCGGCGAAGCCTTCATGGCTTCGAGCACTTCGACGCAGCCGATGCGTTTGTAGCGGGGGCCGTCGGCGCGGCGGGTGCCTTCCTTGGCGGCGTTGCGGAGGCGGAGTTCGAGGGGATCGATGCCGAGCTTTTCGGCGATCTCATCGAGGACGGTTTCCGTGGCCAAGGCCGAGTTGGGCGCGCCGGGGGCGCGGTAGGCGGCCGTGGAGGGCTTGTTGACGACGACGTCGAAGCCTTCGATGAGGACGTTCTCGATGTCGTAGCAGGCGAAGACGGTCATGGCGCCGGGGACGACCATGGCGCCGGGGTAGGCGCCGGCTTCGTAGGCGAGCCAGCTTTGGGCGGCGGTGATTTTGCCGGCGTCGTTGACGCCGATCTTGACGCGGACGCGGGAGCCCGGGGTGGGTCCGGTGCCGGTGAAGACGTCGCGGCGGGACATGACGAGCTTGACGGGGCGGCCGGCTTTCTTGGAGAGCAGTGCGGCGACGGGTTCGAGATAGACGTTGATCTTGCCGCCAAAGCCGCCGCCGATCTCCATGGGCGTGACCTTGACCTGGGAGACGGGAACGTCGAGGACCGCGGCCGTGGCGTCGCGGGCGACGAAGGAGCCCTGGGTGCTGCACCAGATGTGGATGCGGCCGTCGCTGCTCCAGAAAGCCGTGGCGTTCTGGGGCTCGATGTAGCCCTGGTGGACGGTGGCGGTATCGAGTTCGCGTTCGACGATCAGGGTAGCCTGGGCGAAGCCGGCGGCGAGGTCGCCCATCTCGTAGCGGATCTGATCGGCGACGTTGCCGTTCGCGAACTCCTCGTGGAGGATGGGGGCGCCGGGGGCCATGGCTTCGGGGGCCGTGAGGACGCAGGGGAGAGGTTCGTAGTCGACTTCGATGAGCGCGGCGGCTTCGGCGGCGACGTGCGCGTTGACGGCGGCGACGGCGGCGACGGCGTGACCGCTATAGAGCACTTTGCCGGAGGCGAGGATGTTGCCGCGGAGCGAGGAGAGCGGCGTATCGCCTTCGCCGAAGTCAACGATCTTATCGGCCGGGGCCGGGGGGAAGTCGGCGGCGGTGACGACGGCGTAGACGCCGGGGAGGGCTTCGGCTTTCGAGGTATCGATGCGGAGGATGCGGGCGTGGGCGTGGGGGCTGCGGAGGATCGCGCCCTGGATCATGCGGGCGAGCTGGAGGTCGGCGCCGTAGAGGGCGCGGCCGGTGACTTTGTCGGCGCCGTCGTGGCGGACGGGGCGGGTGCCGATGACGTTATAGGTGGTGCTCATTGGGCGGCTCCATTGCTCTTGGTGGTGGTAATTTCGGTGGCGGCGGCCTGGACGGCGCGGATGATTTTGTCGTAGCCGGTGCAGCGGCAGAGATTGTTGGCGAGCCAGAAGCGGGTTTGTTCTTCGGTGGGCTGGGGGTGCTTCTGCAGGAGGGCGTCGGCGGCGATGAGGAAGCCGGGGGTGCAGATGCCGCACTGCAGGGCGGCGTGTTCGAGGAACGCCTTCTGCAAGGGGTGGAGGGTGTTGCCGTGGGCGAGACCTTCGACCGTGGTGATGGATTCGCCGTTGGCTTCAACGCCGAGGACGAGGCAGGAGGTGACGATGCGGTCGCCGAGTTTGACGGTGCAGGAGCCGCAGTTGCCATCGCCGCAGCCTTCCTTGGTGCCGGTGAGGCCGACGACGTCGCGGAGGCATTCGAGGAGCGACTGGCGCGGTTCGCAGAGGAACTCGACGGGCTCGTTGTTGATGGTGGTTTGGACTTGGACTTTAGCGGACATGCTAGTTGTTCTCCTGGGCGCGGGCGACCGCGAGTTCAAGGGCGCGGCGGGTCATGACGGCGCAGAGGTGGCGCCGGTAGGCGGCGGTGCCGCGCATGTCGGAAATGGGCGAGGCGGCTTCCTGGGCGATCTGGGCGGCGGCTTCGAGGGCGGCCGGGGTGGGGGCCTGATTGAGCAGGGCCTCGCCGGCGGCGGGGACGAAGAGCGGGGTGGGGGCGACCGAAGAGAGCGCGATGCGGGCGGCCGTGATGACGCCGTCCGTAAGCGTGACCGAGGCGCCGGCGCCGACGACAGCGATATCCATTTCATTGCGGGGAATGAAGCGGAGATAGGACGCGCCGGAGTGGGGCGCGGGGGCAGGGATGTGGAGGGAGACGAGCAGTTCGCCGGGGGCGAGCTGGTTGCGGCCGGGGGCGGTGCAGAACTCTTCGACCGGGATGGTGCGGCGGCCGGAGGGTCCGGCGACGAGAGCGGTGGCGCCGAGGGCGATGAGGAGCGGGATGGAGTCGGCGCTAGGGGCGGAGTTGCAGAGATTGCCGCCCAGGGAGGCGCGGCCCTGGATCTGGGTGCCGCCGATCCAGGAGGCGACTTCCACGAGGGCGGGGTAGTGGGTTTGCACGGCAGCGTGGGCCGTGAGCCGGTAGCAGGGCACGGCGGCGCCGACGGTGAGGCCGGTTTCGGGGCTGAACGTGATTTCGTTCAGTTCGGGAATCTTCTTGACGTCGATGACGACGTCGGCTTCCTTGCGGCCGGAGCGGAGTTGCACAAGCAGGTCCGTGCCGCCGGCCAGGAGACGGGCAGAGGGCTGGCTGGCCAGGAGTCCGACGGCTTCCGGGAGGGAAGCGGGAGCAGCATAGTCGAAGGCTTTCACACCGTTTAGTGTACCTTTGAGAAGATGCGTTGGTTAATGATTTTCGGGTTAACGCTGTGCCTGCAGGCGCAACTTTTACAGATGGGCGAAGCGAGTGAAGGGTTTACGCCGATCTTCAACGGCCGGGACTTCGGACGCTGGGAGGGGGACGAGCAGGTCTGGCAGATTGAACGGGACCGGATGTGGGCAACCACGGATAAGCTGACGGGCCGGAAGCGCAGCCTGGCGCTGGTGCACCGGGGCGAGCGGTATCAGGATTTTGAACTGCGGATGGAGGTGCGCCTGCGGAACGGGCGGATGAAGCTCTGGGTGCAGAGTGAAGACCGCGGGGAAGGGGTGATGGACGGGCCGTTTGTCGAGATTTCCGATGGGCGGAAGATGCTGAAGACCAATGAATGGGTGGAGTACAAGCTGCTCTGTAAAGACGGCAAGATGACGGCGTGGGTGAACGGGGAAGTGAAGCAGGAGGACCTGCCGGCGACGGCGCAGGCGGGGCTGATTGCGTTTGAGGTGGAAGCTGTGCCGGCGATGGAAGTTCGGCTGCGGATGATTCGCATCAAGAAGATCCGCTAACGGACGGTGATGGTGGCGGGGTTGGCGCGGACGCCGTCGACGGTGAGTTGAATCTCCACGGCGCCGCGGCCCCGGAGTTCGACCGGCAGCGCGAGATTGACCTGGTCGAGACCCGGGAAGGTGGGTTGGGGGCCGGAGTAGAGCACGGGCACGGCGAGGCCGCCGACGGTGGCCGTGGTGCGGCTGCCTTGGCGGAGGCCGGTGGCGTACAGCGAAAGCGCCGCGGGAACGGGTAACGGGACCGGCTGGCACTGGGGGACGCAGGCGAAGACGGGGCCGGTATCGGCCGTGCGGCGGCGAGGCCGGCCGCATTGAGAGTATAGAGGCTGGGGGAGACCGGGTCGACGCGCGTTTCGGCCGTCAGGATGGGCCCATCGGAGAGGACGCGGATACGGGTGGGGCCGAGGGCCGTTTCCGGGGGAACGAGGAGATTGAGTTGGGTGGGGGAGGTGTAGAAGAGCGTCGCCGGGCGGCCTTGGATTTCGACACGAGGGGCGGCGGACAGGGGGCCATAGAGGGAGATGAGGGAGTCCGGAGCCACCGTGGGATTGACGCCGAGTGAGGGGAGGAGGCCGTAGTAGCGGGCCATCCAATAGGGCAGGATATAGTCGACGCCGGCGTTGCCGATGGTGCCCGCGCCGCCGCCCGCGAGTTGGAAGGGATTGCGTTGCCAGAGGAAGTCCGTGGGCACGCGGCGGTCGACGGGGAGGGGCTCGCAGGCCTGGTTGTTGCAGACGGGTACTTCGTTGGCGCGGTCGACGTAGAAGTCGCGGCGGGGGCGTTTGAGCCAGAGGTCCAGCAGTTCCAGGGCTTCGGCGTCGCGGCGGGGGTCGGGCGCGGTGAGGGCGTGGTCGATGAGGTTGAAGAAAGCGTTCTGGTGTCCGGCGGTGTAGCGGCGGGCGATGGCGTAAGCGCTGAGGTAGGTGGCTTTGGCGGGGGAGTCTTCGAGGCGGACGAGGGAGTAGAAGGAGGTATAGATCAGGTTGAATTTGAAGTAAGAGCTCGTGGAGAGGGAGTCGAAGGCGACGGGGAGGGAGACGGAGTCGGCGAGGCGGGTGCGGTGCTCGGCGTAGATGGGCGCGAAGCGTTCGGGGTGGATCTGGCGGGCGATGATGAGGATGGTGAGGATGTGATCGGGGCGGAGGAGGAAGGGGGCCCAGTTGTCGCTGAGGAGGTGGTTGGCGAGGCGGGTGGCGAGGGGGCGGATGGCGGGTTGGAGCGACGGGATGTGTTCGTAGGCGAGGGAGAGGCCGAAGAAGACGCCGAGATACTGATCGCGGGAGGTGTTGCCGATCCAGGAGGCGTTGAGGGCGGGGTTGCGGAAGACGCCGTTGGCGGCCTCTTCGCGTTCGATGCCGGGGCGGAAGGGGGAGTCGAGGGGGATGCGGCAGCGGGCGAGGGAGTCGTTGCCGGTGACGTCGACGAGGCCAGTGAGGGCGGCGAGGGTGCGCGAGGCGTTGGCGAGGGCATCGGGCGAACGGGTGACGCGGAAGCGGAAGGCTTCGGCGGCGAGATAGTGGCCGGTCCAGATGGCGGAGTCGCCGCAGCGGGTGTAGCCGGTGATCTCCGGCGAGGAGGGGGAGGCGTAGAAGGGGTCGAGCAGGGTGCCGAAGGGGAGATGCCGGGCCTGGATGTGGGCGGAGAGGGCGAGGGCGTCTGCTTCCGCGGCGGGGAGGGCAAGCGCCGCAATCAGGAGTAACGCAAGGAGGCGCATGCTATCTGCATTGATAGCACTATTCGACCATGGGCAGCACGAGGCCGAAGGTGAGGAAGCTGCGGAGTTTATCGACGAAGTGTTCGCCGGCGGAGACACGGGCCCAGCGGATGGAGGCGCGTTCGCGGTTTTCGCTGAAGAAGCCGACCCCGCCCGTGGCCAGCCGGGGATCGCGGAAGGTATCGATGACTTTACCGCCGACAAGGGTGACGAAGCGGTCGCCCATGGCGCGGACTTCGTACTCGTAGAAGGACTTATCCTCGAGCCGAATGGGAAGAGGGAGGCGGAGGCGGCGCGTCTCCTTACCGTTCAGGACCGAGAAGCGGACTAATTCGGTGGCGCGAGAATCCTTGCGGCCACTGACCATCAGCTTCGTGGCGTAGTAATTGCGCGGATCTCCGGCGCGGACGGCCCAATTGATGGAGGTATTTTCGATGCGGCCTTCGAACTGAAAGCGGTAGTCGGACAGGTCGCGCGAATCCTTCCAGATGCGGAGGGCTCCCGGACGGACGAGTCCATTGTCGAAGCTCCAGCCGGCGCCCGTCCCGGCGGGCATCCAACTGCTCAAGCTGGTGGTAACGAAATCGTGGCGCAGCTCAACGGGCGGCGTTGATTTCGGCAGATGGGAGAGCAGCCCGGTCGCCTGTTGCGAAAACCAACTGGGCCGGCGGCTCTCTTTTTCTCCAGCAGGCATGGCCCCGCCCGAAGAATCGATGGAGAGAAGCAAAACGCCGCCCAGGGCGAGCAAGCCGAGGACGACCGCCGTTGAGCGGGAGGAAGAGGGTTGCTGGCGGGTGTCCGGTCCAATGGGATCGTCCGGCCCGTCCCAGGAGGCTACGGTATGGTATTCGAGCTCGCCCAGCTCGCGCAGCGTCCGGGCGGAGCGGGCGCTTCCGGCTGCCTTGTGGGCGTCAGAACAGTACTCGCGGTCCTTTAGGCTACGGAGTAGGCCTATCGGTTTTTGGCAGTACTTACAGTTCACGTCTTTGGTTCCATCCTCATCATGAAGCAGAATTGGCCAAATCCACGGTGTCTAAGTATCTATTGCGGCGCCTTTGAGTAATCCGCCCTAAGAAGGAAGGGCTGCTAAAATGAAAGATCCGATCTTTTATGCTCCAAACTTGGTACGAACGGTGGATCACGCAATGGGAGACCGCACTCTGTTTCCGCTCAACGGACCGGGTGGTGCGGCCTTTTGAGTGGGGCGTCGAATGGACCGAGCAGTGGCCGGTGCCGTCCGTGGACCGGAGCGATCCGGAGCGCTACTTTCGGGAGTTGAACGAGTCGATTCTGGCTTCCCCGGAAGCCTTCTTTGCCTACGAGAAGCCAGCGGAGTACCGTTTGGAAGGGGAGTGGCTGCGATTCCGGACGCCGGCGCCGTGCCCGCATCCGGCGAACAATCTGGTGCATGCGATGTGGTGTCCGGCGGAGAAGCCTAACGGGAAAGCCGTGGTGGTGCTGCCCCACTGGAACTCGACGCTGCCGCAGCATGTGGGGCTGGCCAAAGGGATTGCGAAGTTCGGGATTTCGGCCTTGCGTTTGAGCCTGCCGTATCACGATTTCCGCATGCCGGCGGAGTTGCACCGGGCGGACTATGCGGTTTCTTCGAACATCGGCCGGACGCTCGAAGCGACGCGGCAGGCGGTGGTGGATGTCCGGGCGTGCGTGGATTGGCTGATCGGGCAGGGCTACTCCGAGGTCGGGATTGTCGGGACCAGTCTGGGTTCCTGCTACGCGTTTTTGGCGAGCACGTTTGACCCGCGCATTAAGGTGAACGTCTACAATCACTGTTCGTCGTACGTAGCGGACGTGGTCTGGACCGGGCTTTCGACGATTCACGTCCGGAAGGGGTTCGAAGAGCATTTGGACCGGGACCGGCTGCGGGGGCTGTGGGGGGCGATCAGCCCGATGAACTACCTGCGCCACTACGCGGCGCATCAGCACAAGAAGAACCTGTTCATCTATACGAAGTACGATACGACGTTCCTGCCCGAGTTCTCGCGCGAGATTGTGGGAGCGATTGCGGACCACGGCATTCCGCACAAGGTGGTGGCGCTGCCGTGTGGCCACTACACGATGGGAGAATCGCCGTTCAAGTTCATGGACGGCTACCACATCATCAATTTTCTGAAGAGGAACTTGTAGGTGGTGGAAGCATTTGCCGTGCAGTCGCTCGTGGCCGGCTGGCAAGAGGAGGGCGACGGGGAGGCGTGGAAGAGCCGGGAACTGATTCTGCACCTGCTGCGGGAGACGCCCTATCCGTTTGCGCGGAACCAATATTCGCCGGGACACGTGACGGCCACGGCGTGCGTGATTCACCCGACCGAGCCGGCCGTGCTGCTGGTCCACCACCGCCGGTTGGACCGGTGGCTGCTGCCGGGCGGGCATGTGGAGGCCGACCAGGATACGACGATTGCCGGCAGCGCGCGGCGGGAGGCGGTGGAGGAGACGGGTGTGCTGCTGTGTGGAGCGACCGCGCCGGTGCTGGTGGGCCTGGACGTGCACGCGATTCCGGGACGAAAGAAGGAGCCTTTTCACCTGCACCACGATCTGATCTTCCGGTTTCGGGCGGTTTCGCCGGTGCTCGAAGGATCGGATGAGGTGCGGGCGACGGCGTGGTGTCCGGTGGACCGCTTTGATGACTATCTGTTGCCGCAGCCGATCCGCCGGGCCGTGGGGCGGTCGCTGGGCTGAGTATTTTTTTCGGGAACTTCGGGCGGGCAGGGAGTATATAAGAGTAGCCAGCCATGGGAAACCGAACCGATGAAGAGCTTCTGCCCGCCTTGTCACAAGGCGACGAAGCGGCTTTCACGGTGGTCTACCGGAGGCGGCAAGGAGCGATCTACCGGTACGCGTTGCAGATGACGGGATCGGCCGAGACGGCCGCCGAGGTGACGCAGGAGGTGTTTCTGGCGCTGATGCGGCAGGGAGGCCGGCTGGACGGAGAGCGCGGGACGGTATTGAGCTGGTTGTATGCCGTGGCGCGGCGGCAGGTGTTGAAGCATGTGGCCGTGGAGCGGCGCTACGAGTCGATGCCCGAGGACGACGTAGAGCCGGCGGTGGATCCGCGCGAGGAGATGGAACGGGCCGACCTGCGAGAGCAGTTGCGGGCGTTGATTCCGACCTTGCCGGCGGTGTTTCGGGAGGTGCTGGCTTTGTGTGTGGTGGAGGAGATGAGCTACGAGGAGGCGGCGCGGATTGCGGAGGTTCCCGCGGGGACCATTCGATCGCGTCTGCACCGGGCGAAGGTGATGTTGGCGGAGCGGATGGCTCCGTTGGTGAGGAGGGTGCTGTGATGGATCGGCAGTTGCGAGAGTGGGCGTCGGAACAGCGGCTGGAAACGGCGCCGGTGGGCGTGGAGCTGTTTTTGCGACGGGAGTTGCGGGCGCGGCGTTGGCGGCGGCGCATGGCATGGGCTGCGCCACTGGCGGCAGCGGCGGCGTTAGCCGTGTTTTTCTGGCCGCAGGCGGCCCCGGAACCGCCCGTGGCCGTGGAGCCGGCGTCCGTGATGGCGCGGGCGGAAGAGTTGCCGGCCCCGCCGGCCGAGGTTCTGAAGCCGAAGGCTGTGGTTGTTTCGCGGGCGCGGCCGAAGGGGCCGGCGCCGCAGCCGTTCGTCGCCGTGGGCGCGTGGCAGGCGGTGGAGCCGATCGAACGGGCGAGAATTGTGCGGGCGGAGGTGCCGCGGGCGACGCTGGCCGGTTTCGGCATGACGGTTGCGGCGGGCCGATGGACGGAGCCTACGCCGGTCGAGTTGTTGTTGGGGGAGGACGGAACCGTACGGGCGATTCGCCTGGTTTCGTCGATTCAATAAACAGTTAAGGAGAGATGCAGATGAAGAAGTTAATGGGAATGGGTCTGATGGCCGGAGCGCTGGTTTATGGGCAGGCGCCGCCTCCTCCGCTGCCGCCGCTGCCGCCGGGGTTCGTCACCGTCTCCGATGTCTCGGTGGAGATGACGATCGTGAAGGGGGCGCCGTTTTCGGGCGAGTTCGTGACGGAGGCCGTACAGCAGTTGGCGGATGGCAACCGGATCACGTCGAAGCGGAGCGAGGTGTATGTGCGGGATGGCGAAGGCCGGACGCGGCGGGAGATGGGTCCGGTGACGTTCATTCACGATCCTGTCACGAGAGTGGATCTGATCCTCGAAAACCAGCGGAAGATTGTCCGGAAGGTGACGCTGCCGGAATTGCCCGCGGGTGCGGCGCCCAAAGACGCGCTGTTCTTTGGGTCGGCGGCACCGCTCCCTCCCGGCGGACCGGGCCGGCAGGTGATGACGTTTACCCGATCGATGACGGCCGGGCCGGCTGCCGAAGGCGAGGGTCCGAAGTTTGAGACGAAGACGGAGCCGCTCGGCAAGCGGATGATTGAAGGCACCGAAGCGGAAGGGACACGGACGACCGTGACGGTTCCCGCCGGAGCGATGGGGAACCAACTGCCGCTCGTGACCGTGAGCGAGCGGTGGATGTCGACCGAGTTGAAGACCGTGGTGCTTTCCACTCGAAAGGATCCCCAGACGGGAGAGACCACCTACCGCCTGACCAACCTGCGGAAGGGCGAACCGTCCCGCTTGCTGTTCGAAGCGCCGGCCGATTATACGGTGGCGACAGAGGATAACCACGGGCCCGTGATGATCCATAAGATGCGCATCGAGAAGAAGAACGACTAACCTATAAGGGTGTTTCAGCTTCCTCCGTTTGTTAACAATCCGGAGTTCTTTACTCTATCCGCGGGGCTGGCCGTACTCACGTCGATGATTACGCCAGCCCTTTTGCTTTCCGCCACCGGCACCTTTATCCTGTCGACCTCGACCCGCCTGGGCCGCTGTATCGACCGCATTCGGAAGATCTCTGAATTACTCGAGAACGACTTTGACCCGCAGCACGAGACCACCATCAAGCCTGAGCGCAAGCGCATGTTGCTGGGTCAGGTGGAGATTCTGGGCCGCCGCGCCCGGCTGCTGCAACAGGTGATGCAGGTGCTGTATCTGGCGGCGGCGATGTTTGTCGCCACGAGCGTTTCGATTGGGATTGCCTCGGTGTTCGTGAAGCAGCTCAGTTGGATGCCCGTCACGATGGGGTTAGGAGGCGCCTGCTTCTTGGCCTACGGGACGTTCCGGCTGATCTTTGAGGCACGGATGTCCGCCCAAGGCCTGCTGTGGGAGATTGAGTTCATGGAGCGGGGTGCGGAGAAGCACCAGGAGTCGCGGTGAACAACGGCGCCTTGCCGCTGGTCCTTGAGGATTACCGCCGGCAGGTGGAGAGCATCAAGGCCCGGGCCCTGGCCCTGGCCGAGCGGCTGACCGAGGAGGAGATGCGGACGCGGCCTGCGCCGGAGGCGTGGAGCCCGGTGGAGATTCTCGATCACCTGCGCGTGACCGTGGAACAGTACCTGTTGGCGATCGATGCGGCGCTGGCGGCGGCGCCGAAGACGGGCGCTACGGACCGCGAGCCGCGCTACAGCTGGGTTTGGCGGCTCTTCCTCCGGACGATTGAACCGCCCGTGAAGCGACGGTTCCGGGCGCCGGAAGTGTTTGCGCCCAAGCCGCAGCCGCAGGTGGCGGCCACGCTGCGCGGCTTCCTGGCCGCTCACGATGCGTTGATTGAACGGATTCACCGCGCGGCGGAGTATGATCTCGAACGGGTGAAGGTGGTCTCCCCCGGCAACTCGCTGCTCAAGCCGCCGTTGGGCTGCGCAATCCTGACGATGGCAGCCCACGGGCGGAGGCACCTGGCCCAATGGCAGCGGTTAGCGGGTGCGGAACTTGCCGGAGAGCGCGGCTAGCTTATCCTGCATTGATGGCTGCGGTTGCTGCTGCCGCGGCTGCGGCCTTCCGCCGCCACCGCCGGGCTTGGGCTCCAAGGCCTTGATCGACAGGGCGATGCGCTTGGTTTTGAGATCGACCGAGAGAACCGAGACCTTGACGATCTGGCCGGCTTTAAGCGCTTCGGCGGGGTCCGTGATGTAGCGATGGCTGATCTCGCTGACGTGGACGAGACCGTCCTGGTGGACGCCGATATCGACGAAGGCGCCGAACTTGGTGACATTGGTGACGACGCCTTCGAGAATCATCCCCGCCGAGACATCCTTCATCTCCTTGACGTCCTCGCGGAAGTTCGGCACCACGAACTTGTCACGCGGGTCGCGGCCGGGTTTGCGGAGCTCTTCGCGGATATCGTTCAGGGTGTAGATGCCGACCTTCTCGGTCTTGAAGCCTTCGATCTTCACCTTCTCGACGAGGTCGGGCTTGGCGATCAGCTCGGGGACCGTGACCCCGAGCGACGAGGCAATCGCCTCGACCACGGGATAAGACTCTGGATGAACCGCCGTCATATCGAGCGGGTTTTCTCCATTACGGATGCGGAGGAAGCCGGCCGCCTGTTCAAACGTCTTGGGGCCGAAGCCGGAGACAGCCATGAGTTGGACGCGGCTTTTGAAGCGGCCGTTTTCATTGCGGAATTCGACGATCTTTTGCGCGACCCGTTCGCTCAGGCCGGCGACCTGCTTGAGCAGCGGGGCCGAGGCCGTATTGAGATCGACGCCCACGCGGTTGACGCAGCTTTCGACGGTCTGTTCAAGACCCTGCTTTAAGCGGCGCTGGTCGACGTCGTGTTGATACTGCCCAACGCCGATGGACTTGGGGTCCACCTTGACGAGTTCAGCCAGTGGATCCTGCAGCCGCCGGGCGATGGAGATGGCGCCGCGGACGGTGAGGTCGAGGTCCGGAAACTCCTGCCGGGCTACATCGGAGGCCGAATAGACCGAGGCGCCGGCTTCGGAGACGACCACGGAGAAGGGGCCCAGGTTGGCCTTCTTGATGATCTCGGCGACTTCCCGGGAGCCGGTGCCGTTGCCGATGGCGAAGGCCTGGACGTTGTGTTGCTGGATGAGCCGGGCCAGCGTACGCGTTGAGCCGGCGATATCGTTCTTCGGCTCGAGCGGATAGATCACCGTGTGTTCGAGCAGCTTACCGGTATCGTCGACCACGGCGATCTTGCAGCCGGTTCGGATGCCCGGGTCGACGCCGATGACGGTGAGAGCGCCGGCGGGCGGCGACAGGAGCAGGTTTTCGAGATTTTCGCGGAAGACTTTGATGGCCTCTTCGTCGGAGCGATCCTTGAGGTCGAGGCGGATTTCAGTCTGGATGGACGGGTTGAGGAGCCGGTCGTAGCCGTCCTCGATGGCTTCGTGGAGGTGGCGCTCCCATTCGCCGGCCTCGCGGCAGACCTTCGAACGGAGCCAGGCGCAGACTTCGTCCCGGTTGAGTTCGATCTCAAAGTGCAGGATGCCTTCCTTGGCGCCGCGGCGGATGGCCAACATGCGGTGGGAGGGGATTTTGGCAACCGGCTCGGAGAAGTCGGCGTACATTTGGAACTTGCCTTCGGGGTCGGGAACGCCTTCGATGGCCTTTGAAACCACGATGCCCTTTTCGGCCATCATGGCGCGAACCGCCTTCCGGAAGTCGGCGTTTTCGGCCACCATTTCGGAGATGATATGGCGGGCGCCTTCGAGGGCCTCGTTCGGGTCGCCGAAGGTGGCGGCGTATTCGGCGAGGGGCTGGCCGTTGGGGATCTGCTCCCAGAGGTAGAGGGCCAGCGGTTCGAAGCCCTTCTCGCGGGCCACGCTGGCTTTGGTTTTGCGCTTGGGCTTATAGGGGAGGTAGAGGTCTTCGAGTTCCGACTTGTCGAGGGTTTTCTCGATTTTGGCCTGCAGTTCCGGCGTGAGCTTGCCCTGCTCGGCGATGGAGGCGAGCACGGTGGCGCGGCGGTCTTCGAGTTCGCGGAAGTATTCGAGCTTCTCTTGCACGGCGAGGATTTTTACCTCGTCCAGGTTGCCGGTGGCCTCCTTGCGGTAACGGGCGATGAAGGGGACGGTGCCGCCCTCATCGAACAGGGCGATGGTGGCAACCAGGCTTTGGAGCGAAATTTCGAGGAGTTTCGCGATGTGCAGGAGGACAGGGGTAGGAAGTGCTTTAAGATCCATGGGGCTACAGAAAAAAGGGATAGGCAGCGGCTAAGTTCGGAGGCCGGCCGGGCGAGGCGAATTGAATCGCGGGGTCCGCTGCCAAAGGAAAGGGCCAGCTCTCTCGTATTGTCGCAGGTCTGCCCGGGAGCTTGCCGTGGCGGCGGTCTAGCGCGGACTGCGTTCGCCCGTGGCGACGCTGCGGTTGAACTCCGCGGAGCGGTGGCGGGGAATGGTGAGGGTCTGCCACCGGGGGCCAGCCAGGTGTTTGGCCAGGAAGACAATTTGGCCGGTGTGTAGGGAATAGTGCGCGATCTGACGATTAATGGCCTGCATGACCGAGTGAGCTTCGCCGCGAATGGTTACCGTGCGGCCGAGGTCGGCCTCCGTCAGCGGTTCGAGGGCGTGGAAGAGGCAATGCCAGCCCTCCTCCCAGATTTCGAGGAGCGCCTGACGCGTCGGCGGAGGAGCGGTGAATTCACTGTCGCGATCGCGGTCCGGCTTCTCGCCATCCGTGGTCAGGAAGCCGGTCCATCGCGAGCGCATGTTGCCGGCCAGGTGCTTGATGAGGAGGGCGATGGAGTTGCTTTCCGGGTCGAGGGTGGCGAAGAGTTCGCTGTCGGTGAGTTGGGCGATCGCGCGGTCGCAGAACGATTTCTGCTGGCGGAAGACGGCGAGAGCGTCTGCGAGGTAGGAGGTGGTGAATTGGAAGGCCATGCAATCAGCTTAGGCGAGGCATCGCACGGCAATGCCTCGCCACGGCGGACGGGTGTTAGCCTTCCATCTTGAGCATCTGGAGGCCGGCCTGGATGTAGCCGAAGCAGAAGGCGAAGGCCTTCTTGCCGCCGGGGTCGCCTTCGACGCGGGGGACGTGGTCCGGCATCACCATGCCGTCGTAGCCCACTTCTTTGTAAGTCCGCAGGGCTTCGAGCATGTTGACGGAGCCGTTATCGGGGAAGGTCTCTTTGAAATCGAGATACCCGCCTTCGATGTTGCGGAAGTGGACGTTGAAGATCTTCTTGCGGGTTCCGAAGTAGCGGATATAGTCGTGGATCTGCTTGTTGGGATCGGTGAGCCCTTCGCTGATCGTGCCTTGGCAGAAGTTGAGGCCGTGGTAGGGGCTTTCGCGAATGGAGACGAACTTCTTCAGGCCTTCCGGGCTGAGGACCGTTTCGCAACCACGCCAGCCTTTGCCCTTGGGCATGGCGGGGTCGTGGGGGTGGCAGGCGATGCGGATTTTGTACTCGTTGGCGACGGGCACCACGCGGTCGAGGAAGTAGGTGATGCGCTCCCAGTAGATGTCCTCGGAGACGGCGCCGGCTTCGGTGAGCGGCGGATCCTGCTGGGCGCCGGCGTACTTGAAGCTGCGTTGGATGGCGCCTCCGCGGCCCTTGGTCGGCTCGGTGGAGACGACGCCGAGGATCGACATGTTGTACTTGACGGCGGGGATGCCGGCTTCCTTCACGTTCTTGATCATCTGGCAGACTTCGTCGATGGCGCGGTCCCGGTCCGGCGATTTGCCGAGCATGATGGCCGGGTATTCGGCGCGGGTGATGTAGGCCGAGCTCAGCGGCAGCGGCACCATGTCGAGAGAGATGCCATGCTTGCTGACGCGGTCCCGGAGGGCCTTGAGACTGTCGACGGTCCACTTCTCATCAAGTTTGCGGGAGGGCAGGCCGGAGCAGATGTTATTGACGCCGAAAGCGGCGAGGGCGTTGAGCGTTTCCGGGTCGTCCGCGTGCTGGTGACCGGCCTTCATCAGGACCGGTTTGCCTTGGCTTTTCGATTTGGCGGCGGAGGCGGGGAGTTGAGCGGCGGCGGCCAGAGCCGCGCCTTGAAAGAGTTCACGACGTCGCATGATTAGCGAACTTTATTTCATGTTTACCGCGAAGAGTCAAGCGCGGGCGGCGAGTCCGGCCTGGAGCGTGGCGGTGAGGCGGAGCCCGTCATCGGCCCAGAGGGCGGCGGAATCGAGCCATAGGCCGGGGAATTCGACCGAGCGATAGATGCCGCTGGCGTCGGGTTCAATGGGTTGGTAGGAGCCGTTGATCAGTTGCCGCCAGATGATTTTCGGCAGCAGCGTTTCGATGGTGATGTACTCTTGCACCCCGGCGCGCTGATAGAGGGCTAGCTTGGGGCCGAAGTCGACTTCGGTGCTGGTGACGCAGATTTCAACCGCCAGCCCGGGGGCGCCGGAATAGAACTTACCATCACTCGGGGCCGGGGACCGGCAGAGAAAGGCGTCGGGCTGCGGGGAGCTTTCGAGCATCAGCCAAGTGGCATTCGTGCCGGATTCACAGGTACCAGTCTGATAGGCGTAGTTGGTGAGCCAGGTGATGATGTGGCGGTCCAGGCGCGAGTGTTCCAAACTTACAGGTGATGGCACGTAAACGATTCCCTCAATGAGTTCGGCATGCTTTAACTCCGGAATGCGGTCCCAGCGTGCCAGAAAGGTCTCGCGCGTCATCTGCTGGCCGGTGATGAGTTGAGGCAGGGGCAGGGCGGCGGTCGACATCGAGAAAGCTCCCAGACTTCAGTATGTCATAGGGCGCCGGGCCGCCAGCACCCGGGGAATCTGCGCCAAATCGGGATGAATCGTCACCTCCTCCCACCCCGCAAACAGCGCTGCGATCGCCTCGGCCTGCCCGTGGCCGAACTCGCCGAGGAGCCAGCCGCCGGGCCGGAGCAGGCGCCGGCAAACCGGTTCCAACCGCCGGTAGTGGTCGAGGCCGTCAGCGCCGCTGAAGAGCGCCGCCGCGGGCTCCCAGTCGCGGACTTCCCGCTGCAGATTGGGCGCATCGCCGGCGGGAACGTAGGGCGGGTTCGTCACAATGGCGCCGAGCGAATGGTCCGCGAAGGCGCTGGCTAAGTCGTCCCGAACGAAATGCACGGTCGCGCCCAGGTCCTGCGCGTTGGTCCGCGCAATGGCCAGCGCGTCGGCGGAAAGGTCGGTGGCAAAGGTGGGCACGTTCCATTCGAGCGCCAGGGTGACGGCGAGGATGCCCGAACCCGTCCCGATATCCAGCACCGTCGTGGCTTCGTTTCGTAAAGCGAGTTCCACGAGCAACTCGGTTTCGGGGCGGGGAATCAGCACCCCCGGCGCTACCCGGAACGGCCGTCCGTAGAACTCCTGCTCCCGAGTAATGTATTGGAGCGGCTTGCCCTGCGACCGTTCGTGCAGCCAGCGGCCGAAATGGATCCAGGCCAGCTCCGGCAGCGGCGCTTCGGGGTGGGAGTAGAGATAGACACGCTCTTTCTGTAAAGCGCGGCCCAGCAGAACCTCGGCGGTGAGCCGAGGACTGTCGATGCCATGTTCGCTCAGAAAGCGGATCGCTTGTTGCAGGGCTGCGCCGACGGTGAGCTTAGGCGGCTCGCTGGCCATCCCCTGCCTGTTCTTTCAGCTTCTCGGACTGGTAGTAGGTGATGAGCCCGTCGATGATGGGTTCGATGCGCCCTTCCATGACGAGATCAAGCTGATGCAGCGTGAGGCCGATACGGTGATCGGTCATCCGGTTCTGCGGGAAGTTGTAGGTGCGAATCTTCTCGCTGCGGTCGCCGGAGCCCACCATCTTCTTGCGCTCCGCGCCGATGGCGGCGAGCTGCTTTTCGAGCTCCAACTCATAAAGGCGGGAGCGGAGCACCCGCATGGCCTTGTCGCGATTCTTGATCTGCGACTTCTCGTCCTGGCAACTGACGACGACGCCCGTGGCCAAGTGGGTGATGCGGATGGCCGAATAGGTCGTGTTCACGCTCTGGCCGCCGGGGCCGGAGGAGCAGAA
Source organism: Terriglobales bacterium (assembly GCA_027485675.1). Lineage (GTDB taxonomy): Bacteria > Acidobacteriota > Terriglobia > Bryobacterales > Bryobacteraceae. The sequence goes on along the minus strand of JAIXQP010000006.1, from coordinate 294,024 downwards.
CGTATCCACCCGGATATCTTTCGCTTCAATGTGGATATCGACGTCTTCGGCTTCCGGCAGCACGGCCACCGTGACGGCCGAGGTATGCACGCGGCCCTGGGTCTCCGTCTGCGGCACCCGTTGCACGCGGTGGACACCTGACTCGTACTTGAGCTTGCTGTAGACCTTTTCGCCGCTGATCAGGGCGATGACTTCCTTGACGCCGCCCACGGAGGAGTCGCTCATGTCCGTGATCTCGACCTTCCACCGCTGGCTTTCAAAGTAGCGCGTGTACATCCGCCACAACTCGGCGGCGAACAGCGTGGCTTCGTCTCCGCCCGTGCCGGCGCGGATTTCGAGCACGATGTTCTTGGCGTCGTTCGGATCCTTCGGCAGCAGGAAGATCATCAGCTCTTCTTCGAGCTTGGTCATGGCCGGTTCGAGGTCGGCGATTTCGGCCAACGCCATTTCGCGCATCTCGGGATCGGAGTCCTGCGCCATGCCTTTCGCCTGCGACAACGCGTCGTTCGCCTGCTTCCATTCGCGATATTTGTTGACGACCTCTTCCATGTCGCGGTGGGACTTGGCGGTCTTCCGGTAGGACTCCGGATCGTTGATCACGTCCGGGTCGGCCATGGCACGGCTCAACTCTTCAAAGCGCGCTTCGAGCGCGTCCAACTTGTCGGCGTATTGCATGTTAGGCGATGACTAGCTGCCCGCCCTGCTTCTTCTCAAGCGCCATCGCGCCTTCGAGGGCATGGATGGCGATAGCGGTTTGATCGTCCGAGGGGGGCTGGGTGGTAATTTTCTGGAGCCACAGACCGGGAACGGTCATGGCGGCGAGCAGGGAGCCGCGGCGGCGGGCGGCAAAGCGGATGAGCTCGTAGCTGAGGCCGGCAATCACGGGGATCAGCACGACGCGGGAAGCGATTTTGGCCGGCACGGTGTTCAAGCCGAGCAGCGGGTCGACGATCATGTAGGTCGCCATCGAGATCAGCATCACTACGAGAAGGAAGCTCGTGCCGCAGCGCGGGTGGAGCGTGGTGAAGCTCTGGGCGTTCTCCACGGTCACCGGGCGGCCGGATTCAAAGTTGTAAACCACTTTGTGCTCGGCGCCGTGGTACTCAAACACCCGGTGGATGTCCTTGTACCGCGAGATCCCGTACAGGAAAGCGAGGAAGATGATCAGGCGGATCACTCCGTCCACCAGGCTGAACAGAGCGCCTTGCTGCAGGACGGGGAAGTAGGAAGCCAACTGGCCCGTGGCGAAGGCCGGGAGAACCTTGTACATCACGATGAAGAAGCCGATCGAGAAGATCAGGTTTAGGGTCATCATCCACGCCGGCACCTCGGAGGAGGCCTCCGGCTTCCCCTTGGCGGCGTTTTCCTCTTCCATCGCGATGTTCGTCGAGAAGCGTAAGGCCTTCACCCCGAGCGACATCGCTTGGCCCAACGTGCCGATCCCGCGGAGGATGGGGAGCTTAAAAATCGGATACTTCTCGCTGACGCGGGGCAGCGGCGCCTCTTCGGTGGCGATCTCGCCGTTGGACCGGCGGACGGCGACACAGTAGCTGTGCGGAGCGCGCATCATGACGCCTTCCATCACAGCTTGGCCGCCAACGAGGGTTTCCTCGCCACTTTCGAGCACGGGCAGAAGTTGGGTGTGCGTGACGAGGCGGAAAAAATGACGCAGAGACATACGCGGAACCAGCAGGGCGCTTCCTTTCTTCATCAAGTATAGCTGTTTGATGCGATGGAAGCGCCTTCGGTTGCTACCGCCGGCGGAGTTCGGCCTCCAACTGCGCGAGCCACTCCTCCGCCACGGCGCGGTCAGGGGGAGACTGCAGCGCGAGGTACTTTTTCAAATGATCGGCTGCCTCCCGCAGCCGGTTCGATTGCGCCAGCAGCGGCGCCACCGCGAAGTGAGCGCGTCCGACGGCCTCCGAGGACCGTTCGAGAAGCCGGATGGCCTCCTCGGTCTGCTTGTGTTGCCCGGCCAGCGAGACGCCGAGAACGTAGAGCCCTTTGGGCGACGTGGGATCGGCCTGGACCGCGCGCCGGGCGAAGGGCTCGGCCTCGGCGGGCCGATTCCGGTGGAGCAGCAGGAACGCGAGATTGGTCAGGACGGGGTGAGCCGTGGGGTCGAGCGCGTAGGCTCTCTCGAAACTGATTTGCGCGGTGGCGAAGTCGCCCGTCAGGATCTGCGTGCTGCCGAGGTTGTTCCAGGCTTCGAGGTACTGGGGGTCGAGTTCGAGCGCGCTCCGGTAGAGCCGCATGGCCTTGCCGTAGTCTCCGTGGGTTTTCGCGCGTTCAGCGTTCTGATAGGCCTTACGCGCTTTTCCGGGCACCTCGTGGGTGAGTTGGTGGTAGGAGACGGAGGCGGTGCTGGGTTTCGAGACGATCTGGCGCTGGACGAGCGCATCTTCCGCCATCCGTTGCACGGATGAGGGCTTGCTGTCACATACGTGGCCCACGGAGGCGGGCGGAATCACCCCGGCATGCGCCGGGACACACGTATCGGTCATAAACTGAGCGGCCGCCGTGCCGATGGATAGGCACACGACCGCCAGCAACTTGCGGGCTGGCATAGTTGGAGATACTCCTCTGGGGATAGATCAGTGAGAGGAAACTGGCGGAGTTTCTATTCGGAGGGGAACTGGGCTACCTGGGGTTAGGCAGCGACGGGTTTCTGCTTAGAAAGATGGGTGTCGAGCAGCCACCGGATCTGGGTGGCTTCAAAGGGAGCGGCGCAGTAGTCGGCGGCGCCGGCCTCAACGGAGTCGAGCCATTCCGCGGTTTCGGGAAGGCGGCTGGTAGCGATGATTCGCAGGCGCGGGCGTTGCTGCGCGGTAGCCTGCAATAGGTTGGCGAGGGCGGAGCGTTCCGCCGGACAAAATACTAAGTCAACTTCAGGCCAGGAAACTGAGCCGGAACGGATCTCCTCCTCATCCTCAATGTCAGGAACATGGTGCGTCGTGATCAGCACATCCCGCAGCTCGCGGGATAGCTCGGCCGGCAGGCCGTAGAGCAGTATTCTAGGGGACATTCAGTCCTTCTCAATGCATCGGCGTTGGTCTGCTCTCGTACCCGGAGAATGCGCCGCGCCAGTATCAAACTCGGAGGGGCGTTGCGCCTACATTTACCGTATCGGATAGATGCTGGCGCAATCCAATCGAAAAATCTTATCGTTGCGATTCAGAGCCGGTGTCATGCGATTGGTACAATTGCAGAGTATGCCAGCAATTGTGCGTAGAAAGTCAGTGCCGGTGAACGTCGGCGGCGTCATGGTGGGAGGCAGCAACCCGATTGTGGTGCAGTCGATGACGAATACCGACACGGGTGACGTGACGGGAACCGCGAACCAGGTGTTGGCGTTAGCCAAGGCGGGATCTGAGATCGTCCGTGTGACCGTGAACACGGAAGAGGCGGCGCGGGCGGTGCCCAAAATCGTCGACACGCTGATGTTGTACGACTGCCGCGTGCCCATCGTCGGCGACTTCCACTACAACGGCCACCTGCTGCTCAAGAAGTACCCGGAGTGCGCCAAGGCGCTGGCGAAGTACCGGATCAATCCTGGCAACGTGAACATCGGCAAGAAGCACGACGATAATTTCCGGGCCATGATCGAAGTCGCCGTCGAACACCAGAAGCCGGTGCGGATCGGCGTGAACTGGGGCTCTCTCGATGGAGCCCTGCTGACCCGCATGATGGACGAAAATGCGCTGCTGCCCGAACCGCTCGACGCCAAGCAGGTCACCATGAACGCAATGGTGGTGAGTGCGCTCGAAGCGGCGGCCGCGGCCGAACGGTACGGGTTACGCCGGGACCAGATCCTGCTCAGCGCGAAAGTGAGCGGAGTGCAGGATTTGATCGCGGTGAACCGGATGCTGGCGGCGCAGTGCGACTACGCGCTGCACCTGGGGTTAACCGAAGCCGGATTGGGTTCAAAGGGTATCGTGGCGACCACCGCCGCCCTCTCGGTGCTGCTGCAGGAGGGCATCGGCGACACGATTCGCGCCAGCCTGACGCCGCTGCCGAACGGCGACCGCACCGAAGAGGTGCTCGTTTGCCAGCAGATTCTGCAGGCTCTCGAACTGCGCAGCTTTACGCCGCAGGTAACCGCTTGCCCGGGTTGTGGCCGCACGACTTCCACCTTCTTCCAGGACATGGCAGACCAGATCCAAACCTATCTGCGGGAGCAGATGCCGGTATGGGGCTCGAACCATCCGGGGGTGGAGGAGATGAAGGTGGCCGTGATGGGCTGCATCGTCAATGGTCCCGGAGAATCGAAGCATGCCAACATCGGCATCTCCCTGCCCGGGACGTTCGAAGAGCCCGTGGCGCCCGTCTATGTCGATGGCAAACTGGTGCGGACGCTGCGAGGCGATCACATCGTCGCGGAGTTCATCACGATGCTGAATGAGTACGTGGAATCGCACTACGGAGCGGTGCCCGCCTAGTGGCGGCGCCGCAATGACCGCTCGCGAGATTGCGTTCGACGCGGCCCTGCGCGTCGAGAAAGGCGCCTGGGCCGAAGAGGTCCTGCGCGGAGCGGTAGCCGGCTTAGACCCCCGCGACGCTGACCTGGCCTGGGAACTCGTGCTGGGGCCGCTGCGGGTGCAGTCGCAGTTGGACTACCTGATTCAGTTGTACTCCGGCCGGGCCGGCAAGCTCGACCCAGAGGTGCGCGCGGCCCTGCGGATGGGCATCTACCAACTCCGGTACCTGGACCGGATCCCCCCGCACGCGGCGGTTTCGGCGGCGGTCGACCTGGTAAAGCGGGCGAGGAAGCGGTCGGCGATGGGGTTCGTGAACGCCGTCCTGCGGAAAGTGAAGCGCGATGCCGTAGCGTGGCCGGGCCGCGACGTGGAACTGGCCTCGCCGACCTGGTTGCTAGACCGCTGGGAAAGCGCCTTCGGCCGGGAGACGGCGGCAGGCATTGCCCGGGCGTTTCTGGCGCCCCCGGCCGCGCCGGGGCAGGATCCGGGCGCGGCGGCGATTGTGCCGCTGCTGGGCGTCGAGCCGGGAATGTCGGTGCTCGATCTGTGCGCCGCGCCGGGCAACAAGACCCGGCAACTGGTGGCGGCGGGCGGCATCGTGTTTGCCGCGGACCGGTATGGGCACCGGCTGCGGCAGGTGGAGGTGGCTGACCGGGTGGTCCTCGACGCGACCGTCCCGTTGCCTTTTGTAAAAACATTTGACCGGATTCTGGTGGACGCGCCCTGCAGCGGAACCGGGACGCTGGGGAGAAATCCGGAGATCAAATGGCGAATTACCGCGGCCGACCTGACGGATCTGGCCACCCGGCAACGGTCGATTCTGCGCCACGCCCTTGCGTGTCTCGCACCCGGCGGCCGATTAGTTTACTCGACATGCTCCCTCGAAAGGGAGGAGAATGAGGACGTGGTCCATTCGGTTTGCAGAGACCGGGTGGTGGAAGAGGGATATCGCTTGCCAGGGCGAGAGCCGGGGGACGGCTTTTGGCACGCCGTGATAGCATGAGAACTGCGTTCCAATGGTCGAGATTCTGCCATCTTTACTAGCTGCGGACTTTGCCCGGCTGGGTGAGGAGATCGCGCGCGTCGAACAGGCGGGCGTCACGATGCTGCACGTTGACGTGATGGACGGTCATTTCGTCCCGAATATCACCATGGGCCCTCCGGTTGTGAAGAGCCTGCGGAAGATCACCCGGACGCATCTCGACGTGCACCTGATGATTACCGACCCGGACCGGTACGCTCCCGTGTTCATCGAGTCGGGAGCCGACAGCGTGTCCGTGCACCAGGAGGCGTGTCCGCATCTGGACCGGACGCTGCGCATGATTCAGGCCGAAGGCGCTCTGGCGGGGGTCGTGCTGAATCCGGCGACGCCGGTGGCGACGCTCGATGAGGTTTTGGAGTTCGTGGATTTCGTTCTGGTGATGAGTGTGAACCCCGGCTTTGGCGGGCAGCGCTTTCTGCCGGGTTCGCTTCGGAAGATTCAACAGTTGGATGAGCGCCGGGCCCGGTACGGGTACGCTTTTAAAATTGAGATTGACGGTGGTGTGGTGCTTGAAAACGCCGCCGATATTGCCCGGGCGGGAGCGGAATGGCTCGTCGCGGGTTCCAGTGTGTTCGGAGCGCCGGATTCCGGCGCCGCCGTGCGTTCGCTTCGCGATGCCGCGAACGCGGGGCACTTAGCTTAATCAGTGAGATTTGGAATTATGTTTCTTTCGCGCAAGACGATAGTGGTTCTGATGGTGACGGCCCTGGCGATTCCCACGCTTTCGAGCTGTTTCCGGAAGAAGAAGTACGAGAACCCGATTTCGAAAGATACGCAGCAGCCGGACAAAGTTCTGTTCGATAAAGCGGTCAAGGACATCGAACGCGGCCGCTACGAAGTGGCGCGCATCACGCTGAACACGCTGATGAACACCTACGACACGTCCGAGTACCTCGCCAAGGCGAAGCTGGCTATCGCCGATAGCTGGATGCGCGAAGGCGGCTCGAACGGCATGGCGCAGGCTGAAGCCGAATATAAGGACTTCATCCTCTTCTATCCGACGATGGAGGAGGCCGCCGAGGCCCAGCAGAAGGTCTGCATGATCCACTACAAGCAGATGGAGAAGCCCGACCGCGACGATCGGCACGCCTTCAAATCCGAGGAGGAGTGCCGGGCGCTGTTGACGCAGTTCCCCAACTCCAAGTTCGCCCCGCAGACGCAGCAGTTGCTGCGGAACATTCAGGAAGTCCTGGCCGAGAAGGAGTTCCGCGTCGGTACCTTCTACAACACGAAGGGTTCGAACCCCGCCGCCAGCAATCGTCTCCAGAACGTTGCCGACCAGTGGCCACTTTATTCGAAGGCCGATATGGACTTGTGGCTGCTCGCCGACAGCTATTCGAAGATGGGACCGCGGTTCAAGGTCAAGGCCGGCCAGAGCTATCAGCGCCTGGTTCGTGACTACCCGCTCTCGCCGCTCGCCAAGCAGGCCGTGGACAAGCTGAAGGAGATGGAGATGCAGGTGCCGGAGGCCGATCCGGTGGCCGTCGCCCGCATGAAGTATGAGGAAGAAAACCGCACCAAGCCGGGCATGATGCACAATTTCTGGAGCGTCTTTAAGAAGAGCCCGGACACCCTGGCGGCCGCCAAGAGCGGAAGCCCGGCCATGGAGAGCTTGCGGCCCACGCTGCCCGCTTCCATCCCGCTGCCGCTCGGGGTGGCCACGGGCGTCAATGACGTCGGCGGCCAGGTGTTGACCGGGGAGTCCGCGCTCGAAAAGAAGGACGACGCGCGGTTGAGTTCGCAGCAGCCGGGTGGATCCGGCAGCCCCACGGCGCCTGCGGCCGCCCCTGCCGCCGCGCCCCCTCCTCCCGCGGCGGAAGCCGCGCCCGCGCCGCTACCCAACAACCGGCAGGCGGCTCCCGCTAAGAAGCAGAAGAAAGAGAAGAAAGTTAAGGTTAAGAACTAGTGGCCTCCCGGATCCTGCTCGCCGACGATAGCGCGATTGCGCAACGTCTCGGCGAGCGCATGCTACGCGAAGAGGGGTTTGAAGTTGTTTCGGTCACCGACGGAGAGACCGCGCTGCTCCGGTTGGCCGACGTGGATCCCGACGCTCTGATTGTCGATGCTTTCCTGCCGAAGCGTTCCGGCTTTGAGTTGGCCGAGTTCGTCCGCGAAACGGCAGCGCACCGCCACATCGGCGTCCTGTTAACGGGCAGCATCACCGAGCCCGTCGACGAGGAGAAAGCGTTAGCGTCCGGAGCCGACGGCGTCGTGCAGAAGCCCTTTGGCGTGGTCTCCCTGATCGAGACGTTGACGCCGCTGCTTGAAAAGGTGGCGGAACGCCGTTTGGCCGGAGAGTTTGGAGCCGACGCCCCGCCTGTGCCGATCATTCCGATCTCCGATGAGGAGCGCGTCCGCGCCGCGGTGACGGTTGCTCTCGACGAAGCGATGCCGCAGATGGTGGAACTGATCACGCGGGAAGTGTTGCGGACCCTGCGCCCGGCCTGACATCATCAAGGTTTATATGGCTGACAACAGTTTTGACATCGTCTCCAAGGTGGAGATGCCGGAAGTGAACAACGCAATCCAGCAGGCGCTCAAGGAGATTGGCACCCGCTACGACCTGAAGGACTCGAAGTCTTCGATCGAGTTGAAAGAGAAAGACAACAAGATCCAGATGGCTTCCGCGGACGAGTATAAGCTGGGGGCGGTGGTCGATATTCTGCAGTCCAAGCTGAACAAACGCGGGATTTCGCTCAAGGCGCTGACGTATGGACCCATTCAGCCGGCCTCCGGCATGAGTGTGCGGCAGGAGATCACCCTGCAGGCGGGCATCCCGATTGAGAAGGCCAAAGAGATCGTGAAGATCATCAAGGACGCCAAGATCAAGGTCCAGGCGGCCATCAATGGCGACATGGTCCGCGTCTCCGGCAAGGATCGCGACTCTCTGCAAGAGGTCATCGCCCTGCTCAAGCGGACCGACCTCGGCATCGACATGCAGTTCACGAACTACCGGAGCTAGGCATGGCCCGGCGGATTGAAACCCATTTTGTTGCGGGGCCGGCCGGCCGGTTGGAAGCGTTGCTTGAGGAGCCCGAGGAGGGCGAACCGCGCTACGCCGCGCTCGTCTGCCACCCGCATCCCCAGCACGGCGGCACGATGCACAATAAGGTGGTCTATCGCATCGCCCGTGGTCTGCGCAAGACGGGCGCCGTGGTGCTGCGCTTCAACTACCGGGGAGTGAACCTGAGCGAGGGGATCTACGACAATGGCGTCGGAGAGCTGGAAGACGCCCGCGCTGGCCTGGGCTTTCTTCGGGAGCGCTATCCGGATCTGCCGTTCGTGGTGGCCGGCTTCAGCTTCGGCTCCCGCATCGCGTTGCAACTCGCCGGGCAGATACCGGAGATGCAGCGCGCCATCGCCGTCGGCTTCCCGACGAAGTATCCCGATAAGGGGTATCTCGAACCCTGCACGGTCCCGCGGACGTTCATCCACTCCACCATCGACGTCCACGGGCCGATGGCCGAACTCGAAGAGCTGACGAAAAAACTGAGCGGACCACCGACGGTGGAGTTCGTCGTTTCGAAGGACCACTTTTTCGTCGATGCGCTCGACGCGTTTGAGGCGGCCGTGGTGCGGGCGGGCGAAACCGTCTAGCGAGCGCTAGTTCCGGCTGCGCATTTCGCGAACCAGTTGCCGCGAAGCGCGCTCGCCGATCATGCCGGCGACCTGTTCGAGCAGTTCCGGCACGTTTTCGGGCTCAATGAGCATCGTACCCGGCGCCCGGCTGGCTTCGTACTGCTCCCGCCAAGAGGTGATCAGCGCGGTGGCTGGCCGGTAGTCCATCATGCGGGCGTGCGAGATCACCTGCAGGCCGGCATCGGGCGATTCCATGTGCAGGTCGCTCAGGACTAACGAATACTCCTCGCTGTCCAACAGATCGATCGCTTCCACCGCCGTAGCCGCCGTGTCCACACCGTATCCGCCGGCCTGCAAAACCGTGCGGAGAATCAGACGAGCCGTCGGATCGTCGTCAACGAGAAGGACACGAGCCACTTCGCGGGCATGGAACGTCGGAACGGGGACACATTTAGCGGATGCCATCAACGAGGTCTCTTAACCTAGTGTATGGGAAACGGGAAAATATCCAAGTACCAATTTGAAGCTCGGGCTACGCTGCCGGCTCCGCGCGCCATAAAGTGTATTGTTTGTATCCGCTTAGGGGGGATTCTCCGCCGGGGATTTTTCTACCCCGGCCCACCGGTTGGAACTGTACTCTCCCCAGGGTATAGCCCGAATGGTGTAGGTTAGCCCCGCAAAGCGCGCAGAACCTGATCGATCTCTGCTTCGGTGTTGTAAATGTGTGGCGAAAACCGCAGGCCCGCCGCATCGCCCGAGTCGGTCTTGGCGATCGCAATCCGATGTTTGGTCCAAAGACGATCGTAGAGAGCCGCCAGGTTCTGGCCCGGGAAGTCGATCTTGACGACCGGCCCGGAGACCGCCGCTTCGCCGCTGCCCTTCAACTTGGCGCCAGGAATGCCGGCGACCCCGTTTCGCAGCCGGGCCGAAAGCGCCAGCGCCCGCTTTTCGATTTCGGCCATTCCCGTGGTTTCGAGGAACTCGATGGTCTTTTCAAGGCCCCGCAGCTTCGGGTCGTCCCGCTGGCCCAGCCGCTCAAACTGGCGGGCGCCGGTGGGCTTGTCGGACCAGTAGTCGACACTGAGGATCGCCGGGCTCAACTCCTCGAGCCGCGCCGCCCGGACAAACAGCAAACCGCTTTCGAGCGGGCCCATCGGCCACTTGTGGAAGCTGCCCGAGAAGGAGTCGATCTTGAGGTTGGGCAGGTGCAGGTTCATCCAGCCGAACGACTGGGCGCCATCGACGTGGCACCAGGCGTTCTGCTTGTGCGCCAGATCGGCGACGGCGGCGATGGGGTACAGCAAGCCAGTTGTATTCGTAAAGTGCGACAGAGCGATGACGCGGGTCTTCGGGGTGACCTTACGGGCGATGGAGGCGAGCAATTCGTCGGCGGATTTGGCGAAGATGGGCACCTCCGCCGTCACCACCGTGGCGCCTGACTGCTTGGCGCGCAACTGCCAGCTCTGGGTGTTTGACGGGTGATTGTGGGCCGTGATCAGGATCTCGTCGCCGGCCTGGAGCCGAAGCCCCTGGGCCACGAGATTGTTGCTTTCGCTGGAGTTGCGGGTGAGCGCGATCTCGTCCGGCGCCGCGCCGAGCAGTTTCGCCAGACGGCTGCGTAAGCTTTCCGAGAGCGACTTATACACTTCGCGGTTCTGGAACGCCGGGTTCTGCTGGAAATCGTTCAGCTGCTTCAGGTACTCCGCCAGCGCCGCCTTGCCGCAGGGTGCGATATTGGCGGCGTTCAGATAGAGGAGATTCTTATCAAGAGCAACCAGCGGCCGCACGGCCGCGGCCGTCAGCAAGGAACGCCGGGAAAGAGACATGGGTTTACCCTCCGAATACGCGAGCGAAAATCTTGTCGACGTTGGCCAGTTGACGGTCCAACGCAAAGGACTTGGCGAGCTGTTCGGGGCTCAGGCAGGCTTGCACTTCGGGGTCGGCGGCGATGGCGGCGCGGAAATCGCCGTCCTCTTCCCAGCTCTTCATGGCGTGGGCTTGCACCAGTTTATACGCCTTTTCCCGCAGCATGCCGGCGGCGGTCAGATCGAGCAGCAGTTGGCCGGAGAAGATGAGGCCCTTCGTCAGGTGCAGGTTGTGCAGCATCCGGTCGGGATTCACCCGCATGCCGTCGACCAGCCAGATGGTTTTGGCCAGCAGGTAGTCCACCACGCAGCAGGAATCGGGCAGAATCACCCGCTCGACGCTCGAATGGGAGATGTCGCGTTCGTGCCAGAGGGCGATGTTTTCATACGCCGCCTGCACGTTCGAGCGGACGACGCGCGCCAGGCCGCAGATCTGCTCGCTGGTCACCGGGTTGCGCTTGTGGGGCATGGCCGAAGAGCCCTTTTGCCCGGGGGCAAAAGGTTCTTCCGCCTCGCGGACTTCGGTGCGTTGCAGATGGCGAACCTCGAGCGCGACCTTTTCACAGGTGGCGGCAATCAGCGCGAGCGCGCTGATGAAGGCGGCGTGGGAGTCGCGGGAGATCACCTGCGAGGCGATGGCGGCGGGCTTTAGGCCGAGCCGCGTGCAGATCTTCTCTTCGGCTTCGGGCCCGATGTGGCCGAAGGTTCCGACGGCGCCTGAGATCTTGCCGGCGCGCATATCCTCGGCCGCCGCGGCCAGGCGGGCGCGGTTCCGCACGAGCTCGTCATACCAGAGCGCCAGCTTTAGGCCGAAGGTATAGGGCTCGGCGTGGATGCCGTGGGTCCGCCCCATCTGGACGGTGTCCTTAAACTCGAACGCCCGGCGGCGGAGGATGGCGAGGAGCTGATCGGTAGCGGCGAGCAGCAGTTCGGCTGATTGCTTCACCTGCAAGGCCTGCGCGGTATCGACAACGTCGTTCGACGTCATGCCGTAGTGGAACCAGCGGGAGGCTTCCGAGACCCCGGCGGCGGCCATCTTCTCGGCCACCGTCGTCGTGAAGGCGATCACGTCGTGCTTCACCTCGCGTTCGATCTCGAACAGACGGGCGACATCCACGGCCGCATGAGCGCGCAGGGCCTGCGCGGCTTCCACCGGCACGTCGCCGAGTTCGGCGAGCGCCTCGCTGGCGGCCAGTTCGACGGCCAGCCAGCACTGGTACTTGTTATCGTCACTCCAAATCGCGCCCATGGCAGGGCGGGTATACCGTTGAATCAATGAAAAGCTCCTCGCGAAAGGGTCAGGATACCAAGTGCCGGAACCGAACGGGACGATGCGGTATGTTGAAGGAATGGAGATGGTGTTGCAACGCGCGGGCGGAGCGGCTGAGCAGGTGCGGCCGGCGCGGATCAGCGTCGAGCGTTACCACCGGATGATCGAACAGGATATCTTGACGCCGGACGACCGGATTGAGCTGCTCGACGGGTATCTGGTAGAGAAGATGAGCAAGAAGCCCGCACACTGTATCGTTACGGCAATTGTTTACTCCCTGTTGATGCGCAGGATGCCCGGCGGGTGGAGTGTGCGATCACAGGATCCGATCACGCTTGCCGATAGCGAGCCGGAGCCCGACTTGGCCGTCGTCCGAGGCCAGGTTCGGGATTACCAGTCGCGCCATCCGCTGGCTTCAGACATCGGGCTGGTTGTGGAAGTCGCAGATTCCAGTGTGGACCGCGACCGCATCTGGAAGCGAGAGATCTACGCCCGTGCCGGTCTGCCCGTCTATTGGCTCATCAATCTGCAGGAGAAGACCGTGGAGGTCTACTCCCGCCCCGTCGAGGGCAACTACCTCGACCATCGAATCGTAGGACCGACCGAGACCTTAACCCTTCAGGACCCCGCCCTGGAGATGGCAGCAGGAGAGATTTGGGAATGAAAATGCAAGTTTGGATGGCCGGGCTCATCATGAGCACGGTCGCATTCGCGCAAACGCAGGGTAGCCTGCCGGCCCGGGCGGCGCCATCGGAGTATCAGGTGCAGGCCAAGATTGGTGATCTAACGATTGCCGCCGACTTTGTTTCCCATTCGGTTCCCACCATGGAAGGGCCCCTCATTTCCGAAGACCATGTCGCCGTGGAAGTGGCCTTTTTCGGCCCCCCGGAGGCCAAGACGCAGCTATCCTGGGAGCACTTCTCGCTCCGTATCAACGGCAAGAAGACGCCCACCCCGGCGGTCCCGATTGGGATGGCCATGAAGGGTCTCAAGGACCCGGAATGGGTTCCGCCAGAGCCGCCCGAAGGCAGCAAGTCCAAAGGCGGCATCAGCGGCGGCGGTGGCGGCGCCGCCCCGGGCGAACCCAAGCCAGAACCGCCGAAGATGCCGCTGCCGCTGCGGCGCGCCATGGAGCAACGGGCTCGCAAGTCGGCGATGGCCGAAGGCGAGCGGCCGCTGCCGCAAGCCGGCCTGATCTTTTTCCCCTATCGCGGCAAAGACGGCAACATCGAGAAGGTGGAACTCCTGTACGAAGGCCCGGCCGGCAAGGCCACCCTGCCTTTCGAACGGTAGGTCAATACTCAAAGGCGCAACTGGCGACGCCGGGCTCGGCCACATGCAGGCGCGGCTTTAAGCCGCGCTGCCCGAGCGCCTGCTCCGCCATCTGCTGCACCAGCGTCGGATAGTTGTTGTGCTCGCTCAGGTGGCCCAGGATCAGCGTGGAAACGCTCGAGTCCATATCGTTCGTGATGAACTCGAAGGCGGCATCGTTCGATAGGTGCCCCTTTCGGCCCATAATGCGCTGCTTGATGGACCAGGGATACGGGCCCACCTTCAGCATCTCCAGGTTGTGGTTCGATTCGAGCAGCAGCGCGTCCACGCCGCGCAGATGCATCTTGATGGAATCCGGCATGTAGCCAAGATCGGTAACGACGGCGCAGCTGAGCCCCTGTGAGCGGAGGACATAGCCCACCGGATCAATGGCGTCATGCGGAATGGTGAACGAACCAATGTCGAGGTCGCCGATCGTGAATCCGGTGCCGGCCTGAAACGTCTGCCGCGCCGACGCAATGCCTTCCCAATCAATGGCCGTCTCCGTCAGGTGCGTCAGATAGATCGGCTTCTTGTACTTGCGCGACAAGACGCCCAGACCGCTCACGTGGTCACTATGCTCATGCGTCACCAGAATGGCGTCGAGATTAGCCGGGTCTTCGCCGATCGCGAACAGGCGGGACTCTACTTCGCGGCGGCTCAGCCCGGCGTCGATCAGCACCCGCGTGCGATCGGTTCCCACGAAGATGGAATTGCCGGAACTGGATGAGGCCAGAACACAGAACTTAAGAATGGCGATGCTCCAAACTCATTATGATAGCGAGATGAAAATTACGAAAGTCGAGGCGCTCTATCTGCGCCAGCCCGAGGTGAAGGACCAGTGCGATAGCGGCCAGGATGCCATCATCGTTCGCGTCGAAACGGACGCCGGCATCACAGGCCTCGGCGAGGTTGATTCGGCGCCGCTCGCCATCCAAGGCGTGATTGACGGTCCGTACTCCCACTCCATCACGAGCGGCCTGGCTCATCTGCTCATCGGCGAGGACCCGCTGGCCACGGAGTATCTCTGGTACAAGATGGTCAAGGCGAACTCCTACTGCGCCCGGCGCGGCATTCTGATGCACGCCATTAGCGGCATCGACCTCGCGCTGTGGGACATCAAGGGCAAAGCGCTCGGGCTGCCGGTCTGGAAGCTGCTCGGCGGCGGCTTCCACGAAAAGATCCGCTGCTACGCCTCGACGCTCTTCGGCCGAACCCCGGCTGAAACCGAGTCCATTGGCCACCGGCTCGTGGACCAGGGTTTCAGCGCCGTGAAGTTTGGTTGGCATCCCATGGGCGAGTCCCGCGCCATGGACGAAGCGCTCGTCCGGTGCGCCCGCCGCGGCGTGGGTCCCGCGGCCGATCTGATGATCGACGCCGGCCTTGTGTGGGACGCCAAGACCGCCCTGCAGCGCGCCAACGCCTTTGCCGCCGAAGACATCTTCTGGCTGGAAGAGCCGCTGCGCGAAACCGACTATGTGGGGTACGGCAAACTCGCCGCGTCCACCCCGGTTCGCATCGCGGCCGGCGAGCATGAAAGCGACCGGCAGAGCTACCAGAACCTGATGGACCAGGGCCAGATCGACGTCGTCCAAGTGGATCTGACGCGCTGTGGCGGCTTCACCGAAGCCATGAAGATCGCCGCGCTCGCCTATGACCGCGGCCTGCCCGTCGCCAACCATGGCTTCTCGACGTATCTCAACGTCGCGGCGGCGCTCCACTGGCTCAATGCGATTCCCAACGCGCTCATCTGTGAGTTCGTGGCGCAGGAAGCCACCAATCTCCGCGAACAGATCACGCGCCAGAAGCTGCGCGCCGTTGACGGTTTTCTGGCCGTGCCGCAGGAACCCGGCCTCGGGATTGATCTCGACGAGGATGCGGTCCGTCGCCTCCGGGTTCTCTGAGGGTTACTTTTGTGAGAGGTTTGTGACGACCACCACACTACCCGGTATAACCTATGGCTGTCACTAAGCCTCGCAACCGGTTGGTCAACTTCCGGGTTAGCGAAGAAGAATTTCAAACCCTGCGTGAAGCTTGCCTGCAAGGCGGAGCCCGCAGCATCTCGGATTTCGCGCGGTCGGCGGTGCTGAACACGTTCGGCGGCTCCGGCGAAGCGGAAGGCCAACTCAAGATCCGGCTCTCCACCATCGACCAGAAGATGGACGAGCTCGACTCCAGTTTGCGCACGCTGCTTGGGCGGCTCAGCTCACCGTCGCCGCAGGCGACCCTCGATGTTCTCGAAGAGCGCCTGCTGCACCAACATCACTCTTAAGCCAGTACCGGTTCGGGCTCGGGCGCGGGAGCGCGCTCGGGCACGAGCAGTTGCGTGGGGTCGATCCGCGTGAACAGGAAGGCGCTGATCAGCAGCATGCAGGCAAGCGGCAGCAACGCCTTGTTGTAGTCGCCGCCCATCCAACCCACCAGGTAGCCGAACAGGACAGAACTCGAAAAGCTGCCCAACTGACCCGCCATATTCATGCTGCCGCTGACGGCTCCCGAGTATTTCCGGCCGATGTCCATGCACACCGCCCAGGAGACCGGCAGCATGCAGTCCATGCAGCCGTAACCGAGCGCCAGACACACCACGGCCACCTGCTTGTCCGCCACCTGGGTGCAGATGATCATGAACATGCCGGCCAGGGCCAGGCCGGTGGCGCCGATGACGCGGCGGCCGAACTTCAGGCCGCGCGACTTCACCAGACGGTCGCTGAGCCAGCCGCCAAACAGGTTGCCGCACGCGCCCACGATGAACGGTAACGTCGACCACAGCTTCATCTCGTCTTCACTGAACCCGCGGCCACGCTGCAGATAGGTGTGCAGCCAGCTGAGATAGAAGTACGAACCCCAGCAGTAGGTGTGGTACATCAGCAGCAGATAGCGGAAATTGGGCGATTTGAGCACTTCGCGCCACGGCAGCGAATGATGCGCCTCGGCCACTTTGGGGGTGCCGATGTGCACGAGCTCCTTCTCCGTGATGCCGGCCTTATCGCGCGGGTTATCGCGGAAATAGAACCACCACACCACGCACCACACGACACCGACGACGCCGAAGATATAGAACGTGGCGCGCCAGCCATAGGCGATCTGAATCGGGACGACGATGAGCGGGGAAAGCGCGCCGCCGATGCGCGAGGCCATCCACGTCACCCCCACTGCACGGGCCCGTTCCTGCGCCGGGAACCAGCGGGAGACGGAGGCGGCGATGTTCGGGTAGGCGCCGGCTTCGCCCGCGCCAAACAGGAACCGGACCGTCAGCAGGAGCCCGTAGCTCGATACCGCTCCGGTCAACGCCGTGAAGGCGGACCACCACAAGACAATGCGGGTAAGAATATTGCGCGGGCCGTACTTGTCGCCCCAGACCCCGGCGGGGATTTCGAAGGCTGCGTAGGAGATGGTGAACGCGCCCACAACCCATCCCCACATCTCGGGCGAAATCAGCAGTTCATCCTGCATCCGCTTGCCGGCCACGGAAATGCAAACGCGATCCAGATAAGTGATGATCGACAGCAGGAACAGCAAGCCGAGCATCCGATAGCGATAGGGCATAGGTTCGCTATTCTTTCACAACTTTAGGCTGCCTGGTATCCCGGTATGATGAAGGCATGGAAAAATTTGGAATTGCGTTGCTGCTTTCCTCGCTCTCGCTTTTCGCACAGCCCGGGACTGTGCAAATCGTGCCCGTGGAAATTGCGGTTCCGTTCGGCACCGCGGCCGGCAAGCTGGTTCTGCATGACGGTTATGCGGTGTTTCTCGACGACGAAAAGCCGGAATCTTCCTTCGCGGTCGCCCGCGCGGATATGAGCGCCTTCGCTACCGAAGCCGGCATGATGAACGCCCTGTTCAAGAAGAATTTTCGCGATCGCGCCGGCGAGAAGAACCGCTTAAGCCTGCGCGCGGTGCGTCCCGAAGACACCGACGCCCTGCAACGCTGGTTCTCGGCGCCCCCCGCCACCGCCCCGGTTTCGGCCGCGGCCGCCCCGAAGGAAGGCGAAGTGCCGATGGAGTTCAAGTTAGAGGTGCAACAGAAGAGGCGCTTCGGGAAGAATCAGAAGGGTCGGTTGATGCTGGTTGGCTCGCAGTTGATCTTCGAGTCCATCGACGATCCGAGCAACTCCCGCCGCTGGGAGTTGAAAGAGATCAAGTCGCTCGAAAACAAGAACCCCTACGAACTGCGCGTCGAACCGTTCACCGGCGAGGACTACCGGTTCGAGTTCGTGGGAACGCCCATCGAAGCCGCCCAGTACAAGTCGCTGGTCGATAAAGTCACCGCCGCCCGCGTTAAGTAGTCAGCGCTTTTTTGAGGAAGGGGATCCCGCGGCTGCCATGGAAACTGTGTTCTCCCGCGAACACCTCCAGGCCGACGCGGTCTCCGGCCTCGAAAGTGCTATAGATCGCTTTCAGCTCCTCGAAGCACTGGCGGCTCGCCTCAATGGGAAAGATGTCATCCTTGTCGCCGGACTCCATGAAGAGCGGGCGCGGCGCAATGAGGCCGGCGACGTCTGACATCTCGGCCCACTGCAGAATGCCGGGCACATAGTTGTCGATGCAGTGCGCGAGCGAGAGAATCGAATCGCGGAAGCTGTTCAGGTAGCCGCTCACCATGGCGGCGCGGATCCGGGGTTCCACGGCGGCCGCGAACGTCGTGCACGTGCCGC
Organism: Terriglobales bacterium; assembly: GCA_027485675.1. Taxonomy (GTDB): domain Bacteria; phylum Acidobacteriota; class Terriglobia; order Bryobacterales; family Bryobacteraceae. Next base: position 275,824 of record JAIXQP010000006.1, on the reverse strand, counting down.
CGCCACTGATGCCCATGCAGCCGACGCGCTTGGCGTCGAGTTCCGGCCGCGTCTCAATCCAGTCGATCGTCCGCATGATGTCATAGACACGCCAGGCGATCATCGTTTCGCCAAACAGCAACGCGGCGCCGGCGGTTGGCTGGCAGGAGGAGTTCCCCAAGCCGCGCTTCTTCGTCCGGGCATCCCGCCGGCAGCCGAAGGCGATGGGCTCCACCGCGATGGCCGCCATGCCGGCCTCCACCGTCTGAATCGCGAAGTCATGCTGATAGCCGGCTTTGTCGAAGCGGGGCTGTCCCTTGGCGTCGATGCCGACAATGTCGTCCACGCCGCGGCCGTGGCCGGGTACGCAGATGACGACCGGCAGCGGGCCGGAGGCGTTCAGCGGCGTGAGCAGATAGCCCAGCGCCAGCATGCCGGGACGCGTCTCGATGACGAACTTCTCGCGCCGGTAGGTGGCGAAGGTTTTGGTTTCAAGCGTCTGTGGCGCGAGCGGCGTTTTGCTGGAGGGGAATCCGCCGAGTAGCTCGACGATCTTGGGACGCAGCTTCTTCTGCCAGGCCTCGGCGGCTTTCCGGTTCGAAGCCTGAAATCGCAGCTTGCGCGGCATCTCGTTGTACCGCTGACGCGTCCAGTCCACCGGGTCGAATTTCGCCATCGGCAGCTTGGCCTCCAGACCGTCGAGGGCCCCGGTGTAGGGGGTCTCTGCTGCCTCGGCTGCCGGCGCCGCCAACAGCGCGGCCGCGCCCAGTTGTCTCCGCGTGAATTTCACCATGCGGAGATCATATCGCTATTCGTCTTTGTCGTCCGATTTGCCTTTTAGCCAATCGACCCAGGCGGTGGGCGGCGTCACTAACAGGGTGATCAGCAAGACTCCCAGGAGAGTCAAGCCCATGATGATGTACATGCCTACAGGTTAACGTCCATCACCTCGTCAAAGATACCCTCCGGCAGCTTGATCCCGTAAATGCGCAGCCGTTCGAGGATGCGCGGCTGCCGGTTGAAACAGCGGAACCGTCCCTGCACTTTGCCCGCTTCGCTCAACCCTACCCGCTCGAAGGCGAACACATCCTGCACGGCAATGTGGTCTCCCTCCAGACCCACCACTTCCGAGACGTTGATGATCTTACGCGAACCGTCCTGCAGGCGCGTCACCTGGACGACCAGCTTGATGGCGCTCGCCAGTTGCTGCTGAATCACGCGTGTTGGAATCTGCAACTCCGCCATGAGGATCATCGCCTCCAGGCGCGAGAAGGCGTCTTTCGGGGTGTTGGCGTGGATCGTGGTCATCGAGCCTTCGACACCCGTGTTCATCGCCTGCAGCATGTCGAGCGCTTCCGGGCCGCGGCATTCGCCGACCACGATGCGGTCCGGCCGCATCCGGAGCGCCGTGCGCACCAACACCCGCTGATTGATGCCACCCTCTTTATTGAGGTTCGCCGGGCGAGTTTCGAACTTCACAAGGTGGCGCTGTTGCAGTTGGAGTTCGGCCGTATCCTCAATCGTGACGATCCGCTCGTCCTCCGGGATAAAGCGTGAAAGCGCATTCAGCGTCGTCGTCTTGCCGGAGCCCGTGCCGCCGGAGATCAGAATCGTCGTCTTGGCCTGGACGCACGCGGCGAGGAACTCGAGCATGGCCGGCATGATCGTCTGGTACGCCACCATCTCGTCGCTCGTGATGACATGGCGCCCAAAGCGGCGGATGGAGAGCGACGGGCCGTCGAGCGAGAGCGGCGAGATAATCGCGTTCACACGCGAACCGTCCTTGAGACGGGCGTCGACGATCGGCTGCGCCTCGTCCACGCGGCGGCCCACCTGCGCCACGATCTTCTCAATGATATGGAGCAGATGCGCGTTGTCTTTGAACCGCACCGGCGTCCGCTGCAGTTTCCCCTGCCGTTCAATGAAGACCTTGTCGTAGCCGTTGACCAGGATGTCGGAGATGGAAGGCTCCTTCAGCAGGGGCTCGAGCGGCCCCAAACCCAAGACTTCATCAAGCACCTCTTCGACGATCCGGTTCTGCTCGGCGGTGGTCATCGGCACGCGCTCTTCATCGAGCAGCCGCTCAACGACGCGGCCGATCTCACTCCGAATCCGGTCCTTGGGGATGGACGAGACCTGATCGAGGTTCAGGACACCGATGAGCTTGCGATGGATCTCGCTCTTGATCTCGAACATCCGGTCTGCCGAACGGGCGCCGCCGGCGACGGGCCCCGCGGTGCGCTCCCGTGCGGGCGGAGCCTTCTCGGTGGTCACCCTGGCCGCGCCGGCCTTGGCCGCCATCAATTGGGCAAGGCTGGGCCGGGCGGGCCGCGGCGGAGTTTGCGGGTCGGTCGACATAAGGCGGGAATTGAAACTAGTGTACCCTTACCGAAATGAGTCAGAAAATTGATGTTGTCGCCCACATTGAGGCGCTGCCGGGGGAAGAGGCTTTGGTGCGCGAGGTGCTCGAAAGCTACATCGCTCCCACGCGCCTTGAAGAAGGCTGTATCCGCTACGATCTGTTCGTCGATCAGAGCAACCCCTGCAAGTTCACGTTCATTGAAGAGTGGGCGTCGCTCGAAGCGCTGCAGAAGCATTCGCAGTCGCCGCACCTGGCGGCGGGCCGGCCCCGCGTTGCGGGCAAGCTCGCCGGACCGAATTGGGTGCAGATCCTCGACCGGATCGGTTAAGCCAGCATCGCTTTGACCACGTTGCCATGCACGTCGGTCAGGCGGAAGTCGCGGCCCATGTGGCGGTAGGTAAGCTTCGTGTGGTCGAAGCCGAGGCAGTGGAGGATGGTGGCCTGCAGGTCATGGACCTCCACTTTGTCCCGCGTGATGGTGAAGCCGAGTTCGTCGGTTTCGCCGATCACCTGGCCGCCCTTGATGCCGCCGCCGGCGAGCCACATCGAATAGCCGCTCGGATGATGGTCCCGCCCGGCGTTCTCCGGGTCCGACGTGTTGCGGATCTCCGAGATCGGGGTGCGCCCGAACTCGCCGCCCCAAACGACGAGCGTTTCGTCGAGCAGGCCCCGCTGCTTCAGATCCTTGAGGAGCGCGGCCACGGGCTGGTCGGTGGCGTCGGTTTTCTTCTTGAGCCCGGCGTTCAGGTTGGTGTGGGTGTCCCACGACGCGTCCATCATCAGAACGAACCGGACCCCGCGTTCGACCATTCGGCGGGCTAGTAGCGCGTTCGTGCCGTACTGGTTCGTGGGTTCCTTTCCGATGCCGTACATCGCCAGCGTCTCTTTGGACTCCTTCGAGAAGTCGAGCAGTTCTGGCGCCGAAGTCTGCATCCGGTAGGCGAGTTCGTAGCTTTGAATGCGGGCCGCGATCTCCGGGTCGCCGACGTCGGCCAAGTGCGCCTCGTTCAACTCCTTAATCGCATCGAGCCCGGCGCGTTGCGTGGCGGGGCTGATGCCCTCCGGGTTCGACAGGTAAAGAATCGGTTCGCCGCCGCTGCGGAACTGCGTGCCCTGGTAGGTGGAAGGCAGGAAGCCGCTCATGAAGTTCGACGCGCCGCCGGAGGTGCCGACGCCGCTCGACAGCACGACGAACCCCGGCAGGTTCTGCGACTCGCTGCCGAGCCCGTAGACGCTCCAGGCGCCCATGGTGGGCCGGCCGAACTGAATGGAGCCGGTGAACAGGAACAACTGGCCCGGATGGTGGTTGACGGCCTCGGTGTGCATCGAACGGACGAGGCAGATGTCGTCCGCCACGTCGTGCATGTGCGGGATGTAGTCCGACATCATGATGCCGCTCTTCCCGCAGGGCCGGAAGACGCGGGGGCTCGCCAGGGCCGCGGCCGTGGGTTTGGTGAAGGCCAGCTTTAAGTCTTTCGTGTACTCCGCCGGGAGCGGCTTGCCGTGATACTTGGCCAGGGCCGGCTTCGGATCGAACAGGTCCATCTGGCTCGGCCCGCCTTCCATGAAGAGGAAGATGACGCTCTTCGCTTTGCCGGGGAAGTGGGGCTTCTTGGGCGCGAGCGGGTTTGGCGCGGCGGCATAGCCATCGCGGACGAGGAGATCACCGAGAGCCATAGAGCCGAGTCCGTAGGCCCAATTCTTCAGAAACTGACGGCGGCGGAGAGTATTGAGGTGTTCCATGGCTAGTTCCGGTTGATGAATTCGTCGGTGTTGAGGAGGACGCGAGCGACTCCGGTCCAGGCCTCTTCGGCGGGGCGGCCTTCGGCTTTGAGAATGCCGATTTGCTTGTCGAGATAGCGGGCGAGGGACTGCCGTTCGGTCTCCGCCGGTTTGCGGCCAAGGGCGATCTCAAACATGCGGTCGATGCGGTTGGGCTCGGCGGCGGTGCGGACGGCGAGTCCGTGGGCGGCTTCGAGGAAGACGGGATCGTTCAGCAGGTTCAGCGCCTGCAGCGGGGTGTTGGAGGTCCGGCGGCGGGAGCAGGCGACGTTCGAATCCGGGGCGTCGAAGTTGACGAGCAGCGGGTAGGGCGTCGTGCGTTGGTAGTGGACGTAGAGCCCGCGGCGGTAGCGATCCTGGCCGGCGCTCTCGGCCCACTTCACGCTATTGCCGTAGCCTAACTCCGCCACGCCCTTCGGCAGCGGCGGCTTGATGGACTTGCCGCCGACTTCGAGGCTGAGGATGTCGCCGGCGAACAGAGCGGCGTCGCGGATCTGCTCGGCCGGCAGCCGCAGGCGGCTCTGCCGCGAGAGCAGCATGTTTTCGGGATCCTTCTCGGCGGCTTCCGGACGGTACTTCGAGCTCTGCTGGTAGGCGGCGGAGGTGACGATGAGCCGGTGGAGCTTCTTCACGCTCCAGCCGTTGTCCATGAAACTAGCAGCCAGGGCGTCGAGCAGTTCCGGGTGGGACGGCTTATCGCCCTGCGTGCCGAAGTCCTCGGAGGTCTTAACAAGACCGCGGCCAAAATACTCCTGCCAGTAGCGGTTGACGATGACGCGGGCGGTCAGCGGGTTCTCTTTCGAAACCAGCCAGCGGGCGAAGCCGAGGCGGCCCGGTTCCTTCATCGCGGGAAGGATCTCCATCGTGCCGGGTTCCACCTTGATGCCGAGGTTCTTGTAGTCGCCGCGCACGGCGATCTGTGTCACCGGATTATCGGGATGGGCGGCGATCGTATAGGCCTGCGTGAGGGCGGGGAAGCCGGCGTCGAGCGCCTGCAGCTTGGCACGCAGTTGCTTGAACTTCTCGGTGATCTCTTTGTTGTCGCGATACTGCGGGCCGGGGTTGTTGACGAAGTAGTTGACGAGCCGGTCCTGGTCGCGTTGGCTTCGTTTCGTTATTGGCGTGTGGACGACACGCTTAGCGTGGTCGAACATGGCGGACATGGAGGTGACCCAGAAGTCGAATTCGGGATCCTTGCCGGGGTTGGCCCAGGTCTCCCGCATCTTGTCTTCCCAGCCGGCGAGCATGGCGGGCACGTTGGCCTCTTCGAGCAGGGCCTGCCGCTGCTTGCGGTACTCAGGCAGGGCACGGAGATACGGGCCCATCTCGCCGTTCAAGGGCGCGTCGATGTCCACATCGTCGGCGCTATTCATGAAGGCGAAGAACTGGTAGTACTCCTTCTGCGAAATCGGATCGTACTTATGGTCGTGGCACTGGGCGCAGCCGGCGGTGAGGCCAAGCCAGGTGGTGGTGACCGTGTTGGTCCGGTTGATGAGCTGCTCGTAGCGGGCTTCGGCGCGGTCCACACCGGCCTCGCGGTTGACGAGCACGTTGCGATGGAAGCCGGTGGCGACGCGTTGCTCGGTGGTCGCGTTGGGCAGCAGGTCGCCGGCGAGCTGTTCAATGGTGAACTGGTCAAACGGCATGTCGGCGTTGATTGCCTTGATCACCCACTGGCGGTAGCGCCAGGCGTGGGGCCGGACCTGATCTTTTTCATAGCCGTCGGAATCGGCGTAGCGGGCGAGGTCGAGCCACTGGCGGGCCCACTTTTCGCCGAAGTGGGGCGAGGCGAGGTAGCCGTCTACGAGGCGTTCGTAGGCGTCGGGCCGGGGGTCAGCGACGAAGGCAGCAACCTCGTCCGGCGTCGGCGGCAGGCCGAGCAAGTCCAGTTTCAGCCGGCGAATGAGTTGCGGCTTGGCCGCGCGGGGCGAGGGGGTGAGCCCTTCTTTCTGCAAGCGGGCGAGGATATAGCTGTCGATGGATCCCGTCTCGCGCTTCACGGGCTGGAAGGCCCAGTGAGAACTGCCACGGCGCTTGGCGGTGGGCTTGGTGCGCGGCGGCCACTTGGCGCCTTCGTTGATCCAGGCCTGCAGGCGGCTGATCTCGTCATTGCTGAGCCGGGGGCCGGAGGGTGGCATGACGATGCTTGATTTGTCGCTCATCACGCGCCGGATGATCTCCGACTCCGTGCCCTTGCCGGGGAGGATCACCGGGCCGCTATAGCCGCCTTTCATCGCGCTTTCGGGATCGTCAAAACGCAGACCGTTGGTCTGCACAGCGGGACCGTGGCAGCCGAGGCAGGAGCGCTTGAAGATCGGCTCGATGTCCTTGGCGAAGTCAACCGGCGATTGCGCCATTGCCCCGGCGGCAATGGACAGGGACAGAAGCAGCCTACGCATGCCCCTATTCTACATCCGGATCTTGTGCCAGAATGCTGGAAATGAACCCTCAATACCCGCCGCAACCGCTGCCGCCGCCCGCGAAGAAAGGTACGCCCGTATGGGTCTGGATCCTGGTTGGAGTATTTGGCTTGTTCCTGTTGGCCGGGATCGCCTTCGTGGCCACGGGAGTTTTCCTCTATAGGCAGGCGAAGGAGAACCCGACGGCCACTATCGCCAAGATGGTCGCCCTGTCAAACCCGAACATTGAGGTGCTGGAATTTGACGAAGAGAGCGGCAAGGTAACCATCAAGGATAAAGAGACGGGCAAGACCGTGACCGTCTCGCTCGATGATCTCAAGCAGGGCAAGCTCGAGGTGAAGACGGACGAAGGGACCGTGCAGATGGGCGCGAATGTCGAAGGCAAAACTCCCGATTTTGTGCCGATCTATCCCGGCGCCAAGCAGACCAACGTGATGAGCTCGAAGATGCAGGACACCGAGGGCGGCACGCTGGTTCTCGAGGTGAAGGAAGAGTTCAGCAAGGTGAAGAGCTGGTACGAAGAGCAGATCAACAAGGGCGGATTCGATACCAACTCGACGACTTCGGTGGCGGGCTCCGAGGGCCCGGGGGCGATGCTGGTGGCCGCCAAGAACGACGATAAAGAGACCCTGCACATCATGCTGAACACGGAGCCCGAGTTCACCCGCGTCACCATCACCTACGGCCTGAGGAAGTAGATCTAGCTCCCGAAGCAGAACACGCGGCCGTCCTGCGCGGCGATGACGACCTTGCCATTCCCGATGGCGGGGCTGCTCGATAGCGCGGCGCCGGCTTCATACTCCCAGAGCTTCTTGCCGGTGGCGGCTTCGAGGACATAGAAGCGGCCGTCGTTCGAACCGACATACACCCGGCCCTCCGCCGCGGCGGGGCTAGATTCGACGCGGCTGCGGGTGGTGAAGGTCCAGACGCCTTTGCCGGTCTTGGCGTCGATGGCGTGCACCATCTTGTCGCGGCCGCCGAGAATCACCTTGCCGTCCACGAGCGTTGCGCTCGAATAGAAGGGGAACTTGCGGACGGGATGCTCGTAGCGCCAGACGATTTTCTTGGCCGCCATATCGACGCCGTAGACCTCGTTGCCGAAGGTGCCGAAGTAGGCCATGTTGCCGGCGAGCAGGGGGCTCGCGCCGGTGTAGGCGCCGCTCGGCACCTGGAAAACCTCTTTGCCATCGGCGATGCGAATGGCGCGGAAGTGTTCATCGCAACCGGTGACGTAGGCGATGCCGTCCTTGATGGCCGGGGTGCCGTGGATGGGGCCGGTGGCTTCGTACTTCCAGGCGAGTTTGCCGCTCTTGGCTTCGAAGGCGTAGAGGTTCTGATCATAGCTGCCGACGAGAACGCGGTCGCCCGAAACTACGGGAGACGACTTGATCTCGGTGGCTGTCTGGTGCTTCCACAGGCCTTTGCCGTCGGCGGCATTGACGGCGTGGAGCACGCCCTTTAAGTCACCGACGTAGACGATGCCGTTGGCGATGGCCGGGGTGGATTCGCCGATCTCGCTGCCGGCGGCGTACTTCCATTTGGTCTTGCCCGTCGCCAGATGGATGGCGAGAAGGTCGCCGGCGCCGGAGCCGATATAGACAACGCCGTCGGCTATGACGGGGGACGACTCGAACTGTTCGCCGCCTTCCCAGGTCCACAGCAGCTTCAACTGCGCGGGGGGAGCGCCGGTGGCGGCGACGCCGGTGAGCAGCGGGTTTCCGCGGAACTGCGGCCATTGGGCGAAGAGGGCGGAGGAGAGGACCGTGAGAGCGAGGATCAGAAGGCGCATTGGTAGAGCTCCAGGGCGGCGAGGGCGTCGAACGGGCGCGGGTTGTGGCGGCCGGTCCATTGCTGCGCCGCGTCTTCGGCGAGTTGGGGCAACACTTCCATCGTGACGCCGCATTCCCGCAGAGGCAAGGCGAGGCCGACGGCGAGTTCGGCCAGATAGCTGGACAGATTCGGATGGAGGTCGGCGTATTCCGGGCAGTTGTTCCACCGGACGACGTGCGGCAGCATGATGGCGATGGCGACGCCGTGGGTGATGCCGAAGCGGGCGGTCAGCGGATTGGCGCAGGCGTGAGCGGCGCCGAGCATCGACGCTTCAATCGCGCAGCCGGCGAACCAGGCGCCGAGTTGGAGGTTGGCGTTCGATTGGAGGGAAGCCGGCGCGGCGAAACTTTCGGGGAGCAGTTGCCAGGCCTGCCGGGAGAAGAGTTGCGAAGCTTGGCTTCGTTTCGTTGTGACGTAGCTTTCGACGGCGTGGCTGATGGCGTCGTAGCCGGCGGCGGCGCGGACGGCGGCCGGTTGGGAGAGCGTGAGCAGCGGGTCAAGCACCGCATAACGAAACGAAGCCATCGGGTCGCCGCAGGCCATCTTGACGTGGGTCGCGGGGTCGCTGATGAGGGCGTAGGACTGCGCCTCGCTGCCGGTGCCGGTGGTGGCGGGGATGCCGATCATGGGGAGCAGCGGCTTGGTCGCCTTGCCGTAGCCCCAGTAGTCCTTCATGGTGCCGCCGTTCGTGAGAACGAAGTTGATTCCCTTGGCGGCATCGAGGGAGCTGCCGCCGCCGAGGCCGATGATCGAGTCGATCCCGAGGTGCGATGCGAAGTGGCGGCCGTGTTCGATCATGGCCGAATCCGGGTTGGCGCCGAAGTTGGACCACGGGGAGCACTCGACGCCGGCAGCGGACAGCGTGGCGATCAGGGAGCCGATGTGGCCGGCGAATTCCATGCCGTGGTCGGCCACGATGAGGGTGCGGCGGAAGCCGAGGTCGCGGGCGAGGGCGCCGACCTGATTCAGCGCGCCGGGGGCGTAGAGAAGAGGAGGAGCCGGGTTCATTGTTTGCGTGCTTGTTCGACGAGGGACTTCACTTCCGAGAGCAGCCGGGGGACATGGTACGGGAAGCCAGCCTTGATGGTCCATTCGATGCCGGTTTTGGTGCCGGCGTTGGGGGAAACCGGATAGAGGACTTTGAAATCTTCGAGCGGATTGCCGTTGACGATCAACAGGTCCGCGGACCAGCCGGCGCGGACGCGGCCGATGGAGTTTTCGGCATGGAGGACCTGGGCGCCGTTGACCGTGGCGTGGCGGAGGACGCGGAGCGGATGGAAGCCAGCTTCCTGATGGAGTTCGAGATTGCGGAGCATGCCGAAGCCATACATTTGATAGATGTAGCCGGCGTCCTCGCCCATGGTGATGGTGCCGCCACGGGCTTCAAAATCGCGGACGGCGGCGAACCAGAGGCGGAAGTTTTCCTTCCAGAAGGCTTCGTCGGTGCTGGACCAGTTGATGAAGTAGCTGCCGTGGTTATTGAGATTGGGTTTGAAAAACGAACCCAGCACGGGATGGAGATAGTCGCGGAACCAGGGCTGATTCTGGGCGCGCTGGAGGTCGCGGGAGGCTTCGTAGATTTCGAGGGTCGGGTCCCAGGCGACGCCGCTCGCGACCATGCCGTCGAGAACGGCGGCGAGCTTCTTGGGGTCGGCTTCGCGCCAGAGGCGGCCGGCGTAGCGGAAGCGGTCGGCCTCGTTCAGGTAGTTGTAGGCGGACGGGAAGTTCTGGACGCCGGCGGGGATGGCGGCGTCCGGGATGCCGTACCAGTGCTCGATGGAGGCGACTTTGTTGCGGATGGCATCGGCGGCGTTGGTCTCTTCGACGCCGATGTGGATGGCGACGGGCAGCCCGGCGGCCTTGGCCTCCACAGCCGCGGCATCGAAGGTGTTGCGCCAGGCGCCGACGATCTTCATGCCGTCGGCGCCGCGGGTTTTGAGTTCCTTGACGCGGGTGACGGCGGCCTCCGGCGTGCCGGGGCGGCCGAGGACGGGATAGACGAACAGGCGCGGGGCGGCGAGTTCGCCGCGCTCGGACTTGGCTTTGACGTCGAGGGAGAACTGCAACGAACTGCCGAGATCGCGCACGGTGGTGATGCCGCAGGCCAGCCACAGCTTCAGGACGTAGTTCGGGTCCATCGGTACGCCGCCGCGCTCCTGGTGGAGATGGCCGTGCATGTTGATGAGCCCGGGGATGACGTACTTGCCGCGGGCGTCGATTTCGACGTCACCGGGCCGGGACTGGGAGCCGCGGGCGATCTGGGTGATCTTGCCGTTCTCGATGGTGATATCGAGCGGGCCCTGGGCGGGGGTGCCGGTGCCTTCAACCACGGTCGCCCTCTTGATGATCATGCGGGCGGGCCGCACTCCGTGCTGCGGCTGGGCGGCCGCGGTGAGGGCGAGCAGGAAGGCGAGGAAACGCACTGATTATTCTCCGTTTTGCGCGATGAGCTTGGCGACGAGGGCGGTCCAGCCGGTCTGGTGGCTGGCGCCGAGGCCTTCGCCGGTGTCGCCGTTGAAGTACTCGAAGAAGAGCAGATAATCCTTGAACTCGGGATCGGTCTGATGCTTCTCATAAGGCCCGAAGACGGGGCGGTACCCTTTGGCGTCGCGCGTGAACAGCTTGGTCAGGCGGTGAGAGAGCGCTTGGGCGAGTTCCCAGAGATTGACCCGGTCGCCGGTGCCGAGCGGGTAATCGACGGTGAAGTTGTCGCCGAAGTAGAAGTGAAACTTTTGCAGCGATTCGATGAGCAGGTAGTTGACGGGGAACCAGATGGGGCCCCGCCAATTCGAGTTGCCGCCGAACAGATGCGTGGTGGACTCGGCCGGTTCGTAACCGACGCGATAGACCTCATGGTTGACGTGGAGTTCAAACGGGCTGTCCTTGTGGAACTTCGAGAGGGCCCGGATGCCGTAGTCGGAGAGAAACTCGTTGGGGTCAACGAGCCGGCGGAGGATGCGGCGCAGTTTGTCCGGCGTGACGACGGAGAGCAGGACGCGTTCCTGCTGGCCGCGGTCGAACAGGGAGGCGACGTTGTGGCAGAGGTCCGGGCGGTGGCGCATGAACCACTGCATGCGATGGCGAAAGCCATGGAGATTGGCGATCTGATTGGCGTCGATGGTGGTGACGGCGAAGAGCGGGATGATGCCGACCATGCTCCGGATGCGCATGCGGAAGGGTTCGCGATTGGGGACGCGGAGCAGATCGTAGTAGAAGCCGTCCTGCTCATCCCACAGGCTTTCGGCGCCGGGCTTGTTCATGGCGCTGGCGATGTAGAGGAAGTGCTCGAAGAACTTGCTGGCGATGTCCTCGTAGGCGCGGTTGTACTCGGCGAGGTCGAGGGCGATGGTCAGCATGTTGAGGCAGTACATGGCCATCCAACTGGTGCCGTCGGATTGCTCGATGGTGCCGCCGGTGGGGAGTGGGGCTGACCGGTCGAAGACGCCGATGTTATCGAGGCCGAGGAAGCCGCCTTCAAAGACGTTGTTGCCGCTCATATCCTTGCGGTTCACCCACCAGGTGAAGTTCATGAGGAGCTTGTGGAAGCAGCGTTCGAGGAAGGCGAAGTCGCGTTTGCCGGTGAGGCGGGTATCGATCTGGAAGACGCGATGGACCGCCCAGGCGTGGACGGGCGGATTGACGTCGCCGAAGGCCCATTCGTAGGCGGGGATCTGCCCGTTCGGGTGCATGTACCACTCGCGCAGGAAGAGCTTCAACTGGCTTTTGGCGAAGCCGGGATCGATCATCGCCATGGGGATCATGTGGAAGGCGGAATCCCAGGCGGCATACCAGGGGTACTCCCACTTGTCGGGCATGGAGATGATGTCGTCGTTGAACAGGTGCGACCACTCCGAGTTGCGGCCGCGCTTGCGGCGCTCGGGGGGAGGCGGGGTGTTGGGGTCGCCTTTGAGCCAGTCTTCGATGACGAAGTGGTAGAACTGTTTGGTCCAGAGCAGGCCGGCCATGGCCTGGCGGAAGATGCGGGTGCCGTCTTCCGACAGCGGGACGCTGTGGACGCCGTTATAGAAGCGGTCGGCTTCGGCGCGGCGATCGGCCAGGACCTCTTCGGGGTAGATGGTGGAGGGCAGGTCGGAGTCGTCTTTGAGGCCGGTGAGCCGGGCGCGGATGGTGCGGGATTCGCCGGGGGCGAGGGTGAACTCAAAGAGGCCGGCGGCTTTGGTCCCGGAGCAGGCCGGGTTGACGGCGCTCGTTTGTCCTTCGACGAGATAGCGCTGAAAGGCGCTTTTGACGTAGCCGTTGTTGGCGCCGCCCCAGAGGCGTTCGTTGTCCCCGTTGTTTTCGGTGAACAGGAGCGTGGCGGGTTCTTCGAAGGTGAAGACGTAGTGGCCGAGGTCCTGGTGCTTGCAAGCGATGGTGCGATCGTTGATGCGGTAGAGGACGGGCTTGGGCGAATGCGAGCGGCCCCAGGTCCAGGTGTTGCGGTACCAGAGCTGCGGGAGGATGACGAGCGGGGCCGGCTCGGGGCCGCGGTTGGTGGCGGTGATTTCGATGACGAGGTCGTCGATGTCGGCCTTGGCGTATTCGATCTGGATGTCGAAGTAACGGTCTTCGTTGAAGATGCCGGTGTCGAGGAGTTCGTACTCCCGTTCGTGGCGGTTCCGGCGCTGATTGACTTCGCGCAACTCCTGATAGGGGAAGGCGGCCTGGGGATACTTATACAGCGCCTTCATGTAGGAGTGGGTGGGCGTGGAATCGAGATAGTAATAGAGCTCTTTGACGTCCTCGGAGTGGTTACCCTGGGGGCCGCTGAGGCCGTAGAGGCGCTCCTTGAGGATCGGATCCTTGCGGTTCCAGAGGGCGAGCGCAAAGCAGAGGCGCTGATGGTTGTCGCTAATGCCCAGCAGACCGTCTTCGGACCAACGAAAAGCCCGCAGATGGGCGTGTTCAAAGGGAAAGTAGTCCCAAGCGGTGCCGTTTTCGGAGTAGTCCTCGCGGACCGTTCCCCAGGCGCGATCACTGAGATACGGCCCCCAACGACGCCAATGGCGTTCGCGTTTATCGGTTTCGATGAGGCGAAGGCGTTCTGGATCCATTCTTCATGGTAACGCTACTGTATTCGAGTCTACGCCTCCGGCGGTCAAGGTAACTTGCTCCCCAGGATTGCCCCCACGGATGTTGACTTGCTGCAGGCCGATGAAGCCGGGCGCGAGACCGGAGAAGAGGACTTCGATGGTGCGCGAGCCGGCGCGAGCGGAGACGGCGGCATTGCCGAAGCCGGTGCCGTAGAGTTCGTAAACCGTTCCGCCGCGCGGAATGGCGGCCGCGCGACCGGAGGCCGCATCGAAGAAGATGCCGGGTTGGGCGGTCAGGACGGGGACGGTGAGCACCGCCGTCCCGGCCGGGTTCGTGACTTGGAGCTCGGCGCTCGACTGGGTGAGGCCGGTGGGGACGGCGAAGTTCGCCTGCGTCTCATTGCTGAAGAAGACGACCACCGGGAAGCCGTTAAGGGTGATCTCGGCGTCGCGGAGATTGGCGCCGAACGCGGTGGCGATGCCCCCAGGGACGATGCCGGGCCGGAACGAGGCGGCGTTGACCACGCCGTTCGCCGCCAGGGCAGGCGTCCGGGCCAGGCTGCCGGTGATGTTCGTGCCTTGGACCGTGACCTGTTGGGTGCCGGCGGGGAAGGCCGCGAGGCCGTCCGCGTTGGTGGTGACGACGGTGGAGCCGGCGACGAGCGGGAGGCCGGGGTAGGGCAGTTCATTCCTATCCTGCGCCCGGAAGACGGGCGGGGCGCCGGGTTCGGCGGTGGGGACGACGCTCAGACCCGAGCCGTCGGCGGGGAGAACTTGCACTCTGGCCTCCACCGGCATGAACTCGCTGGGGCCTTCGGCGCGCAGCAGGTCGACGCCGGGGCGGGCGCCCGTAAGGGAGACGGGGACGCTGGTTTGTCCGGCGGGGATGATGACGCTGGGGGGCAGGGTGAGATGGCCGGACTCGGCGCGGAGGGTGACGGTGACGGGGGTCTCGCGCGGCCGGTCGATGGACAGCGAAGCGGTGGCGGAGCGGCCCGCGAGCAAGCCGGCGGCCGGTTCGACGCTGAGGCGGAGGTTCCGCCGGAAGGAGGTATCGAGACTGGCGCGGCCGCCGGAGTAGCGGGTCCAGGCGGCTTCGAGTTCGCGGCGGTAGAGATCGACTTTGGCGAGTTCCTCGGCGGTGGGCGTGGAGCCGGTGGGAACGATGAGGACGAAGCCGATGCGGTAGCGGCGCTGCTCGACGGTATGGTCCGGGGTGCGGCGGCCTTCGGCGGCGATGATCTCCTCGACGCCGATGTTGCGGCGGGTGCCATTGAACGTGGTGCCAACGCGCGGAGCGGTGAGGTTGGGGGAGAGGCCGGAGTTCTGCACGTAGAAGGTGGGCGGGACGTCGCCGGGGGCGCGGAGGCCCATCAGATACTGATCGAGCGGCGAGAAGCCTTCGACGGTGGCAATGGTGCGGAAGCGGGGGCTCGCGCCTTCGCCGGAGTCCTCGATCCGGTTGCCTTCAAGCAGCGAGGCGTCCGAGTTGAAGGTGAAGGCCCAATGGAAGCCCTGGCGGCCCAGCATGGGCCGGCTGCTGCCTTCGCGGTTCGAGGCGAAGGCGAGGAAGAGATGCCCGGCTTCATGGGCGACGACGGTGAGCCCGGTGTCACCGGTCCCCGCGCGGGACGGCACCAGCGCGTTGGGATCTTCCGGGTACTGCGAGAGAGGACCCAGATTCAAGACGGCCTGCAGCCGGTTGGGCGAGCCGTATTCGCGGCCGGCATCGAGCAGCACATCTCCGATGCCCTTGCGGCGCGCGCGGACGCTGACCTGGAACGCGATCACGCCGTTGCCGGCCGAAACGCCGCCGGTGTTGAAGAAGGCCAGATAGTCGTAGGCGTCGTCCTGTGATTCATAGACCTTCTGCGAGGCGGTGACGAGGTCGACCGAGGTGGAGTTGCCGAAGCTCTCGGCGACGGTGCCCGCAAAGGTGCGTTCGCTGCCGGTAGAGAAGCTGACAAGCGCGGAGGAGCCGGTGAGGCTGCCGGGGGTGATGCCAACCACTGAATCCGATACCGTCACCTGGGACCAGGCGAAGGCGATGGCGCCGTTGGGGGTGAGCGTGATCTGGAAGCTTTGGGGAGGCCCGAAGCCGAAGTCGCTGTACTCGCGGACGCGGAGCCAGGTGACGGTGAACCGCGAGGCGGAGCGGAAGACATTGACGCCGTCACCGGTGGCGGAGGGATCGAGATCCGTAAACAGCGCCGCAATGCGCGGCGGGCCGGAGTTCAAGCGGCCGAGGCTGCGGGCGCTGGTATCGACATCGCCCGTGCCGAAGGTGAGATTGCCGTCGGAGTTGACGAAGATTTTCGAGTGCGTGACGCCGAAGAAGGGGAAGGGAAACGGGAGGTCGAACTCGCGGGTGTCGTCGTCGCCAAGGCCCGCGATGCGGTCTCCGATGTCGGTGGTGGTGATGGTAGCCGGAGCCGTCGAGAAGCGGTAGCCGTTGGCGCTTGGGGTGAAGGTGACGCCTTGGCTGACGAGGTTGAAGGGGTTGCGCCGGGCGACGACGCCATCGGCATCTTCGAGCACCAGGATGTCGCCGGCGAGGCGGGCCGCCGGGCGGCCAGTGGCGGCTTTGAACTTCCCCGCGCGGAGGGACTTGCGATGGAGATCGAGCTCCTCGTAGGTCTGCCCCGGATAGGTGCCGCACCAGGATCCATTGGATTTGGCGCTGGCCAGCCCCGCGAAAAAGGGAACCAGCAGCGCGAGACCTGCGTAACGAATGATCGAGGGGCTCATCCCCCATTGTAAAATACTGCTTGCGGAGGGAAATTTTCGATGGCGTTTTGTAACCGGTGTGGTGCGAACCAGGCGGACGATGCCCGGTTCTGTTTTCAGTGCGGGACCCCCATGGGGGCGGCCGGCGCGAGTGCGCCCGCGGCGTATGCACCACAGCCGCTCGAGTATACGATTCAAGGGGATAACCTCCAGGTAGCGCGCGTCAAATTACAGCCCGGACAAGAGATATACGCGGAAGCGGGCAAGATGGTGTACAAGACACCGTCGGTGCAGTGGGAGACCCGGATGTCCGGGAACTCGCTGGGCGAGAAGATCTGGGGTGCGCTCAAGCGGAAGCTCTCCGGCGAGTCGCTGTTCATGACCTATTTCCGGGCCAACGGCATGGGCGAGGTGGGCTTTGCCGGATCGTATCCGGGGCGGATTCAGGCGTTTGACTTGCCGCCGGGCAAGAGCGTGCTGGTGCAGCGGGACGGATTTCTGGCGGCGCAGCCGACGGTGCAGTTGAGCATTGCGCTGGTGAAGAAGATCGGCAGCGGCCTGTTTGGCGGGGAAGGGTTCATTCTGCAGAAGCTGACCGGGCCGGGGGTGGTGTTCATTCACGGCGGTGGCGACTTTATTGAATTCAACCTGGCGCCGGGGGAGATGCTGCAGGTGGACACGGGCTGCATTGTGGCGTTTGAAGACACCGTGCAGTACGACATCCAGTTTGTGGGTGGCATCAAGACGGCGATCTTTGGCGGAGAGGGGCTGTTCCTAGCCACGCTGACCGGCCCGGGCCGGGCGATTGTGCAGTCGATGACGCTCAGCAAGCTGCGCCGGGAACTGGCGCCTTCGGCGACGGGCGGCGGCGATGAACGGAGCGCGCTGGGCGCGATTACAGGGATGTTCGGTTCGGATGACTAATACGCAGATTGCACAGATTCGGGACGAAGTGGCGGCGCTGCTCACCAGCCGGTTGGCGGCGCTGCCGACCGAGGCGGCCATCTTGCAGCGGGCCGCCCGGGCGCTGCGGCAGTCCGAGTCGATTGACCAATGGATTCAGATCGTGGCGGACGCGGCGGCGGGATTTGCGCCGCGAGTGGCCCTGTTCTCAGTGGATGGGGACCGGGTGTTGGCCAAAGCGCTGCGGGGTCCGGGCGAACTGCCGGCGGAGCCGGTGGCGCTGAGCGAAGCGCCGGCGGTGCAGCAGGTGATCGATTCGAAAGAGCTGGTGGTTTGCCTGACGGCGGCTTCGCAGTTAGGCGGAGCGTTGTTCAGCCCGGCGCTGGCCAAGCGGGCGCATCTGTTGCCGGTGATGGGCAAGGCGCGGGTGCTGGGGATTCTCTACGCGGAAGGCGATGCGAATCTGGCGGCGCTGGAAACGTTGACGGCGTTGGCGGCGGGATCGCTTGAACTGCGCAAACCAAGCGGCGCGGCGCCGTTGATTCAGCCGGTGGCTACGGAGCCGGAGCACAAGCACCCGGTGGAGCCGGCGCCGGTGGCGGTGGCGACGGAGCCCGTGGATTGGCGGGCCCAGCGGGGCGCAAGCGTGGCGGTGGCGAAACTGATCTTGCAGCACAGCGGGACGCTGGCCGAAGGCAGGGCGCGGAAGAACATCTACGCGGCGCTGCGGGTGCCGATTGAAGCGGCGCGGCTCGACTTCCGGGACCGGTTTCCGGGCAAAGAGGCCTATCTCGAAGCGGAGTTGGACGCGCGGCTGTTTTAGTGCAGTTCCTTTTTAATAGATCTCCAGGGCCGGGTCTGGCCCGAAGCCCTTCCCTAGCGTCCACTCCTTGACGATGCGGCGGGCGGCGAGGTCGACGGTGTAGACCTTGTCGAGGTTTTCGTTTGAGGCGTAGGCGAGTTTGCCGTCGGGACTCAAGTGGAGGCTGACGATTTGGCCCAGTGGAGCCGGTAGTTCGACGCGGCCGGCGACCTTGCCCGTTTTGGTGTCGGTCCAGCCGACCGCCTTTTCATCGAGCAGGCCGTAGACGACGTAGCGATTGTCTGGCGTGACGTCGATGCGAACGGGGCCGGGGGCGGAGTCGAGCGTGCGGAGCAGCTTGTGCGTCGCGGTATCGATTTCGGCGATGCCTTGGCCTTCGCGCTGGCAGACGTAGAGCCGCTTGCCGTCGGGCGAGAGAACGCTGCCTTCGGGGCGGGGGCCGGTGGGGATGAGCTTCACTTCGCCGGTGCCGAGATGGATGGCGGAGACGTTCGAGGACGTGGAGTTCGAAACCCAAGCCCACTGGCCATCGCGGCTGGCCGTGACCATGTGCGCGGTTTTGCCTTGCGTCGGGTAGGCGCGGAGGATCGACCGCTTGGCGGGGTCGATGAGCAGCAGGGCGTCGGGCAGTTCGGTGGAGACGAGCAGGTGGCCGTTGGGCAGACGGGCGATGCCATGGGGGCGGCGATACTGGCCGGTGGAGATCTCGCCGATCTTCTCGCGGCGTTCGAGATCGATGATGGAGACGGTGTTGCCGCCCTGGCCGGCCTGCTCGATCCGCATGGTGCCGTTGTCTGTGGTGAAGAGCAGCTTGCCATCGGCGGAGCGAACCATTTCGTGGGGATGGGCGTTGACGGCAACCTTCTTTTCGAGCTTGCCGTCGGCGGAGTAGAAGCCGAGCGAGCTGTCGCCTTTGTGGAGAACGAGCCACGTGGAAGCGGCGAGAAGGAGGAGAGACGGCATGGGCTAGTTTCCTTTTCGGCGATAGGTGTTGGTGGCGAAGTCGAAATCGAACTCCGTGCGGAGGGGTTGAGCCTTGGCGTTGGTGGTGGGCAGGTAGCGGGCGAGTTCGGCCTTTAGCTTGGTGTGGGCCGGGTCGCCGGCGAGGTTGCGCCATTCGTTGGGGTCGGCGATGCAATCGTAGAGCTCTTCGGTGTTGTCGCGGTAGCGAATGTAGCGCCAGCGTTCGGTGCGGACGGCGTGGTTGCCTTCGAGATAGGTGATGACGGCGGGCGGGCGCTTGGCTTTGGGGTTGCGGAGTTGGGGGACGAGGCTGAGGCCTTCGTTGCGGGGGTTCTTCGGCAGGCCGCAGAGTTCAACGAGCGTGGGGTAGAGATCGAGCAGGCTGACGGCTTGCGGGCGGGCGACGCCGGGCTTGGCGGTGCCGGGGCCGGCGATGATGAGCGGAATGTGCGTGGAGCGCTGCCAGAGCGTGGACTTGTGCCAGTGCTGCTTTTCGCCGAGATGCCAGCCGTTGTCGCTCCAGAAGACGATCACCGTGTTCTTGGCGTGGGCCGATTTATCTAGGGCGTCGAGGAGTTGGCCGACCATGGCGTCGGCGAAGGTGATGCAGGCGAGATAGGAGCGGACGGCGTCCTTGTGCTTGCCGGTGGAGACGATGCGCTCGTGCTCGGAGCGGCGGAAGGCGGCGAACTCCTGGCCCATTTTCGGGACGTCGTTGAGATCGTCGGAGGGGGCTTCGGGGAGCTTGACCTTATCGGGGGGATAGAGGTCAAAGTACTTCTGCGGAGCGTACATCGGGATGTGCGGGTGCCACAAGCCGATGGCCAGGAAGAAGGGCTTGGCGTGCGACTTCGCGAGGAACTTTGTGCCGAACTCGATGGCGCGCTGGTCGCCGTAGGCCTGCTCCGGATTGGGGAGGACGCCCCAATCGAACTCGCCCTGGAAGTTATCGAGGCCGTTGAGCGGGACGCCGGGCGGGGTGGGGACGCGCTTATTCCAGGGGTACCAGTCGGCGCGGCGATACCACGGGTCGTCGAAGACCTGCAGTTGGAACTCGTCCCATTGGGAGGGCGGATTGTTGCCGGCGGTGTGATGGAAGACCTTGCCGGCGCCGGCGACGTGGTAGCCGTTCTGTTTGAAGTACGACGGCATGGAGACGGCGTCCGGGAGGACGGGCGGCCAGAACTGGTCGTTGTTGTACATGCCGGTGGTGGAGGGGCGCTGGCCGAGGAGGAGAGCGGCGCGGGAGGGGTTGCAGAGGGGGGAGGCGCAGTGGGCGTTCGCGAAGAGGACGCCGCGCTGGGCGAGGCGGTCGATGTTTGGCGTTTGGACGCCGGGGTAGCCGCGGAGACAGCCGACCCAGTCGTTCATGTCGTCGACGGAGATAAACAGGACATTGGGCTGGGCGGGGGGCGCTGCGGCGGCAAGCGCGGCGGAGGCGAGGAAGGCGCGGCGGGTGATCATGCTCCCGCGCATTATATCGGGTTAGCTCTTGCGGCGGACCAGGTAGACGGCGGTTTCGGCGAGGAGGTTCGGAAGCATTTTCACTTCGCGGTTGTCATCGAGAAAGACGCGCTTTTCAATGTGCCAGTTCTCTTTGGCGACGAGAATTTCAAAATCGTCGACGGTGAAGAAATGGATGTTCGGCGAGTCGTACCATTCGTGCGGGAAGCGCGTGGTTTTCGGGGCCCGGCCGGTGAGCAGATGGGCCAGGCGGACGCGCCAGTGGCCGAAGTTCGGAAAGGCGACGATGGCGCGGTGGCCGACGCGCAGCATCTCGTTCATCACTTGCAAGGGGCGGCGGACTTCCTGCAGCGTCTGGCTGAGGATGACGTAATCGAAGGCGCCATCGGGATAGTCGGCGAGGCACTCTTCGAGATTGCCCTGGTAGCAACTGACGCCCTTGGCGATCGCCTTCTGGACTTTGGCGGCATCCATCTCGACGCCGCGGGCGTCGACGTCTTTGTTTTCGGCCAGCCAACTGAGCAGTTCGCCGTCGCCGCAGCCGAGATCGAGGACGCAGGTTTGGGGGGCGACGATTTCGCTGAAGATGGCGTAGTCGCCGCGGCCGAGCAGGTCGCGGACGAAGGGATCGTGCTGGCGGGCGGCAGTCATCGGCGGTTGACTCCTTTGGTGACGCGATGGAGGAATCCCTTGACGATTTCGGTTTGCTCGTCGACTTCGACGAGGAAGGCGTCATGGCCGTACTTGGAGGTGAGTTCGATGTAGGCGACGTCCTGGTTGCGGCGGCGCAGGGCGTTGACCACCTCCTGCGATTGATAGGAGGGGTAGAGCCAATCGGAGGTGAAGCTGATGACGAGGAACTTGGTCTTCGAGCGTTCGAGCACGGCGGTCAGGGACTGCTGGCCGGCGGCGAGGTCGAACAGGTCCATGGCTTTCGTGATGTAGAGGTAGGAGTTCGCATCGAAGCGGTCGACGAACTGGCTGCCGCGGTAGCGCAGGTAGCTTTCCACTTCGAAGATGCCCTGGTCCTCGCGCTGGCGGCGGCCGAACTTCTGGCGCATCGACTCATCGCTCATGTAGGTGATGTGGCCCACCATGCGCGCGACGGCGAGGCCGCGGCCGGGGAGCTTGCCGCCGTAGTAGTTGCCGTCGTTCCAATCGGGGTCGGCCATGATGGCTTGGCGGCCGACTTCGTTGAAGGCGATCTGTTGCGCGCTGTGGCGCGGCGTGGTGGCGATGGGAATGGCGGAGGCGACGCGGTCCGGGAAGCGCGCGGCCCATTCGAGCACCTGCATGCCGCCCATGGAGCCCCCGGCGACGCAGAGCAACCGTTCAATACCGAGCGATTCGATGAGCCTGGCCTGGAGGCGGACCATGTCGCCGATAGTGATGACCGGGAAGGTCATGCCGAAGATCTCGCCGGTGGCGGGGTCGACGGAGCCGGGGCCGGTGGTGCCGCGGCAGCCGCCGAGGACATTCGAGCAGATGACAAAGTACTGATCCGTATCGAAACCCTTGCCGGGGCCGATCATGCTGTCCCACCAGCCTTTTTGCTGGGTTTGCGGGTCGATCCCGGCGGCGTGCGCGTCGCCCGAGAAGGCGTGCGTGATCAGGATGGCGTTCGAACGATCGGCGTTCAACGTTCCGTAGGTTTGGTAAGCTACATCGACCGGAGCGAGGGTGACCCCACAATCAAGCTCCAAGGAATCGAATCGCTTCGTCTGCGTGGAAACGACCATGACTGGAATCCCTTAGGATAACAGGCATGATGCGATTGGCTTGGCTGGTGTTGTGGACGTCCGCTGCGGCGGCGCAGTGGAAGGTGGGACGGGCGGAGGTGGACATCACGCCGCCGGCGAAGATGCCGATGGCGGGTTACTACTATGTCCGCCTGAACGAAGGGCTGCACGACCCGCTGCACGCCAAGGCGATGGTGGTGGAGCAGGCGGGGGTGCGCATGGCGCTGGTGGCCGTGGACTACGTGCAGATCCCGCGGCCGTTCGTCGAGGAGGCGCGGCAGTTGATTGCGGCCCGCACGGGCATTCCGGCAACGCACGTGATGATCTCGGCGACGCATTCGCATACGGGGCCGGAGTTGGGGACGCGGCTGCGGAATGTGGAGCCGGCGATTGATGCGCTGGCGAAAGGCTTTTGGGCGAAGATTCCGGGCTTGCTGGCGGAGAGCGTGGAGAAGGCCAATGCGGCGCTGACGCCGGGCGAGATCAGCGTGGGAGTAGGGAAGGAGGATTCGATCAGCTTCATCCGCCGCTTCCGGATGATCGACGGGACGACGGGATGGAACCCCGGCAAGCGAAACCCGAAGATTGAAAAAGTGCTGGGGACGATTGACCCCGATGTGGCCGTAATGGCGGCGGGTAACGGGGCCTATGTGAACTTCGCGCTGCATTTGGACACCGTGGGCGGGGCGGAGTTTTCGGCGGACTATGCGTATGCGTTAAGCGAGAACCTGAAGCGCGTGAAGGGGCCGGGCTATTCGACGCTGTTCACGATCGGCTGCGCGGGGAACATCAACCACATTGACGTTTCGCATAACCGGCCGCAGAAGGGGCACGGGGAGGCGGCGCGCATCGGCACCGTGCTCGCCGCGGCGGTGTTGAAAACGATGGAGCGGATGACGCCGGTGCCGGTGCAGCCGGTGCGGGCTTCGACGCGGATGGTGGATCTGGCGCCGGCTTCCTATCCGGCCGAGGACGTGGAGAAGGCCAAGGCGATCACCGCGAACTACGGCAAGCAGAACGCTAATCCGTTTTATGAACAGGTGAACGCGTTCAAGGTGATGGACATTGTGGAACGCAGCGGGAAGCCGTTTCCGGCCGAGGTGCAGGTGATTGCGCTGGGCAAGTCCGTGGCGTGGGTCGGCCTGCCGGGCGAGATCTTCAATGAACATGGCCGGGCGATCAAGCTGGCCTCGCCGTTTCCAGTGACGATAGTGGCGGAGTTGGCCAACGGGAACCTGGGCTACGTGCCGGACCGGAAGGCGTATGCCGAAGGCGCGTATGAGGTGATCTCGTCACGGATTGCCGCCGGGGGCGGGGAGGCGATGGTAGCCTCCGCGTTGGAGCAGTTGGTGGCTTTGTTCAACGATTAAGTGTTGAGGAGCCAGGAGGTGAACTCGTTCTCGCCGTGGACATCGGTGAGGCGCATGTCGCGACTCTGATAGCGGTAGGTGAGCTTCAGATGATCGAGGCCGAGCATGCGGAGTAGCGTGGCGTGGACATCGTGAACGTCCTTGCGCTGCTCGACGGCGCGGAGGCCAAACTCGTCGGTGGAGCCGAGGACGCGGCCTCCGGCGATGCCGGCGCCGGCCATCCACATGGCGAAGCCGTAGGGGTGATGGTCGCGGCCGTTCTTGCCTTCGGCGAGCGGGGTGCGGCCGAACTCGGTGGACCAGACGACGAGCGTCGAATCGAGCAGGCCGCGGGATTCGAGATCGGAGAGGAGCCCGGCGATGGGTTGGTCCGATTTCTTGGCCATCTTGTTGTGGGAGCCCAGCAGGTCGAGATGGGCGTCGTCCCAATCGTCGCCGAGGTTGGTGCCTTGATAGAGCTGGACGAAGCGGACGCCGCGTTCGACGAGGCGGCGGGCGAGCAGGCACTTGCGGCCGAAGTCGTCGGTCATCGGTTCGTCGATGCCGTAGAGGGCTTTGGTGGCGGCGGACTCTTTTGAAAGGTCGACGGCGTCCGGCGCCTCGGCCTGCATGCGGTAGGCGAGTTCGTAGGAGGCGATGCGGGCTTCGAGAGTGGAATCCTCCTCGCGCGTCGCGAAGTGGCGGCGGTTCATGCGGTCGATGAGCGAGAGCGTTTCCTTCTGCGCTTCCGGGGTGATGCCGGCGGGGGAGGCGAGATGGAGAACGGGATTTTGTCCGCTGCGAAAGGTGGTGCCCTGGTAGGCGGCGGGGAGGAAGCCGGAGCCGTAGGCGCCGGCGCCGGACTTCATGGCGCCGTCGCTCATGACGACGAAGGCGGGAAGGTTTTTGTTCTCCGAGCCCAGGCCATAGGCCGTCCAGGCGCCGAGCGAGGGGCGGCCGGGGAACTGGTTGCCGCTGGTGCGGAGGTTGATGGCGGGGGCGTGGTCGAAGGCGTCGCCGTGGCAGGAGCGGATGACGGCGAGCTTGTCGGCATGCTTCTGGACGTGGGGGTAGAGTTCGGAGATCTCGATGCCGGACTGGCCGCAACGCGAGAACTTCCAGGGGGAGGCGAGCATGCGGGCTTTGCGGAAGTCGATGCGGCTGGTGACGAGCCCTTCGCCGAAGGAGCCCGGCAGTGGCTGGCCGTTGTACTTGGCGAGGGCGGGCTTGGGGTCGAAGGTGTCGACGTGGCTGACGCCGCCGTGCATGAAGAGATAGATGATCCGCTTGGCTTTGGCCGCGGCGAGCAGGTTCTCCTGCAGCAGGCCGGAGAGCGCCACGAGGCCAAAGCCTTGGCCGGCGCGGGAGAGGAATTGGCGGCGGGAGGTGTACATGGGGCTCCTAGTCGACGTAGAGGAATTCGTTGGTGTTGAAGAGGCCGCGGGCGAGTTCGGCGGCGGCCTTCTCGACGCTGCCGAGCAGTTGGGTTTGTTTCGTCAGGAACTCGCGGGCCATCGTGAGTTCGCTTGCATCCGGGCTGCGGGCGAGCGTGGCCCGGAAGATCGCTTCGCTGATGGCGGCTTCGTCGCCTTTTAGCGAGGTGGCGGCCAGGGCAAGGGCCTGCTGGCGGGTGAAGTCGCTATTGAGGAGGGAGAGCGATTGCGTGGGGGTGGTGGAGGATTCGCGGCGGGAGCAGCTCAGCACGCCTTCCGGCCGGTCAAACACTTCGAGCAGCGGCATGCGGAAGTTGCGGCGGGAGATCACGTAGATGCTGCGGCGAGTGTGCTCGGTCGCGTCGGAGGTGACCACCCAGGCGTTCGCGAGCGGCTGGCTCATGCCGTAGAGCTCTTCGGCGGCGAGGGCGGGGACGACGGGCTTGCCGTACATCTTTGGATTGAGCGTGCCGGCGGTGCGGAGGACGGCGTCGCGGACCTCTTCGGCTTCGAGGCGGCGGCGCGTGAAGTGGGAGTGCCACTGGTTTTCGGGGTCCTTTGTCAGGGCCGCGGGAGAGGGCTTGGTCTGCTGGCGGTAGACGCTCGACAGCATGATGGTGCGGTGGAGGTGCTTGAAGCTCCAACCTTTGGCGACGAACTCGCCGGCGAGCCATTCGAGGAGTTCCGGGTGAGTGGGGGGAGTGCCGCGGGCGCCGAAGTCGGAGGTGGTGGCCACCAGGCCCCGGCCGAAGTGGGCCTGCCAGACGCGGTTGACGGCGACGCGGGCCGTGAGCGGATGCTCCGGCGAAGCGATCCATTCGGCGAGGGCCTTGCGGCGGAGCGTGGTGGCGGAGCCGGGCGGAGGAGGGGGAATGTCGCCGCCGCCGAGGGCGGAGAGGAAGCCGGCCGGCACGGCCTCGGCGTTTTTGCCGGGGATATAGACGGGCGGGCCGAGGGGGCCGGAGTCGGTGACGCTGGGCGAGAAGGGGCCGGGCGCGTAATTGCTATATAGCGATAGCAGGCGGGTCTTGATGCGGTCGAGCCGGTCCTTTTCTTCCGGCGTGAGAAGGGGGAAGACCTCGTCGTCGCGCGGCGCCACTTTCTTTGTGTACATCTCGAAGTCCGCTTTCTGCTGCGGGGTGCGCTGCTCCTCTTCGGTTTCGAAGGCGAGTTGGACTGCTTGCGGCAGCTTGGCCAGCTTTTCGGCACGGAGGCGCTTGACGTAGGGCGCGCGCATGCGTTGGAACTCGTCGGCGAGATCGTAGAGCTTCCACTGGCGGGTGTTTTCCTGCAGGTCGTACTGGCGGGCGAGATTGTAGGTGAGGAAGACGCGGGACTTGACGATGGGGGCGAAGATGGCCTGCATGCGGAAGTAGTCGCGTTGGGAGATGGGATCGTACTTGTGGTCGTGGCAGCGGGCGCAGCCGGTGGTGAGGCCGAGGAAGACGCTCGACGTGGTGTCGACGAAATCGGTTAGGGTTTCGACGCGGTTGATGTCTTCGACTTTGAAGAGCATGTCGCGGTTGGGTCCGACGGTGTAGTAGCCGGTGCCCTGCTGGGCAGTGGGCTCTTCATAGATTTCGTCGCCGGCGAGTTGCTCCTTGACGAAGCGGTCGTAGGGTTTATCGGCGTTGAAGCTATCGATGACGTAGTCGCGGTAGCGCCAGGCGTAGAGGAGATAGGGATCCTGCTCGAAGCCTGAGGTGTCGCCGTAGCGGACGAGGTCGAGCCAGTGCTTGCCCCACTTTTCGCCATAGCGGGGGGAGGCGAGCAGGCGATCGATGAGCTTTTCGTAGGCGTTGGGTGCGGGGTCCTTCTCAAAGGCATCGACTTCGGCGGTGGTGGGGGGCAGGCCGTGCAGGTCGAACATGGCCCGGCGAATGAGCGTGCGGCGGTTGGCTCCCTGCGCGGGGGAGAGCCCCTTGGCGTGGAGTTGCTGCAGGATGAAGGCGTCGACGGGGGTGCGGACCCAGACATCGGCGAGCGCCGGCGGCTTGACGGGTTGGACTTTCTCGAACGACCACCACTTCTTCGCCGCGACGGCCTCGGCAGGCCACACCGCTCCGGCGGCGATCCAATCGCGGAGCAGAGAGACTTCGGCCGGGCTGAGCGCCCCGGTGGGGGGCATGGCAATCTTGCCGGCGCCGGACACCGCTTGGAAGAGCAGGCTCTGCTCCGGCTTTCCGGGCGTGAGCGCGGCGCCCTGCTTGCCCCCGCGGAGAATCGCTTCGCGCGTGTCGAGCCGGAGGCCGGAAAGCTGGACCTGGGGCCCGTGGCACGACTGACATTTTTGGGAGAGGAGCGCGACCGCCGAACCGTTTAGGTCCGCCGCGGGTAACGCGAGCGAGAACGAGAGGAAGACTGCAAAACGCACGTTGTCGAGAGTCTATCAACATTTCCGCGCCCTTTATTGCCAGGGGTTGGCCCAATGTGTTCCAATAGGTAAAATCCAGCGGGAGGTTCCCCGAATTGAATCCAGCACTCCTCGCCTTAGAAGACGGGACAGTCTTCGAGGGCCGGGCATTTGGAGCGCAAACGGAGCGCTCTGGGGAAGTAGTTTTCAATACTTCCATTACGGGCTACCAGGAGATTTTCTCCGACCCTTCTTATTCAGGTCAAATTGTTGTCCTGACTTATCCGCAGATCGGGAACTATGGTGCCAATGAAGGCGACATGGAATCGGCGAAACCTTATATTGAAGGCCTGGTGGTGCGCGATTTTTCGCCCATCGTCTCCAATTGGCGCTCCGAGAGCCCGGCCGACCAGTATCTCGCCGGAGCCAATGTGCCGATCATCGACTCGATCGATACCCGGAAGCTGGTTCGCCATCTCCGCACGCGCGGCGTGATGCGTGGGGTGCTGTCGACGATTTCGACCAACGCGGCGGAGCTCGTCGAAAAGGCCAAGGCCTCGCCGTCGATGGCCGGCCTGGATCTGGCGACTCGCGTTTCGACGCCCGCGAGCTATCGGTGGACGAATCCGGTGGAGCCGGTGTCGCCGTCGGAGCGGATCGGCAAAGTGCGCCCGGCGGAGTACCACGTGGTGGCGTTCGACTTCGGGATCAAGCGCAATATCCTTCGCCGGCTGGTGACCAGCGGCTGCCATGTGACGGTGGTGCCGGCTTCCACCAGCGCCGAGGACGTGCTGGCTTTGCGGCCCGATGGCGTGTTTCTGTCAAACGGCCCCGGCGACCCGGAGCCCTTGCAGGCGCAGGCGGCGCAGGTGCGGCAGTTGATTGGCAAGGCGCCGATCTTCGGTATCTGCCTGGGGCATCAAGTGCTTGGGCTCGCGCTCGGCGGCAAGACCTATAAGTTGAAATTCGGCCATCGCGGCGGGAACCATCCCGTGCTGAACAAGCGCAACGGAAGGGTGGAAATTACCGCCCAGAACCATGGCTTCGCCGTGGATCCGGACTCGCTGGCCGATTCCGATGTGGAGATTACCCACATCAACTTGAACGACCAGACTGTGGAAGGCTTACGTCATAAGTCAGCCCCGTTGTTCTGCGTGCAGTACCATCCGGAGGCCGCGCCGGGCCCCCATGACTCTCTTTACCTGTTTGACGAGTTTATTGACCTCATGAAAGAGGCCAAGCGCTAAGCAATGCCGAAACGCACCGACCTCCACCGCATTCTGATTATTGGTTCCGGCCCGATCATCATCGGGCAAGCTTGCGAGTTTGATTATTCCGGCACCCAGGCCTGTAAGGCGCTCAAGGACGAAGGCTACGAGGTGATCCTGGTCAACTCGAATCCGGCGACCATCATGACGGATCCGAATCTGGCGGACCGTACCTATGTTGAGCCGCTCAGCGTCGAGTATTTGACCGAGATCATTCGCAAGGAACGGCCCGATGCCCTGCTTTCGACCGTGGGCGGCCAGACTGGCCTGAACCTCTCGGTGGCGCTGGCCGAAGCGGGCGTGCTGGACGAGTACGGCGTGGAACTGATCGGCGCCAAGATCGAATCGATCAAGAAGGCTGAAGACCGGCTGCTCTTCAAGGACGCGATGAAGAAGATCGGCCTCGAGACGCCGACCTCTTCGCTGTTGACCTCCATGCAGGGCGGCTACGACTTCGCGGCCAAAGTTGGCTTCCCGATGATTCTGCGGCCCAGCTTTACGATGGGCGGGACGGGCGGCGGCATCGCCTACAACTCGGAGGATCTCGAAGAGATTCTGGCTCGCGGGCTGCAGCTTTCACCGGTGCACGAAGTGTTGGCCGAAGAGTCGGTGCTGGGGTGGAAAGAGTTCGAGTTGGAAGTGATGCGCGATCTGGCCGACAACGTCATCATCGTCTGCTCGATTGAGAACTTTGACCCGATGGGCGTCCACACGGGCGACTCGATTACCGTGGCGCCGGTGCAGACGCTGACGGATCGGGAATACCAGATGATGCGGGACGGCGCCCTGCGCTGCCTGCGGGAGATCGGCGTCGATACGGGTGGTTCGAACGTGCAGTTCGCCATCAACCCGGACGACGGCCGCATGGTGGTGGTCGAGATGAATCCCCGCGTTTCGCGGAGCTCGGCGCTGGCATCGAAGGCGACCGGCTTCCCGATTGCGAAGATCGCCGCGAAGCTTGCGGTGGGCTACCGCCTGGATGAGATTCCGAACGACATTACGCGGCTGACTCCGGCCTGCTTTGAGCCCACCATCGACTATGTGGTAGCGAAGATTCCGCGCTGGCAGTTTGAGAAGTTCCCCGGCTCCGATCCGACGCTGGGTACGCAGATGAAGTCCGTCGGCGAAGTGATGTCGATCGGCCGCAACTTCAAGGCGGCGTTGGCCAAGGCGATCCGTTCGCAGGAGACCGGCAAATCGGCTACCAAGGTGGAGGCGTTTGACGTCGACCTGATTCCGAATAAGCTGATCACACCGACGCCGGACCGGCTGCCCTATCTGTTCTTTGCGTTTGAACAGGGTTGGACCGTGGCGCAGGTTCACGAGTTGACGAAGATTGACCCGTGGTTCCTGCAGCAGCTTTTCGAAACGGTGCAATTGCATACGGCGCTTGCCCAGAAGTCGCTGGCGACCATCACCCCCGCGGAGATGCGGGAGGCCAAGCGGTACGGCGTGGCGGATACGACGCTGGCCCGCCTGTGGAATGAAGATCCGCTGCGCATCCGGGACCGCCGCAAGCAGATGGGCATCCAGGCGGTGTTCAACCGCGTGGATACCTGCGCGGCCGAATTTGAGTCGTTCACTCCGTACCTGTACTCGTCCTATGAGTCCGAGTGCGAGGCCGCACCCAGCGATCGCAAGAAGGTAATGATTCTGGGCGCCGGGCCGAACCGCATCGGGCAGGGCATTGAGTTCGACTATTGCTGCTGCCACGCGAGCTTTGCGCTGCAGGAGTTCGACCATGAGTCCATCATGGTGAACTGTAATCCGGAGACGGTTTCGACCGACTACGACACGTCCGACCGCCTTTACTTTGAGCCGTTGACTCTCGAAGAGGTGCTCAATATTTATGACACCGAGAAGCCGGACGGCGTGATTGTGCAGTTCGGCGGGCAGACTCCGCTGAACCTGGCGCTGCCGTTGAAGCGCGCCGGGGTGCCGATCATCGGCACGGCGCCCGAGAACATCGACCTGGCCGAAGACCGGAAGCTGTTTGGCCGGTTGCTCGATGACCTGCGGATTCCGTCGCCGCCTAATGGCACGGCGACGACCGTCGAAGAGGCTTGCGCCGTGGCGAACGTGCTCGGCTATCCGGTGCTGGTGCGGCCGAGCTATGTGCTCGGTGGCCGGGCGATGACGATCGCTTATGACGAAGATACGGTGCGGCGCTACATGCGCGAAGCCGTGACCTTCTCGCAGGAGCGTCCGGTGCTGGTTGACCGGTTCCTCGAAGACGCGATTGAAGTGGACGTGGATTGCCTCTCCGATGGCGAAGACGTGCTGATCTGCGGCATCATGGAGCACATCGAAGAAGCCGGTATTCATTCGGGAGATAGCTCCTGTGTGCTGCCGCCGTTTGGGATTGGCGCCGCGGAGCTGAAGACGATTGAAGAGTATTCGGTGAAGCTGGCGCGGGCGCTGAACGTGATCGGCCTGATGAACGTGCAGTACGCGATCAAGGACGGCAAGGTTTACGTCATCGAAGTGAACCCGCGGGCGTCCCGGACGGTGCCGTTTGTCGCGAAGGCGACGGGCGTGCCGATTCCGAAGATTGCCGTGGGTCTGATGGTGGGGCGGAAACTGAAGGAGTTTGCGCCGCTGATGCAGGGCAAGACGAGCGGGGTGCTTTCGGTTCCGCAGTTCTTTGTGAAGTCGCCGGTGTTCCCGTTCAACAAGTTCCAGGGCGTGGATCCGGTGCTGGGTCCGGAGATGCGGTCGACGGGCGAAGTGATGGGCGTGGGCGAAAACTTCGGCGAGGCGTTTGCGAAGGCGCAGCTTTCGGCGGGTTCGCCGCTGCCAGCCGAGGGGACAGTCTTTATCAGTGTGTCCGAACGGCATAAAAATGAGGCGGTTGACGTCGCCAAGAGCTTTGCGGAGCTCGGCTATAGCTTGGCGGCGACGCGCGGGACGGCCACCGTGTTAAAAAATGCGGGATTATCTTGCACGACCGTATTTAAAGTGAACGAAGGGCGCCCGAATGCGGTAGACTTATTGAAGGCAGGTCGTTTGCAGTTGGCGATTTATACGACGACCGGCGTGCACAGCTTCGGTGATGAAAAAGCCTTGCGTCGCGCCGCAATAACGTATAGAGTACCTTGTATAACGACGATGTCGGCGGCCAGAGCGGCAGTGCAAGCAGCGGCCAGTCGTCGTAGAGATCCGATTCGAGTTTGGAGTCTGCAAGAGATTCACTCGTAATCAACCAGTTTGTCGGTGGCTCCTCCGCCTATCACCCCAGCCACCGGCAAAACGCCACGAGCCCTCTCCCCACCCCTGGGCTCGTGGCACCCCTCAGAATCGAAGGTGGGAGCCGTTCACAACGCATTGCGATTTTTCTTGCGTCGTGAACTTTTTTGTTTTGTAGTGCTTAGCGCGAACAGCCTGCCGCGGTGGGCCGGGTTGGGATTGATCGTCCGCTACGTTGAAGTCTGAAGGTGTCCTCTCGGGACACCTTTTTTATTTCACCGTAGGAGGGTGGATTCATGTCGCAAGTCAATTGGCCGGAGTCGTTCAATCCGGCAAAACATCGTGCGTATCTCGACGCCAATGGCATGGCTGTCTTTACGGACATCCCGAAAGAGGTGACCGAGATCGCGTTTATTGAGCCGAGCGAAGGCGCGGACCCGTTTGCGGCGCGCATTGAGCGTGCCAAGCAGCTGGCTG
Source organism: Terriglobales bacterium (assembly GCA_027485675.1). Classification (GTDB taxonomy): domain Bacteria; phylum Acidobacteriota; class Terriglobia; order Bryobacterales; family Bryobacteraceae. Next base: position 243,733 of record JAIXQP010000006.1, on the reverse strand, counting down.
GCAAAGGCCATGTGATCGACGCGCAGATCGATGTCTGGGGCTGGGGCGCGGAGAATACGATGCGCCTGCGCCGGTTGTACGGCAAGACGCAGGTTCCGGACGCGTTCGGGAACATCCAGATTCTCGTGCCGCCGGCGAAGTAGGCCGGGGAGCTGGGCCGCGGGGGGCGCATCCCCCGCGGCCGTTTTGCTGGTGCTTCCGGCTACTGACAGGCGGGCCGACCCGCGTAGATCGGCATTGGGTGGGTCGGAAGCGGTTCGTGGCGGATCATGCCGGCGTCCACGGCGGGGTTGGTGGGCACGATCACCATGTGGGCGCAGGCTGCGGTCGCAGCGACGATGCGAGTGGGTTTCGGGGGGACGAGCTTTAGACTGGGCTGCGCCGGACTCTTTGGTGGCAGGACGGGTCGCACTAAGGTTACGTGGCCGGGAAGACGCTTGGGAGCGGCCGCCATGGGCAGGGCGAGGAGACAAATTGCGAGTAGATACCGCATGGTCGCAGTCTATCAGCATGGGCACGCGATCGAGCAAGCGCTCGCGCCTCATAATCCGATATCCTATTGAGTTGGTTCTCTTTCATGTCTGGTCACTCTAAATGGCACACCATTAAACACAAGAAGGGCGCCCTCGATGCCAAACGAGGCCGCATCTTCACCCGTATTATCAAGGAAATCACGATTGCCGCCCGCAACGGTGGCGATCCGGACGGCAATCCCCGTCTCCGCACGGCGATCACGGCGGCTAAAGCCGTCTCCATGCCGGCCGACAACATCAAGCGCGCGATTCAACGGGGCACCGGCGAAATCGAGGGATTGACGATTGAAGAGTACACCTACGAAGGGTACGGACCCGGCGGCGCCGCGGTAATCGTCAACGTTGCCACCGACAACAAGAATCGCACCGTCGCCGATATTCGCCATATCTTCAGCAAGTGGGGCGGCAACCTGGGCGAACCGGGCTCGGTGAACTGGATGTTCGAGAAGAAGTCGAACATCATTATTGAAGCCGACAAGGTCGACGAGGAAAAGCTGATGAACCTGGCGCTCGAGGCCGGCGCCGACGACATTCAGCAGCAGGGCGAAGTGTGGCAGGTGCTCTCAGATCCGGCGGCGCACGAAGGGGTCGTCGAGGCGCTGGCCGCCGCGAAGATCGAAACGCTCAGCGCGGAAGTCGGCATGGTGCCGAAGAACACCATCAAGCTGGAGGGCTCCGCGGCCAAGGGCATGATGAAGCTGAACGACGCCCTCGAAGACTACGACGACGTGCAGAACGTCTATTCCAACTACGAGATCGACGAAGCCGACCTGGAGTAGGCGATGCGGATTCTCGGCATCGATTGCGGATCGGAGCGGACCGGCTATGGGGTGATTGAATCCGATGGCCGGAACCACCGTATGCTCGCGGCCGGGGTGATCAAGACGTCGCCCAAGGCGCCGCTCGCGGACCGGTTGCTGACGATTGCGTCGGGGCTGCGGGAGGTGATCGTGACGCACGCGCCGGAGGCGGCCGCCGTCGAAGCGGTGTTTCACGCCGTCAACACGCAGACGGCGTTGAAGCTCGCGCACGTCCGCGGGGTGGCGCTTCTGGTGCTGGCCGAAGCCGGTTTGGCCGTCGGCGAGTACTCGCCGCTTGAGATAAAGACCAGTGTCGTTGGCTACGGCCGGGCGGAGAAGGAACAGGTTCAACTCATGGTGCGTTCGCTGCTCCACCTGGATGAAATCATCAAGAGCCAGGACGCGTCCGATGCTTTAGCTGCCGCCATTTGCCACGCCAATCAGGTGCGCTACCGGGAGGCCATTCGCGTATGAGACTGTTGTTCGCCCTTTGCCTGTTCGCCGCCGGACTGGCCGCGGAACCCCAAGTGATCTATAGCAAATCCTTCCCGGGTTCGATGCCGGAGTGGGTGCAGATTACGCTCACCAAAGACGGCAAGGGCGTCTACACCGACCAGAAAGACGATCCGCAGCCCCTGGCCTTTGCGTTGAACGCCGAACAGGCGGGCACGATCTTTACCTTGGCCGAGAAGCTGAACTACTTCAACCGGCCGCTCGAGTCCGGTCTCGCCGTGGCGAAGATGGGCGAGAAGAGCTTCCGCTGGGTGGAGGGCGAGAAGACGTTCGAAACCAAGTTCAACTACACCCAGGACCTGGACGCGCAAGCGCTCCACGATTGGTTTGAAAAGATTACCGAGACGGCGACTCATCGGATCAACCTCGAACGATCCGCCCGCTTCGACAAACTCGGCGTGAACAAGGCCCTGCTTCTGCTGCAATCGAGTTGGGAGCGGAAGCGCATCGTCGCGCCGGAGCAGTTTTATAAGACCCTTGAACGCATCGTGAAGAACGAGTCCTACCTCAACATCGCCCGTGACCGGGCCGCCTTCCTCATCAACGCCTTCCGCGCGGAGACCGCTCCGGAGCCGAAGCCATGAAGTTCGTTGCCTTTCTTTGGGCCGGCCTGCTGTTGGCTCAAAGCTCTCTGCCGCCGGCCGAGCAGCAGGAGCTTTCGAACGCTTTGGCCGAGGCCGGCAACTCCTCTCACGAATTCCTGGCCGCTCTCGAATCGCACCTGAAGAAGTATCCGAAAACGGCGTCGCGGTTTGAGTTGGAACGGGCGATCACGAAGTCGGCTATCGAACTCAAGGACAATGCCCGGATCGTGCAGTACGGCGAACAAGTGCTGGCGCAGGATCCCGAAGACCTGGCGACGCTCGATGCCGTCTCGCGCGCGTTGCTTGCCGTCGGCAAGGCGGAAAAGGCGCTGCCGTACGCGCAGCGGTACGAGAAGTCGTTGCGTTCGCTCGATACCCCCGAAATCGCCCGCTGGCAGACGCGGGCGGAACTCGATCAGGGATTGGGCCGCGCGCTGCTCTATCAAAGCCGGGCCCATCTCGTTCTGAAGAAGGTTCCTGAAGCGGTCGCCTTGGCGCAGCAGTCCCACGCCGCCAACCCGACGGCGGAGTCGGCCCGTGCCCTCGGCCAGGCTTATGCGGCGCAGGGTAAGCCCGAAGCGTGTGACGCTTTCGCCGAAGCCTTCGTCGTGTCGCAGGACGCCGAGCGCACGGCGGACCTGGCTGTTCTCCGCGCCGAGTGGCGCAAGACGCACCCGGACGAGAAGGGCCTGGGCGACGTGGTGCTGGCGGCGCACGATCGCGCTGTCGAGCGCGGCAAGCAGCGATTGGCGCGGTTGCGCGCGATTGATCCCAACGCGATGCGGTCGACGGTGGGCGACTTCGTGGTGTCCGGCCCGGGCGGCGCCAAGCTGGACCTGGCTTCCCTGCGCGGCAAGGTGGTGGTGCTCGATTTCTGGGCCACCTGGTGCGGCCCCTGCCGCACGCAGCATCCGCTGTATGAACAGGTGCAGGAGCGGTTCAAAGACCGCAAGGATGTGGTGTTCCTGAACATCAACACGGACGAAGATCGCAATCTCGTGGTGCCGTTCCTTGAAAAGAACCGATGGAACAAGTCGGTTTACTTTGAGGGCGGCTTGTCGCGGTTGATGAGCGTCAACTCGATTCCTTCGACGATCATCCTGAATAAGCGGGGCGAACTCGCCAGCCGCATGAATGGCTTCATCCCGGACCGGTTTGTGGATTCGCTTACGGATCGCGTCAAGCGGATACTGGAAGAGTAATGGCTTTTTCTCGCGTCATCTGGATCGTGCTCGACTCGGTGGGCATCGGTGAGATGCCGGACGCCGCGGCGTATGGCGACGCCGGTTCGAATACGCTCGGCAACATTGCCCGGCAGCGTCCGCTCCATCTGCCGAACTTCGCGGCGTTGGGTCTGGGCAACATTGCGCCGGTTGCCGGCGTTGGGCCGGTGGAGCAGCCGACGGCTGCCTACGGCCAATGCGCTCTCGCCTCGCCGGGCAAAGATACGACCACCGGGCACTGGGAGATGGTCGGCCTTCATCTCGATCAGCCGCTGCCTTTGTACCCCGACGGCTTCGACCGGGACTTCATGAAGGCGTTCGAAGACCGGATTGGCCGGGATACGCTCGGCAACAAAGCCGCCTCCGGCACGGAGATTATCGCTGAACTCGGCGATGAACACGTGCGCACCGGGTCGCCGATCATTTATACCTCCGCCGATAGCGTCTTCCAGATTGCCGCGCATGAAGAGGTGATCCCGCTCTGGGAGCTCTATAAGATCTGCGAAACGGCCCGTGAGATGCTGCCTGGCATCGGCCGCGTGATTGCCCGGCCTTTTGAAGGCGAGTCCGGAGCCTACCGCCGCACGGCCAATCGCAAGGACTACGCGATGCCCCCGGCGCCGGGGATGTTGCTCGACCGGTTGGCGGCCGCGAAGGTGCCGGTCCATTCGGTGGGAAAGATTTTCGACGTCTTCCTCGGCCGGGGCATTCAGCTTTACGACAAGACGAAGACCAACGCGGATGGTATGGCGAAGACCCTGGCGGCGATGGCGGATTCGAAGTCGGGCCTGATCTTCGTCAACCTGGTCGACTTCGACATGCTGTTTGGCCATCGCAACGATGTGGAGGGCTACGCCCGCGCGCTCGAAGAGTGTGATGCGTGGGTGCCGTCGCTGCTGGCTGCGCTCACTCCCGGCGACCTCCTGATTTTCACAGCCGATCACGGCTGCGACCCCACGACGGCTTCAACCGACCACAGCCGCGAGTACACGCCGCTGCTTGTCTACGGCGGCGCCCCCGCCGCTCTCGGCACCCGCGCGACCCTGGCTGACATCGGCCAGACGGTGGCGGAGAATTTCGGCGTCCAAATCGCCAAAGGAACCAGTTTTTTACCAAATTTATGAGAACCCCTGTCATGGCCGGCAATTGGAAGATGTTCAAGAATCCGGCGGAAACCACTGCATTTTTCGAGAAGTTCCTACCGCTGGTGGCCAGCGCGACGCACTGCGAAATCGTCCTGTGCCCGCCGGCGATTAACATTTCGGCGGCGGTGGCGGCGACGGCCGGCTCCCGCGTCGGCGTGGGCGCCCAGAACCTGTACTGGAAGAACGAAGGCGCTTTCACGGGCGAGATCAGCGGCCCGATGATTCAGGCCGCCGGGGCGGAGTGGGTGATCATCGGTCACAGTGAACGCCGCCAGTTCTTCGGCGAGACCGATGCGACCGTGCTCGAACGGACGAAGGCTGCGCTGGCCGCCGGGCTGAAGCCGATTGTGTGCGTCGGCGAGATGCTGGCCGAACGGGAAGCGGGCGAGACGGAGGCCGTCCTGACGCAGCAGTTCGATGGCGGCTTGGCCGGTCTGAGCGCTGACGAGTTCGCGAAAATCGTGATCGCCTACGAACCGGTGTGGGCCATCGGCACCGGCAAGACAGCCACCCCGGAGATGGCGGCCGACGCCCATCGTCTGATCCGCGCGCGTGTCGAGGCGAAATTTGGCAGCAACACCGCGGCCGCGGTTCGCATCCTATATGGTGGAAGCGTAAAGCCGGACAACGTGAAAGGCTTGATGGCCCAACCCGAAATCGACGGGGCACTCGTGGGCGGAGCCAGTCTCGAGCCCGCCTCGTTCGCCTCGATCGTCAACTTCTAAGGAGTTCCCCATGCGGGTGTTCGCTCTTGCTTTGGTTTCGGTTTCTCTGTACGCACAGGAGGCTGGCGGCCTGAAGCCGGGCGACGCCCGCCCTCCTGCCACCAACGAAAAGGCGGTGATCGCGCTGGCGCGGAATGTGCAGCGTGAACTGATTCGACTGCCGGAGTACGGCTTGTTTGATAACTTGCGCTTCGGGATCAAGGGCTATACGGTTTATCTACGCGGGTTCGCCTCCCGGCCGACGTTGAAGTCGACGGCCGAACGCGTGGTGAAGGGCGTTGAAGGCGTGGAGAAGGTGGTCAACGAGATTGAAGTGCTGCCGCTCTCCCCGGCCGACGATGATGTGCGTCTGGGGGTTTATGTCGCGATTTACGGCCATCCGGCGCTGGCCCGTTACAACCCCAACCGCGGCACCCCGCTGTTCCCTTCGATGACCCGCCGCAACATGGGCATCACGCAGGATCCGCCGCCCGGCTTTCATCCCATCCACATCATCGTGAAGAACGGCCAGGTGACCTTGGAAGGCGTCGTGGCCAACACGGGGGACCGGACGATTGCCGAACTGCAAGCCAATAGCGTGCCCGGCGCTTTCTCGATCACGAATAATCTGATCGCCGTGAGCGAGGAAGGGAAGCCGAAGAAGCGGTAACTTCGCGCGGCGCAGTTCGATATACTTCCCTCTGGTTTCGAAAGGAAGTTTCATGCGTCGCGTCTTTCTGCTCCTCTGCGGGACCATCGGCTCATTAGCCGCTGCGCCCAGCTTCACCAAAGACATCCAACCACTGCTGCAGAAGCACTGCCAGGGTTGCCACCAGCCGGCCTCGAAAGCGGCCAACCTGGATGTGACCACCTACCAGGCCTTTGCCAAGGGCGGCCAGCGTGGCCCGGCGTTCGTCGCCGGCCAGCCGGACCAGTCGTTGACGGTCCGCTATCTGCTCGGCGAAGCGAAGCCCCGGATGCCCCTGGCCGCGGAGGCCCTGCCGGAGTCCGAGATCGCCCTCTTCCGCGACTGGATCCGGGACGGCGCCAAGGACGACTCTCCCGAAGAGGCGACCGAGACGAGCGCGACCGTTTACCTGCAGCCGCCCGTGATCACCGCGCTCAAATTCTCGCCCGACGGGCAGACACTCGCCATTTCCGGCAACCGGGAGATTCTCCTCCACTCCGCCGATGGCAAGAAGCTGCTGCACCGTTTGTCCGGCCGCGCCGAGCGCATTCTCTCCGTCGCCTTCAGCGCTGATGGCAAACTGCTGATCGCCGGCGGCGGCACCCCGGCGCAGTTCGGCGAAGTGCAGGTGTGGGACGTCGCCACGGCGAAGCTCCTGCGCTCCGCCCGGCTCACGAACGATACCGTCTTCGGCGCTTCGCTCGCGCCCGACGCTTCAAAGATTGCCGTCGGCTGTGCCGATAACACCGTACACGTCTTTGAAACCGCCACCGGCAAAGAGCTTTACAAAATCGGTAACCATGAAAACTGGGTGCTGGCTACGGTCTTCGGCGTCGATTCGAAACGCTTCGTCTCCGCCTCCGGGGACCGCGCCGCCAAGCTGATCGATGCCAACTCGGGCGCGTTTCTCGAAAACGTGAACCTGCTGCGCGGCGAACTCAACGCCATCGCCCGCCATCCGAAAAAGGACGTGGTCGTCCTCGGCGGCGCCGAACGGTATCCCTATATCTATCTGATGGACCGCCCCCGCAACATGAAGATCGCCGACGACACCACGCTTGTCCGCAAGCTCGAACGGCAGGACGGCGCCATCACCGCCCTCGATTGGTCGCCCGACGGCGCGCGCATCGCAGTGGCCAGCCAGTCGGCCGCCGTCAATCTCTACGACCCGGAAACCGGCGACAAGAAAGCCGCATGCTCCGGCCACTCCGCGGGCATCTACACGGTCGCCTTCTCTCCGGACAGTTCGAAACTCGCCACCGGCGGCTTCGATGGCAAGGTCCGCGTCTACTCGACGCAGGACTGCAAACTGCTCCACTCCTTCGTCCCGGTTCCGCTTTCGGCAGGTGCGCAATGAGATTTCTTGTTTCCCTTGGCTTGGCGGCCGCTCTGATGGCCGCGCCCCCGGCGATTACGGAGTTGCAGCCGCGCGGCGCGCAGAAGGGCCGGCCGTTTGAACTCACCATCGTCGGCCAGAATCTGGGCGAAGGCGCCACCGTCGTCTCCTCGCTGCCGGCCACGTTCACGCCGCTCGGCTCCACCAAGCCGGGCATGGAGTCCCGCTACGCCACCTTCCTCGTCGAACCCACCGGCGACTGGGCGGTCGGTATCTATCCGCTGCGCGTGAAGGGTCCCAATGGCCTGTCGAACATCCTGCTCTTCAACGTGGGCTCCTTCCCGGAACTGACGGAAGAGGAGAGCCGCCCCGGCGCGGCCCCGCATCAGAACGATTCGCTTGAAAAGGCGCAGACCCTTCCCTCCACGCCGTTGACGCTGAATGGCACCCTGGCCGGGCCGGAACGCGACGTCTACCGCTTGCAAGTGAAGGCCGGCGAACGCCGCGTCTTCGAGGTCGATGCCCGCCGCGCCGGTTCCGCGGTGGACCCGGTCATCCGCGTCTACGATGCCGCCGGCAAGCAGATCGCCCGCAGCGAAGACGACCCGCTGCTCCAACTCGACGCCCGGCTCGACATGACTTTCCCCAAAGAGGGCTTTTACTACGTCGAGATCCATGACGCCCGCTTCTCTGCGCAGGCGCAGAACTACTACCGCTTTAAGACCGGCGCTTATGCCTACGCCGCGAACATCTTCCCGCTCGGCGGCCGCCGCGGCGAAGCGGTTGACGTGAGCCTGTCGAACGTTTCCGTCAAAGCGGACCTCAAGGATGTGAAGGCGCCCCAGACCTTCGTCAATCTGCCGGATTCGCCTTCGCTGCCGTTGCCCTTCGCCGTCGGCGATTACCCGGAACTGCGCGAGCCGGTCACGGCCCCGCTCCCGCTGCCGGTGACCATCAACGGGCGTCTCGCCAAGCCCGCTGAAGTGGATCGCTACACCGTGGCCGTGACCCCCGGCGAAGAGTACCTCTTCGAACTGCAGGCCCGCGAACTCGGCACCTCGAAGCTCACTGGGCTCATCACGGTCTACGACGAAGCCGGCAAGAAACTCGCTTCCGCCGGCGACGGGCCGCTGCCGGTAGATGTCGGCGCCGTGCAGGCCAGCAGCCGGACGCTCGGCGATCCGTTCCTGCAATTTACGGTGCCGGAGGGCGTCAAGAAGATCACGGTCGCCGTGGAGGATCTCGCGCTGCGCGGCGGCGCCAACTTTGCTTACCGACTGCATGCCTCGCGCTCGGGCGCGGACTTCCAGGCCCAGGTGACGACGCCGTTCGTCAACATTCCGGCCGGTGGCACGGCGCTGGTCACCGTCAATATCAGCCGCCGCGGTTATACCGGCCCGCTGCGGATTGAACCCATCAACCTGCCTCCCGGAGTCAGCGTAGCCGGCGGTGACATCCCGCATGAGATCCCTGACCCCAACAACCGCGCCAACAGCCGCCGGGGGATTCTCACCTTGACCGCCACTCCCGATGCCAAGTTCGCCGCCGGCGAGATCGGCTTTCGCGTCGTCTCGGCCGATCCGAAGACGTCGAAGATCGAACGGGTCGCTACCGGCCTCGGTTACACCATCGGCGTGGCCGGCGCCACGGCGCAAGGCGTGGTGGACCGGCAGCGCCCGCTGATGGGCCAGTGGCTCGGCTATCAGCTCCCCGCCGCGCTGACGGATCCGGCGCCGGCAAATTTGATCCTGACGCTTGAAAAGTCCACGAAAAAGCCCGCCGGCTACGAATACCTGTTCCGCTGGCGTTGGACGACGCGGGACCGCATGCAAGCGGTGCCGGAGACCGTAGCCGTCGATCTGCCGAACTTTATCGACTTCCGCGCCATCGAGATGGAAGTGGACAAGAAGGATCGCACCACCGGCACCTTCCTCGTCACCTCCACCCGCAACACCCTGCCGGCGCTTTATAACATTGGCATTATGGGCCGTCTGATGAGCGGCGGCCAAGCCCAGGACATCTACTCCCCGCTGCTGCCCCTCACGGTAGCCGAACTCGATCCCGAAGAGAAATCGAACGATGCGAATCCCACTCCTGCTCGTTAGCGCGGCGCTTGCCGCCCACGCCCAGCCCGTCACGTTTCTGCGGGACGTCGCGCCGATCCTGAACAAAACCAGCTGCACCTCCGGCCCGTGCCACGGCGCCGCGAAGGGCAAGAACGGATTCAAGCTTTCGCTCCGCGGCTACGATCCCCAGTTCGATTACGAGGCCCTGCTCTACGACCTATCCGGCCGCCGCTTCAATCGCGCCGAACCCGGCCGCAGCCTGATGCTGGCGAAACCGACGCAGTCCGTCGCCCACGGTGGCGGCCTACGCTTCGATAAGAAGTCGCCCTATTACACGACCATCTACAACTGGATCGCCCAGGGCGTGCCCTACGGCGACCCGGCGAAAGACAACGTCACCGCGCTCGAGGTCACCCCGGCCGAAGTCGCCATGACCGGCCCCGGCGGCACGGCCCAGGTGAAGGTCACCGCCCGTTTCGCCGACGGCCAGACGCGCGACGTGACCAGGGAAGCGACCGTCGAATCGAACACGCCGGATGTCGCCAAGGTCGATCCCGCCTCGAAGGTCTCCGGCGAACGCGTCGGCGAAGCCACGCTGCTCGTCCGCTATCAGGGCAAGTTCTCCACGATTCCAGTCACCATCCTGAACCCCAAGCCCGGCTTCGCCTGGAAGCCGCTGCCGCAGAACAACTACATCGACCAGCACATCGACGCCAAGCTGCAGAAGCTCAAGATTCAGCCCTCGCCGGCCACTGACGACGCCGCCTTCCTACGCCGCGTCTCGCTCGACCTCACCGGCCAGCTCCCCGCGCCGGACGACATCCGCGCCTTCCTCGCGGACCCCACGCCCTCGAAGCTCAAGCGCGATCGGAAGATCGATAAGCTCATCGCCAGCCCCGCGTTCACGGACCATTGGACCGTGAAGTGGAGCGACCTGCTCCAATCCTCCCGCAAGTTCCTCGGCGAGAAAGGGGCTTACAGTTTCCGCGAATGGATCCGCGAATCCATCGCCGCCAATAAGCCCTACGACAAGATGGTGCGCGAACTCCTGACGAGCCGCGGCAGCACCTACGACGACCCGGCCGGCAACTACTTCCGCGCCACCCGCGACGCCAAGCCGACCATGGAGAAGACGACGCAGGTCTTCCTCGGCGTGCGCATGGTCTGCGCGCAGTGCCACGATCATCCGTTTGAACGGTGGACGCAGAATCAGTACTTCCAGATGTCGGCCTTCTTCTCCGCGGTTGGTCTGCGGCCCGGTTATGAAGTAGGCGAAGAGATCCTCTACGATCAACGCGCCGACTATGAGATGAAGCACCCGAAGGATTCGCGCGTAGTCGCGCCGGAGTTCCTCATCGCTTCGCTCACCCCCGTGAAGATTCCCGGCGGGCCGCAGCGCCGCGATGCGCTGGCCGACTGGCTTGTTTCGAAGCAGAATCCCTTCTTCGCCAAAGCCGTCGCCAACCGCATCTGGAGCTACTTCTTCGGCAAAGGCATCATCGATCCGGTGGACGACATCCGCGCCTCGAACCCGCCCGTCAACCCGGCGCTGCTCGACGCGTTGACCAAGGACCTCGCCGACCACAACTTCGATCTACAGCATTTGATGCGGACCATCGTCCGCAGCCGGACCTATCAGGCCTCGTTCCAAACCAACGAATGGAACGCGCTCGATGCGGACAACTTCTCCCACGCCATGCCGCGCCGCTTGAACGCCGAGCCGCTGATGGACGCCGTGGCCGCCGCCGCGGGCGCCCGGCCCAACTTCCCGGAGGTGCCGGAGGAGACGAACGCTTCGCAGGTGCTCGATCCCCACGTCGGCGCTGATGGCTTCCTGGACCTCTTCGGCCGGCCGACGCGCGAATCCGCTTGCGAGTGCGAACGCCGCACGGACTTCAGCCTGCCGCAGGCGCTGAATCTCGTCAACGGCAAAACCATCTCGGACGCCGTCGCCGACCCGAAGGGCCGCGTGGCGAAGAACGTCCTGGCCGGCAAAACCGATGCCGCCATGGTCGAAGATCTCTATCTCGCTTCGCTCTCCCGGCTGCCCACGAAGGCCGAGTCCGAATACGGCGTGAAGTACCTTTCCGGTGGACCCCGTGCGCTCCGTGCGCAGGATCTCCTCTGGGCCCTTCTCAACAGCAAAGGTTTCCTCTACAGTTACTAAGGAGCACGATCATGTTGAACATTCCTGGCCGCATCGCTGGACAGACCTGTGAAGGTCCCACCCGCCGCGAACTCCTTCGCATTGGGTCACTCGGATTGGCGGGTCTCCACCTGCCCGGCTTCTTCCTTTCGCAAAAGGCCGCCCAGGCCGCTGCCGTGGCGGAGAAGTTCGCCGGAGCCAAGGGCTTTGGCAATGCCAAGAACGTCATCATGATCTTCCTGCAGGGCGGCCCCAGCCACATCGATATCTGGGACCCCAAGCCGAACGCCCCGTCGAACATCCGCGGCGAGTTCAAGCCGATCAAGACGAAGATCCCCGGCACCTGGATCGGCGAACACATGCCGATGATGGCCGACACGATGGACAAGGTGACGCTCATCCGCTCCATGAGCTACACGCCGAACGGCCTGTTCAATCACACGGCCGCCATCTATCAGATGCTCACCGGCTACCCGCCCGATAAGGTTTCGCCCTCCGGCCAGTTGGAACCGCCGAACGCGGCCGACTTCCCCACCGCCGGCAGCCACATCGCGAAGATGAAGCCGATGAAGGAGGCCATGCTCCCCTTCGTCGAACTGCCGCGTCCGCTGCAGGAGTCCGGCATCATCGGCAAGGGTGGCGCCGCGGGCTTCCTCGGCAAGGCGTACGATCCGTACCGCATGTATCAGGACCCGGCGCAGAAGGTGACGCTCGAAGATCTTTCGCTCCGCAAGGAGATTCCGCCCGAGCGTCTGAAGGATCGTTTCGAACTTCTGAAGGGCATCAACGGCTCCATGCCGGAACTCGAGAAGGCGCTGAACGCCTCCGCCGTTGACGAATACTACGGTAAGGCCTACGACCTCGTCCTCTCGGGCAAAGCCCGCGATGCCATGGACCTGACGAAAGAGTCGGCCAAGATGCGCGAGCGCTACGGCATGCACACCTTCGGGCAAAGCACGCTGATGGCCCGGCGCCTGATTGAAGCTGGCACGAAGTTTGTCCAGGTGAACTGGCCGTCGGTCGCGAATGGCGACCCCGAAAAGACGGCGTGGGATACGCATGCCGCGAACTTCGGACCGCTCAAGAATCTGCACTGCCCGAAGCTCGACCGGAGTCTCTCGGCGCTGCTCCAGGACATGGACGATCGCGGCCTGCTCAAAGAGACTCTGGTAGTCGCCGTCGGTGAGTTTGGCCGCAGCCCGCGCATGGGTGTCTCGACGAGCGGCAACAGCAACAGCCCCGATGGCCGCGACCACTGGCCCTACTGCTACAGTGCCGTCGTTGCCGGCGCCGGCATCGGCCGGGGCGTCCAGTACGGCGAAAGCGATGCGACGGCGTCGAGCCCGAAGGAGAAGCCGGTGCATCCGAACGATCTGCTGGCGACGATCTACTACGCGCTTGGCATCGACCCGGAAATGGAGATCCGTAACCATTTGAATCAGCCGCGGGAACTGGTGAAGGGGAAGGTCGTTACGGACTTGTTCGCCTAGGATTCTGTATACTCGCAAGCGTGAAGCCATTCGCTCTGCTTGCCCTGATTGCCATTCCTGCGTTCGCGCAGTCCGCCAAAGATTGGATCCCGCTGTTCAACGGCCGGGACCTCACCGGATGGACCCCGAAGATTACCGGCTACCCGGTGGGGGAGAACTTTGCCAACACCTTCCGCGTGCAGGACGGTTACCTGACGGTCGGCTACGAAGGCTACGACAAGTTCAACCAGCGCTTCGGCCACATCTTCTACAAAGACTCGTTCTCCTACTACCGCGTTCGTCTCGAGTATCGCTTCATCGGCAATCAGTCCAACGAAGGCCCCGGCTGGGCCACGCGCAACAGCGGCATCATGGTCCACGGCCAGCCCGCTTCCACGATGCAAAAGGATCAGGACTTCCCCATCTCCATCGAAGTCCAACTCCTCGGCGGCCTCGGCAAAGGCCCCCGCACCACGGGCAATCTCTGCACGCCCGGCACGAATGTGGAACGTGACGGCAAGCTCTTCACCGCCCATTGCCTCAACTCGTCCTCGCCAACCTTCGACGGCGACCAGTGGGTGCAGGCGGAGGTGCTCGTGAAAGGCTCCGAGTCCATTGAGCACTTCATCAACGGCCAGTCCGTCTTGAAGTACGAGCGCCCGCAGATTGGCGGCGGCAATGTCTCCAACCACGATCCCGCCGTCAAGACCGACGGGAAGCTGCTCGAGTCCGGCTCCATCTCGCTCCAGAGCGAAAGCCACCCGGTGCAGTTCCGTAAAGTAGAGATGCTCAACCTCGTCGGCTGCATGGACAAAAAAGCGAAGAACTACAAGGCCTACTTGCTCAAGCCGGATCCGGCCGCCTGCCGCTTCTAACGAAGAGCAGCAGCGCGCCGATCGCCACCAGCGGGCAAGCGCCCGCTACCAGGATCGCCACGGTATAGTCCTGCCCATTGCCCAGCAGATAGCCCGTGGCGAGCGGCGCCAGTGCTCCCGCCAACTGCGCCACCATGTTCTGGAACCCGAGCGCCCGGCCCACCAGCGCCCGCGGAACCGCCGCCTGCGACATCGCCCAGTAGTTCCCCGCGCCGATCCCCACGCCCATCAGCGAGGCGAGCAGCACCCAGATTACCGGCCCGCCCTTGTCCACCCATACGAGCCCCATCAGAATGGACGCCAGCCCGAAGCCGACGCAGACGAATCGCCTGCGCAAAGCGAGCGGTTCCGCCGCGCCTTTCAAGACGCGGTCCGCCCACGCCCCGCCCGCCAGGTTCACGAGCGCCATGCCGCCCAGCGGCAGCGCCATGGTCACGCCCATCTTCAGGTTCGGAAAATCGTGCGCCTGCATCAGGTAGGCGGGAATCCACGTCAGCACGAAGTACCAGAAGTAGGAGTAAAAGAAAACGCTGAGCGAAAGTCCCCAGGCCACGGGCGCCTTCAGGAAATCGAGTAAGGAGCCCTCCACCTTGCTGGCTGCCGCGGCGCCGCCCGTAGGCGCCAGGAGCCACCACGGCAACACCCATAGGCATCCGCCCAGGCCGGTGACGATAAACATCGCCCGCCAACCCAGCCACTCGATTAGCGAGGAACCAATCAAGGCCCCGAGCGCCGGGCCCATCGTTAAGCCTGCCACGTAGATCGCCGTCGGCAATCCCTGCTCCCGCTCGTCAAAGTTCTGCTTGATGAACGACATGCTGGCGAGCGGCGCAATCGCTTCGCCCATCCCCAGCACGAGTCGCAGCGCCAGCACCTCTTCAAACGAACGCGCCCAGCCGATCGCCGCCGATGCCAGACACCAGACGAGGAACGCGCCCGCATACAACTTCCGGATGCCGAACTTATCAAGCAGCGCCCCGCCGGGCACCTGAAACGTCGCATAGGTCCAGAAGAAGCTCGAAAGCAGCAGGCCCATTTGGGCAGGCGTCAATCCGAACTCCTTCATGATCGGCACCGCGGCAATGCTGAGATTGCCGCGGTCCATGTAGCTGATGACAACGCCCAGAAACAGCAGGCCCAGAACAACCCAGCGGCGTTCCATTTATCCGGCCAGGGCGGTACGGCAGTAGTCCAGGCACTTCTTCATTTCGGCCATCACGGTGGTGCCTTCGCCGATGGCGTACTCGAGTTCAATGTTGGCCGGCCACGTGTACTTTTCTTTCTTCATCAACTGCAGCACCTCCTTGATCGGGGTGCTGCCTTGGCCCCACGGCAGGTTGTCGGCGCCTTCGTTGCCGTAGCGCCGGTCCTTCAAGTGGAAGCTTGTGATCCGCGCCGCGTTGGCCTTGATGAACGGAATCGGGGACTTGTTGATGGCCGCCGTGAAGTGGCCCACGTCCAGGTTTATGCTGTTGTACTTCGACTGCGCCAGCGCCGTCTCCCAGCTCTGCTCGTTCACCTGCATGTGGTTGTGATACCCGGCGTAGATCTTGTGCTTGGCCGCGAACTCGCCAATGCGCTGCGTCAGCGACGACTCCTTCGGCAACTCCATCGTCACGCTCCGCGCGCCCAGCGCCTTGGCCACGTTGAAGACGTAGTCATACTCGGCGTCGCCCATCTCCGCGGTCAGCCCCAGTTTCACGATCGCGATGTCCACCCCGCCTGCGTTGAAGAGCTTCCGCAACTCCTTGTACTTGTCCATCGAGACGGAGGTCCGCCATTGCGTCCGTTCGGCGGCCAGTTTCTTCATGGCCGCCTGCCGCTCCGGCGTCATCTGCCGGCCGGCGAAGGCGGGCCCGCGCATCTGCGGCGCCCCGGCGAAGGACTCCGCGGCGTCGCCCATCAACTCAACCGAGCTGATGCCCAGTTCCGTGCAGTACCGCAGCAGGTCCGGCGCCGAACTCGGCAGCGAGCGGAAGCAGTAGGTGATCGCGCCGATCTGTACGCCGCCGAACTTAGAGCTTGGCTTGGCCGATGCCGTCGCCGCCGCGGCGGCCATCATTCCGAATTCCCGTCGTGTCAGAGTCATCCCCACCAAGTCTCTCCCTTCGCCATATGCGTGCGCAAGAACCCGTCGTCGATGTCGAGTCCCAGCCCTGGTTTGTCCGGCACCCGCAGGATGCCGCCCCGCACTACCGGCGGCTCGCCTTTGGTCATCTGCTCGCGCAAACGGCCGGGCCGCCCGAGCCAGCTTTCCGAGCGGTAGAAGTTCTGGATGGCCATCGACAGGTGGGCCGAAGCATACGTCCGCACCAGCGTCCCCACGTTGTGGAGCGCCACGGGCGTGCGGGTCAACGCCGCGTAGTCCGCGATCTTGCGGCAGCCGGTGAGGCCGCCGGCAAATGAGACATCCGGATGGATGATCTCCACGGCCTGCGTATCGAGAAAGGGCTTGAACTCGCGCAGCAGTTCGAGCTTTTCGCCGGTCAACAGGGGCACGCGCGTCGCCTTGCGCACAGCGGCCCAACCCTCATGGTAGTGCGTGTTCAGCGGGTCTTCGACGAAGGCCACCTGCAGCGGTTCCACGGCACGCGCAATGGCGATGCCGCTTGGCGTATCGAACTCCCCATGGCAGGCTACGCCGAGGTCAAACGCATCGCCGGCGGCCTCGCGCACGTTGGCGTAGCCGCGATAGAGTTTCCGCATCTCCTCGCTCGTGACGGTGGGATGGAATGGGCGCTCCACCGCGAAGGCCTGGTCGATATTGAACTTGAAAAAGTTGAAGCCCTCCGGCTGCGCCTTCATCTCGTCCACCCACGCGCGGCAGGCCCCTTTGTCGTGCATGTCCTTGAGCGAGTCGCCGTGCGAATACATGCGGCACCCGTCGCGGAAAGGCCCGCCGAGCAGCTTATAAACCGGCTGCCCGGTGATCTTGCCGGCCAGATCCCATAAGGCGATGTCGATGCCGCTCAACGTTCCTACCAGGGCCATGTAGGGATGCTGCAGCGAGGTCATGCGGTAGAAGTGCTTTTCGATGGCGAGCGGGTCGGCGCCGATCAGGCCGGCGGGCCCGCCGGTGTACCGGGCCGCGCCGGGGAAGGCGCCGCTGGTCAGGTGGTCGATGTGGGTGCGCGCCATGGCCGCATTGGTTCCCGTTTCGCCGTACCCAACCAGACCCTTGTCCGTCTCGATCTTGATCAGGCAGCCGTCGAATTGAAAGTCGAGTTGCAGCGCTTTGATAGCCGTGATCTTCACGGCGCCCGCGTACGGAGCGGCCACAGCCGCGTAGCGGCTGAGCCAGTTTCCCGCCGCGGCGCCCAGCGCGAGGCGGAAGAGTTGTCTGCGGTTTGAGCGCGAAGAAAGGGGCATCGCGCCGTAGCGTATCACCACTCCTCACCGGTGGGAATGCCCTGTTCTAAGCGGTTTGGGGTACGGGTTTGCGATTGCGAAATTTTGTTATATGATGCCTGACATCGTTAACAAGGTGTTAACGGAAATAGGGAGGTCTCTTTTGAAAACAAGCAAAGTTGCTTGGCTGGCCGTGCTAGCCCTCTGGCTCACGTCAAGCCTGTTTGGACAGTCGTTCACAGGGAGCGTGAACGGCACTGTGACCGATGAAACCGGAGCTGTCGTTGGGGCAGCAAAGATCGTCGTCACGGATCGGGATCGCGGAACCACGTTTCGGACCGTAGCCGATGGCTCGGGCCGTTTCGTCGTGACTGCGTTGCCTCCGGGCAATTATTCCCTCGTTGTGGAAGCCCCGGGCTTCAAGAAATTCCAGAGTGCCGCCTTCAGCGTCGCCGTGCAGGAACAGCGCTCCATTGCGGCGCAACTGCAAGTGGGCGACGTCACCACTACGGTCGAAGTGCAAGGATCCGCGTCTCTGGTCAACACGACCATTTCGAACCTCGGTCAGGTGATCGACAACAAGTACATTCTCCAGTTGCCGAACCTCGCCCGGAACTCGATGAGCTTGGCGTACCTCACGCCCGGCGTCGTCGGCTCGGGCGGCCGCCGTGGTGACAGCAATACGAACTTCAGCGCGAACGGCTCGCGCAACTCTACCTCGGACGTGCTGATCGACGGCGCGACCGTTACCACCGTTGAGCAGAATTCCGGCATCTCCGACTTGAAATTCTCCCCGTCGGTGGACGCGGTGCAGGAGTTCAAGATGCAGACCAACTTCTTCTCGGCGGAGTACGGCCAGACCGGCGGCGCCGTCGTGAACATGGTGACCCGCTCCGGCACCAACGATCTGCACGGCACCGGCTACTACTTCATGCGCGATGCCGCACTGAACGCTAACGATTGGTTCTCCAATCGCGCTGGCCGGGCCATCCCGGCGTTTCACCGCGACCAGTACGGCGGTGTGATCGGCGGACCGGTGATCAAGAACAAAACGTTCTTCTTCGGCGCCTACGAGTACACCACGCAGGAGAGCCCCACCAGCCAGCAGGCCAGCCTGCCTACGGCGGAGCAGCGCCGCGGTGACTTCTCGCAGACCTTCAACGCCTCCGGCCAGTTGATGCAGATCTACGATCCGTTCAATACCATCACGAATGCCGCCGGCGTCATCACGCGTCAGCCCCTGGCCGGCAACATCGTCCCCGCGTCACGGATGAACCCGTTGGCCGTCCGGGCGCTCACGTTCCTGCCGGCTCCGAACCAGCAGGGCGCGGCCTTCACGAACGCGAACAACTGGTTCAACCAGGGCATTAACACGAGCAAGTCGCACCAGATCACCGCTAAGGGTGACCACAACTTCAACCAGAACAACCGCATCAGCGGCCGCTGGAGCAAGCAGATGAACGACGGCGCCAATCCGAACCTGTTCGGCGACGGCAACCCGGCCTACTTCACCGGCGGCCCCAGTTTCACCCGGACGCAGTCCATGGTCGGCGATTTCACCCACGTGGCGAACGCGACCACGCTGTTCGTCTTCCGCTACGGCTACACTTACTCGAACTTCGGGCGTAACCCGTTCTTTGACACGTTTGATCCCACCTCGCTTGGCTTCGCTTCCAACATCAAGGACAACGCGACCAACCTCGTCTTCCCCCGTTTCGGTCCGGAAGGCTTCCGCGAGTGGGGTACGGAAGGGTACTGGATCATGGATCGTCAGGAAGCCGTCCACCACTGGTCGGGCTCGATGACGAAGATGATCGGCGGCCACAACATCAAGGCCGGCGGCGAGCGTCGTTACAACCGTCTCGACTATCTGCAGCCGGGCTTCCCCTCCGGCAACTTCAGCTTCGCGCGCAGCGCCACGTGTGCCGACCGGTTCACCTGCCCCGGCAACCAGGGCAACGGTTTGGCTACGATGCTGTTGGGCTGGACCACGGGCAGCAACTACCACATCGAACCGAAGGCGTTCTCCCGCTCCGCCTACTGGGGCTTCTACCTCCAGGACGACTGGAAGATCACCAACAAGCTGACCATCAACCTCGGTGTGCGCTACGACTTCGACGTGCCGCGCTGGGAAACCCAGAACCGCTACAGCTACTGGGATCTTGACGCGCAGTCTTCGATCAAGGCCACCGGCTACGACACCCGCGGCGTCATTAAGTTCGTCGACGACAAGAACCGTTCGCCGTTTGACGCTGACATGAACAACTGGCAGCCGCGCATCGGCTTCGCTTATGCGCTGAACCCGAAGACGGCCATCCGCTCCGGCTACGGCCTCTTCTATACGCTCTCTCGTGCGACGGTGTTCGGCCGTCCCGGTACCGGCTTCACGATCAACTCGCCGGCCATCTGGACCCAGGACTCGAACGCGACGCTCAACACGCAGCTCAACAACCCGTTCCCGAACGGCGTGCTGCTGCCCCCGGGCCGCAGCCAGGGTGACAACACTCTGATCGGTTTTGGTACCGGCACCATCGTTCGTGACTACAACCGGAACCCCGAGTACCACTCGTGGAACCTCTCCATTCAGCGCGAACTGGCCCAGCAGTCCGTGCTCGAAATCAACTACACCGGCAGCCGGGGTACCCATCTCTTCATGCCGATCACGACGCTTTCGCCGTTGAACCCCCAGTATTGGTCGCTTGGCCGTACCGCTCTCAACGCGCTCGTGCCGAACCCGTTCTTCGGACAGATCACCGACGCGCGTTCTCCGTTGAGCCAGCCGAACATCACCCGTGTTCGCACCCTGCGTCCGATGCCGCACTTCGATGGCACGAGCGTCGGCACCGCCGAACCGGCTCGTGGCGACTCGAACTATCATGCCCTCCAGCTCAAGTTGGAACGCCGCTTCAGCCAAGGCCTGACGCTGCTCACCCACTACACCTGGTCGAAGATGATCGACAACGTTTCGCACAGCTCGGGCAACGTTTCCTGGCTGGGCGGATCGACCACGCTGCAGAACATTTGGGACCTTCGCGGCGAGCGCGCGCTCTCCTCGCATGACGTGGCCAACCGCTTCGTGATGACCGGTTCCTACGAACTGCCCTTCGGCCGCGGCCGGGCGATCGGTTCGAACATGAACCGCGTTCTCAACTGGTTTGTCGGCGGCTGGGACCTCAGCGGAATGTTGCTCATGCAGAGCGGCATGCCCCTGCAGGTTAACCAGTCCGGTGGCGCCATTTGGGACGGCACCCAGCGTCCGAACCTGATCGGCGACCCCAGCACCTCGGGCCGCGTGCAGGACCGTCTCAACGGGTACTTCAACCGGGCGGCATTCTCGCAGCCCTTGGCGGACGTTCCAGGCTCCGCGCCCCGCAACCTCAACTACCGTGGACCCGGAATCAAGACCCTGGACGCGGCCATGTTGAAGAGCATCGTGGTGAAGGAAGGCCAGCGACTCGAGATCCGTCTCGAAGCGACCAACTTCACCAACACCCCGATGTTTGGCGACCCGGCTCTCAACTTTGGCGCGGTCGACTTCGGGCAGATCACGGGTCTGCGCAACGGCGTCGGTCCCCGCAACATGCAACTTGGTCTGAAGTATTACTTCTAGACTCTAACCAACCGACCGCCAAAAGCCCCTCCCCCACAAAGGGAGGGGCTTTTGGCTTCTATACGCTCCCGCAGGAGGCGCCCCATGCGCAGTGTCAGAGTTTTGGTCGGAACCAGGAAGGGAGCCTTCCTGCTCACCGCCGACGCCCAGCGCCGGAACTGGACCGTCGACGGCCCGCACTTCGGCGGCTGGGAAATCTATCACGTGGCCGGTTCTCCGGCCAACCCGGATCGCCTCTACGCCTCCCAATCCAGCGGCTGGTTCGGCCAGATCATCCAGCGCTCCGACGACGGCGGACGCACCTGGGAGCCGGCCGGCAACCAGTTCGTCTATCAGGGCGAAACCGGAACCCACCAGTGGTACGACGGCACCCCGCATCCCTGGGAGTTCAAACGCGTCTGGCACCTCGAAGCCTCGCCCCATGATCCGGACACCGTCTACGCCGGCGTCGAAGACGCCGCCATCTTCCGTTCGACGGACGGCGCCCGCACCTGGACCGAACTGCCCGGCCTGCGCCAGCACAGCACCGGCTCCCGATGGCAACCCGGCGCCGGCGGCATGTGCCTGCATACCATCGTGCTCGATCCCGGCGACCCCAATCGCCTCTATGTCGCCATCTCCGCCGCCGGCGCCTTCCGCTCGGACGACGCCGGCGAAACCTGGCGGCCCATCAACCGGGGCCTCCGCTCGGAGTTCCTCCCGGAGCAGGAAGCCGAAGTCGGCCACTGCGTTCACCGCATCGCCATGCACCCGAGCCGCCCGCGAGTCCTCTTCATGCAGAAGCATTGGGACGTCATGCGCAGCGACGACGCCGGCGATTCCTGGCGCGAGGTCAGCGGCAATCTGCCCGTCGATTTCGGTTTTCCCATCGCCGTCCATGCCCATGAGCCGGAGACGATTTATGTGGTGCCCATCAAAAGCGACTCGGAACACTTTCCCCCGGAAGGCAAACTGCGCGTCTACCGCAGCCGTACCGGCGGCACGGAATGGGAAGCGCTGACCAGCGGCCTGCCGCAGTCCGATTGCTACGTTAACGTCCTCCGTGATGCCATGGCCGTCGACGGGCTCGAGGAGTGCGGCATCTACTTCGGCACCTCCGGCGGCCAAGTCTACGTCTCGCCCAACGGCGGTGACGATTGGCATTGCATCGTCCATAATCTGCCGCCGGTTCTCTCGGTCGAGGTGCAGACGCTGCCATGATCCGCGTCGTTCTGCCGGCGCATCTGCGGACGCTGGCGCGCGTGAACGGCGAGGTCTTCCTGGCCGTCCCCGACCCGGTCACCATCCGCCGGGTGCTGGACGCTCTCGAGGCGCAGTTCCCCATGCTGCTCGGCACCATCCGCGATGCCGTCACCGGCCAGCGCCGGCCGTTCCTGCGCTTCTTCGTCTGCGCGGAAGACTGGTCCCATGGAGCCGAGGACCGGCCCTTGCCCGCCGCCATCTGCACCGGGCAGGAGCCGCTCATCATTCTCGGCGCCATTGCGGGAGGCTGACGTGAATCGGCCACGGGATGCGCAGTGGAGGTTTGGAGCCTCCCATGCGCCTACTCCTGCTGACCTTCTTCCTCGCCACCGCCGCTACGCCGCGGACCGACCATCCCAGCGGCTTCTCGCTGACACCCCCCGCCCACTGGCTCGTCGAAAGCGTGGACGGCAAGGTCCGCGCCTACTCCCCCGACCGTAGCGAATTCATCGCCATCGAGCCTGTCCCTCTCCGTGCCGATGCCGCCTCCACCCTCCAGCAGATGGTCGCGCAGAATCGCCTCCTCTGGCTGAGCGGCGCCCGTCTTGGCGGTCTGCGCTCGTCCGGCGCGGACGCGCAGGCCCACGTTCTATCTGGCCGCCGCCCCCGCTAACGGCTTTGCGGAACGCCTGCCGGAACTGGTCCGTGTCCTGCAGAGCTTCTCCTCCCGGCCCCCGTCCCGCACCGCCTCCGCGCTGCGCTTCGCGCCCGTTACCGAACCGCGAGAGCAAGCCTACTCGCTGCAGTTCCCGGCCGGCTGGAACCATAGCCTGGGCGTCTACCGCGAAGGCGCGATCTACGACCCCTCCGGCATCCATCCCATGCGCGTCCTCCGCTCTCTGCCCGGCGAGCGATTCGTCCAATACTGGCTGCCCACCCGCCTCAACGGCGCGCGCGTGGTCGGCCTGCGACCCCGTCCGGATTGGGCCAGTCAGTTGGCCGCCGTGCGTTACCGTTATGGCAATGCCGTGAACGCGCAGGTGCACGCCGGTGAACTCACCTTCGACTATCAGGGCCAGCGCGGCACGGTGATGGTGGCCACGGAGTTCTATCGCGCCGGTGCGGATGGCGCGAAATGGACCGTCTGTTTCTTCGCCGACCGCGACCACGCGCGCGCCATGGAAACCATCGCCTCCACGAACCAACTCTTCCGCCAGACGTTCGCCGAACGCGTGGCCTCCAGCGATCGCAACGCCCGCGCCCACGGCGACCTCCTCGCCGGCTCGAACTTCTACTACCGCGTCAACGGCACCATCACCGTGGTCGGCAGCAACACCGAACTTGCTGCCGTCGACCTCACCCGTATGTTGCGTCTCGATTGGGATACGCCGTAGCCGCTACGCCAGGCCGGTCAGATAATCCAGGCGGCCCGTCGCATCGCCCAATCGGTCCACTGGCACCCCGGCCAGGTCCAGCAACGACAGATGCAGGTTCGCCACCGGGGTATTCTTCGCGTACACGATGTGCCGCCCGCCGCCCAGCTTCCCACCCGCCACCAGCGTCGGCAGGTTGTTGTGGTCATGCAGGTTCGGGTCGCCAATCGAAGCGCCGTAGAGCGCGAGAGTGTGATCGAGCAACGTCCCTTCGCCGTCCGCCGTCGCCTGCAGCTTATCGAGGAAATAGGCGAACTGCTCCACATGGAACGCGTTGATCTTCGCAACCTTCTCGATCAACTCCGGATCGTTCCGGTGGTGCGTACACGAATGATGCGCCTCCGGCACGCCGGCCTCCGGGTAGGTACGCAGACCGCCTTCGCGAGCCAGCATGAAGGTGATCATGCGCGTCGATCCCGAAGCGAATGCCAACGCCGAAAGATCGAAAAGCAGCCGGGCGTGCTCCCGGTAGCTCGTCGGAATTCCGGCCGGCGCAGCGGCGCCGATGCTCGGCCCGGCCTTGTCCATCCGGGTCTCCACCTCGCGAACCGCGGTCAGATACTCGTCCAGCTTCCGCTTGTCCGTCGCACCCAGGTTGCCCGCCAGCCGGGCCGTCTCCGTCCGTGTCAGATCCAACACGCTCCGCCGCGCCGCCCGTTGCTCCGGGGTTAAGCTGGCATCGCCGAACAGACGTTCAAACACCGTCCGCGGGTTCATCTCCGGCGGCATCGGCTGCGTTTCGGACTTCCACGAAATGCTCTGATAGACGCAGCTATAGCTATCGCACGATCCCACCTGGCGGCTGTCTTCACACGTGATCTCAAGCGAGGGAATCCGCGTGCTCTTGGCGAAATGCGCCGCGGCCACCTGGTCCATCGAAACGCCACAACGGATATCGGCGCCTTCGGTCTTCCGCGGATGCACCCCGGTCAGATAGGCGGAAGCAGCCCGGGCATGGTCGCCCGCCCCGTCGCCCAGCGCGTTGCCCTGGTTGGCGGCCAGCCCGCTCAGAACACTGAGGCGCGAACGGTGCTTCTCGAGCGCGGCGAGCGTCCGCGGAAACGCAAATCCGGTCCCCGGCGCACTCGGCGTCCAGTACGGCATAATCTTCCCGCTGGGTGCGTACACCACAATCAGGCGCTTCGGCGTGGCGGTCGGCGCGGCCATGGCCTCCAGCCACGGCAACCCGATGGTCGCTCCCACGCCCCGTAACAGATGCCTTCTCGATAGCTTCCTCATACGCCTCCTTCCCCGCGCCGCTTCCGGAACGGTTCGCTCTCCACAATGCCCAGGATTAGCTCCTGCATCCGGTATCCATTCGCCCGCAGCCGGTCCACAATCTGCCGCACCGCCGCCCGGTCCCGCAACTCCACGCCGCGGCCCAGCGCATAGGTCAGCATCTTCTCGGTCAGCGCCCGGGCAAAGACATCGGGATCGGCCTTCAAAATCTGTTTCATCTCCGCCGGTTTGGCGAACCGTACCCCGCCCGGCAGTTCGCCGGAGGCGTCCTCTTCTCGCCAGCGGCCAATGGCGTCGTAGTTTTCGAGACCAAACCCCAGCGGGTCCATCCGCGCGTGGCAGGCGGCGCAGGCGGCGTTGCTCCGGTGTTTCTCGAGCTGCTGCCGCATGGAGCCTCCGCTGGCCACGGCCTTCTCTTCAAGCGCCGGCACGTTCGGCGGGGGCGGCGGGGGCGGCTGGTTCAGCAGATTGTCGAGGATCCATTTGCCGCGGATCACCGGGCTTGTGCGTGTCGGATACGACGATACCGTCAGCACACTGCCCTGCGTCAACACGCCGCCCCGCTGCACGCCATCAAGCGTCACGCGGCGGAATGCCTCGCCCTCCACCCCGCCGATGCCGTAGTGCTTCGCCAGCGGCCCGTTCAAGTAGGTGAACGGGGCATCCAGAAAATCCAGGATCGAGCGATTCTCTCGCAGGATTTCCGTGAAGAACATCTCCGTCTCGGTTCGCATCGCCGCGGCCAACTCACCAGTGAATGCGGGGAACAGCTTGGCGTCCGGCCGCTGGACGGTCAGGTTGCGTGTCTGCAGCCACTGCCCGGCGAAGCTCTCGACAAAGGCCGCCGC
This sequence comes from Terriglobales bacterium, assembly GCA_027485675.1. Lineage (GTDB taxonomy): Bacteria > Acidobacteriota > Terriglobia > Bryobacterales > Bryobacteraceae. The sequence goes on along the minus strand of JAIXQP010000006.1, from coordinate 217,991 downwards.
GCGTGGGTCGCCCAGCAGGCGCAGCGTCTGCTGCTTCACGACGGTGCCAAGCTTTCCGGCATCAGCGACCCGCGAAAGTTCGTCGTCGGGCAGACTGCCCCAGAGAAAGTAGGAAAGCCGCGTCGCCAGTTCGTGATCCGATACCGGCTGCGCCGCCGGGCCCCGGTTCTGTTCCACCCGGAACAGAAAATGCGGCGAGACGAGAATCGCCATCAACGCACTGCGCATGCCCTTTTCAAACGAACCGCTCCGCGCCTGCTCCCGAACCGCCAGGCTCAGCAGGCCGTCCATCTCCGCTCCCGTCACCGGCCGTCGCCAAGCCTTGCGGGCCAGGGGCGCCAGAATCTGCCGCGCACAGTCCGCCCCTTTCGCCGCGCCGCAGGCCAACAAGCGCCGATCCGGCTCCTGGCCCTCCGGCAGTGGCCCGTACACTTCGACCGATTCCAAGTACGGCGGCGTGCCTTTATACGGCGGATCGGGCAGCACCGTGATCGTCGCCTCCACCCGGTGGCGGCCGGCCGGCACCCGCACGCGCGGCGCCTCCAGGCCGCGGTCGATCTGGTAGTAGAACCGCAACTCCCCTGCGGCGGCTGGCTTCCCATCGATCGCCAGTTGAATCCGCACGCGCGTCCCGTCCCGGAGCGCCTGGTAGAACGCGGTGCGCAGTGTATAGAACCCAGCCATCGGGAAGACGTGGTCCACCGTCATCCGCAGTTGCCGGTCCTGGCCGATCCGTTCGGCCAGGTAGCGGTGCATCGTCGCCGGCACGGTCTCGCCGGGCACGGGAATCGCTGCGTGGGCCACCCGCTCGGCGGCCTTCAGATACTGATCCAGCAATCCGGCGTTGACGGAAAGCACATCGCCGATATTGTCGAAGCCATAGCCGTAGGGGTCGGCCGGAAACTCTTCGCCGGGGTTCAGATCGATGCCAAGCAGATCGCGGACCGAGTTCGTGTACTCGAAGCGGTTCAGCCGCCGGGCGGTCACGCGGCCGGGGTCAATCGGACGGCTGCGGTCGATGGCTTCATAGGAGGAGTCCACCCAACGGACCACCGCTTGCAGCTGCTCTTCGCTGGGCCGGGACGCCCCTTTCGGCGGCATCTCCCCCGCGCGGATGCGGCCGGCGATGCGTTCCCATTTCTCGCGTTCGCGGAGCGTCTCCGAGCCCGGACCGGCGAGCAGCGGCGGCAACGCCAATCCCCCGGCGGGCGCCTTGGCGCCGTGGCAGGAGGCGCAGTGGGACTGCAGCACCGGCTTGACCGAGTCGAGAAACGGATCCGCGCCAAATGCCAGCGAACCCAACAGGAATGCGGCCAAACGCCTCATGCGGGCAGTCTATCACTGCCGGTGTTCCGATCCCCCCTGCTTGGTGCTGGTGTGCTTAGTGCTGGTGAGCCGGCTCGGACCGCTGGGCCCCGTGTTTGTCATCCCGGCCGGCAGTTCGTGACTGATAGAATGGATCGCTGTACCCATGCTCCACCTCAAAAACTTGATTCGGGAGATCCCGGATTGGCCCAAGCCGGGCATTCTCTTCTACGACATCACCACCTTGATGAAGGATGGCACTGGATTCTCGGAAGTCATCCACGGCCTCACCTCGGCGGTTCGTGCCGAGGAGGTGGATGTCGTCATCGGCATCGAAGCCCGCGGTTTCTTCTTCGCGCCGACCGTGGCCCACTCCCTCGGTAAAGGCTTCGTCCCGGTGCGCAAGCCCAAGAAGCTGCCGGCCGCGGTGGAAGCGGTGGAATACGCCCTCGAGTACGGCACCGATAAGCTCGAAATCCACCAGGACGCCATCCAGCCCGGTCAGCGCGTGCTGATTGTGGACGACGTTCTCGCCACCGGCGGCACTGCCGCGGCGGTTGCCTCGCTCGTCGAGCAACTCGGCGGCACCGTGGCCGCACTCTCTTTCGTCATCGAACTCGATTTTCTCGACGGTCGCCGGAAGCTCGGGGGACGGCCCATCCACTCCCTGCTACACTACTAAGCCGCCGTGGCCGAGACTCGCACCGCCCGCGTCCCCTGTTACGCCAAGATCAACCGGGAACTGACGGTTCTCAACCGGGGAGCCGACGGCTTCCACGAACTGCGTACCGTCTTTGAAACGGTTTCTCTGCACGATTCCCTGGAGCTGTTCTTCACTCCGGGGAAGGCCGTCGAGCCGACGCTCGAAGCCGAGATCGACATTCCGGACAACCTGGTGCTGCGCGCGGCCAGAGCCGTCCTGGCCGCTTCAAACGCCAAGGGCCACCTGCACTGCAAGCTGATCAAGCAGATCCCGATGGGCGGAGGGCTCGGCGGGGGCTCCACCGATGCGGCCGCGGTCCTGCTCGCCCTGCCTGTTCTTACCGGCAAGCCGCTCCCCGTCGGCCGGCTGCACGAAATCGCGGCCGCACTCGGCAGCGACGTGCCATTTTTCCTCTACGGCGGCCTCGCCCTGGGCCTGGGCCGTGGGACGGAGCTCTATCCGCTGCCCGAAAAACCCGCGGAGGATCTCCTGATCGTCGCCCCGCATATCCATGTCTCGACCCCCGAGGCCTACCGCGCCTTCGACCGGGCTGGTAACGGAAAATTGACAGAGGCCGACGTCGCCCGGTACATTGGTAGATTCCAGGCGCGTGTCTGGGAGCAGGGGGAATCCCTGTCTCCTGGCGGCGTAGGGATCAGCAGCGAGAACGATTTCGAACGGGTAGTCTTCCCCACTCACCCACAGCTCGAGTCCACCCTCAAACAATTGAAGAAACTGGGAGCAGCTCCCGCCCGTATGAGCGGTAGCGGTGCGGCTCTCTTCGGAATCTTCCGCACCCGGGAGCAGGTCAAGACAGCGGCGGGCCGGTTCGGCTCAGCGCGTGTCTACGCGGCGAAGACCTTGTCGCGCCGTCGGTACCAGGCCTCGTGGTGGCAAGCCCTCAAAGAACACACGGACGCGAAACAATGGCCGCCCCGAAGCCGGTACGCGCGATGAGATTCGACAGACTCAAGATATTCACCGGCAACGCTCACCCCGCCCTCGCGGCGGAGATTTGCGAGTGCCTTGGCACCGAACTCGGTATCGCCCCGGTGCGCGCGTTTGCCGACGGGGAAATCTACCTCCAGATCAAGGAGAACGTCCGCGGGGCGGACGTCTTCGTCGTGCAGCCCACCTGCAACCCGGTTGACCGCTACCTGATGGAGCTGCTGCTGATGATCGACGCGCTCAAGCGAGCATCAGCCGACCGGATCACCGCCGTATTGCCCTACTATGGCTATGCCCGGCAAGATCGGAAGGATAAGCCCCGCGTCCCGATCTCGGCCAAACTCGTGGCCAGCCTCATCGAGCGGGCGGGCGCCGACCGCGTCCTCGCCCTCGACCTCCACGCCGCCCCCATTCAGGGCTTTTTCGATATTCCAGTGGACCACCTGTTCGCCGCCCCGGTCATGATCGAGTACTACCGCGAGATCAACGTTCCTGACCTGATGGTCGTCTCCCCGGACGCCGGCGGTGTGGAACGCGCGCGGGCGTTCGCCAAACGGCTCAACGCTCCCTTGGCCATCATCGACAAGCGCCGCGAAGAGGTCAACGTTGCCGAGATCATGCATGTCATCGGTGATGTCCGGGGCAAAACCTGCCTGCTGGTTGACGACATCATCGATACCGCTGGTACCCTGGTAAAGGGCGCCGAAGCGCTGCTGAGCAGTGGCGCCAAAAGTGTACGGGCCTGTGCCACGCACGCCGTTTTGTCCGGTCCCGCCGTGGATCGGATTCGCAATTCCAATCTGGAAGAGGTGGTGTTTGCCAACTCCATTCCTCTCAAGGAAGAAGCCCAGGCCTCAGGCCGGATCAAGCAACTCTCCGTTGCTCCCCTGCTGGCGCAAGCGATTCAGTCGATTCATGAAGAGACCAGTGTCAGCGGTCTTTTCGTCTAGTTGTAAGTTGAGTTTTCAGGAGCCTGTATGAGAAAGGACATCACGATCGCCGCCGAGGGCCGCGCTACGCGCGGTAAAAACGAAGCTCGGCGGCTGCGCGTCTCCGGACGAGCACCCGCGATCATCTACGGCACCGGCAAAGAACCTGTTGCCGTTGCCATTAGTCCGAAGGAAGTGAATAAGATTCTTCTCTCTTCCACCGGTCACAACTCCATCTTCGACGTTACGGTCGATGGTGGCGCGCCCGAGCCAGTCATGATCATCGACTGGTCGTATGAGCCCGTCAAGGGCAACCTGCTGCACATCGACATGCAGCGCATCGACCTCACCAAGCGGATCAAGGTGAAGATCCCTGTTCACGTCCACGGCGAACCGAAGGGCGTGAAGCAGCAGGGTGGTCTTCTCGACGTCGTCACCCGCGAAGTCGAAGTGGAGTGCTTGCCGGACGACATCCCGGCCGACTTCAGCCTCGACATCGCTACGCTCGAAATCAACCAGGCGATCCGGGCTTCGGACCTGCCGATGACCAACTCGATGAAGCTGCTCATGGCTCCCGATTCCGTCATCGTGCACGTGGTGGCGCCGAAGATCGACGCCGATGCCGCGGCTGCCGCCGCCGAGCCGGAAGTGATCAAGAAGGGCAAGAAGGACGACAAGGCCGCTGCGGGCGCCGCGCCGGCCAAAAAGAAGTAAGCTTCCATGTTGATCGTGGGCTTGGGAAATCCCGGTGCGGAGTACGACAACACGTACCACAACCTGGGATTCCTGGCCATCGATCGGATCGCTGCCGCTCACGGCATCCGGGTCACCCGGGCCGAAGACAAGGCGATCACCGGGGTGGGGCGAATCGCCGGCGCCGACGTGGTGCTGGCCAAGCCGCAAACCTACATGAATTTAAGTGGCGGGTCCGTCAAGGAACTGCTTGCCAAGTACACGCTTCCAGTTGACCGGTTGTTGTTGATTTACGACGAACTGGCGCTCGATTGGGGCTCGATGCGGATCCGGCCGAAAGGCTCGGCCGGCGGACACAACGGTGTCAGTTCGGTCATCCGCAGCGTGGGAACAGAAGAAATTGCACGGATTCGCCTGGGCATCCGCCCCGAACAGCCCGTGAAGGATATGAAGTCGTATGTGCTGGCCAAAATCCGGCGGGCACAGTTAGCCACGTTGGACCCATTGCTCGACGATGTTGTCGCCGCAGTGGAATCCATCATCACCGAGGGCGTCGAAAAGGCCATGGCGCGTTTTAATGCGCGTCGCGCTCCCGGTGCCAAAGAGGAACCATGAGGACTTACGAAGAACTCTTTATTGTCAACACCAGCGCCACTGAAGAAGAACAGGACGCGATCATCGAAATGCTCCGCGGTGTCATCACCACCGGCGGCGGCACGGTCGATAAGGTGGAAAAGTGGGGTGTGCGCAAACTCGCCTATCGGGTCGACCGGCAGTTCGAGGGCATCTACATCCTGCTCGAATTCTCAACCAATACGGCGGAAACGGCCAAGGAAGTGGAGCGCCGCCTGCGCGTCACCGACTCGGTGATCAAATTCATCACCGTCCGGACCGACGAACGGAATCGCCGCGTCGAAAAGCGGAAGAAGCGCCGCGAAAAGCGCGCCGCCCGGAAGCCGCAGATCACGGCCCCGCTCGCGCCCATCGTGCCGGGCGCCCGGCCCGATATGCCCGCCGCTCCCGAATCCCCGATGCCCGCCGCTCCGCTGCCCTTCGAGGACGCGCCGGTAAACGCTGAGGCCGCTTCCGAGCCGGCCGCTGAGAACTAACGAGTAGGAGACTAAGACAATGGCAGAAACCAAGAGCGGAGGCCGCCCGATTGCGGCCAGCCAGCGTCCGACCGGCGGCGACAAAGCCCTGGCCGGGAATAAGAAGCAGTTTTTCCGCCGGAAGAAGGTATGCCGGTTCTGCGTCGAGAAAATCGACCACATCGACTATAAAGACGTGAAGTTGCTCTCGGCCTTCGTCTCCGAGCGCGGCAAGATCACCCCGCGGCGGATCTCCGGCGTGTGTTGCGTCCACCAGCGCTTGCTCGCCACCGCGATCAAGCAGAGCCGGAACATCGCCCTGCTGCCGTTCACCACATCGCTATAACCCCGAGGAGAATCCCCAATGGAAGTCATTTTACGAGAGGATATCGATAAGCTCGGTTCGCGCGGTCAGCTAGTGAACGTCGCTCCGGGCTTCGCCCGCAATTTCCTGTTGCCCAAACGGCTTGCCGTTCCGGCTACGGAAGCCAACAAGAAGATCGTCGAACAGGAGCGCCAGGCTGCGCTGCGGCGCGAAGCCGTCGAAGCCGCCGACGCTCAGGAACTCGCCAAGCTGCTCGAGCCCACCGTGATCGAGATCAGCATGAAGGCTGGCGAAAACGACCACCTGTTCGGTTCGGTGACCGTCAAGGACATCGCCGATCAGCTGGAAGCCAAGAACTTCCACATTGACCGCAAGAAGATCGTTCTGGCCGAACCCATCAAAACCCTGGGCGAGTTCAGCGTTCCGGTGAAACTGCACAAACAGGTCACCACCAGCGTCAAAGTGGTCGTCAAGCGCGAAGAGTAGTTACTTCATCCATAATTGACCAATGGCCCGGCGTCACCCGCTTGACTCCGGGCCTTCTTCATTAGGAGCATAGCCAAATGGGCTTTTTCGATTTAACCGGCCACACGGCGATTGTCACCGGCGCGGCCTCTGGAATTGGCGCCGCCATCGCGCGGCGCTTGGCCAAAGCAGGCGCGACCGTCGCCATCGCGGATATTAATGGCGCTGCCGCCGCCGAGGTCGCCGCTACCATCCCCGGCGCGCTCTCCGTCGCCATGGACGTCACCAGCACGGAGTCCGTGCAGGCCGCCGTCGATAGCGTCCTCGCGCAGACCGGGCGCGTGCACATTCTCGTCAACAACGCCGGCATCGGCGGCAAAGCCGCCCCGCTGTGGGAGCAAAACATCGACGACTGGCACCGCTGCATCGCCATCAACATGGACGGCGTCTGGAACGGTTGCAAAGCCGTCCTGCCGCATATGCGCGAACACAAGTACGGCCGGATCGTCAACATCGCTTCCATCGCCGGTAAGGAAGGCAACCCGAACATGTCCGCCTACTCGGCCACCAAAGCCGCCGTCATCGGCTTCACCAAATCCGTGGCCAAAGAAGTGGCCACCGAAGGCATCTGCGTCAATGCCGTCAGCCCCGCCGTCGTCCGCACCCCGATCCTCGAACAGTTGACCCCCCAGCAGGTGGCCTACATGACCGAAAAGATCCCCATGCGGCGCACCGGCGAACCGGAAGAGATCGCCGCCGTCGTCCACTTCCTTTCGAGTCCGGATTGCAGCTTCGTTACCGCCCAAACCTACGACGCCTCCGGCGGGCGCGCGACGTATTAAGTGAGACACTAACCTCATGCTCCTCCTGCCGTCCCAGTATCCCGATACGCCCCTGCGCGACCTCCTTCACGAAGCCGGCCGCGGGCGCATCGGCGTCGACCGCGCCTTCGTCCAGGCGATTCTCGACCGGGGGCCGGAGGCGGCCGCCGAACTCGCCGCCTATGGCCTCGAACAGCCGGAGGAGGACCGCATCGACCTCACCGTCGATCTGTTCCATATCCTCCGCGCCCTGCGCCATCCCGCCGCCATTCCCTTCTTCATCGATCTCCTCCATCAGGATGACGGCGAGGCCCCCGATCATATCTACGAAGCGCTCGGCGAACTGGGCGAGGCCGCGGTCGAACCCTTGCTCGAACTCCGCGACCAGGCCGACGGCGAAAGCCGGGGCAACATGGAGTTCCTCCTCGCCGGGTTGGGCGTGAAGGACGATCGGATCCAGCAGATTCTGCTCGATCGTCTCGAGTCGGACCCCGCCGACGCCGCCATTAACCTCAGCCTCTACGGCGACAGGGAGCTCATCCCCGCCATGGCCGCCCGGATCGAGCGGATGGGCGAGGACGAGCAGGACGAGAAACGCGAACTCGAATACTCGATGCGCAACCTCGAAGCGCCCGTCGTTGAGGATGGCCATCCCCCCTACGACGTCTTCGCCAACTTCGAGGAGGCCGCTTCTCCCGTCTGGGACGTCCTCGAAGCCGAGGAGATCATCGAACTCCTTCAGCATCCCGACGCCTCCGTCCGCCGGGAGGCCGCCGAAGCGCTGGTGGACGAAGAGCCGGACGAAGCCTTGCTTGACGCCCTCCTCGGCGCCGCCGAGAACGACGCCGACTCCGCCGTGCGCGGCGCCGCCTGGCAGAGCCTTTCCGAGTACTGGGAGGAGCCGGGCGTCGCCCCCAAGCTCCGCGAAAAGATGGCGGATACCGGTGCCCCGTTACGCGAGCGCGCCGGCGCCGCCATCGCCGTCGCCACCAACGAACTGAATCCCACCGTCGAACAGGTGCTCCGCGAACTCTACGAGAACGAAGAGACCCGGCCCCAGGCCATGCGCGGCATGTGGCGGACGTTCGACAAGACCTTCGCGCCGCTCTTCTCGAAACACCTGCAGGATCCCGTTCGCGCCGTCCAGAACGAAGCCATCACCGGCGTCGGCTACCTCGGCATGGTGTACGAGTCCAAGCAACTCGAGCAGATGTTCGACGACCCCGATCTCCGGGAACGCGCCCTGTTCGCCTACGCACTCTGCTGCGCGGGAGACACCACGCGGTCGAACGCCAAGAAGCTCTACCGCAAAATCGCCGATCTCGCCGGCGGCCTCGACGACGAAGAGAAGGATGTCGTCGAAACCGCTATCGATACCCGGCTCGCCCTCCATGGCCTCGGCCCGGTCTTCGCCGAACCGCACGAACACTGAGCCAGCCAGTAACAACCGGAAGGCCACGTGAGGAAACGTTTATACTGATGGCAGCGTCTGCTTTCTTCGCATGCCAGCCAGCCCTTCCATTCGCGTGGCCTACTTCACCGACTCGTTTGACGAGGTGAACGGACTCGCCCGGACCAGCCGCGAGCTCGCCGCCTTCACCCGCAAGAACGGCCTGCCCTTGCTCCTCGTGCGGCCCGGCGAATCCACCACCAGTTGGTCCGACGGCAACCAGATGCACGTGCAGCTCCACCGCGCGGCCATGGCCATTCCCGTCGACAGTGAACTGTCGTTCGATCCCCTGCTGCCCCGCCATCTGCTGCGCCTCCGCACCGCCCTCCGCAAGTTCCGCCCCGATGTCATCCACGTCACCGGTCCCGGCGACATCGGCCTCATGGGCGCTTACTTCTCGTTCTACTACGGCATCCCTCTCGTCGCCTCCTGGCACAACAATCTCCACGAACTCGCCGCCAAGCGGCTGCATCTCCTCCTCGACCATCCGGTCTTCTCGCTCCTGCCCCGCAACTACGCGGACTTCGTCACCAGCCTCACCGAACGCGGCGCGCTTGAAAGCGTGACGCTCTTCTACAAACTCGCCCGCCGCCTGTTCGCCCCCAACCCGGACCTCGTCAACTTCCTCGGCGAACAGACCGGCAAGCCCGTCCACCTCATGCGGCGCGCCGTCGATACTGGCCTCTTCCATCCCGGGCGACGCCTGCGGCAGGACGGCGCCTTCACCCTCGGCTTCGCCGGCCGCCTGCAACCAGAGAAGAACGTTCGCCTCCTCGCCCAGGTCCAGCGCGCCCTGCCCGGCGGCCATCATCGCTTTCTCATCATCGGCGAAGGCTTCGAGCAGACCTGGCTCAAACGCCGGCTGCGGCGCGCCGAGTTCCGCCAGTTCCTCGACGGCGCCGAACTCGCCGACGCCTACGCCAGCATGGATCTCTTCCTGAACCCCTCGCTGACCGACACCTACGGCACCAGCGTCCACGAAGCCCTCGCCAGCGGCGTACCCGCCATCGTCATGAATCACGGCGGCCCCCAACACCTGATCGAGGCCGGCGCCAACGGCTATGTCTGCCAAAGCGAGGCCCACTTTGTCCGCCGGGTTGCCGACCTCATCGCCAATCCGGTAGAGTTGCAACGAATGCGCCTCGAAGCGCGTGAATCGGCCTGCCGCGTCAGCTGGGACCGCGTCTTTGATGACGTGTACCATGTCTACGAAGCCGCTTGCGGCCACCATCCGACCAATCTTCGAGTAGCCAGTTGAGCCAACCATCTTCTTCTCTCCTCCGCCAGCTTGGGCTGGTTAGCGCCACCGCGCTGGTAATCTCCAACATGGTGGGAACCGGCATCTTCACCACCACCGGCTTTCTCGCCGGCGACCTCGGCTCGCCCGATATCGTCCTCGGCATCTGGATCGTCGGCGCAATTGTGGCTCTGGCCGGCGCCTTCTGCTACTCCGAACTCGGCATCAATTTCCCCAGCTCCGGCGGCGAGTACGTCTACCTCACCCAAGCCTACGGGCCCACCTGGGGCTTCATGGAAGGTTGGATCTCCTTCACGGCCGGCTTCTCCGCGCCCATCGCCCTCGCCGCTCTCGCCTTCTCGGACTACCTCGGCTACTTCTTCCCGGCCGTGAAACAGGCCAGCTCCACTGCCGTTGGCCCCTTCACCGTCGGCGGTGCACAGATCGTGGCCTCGGTGCTCATCCTCGCCTTCGCCGTCCTGAACCTGTTTGGCATCCGCCTGGCCGCCAGCGTGCAGAACGTCCTCACCGCCGTCAAGCTCAGCGTCATTGTCGGCTTCCTCCTGTTCGCCTTCGCCTTCGGCAAAGGGGATTGGGGCCATTTCAATGAGGTGGCCGTCCGCACCTCCACCTCGCCCCTCTGGGAGCAGTTCGCCACCAGCCTCATCTTCATCTACGTCGCCTACTCCGGCTGGAACGCCGCGACCTACGTCGCGGAGGAACTCCGCACCCCCGAACGCACCCTGCCCCTCGCCCTCACCCTCGGCACGGCCCTGGTCGCCGCCCTGTTCGTCGGCCTCAACATCGCCTACATCTACGCCCAGCCGCTCGAGCAGATGAAGGGCGTCGTGGCCGTCGGCTCCCTATCGGCCTCGAACCTGTTCGGCCCCGAAGTGGCGAGCCTGTTCAGCGGCCTGATGGCGGTTTCGCTCCTCGCCACCGTCAACGCCATGGTCACCATCGGTCCGCGCGTCTATTACGCCATGGCCCAGAACAAAGCCTTCTTCCCCGCCGCCGCCCGCGTACACGAAACCTGGCGAACGCCCTATGTCGCCATCGCCATGCAAGGCGTCTGCGCCGTCGCCATGTGTTTCCTCTCCTTCCGGGACCTCATGTTCTACGTCGGCTTCCTCCTCAACGCCTTCTCCGTCCTCGCTGTGGCGTCCCTGTTCGTCTTCCGCAAACGGGCCGGCTGGCAACGCCTCGGCGTCGTCAATTTCGCCTGGCCGCTCATCCCGGCCTTTTACATTCTGGTGGGCGCCTGGGTCGCCGGCTCCGGCTTCCTCATGCGGCCTTCGGTCTCCCTCGTAGCCCTCGGCACGGTGGCAATAGGGGCTTTAGCTTACAAGATTTTCCTTGCGCCCAAGACCGTCCCAGCCTAGCATCGAGGCATGCGCATTGTTTTGCTGTGGCTCGCCACGGCCGCCCTGCTTCTGGCTGAGCCCAATTTGTCCGGCACCTGGAAACTGAATCACGACAAGAGCGACTTCGGCCGGGCGCCCCGCCCCGGTTCCGTCGTCACGAAGATCCGCCAACAGGGCGGGGAACTCTCCGCCCACTCGACGGCCAACGGCCGCGTCAACGAGTACCGCTGGACGCTCGACGGCAAGGAGTCCGTGAACGTCATTAGCGGCAACGAGGTGAAGGCCGTGGCCGCCTGGCGCGGGCCGATCCTCCAGGTCCGGTCTAAAGCCACCGTCCAGGGATCAACGCTCGCCATGACCGACCAGTACAGCTTGTCCGCCGATGGCCGCGAGATGACGATCTACCGGACGATCAACGGGCCCCAAGGCGAGATCGAGCAGCGGTATGTCTACGACAAAGACCTTAGCGATAAGTAGGGTCTTTCCCCGCCAGGGTTAACCGTTTCTCCGGATTCCTCTTCCGCCGGGCCCATGGTGTACTGGGGGTGCTCGCTGTGTCTCCTTATGAAGCGGAATCTTGTCCCCCTGCTCGGTATCGCGTTTGTAGTTGCCATTGCGGCGACGGGAATTTTTTACGGCTTGTTCGTCGGCCGCATGCGTGACGAAGAGGCGCTGGCCGCCAAGCAGACGATCGTCGTCGCGGCGCGCGCCATTGACCGGGGGCATCAACTCGATGCCGCCGATATCAAGCTGTCCACCTGGGCCGGCGCATTGCCGCCGGGCGCCTATCAACGCGTCGAAGACGCTGTGGGCAAGACGGTCTATCAAGCGACGATCGAAAACGAACCCATCACGGAAGAGCGGACGGGGGCCGATCAGGGCAAAGGCGATAAAGGCAGCATCGCCAAGGGGATGCGGGCGATCTCGGTGCGCATTTCGGAGTCCAACGGCCTGATGCCGTTTCTCCGCGCCGGCCACCGCGTCGATCTCCAGGTAGTCAACCTGCGCGGCACGGAACCGGCCGTGCGGTCGCTGCTCCAGAACGCCGAAGTGTTGAGTGTGCAGGGCAATGAGAGCAACGGACAGGGGATGGTTCCCGTCGTCAATCTGCTGGTGGCGCCCAAGGATGCCGATCGCGTGGCGTTGGCGGATTCGGCCGCGAAGATTCGTTTACTGCTTCGGAATCAACTCGATGACGAGCAGATGGCGCGGCCTCCGATTGAGTTCCGCCAGGTTTTCGTGGACCGCGGTGCCACCGGGTTGCCCTCGGCCGCGCCGGCCCCGGCCGACGTCCAGGCGGCGGCCCGGGTCGATCTCGAGGTGAAGTTGGTCAACGGCCGTTCGAGCTTCTTTGAGGACAATCAGACCCGCCTCACCGCTCTGCCCCAGGACGCACCGGTGCGCATTGCCGCGTTGCAGCGCGGAGTGTCGAGCGAGAGTGTCATCCGGCCGCAAGAGCTTCTTTCCACGGAGAAACTCACGGCGCCTGACCAGAGCGGAGTGACGCTGCGGGCCGGCGCCACCTGGAAAGCCGCCAACGGCAACAACTGCGGACTACGCATCCAGTTCGTCCCTCGCCTGAGCGGTAATGGAGCCATCCGGCTCCGGGTGGAACCCGAAGTGACCACTGACCTCGGCCAGGGGTCCACGACGCGTCGGGTTGTCGCCGACGTGGATCTGGTCGATGGGCAAACCATCGCGCTCTCCGGCTTCGGCCCGGGTTCGGAGTCGGCCGATCTGTTGCAGAAGTTGTTCGGCGGCCGGATCAACCCCGGCGCCAGCCGCGATCTCGTTGTCTTGATCACCCCGCGCGTTATGGCGCCGGTGGTGCAGGCCGGCCTGAACGGCCGCTAGGTCTTGCATGGAAATCGCGCTGATCATCATCGTCTTCGTCGGAACCTTCCTGCTGGCGGGCGTCGCGGTGGCGATCGCCGCGTTTGTCCAGGACCGCTTCGGCTTGGCCTCGGCGGCTGTCGAAGGTGCGGAGGCGGACGACACCGCGGGCCTCGGCGGGTTGCTGCGCGAAGAGTCCTTGAGTTCGATCACGATCTGGCAGGCGCTCCTCCGGCGCCTGGACCTCATCGATTCTCTCAAGCAGCGGATGGACGAAGCGGACCTGCAGTGGTCGGTCGGCCGCGTCACCTTAACCATGCTGCTGCTCGGCGGCTCCTTCTTCGCGCTGGTGCAGGATAGCGCCCTGCTCCCCCCGGGCTCCGGACTGGGCGCTTTTGTCCTGGGGGCTTGGCTGCCCTACTGGTTTATTGAAAGGAAGCGCCAACAGCGTATCCAAAAGTTTGAGGCGCAGTTTCCGGATGCCCTCGAAAGCCTGGCGCGCATGATGCGCGCCGGCCACCCGATTTCAAGCGCCTTTGAGGTGCTCGGCTCCGAGGTTCCCGCTCCCCTCGGCACCGAGTTCCGGCGCATGGCGGAAGAGCGCCGCCTGGGCGCTCCGCTTGACCAGGTGATGGAGAACTTCACGGCCCGCGTGAAAGTGGACGAAGTCCGCCTGTTCGTCGCCGCCACGCTGCTGCAGGCGCGGGCGGGCGGCCGTTTGACGGAAGTGCTCGAGCGTCTGGCCGAGACGCTCCGCGAAAATGCGGCGCTGCGTGGCGAAGTCCGCGCCTTGTCCGCCCAGGGGAAGATGACCGGCACGGTCCTCACCCTCCTGCCCCTCGGTATCGCGATCATGCTCTATCTGACGGCCACCCAGTTTATCGGTGTCCTGATCTATCATCCCTACGGCAAGTATCTGATCTGGACCGGGATTGCGTGCGTCATTGCGGGCCATCTGGTAATCCAGCGGATCGTCAAGGTGAAGGTTTAACGATGAGTCCCGAACTGGCCCTCGTCGGCGGCTTCTTCCTCCTCGTTCTGGCGCTCGTGGGCGGCGGCGGATATTGGTATCTCCAGCGCAAGGACGAGAATGGCGACTCGGCGGATCCGCAGCAGCTCCTCGCCGGAACCCTGCAGGCGGTCGGCTCGGCGGTGCCCACGCGGGACTCCCAAACCGAGCGCTACCGGAAGCTGCTGAGCTACGCCGGCTACCGGCGGCCGGAAGCCCTCACGATTTTTTTCGGCGCCAAGGCCGCCGCCACTCTTGTGCTGGGAATTCTCGCGGCCATCAGCTCTCTGGTCTTTGGCGAGTCCAGCCTTGGCTGGCTGACCGCCCTCCTCGCTGGCGGTGGCATGGGATATCTGATGGCCGACCGGGTGCTCAACTGGATGGTGAACCGGCGGGCCGAACGCTTGAAACGCAGCCTGCCGCTAGCGCTGGAGCTGCTCGTCCTGGGCCTCGAAGGAGGCCAGTCGCTCGACGGCGCCATGCTCGATACGGCCCGGGAACTGCGCATCTCCCACCCGGAACTATCGAACGAATTGGCCACCGTGCCTACCGGAATTCTCTCCACCCGCAGCCGCCAGGAGCAACTCCGGCAACTGATGGAGCGCAATCGCGAACCCGAGATCCGGCGGTTCGCCCAAGTGCTCATCGATAGCGACCGCTTCGGCACGAGCCTCGCCGGAGCCCTTCGGAACCAGACCCGTTATCTTCGGACGAGCCTCCGGCAGAGCGCCCAGGAGCAGGCCCGCAAGGTCAGCGTGAAGCTCGTCTTCCCGGTCTTCTTTCTCATCTTTCCCGCCGTGCTGCTCGTCACGCTTGGGCCGGCCGTGCTGCAGCTGATGGGCTCGCTCGACTCCGGCTTCGGCGGCGTAATCAAGTAAGCCGCGCGGTAATCCGGTCGACGATCTCGTCGCCAATCGCCAGCGACGCCGTCGCCGCGGGGCTCGGCGCGTTCAGCAGGTGCAGTGCCTTCTCCCGCTCGACGATCAGAAAATCCTGCACCAGGTCGCCGTTCGGAAGCATGGCCTGCGCCCGCACCCCGGCGCCGCCGCGTTCGATATCCGCCGGCTGGATCTCCGGCACCAGCCGTTGCAGCGAAGCGCAAAACAAACCGTGGCTGAGCGAGCGGCGAATCTCATAGCTGGCCATCGACGGATAACGAACCAGAAAGCGCCACAAGCCGGGAAACGTCAGCGAGTCCCACAGGTCTTGCATCGAGACATCGCTCCACCGGTATCCCTCGCGCGCAAACGCCAGCACCGCGTTCGGCCCGGCCTCCACTCCCCCTTGGATCAGCCGCGTGAAATGCACCCCCAGAAATGGGAACGCCGGGTCGGGCACCGGGTAGATCAGATGGCGGACCAGGTGTTGGCGCGCGGCCTTGATCATGTAGTATTCGCCGCGAAAGGGAATGATCCGGGCCTCGCGCCGTTCCCCGGCAAGTGCCGACACCCGGTCGCAATGCAGCCCCGCGCAGTTGATCAGAAAGTCGGCCTCAAACTCACCGTTCAAGCGCCAGCCCGGTTCAATCTTCGTCACCGGGCAACTCGTGCGAACCTCCGCCCCGCCCGCACGCAGCAGCCGCACCATCGTTTCGCACACATGCCCGTAGTCGACAATCCCTTCTTCCGGAACCCGCAGCGCCTGCCGTCCGGCGGCGTGCGGCTCAATCTCGCGGATCTCCTCCGGACCCAGCAGGCGCAGGCCGGCCAACCCGTTTTGCTGCCCCCGGCTGTGGAGGTCGTGCAGCCGCGGCAACTCCGCCTCCTCCGTGGCCACGACGAGTTTGCCGCAGATCTCATGGCGAATGCCATGCTCCTGGCAGAACTCGACCATCTGACGAACGCCATTCACCGCCAGGCGGGCCTTGGCCGACCCGGGCTTGTAGTAGAGCCCGGCGTGCAGAACGCCGGAGTTGTTGCCCGTCTGGTGGCGGCCCACCGCGCTCTCTTTCTCAAATACCGTAATGCGGAGTTGAGGCAGCCGGTGCTGCAGACGGAGCGCGGTGGCCAGGCCGACGATGCCGCCGCCGACGATGGCGACGCGGGTAGGAGACATTAGGCACTAGCGTAACCCGAAAACAGGACGCCGCGGACTAAAAGAAGTACTTCAAGGCCAGCTGAATCGACCGCGGCGGATCCGTGGCCGTAATGCGGCCAAAGTTCGCCGGAGCGTTCAGATTCGCCGCCGGACCTCCCCAGTTCACCCGGTTAAAGGCGTTGAAAAGCTCCGTCCGGAACTGCAACGTATGCCGTTCGTACAGCTTGAAGTTCTTCTGAATGCTGAAGTCTTCCGATACGGAACCGTAGCCGCGCAGACCGTTATAGCTCGGCGCCGCCGTGCCTAATGTGAACGCCGCCGGCTGAGCCCACGCGTTGATGTCCAGCTTCCGCTGCCGCGACGAGTCGCCCGGATCATAGTTGCTGCCCGTCACGCCCAAGTCGAAGTTGGTGTTCACGATGTTCGGCCGGTTGCCGCCGCCAAACAGCGGGATCGCGCCGCCTCCCCCGATGAACACCGGGGCGCCCGTGCGGAAGTTATGGATGCCGTTCAACTGCCAGCCCCCCGCCAGAATGTCCACCACGCGCGGCGCGTTCGCCAACATCTTCTTGCCGCGGCCAAACGGCAGCTCATAGGTCCAGCTGACGATCGCCACATGCTGCCGGTCAAATCCCGCCAGCCGCTTTTCGAGATCAGGGTTCCGCGTATCGAGCGGGGCGCCGCCGGCCGCGTCGATTTCGCGATTGCTATAGCCCGCCCCGTGCACCAGGGTCTTCGAAAGCGTGTAGGAAAGCAGCATCGAGAAGCCGTTCGTGTAGCGCCGTTGCAGCCGCGTTTGCAGCGAGTGGTAGTTGCTGAAGCCGGTCGGCTGCGCCAGATTGTTGATGCCGGTGTACTGCGGGAACGGCCGCAGCGATTGCGCCACGGAGCCCCGGAAGGTCGGGTACGGCAGACGGATCCCCGCCGCCACGGCGGCCGCGGAAGCAACGTCGCCGTTCAGCAGGTTCCCCAGGCGAAGGAACGAGATGTCCACCTGGTTCAGGTTCTCGAGCCCGGAAGGCAGCCGCAGGCTGCGCGAACCCACGTAGCCGACATCCAGCAGGAAGCTGCCCGGCAGTTCCCGCTGCAGATTGAACGTCCAGCTGTTCGTGTAGCCGGCCTTGTTCGCGCCGGGGTTCATGAAGTCGATCGTCGCCCCGTTCAGCAGCGTCGCGTCCCGGTTGGGCAAGGTGCCGGTAAACGCCGGCACACCCTGGTCCATATTGAACGCCGGCACCCGTCCGTTCGAAGTATTCGGGAACGCCTGCGGGAAGGTGAAACCGGCGTTGTAGCGGCCGGGGAACTGCCCGATCTGCGTCGCGTTGCCCGGCGAGAAGAAGATCCCAAAGCCGCTCCGGATCACCGTCTTCGGATTCACCGTGTACGCCAGGCCCACCCGCGGCGACAACTGGCCATAGTAGTTCGGCACAATCCGGTCCCCGAAGAAGCGAAGCGCGCCGGGCAGATTATTCGCCCCGGGATTGGCCAGGCCCGGATCGAATCCGGACTGCCGGCCAGCCGTGTCGCGGACCGTCGTCGGAATCTCGTGGCGGAAGCCGAGCGTGAACGTCAGCTTGTTCGACACGCGCCAAACGTCGTCAATGTAGTAAGCGTAGAACTCGTTCTGCACCGTCCGTTCCCCCATCGGGAAAAAGCGGCTCCCGGAGAAAACTTCGCCGAGCAGGAAACTCGCCCACCCATTGCCCAGTTGGTTGAACCGCGGATCCGTCAGCGACGACGTCGACAGGTTGTTGAACACATAGGAGCCGCTCAAGCCCCCGTTCTGCGTACCCGCGAAGTTGACGAACTTCATCAGCCGCCCCTCGCCGCCCACCTTGATCTGATGCCGGCCCCGCATCCAGGAAAGACTGCCTACCCACGCATGGCTGATGTTGGCCGAAGGATCATTCGGCTGCTGCGCCGAGTTGCCGATCTCAAGACCGCCATAGGTGTTGTTGATCGTGAACGTCGGGAAGCCCGGGCTGTCGGTCGGAATGCCAGGCAGTTGGATCGTCTCATTTCCCCGGCGCGAATCGAGCTGCCGCGTGGGGTTCGATTTCGTGTAGCCGTAGCCAAAGTGCAGCAGCACCGTGGGCGTCACCGTCGCATCATAGTTCGCGCGGTAGTTGCTTCCCCGCGTGTCGGCCGTGAACCACGGACCCAGCGGGCCATTGCTCCGGCCCAGCACCGAATTGACGTACTGAATGTTCGTCGACCGCCACACCACGAAGCTCAACCGTTGCGAGGAGGTCAGAATGTGGTCTGCCTTCAACGACCAGATGTCGTCGTTCACCGGGTTGGCGTTCCGGGCAATGAAATTGTTGAAGTAGCTCGGCAGGTCCGGACCGGGCAGCAGCGGCGTCGTATTCCGCGCCACGCGGGAAAGGCGGTTCGTCGGAATGACGTTGCCCGGAAACGGCGTCCGAGTCCCGTCGGCCGTCGTGGTCGCGGGGTCGAAGATGGGCAGGATCGCCCCCGCCGAATCCACATGCCGCGAGAAATCGCCGCGCAGGAACTCTGCCGTCGGCATGCTCACCAGATTGCCCGGCAGCGGCGGCGAGTTCCGCAGCCCCGAGTAGTTGAAGTTGAAAAAGGTCTTGTCCTTCCCGTTGTAGAGCTTCGGAATGATCACCGGCCCGCCAAAGTTGCCGCCGTACTCGTTAAACCGGACGATGGGCCGGGTCCGGTTGAAAAACGGACGGGCATCGAGTTTGTCATTGCGCAGGAACTCGAACAGGCCGCCGTGAAACAGGTTCGTCCCGGAACGCATGGTGTAGTTGATCACGCCAAACCCGCGGCCGAACTCGGCGGGGAACAGCGTGTTCTGCACCTTGAACTCCTCAATGCTTTCATAGGGCGGGGAAGTCTGCGCCAGAAAACCGGGATTCGAGGCGAGCTGTGCGGAAATGCCGTCGATCAGTATCTCCTGGCCGAACTCCGGGCTCCCGTTGATGCTCTTGCCCCACTGGGTGCCAACCACTCCCGGCGTCAGAAAGATGAAGGTCTCCGGCTGCCGGCGGCCCGAAGCGGCCGTCGTCGAAGCGCCGGATCCAATCTGGATCGGCAGATCGAGCAGCGTCTGCCGCTGCAACACGGTCGATACCTCCGGCGACGACGTCTGCAGCGCGATGGCGCTCGAAGAGACCGTCACGGCCTCAGTCGTACTCCCGACATCCAGTGTCACCACGATATCCGACTGCGTCGCCGTCAGGATCGAAACCCCCTGCCGGACTACCTTCTTAAAGCCGGTCTTCTCCACCTCCAGGTCATACGAACCCGGAGGGAGGCCGCGAAGCGTGAAGCCGGAGTCCGTCGACTCCACCGTCGTCACCTGATTCGTCGCCTGACTCTTCAACGTCACCCGCGCGCCGGGCACCGCCGCGCCGGAGGAATCCACCACCGTTCCACTCAAGCCGCCCAGGTTGCCTTGACCGTAAAGCAGGCTAAGGGGAAGGACGAGTACCGCAGCAAGAAGGCGCAGATGTCGGATTGTTGGTAGCATAGCCTACCGAGTATGAAGGGAATAGCTGGAAAATACTAGGGGCTAACGGTCACGGGTCGACGAAGGTTTGCATTGTAATTTCAATAGCTTATGAGCAGTCGTAACGGTTGCGTACCGTTACGGGGCGTGATAAGCTCCCGCCTGGAGTGATGGATTCAGTGGCAAGCGCAGCGGTACACGTCCCACCAGTTTCGCCGGAGATGGAGGCGGCCGTGCGAACCGCCTTGTCCGCAGTGCTGGCGAGTCCCGAGTTTCGGGCCAGCCAGAAGTGTCAGTCGTTTCTTACCTTCGTGGTGGAAGAGGCGCTCGCCGGACGCCAGGAGAGTCTCAAAGAACGCGTCATCGGCGCCGAAGTCTTCGGCCGCGCCCCCGGCTTCGAAACCTCCGGCGACTCCATCGTCCGCGTCAAGGCTACCGAAGTCCGGCGGCGGCTGGCCAAGCATTACAAAGACCGTCCCGCCGGTGGACTGCGGATTGAATTGCCGACCGGTTCCTATGTACCCGTCTTCCACTGGCAACATCCCGCCGGCGAACCCGAACTTGCGCCGCCTTCGGCCGCCGCCCCATCGCCGGCCCCGCGCTTCAGCCGCCGCAACCTCCTCGGGCTCGCGGCTGGCGGCCTCGGCCTGGGAGGTTGGACGCTCTGGCCCCGGCCGACGCCGCTCGAAACCTTCTGGGCGCCGCTGCTCGCCGCCTCCGGTCAACTCGTCGTCTGCGCCAGCGGCGCGCCGGGCGTCTCCCCGGCCGACCAGTCCGTCGTCGAGGCCCTGCGCCGGCCCCACCCCCCGGACGCAACCATCCGGCTCGGCCAGTTGACGTTAAGCCGCCAGGCCCAAACCTCCTGGCCCACCGTGCAAGCCCTCGTTGCGGTGACGCGCATGCTCGCCGTCGCCGGCAAGCCTTTCCAAGTCCGCGTAACCAGCGAACTCTCCTTCGACCAGGTCAACGGCCAGCCGATGGTCGTCATCGGCATGTTCTCCAATCCCTGGACGATTGCGCTCACCCAGCATCTCCGCTTCCGTTTCGAGGCCGTCGAAGACGGCCACCACGTCGTCTGGGACACGCAGCGGCCCGACGCCCTGCGCCACGTCCAGGGGCTCTATCCCGTATCGCCCATGCCGGTCGACTATGCGCTCGTCACTCGCCTGGTGGACCCGGTGCGCAATCGCCTGGTCATCGCCATCGGCGGAATCTCCGGGCTCGGCACCCAAGTCGCGGCGGACTTCGCCACCAACCCCCGGAGTTGGGAGCAGGTGGCCTTGAACGCGCCCCCCGGCTGGGAAACCGGAAACCTGCAAATCCTGCTCGAAACCCGGATCGTGGGCGACACCCCGAGTCCGCCCACCGTTCTCGCCATCCACTCCTGGTAGTTACTTCTCTAAAAAAAAGTAGCCGGCGATCATCGCGTCGATCCCCGAAGAGTAGAAGCTGCGCACCGCATCCCGCGGCGTGCACACGAGCGGGTCCCCGAACAGGTTGAAGGACGTGTTGTAGAGCACCGGCAGCCCGAACTCCCCCGCCGCCGCATGCAGCAGCCGCCAATACAGCGGGTTGTCCTGCTCGGCCACGGTGTGGACACGCACAAAGTCCGAGCCCAGCATCACGTTCGCAAACTGTTGCCGGTAGCCGGGTCGAACGCGGCTGACGGTCGAAAGAAACCGCGCGTTTTCCCCCACTTCGAAGTACTGCCCGGCGAGCTCCGCCGGCACGCTCGCCGCGAACTTCCGAAACGGCTCGCGATGCTTGATAAAGCTATTCAGGTTCTCCGTCGAATACGGGTTCACGGGGCTGGCCAGAATACTGCGATTGCCCAAAGCCCGCGCTCCGAACTCCATCCGGCCCTGCATCCAGGCCAAAATCTTGTCCTGCTTCAGTTGGTCGATGGCCGTCGCCAGAATCGCGTCTGTCGTCAGCAACGTCCGGAAGCTCAGCTTGCAGTTCTCAAGAACGCGCTTGATCTGCTCGGTGGAATACTCCGGCCCCCAGCAGAAATTGCCCATCTCCACCGGCCGCCCCCACGCCAGCGCCGCCGCGCCCAGCGCCGTACCTGTGTTGCCCGCCGCGGGCTGCACGAACACGCGGTCGAACGCGCCGCTCCGCTCGATCGCCTCCACCAGCAGCGCATTCCAGAACAGGCCGCCCGCTAGGCAGAGATTGCCGCCCCGCCCCGCCAGGTGCAGCACCACGCTGGTCACGGCCGCCTGCAGGCTCGCCGCCACATCCGCTTTCAACCGGTCCGGCACCGCGGCGCCGTCGGCCAGGCCGAGTTCGGCGTAAAACTTGCTGCTGAACCACGGGCCGTCAAAGTAGCTCCGGTCCGCCGGCTTGAGCCAATCGGCGCTGGCCGGCAGAATCTGCTCAAAAACTCCACGGTATACCGGCTGGCCGGCCGTCGAAAGCCACTGCACCTTGTGCTCATCGGCGTTCGGCGCAAACCCCAGCAGTTCCGTCACCCGGCCGTACAGGTCGCCCACCGAGTCCGGAAAATACAGTTCCTGCTCCACCTGTAAGCCGGACTCTCCCGCCTGCCATCGCGCGCCGCAGCGGAAATCGCCCAGGCGGTCGAGCGTCAGCACCGTCGCCTGCGCAAAGCCTGAAAAATAGAACGCGGAAGCCGCATGGGCGGCGTGGTGCTCCACGACAGAGATCCGTGCACCCGGGAACTGGTGGCGAAGATCCAGGTGGGTCTCCGACTCCGGGCCCTGCTGAAACGGCCGGGCCACGGCCACCACATCCACGTCCCGCGCCTCCAGACCGGCAATCTCGAGACACGTTCGGATCGCTTCGAGCGGCAGTTCATCGAGTGCCGCGCGCCGGGCCACCTTCCGCTGCTCCACCGCCGCGGCTACCTGCCCGTCGCGGAGCAGCACGCAGGCCGGATCGTTGCGCAGGCCACCAATACCGAGAATGATCATAGAGCTACACCATTTTAAGTCGCGCGATCGAACGGTCGCGGCCAATCGCCGTGAACACGTGGAACGCACTCGGGCCTACCGCCTGTCCCGTCAACGCCGCTCGCGACCCGTTGATCAGAATCCCCGGCTTCACCCCGGCCTCCGCCGCCAGATCCCGCAGCGTCTTCTCCACCGAAGCCTCGGTGAACTCGGTCTGCGCCTGCAGCCGTACCCCCAACTCGCGCAGCAGCTCCCGCGCCTGCGGCTCGTCCAGCCGCTCCGCCGCCGCCGGCTCCATCGGGTAGTCATCGGCGAAGTACGGGCGCCCCTTCGTCGCAAAGTCGTGCAGCGTCGTATATCGTGCCCGGATCGTGTCCACGACGAAAGCAAAGCTGGGTTCATCCGCGCTCAACCCGGCCGCCTCCAGCACCGCCCGCACCGCCGGCAGCAGATCGTTCACCGGCATCGACCGCAGGTGCTGCCCGTTGAGCCATTGGGCCTTCGGATCAATCGGATCCTCGTCCGAAAAGTTGACCACCGCGTTCGACCGGTTCACCCCGGAAAACGAAAACGCCTCCATCAACTCCGCAATCGACATCTGCTCGCGGTTATTCTTCGGCGACCAACCCAGCAGGCAAAGGAAGTTGATGTAAGCCTGCGGCAGAAACCCGGCGTCGCGATACGTCGTGACGCTCACCACCGGCCCGTGCTTCCGCTTCGAAAGCTTCGCCCCATCGGGCGCGATCAGCAGCGGCAGGTGGGCGAACTTTGGCTTCGTTTCGGAAAGAGCCTCAAAGATTAGCACGTGCTTAAACGTGTTCGTCAGATGGTCCTGGCCCCGAATGATATGGTCGATTCGCAGGTCCACATCGTCCGCGCAGGAGGCCATATGGTACGTCGGCATCCCGTTCGAACGCAGCAGCGCGAAATCTTCAATCTCGTCCGCCTTCTTGTACTGATCGCCGAACACGGAGTCCTTAAACTTCACCGCCCGGTTCTCTCCCCGCGGCACCCGGAACCGCAGCACGAACGGTTCGCCCGCCGCGGCCCGCCGGTCCGACTCCTCCGCCGAAAGCTCCCGCATCCCGGCGTTGAACAGCCACGGACCCGCCTCGCCCTCCCGCTCCTCTTCGTCCGCGTGAGCGGGCGTGAAATCGCGGTAGGCCAGGCCCTTGGCGAAAATGGCGTACGCCATCTCCTTGTGGAGCGCCAGCCGTTCGGACTGCCGGTAATACTCGTCCCAGTTCAACCCGAGCCAGTGCAGCCCGTCGAAGATGGAATCAATCGAGACTTGCGTGTTCCGTTCGACGTCGGTATCGTCCAGACGCAGAATCATCGTGCCGTTATTCTTCCGGGCATAGAGCCAGTTGAAGATGAACGTGCGGGCGGACCCGATATGCAGGTATCCGGTGGGGGACGGGGCGAAACGAACGCGCGGCATCGGGCTATTCAATACTGCCTGTGGGCGACACGCGGAGTTCGTTGTTCACCTTCTTGGAGCCCTTGATCTTCATCACCAGCTTTTCCGCCTTGGCTTTGGCCTTATCGGTGCGAACAATGCCCTTCAGCGTGACGACGCCGTCCTTCACTTCCACCTCCAGCGCGCCACCCTTCACGTCCGGGTCGCCCGCCAGCCGCAGGCGGACCTGGTCATAGATCCGGTCATCATCCTTCTGGTCAGCGGCGAAAGCCAGGCCCAGGCTGATCAGCGCGATTGCCAGTTTATTCATCACGTTCTCCCGTCATTCTTCTCCAATCTAACTCATTCAGGAACTCGGGCTGATTGCGCCAATCCGGCCGCACCTTGACGAAAAGCTCGAGGAAGATCTTGGTGCCGAAAAACTCCTCCATCTCGAGACGCGCGGCGGTGCCAATCGATTTCAACATTGCGCCTTTCTGCCCAATCACGATCGTCTTCTGCCCCTGCCGTTCGACATAAATCGTCGCGCTGATCTTGGTCAGCTTCGGCGTCTCCTCCCAGGTGTCCACCAGCACCGCCACCGCGTGCGGCACCTCCTGATGGGTCTCGGCCAGAATCTTCTCGCGGATCATCTCCGCCGCGAGAAAACGGGACGGCATCTGCGTGATGTGGTCTTCGGGATAAATCTTCGACGCCCGCGGCAGCAGCTTGATGATCTCGTCCCGCACCGCCTCCACGCCCTCGCCCGACTGCGCCGAAATCGGCACATACGCTGCAAACGCATAGTGCTTCGGAAACTGTTCAAGCAGGTCCAGAACCTTTTTCCGGTCCTCCACCAGGTCGATCTTGTTCAGCACGAGAACGGTGGGCACGTTCGCCTTCTTCACGAGGTCCAGAGCCCCCTCCACCTCGGTCGAGATCACCCGTTGCGCGTCGTGCACAAACACGAGCACATCAATCGAGTCGAGCGAAGCCCGCACCGACCGCATCATCTTCTGGTTGTACGGCGTATCCGACTTGTGGATGCCGGGGGTATCGACGAACACAATTTGCGCGGCAGGCGTGGTCAAAACCCCATCGAGGGCGGTACGCGTCGTCTGCGGCTTGGAACTGACAATCGCCAGCTTCTCTCCAATCAGGGCGTTCAATAACGTCGACTTTCCGGCGTTGGGCAGTCCAATGATGGACGCGGTTCCGGCGCGAAATGCAAGGCGCCTAGGCATTCAGTTTTTCTTCCATTTCCTCTTCCATGCGGGATACCCGGACGCGGTCTACGCGCCGGTCGTTCGCCGCCAATACTTCCAAGCGTATGCCATCCCGCTCCGCCCCTTCGCCCACCCGGGGAACACGGCCAAGCCACTCGGCCACCAACCCGCCCACGGTGGTCGATTCAAACTCCTCTTCCGGCCGGTACTCGAGCAGTCCCTTCAGATGGTCCACGTCGAATGAGCCCGAAACAATCCACGCCCCTTCGCCGTCCGGCGCAATGTCCTGCGTCGGCTCGTGCTCATCGCGGATCTCGCCAAAGATCTCCTCCACCAGGTCTTCCATGGTCGAGATCCCCGCCGTGCTGCCGTACTCGTCGATGACCACGGCCATATGCGCTCCGTCCTGCTGCATCTCCCGCAGTAGATCGGTCACCTTCTTTGACTCGGGCACCTTTCGAATCGGCCGCATCAGCTCCCACACGTGCGCCGACGGATGCTTCTCGTCCTGCATGAACATATCCCGGACGTGGATGAAGCCCACCACGTCGTCGATCGTCCCGTCGTAAACCGGAATGCGCGAATACTGCTCATTGATCACGAGTTCCCGCAGCTCCGCCACCGTCGCGCCTTTTTCAATCGCCACCATCCGCGGGCGCGGCGTCATCACTTCCTTGACGGTCTTGTCCCCAAACTCCACCACGCTCTGAATCAGCTTCCGGTCTTCCTCTTCAATCAGCCCCTCTTCCTTGCCCGCCGCGATCAGCGCTTCTATCTGTTCGTCCTGCTCCTCGGCCGCTTCGTCGGCCGATCCGAGCTCCGTCAGCGCCTGCAGGAACCGCAGCACCGCAATCACCGGCGACGCCACCAGCGCCAGCAGCTTCACCAGCGGCAGAAACGGCAACAGCCAGTAGGCCGAAGTCTTCCGGTACAGCAGTTGCGGGATGATCTGCGAACACAGCATGACGGCTACGCACGCCGCAATGCCGGCCTCGGCCAGCCCATACCAGAACTCCAAATGCCCCATGCCCATGAACGCCATCGCGAACACGCCCACCAGAGCAATCAACGAGTGCTTGATCAGGGAAAACGTCAGCGCGCCCGTTTCGAGCTTCAGCCCCAACCGGTCTTCAAGCGACTCCTTGAAATGGATCAGCGCATTCGACTCACGCGACCGCAGCCGCAGCGATTCCAGATAGAGCAGTTGGACAAAACTGGTGAGAACAACCAGGCCGGCCAGAAGAGCGAGTGTGGCAAAAAAGGCGATGCTCACTACCGTTTCGTCCGTTCAATCAGACCCGCGGGCAGCCCGAGGGTCTTGCGCCATTTGGTTTCGAGCCGCCGCATCTTGCCGCGGTCCGTCTCATGGTCGTGCCCCAGGAGATGCAGCAGACCATGCAGCATCAGAATCTCCACTTCCGTCGACGCGTCGTGCCCCTGCTCGCCGGCCTGCTCCGCCGCCCGGTCCGCTGAAATGGCCATCTCCCCCAACTCGGCTTCGCCCGGAAAGCTCAGCACGTCGGTGGGGTAGTCATGCTGCAGAAACTCCCGGTTCAACCGCTGCAACTCGCCATCATGAGTCACTAGCACCGTAAAGGGCCGACCCTCGGCAACCTCCGTGGTCAGCCGCTCTAAGAACGCACGAAGGCGGCGGCGGTCAAGCGCAATCGAGCGCTTGACGCCTTGGAACAAGATACTACTGCCGTCTGGGGACATGTGTATAAAAGTCTATGTGATCGGAGGGGACGGAAGGGACTCGGCCGCCTCGGCCGCCGCCGCCGCTTCCGTTAAACGGAGAGCCATCTGGCGCCCGACGCCGCTGGCCTCATGGTAACGCTCGTAAGCCTTCACAATGCGCTGCACCAGGCTGTGGCGCACGACGTCCTTCTCGTCGAAGCTGACGAAACTGATGCCTTCCACACCCTTCAGAATTTCGAGCGCATCGATCAACCCGCAACGCCGGCCGGCCGGCAGATCGATCTGGGTCGCATCGCCGGTCACCACCATCTTCGAATTGAACCCTTGGCGCGTCAGCACCATCTTCATCTGCTCCGGAGTGGCGTTCTGCGCCTCGTCCAGAATGATGAAGGCGTCGTTCAAAGTGCGGCCTCGCATGAACGCTAGCGGAGCCACTTCAATCACGCCCCGCTCGGTGAACTTCTCAATCTTCTCCGCCTCCAGCATGTCGTAGATGGCGTCGTACAGAGGGCGGAGATACGGGTCAATCTTCTCTTGCAGCGTACCCGGCAAAAAGCCCAGTTTCTCGCCGGCCTCCACCGCCGGCCGCGTCAGGATGATGCGGGACACCCGCTTGGTCAGCAGCGCCGAAACCGCCATCGCCACCGCCAGATAGGTCTTCCCCGTGCCGGCCGGACCAATACCGAACACGAGATCGTTCCGCTCAATCGCTTCGAGGTAGCGCCGCTGGTTGATCGTCTTCGGAGCCAGCACCTTCTTGCCGAAGTTGCGCTGCCGCCCGCTCGCCACCAAAGCGCGCAAGGAAACGGCGCTATCTCCGGTGACCACCCGGAGATAGCTGTTCAAATCGCCATTCGCGAAAACATGGCCCTCGCGGATCAGATCCGAGTATTCGCTCAGAATCTGCCCGCAGCGCTCAACGCCAATCGACTCGCCTTCAATTTCCAGGCTGTCGCTCAGCAGACGGGTTCGCACATGAAGGGCGGCTTCGAGGAGCCGGATATTTTCGTCCCGAGTTCCATAGAGGGATTCGATGCCTCTGTACAATGGCACGCTAAGCTTCATGCGCGGGAAACAACATCCCCTTCACTATAACTAACTGAGAAGGGTTGCCGCGCCCAGCCGGCCCTGGTGCTTGCTGAGCCGCTCCCGCAGTTCCCGGCGCGCCCGGAGCAGGCGGGACTTCGCCGCCGCTTCCGAGATGTCCAACTGCTCAGCCACATCGGCCAGCGGCAATCGCATCGACTCCCGCAGCAACAGCGGCTTCCGCAGCAGCGGCGGAATGCGGTTAACCTCTTTCTGCAACAGCATCGCCACTTCGTTGCGGCCATAACGCTGTTCCGGATTCTCCGCCGTGTCCCGCAGTTCGAACTTGGTGGTGTTCTCCTCGGTGCCCGGGTCGTCGAGGTAGGTAAAGTTCGCCCGGCGCAACTGACGCAAGCGCATCAAACACTGGTTGACGACGATACGCGAAAGCCACGTCGAAAAGCGGGAGTTGCCTTCAAAGCTGCCAAGGTGCAAAAAGGCCTTCGTATAAGCGTTCTGTACTTCGTCTTCAGCGTCTTCGTGGTCACGGAGGATCGAGCGGGCAAGTTTCAGAGAGGATTGGTAGTGACGGTTCACGAGCTCAGTAAATGCCGCTTGATTGCCCAGTTTCGCCAGGGGGACCAAGTCAGCGTCAGCATCAACAATCGGTTCAGGTTTCGGGGTTTCGACAACCTGCGCAGCCGGAGGAGCCACAAGGGCGGGGTGGAATGAAGTAGCGTTAGTAAGGGCGGTTGCCATCTGAAAAATGCCTCTGAGTCCAACCTAACAGGGGGGGGAGGGCAATACTAGACCCCACTGAAAGTCATTTCAGCGCCACGCAACGCACTGAAAGGCTTTTCACTTGAGCTAAAATGGGTTCATGTCAGACTTCGAAAGTGGACCCGAGACCATCAATCGGCTCCTCGGCTCCTATGAGTTGGGGCGAAAGTTGAAGCAGCTTCGTTTACGGAAAAAGATTGCCCTCACCGAACTCGGGCGCCATACCGGCCTCTCCGCCTCGATGATCTCCCAGTTGGAGAATGGCAAATTGGTCCCCACCCTGCCCACCCTGGCTCGCCTCTCCATGGTCTTCGATGTCGGTATGGAGTACTTCTTCGGCACCCGCCGCAAGGAAGGCATGTTCGAAATCGTCCGCCAGGACGAGCGTATGAAGTTCCCCAACCGGCCCGAACTCGAAAAGCCCAACTTCTTCTTCGAGGTCCTCGCCTTTAAAGCGACCAACAAGCCCATCGAAGCTTATCTCGCCGAGTTTCCCCAAGCCAAGGAAGGCGAAGCCACGGCCCACCTCCATCCCGGCGCCGAACTCCTCTATGTCATGGAAGGCACCCTCGCCGTCCAGTATCAGGATGAAGAACACGAACTCCAAGCCGGCGATTGCTGCTACTTCGATTCCTCGGAATTGCACTCCTACCGCGGCGTCTCCGACACGCCCGCCAAAGCCATGGTGGTTTCGGCGCCGATGCTGCTGCGTTAGCATGGGCTCGTGAGACTGATTGCAGCAGCGGCGATGCTGGCCTGCGGGCTGGCCGGAGCAGACAAGTGGACCGTCTTCCGCAGTGAGCCCTTCACTGTCTACACGAACGGCAAGGAGAAGGAAGCCCGCGACGCGCTCGCCCTCGCCGTCCAGGTGCACCATACCCTTACCGCCCAGTTCGGCAAAGAGTTAAACCCCTCCTGGCCCATCACCTACGTCCTCGGCAAAGGCGACGGCAAGCTGCGCCTCGGCCCCGGCGGCTATCTGGCCGGCGCTGTCGACCCCGGCGAACTGGCCGGGCTGTTGATCCGGGAAAACACTCTGCCCTTCAATGAAGAGATCGAGCAAGGCGTCATCGCCCTCTACTCGACGATATCGGTCGATGGCCCCCGCGTCCGCATCGGCGCGCCCATCCCCCGTCCCGATCTCGCCTGGGCTCGCATGCACCTGCTCTTCACTGACGACCGCTACAGCGGCAAAACCCGGGTCCTCCTGGCCAACCTCTCGAAAGGGTTGGATCCCGTCGTCTCCTGGGGCAACTCCATCGGCGTCAAGGAAGCCGCGATTACGGAGGAAGCCAAGGCCCATCTCGCCCGCGGCCAGTTCGGCACCGCCGCCCTCAACGGCAAGCCCATCGACCCCCGGCGCTGGCGCGAAGAGGTCCTGAACGCGCAAGAGACCGCCGAACTCCTCACCCGCTGGAACGGCGCCCCGCCGGAATTGAAAGGGCTCTCGATGGTCCAGCTCGAAGAACAGGCACAGAAGTGGCCCCGCTGGCCCGAACCCCACGTCCAAATGGCCGCCCTCGAAACCGAAGAGAGCCGCCGCGCCCAACGCTGGCGCCATGCCGCGCAGTTGGCCATGCGCGACGTCGAACTCTGGAAGAAGGCCGCGGCCTCTTTCGCCAAGGCCGAACTGTTCGCCGAAGAAACCAAGTGCCTTGTCGCGGCGGAAAAAGCCGCCCCCACCCGCGCCGAACGCGAGCGCCTCCACGCCGAACGCTTGGCCGCCCAGGACCGGCGCGTCGAAGCCGAACTCGCCGCCAAGCGGGCCGAAGAGGAAAAGGAGCGCGCCGAAATCGAACGGCTCCGCCAGGAGGCGCTCAACCGCATTCGCATGGCCGAAGCCAAGGCCAACGACGGCAAAGGACCCGTCCAGGGCAAGGTGGAAGAGTGGTGGGAAGGCCCCAAGGGCGATGCCTCCCTGAGCGGAAAACTCGAACGCGTCGACTGCGTCGGCGGCGCCCTACGCCTCCAGGTCCGCGGAGCCGACAAGAAGCTAACGCCGCTCACGGTCAAGAACATCGCCCAACTCACCCTCGAAGGACCCAGCGGCGCTACACTGAGTTGCGGTGTGCAGAAGCCGGTTCTCAACGTGACAGTGGAGTATCTCAGCAAGACGCGCGAAGTGACGCGGGTGAAGATCGATTGAGCGTGCAGACGCGGTGGGTGGCCGTCGCCATCTTTGTCCTCTCCTCGACGCTGAACTACCTGGACCGCCAACTCTTCGCGGCCCTCGAACCGGTCATCCGCAAGGAGTTCGCCCTCAGCTATGAAGGCTTCGGCTACCTCATCACCGCCTACGCGTTGATCTACGCCGTCGGCGCCACCGTGCTGGGCTTGACCCTGGACCGTCTCGGCCTCCGCGGCGGCTCGGCGCTCACGGTCGGCCTATGGTCACTCGCCACCGTCGGCATGAGCTGGGTGGGCGGGCTCGGCAGCCTCGTCGGCTTTCGCATGTTGCTCGGCTTCGCCCAGGGCGGCGGCATTCCGGCCACCGGCAAAGCCTTCGGCACGTTTCTCCCGCCGGAGGAGCGGGCCTTCGGAACCGCCAGCAACCAGATCGGCATCTCGCTCGGCATGATCCTCGCGCCTCTCTGGATCAACTGGGCCACGCAATACTTCGGCTGGCGCCAGGCGTTCCTCGGCCCCGGACTGCTCGGATTCCTGTGGATCCCGCTCATGTGGTGGGCCACGAAAGGCGCGCCCGAACAGCCCGTCACGAAAGCGCCCGCCCCCGTCGGCGATCTCCTGCGCCGCCGCTCCTATTGGGGCGTCCTGCTGGCCAACGGCCTTGGCATGATGGCCTACGCCCTCTGGAGCTCCTGGACGACGGCCTATCTCGTCAAGACCTGGGGCGACGGCGGCCTCGCCTGGCTGCCGCCGGTCTTTGCCGTCGGTGGCGGGGTCATCGGCGGCACCCTGGCCTTCCGCTGGATGAAAGCCGGTCTGCCGGCGCCGGCCGCGCGGCGGCGGGCCGCCCTCGTCGGCGCCATCGTCCTGGGCCTGGCCACCGCCTCCGTCCCGGCCATGCCCGGCGCCCTGTGGGCCTCTGTCGCCATCGGCATGAGTTTCCTCGGCTCGCTGATCTTGAGCGTCAACGTCTATGCCCTCCCGCTCGATCTGTTCGGCGCCGGCCGGGCCGGCTTCGCCGTGGCGAGTCTCACGGCGGCCTACGCCCTCATGCAGGCCGTCACCTCCCCGCTCGTCGGCCGCATCGTGGACCTCTACGGCTTCGGCCCGGTCTGCTGGGCCACGGCCGTGCTCCCGCTCCTCGGGGTTCTAGTGCTATATAGCACTAAGGAGTAGCATGCGGAAGGCGCTGCGGCGGTTGCTGGGCTACGAGGCAGAAGCCGTCATCGTCCATTTCGCCTCCGGGCCGGTGGACCGCGTCCGCGCCATGTTCGACGAGATCCACGCCCTCGAACCCCACCGCGAACACTTCGTCGTCTCCATCGGCGAGCCCCTCGGCTTCGGCATTCCGCTCGTGCTCCACGCGCCCTCGCTCGCCGAGTTGCGCATGCAGTTGGGGCCCAAACGCATCGGCCTCGCGCCGTTTCTCCTCGGTAAGGATCCCCTCTGCTGGCTGGTCTTCCAGGCCGCCCCGCGAAAGATGCTCGCCTTCAACGCCCGCGGCGAGCGCCACCATCTGCGCCTGCGCACCGCCATCGCCTCGGCGCTCTTCGCGGCCGGCGTGCCCCTCGACCGCATCTGGCTCCGCCCCGCCTGGTGGCCGTGGGCCCGCGAGCGAAGCCGCCCCTCCACGGCCAGCGTCACCCTGGCCGGACGCCCGCTCGCCAACCGGCCCCGCGTCGCGATCCTCTCGCCCTACTTCCCCTGGCCCCTCGGCCACGGCGGCGCCGTCCGCATCTACTCCCTACTCCGCGAGGCCGCCCAGGACTTCGACATCTGGTTCTACTGCTTCGCCGAACCCGGCAGCGCCCAGAACGCGGAACCGGTTCTCGCCCTCGTCCACGAAGCCGTGCTGTTTGAAATGCCGCGCTACCGCGAACCGCGCTGGGCCAGTCTCGTGCCGCCGGAGGTGCGCGAGTACGAGAGCCGCGCCGTCCGCGAACGGCTGGCGCGGGACCGCGGCAAGTGGGGCCTGCTGCAGGTCGAGTACACCTATCTCGCCCGTTATCCTGGTGACGTCCTCGTCGAGCACGATGTCACCTTCGACCTCTATCAGCAGCTGGGCGCCCGCTGGAGCGCCTGGCGCTGGCGCCGCTTTGAAAAGGCCGCCATCCGGCGCTTCCGCCGCGTTATGGCGATGGCGGAGAAGGACGCCGCCCTGCTCGCCGACCCGGACCGCGTCCGCGTCCTTCCGAACGGCGTCGACCTCGCCCGCTTCCGCGCAACGCCCGAACCCGCCGGCCGGCGCGTCCTCTTCGTGGGTTCGTTTCGTCATTTCCCTAACGTCACCGCCTTCCGCTTTCTCTGGGACCAGGTCTGGCCGCTGGTGCTCGCCGAAGAGCCGGAGGCCCGCTTGACTGTGATCGCCGGCCCCCAGCCGGAGCTGTACGCCACCATTCCCCCGGGCCTCGATTTCCACGGCTTTGTGGCCGATGTCGTGCCGTTCTATGAAGCCACGAATCTGGTGCTCGCGCCCACGCTCGTCTCCGCCGGCACCAATCTGAAAGTCCTCGAGGCGATGGCCATGCGCCGGGCCGTCGTCGCCACCCCCAGCGGCTGCGATGGCCTCGGCCTCCGCCACGGCGAAAGCGTCTGGGTGGCCGAAGGCGCGGCCGCCATGGCCGAAGGCATCGTCGCGCTCCTCCGCGATGCCGGCCGCCGGGAAGCGATCGCGCGCCGCGCGGAAGAGATTGCTATAGAACACTTCGGCTGGGAAGCGATTGGCCGCGAGCAGAAGCGGATCTGGCGGGAGCTGCTATGACGGTGCGCCGCGGCACGGCCGCCGAGGCGCCGCCCGAGTGGTCGGCCTATGAGATCTGGGTCGTCGAAATCGACGGCGCCGTCCGCGGCTGGGCCGCCCTCCGCAGCCTGGGTGAAGGCGAGAGCGAACTCCTCGAAATCGAGGTCCAGGAAGCGTTCCGGCGCCGCGGACTGGCCAAGGCCCTGCTCCACGCCGCGCTGGCCGGAACCGTGTTTCTCGAGGTGCGCGAGAGCAACGCCGCCGCCATAGCGCTCTATAGCACTTTGGGTTTCGCCGTCACCGGGAGGCGGAAGGATTACTACCGCGGCCCCCGGGAGGATGCCCTTGTCATGGAACTTCGAAAGGTGTACGGTGCGAATACCTGAAGTTCAAAAAGGAGGTTCCGAGTTCATGGAATTGCAGAACCAGGATGAAGTGAAAGCGCATCTGATGGCGACCAGCGAGGAGTTCCGGCTACTCGCCCAGAAGCATGCTGAGTTGGACCGTCGTGTGACGCAAATGGAGAGTCAGGAATATCTCTCCGACCAGGAGCAGCTTGAAGAAGCGCGGCTCAAAAAGCTGAAGTTGTACGTCAAGGACCTGATGAACGAGAAGTTGCACGGCGTGTTGACGACCTAGATCTACTTCTCTTCGCCGCCTCCCTCTTCACCCTCGCCTTCGCCGTCACCCTCGCCTTCTCCTTCTTCGGAGTTGCCGGTGCCGGCGCTGGCGCCGGTGACCCAGGCAACGAAGCCTTTGGCGGCATGGGTAGCGAGATTGCTTCCAAATTGAACGTAGCCGGCCACAATAGCGCTGGCGAGGTTGCCAAGAAAGCTGCTGTCCTTGGGAGCCAATGCGCCGGAGTCGGCATAGACCACCGGCGAACCGCCGTCCGATGAGAGGATGCTGCGGATCCCTTCGGCGGCCCGCAGCTGGATGCCGCGGTTATACTTTCGGTACCGGCCTGCCAGGATGTTGCGGCAGGTCTTGAGCTGCAGTCCCGTGCGCGCGGCCAGCCGGTAGGCGAGGTGTTCCATCATGGCGGAAGAAAGGATGAACATGCCAGGGATCTCGGATTTAACGCGCGAAAAGGCTCACGAGGGCGGACGGTTGGGCAGGGCGCAAGTTTGGTCCCCCAAGCGATGGCGGTTACGGGCCACCCAGCGATAGACCGCTTCGCCCACCGGGTTCGACAGCGGCGTCAGAAACAGCAGCAGCCCAACCACCGCGGACCGCGGCGCCACCGCGACCGCCACCAGCGCGGCATACCAGAACGCTGGCAGCCACACAGCCATCGCCCGAAACGCGGCGTAGCCGTGGCGGACCGTTCCGCCCGAGACCGTATACATCGCATTGGCCAGCGTCTCCCGCGTCAACCCCCACCGCTCCCCGATGTTGGTCTGCTGCGGCACCCAATCAAAAATCCCATCCGCATCGAAGCGGTTGATCCGCTCCTTCGTCTGCGCACAGAAGCCGCACTCTCCGTCCCAGATCACCGTAATGCGCTCCTTCGGCCACTCAACGAAAGCCAGCAGGGCAATCTGCGAAGCGAAGAAGAACAGCGTAAACGTCTGGCCGGTAAACAGCAGCAACCCGCACTGGAACAGCGTCGCTATCCAGATGGCCGGCCACGCAAACCGGCGGAACGGCATCAGCCCCGCCAGCGCGAGTTCCATCGCAATCGTCGCCCAGCAGAAGATCTTGCCGAGCACGAGCGGCGGCAGCAGCGGCGCCGCCCACAGGTAAAAGGCGTTCTCGAGCCGAGCGCCGGCCCAGTGGTGGAAGAACTGTCCCGAATGCCAATCGGGGTCCAGGGCCTTATTCAGTCCCGCCCCGAAGTAGAGAATCGCCACCTGCCAGCGGAGTAGCCGCAAGTCGCCGGCGGCGGCCAGGATCAGCAGCAATGCCGTGAAGGCCTTGTTGTTGCCGTAGTAGGCCCGCGAACTCAGCACCGCCAGCAGCAGCGCCGACCCGGTGACCAAAGCGGCCAGCCGCAAGCGCGTCGAAAACAGCATCGCCACCGATCCCAGAACGACGCCCGCTTGCAGCACGCGCTGAAACGGAACTCCGGGAAGCTCATCCAGGCCCGGGAGAAACGGCAGAAACGGCGTCTGAATCACCGCGGCGTG
Source organism: Terriglobales bacterium (assembly GCA_027485675.1). Classification (GTDB taxonomy): domain Bacteria; phylum Acidobacteriota; class Terriglobia; order Bryobacterales; family Bryobacteraceae. The sequence continues at coordinate 182,263 of JAIXQP010000006.1, read as the reverse complement.
CCCCGTCACCAAAAGAGTCAGCGCGAGCAACCGGCACAACAGAACCGTCTGCGGCGGCAGATCCAGTCCGTTGAGCCGGAACGGGCGCGTTAGGGCCGCGGGTATTGCCATATCTCTTCGGGACCCCCATTCACGCGATAGGTCACCGTGACGCGGCTGCGTCCGGCGGGTTCCAGCTTCCTCTCGGCGCGTTCAATCAGATCGAACAGGTGGTGGGCGCTCCGGTTGTCCGTTCCCTCCGCCGGCCGGCGGTAGCGCCTTTGAATCTGCATCTCCGTCAACCCCTCGCCGCCGATTGCAACCGCAATCGTGTACTGCGTCTGCTGGTCAAACGGCGCCCAGCAGAAGTAACGCAACGGCGTGAAGCGCGAATAGACGATGGCCCCGAGCTGGGCCACGAGCAGCAGGACCCCGAGAACAAAGGGCAGCCTACCAGCCAAAGCGCTCCTCCGTCCAGGGGTCGCCGTGCATGTGGTAGCCGTTGCGCTCCCAGAAGCCGGCCCGGTCCGCGGGTAGGAACTCTAGAGCCCGCAGCCATTTGGCGGACTTCCAGGCGTAGAGCAGCGGCACCACCAGCCGGGCCGGCGCTCCGTGTTCGAGCGTCAGCGGCTCCCCGTCGTGCGTAATCGCCACCAGCGCATCTTCGGCCATAAAGTCGGCCAGCGGCAGGTTCGTGGTCCAGGAGCCGTCGTATCCATGAGCCAGAACGTGGGTACACTCCGGCTTCACCCCGCCGGCCAACTCCACCAGATGCCGCGTCGAAACGCCCTCCCACAGGTTATCGAGGCGGGACCACCGCGTGACGCAGTGAAAGTCGGCATGCACCTTCACGCGGGGCAATTCGAGGAACTGCTCCCAATCGAGCGTCAACTCCTGGTTCACGAGACCCGCCAGCGTCAAGGTCCACCGCGAGGCATCGAGCTCCGGCGGGCCGAACGCGTCCAGCACCGGCCATTTCACGGTCTGCGACTGGCCCGGAGGGATGCGATTCGCACGGCGGGTATCGGAAGAGATGATGACGTCGTCCACTGCTACTATGATGCCGAAAAAAGAAAGAGAGAATCGCGGAGATATTCCCACTCTCTTGCCGTATGCGCGTAGTGGCGTTCGTCATGTGGACGGGGTTGGCGCTGGCCGAGGGGCCGGGGGGGCGCGTCGAATACATCGGGGGCACCGTCTCTGAACTCACGGAGAAGGCCGACGGGCGGATGAATACGGCCGGTGCCGAGCAACTGGTCGTGCAGTTCAAGAAGCTCGCCCTCACCGTTCCCTTCGAGCGGATCAATCAGTTGGAATACGGCCAGAAAGTGGACCGCCGCTATCTCTCCGCCGCGCTCGTCTCGCCCATCTTTCTGCTCGCCAAGACGCGCAAACACTTCCTCACCGTCGGCTACGAAGACGCCGAAGGCCGCCAGCAGGCGATGATCTTCCGCGTCGAAAAAGGCGACGTCCGGGCCCTGCTCGTGAGTCTTGAAGCCCGCACCGGACGCAAGGTCACCTTCCAGGACGAAGAGGCGAGAAAGGCGGGCAAGGGATGAGATTGCTGATCTTCCTGATCGCCGGCAGCCTGTATGGCGAAGAGCTGGTGCAAGTGAAGCGGATCTGCGTCGAGAAGTTGAACGGTGGGGACACGGCCGGTCACATGCGCGACATGATCATCACCGCCATCCAGGCCACCAAGCTCTTTCAACTCACCGAAAACCCGGACCGCGCTGACGCCATCCTCCGCGGCTCGGCCGAGGACCTCATCTTCACCGACACCTTCCAAACCAGCGAAGGGATCTCCGCCCGCACCAGCATCGGCGCCGGAAACAATCGCGGCAACATGCTCGGCCGCGGCATTGGCGCCCAAGTCGGTGACAGTGAAGCGCAGCGCATCGTCGAACGAAAACACGAAGCCACGGCGTCCGTGCGGCTGGTGACCCCCGACGGCGACGTGATCTGGTCCACCACGCAGGAGTCGCTCGGCGGCAAGTTCAAGGGCGCGGCGGCGGACGTGGCGGACAAGGTGGCCAAGCGCCTCGCTGACGACTACCAGAAGGCTAAAGGTGCACCCGCACCAGCTTCCGCTGAGAAGTAGCCCCCGCGAGAATCTCCACCGCCGACTGGGCCACGCCATAGTGCGCCGCCAGAAATGCGATCAGCGCCGCATTCGCCTTCCCGTCCTCGGGCACCGCCTTCAGCTTCAGTTTCACGGTGCCGTCCGCCATCTCCCCGGCGAACTCCGTCCGCGGGCTGCGCGGAATCACTTTGAGCTTAAGGTCCATGTCCACGCCTCGCCCACGCCGATTTGCACCGGCGCGCGCGAGGAGAAGAACGAGTCGCCCGGCAGCATATCCGGCCGCAGGAAGAACGCCTTGCTCACCGCGGGAATCTCGCAGCGGCCGAGTTGCTTGGCGCGCTCGGCGGCCAGGCACTGAATGCCGATCTCGGCCACATCGGCGGTCTTCGTGCCGGGCGGCAGTTCAATCGTCGTCCGCACCCAGCCATCCCGGTCAATCGCCCCGCCCGGAACCCCAAGATGCGACATCCGCCATTTGGCTTCGTTTCGTAGCTTTACCATCGCGGCCACCCGCGACAGGCGGTTCTTCACGGCGAACTCCAGGTACAGATAGTTCCGCGGATCCGAGATATCTTCGCCCCGCTCCACGCCAAACGGCCGCAACTTCCCTTCGCGGATCAATTCCTTCGTCATGGCCTGCCAGGTGAACGGCGCCTGGTCCATCACCGACTCGCGCGAGGCCGACTCCAGATCCACCAGCGTCGCCGCCGGTTGGTAGCGGACCGCCGAGGGGCCTTCCCCGGCCACCATGTTGTTGTCCGTCACCGGCATCAGCAGCGGATGACTGTCCTCAAATGGCCCCGTAAAGGTCAGGTCCTTATGCCCCCGTCCCTGGATGATTGCCTTCTCCTTCGCCCCATCCGCGCGGAAGTAAACCTTGTAGACGAACTCGATGTCCGTGGTCCGGCCCCAGCGCGCCATCAGAAAGCGAGTGGACGTGCCGCCGTCTTCGTTCGAGAAAATCACCGAATACTGGAGCACCTTCTGGCCGTTCTCGTTCAGCCACTCCGCGTACGTCAGCAGCGGAACGTCCGAGAACTTGCCAATGGCGTTCTTCCGCTCAAACAGCACGGGCGTGTGCAGATGGATCGGGTCGGTGGTCGTCGAAAGCTGAATCGCCGCCTGCGGCATCGTCACTTCGTGCCGCCCGGCCGGCAGGCGGCCGAGGAACACGGTCTGCCGCGGAGCAGCGAGCGGCACCTGCAGCCTCGCTTTCCCGTCCACCAGCAGGTCGGCGATCTTCGGCTGGGTCTGCCAGTCGGAGACCGGGGCCGTGATCTCGGCCAGAACCTCGGCGGGTTCCTTGAGGTCGATCACCGCGCCCGCCAGCGGCAGCCAGCAGAACAGCAGCGCCGCCGAGAGCCGGGCAATCAGGTGAATCAGCTCCGGCGTACGCACCGGCTTCGCCAGCACGGCGTCCACCTCCGGCGCCGTGGCCAAGTCCGCAGTCCAGCCGGAGAGCACCACGATGCGCGGCGCGGGAGACAGCGCCCGCAGCGCCTCAATCAACGCGACGCCGTCGGCGGTGCGCGGCAGCCGCAGGTCCATCACGACCAGGCTTGGCGCGTGCTCTTTCGCGAGGGCCAAGGCCTGCGCGCGGGAGGCCGCGCCGAAAACCTCATGGCCGGCCTGTTCGAGAATCAGCGAGCGGATCTCGAGCTGGTCCGGATCGTCTTCGACAAGAAGCAGTTTCGGCATGGTTTATTCGAATTCGATTTGGGCGATCACGAGTTGCGGCAGCGCCTGGTTCCAGCCCGGCGGCAGGTTGTCGAACGGCAGGCGGAAGGTCTTGGTCTCGTTCGGCGCCAGGCCGCCTTTGCTCGCGCGCACAATGGCCACGCGCTCTCGCGTCAACGGCTGCCCGTAGGCGTCGGCGAAGACGCAGTTCAGCTCTACCAGCTTCAGCCGCCGGTCGCCATTGTTCGTGATCTTGCCCGTAATCTCCACCACGCGCTGCGAGGCAAAGCTCTCGGCGGCCTTCATCTCCACCTCGGCCAGTTGCAGGCTGCGGACATAGGCCTTGGCCTCCGGCGTGATCGGCGCGGGGCCGGTGGCCACCTTCGGCTGCGAAATATACCAGTACGCCGCCCCGCCAAAGACGAGGACGATAAGCAGGACGATCTTGATCATTGGACCCCGCTGATGGTCATGCCCCCAATGGCAATCGTGGGGGCGGACGTGGAGCCGCGGAATTCCAGATCGTTGCCGATATGCAGGATGTTCTTGAGCATCTCGCTCAGATTACCAGCAACCGTGACCTCCGCAACAGGGTAGGTCAACTCGCCGTTTTCAATCCACAAGCCGCAAGCGCCGCGCGAGTAGTCGCCGTTGACGGTGTTGACGCCCTGCCCAATCAGTTCGGTGATGAAGAGGCCCGTGCCGACCGTCTTCAGGATCTCCTCCGGCGTCATGGCGCCCGCTTCGAGGAACAGGTTGCCGTGCCCCGTGCCGGGGCTGCCCGTCAACCCGCGCGAGGCATTGCCGGTCGTCTGCAGGCCGAGTTTCCGCGCCGTGTAGGTGTGCAGCAGGTAGGTCTTCAGCACGCCTTTCTCGATGATCAGGTGCCGGCGCCCGGGCACCCCTTCGTCATCAAACGGCGAGGTGCCGAACAGGCCGGGAATCGTGGGGTCATCAACGATGGTGACCGACGGGTGAGCCACGGTCTGGCCGATCTTGTCGAGCAGAAACGAACTCTTGCGATAGATGGCGTCGCCCGTAACGGCCGAAAACACATGGCCCACCAGCGACCGGGCCACGCGCGGATCGAGGACGATCGTCGCCTGCTGCGTCGGAATTTTCCGCGCGCCCAAACGGCGGAGCACCCGTTCGGCCGCGATCCGGCCCACCTGCTCCGGCGATTCGAGCTTCGTGTGGTCCCGGCCAATCGTGTACCAGTAATCCCGCTCCATCCGGTCGCCCGACTTAGCCACCGGAACGGCCGAGAGCGAGCAGCTCGTCGAACGGTAGCTGCCCAGAAAGCCCCGCGAGTTAGCAAACACCCGGGTGCCGGAGTGGGAGTCGAACGACGCGCCGTCGGAGTTGGTGATGCGCGGGTCGACGCTCATCGCCGCCTTCTCGGCCCGCTTGGCCAACTCGATCTTCTCCGCCGTCGAAAGCGTCAGGTCCGAAGCCAGGCCCAGGTCTCCCGTCAGTTGGCCCAGTTCGTCCTTGCCCGGCAGGCCGGCGTACGGGTCGGGCTCCGTGATCCGGGCGATCTCGACAGCGCTCGCCACCATCTGCCGGATCCCCTCCGGCGTCAGGTCGGAGGTGTAGGACGACCCCTGCTTCTGGCCGAGCAGGACCCGCAGCCCCGCGCCGCAGGAGTCGGCTTCTTTCAATTTCTCCACCTCGCCCAGCCGGACCGAAACTGAAAACTCGCTGCCATCGGCGATCGTGCACTCGGCGTCCGTCGCGCCCAGCGCCAGGGCTTGCTGCACGGCGGAGGCGGCCGTTGCGCGCAGTTGTTCTTCGGTCATTAGCGAGCCGTGCCTCCCACGGTCATCTTATCGATGCGAACGGTGGGAATCCCCACCCCTACCGGAACGCTCTGGCCGTCCTTGCCGCAGATGCCGATCCCCTGGTCGAGCTTCAGGTCGTTGCCCACCATCGAGATGTACTGCATCGCCTCCGGCCCGTTGCCGATCAGCGTCGCCCCGCGCACCGGCCGCGTCAGCTTGCCGTCTTCGATCAGATAGCTCTCCGAAGCGGAGAAGACGAAGTTCCCGCTCGTGATGTCCACCTGTCCTCCGCCGAAGTTCGCGCAGTAAATCCCTTTGGGAACGGAGCGGATAATCTCTTCGGGCGTTGAGGAGCCGGAGAGCATAAAGGTATTGGTCATGCGGGGCATGGGAATGTGTTGATAGTTTTCGCGGCGGCCGGAGCCGGTCGATTGCGTACCCGTCAAGCGGGCCGAAAGCTGGTCGGTCAAATAACCGCGCAGAATGCCGTTCTCGATGAGCACGTTCTGCCGCGTCGGGTTGGCCTCATCGTCCACGTTCAGCGAGCCGCGGCGGCTGTCGATGGTGCCGTCGTCGATCACGGTGCAGAGTTCGCTGGCCACCTTCTGGCCGATCCGTCCCGAGAACGCCGAAGTGCCCTTCCGGTTGAAGTCCGCTTCGAGGCCATGGCCCACCGCTTCGTGCAGCAGCACCCCGGGCCAGCCCGGTCCCAGCACCACCACCGATTCCCCCGCCGGGGCCTCAATGGCGCCCAGTTGGACGATCGCCTGGCGCACGGCCTCTTCGGCGTAAGCCTCCGGCGAGTTCGCCCCCGCAAAGAAGTCGAGCCCCACCCGGCCCCCGCCGCCCGAATATCCCTGCTGCGGCGTGCCGTCGCCTTCGCGGGCCAGCACACTCACGTTCAGCCGCGCCATCGGCTGCCGGTCAAAACTCAGCTTGCCATCGGAAGTCGCCACCAGCACATGCCGCAGCGAATCCGCGTAGGAGGCCTGCACCTGAATCACGCGGGCGTCCTTGGCGCGGGCGGCCGCGTCGGCGCGCTTGACGAAAAGAACGCGCTCTTCGAGCGGCTGGTCGATCGGCGCGCGCAGCACCGGGTAGAGATCGTGCTGCAGCGACGGCGTCAGCCCCACGGTATCGACCTTCGACGGCGAGTCCGCAATGCAGGCCGCCGTCGCGGCCGCCTTCAGGATCTTGGCGGGGCTCAAGTCGTCCGAGTACGCATAGCCGGTACGCTCGCCGGAGATCACGCGCACCCCGACCCCGAGCGAAACACCCTGCGTCGCGGATTTCACAATCGACTCATCGATGGAGATCGACGAGGTCGCCAGGTACTCGAAGTACAAGTCGGCGTATTCGGCGCCGCGGCCGAGCGCCTCGGCGAGGTAGCGATCCAGGTCGCGCTCCGTGATTCCGAACTTTAGCCCAAAGAAGGAGCTGGAAAGGCTCATACCTCTAGGGTAGCGGGTTTCGGGAACGCTACGACTCCATGGCGTTGACGCGCGTGGCAATCAGCATCTGCAAATCGGCAAGGCTCAGGGCGACCCGTTCCTTCTGGCGCGGAGTCAGTTGCTCGTAGAACTCTTCAATCGCATTCGGCGAAGTGGTATCCGGCGGGCGGTTCACCACCGAGAAACCCAACAGATCCGCGCCCCGTGAGGCGTAATGCGTCAGACCGAGCAGGGTAAACGGCGCCTGCTTCAGCGGAGCATGGTGCAGCCGCATCACCTCGCCCATGAACGGCGGCAGATTCCAGACGCCCGCCAGAAATCCACCAGCTTCACAGTGGTCCAGCCCGTAGTGGATCCGTTCCAATTCGAGCAGGGTCGTCTCGGAGGCGACGGCCTCATCGAGCAACTTGAGATATCGCGTCGGGGACATCGCAATCAGTCCCAGCGCCCCTAAGTCATGGAGAATCCCGGCCGTGTACGCCTCGGCGCCGTCGGCCTGCGTCCAGGTGGCCAACTCGTCGGCCAGCACCGCGACCGCCAGGCTATGCCGCCAGGTCCGTTGCAGCGCCGGAATCTGTAACGCGTTCCCCAGATAGTTCTTGATCGCCACCGTACAGGCCAACGCCTTGGTCCGTTCAAGTCCCAGAAAGGCAATCGCCTGCAGGACGCTCCGTACCTCCGACCGCAACCCGAACATCGAAGAGTTGGCGATCCGGAGAACTTCGGCGGTCAAAACGCCGTCCGAGGCAATCAACGTACCGACCCCCTTCAGATCCGCGTCGGGTCGGCCCATCATGGCCAGCAGCCGGGTCGATATGGTCGGCAACGCCGGAAGGTTTTGCAGCAGTTGGGGGACGTCGGAAACGAGGGAACTGCTACCCGCGAAATTAGCTGCGTTCGGCGGCATTTGTAAGTCGTATCGACCAGCCGGAACGGTGTCTTGATTAAATTTTCAAAGGAATCGGCCGCGAGGTAAGTTCTCCGCGCCAGAGGTCCGGCCAAGTCCCGGTCTGTTTCGTCGCCCGGTCCACCCATTGGTTCCTCTGATGGTCGAGGCGGGCCGTCGCCGTGTAACGGCCCGGAGCCAGATCTCTCCACTGCAGCGGGCCCCAGCGAAGCGCGCCCCGCTGCACCTCCGCGGTCAGCAGCGTCACCGCGGCGCCGGGATCGAGCACCTGGTACAGGTCCTGGTAAGGCGTCGCGTCGAACTTAGCCGTCTCGCGGGTATCCTCCGGCTCCACCTGGCGGCCCTTGGCGTCCACCAGCGTCAGAGTAACCGGCTGAATCATCCGGTGATGAAAGTATCGCTGCGCCGTCTTTCCCTGGTTGCGCAAAGTGGCCGTCAATTGGGTTCCGGTCAGGCGAAGGTCCAGGCTAAACATGGGGGCGCTCGGTGCGAAGCAGGGAAAGAAGAGGAAGCACCGCCGCGTCATAGGTTTTGGTACTCGAGAAACGCGGGCGGATTGGCGCTCGTGGCGAACTGGCGGAAGCGGTAACCCGCCGCATGTTCATAGAAACCCAGATACACTTGGCCTGGACAGAGAACCCGCGGGAAGTAACGCTCTTCGCCGGTGGCCAGCAGCAGCGGCTCCAGATTGGGTCCACAGTAGTACAGCTGCTGCCCGGTAGTCGTCACCAGCAGATGAAACCGTCCGTTCCGGTCGGCGTCCATGGCCAGTTCCGGAAACGGACCGGCGATCGGCAACTCCCGGCGGACGATGAACGGCTGCTCCCGGTAGCGCGGGTCCAGCAGGACCATCTCAATCGTCGGCGGGTCGCCCGGCTCGCTGAAGATGGCGGTAAACCGGCCAAACTCCGGCTGCACGGTCACGGCCCGCAACGGCAACGGCGAGGCGTGGATGAGCTTCGTCGACAGAATCTTCCCCTGCAGGCTCGCGGTCCAATACGTCAGCCCCTCATGGGGGCCGGCAATGTGGAGCACCTCGTCCAGGCATCGGACCACCAACTGGCTTGGGTCCTGCACCGGCAGCGGAAAAGCCGCCACCGGAACCACGGCCGATTCGGTCAGCTCGCAGCACTCAAGACGCCCGGAAGGGTTCCAGAACAGAATGTAGAGCTGATTGGCGGCGTTGTAAAAGGCTTGACGCAGAAGCTGGCGGCCGGCGGGCGCCTTCCCGCGTTTGCCGAGGCCCGTCGGTTTGCCCTCTGACACCTGGGCCGCCTGCACCTGCGTCCCGTTCTGCCACACGATCCACCGCCGCATCGTCGGCTCAAAGCTCTCGGTCTGCCGGAAAGCCGCCGCCGCGCAGAATAGGTTCGCGGCGCCGGGAAGCATGGGCACCGGCTCGTTGTACCAGGCGCCGAGCGGCCGTCCCGGATTAAACTGCCGGAGCCACGCCCGGGCCGCGCCGTCGCCTTGGCTGGTCAGCAGAAGATCCAGGCGGTCGAGGATCGGGTTGTCGCGGTCGTCGTCAAGGTCGGTCAGCTTAGCCGGTTTGACCCGGAGCGTAAGCGGCGAACTCTGCACCGGATTCGTCTCGCCGGGACAAGCCAGGTATGCCGTGGCCGTATACTCGCCCGCCGCCAGCGGCCACATGTACTTGGCCAGATTCACCGTCCACGTCAGCGATCCCCCCGGCGCCAGCGGTTCAAGGACCAGCGTCTCGTCCACCCGCCCGGTGTTGAAGAGTTGCTGCCGGAGCAGGGAACTCACCCGCCGCACCGGGTCGCCCGCCGCGTCGCGAAACAGGATGGTCAATGCGCCGCCGTCGCGGGAGGGCTTGGGCACCATCAGCGTCTTGTCGTCATCGTGCGAGAGCGTCAATTGCAGCTTCGGCGAATCGAAGGTGGTGATGTCCCGGGTCGTCGTGGCGAGTTGGAGGTGGAAGGGCATCGGGGTCTACTTGGAGTCTCCGGGCAGCTTGTCCATATCCCACCCGCGCATTTTTAGATTGCACTTGCCGCAGAAACGTGGCGCAAAGACCCCCGGGGCTTGGTGCGCAAAGCCCGAGGATCTCGATGAGTAGGACATGATGCAGTTGTGATCCTCGGTGTCGTGATGGCCCGGCGGGTTGTCGGGCGTGTTGTCTGAATGCCGAAGATACAGATTGTGCCCCATTTCGTGGCCGACGACGTAGTAGACCTTATCGACGTCTTTCATATCGATCATGGCGTGAGAGTCCGCCTTGCCATACGAAGTGGTCCACGAGATGTATCCAGCCTCGTCAATGGTACCGTCTGTCTTCTTCACGTCCACGGCTTCGTGCGTATGGAAGTTCATCACCACGAATCCTACCGGGGCCTTGGGTCGAATGGCGGCTCCGAGGGCTTCGACGATCGGTTCCACGATCAGATCCCAGTATTGTGCGCCCGTCAGTGTGTTTAGCCGGGTACGGTAGTCATCGGGGGACTCCGTCGCTCCCTGAGCCGGCAGGGTGAGTCCATACACCGCTGTGTCCTTGAGAGAGATATTCGCACGAACTTTGTTGGCGGTATTCGCGATGACAATATCCTGATACTGCTTCTGCGTCAGTACCTCAGAGATCTTGACCTTAGCCATCCCATCCACGTCGAGATCCAGATACGCGGCCTTATACTCGTTGTGGATCAGATCCCACTCCCCGCCGCCGGTCCGCGCCGGCCAGTTCACCTCGTAGGCCACCCGGTTCTGCCGCCAGACGCGAAAGATGCCCGTGTCGGCATGGATGCGGGACGCCTCGTTCGTGTAGCCGTGGAACTTTTCAAGGTCCGCCTTGTTCGGCTCTCCGGTAAAGTCAATCTCGGCCTTGAACTTATAGTCATCGCCGGCAATGATGGACGTCCGGACCATGATGCCGGCCCGGCCCAGGCGCTTCGGGTACTTCGCCTTATCCGTACACGCCTTGACGAACACCGTCTTGTTGGCCGCGTCGTCTTCCACATTGTAGGGCTCGTACGGCGTGCCCTGGAACCAAGGAGCCTGATATTGCGTCGCGGCCGGATTCCGGATGCCGCCGAGCGAGCGCGGGCAGTTATCCATCCCCGGGCCGCCGCCTTCCAGCTTATGCGCCTTCTCGACGTACTTGCGGGCCTTGCTCGGCGAGGAGGCTTTGTCCTCCGGCAGCAGCGTCAGATCTTCGTCAATGTCCGTATGCTTCCAGTTGACGCGAACCGGCCCGATCGCTTCTGGCGCTGCCGTCTTGGCATCGGACTTGGACTTGAGGAAGATCTCGACTTCCAGCGGCAGGATAGGGCGGTTGAGGCGTTCCGCATCCGTCGTCGCCCGGTTGATCTTGTCGCGGAACTCGTTCCCGGTCCCGGTAGTCCGCTCATAAGTCAGCCCCTCGACCCAGATACGAGAAGTAGCAGTGGGATCCTTGATCGCCTCCGGTTCAACATCCACCCGCTTGTTGTCGCCCGCGCTCAAGGCCGCTAGCAAAGCCGGCGTGATGTCCGGCTTGTAGTCCTTGATGTACTTCAGGTGCATGGCCTTGTGATTGACCTTGTACCGGATGATCGCTTTATCCAGGTAGCTTTCGCGGTCATGGTACACGGGACCACCATAAAAACCCAGTTCGTTCAGTCGGTAGGCCACCCAATTCTTTTGGTCTGAATTGGGCGGAGCTTTCTCGTCATGCGCCCAAGGGCCGCGCGAAATCTCGACAGAATGATAAAGGACCTTGAACTCTGCCTCGTCCTGCAAGCTGCCGCTCTTCAGTGTCACCTTGTAGGGCGACCACAGCGGATGGATGTACAAACCCTTCAGCGCCCCGGCTGTGGGCTTGCCGTCCCATTCAAACGTGTGGTCGCCCGAGGTCTTTTCTTCTGGCGTCAATTCCTTCGAGAACAGAGGCGTGGCGTCCGCATGCGCCGAGGTGATTTCGAGCGTTACCGGCTTGCCCTCCAGGCTCTTGAGCTTATACGCAATGCTCAGCGTCTCCGCCGACGGAGCGAAGTGATCGTCGCAGCTCACGATGTCGAGCAGCTCGTCCGTTACCGGCACCGGGCCGGCCTTCACGGGAATCGGCGTGTGCTTGAAGCACTTCGTCCAATAGAGCTCGCATTCAGTGGCCTTGCACTGGTTCGGCGCCGGATGGCATTCGAGCAGCGGCTCCTGGCCGGGATCAAAAAACAGAATCTCCACGCGGCGGTTCGCCGCGCTCTGCAGTCCATCCACCCCGATGCCTTCTACCGGCCAGCTCTCCCCGCATCCCACCGTCTTCCGGCCGGGGTCGACGAACTTCAGCCCCGCCCGGTACGCCGCCAGGCCTTCAATGTCGGTAGAGAGAAAGTTGGCGATGGCCTGGTTGTACAGGTCGAAAAAGGCGTCCCAAGTCGCCTTGTCGCAAGTGCCCGTAATCGGCAGCGACTGCGAAAACTCGGCGTTGTACGCCGTTTTGAAGTTCTTGAGCGCCGTCGACGTGCCATTGCCATGCGAGTTGTCGATAGGCCCGGGATCACAATCCCAACCCTTCGACTGATGGGCCCACTTGAGGATCTGCTGATAATCCTCCGTCTTGCTCTTCACCACGCAGATGTTGGTAAAGCCCGCCTTGTCCCCCATCCAGCAGGCCAGCACGCAATCAGCGCGCTGCTGCGAAAGCTTGATGTTGTAGTCAGCGGCTCCAGAGCTATCCGTGTGCCCGGCCACCAGCGCCTTCCGCGCGGGATTCAGCTTGGCGTGCGCCAGGCCGGTAGCCAGCACCGTCAACGCGGTCACATGGTCCTTGGCGCCCTCTTCGATGTCGTAGTCCGGCATCAGTACGGCGCTGTCGAGATGGAAGTGGAAGTCCTCCATCTCGAGACGATGGCCCTGAAAGCGGGTGACCACGATCTTATGGACGGTCGTCGTCTGCCGTTCAAACAGCAGGTTGAAATCGCGGCGGGTAATCTTGATCTCAGACATGGGTTAGCGCGCCTTGCCGTGGCCCGTCCAGCCGTTCTTGTGCAGGTCGGGCAGTTTGAGTTTGCACTTGCCGGGAGGGATCTGCTCGCCCCGTAGCGCCGCGCCGGAGGTCGTGCCCTTGGCCACGGCGCCGTCCGTTTTGCTGAATTCGTACGTTTCGCCCACCAGCGGCTGGCCGTCCTCATCGACGATCTGGATCTCAATCCAGGTCAGGTCTGGTTCCTTCGCCGCGCCCCCGCCGGTCCCCGTCCCTGCGCCGCCGCTGCTGCTGCCCGTTCCGCTGCCCGACCCGCTCCCCGTCCCCTTGCCGCTTCCGGATCCGGACCCGGAGCCGCTACCGCCCTTGGCCTCCGCATTCGTCGGTTTCGCCGTCTCCGCCCCGGCGCTGCGCCCCATCAGCGGGGCGGAGTCCGCCACAATCTGGGTCCAGCGTTTCGAGGCGAGCCGCTTGGCCGCCTCCTCGAGCACCTTCTGGTCGGTAAGCTTCAGTGCGGCCGCCCCCAGCTCCGCGGCCAGCATCTGCCGCAGACCGCGCATCGCCGTCGCGTCCAGCCGCTGGTTCCGCAGGTTCACCTCACCCCGCCGGGGAGGGGTGTTACTGACCAGGATCGTGTTGCCGTCGATAAGAAGCCGAACGTTCATAGAGGGGGGAAACGCAGGGTGACTTGTATTATAGAGTCCCCTCGCTAGTTTACGCGGCAGCGGTAAACAAATCCCGTCACGCATTCATTTGATTGAAACTTTAGGCCGGAGTGCGCGACTCTGGTTAAGTATGGTCTTGGGTAGACGCGTAGCGATCGCTGCGCTGGTTTTGGTTATGCGGAGCTTCGGCGCCGACAAGCCCGCTGGACAAGGAGGAGGATCCGATTCGATTCAATGGCGCCCGCTGATGGAGCAGTCCATGTATTTTCTGGGAATCCAGCATGGATTTCGCCTGGCTACCGAAAAAGGGACGCGGCGGGGATTCGAAGGTCCCTACTTACGGAACGTCGCTAAGAGTATCGGTAGTTTGCGGGGCTGGTCCGACGGCGACATCGCCCTCGTCAACTATGTCGGCCACCCCATGCAGGGCGCCGTCTCGGGCTATATCTTCGCGCAGAACGACCCGCGTTACCGCCGCGTCGAGTTCGGCACCTCCCGCGCTTATTGGAAGGGCCGCCTCCGCGCCACGGCCTTCTCGTTCGCCTACAGCACCCAGTTCGAGATCGGTCCGATCAGTGAGGCCACCATCGGCACCATCCAGTCACGCTGGCCGCAGCACGGCTTCGTGGACCACGTGGTCACCCCCGTCATCGGATTGGGTTGGCAGGTCAGCGAAGACGCCGTCGACCGCTTCATCATCCAGAAGATCGAAAACCGGATCGAAAACATCTGTGTCCGCATGATGGTGCGCGGTTGGTTGAACCCCTCCCGCAGCATGGCGAACATGATGCGCGGCGATTCCCCCTGGCACCGCGACACCCGGCCCGGCATCAAGAGCTACCGCCGCGGCATGTCCTATGTCGACAACTCCGGCCGTGGCGGCGATCCCCAGCCCACCCCGGTCTTCGAGTTCACCTCCCGCGCGCAAACCACCGCCCTGCACGGCGGCCAGTGCGCCGGCGGCGGAGCCCAGGGCGCCTACCGGCTCAACCCCAACTGGTACGCCGTCCTCGATATCAGCGGTTGCAAGATGCTCGATATGCCCACCCGCGTCAGTTCGGACTCCCTCCAGTATCTCGCCGGTCTCCAATGGAAACCCCGCCCGGAGGCCCGCTGGAAACCCCACCTGCAGTTCCTCCTCGGCGGCAACAAAACCACCCGCGAACTCATCGATCCCGAACTCAAAAAGATCGTGCTCGAACGCAACGCCGGCACCGGACAGACCGTGCCCTACGACGAATTCGCCGTCCGCACCGAAGCCAACGGACTCGCCCTGGCGGCCGGCGGCGGGCTCGACCTGAAGATCACCAACGCCCTCTCCTGGCGCGTCGCGGGCGTCGAGTACGTGCGCACCTTCTCCCGCGAACTCGAAAACGTCCGCTCCCAGGAAGGCCTCCGCGCCTCCATGGGCTTCGTGCTGACCATGGGAACCTGGTAGGCGATGTTTGAGGAGATGCGCGCCGTGGTGCGCCGGATCCCCGCCGGTAAAGTGGCGACCTACGGCTTTATCGCCGCACTCGCCGGCCACCCGCGCGGCTCCCGCCAGGTCGCCTGGGCGCTGCGGCAGTTCGACCCCAGCCTCCCTTGGCACCGGGTCATCGGCAAGGATGGCGCCAGGTACGGTAAGGTGCTCCTCCGCGGCGCGAACGGCGTCGAGCAGGTCCTGCGCCTGGAAGCCGAAGGCGTGCGCCTGCTCGGCGCCCGCATCCGGCTCGACGAATACGGTTGGGACGGAAAGCCCTAAGCCAGCACGGAGCGGACCACGTTGCCGTGCACATCCGTCAACCGGAAGTGGCGGCCCTGGAACTTAAAGGTCAGCTTCGTGTGGTCCACGCCCAACTGGTGCAAAATCGTCGCGTGCAGATCATGCACATGCACCGGATCCTTCACGATGTTGTAAGAGAAGTCGTCCGTCTCACCAAAGCTGAAGCCCGGCTTCACGCCCCCGCCCGCCATAAACACCGTGAAGCAGCGCGGATGATGGTCGCGCCCATAATCATCGGCCGTCATCTTGCCCTGGCAGTACACCGTCCGCCCAAACTCACCACCCCACACCACCAGCGTGTCCTCGAGCAGCCCCCGCTCCGCCAGGTCTTCAATCAAGCCCGCCGTCGGTTGGTCCACGTCGCGGCACTGGTTCACAATCTGCGCCGGCAAATGATTATGCTGATCCCACCCGCGGTGGAAGAGCTGAATAAACCGCACCCCCCGCTCGGCCAGCCGCCGGGCCAGCAGGCAGTTGGCCGCATAAGACCCCGGCGTCCGCGACTCCGGGCCGTAGCGCGCAAACACATGCTCCGGCTCTTTCGACAGATCCGTCAACTCCGGAACCGACGTCTGCATCCGGAACGCCATCTCATACTGCGCCATTCGCGTGGCAATCTCCGGGTCGCCGGCTTCGTTCAACTTGAACGTGTTCAGCTTGGCGAGATCATCGAGATAGCTGCGCCGCGTCGCCGCCGTCACGCCCTCCGGATTCTTGAGGAACAGCACCGGATCACCCTGCGAACGGAACTTCACGCCCTGATACTTCGTCGGCAGAAACCCGCTGCCCCACAAGCGGTCGTAGAGCGGCTGGTCGGCAATGTTGCCGGTGCCCTGCGAAATCATCACGACAAAGGCCGGCAGGTCCTGGTTCTCGCTGCCCAAGCCGTAGGAGATCCACGAGCCAATCGACGGGCGCCCGGCCAACTGGAAGCCGGTCTGGAAGAACGTCACCGCGGGGTCGTGGTTGATCGCCTCCGTATGCAGCGATTTGATAAAGCAAAGCCGGTCGGCGACCTTGGCAATATGCGGCATCAGGTCGCTGACCCACGCGCCCGATTGGCCCCGCCGCTGGAACTTGAACTGCGAAGGCACGAGCGGAAAACTCGTCTGTGTCGCCGTCATGCCGGTCAGCCGTTGGCCCTGCCGCACGGAGTCCGGCAGTTCCACCCCGCGCATCTTCTCAAGCGCCGGCTTATAGTCGAAGGTTTCCAGTTGCGACGGCGCGCCGGATTGGAACAGATAGATCACCCGCTTGGCCTTCGGCGCGAAGTCGGTGGCGCCCCGGGCCAGCGTGGCGGCGGCAGCAGCGGAAAGAAAGTCGCGGCGCTTCATTCTTTGGTGATTCCTTCGTCGAGATTCAGCAGCAGGCTCGCCACCAGCGTATGGGCGGCCAGATCGGCCACGGGCAGGTCCGTGTTCCGGCGGGAGTCGCCGTGAGCCAACAGATTCCGGGCGGCCAGTTCGTCCTTTGCGTAAGTCGCCTGGTGACGCTCCAGCGCGTTGAGCAGCACCGTCAACTCCTCCGCCGTGGCCGCGCGCCCCGTGACCAGCCGGAAGCCGTAGGCTAAACCCGCCGGATGCGTCATGATCTTTTCCGCCAACCGCCGCGACGCTTCGAGGAACGTGACGTCGTTCATCAGGTTCAGCGCCTGCAGCGGCGTGTTCGTCCGCGACTCACGCACCGTGCAGGTCTCCCGCCCGGCCGCGTCGAAGTTCGCCATCGTCGGCGGCGGGGACGTGCGTTTCCAGAACGTGTAGATGCTCCGGCGATAGAGCCCTTCGCCCGAGTCGGGCACATAATCGGCGCCGCCCGAAAGCTCCTTCCAAAGCCCCGCCGGTTGATACGGCTTCACGGACGGGCCGCCAAAGCGTTCGACCAGCAGGCCCGAAAGATACAGAGCCTGGTCCCGCACCGCCCCGGCGTCCAGCCGGATCCGCGGCCCCCGGGCCAGCAGCCGGTTTTCCGGATCCCGCGACAAGAGCTCCGGGCTCACGCGCGACGATTGGCGATACGTCTGCGAAAGCACGATGGTCTTCAGGAGGTGCTTGACATCCCAGCCCGAGTCCATGAACTCTACCGCCAGCCAGTCGAGCAGCTCCGGGTTTGATGGCCACTCGCCCTGCGCGCCAAAATCCTCCGCCGTCTTCACGAGCCCCACGCCGAACAGCGCCTGCCAAAACCGGTTCACCGTCACGCGCGCCGTCAGCGGGTTTTCGCGCGAGACGAGCCAGCGGGCCAGGTCCAGCCGGTTGTTGATGGGCTTGTCCGAGAAAATCGCGGGAACCCCGGGAGAGACTTTCTCACCAGGCCGGTCATACGCGCCGCGGATGAGCACATGCGCATCGAGCGGCTTACCCGTCTCCTGCATCACCATCACGGTCGGCACCTCATCGAGAAACGCCTCCCGCTCCCGCCGCAGCCGGACGACCTCCGCCCAGGCCTGCGCGTCGCTCGTCTCGAGGAACTGCCGCCGCGCCGCCTCCGGCCCGCTCGCCGTCCCCGCCAGAAACGCCACTTCGAGCGCCGGCAGCGCCCGCGAGTAGATCTTCACCTCCGGCGCTTTCACAGTGAACGGCTCTTTCACCAGGAAGTCCTGATTCAGCTCGTCCACCAGCACCCGCAGCTTCTCCGGCTTGCCGTCGATATACACCTTGATGCCGGCGGCGAGTTTGGAGCCGTCGTAGGTGAAGGCGAGATGGTAGCTCTGGCCGGGCGTCAGCACCCGTTCGGTCTCCACGCGCAAGGCATCGTCGAGCCATCGCATCACGAGGTTCACCTGCAGCCGTCCCTCTTTCATCTCAAAGCGAAGCCCCGCGGACTCCGCCTCGGGCAGCGCCTTCGAGACGATGTTCGCCGTCGGAGCCGGAGGCGTAAACCGGGCCGCGATGGTGAACCGGGCCGTATAGTGCGGCGTGTACTTTTCAGGCGTTGTCAGGTCGAGCGTCGGCTTCCAGGTCAGCGGCCCGGACGCCGAGCCGGGGCGGAGCTTGGCTTCCGCGGCGGCCAGCCGCGCTTCCAAATCAGCCAGCTTCCCCTGCTGCGGTTCCGTGGGCGCGTAGATGAATGGTGGGGTATTGCCGAACTTGAAGTAGCGGCCGCGTTCGCCAATGTTATGGAAGTAGGCGAAAAGCTGATAGAACTCTTTCTGCGTAAAGGGGTCGTACTTATGGTTATGGCAGCGGGCGCAGCCAATCGTCGAGCCCAGCAAAACGGTCGACATCGTCTCCACCCGGTCCGCCGCATACTCGGCCAGATACTCTTCCGGCACAATGCCGCCCTCGCCGTTACCGCGATGATTCCGCTGGAAGCCCGTGGCAATCTTCTGATCGAGCGTCGCGTTCGGCAGCAGGTCGCCGGCCATCTGCTCAATCACAAACCGGTCGAACGGTTTGTTCGACCGGAACGCGTTCAGCACCCAATCGCGCCAGCGCCACATCTGCCGTTCGCCGTCGGTCTGATAGCCGTTCGAATCGGCGTAGCGCGCGGCGTCCAGCCACTTGGCCGTCATCCGTTCAGCGTAACGGGCGGTGGAGAGCATCCGGTCCACGGCCTGCTCATAACTCATCCCGTCATACTCGCCCGGCAGCGCCGGCAGGCCCGTCAGGTCCAGCGAGGCGCGGCGCAACAGCGTCTCCCGGGAAGCCTCGGGGGCAGGGGAGAGGCCTTCTTTCGCCAGCCGGGCCCGGACCAGCGAATCGATCGTCTGCCCGGCGCTCCGTTGCGGCGGCAGGTAAGCCCAGTGCTTCTGCCACGGCGTCCCCGCCTCCACCCACTTGTTCAGCGTGGCGATTTCCGCCGCCGAAAGCCCGGCCCCGGTGTGCACCGGCGGCATCCGTTTGGCCTTGTTCGGGGTCGCGATGCGTTCGGCAATGCTCTGCCGGGCCGCGGCCACGGCCTGCGGCTGATCCAGCCGCAGCCGGATTCCCTTCGCCGCGGCGTCGGATCCGTGGCAGGTCCAACAGCGATCCGACAGGATCGGGCGGATATCGCGGTTGAATGCAAGAGGCTGCGCCGCCAGGGAGACGGCGCCGGCAAGTAGAAGAACGAGGCGCATGCTGCTTGCGATGATTATGTCGCAAGCAGCATGCCAATGCATCCTAGGCGACCTTGCGTTCCATCGCCGAAGGCGTATCGACGCTCGCCACCTTCACGTTGCGGGCGATGCCGAGGATCTCGAGCAGGCGGATTTGCAGCCAGGTCTGGTCATATTCATACCAGGCCAAGCCGTGCCGCGCCGAGTTCGGGTGCGCATGGTGGTTGTTGTGCCAGCCCTCGCCGAACGTCAGAATCGCCACCCACCAGTTGTTCCGCGAATCGTCCCGGATGTTAAACCGGCGCGGACCCCACAAGTGGCTGGCCGAGTTCACGAGCCAGGTCGAGTGCAGGCCGAGCACCACGCGGACGCAGGTCGCCCACAGGAACATCGAAAGCCCGCCCCAGGCATAAAGAATCGCCGAAAGAACGATGATCGGCACCCAGTGATAGGAGTTCAGCCACAGGTAGAACTTGTCCTTGGCCAGGTCCGGCGTGTACTTCATCATCGCCTGCGTCTGGTTGTGCTTGGCTTCGCCAAACAGGATCCAGCCCATATGCGACCACCACTTGCCGTGGCGCGGCGTATGCGGATCGCCGTCCAGATCGGAATGCTGATGGTGAATCCGGTGCGTCGCCACCCAGAAGATCGGTCCGCCTTCCATGGTCAGCGTCCCGCAAATGGCAAAGAAGTGTTCGAGCCACTTCGGCACGATGTAGGCGCGGTGCGTGTGCAGGCGATGGTAGCCCATGCCGATGCCCCAGCCGATCGTAATCCAGTAGAGAATCGCGGCGACGATCAACGAACGCCACTCAAAAAAGAACGGGGCGGCCAGCGCGCCCACGTGGAAAATGCCGAAAAAGGTGGTGGTAACCCAGTTCACCTTGTCATAGCGATTGATGGGGGTGGCCCCAGAGGCCGTTTGGGTCATAAAAGATTAAAGAATTCCTTCACTGTAGCAGGCGCCCTCCACCAGTTATTCTTGGTCTATGACACTTTCGCGACGTGCAATCCTGGCCGCAGGCCCGCTTTCTCTTTCATCGGCTGCCCCGGCGCAATCCGCTAGTCCAGCCCGGCGTCAACCCTTGGCGGTATCGACGTACTCATTCTGGCATTTTCGGACAGAAAGGTACAGTATCGAGAAAGTCATCCAACACGCTGCAGACATTGGGTTTGATGGAGTCGAAATCCTCCACCGGCAGATGGTGGACGAGTCGCCGGCCTACGTTACCAAGTTGAAAAGAATGGCCTTTGAACGCGGCCTCGCCCTGCCGATGCTCTCCATTCATCAGGACTTCGTCTTCCCCGAACAGGCCGAACGCGACAAAAATATTACACACACCACCCACTGTGTCGAGCTCGCCGCCCGCCTCGGCATCCCCTGCGTCCGCCTCAACTCCGGCCGTTGGAAGACCATCAAGTCCTTCGACGACCTGATGAAGGTGAAGGGCGACGAGCCCGCCCTGCCGGGCTTCACCGAACAGAACGCCATCGACTGGTGCATCGACTCCATCAACAAATGCCTGAAAGTGTGCGAACGCGAAGGCATCATGCTGGCGCTCGAAAACCACTGGGGCCTCACGACGAATATCGACACCCTGCTCAAAATCCACAAAGCCGTGAACTCGCCCTGGCTCGGCATCAACATGGATACCGGCAACTACCCCGGCGACCCCTACGCCGGCATCGCCAAACTCGCCTCCCAAGCCACCATCGTCCAAGCCAAAACCTACTACGGCGGCGGCGAATGGTACACGCTCGATCTCGACTACAAAAAGATCGCCGGCATCCTGAGGCAGGCGGGCTTCAAAGGCTGGATCTCCCTTGAAATGGAGGGCAAGGCCGACCCGCTCGGCGCCGTGCAGAAGAGCTACGACGTGTTGCGGACGGCCTTTGCCTAAATCTAGCCGAACGTCGGCGGTGGAGGCGGCGCGGTGGCGCTGCCTCCGCGCTGTGCGGCTTGAAACACGCCCATCGCCGTCCCGATCATCCCGGCAATATCGGCTACATTCGCCGGCACAATCATCGTGTTCGAGGTCTGCGCCAGATTCGCGAAGCTGGTGACGTACTGCTCAGCCACCCGCAGTTGCACCGCTTCGCGGCCCCCGGGGTCCTGAATCGCCAGGCCCACCTGCCGCAGGCTCGTCGCGGTCGCCTCGGCCATGGTCAAAATCGCTTTCGCTTCGCCTTCGGCTTCATTGATCTGCCGCTGCTTAAACGCTTCGGAAGCCTTGATCACCTTCTGCTTTTCGCCCTCGGCCAGGTTGACCGCCGAGTCGCGTACACCCTCGGAAGTCAGAATGGCGGCCCGCTTTTCGCGTTCTGCGCGCATCTGCTTCTCCATCGCCGACAAGATATCGGCAGGAGGCGTAATGTTCTTGATCTCGTACCGCAGCACCTTCACACCCCACGATTCCGAGGCTTTGTCGAGCTCACTGACGACGGAGATGTTGATGTTGGTCCGTTCCTCGAACGTCCGGTCGAGTTCAATCTTGCCCACTTCGCTGCGGAGCGTCGTTTGCGCCAACTGCGTAATGGCGAACAGGTAGTCGGAGATGCCGTAGGAGGCGCGTTCGGCGTTCAACACCTTGAGATACAGCACCCCATCAACGGCGACCTGCACGTTATCGCGCGTGATACACACCTGCTCGGGGATGTCGATGGACTGTTCTTTCAACGAGTGCTTATACCGGATCACATCAAGAAACGGGATCAGCACGTGGAAACCGGCGTTGAGGGTGCCGCTAAAGGCCCCCAGGCGCTCAACGACAAAGGCGCTCTGCTGCGGAACAACAATCGCCGTCTTGGCGACCACGATCAGGAACAGCAGTAACAGAAAACCCAGGACGATTAACTCAACCATTGGATTACTCCTCCGGGCGCAAGTATATCGTCAATCCGTCCACCCGTTTCACGAGACACCGCTCTCCGGCTAGCAGCGGACGCTTGCCCACATTGCGTGCCGACCAGACCGTCCCTCGCAACTCCGCCTGCCCCACGGCATCGACGGCAATCTCGCCCATCGGTACAGCCACCTCGCCCGTCAACTCATCCTGCGCCGACGGCTGCCCCCGCCGCAACCGCTCTAACAAGGGACGCCGAAACACTAGCAATGCCCCCACCGACACGGCCAGAAACAGGATCACCTGCCCCGTCAAACTGCTCAACCCTAGCGCCGCGGCCAACCCCGCCGCCACCGCCCCCACGCCAAAGAAGATCAGATAGAAGCCGCCAGGCGTGAGTAACTCGCCCAGCATTAACGCGATGCCCGCGACGAGCCAAATCCACCAGTCCATGGCGGCCTCCTACTCGAAACCTATCCCTTGACGACCATCTTCTCGGGATCCCAGTGTACCGTCTTTTTGGTGAAGTAACTGACGTTCGACAACAGCGCCGGACCCGCCGCCCGTAGCCCGAACGTCGCGTCTTCAATCACCGGCTGCCGCGAACGGATATGTTCAAAGAAGTTGGCGTGGTGCGCGTACTGCTCCGTGTAGCCCGGGGGCAGCACCCACCGCTGTTCCGTATTGGCCTGCATGCCATCAGCCGACGGCCGCTGCGCCGGATACTTCGCCGCGTGCTGCCGCAGAATCTCCGTCGCCGTGGCCTTCGAGAAGGTCCCCGCCGTCGTGCCCGGGTCGGTCACCTTCGGCTTCCGCCGCAGCACTAGCGCCCCGCCCACGGCCAAGTCCAGCACGCCCTCGGAACCCACGAACCGGAAGCCGCTGCCGTCACCACCGCCCGCCAGGAAGTTCAGCCGCAGGCTCAGGTTGAATTCCGGATGCGACGCCGTCTTCGGGTAGTCGTAGATGCCCATCATCAGGTCCGGCACGTCCCGCCCGTCGTTCCAGTAGTACAGACCACCCGTGGTCATCACGCGATTCGGGCCATTGGAATCCATCACATAATGGATGCCCGTGAACAGGTGGACGAACAGGTCCCCGGCCACGCCCGTGCCGTAGTCCTGATAGTTGCGCCACCGGAACAGCCGGATCGGCTCAAACGGCCGCTTCGGCGCCGAGCCCAGAAAGCGGTCCCAATCCACCGTGGTCGGCGAAGCGTCGGGCGGAATCGAATACTGCCAGGCGCCCTGCGGCGAGTTCCGGTCCCAGAACGCCTCCACCATGCGCACTTCGCCCAACACGCCCTGCTTCACCAGATCCCGCGCCTTGGCGTACAGAATCGAACTCGCCCGCTGGCTGCCCACCTGCAGAATCCGTTTCGTCTCGGCGGCCGTCTTGATCACGGCAGCGCCTTCCTCCACCTTCTGCACCATCGGCTTCTGGCAGTAGACGTCCTTGCCGGCCTTCATCGCGTCGATGGCCTGCTGCTGGTGCCAGTGGTCGGGCGTCGCCACAATCACGGCGTCGATATCGGGGCGGGCGAGAATCTCGCGGTAGTCGCGCGTTGTGAAGATCTCTTTGCCGTAGCGCTCTTTCGCCAGGTCGAGCCGTCCCTGGTAGATGTCCGCCACTGCCACCAACTTGGTGCCCGGAACGGTCACCGCCGTGGCCACGTCGCCCTGGCCCATGATGCCGAAACCAATGCAGGCAAAGTTAATCTTGTCGTTCGGGCTCTTCGGTTGGGCGGCGGCGGGGGCCGCAGCCAGCACCGTCGTGAGGCCGGAAGTCGTCAGGAAGGAGCGGCGGGTCGTAGACATAAGGTATTTGCCTTGAAATCTCATGGTATCGCCCTACTCAGACTTTCGCCAAGTCTGCCGATTAAGACCTATACAGAGAAATTTCGATGCCCATCACGGATCTCACCAACCTTTCGTCATTTCTTGACCTCGAAAACTCGTCCGAGCCGCAGGAGTTGATGCCGCCCGTGCCCGAAACGATCGAGCACACCGGAATTCCCGCGACGATGATCGAGCAACTGATTCTCAAGGCTCTCTACTACAAGGGGGAGATGGTGGGCCGCGAACTGGCCCAGCACCTGGGTCTGCAGTTCAGCGTGATCGACTCCATGCTCGACAACTTCAAACGGGCGCATCAGGTGGCGGTCAAAAGTTCGCTCGGTATGGGCGCGATCTCTTCCCGCTTTGTACTCACCGAAGCCGGCCGCGACCTCGCCAAAGAGTATGTGACCACCAACGCCTACTCCGGCCGCGTCCCGGTGCCCCTGTTTCAGTACGTCGACATGGTCCGCCGGCAGAAGCAGACCGATGGGTGGTTGACCATGGAGGCGCTCAAAGACGCCTACAAGCACATGGTCATCACCCCGCAACTGCTCAATCAGATCGGTCCCGCGGTCAATTCCGGCAAGTCGTTCCTCATCTACGGCCAACCCGGCAACGGCAAAACCTATCTCGCCGAAGCGCTCTTCAACGTCGACCCCACCTACATCTACGTCCCGTACGCGATCGAAGCGCAGGGCATGATCATCAAGATGTACGACCCCGTCTACCACCATGCCGTCGACGAGGTACAGGATACGATTTCGGCCTTTACCACCGAACCGTCTTTTGACAAGCGCTGGTTCAAGTGCCGCCGCCCCTTCATCGTCACCGGCGGCGAACTCGCCCCCGAAATGCTCGACCTGAGCTATAACGCCGTCGCCAAGTTCTATGACGCCCCGCTCCAGTTGAAGGCCAACAACGGCATCTACCTCATCGACGACTTTGGCCGCCAGAAGGTCACCCCGGCCGAGGTCCTCAACCGCTGGATCGTCCCGATGGAACGCCGCGTGGACTACCTCACGTTCCAGAACGGCGCGAAGATGACCATCCCGTTTGAGTGCTTCCTCGTCTTCTCCACCAACCTGAAACCCGAAAATCTCGGCGACGAGGCCTTCCTGCGCCGGATTCAATACAAAATGTTGATGAAGTCGCCGAGCGAGGAGGAGTTCACCAATATCTTCCTGAAGTTCGCCGCCAGCCAGGGGCTCGCCTGCACGCCGGATCTGGTGGCCCGCTTCCTCGACCGGCACTACCGGCGCACCGGCAAGCCGCGCCGCCGCTGCCATCCCCGCGACGTGCTTTCGCACGCCATCGATATCCTCCGCTTCGAACGCCGCCCCCTCGTCCTCAACGATGAGGTCCTGACCATGGCGTTTGAAAGCAACTTCGTCAGTACGGAAGAGGACGACTAAGCCGGGTGAACGCTCGCGAGCAGGTGCTGGTCGTTTCCGGCCGGCGCCTGCCAGGCTCCCGACTCCTCGGCTTGCAAGACCCCTTTCGCCGTAATCGCAAACCGGCCATTGTCGGTCCGCGTCGCCCACGCCTGCTCCCGTAAAAACCAGAGCGTGAATTCCAGATGCTCCCGCGGCACCCCGAGCAGCTCCTCCAACTCCGGAATCGTGATCGTCGGCTGCTCCGGGCATTGGGCTCGCTTCACATACAGCGCCGCCAGCGCCGCGTTCCGCTTTTTGCGCTCCCCGGCCACCCCGGCCAGCGCTGACTTCGCGTCGAAAATCTTCCACTGCCGGCCCACCCGCTGCCGGTAGTAAGCGTCATACTGCGCCCGCAGGTCGGCATTCGTCAGGACTCGATGAGCGGTCGATAGCAGCTTGAAGTGCTCTTCGTTGCCCGTCTCCGGGTTGTCCGGATGAAACCGCTGCGCCAGAATCCGGTAGACGCGGTGAATCGTATCCGCGCTGGCCTCGCAGTGCACTTCGAGCAGCGCATAGAAGTCGCAAAACTCCGCATTAGGATCCTTCCCCCCCGTCGGCAGCCGTTCCACGGTTACCCCAATGCGGAACCGCCCATCCGGCAGCGGATCGCACCAGATCACCATCCCCTTGGCGCGCCCCCCCTGCGACGCCGCGAACGGCGCGCCATCCACCAGAACCCGTTGCCCCGGGTCGAGCCGGCGTTGGCTGATCACCCCCAGGCCAAACTCCGTACCGTTTTCAAGCTCTGCCGCCACCCGCTGCCAGGAGTCCTCCTCCTTCTCGACCCACAACTGGATTCGCTTTCCGGTCGTCCAAGCCTGCCGGTTCTGCCGGCGTCGATTGGTGGAGGTATGCTCTGGCACACAGGGCTATCGGCCGAAGGCGCTAGAACCTTTAGGCTAAGGCCCCGGCCTGAATTAACTGTTCGGCGTGCCGCAGCGCCTCTGGCGTCAGCCGCTGCCCGGAAAGCATCCGGCCAATCTCCCTGGTCCGCTCCTCCCCGGTCAACTCCGTCATCACCGCCACCGTCCGTCCATGCGCCTGCTGCTTCTCCACGCGATAGTGGTGGTCGGCGAACGACGCGATATTCGCCTGATGCGTCACGCACAGCACCTGGTTGGACCGGCTCAACCCCTTCAGCCGCCGCCCCACGGCCTCCGATGCCTCGCCGCCAATCCCGGCGTCGACCTCGTCAAAAACCAGCAAGTGCTGCGATGCGCCGGGCCGCTCGCTCTCGATACAGGTCTTGATCGCCAGCGCAATCCGCGAAACCTCGCCGCCGGAGGCCACCTTATCGAGCTCCCGCGGCTCCTCACCCACGTTCGCCGACACGAGAAACCGCACCGCGTCCACTCCCTCCGCCGACCAGCCCGCCACGGCGAAGGCCACCTGAAACCGCGTACCCGCCATCGCCAGCGCCGCCAACTCCTTCTCCACCCGCTTCTCCAGCTTTTTCGCCGCCTCTTTCCGGGCTTTGGTCAACCGCCCCGCCGCCGCCGTATACTCCCCGGCCAGCTTCTCCCGACGGGCTTCGATCGCCGCCCGCCGCTCCCCCGCCTCCGCCACGGTTTGCATCTTCCCGCGCAGCGCCCCCAGAAACTCCAAAATCTCCTCGATCGTCGTGCCGTACTTCCGCCGCAGCCGGTCCATCGCGGCCAACCGCGTCTCCACCTCATCGAGCCGCCGCGGATCCCCGTGCAGCTTGCCCAGATAGTCCCGCAGCGTAAATCCGGCCTCTTCGAGCCCAATCACCGCCGGCCGCAACAGCTCGGCCACCTCCGCCAAACTCGGGTCGATCCGGACCAGCTCCTGCACCCGCTTGGCGGCAATCCGCGCCTGCGCCACGGCCGAATCCGGCGCGTCGTAGAGCGCCGTGTAGGCCGCCTCGGCGTGCTCGGCCAGCCGGGTCACGTTCTGCAGCACCCGCTTTTCGGCCTCTAACTCGACGTCCTCGCCCACCTGCGGGTCCACCTCTTCAATCTCTTTCCGCTGGAAACTCCACAGGTCCGCCAGCCGCAACTGCTCCTGTTCCGCCCGGTCGATCTCTTCGAGCTCCCGCGCGCAGTCCCGCCACGCGGTAAACAGCTCCCCCACCTCGGCCACCACGGACCCGCAACCGGCGAACGTATCGAGCATCTCCCGCTGCGACTCCGGCGAATGCAGCCGCTGCTGCTCGTTCTGCCCGTGAATATCCCCGAGCCAGGGCGCCAGCGCTTTCAGCAGCGTCGCCGTCACCGGCCGGTTGGCCAGTAACGCCCGCGACTTTCCCCCCGCCGTCACCTCCCGCTCCACAATCAGCTCATCCTCTTCGAGCGCAATGCCCGCCTCTTCGAGCAGCGACCGGAACGCCGGGTCCGGCGGCGCCACGAAGATACCCGACACCCGCGCCCGGTCCGTCCCCGTTCGCACCACCTCCGCCGAAGCCCGGCCGCCGAACAGTAACCCCAACGAATCCACCACAATCGACTTGCCGCTGCCCGTCTCCCCCGTCAGCAGGTTCAGGCCCGGATGAAAACGAACCCGCAAGCGTTCCACCACCGCGAAGTTCTCCACGTAGAGCTCTACAAGCATTCTCTTCAGTCTAGAGAGAAGCCGCCGGGCCACGCCACTCTCTTCTTGAGTGCGCGAACCTCTTCTGTTGCCGTGTGTGGGCCTCATCGCCGGCCTCCTCCTGGCCCAATTCATCCCGTTTTCCCGAAACGAAGCCATGGCGGCCACGGCCGCGCTTGGCCTGCTTGCCGCGCTCGGCCGCCGGCCGTGGATGGTGGGTCTCGCCTTCGTCGCCGCCGGTACTCTGCTCCCCGTCCTCCGCCCGGCGGAGCCGCCGCCCGAACTCGACGCCGAAGCCGGCGAAACCCTGCTCATCGAAGGCTGCGTTGTCGAACCCTCTGTCTTCGCTGACCGGCGCGAGCAGTTTACCCTCGAACTCGACCGCGACGCCCGCGCCCGCGTCAGCCTCAACCTCCGCGAGGGCCAACCCGCCCCGAACCTCCGCTACGGCCAGCGCGTCGAATTCGAAGGCCGCGTCCGCAAACCCACCAACTTCCGCAATCCCGGCGCCTTCGATCTGGTCCACTATCTCGCCCGCCGCCAGATCTACTGGACCATCTCCACCCGCACCGGCACCGAAGTCACCGTACTTCCCGGCGAGTGCGGCCACGCCGCCACGGCCGTCCTCTACTCCCTCCGCGGCTGGATCCTGCAACGTCTCGAAACCCTCTACCCCGGCGACAACTACAAAGCCTGGATGATGCAGGCGCTCCTGATCGGCGAGAACACCCGCCTGCAGAAAGCCTGGACGGAAAGCTTCCGCCGCACCGGAACCTACCACGCCCTCGTCATCTCCGGCATCCACATCACGATGGTCGCCGGCATCCTGTTCGGCCTGATCCGCATGGCCACCGGCAAGATGACCTTCAGCCTCATCGCCACCGTCATCCTCGCCTGGCTCTACGCCGCCACCTCCGGCATGACGGCCCCCGTCCTCCGCGCCGCCGCCGGCTTCATGCTCTTCAGCCTCTGCCGCTTCTGGTATCGCGACCCCCGCATTCTCAACTTCCTGGCCGTCGTCGCCATCACGGTCCTCGCCCTCGACCCCGGCCAGCTCTTCGAAGCCAGTTTCCAACTCACCTTCTTAAGCGTCGCCGCCATCGCCTCGCTCGCCGACCCGCTCTTTGAACAGAACTCCCGGCCCCTCGCCCGCGGTCTCGCCGAACTCGAAGACTGGCGGCAGGATCTGCGCAAGCCCTTCCGCATCGCCGCCTTTCGCGTCGAAACCCGTCTGTTCGCCCAAACCGTCAGCTATTGGACCAAACTCCCCATGCCCTGGCTCTGCCGGGCGCTTGGCTCCGGTCTGGCTTTGCTCGTCAACGCCTTCGAGGTCTTCATGATCTCCTGCATCATGCAGGTGGCCCTGGCGCTGCCGATGGCCTTCTACTTCCACCGCGCCTCTCTCTCCGGCATGGTCGCCAATGTCTTCGTCGTCCCGCTGATGAACGGCGCCATCGTCGCCGGCTTCCTCGCCGTCTTCACCGGCTGGCAGTGGGTGGCCACCATCGCCGGCTGGTTCCTCGACGCGGGCCAATGGGTCGCCGCCACCTGCGCCGCCCTCGAACCCAACTGGCGCATTCCCGATCCGCCCCTCCTGCTCGCCATCGGCTTCGCGGCCAGCTTGGTCGCCCTGGCCGTCACCGCCCGCCATGCCCCCCGGCTCCGTTGGGTTTGTTTCGTTGTGACGATGTTGCTGTTCGGGGTCATCATCTGGCATCCCTTCGCCCCGGTCCGCACCGCGGGCCAACTCGAGCTCACGGCCATCGACGTCGGCCAGGGCGATAGTCTGCTTGTCGTCACCCCGGAAGGCAAAACGCTCGTCGTCGACGGCGGCGGCCTGCCGCAGTTCAAAGGCCGCCCCAAGCCGAAACTCGACATCGGCGAAGACGTCGTCTCCCCCTACCTCTGGACCCGCTCCATCCGCCACCTGGACGCCATCGCCCTCACCCACGCCCACGACGATCACGCCGCCGGCCTCGAAGCCCTGATCGACAACTTCTCCCCCGCCGAACTCTGGACCGGCGCCATGGGCGAGAGCCCCACCTGGCAGCGCATCCGCGCCAAAGCGCTCTCCCGCGGCGTCAAAATCATCCCCCGGTGGGGCGGCGATGGGTTCGTTTGGGGAGGCGCCCGCTTCGATGTCCTGGCGCCCTATCGCGACATGCCGCCCACCGAGGTCGCCCGCAACAACGATTCGCTCACCCTGCGCATCTCCCTCGGCCAGCGCGGCATGTTGCTGACGGGCGACCTCGAAAAGGAGGTGGAGTTCCGCCTGGTTGACGAAGGGCGCATCCTGCCCACGGACATCCTGAAAGCCGGCCACCATGGCAGCCGCACCTCCACCACCGCCGACCTCCTCGCCCGCCTCCAACCCCAGTTCGCCATCATCTCGGCCGGGCAGGACAACCTCTATCGCCACCCCCACCCCGACGTCGTCAAGCGCCTCGAAGAGAGCCGCGTCGGCCTCCTCCGCACCGACCGCTTCGGGCTTGTTCGCGTCCTGACCGATGGTCGCCAACTCACCGTCGAACTGCTCCCGTGGAACCCGGCGCACCGCACATTCCTGCCGGCATTCTGAAACAATGCTAGTTGAGGTTTCCTATATGGCAGAAGATAACACCAGCAAAGCAGTTTGGTTTCTCACCGGCGCAGCCATCGGCGCGGCCGTTGCGCTGCTCTACGCCCCGGCCAGCGGCGAAGTGACGCGGCGCCGCATTGTCCGCCGGGCCGAAGAGAGCGCCGATGTCCTCTCGGAAAAGGGGCAGGAGATGGTGGAACGCGGCCGCGAACTCTACGAGCAGGGCCGCAAGATGGCCGATGAAGCCGCCGACCTGTTCGAACGCGGCCGCAAGATGGTCGAGGGCTAAATGGCATGACCCCGCTACCCGCCTTCCGCAACGAAGCGTACGCGGACTTCTCGCTCCCGGAAAACCGGGCGGCTATGGAGACCGCTCTCGCCCAGGTCCGCGCCTCCTTCGGCCGCGAGTACTCGTTGTGGATCGCGGGCCGCGCCGTCACCACCGGCGATTGGCTTCGTTCCGTAAATCCGTCGCATCCCGCTGAAATCGTTGGCTCTCACTCGAAGGCCTCCGCCGCTCTGGCCGCGGAAGCCATCGCCGATGCCGCCGCGTTCTTCCCGGAATGGGCGCGGACGCCCGTCGCCGGCCGCGTCGCCATCGTTGTCAAAACCGCCGCGATCCTGCGCGATCGCAAGAACGAGTTCAACGCCTGGCTCGTGCTCGAAGCGGGCAAAAGCTGGGCCGAGGCCGAAGCCGACACCGCCGAAGCGATCGACTTCTGTGAATACTACGCCCGCCAGATGCTGCGCTGGGCCAATCCGGATCCGTTGCTCCAGATGCCCGGCGAACGGAACGAACTCGAGTATCTGCCGCTCGGCGCCGGCATCGTCATTCCGCCCTGGAACTTCCCGCTCGCCATCCTGGCCGGCATGACGGTGGCTGCTCTCGTCTGCGGCAACACCGTCGTCCTGAAGCCTTCGAGCGAAACGCCCATCATCGCCGCCAAGTTCGTCGAAGTGCTCTGGGAGGCCGGCCTGCCGCCGCGGGCGTTGGCCCTGTGTGTCGGCAGCGGCAGCGAAATCGGCGACCTGCTCATCGTCGATCCCCAAACCCGCTTCATCAGCTTCACCGGCTCCCGCGAAGTCGGCCTGCATATCAATGAACTCGCCGCCAAGCCTGCGAAAGGCTTGAAGTGGATCCGCCGCGTCGTCGCCGAAATGGGTGGCAAAGACGCGATCGTCGTCGACGCCGATTGCGACCTCGAAGCCGCGGTCGCCGGCGTGGTCGCCTCGGCCTTTGGCTTTCAAGGGCAGAAGTGTTCGGCCTGCAGCCGGGCCATCGTTCATGCCGCGGTCTACGACGAGTTCCTGCGCCGGCTCGAGCCCCGCGTGGCCGCGTTGACCATCGGCGACGCCGCCGATCCCGCCTTCTCGATGGGCCCGGTCATCAGCGCCTCGGCCCGCCGGAGCATTCTCGCCTATATGGACATCGGCCGCGAAGAGGGCCAATTGCTCATTGGCGGCAAGGCGGCCCCCGGCGACGGCTACTTCCTCGAACCCACCGTCTTCACCGGCGTCTCCTCCACGGCCCGCCTGTTCCAGGAAGAGATCTTCGGCCCCGTCCTGGCGGTCACCAAGGCCGATGACTTCGGCCATGCTCTCGCCCTGGCCAACGATAGCGACTACGGCCTCACCGGCGCGGTCTATTCAAACGTCCCCGCGCATCTCGAACGCGCCCGCCGCGACTTCCACGTCGGCAACCTCTATCTGAACCGCAAGTGCACCGGCGCCATGGTCGGGGCGCATCCCTTCGGCGGCTTCAATCTCTCCGGCACCGATTCCAAGGCCGGCGGTCCGGACTATCTGCTCCAGTTCCTGCAAGCCAAGTCCATCGCGACCAAGCTCCCATGAAGCTCCTCCTGCTGGGTCTTGCCGCCCCCGCCCTCTGGGCCAACGAGGCCTGCCAGCAGCACTATCAGGCGCAGTTGCCCCCGGGGGTGACCTTTCGCATTCCCGCCCGGGAGAAGCTCCTCGAAGAGACGCGTCCGGCCGACCCCAAGATCGCCAAGGTGATCTGGGGCCGCGGCTTCGTTTCGTCAAAACAAGGGGTCACCGAGCAGCGCGATTTCGTCTGCCTGCTCGACAAAGCGGGCAAGCCGGCGGGCGTCTATCTGAAGCCGCTGCCGCCGGCCGCCCCGGGCCTCGCCCGCCGTTAGCGGTTGGCGTAGTTCTGGTCGTAATACTCGCGATACGCGCCCGAACGGACCCGTTCAATCCACTGCGTGTTCTGCCGGTACCAGTCGATGGTGGCCGCTAGGCCGGCTTCGAACTCCACCTCCGGCGCCCACCCGGTTTCGCGGGTGATCTTGTCGCTCGTCAGGGCGTAGCGCCGATCGTGGCCGGGCCGGTCGGTGACGTACTTGATTAACGAACGGTCGCGGCCCGTGGCGGCGATGATCTTCTCCACCACTTCCAGATTCGGCAGCGAGCGGCTGCCGCCGATGTTGTACACCTCGCCGGACCGTCCCCGGTCGAGCACCGCGCGGATCGCCCGGCAGTGGTCGTCGACGTAGAGCCAGTCCCGCACCTGCTGCCCGTCGCCGTACACCGGCAGCGATTTGCCTTCGAGGGCGTTGGCGATCATCAGCGGAATCAGCTTTTCGGGGAACTGATACGGCCCGTAGTTGTTGGAGGCGCGGGTCACCGTCACGGCCATTTTGTAGGTCGTGTAGTAAGAGAGCGCGAGCAGATCGGAGCCGGCCTTCGAAGCCGAGTACGGGCTGCTGGTCACCAGCGGATAGTTCTCGTCGGCCTCGTGCGGTTCGGGAATGGAGCCATACACCTCATCGGTCGAGACATGCAGAAACCGCTTCACGCCGAACTTCCGCGCCGCTTCGAGCAGCGTGAAGGTGCCGAACAGGTTGGTCCGCACCACCGGCTCCGGCGAAAGAATGCTCCGGTCCACGTGGCTTTCGGCGGCGAAATGGACAATGGCGTCCGGCTGCGTCTCTTCGACGAGCGCGTTCACGGCCACCGCGTCGGCGATGTCGCCCTGCACAAAACGGTAACGGGCATCTGCTGCGACCGGGGCCAGGTTGTCCAGGTTGCCCGCGTAGGTCAGCTGATCGAGCACAGTGACGTGCAACGATTCCGGTCCCGCCAGCAGCAGGCGAACGAAGGCGGAGCCGATGAACCCGGCGCCACCGGTGACGATTAGCTTCACTTGTGTTGTAACTCCCAGTCGTAGGCGATGGACGCGTCGTTGTAAGCGATCCGCCCTTCGTCGGACGGATCATACAGCCGGTTGGTGAGATAAACGAGTACGCCCGGCTCCCCGCCGATCACCTTGTAGCCGTGCGCCACGCCCGGCGGGATCAGCAGTTGCCAAGGGCGCAGCTTGCCGATGTAGAGCGTGTTCCGCAGGCCATAGGTGGCCGAACCCGCGCGCAAATCCACCAGTGCCACCTGAAACATCCCCGCGGCCGCGAGCCAGCAATCGGTCTGCTTCTGGTGAATGTGAAAAGCCTTGATCGTGCCCGGATAGCTCAGCGCCGTCGAAACCTGGGTCGACTCCGGCGGAAACTCCGCCACCAGACCCTGGCCCAAACGCGCGACCTCCAGGAAGTAGCCGCGGTCGTCCGGCCACAGATCCACCTTCACCACTTTCACGCCCGGGATGAGATGTTCACTCTCCGGCTTCAGGATGACTTTGCCAATGCCTTTCTCGTTCAATCGCTCTTCCTCTTTTCCGCCGTCTCGGCGACCAGATTGTTGGCGCGGAGGAGGCTTTCAAAGGTGCCAGCGTCGGTCCACCAGCCCTCGAGGTAGGAGAACGCCATCGTGCCGTCGGCGATGTAGGAGTTGTTCACGTCCGTGATCTCCAACTCGCCGCGCTCAGAGCGCTTCAGCCCCTTCACCTTCTCGAAAACGTGCTCGTCGTAAAGGTAGAAACCGGTCACCGCCCAGTTCGACTTGGGCTGCTTCGGCTTCTCTTCAATGCCGATGATCTTGTCGCCCACGATCTCGGCGACGCCAAACCGTTCGGCGTCTTCCACTTCCTTCAGCAGGATCCGGGCGCCGCCGGCCTGGGAGCGGAACTCATCGACGGCCTCTTTAATCGACCCTTCGATGATGTTGTCCCCGAGCACCACGCAGATGCGTTCGCCGTCGGCAAAGTGCTCAGCCAGCGAGAGCGCTTCGGCGATGCCGCCTTCGCCTTCCTGATAGGTGAAGTCCAGATGCGTTAATCCGAACTCCTTGCCATTGGCCAGGAGCCGCAGGAAGTCGCCGGCGTTGCGGCCTCCGGTGACGATCAAAATGTCGCGAATACCCGCATCGACCAGGGTCTGGATGGGGTAGTAGATCATCGGCTTGTCGTAGATCGGCAGCAGATGCTTATTCGTAATCTTTGTGAGCGGGAAAAGCCGGCTTCCCGTGCCTCCGGCCAAAACAACACCTTTCATCGAAACCCTTTCAATACCAGCGTTTTACAACTCTTGTTAGAATACACGATCAAACCCATGAAGCTCCATCAGTGGAAGTCGATCCCCCTTGAACAGCTCAGCGCGGCTCTGGCGCGCCAGGCGATCCACACCGACCGGATCACCATCGCCCGCCTCGAACTCAAGCAGGGCGCCGTCGTGCCGGATCATCACCACGAAAATGAGCAGGTCACCATTCTCATGGCCGGCAAGCTGCAATTCATCACGGCCGACCAGGATCTGACCATCGAAGCCGGTGAGGTGATGCAGATCCCCTCAAACGTCGTCCATCGTGTCATCGCCCTTGAAGACTCCTGGGTCTTCGACCTGTTCGCCCCCGTCCGCGCCGACTGGCTGCGCGGCGACGACGCCTACCTGCGCCGCGGCTGACCCACCGCCTCCGGGCTCACCACCACTCCTCCCGGCAGCAGCGCCACCACTGGCCCGCCCGCGGTGACCGGCCGTCCCGACGGCCACTCGGTCACCCCGCCGGCGTGACCAATCCACAACGCGGCGCCCATCGCCCGCACGGCGCGGGGCGCTGTGTATTGCCCGTCCGTCACCTCCGGCCAAAGCTGCTGCGGATCGGTCGGCCGGCGGAAAAACCGCAGCGGCGCCCCGGCGATCTCCCGCTGCAGAGCCAGCAAGCCATCGCGCCAAGGCGCCAGGACGAAGTTCGCTTCGAGCAGGTTGATGGCGAAGATCCGCCAGGGCAGATCGAACCGTTCGGGACTGCGAACCCAATAGTTACCGCAGTAAACATCCGGGCGCCCGTCGCCGTCCACGTCCTCGAGCGCCAGGCCGCCCTGGCGCGAGGGCGTGTAGATGGAATAGATCTCCCGCATCTGCCAGCGGCCATCCGCCCGCCAGTAGAAGCGGACCTGCAGAAAACGGTGCACCATCAAAAATCCGCTCCGGCCGAAGAGCGTCGCCGGAAGGCAATCGTGGAGTTCGACGTCGGTGTCGATCGTCTCGGCCCGATAATCCGGGGCTTTGAGGAAGACGAGCCGCCCCAGTTCGCCCGCGGCCGGGCGCTCCGCCAGCACCAGATTCCGGCCACCCAGCACGCATCCGCCATCGTGGTACCCATGCTCCGCCCGCGCCACTTCGCGATACGCCGGGCCGTTCCAGGCCAGCACCCGCCGCCCCCACGTGAAGCTCCCGGCGCCGCCCACCAGGCCTTCGCCCGGCAGTTCCCGCCGCCACTCCCACCCCTGCCCGCAGAGGCCGATACCCCATAGGGCGATTAAACAGAGCCGCACGCTTTGATATTCTAACGATGGCTCCCATGGATGCGCTGATCGACATCCTGACACGCGCGGACTCTGATGCTCCGTTGGATTTAGCGGCTCTCGAACTGGCCGCCATCGAGTTCCCGCGTCTGGACCCGGAGCCCTTCATCGACATCCTCGATTCCTACGCCAACGAGATCGACGAACGGATGCGGATGGAGTACGACGGCGTGGAGCGCCTGCAGGTGCTGCACGAGTTTCTGTTCCGCGAGCAGGGTTTCGCCGGCAACGAGCGGGACTTCTATAACCCGCGCAACAGTTGCCTGAATGAAGTCATCGCCGCGCGCACCGGCATTCCCATCTCGCTTTCGGTCGTCTACATGGCGGTCGCCGAGCGCCTGGAGATGCCCGTCTTCGGCATCGGTCTGCCCGGCCACTTCCTCTGCAGTTACGAGGATGAAGGCTTCCAGACCTACATCGACGTCTTCCACCAGGGCACCCTGATGACCGCCGAGCAGTGTATCGACTTCGCCCGCACCCTCACGGGCATGGACCTCTCCGCCACGCCGCAGCTTCTCAAACCCGTCACTCCGCAGCAGATTCTGGTCCGGATGTTGAACAACCTCCGCAGCATCTACCTGCGGGGCAAAGAGTATCCCAAGGCCTCCCAGGTTTTGGATCTCCTGTTGAAGGCGTGCCCCACCGACGCCGATAGCTACATCCTCCGCGGCGCGGTGAACGTGGAACTGAAGAAGTTCCAGGCCGCCCGTTCCGACTTCGAACGCTACCTCGCTCTCATGCCCGAAGCCCGGGATCGGGACCGCGTCGAACAACAGATCGCGATCATCGACCGCCATCTTTCCCGCTCCTAAGCAATGAGAAAATCTCCGGGCTTCTTCGTCCTGGCCGCCGTGATCCTGGCTTTAGCCATCGGCGCCAACACCGCGGTCTTTACCGCCGCCGAGTCCCTGATTCTGCGGCCGTTGCCCTATCGCGACGCGCCCCAGTTGGTGGCTCTCCATGAGGTGCTCCGCAATGGCGCGGAGGCTGATACGACGCTGGAAGCTTTGGCTGACTACCGTGGTACGGGCGCGTTCCAATCCGTCGCCGTCGGCCGTCCGCGCAGCTTTGGCTTTCAAGGGCCGAACGGAGGCGCCGTGCAGGTTTTCATCGCCGGCATGGTGACGCAGGAGTGGCTGCCCACGCTCGGCATCGCGCCGGCCGAAGGCCGCCTGTTCCGCGAGAATGAGCCCAACGTCGTAGTGCTTTCCGCCGCCGCGCGGACGCGGCTCTTCGGCGCCGAACCCGCCCTGGGCCGCACCGTGGCCATCAACAGCCAGCCGGCCACCGTCATCGGGGTGCTGCCGGCTAACGTGCAGGACATTTGGCGCGACCTGCGCCTCGATGCCTGGGTTCCCCTTTCCCACGCCGACTACGGCGGCCGCCGCGATCCGCGGACGCTCTCCGGCATCGCCCGCCTGGCGAAGGACGCGGCGCAGTCCCAGGCCGCGCTGAACGTGCTGGCCCAACAGTGGAGCCAGGCTTACCCCACCCATCGCGACGGCGGCCTGCTGCTCCGCGATCTGCGGCAGGAGTTGCAGGGGCCTTATCAACGCCCCCTCGAACTGCTGGCCGCCGGGGCGCTGCTGCTGACTCTGATCGCCTTGGCCAACCTGGCCCATCTGCTGCTCGTGCAGTTTGAACGCCGCCGCCGGGACCTGGCCATCCGCCTGTCGCTCGGTGCGCGCTTCGCGGATCTGGCGCGGGCCTTCTTCGGCGAAAGCGCGCTGATCGCCGCGGCCGGCACCCTGGCCGGGGCCGCGATTGCCGTGGGCCTCTTGCGGCTGGTGCCGTTTGGTGTGGCGCCCTCCGGCGTCACCTTCGCCTTTGCGGCCGCATCGGGGGTGGCGGCCGCTTTGCTGCTGCCGGTGCTGCCCCTGTGGCAAGCCCGCCGGCTGGTGCTCGAACGCGAGATGCGCGAAGGGGGCCCGGCCGTGGCCGGAGGCCGCCGTAGCCACCGGGTCCGCGCCGCGATTGTCACGGCGGAGGTCGCCGTCAGCGTCGTGCTGCTCACGGGCTGCCTGCTCCTCGCTCGCAGCTTGCAGGAGGTGCTCGCCGTGAACCCGGGCTTCCAGGTGGAGCAGGTGTACCGTTTCGGCCTCGGGATTCCCGAGGGCCGCTACAACACGGAAGCGAAGATGGCTGCGTTCTATCCGCGCCTCGAAGCCGAACTGAAAGCGATCCCCGGCGTCTCGGCTGCGGGCGTCGGCATGCGCCTGCCGCTGTTTGGCAACAGCACGAATCCGCGCTTCAACTTTCCCGGCGAAGAGCCGCAAACGGCGCGGCGGAACATCGCCTCGAACGGCTACTTTGAGACGCTCGGCATCGGGCTTCGCGATGGCCGCCTGTTCCGCGTGGAAGAGGCGGGGAACGTCGTTGTGGTGAACGAAGCCTTCGTCCGGCAGTTCGGCCGTGGCCTGGGCGAGCGGGTGCAGTTCCAATGGAATACGCCGCAGCAGGCCACCATTGTCGGCGTGGTGGCCGACGTGCCGCAGGTCTCTCTCGACGCCGCTCCGCTGCCGGAGATGTATTTGAACGTGGCCCAGTTTCCCATTGACGGCATGCAGGTGGTCGCCCGGACGCGCGACGGCGCCAACGGTCTGGCCGAGGCGCTCCGCCGCACGGATCCGGATCTGCAGTCCATCAAGCCCGAGCCAATGACGGCATGGATTGAGCGCAGTGTCGGTGAGCGCCGCTTGACGCTTTCGATCAGCGCCGGCCTCGCCCTGTTGGCAATTGCGCTGGCCGGGGTGGGACTCTATGGCGTCATCGCCTCGCTGGCCGCGGCGCGCCACCGGGAGATGGCGCTGCGTTCGGCGCTGGGCGCTTCGCCGGGAGACATTCTGCGGCTGGTGCTGGGGCAGGCGTTGCGCCTTACGCTGCCCGGGTTGCTGCTCGGGCTAGGCGCGGCGTTTTGGTTCTCCGATGTTCTGCGCAGTCAGCTCTTCGGCGTGGGCGCCACGGACCCGCTGGCGCTGGGCGGCGTCGTGCTCGGGATCGGCCTGCTGGCGGTAGCGGCGGGTCTGCTCCCCGCCCTCCGCGCCCGCCGCGCCGACCCCGCGCAGACGCTCCGCTAAAGCACGGTCACCGACTTCAGGTTGTCCGAAGGCAGCCGGTCGATCAGCAGGCGGAACGGATCGATGCCGGCCTTTTCGGGCAGCTCGTCCACGGTGAAAGTGAACTCCGCGGCGCCGGACTTCAGGGGCACGCGCTGCCGGTGCAGTGTCTTGCCGTAGCGTTGGCCCTTTTCGGGTTTGGCGAAGGCTCCGATCTCGATCTGGTCGGCCACCGGAACCTCGGTTTCGTTGCCCTTCTCGTCGGCTTTGTACTTCCGGGCTTCGACCTTGATCGTCACGTCAAACTTTCCGTCGGCGCGCTTTTTGGCCGTCGCCGCCGTCGTCCGGTTGGCGAAGAGCGTAATCTCTTCGAACAGATCCTGGATGAGAGGCCGGAGTTCGGCGGGCGTCTCTTCGCGGAGGGCGTCGACGAGCGCGTGGGAGGTCGGGTAGGGCGGCGCCTGGTAGGCGTACTGCGCGATGACTTTGCGGAGCGCGCGGTTGATGGCCTCCTCGCCGATCATCTCCTTCAAATGGTAGATGGCGGCGCTGCCCTTCTGATAGTGGATGTAGCCCTGCGAGGCTTCGACGCGGAGTAGCGGCCGCTCCTTCAGCAGTTCGCGGCCCCGGGCGCCGAGATAGCGGTCCACCTCGTATTCGAGGAACTTCCGCATCATGTCCCGCCCATACTCCTTTTCCATCACCATCAGCGCCGAGTACTGCGCCAGGGTTTCCGAGAGCAGCGTCGCTCCCTGCATGTTCGCGCCGATCACCTGATGCGCCCACCACTGGTGGCCCATCTCATGCGCCACGATGTAGTAGACCATGTCGATATCGTCGGGCTTACCGAGTTTGGAGATGAAGCCGATCGCCTCCGAGTAGGGCATCGTGCCGGGGAAGGCCTGCGCGAACATAGCGATGCGGGGGAACTCGATGATGCGGGCCTGTTTGTGGGCGTAGGGGCCGAAGTTTTTGGTGTAGTAGTCGAGCGACTTCTGCATGGACTTCATCATCTTCGGCACGTTCCAACTGTGCTCGGGATAGTAGTAGACCTCGGTCTTTATGCCGTTCCACTCCTCCCGGGCCACGGCGTAGCGGGCGGAGAGAAAGCTGTAGAAGTTCATGGAGTCGTGGTCGAGCCGGTACTGAAAGTAGCGGCGGCCATCCTGGTTCCACTCCTTTACGAGCGACCCCGGCGCGATGGCGATCTGGTCCGCCGCCGTGCCGATGACGGTTTCTACGCTCACCCAATCCGAGTTGTTGCTGAGGTACGTGTTCCGGCAGTTCTCTTTGCAGTCCCGCTCCAGGGCTGGCATCAGATCCCTTTCCGGAAGTCCGCGTTTTTTGCGGTCGTTCCGCTCGCTGATTTCATAGCCGGCCTGGTAGCCGATCTGCGGCAGGATGGAGTTGTTGAAGAAGGTTCCGTTTTCGGTGACTTCGAGGACCGGGGTGGAGTTCTGGATTCCCTTGGGCTGGAAGGAGGTGGTGATGCGCATCTGCCGCTTCTCACCCGGCGCCATGGGCGGGGAGAGCTTGTAGATGCGATAGGAGTGGTCGGGGTCGTCCTTCTCCAGGGTGGCGCCGGCCATTTGGATGTCGTGCTCGTAGTCGCGGTCGAGCACGATGTGGATGGCGGCGAGCGGTTCGGCGTGGGCGTTGACGACTTCCTGCTCGGCCTTCATCACCAGGGCCCGGCGATCCGGATAGAGCTCGATGTGGTAGCGGAGATTCAGGATGCGGGGCTGCGGAAGCTTTTCGTACTGTTTGTAGAGCTTCTCGTACTCGGCTTGCCGGTCGAGCCGCGTTTCAGGGCCGTAGAGCGGATTCAGGATGGCGGAGTTGTAGTAGAGCCAGCCGCCCCACGCCGCCGCGACGGTGCCGCAGGCCAGGGTGGCCGTGCGCAGGGCGCCGCGGAGGGCGAACCGGCGCTCCTTGCCGCGCGGCCATAGGGCGATGCTCAGCAGGACCAGGACCGCGGCGATGAGCAGCCAATAGGCCGTGAAGCTCCACCAGTTGGTGAGGAAGGGCCCGTAGCCGTAGAAATCGGAATAGATGTACTCGGGCCGGGAACTATAACGGACGAGGCGCGTGGCCACGTTCAGCGGCGCCCAGACGAAGCCGTTGGCCACCAGGAAGATGATGTAACCGAAGTAGCCCACGTACTTGTTCGGCGAGAGGACGTGGATGAAGAAGGCAAGCACAGCCTGTAGGACGAAGAGGGAGAAGTCGTAGACAAACAGTTCGGAGAGATAGAGTCCGATCTGGTAGCGCGTGTAGCCGCTATAGGCCTGGAAGGCGATGCCGACGGCCATCATGAGCGCCTGAATCATGGCAATGATGCCGAGCAGAGCGGCGAACTTCGCGGCGTACGAGAGCGCGGAGGCGTGGGGGGCGGCGTCGGTGATTTCGTCCATGCGCGCGTCGCGCTCCCGCCAGACGAGGACCCCGGCGTAGTAGGTGATCATCGCCAGCAAGAAGAGGTAGAGCGAGCCCTGAATGGATTCAACAATCCGGTAGGTGACGGGCAGAAAGGTATTGCCATAGCCTTCGGTGGAGGAGAAGATCAGGGTCGGCACCGTGTTCAGCAGCGCGGCGAAGAGCAGTACGAGGAAGCTGGTGGTCTTGACGAGGCCCCAGAACTCGAACCGCAGCAGACCCAGGAACTGCGGGACGGCCGACTGCCGGTAACTCACGGCCGGCAGAGCGATACTCCGCGCCGGCGCTGCGTCCGTGTCCTTGACCGCCGCTCCGGCTTTTGAACGCTCGGAGAAGGAGAACCGCCAGTAGCCGAATCCGAAAATGAGTCCGCCGACGGCCAGCCACAGCAGACGGTTCCAGAGCAGTAGCCCCTCCCAGCCGAGGGAGAGCGTGTTCTTGTCGGCTACGGTCCAGTACTTGGTCATCAGGCCGAAGGTCCGTGCGCCGAACGGGTCGAGGAGAGCCGCGAGCGTTTCGTTGTCGAGGTCCTCCATAAGAACATCGGAGACGACATAAGCCGTCAGCAGCAGCAGACTGCCGATGAAGCTGGTGGCGGTGCTCCGCGTCAGGGTGGCGATGGTGAAGACGACCGCGCCGCAGAAGAAGGTATTCGGAATCGCGAACACGAGGATGCCTTTCCAGTGCGCCGCGGCCACCACCGGCCCCCAGCGTTCGGCGTCATTCCAGGGCATGACGGCCGAAAGCAGAATGCCCGCGGAGATGCCGAGGAAGGGGATCACGGCGACGCCCACCGAGCCGAGGAAGCGGCCGAGCAGGTAGTCCCGCTTGCGGAGCGGGGTGGCGAAAAGAAGCTGCTGCGTTCCGTAGGCGAAGTCGCGGCTGGCGGCCGAGTTGACGAACGCCGTGGTCATCATCAGGGTAAAGATCCCCATGATGGAGTAGAAGTTCTGCACAACGAAGGGGGCGTTGCGGAAGGTGTTTTCGAGGCTGCTGCCCACCGTGATTTTGTCTGAGGCGGTGGCCGAGAAGACGAGCGTGCCGATGATGAAGAAGAACACCCACAGCATCATGCCGCGCAGCCAGAAGCGCAGTTCGAACCGCAGAAACTCGGCTAGCATAGGCCACCAATCCGGGCAAAGAAGACGTCTTCGAGGCTGGGAGCGGTCTCCGTGAACCCTTCGCCGGGCGAGGCCTCCGCGTAAACATGCACCAGCGGCTGTCCGGCCACCATCTTGCTGGAGATGACTTTGTGGGCCCCTTCGATTTCGGCGAGGGCCGCCTTCGGAATCCGCCGCTGCCAGATCTTGCCGCTGAGCGAGGCGACGGCAGCTTCGGGTTCGCCCTCGTAGAGCACCCGGCCCTGGTGGATGATCGCCATACGGCTGCAGAGTTCGAGGACGTCTTCGACGATGTGGGTCGAGAGGATGACAATGACGCTTTCGCCGACTTCGGCCAGGAGGTTATAGAACCGGTTGCGCTCGCCGGGGTCGAGGCCGGCCGTGGGTTCGTCCACAATTAACAACTGGGGATTGCCGATCAGCGCCTGGGCGATGCCGAAGCGCTGGCGCATGCCGCCGGAGTAGCTAGCGAGTGCCTTTTTGCGGTGCTCGTACAGGTTCACGCGCTGGAGCATGGCGTCGACCATGGCGCGCCGCTCGGACGCTTTGACGAGGCCTTTGAGCAGGGCCAGATGGTCCAGCATGTCGACGGCGTTGATCCGCGGATAGACGCCGAAATCCTGCGGCAGATAACCGAGGCGCTGGCGGACGGCCTCCTTGTTTTGGAGGACATCGATGTCGCCCAACTGGATGGAGCCGCTGTCGGCCTCCTGCAGCGTGGCGATGGTGCGCATCAACGTGCTTTTCCCGGCGCCATTCTGGCCGAGCAGCCCGTACATCCCCTTCGGTACCCGGAGCGAAACGCCGTCGAGCGCCTTGACGCCATTGGCGTATGTCTTTGACAACCCTTGGATGACCAGTTCCATGTTTACTCCCTACGATCGTAAGCCGAAGATCGTTCGAGAAATGAAACGATTCTTCCACTTTTGGAATCGACTCAAATAGGGTGGGTGATATACTTTCACCATTGGACTGGTAAAGAGGGCATTTTCGTGCGACTGCGTCAACTCGTTCTCCTCTTAACGACCGTCGGCGCCGCCTGGATCACCGTGGCGCTCGCGGGGGACAAGAATCCCAAACCGCCGGAGCAAACTGCCGGTCCTGCGAAGAACTCTACCCGGGACGCTGTGGCGCCCCGCAAGAAAGCCCCTACCGCCAGTGCGGAAGACAAAGAGTTGAGTGGCCGTCCGCCCAGCATCCGGGTGGACACCAACCTCGTGCTGATCAATGTCACCGTGACCGATCCCCTGAACCGGTTTGTCACCGGCCTCGAAGCCGAGCACTTCAAACTGCTCGAAGATAAGGCCGAGCAGAAGATCGCCACCTTTGCCAGTGAGGACGCTCCGCTGTCGGTTGGTCTGGTGTTTGACGCGAGCGGCAGCATGGGGTCGAAGCTCCAGAAGGCCCGGCTCGCCACCGCGCAGTTCTTCAAGACCGCGAACCCGGAGGACGAGTTTTTCCTCGTTCAGTTCAATGACCGGCCGGAGCTGACGCAGCCCTTCACGACGAATACTGAAGAGATACAGAACCGGCTGACCTTTACCCAAGCCAAGGGCCGGACGGCGCTGCTGGATGGTGTGTACATGGCGCTGAACCACATGAA
Source organism: Terriglobales bacterium (assembly GCA_027485675.1). Taxonomy (GTDB): domain Bacteria; phylum Acidobacteriota; class Terriglobia; order Bryobacterales; family Bryobacteraceae. The sequence goes on along the minus strand of JAIXQP010000006.1, from coordinate 137,833 downwards.
GAAGGCGCGGAACACCCGGAAGGCGATTCTGATCCTCTCGGACGGCGGCGACAACTCGAGCCGCTACACCGAAAGCGAAATCAAGAACCTGGTTCGCGAAGCGGATGTGCAGATCTATGCCATCGGCATCTTCGAGCCGGTTTCCGCCCGGGGCCGCACGGCCGAGGAGCTCTCGGGCCCGGGGTTGCTGAGCGAGATGGCGGAGCAGACCGGCGGCCGGCACTTCCCCATTGAGAATCTGAATGATCTGCCCGACGTCGCCGGGAAGATCGGCATGGAGCTGCGCAACCAGTACGTGATAGGATACGTCCCTACCAATGGAAACCGCGACGGCAAGTACCGCCGCGTGCAGGTAAAACTGGTTCAACCCCGAGGACTGCCCCCTCTACGGCCGTTCTGGCGACAAGGATACTATGCACCAGCTCAATAGACGCGACTTCGCCCGGTACGTGGCGCAGGCCGTCGCCGCCTCCAGCCTGTACGGACAGGATACGGGTGGCTTAACGTTTCGTTCCGATACCCGCGAGGTGTTGCTCCACGCGACGGTGGTCGACAAGAAAGGCACCTTCATCACCGACCTGAAGCGCGAAGCGTTCAAGGTGTACGAAGACGGCGTGGAACAGCCGATCAAGGTGTTTAGGCAGGAAGACGTCCCGGTATCGCTCGGGCTGATCATCGACAATTCGGGCAGTATGCGGCCGAAGCGGAAGCGCGTCGAAGTGGCGGCCCTGCAACTCGTGAAAGCTTCGAATCCGTTTGACGAGGTTTTCATTGTCAACTTCAATGAAGACGCCTATCTGGATGTTCCGCTGACGAGTGACATCAAGAAGCTCGAAGCCGGGCTCACTCGGATCGACTCGCGCGGCGGCACGGCGTTTCGCGATGCGCTCTCGATGTCGCTCGACCACGTCAAGGAGAAGGGCAAGAAAGACAAGAAGGTTCTGCTGCTAATCACCGACGGCGATGACACCGCTTCGAGCGACACCAATACGCTCGAAAAGCTGCTGTCGAAGGCGCAGCGGACCGAAGTCCTGGTGTTTGCCATTGGCATTTTGAACGAGGAGCGCGCGCGGGAGGCCAAACGAGCCAAGCGGGCGCTGGACATGCTCGCGAAGCAGAGCGGCGGCGTGGCGCACTTCCCGGAGACCCTCGAAGCCGTGGAAGCGATGGCGATTGCCATCGCCAAAGAGATCCGCAGCCAGTACATCATCGCCTATAGCCCCACCAAGCCGGACGACGGGGCGTTCCGTCAGGTGAAGCTCACGGTGAAGGCTCCGGGCAACCCCAGCGTTCGGACGCGCAGCGGCTACTACGCCAAGACCGGAGAGAAGTCCTAGTCGATGTTGGTCTATCTGTGGCGCGCGGCAAAAGGCTACCGGCTCCGGCCGTGGGCGAGCCCGTACATCCGTTGGCGGATTGAGACCTACTGGGGCATTCACGCGGAAACCATTGGCTTCCGCGAGTTCGTAAGCTTCGGCTGGACCCACCGCCGGGAGCTGTGGCGCTTCCTGCGGTGGGCCGAGCGAATGGCCGAAGGCTAGAGCGTCTGCGTCACTTTTGAGAGCGTACGCGGCTGGTCCGGGTTGAGGCCCTTTTCCGCCGCCAGGCAGGCGGCGAACATTTGCGCCGGGATGATGTAGGGGATGGGGGTGTAGAGCTCCTCGGGCAGCGCCTTCTTGCGGCCCAGGCTCGTGGGGATGACGATGGGGCGGCTCGACTTGAGCGTGGCCGCGGCCTTGTTGCTCTGGTCGGTGATGAGCATGGTCTCCGCGCCGAGGCCGGTGAGCTTGGCGAGCATCTCCTGCATGGACGGCCAGGTGACGCCCGGGGGCGTAAACAGGAAGACCGGGAAGGCGGCTTCGACCATGGCGATGGGGCCGTGCAGGAAGTCGGCGGAGGAGAACCGCTCGGCGACGACGTAGCTGGTTTCCATCATCTTCAGGGCGAACTCAAAGGCGTTTGCGTAGTTCAAGCCGCGGCCGACGACCACGGCGTGCTCCATGAAGCGGTAGCGGATGGCGCGTTCGGCCACTTGCGGGAAGATGCTGAGCGCGGCGTTGGCGGCCTCCGGCAGTTGGCGGATCTCGTCGAGGTCCACCGGGGCGCCGAGGGCGTAGGCGATGAGGTACATGGCCAGGAGCTGGCCCGTGTAGGTCTTGGTGGCGGCGACGCTCTTTTCGCGGCCGGCGCGGACGAGGAAGGCGTGGCCGGCCATTTTGGCGAGCGAGCTTTCGGGCTCGTTGGTGATGCCGATGGTGAAGGCGCCGGCGGCTTTGGCCCGTTCGAGGACGAGGTTCGTGTCGGTGGACTCACCGGACTGCGAGATGGCGATGACGAGCGTATCTTCGCTGTAGGCCATCGGCGCGCCGTAGAGGGTGACGATGGAGGGCGCGGCCAGCGACACCGGGATGCCGGTGGCGATTTCGAGAAGATAGCGGCCGAACTGGGCGGCGTTGTCGGAGGTTCCGCGCGCGGACAGGATGATGAACTTCGGCTTGCGAACGGCGAAGTGCTTCTTCAGTTTTTCAATAGAGCGCAGTTCGGCGCGGAACGTGCGCTCGAGCGCCGCCGGTTGCTGGCGGATCTCTTCGAGCATTTTGGACATGCAACCATTAACGCATGGCGGTGGGGTTGGCCACTACTTGGGCGGGGTGAAGCTGCTCCAGGAGCCGTCTGATTCCTGGAAGTTGAGGCCGACGGAGTCGTACTGGGGGTGCTTGCCGAGGAGGAACCGGCGCGAGTACGGGGCCGGGACGGGTGCGGGAGCGAGAACGGTGGGCTGGCGCCGGTCGGAGGAGCCCTTCTTGTACTCTTTCGGTTCGAACTGGATGCTGGCGCCGTTGACGGTGTAGCGGCCCTGCTCCGATGTGCGGTCCCGTTGGTAGCGGTTGAAGCTGTCGAATTCGACCTCATAGGTATACTGCCCGTCGGGCTGCAGGGTGTACTTGTACTCGTTACGGAACTGGTTCATGGCGGCGACGGGATCGTGTTCCCACTGCTTGGTGAACATGTTGTAGCGCGTCGGGGTCTGGCTGGCGATGATGCGCTGCCAGACGCCGGTGACGGATCCGGGCACGGCGGAGACCGGCGGCGGGGCCGTCGTGAGCGAGAGGCTGGGCAGCACCGGCGCCAAGTCTCCCTGGCAGGCTGCAAAGGCCTGTTCGTTGGGCATTAATTGCATGATGCCGACGTAGCGGCCGGGATAGCGGAGGACGTAGAGGCTGACGATGACGCGGCTTTTGTTCTGCTTGTTGAGCGTGTCCGCAACGCGGACGACGCTGCCGGGGGCGGTGGGCAGCGGGAGGTCGCGCTGCAGGATCTCGGTTTTGGTATCGAAGGAGATATCGACGACCGCTTTCCATTCGGCGGCGAGGTCGGCCGCGGCCGAGCCGAGCGAGTTTTGGGACTCGAAGAGAACGATCTGGCAGTAGAACTTCCGCGCCTGATCGATCTTGGTCCATTCCATGCGGCCGTTGGCGGCTTTGCCGGTGTAGCCGGTGGGAGGCGTATAGGTATATTTGTCGAAGCTCTCGGTTTGTCCAAGGGCCAGGGTTGCGGCGAAGAGGGCTGCGCAGGCGATCCGCATCCCCGCAGTGTAACCGTTTGGTGGTTGGTTCGTAGGATAGGCAGAACGTGACAGACGAAGAGTTGATGACTGCCGTGCAGCGAGGCGACACCCGCCGGCTGGGGGTGCTGTTCGACCGGCACCATACGGCGCTGTTCCGCTACTTTCTCCGGCTGGGCGGCAGCCGGAGTTTAAGCGAAGATCTGACCCAGGAGGTGTTTTTCCGCATGCTCCGGGCCGGGGAGACCTGGCGGGCGGACTCGCGCTTCGTGAATTGGATGTACCGGATTGCGCGGAATGTGTTTATCGATTACCAACGGAAGCAACGCTGGGAGACGGAGATGGCGCCCGAATTTGATGTACCCGCTCCGCAGGGGAACGGTTATGAGCAGGAGCAGGAGTGGGAACTGGTGCGGCAGGCGCTCGCGCAACTGCCGCCGGACAAGCGGGAACTGCTGGTGCTGAGCCGCTATCAGGGGATGAAGTATGAACAGATCGGGGAGTTGCTGGGCGTGGAGACGGGGACGATCAAGGTGCGGGTGTTCCGGGCGCTGCAGCAGTTGCGGGGAATCTACGAAGGGTTAACAGGAGGGCAGCATGCCTTGTCGCGGACGGGAAACTGAACTGGCCGAACATCTCGAAGGGGTGGCGAATCCGGAGTTTGCCGCGCACTTGGCGCAGTGTCCGGACTGCCAGGCGCTGCTCGGGATGTGGCAACGGATGGGTGGGTGGGCCGACGAAGCGCCCGATGCCGGTCTGGCGGTCCGGTTCCGGCAGAGGCTGAATAACGAAACGAAGCCAATGGGGCGCGGCTGGATGCGGTGGGCCGGGGTGGCGGCGGCGATCGTGGTCAGCTTCTTTGCGGGCCGGACGACGACCGACGTCTCGGACCTGCGGCAGGAGGTTCGCGGGCTCCGCGAAGTGGTGGCGCTGGCGCTGCTCGAGCAGCAATCAGCCAGCGAACGGCTGCGGGGGATCCGGTATTCGGCAGCGCTTGAAAAGCCGGATGAGGAGGTGATTGCGGCCCTGACGCGGACGCTGCGGACGGATTCGAGCGTGGACGTGCGGCTGGCCGCGGCCGATGCGCTGCGGCGGTACGCGCGGACGGAGACCGTGAAGCAGGCGGCGCGGGAGCTGCTGACCGAGAACGAGTCGCCGATGGTGCAGGTGGCCGGGATCGACCTGCTGCTGGCGGCGCGGGAGCGGGGCCGGGTGGAACAAATGAGAACGAATCTTAATCTTGATGAGAATGTCCGGAAGTATCTGGAGCGGGCCTTGCAGCAGGAGAATTGGGAATGAGGTGGATCTGGATACTGGGCTTGGTCTGCGGAGTGGGTTGGGCGGAGCGGATTAGCGTTCCGTTCCGGGATCCGTCGCGTCCGGGATTGGTGAAGGCCTCGGCGCTGAACGGGTCGATTACGGTGCAGACGCATGCGGGCAAGGAGGTGCTGGTGGAGGTGGGGGCGGCGAAAGGTTGGGCCGTAGAGGAGGAGGGGAGCTCCGTGCGGATTAGTCCGGTGGGGCAGGGCAAGAACAGCGATTTGCAGATTTGGGTGCCCGAGCGGACGTCGTTGAATCTGCGGAGCGTGAACGGGAGGGGTATTTTCGTTGAGAACGTGGAGGGGGATCTGGATGTGGAGAGTGTGAACGGGTCGGTAAACCTAAACAATGTCAGCGGGACCGTGGTGGCGCATGCCTTGAATGGGAAGTTGACGGTGCGTTTGAAGCAGGTGAGCCGGGATAAGCCGATGTCGTTTTCCACGCTGAACGGGACCGTGGACGTGACCCTGCCACCGGATGTGGCGGCGAACTTTCAGGTGCGGAACGTGTGGGGCGAGATCCGATCGGATTTCGCGATCGGAACGGCCGTTGAGACGAAGCAGCCGCGGCCGGGGAAGATGCTGACGGGACGGGTGAACGGCGGTGGGCCGGAGATTTCGTTTCGGTCGATGAATGGGTCGATCTATATCCGGAAAGCGGGCGTCCGGTAGCGGGACGGTGGCATCCCAATAGCGGACAGTCAGCGGCCGCGCTGGGACGTGTTTTCAGACATTTGCATCCTGGTCCCCGGATTGCAGATTCTGGAGGCTAGTGAGCAAGCCTAATACCCCCCGCATCCTGATTGCCGATGACCAGCCCGACGTGCTCGCCGCCTTGCGGCTGCTGCTGAAGGCCGAGGGCTACCAGATCGACACGGCAGCCTCGCCGGCGGCGATTCTGGCCGCGCTCGAGATCCGCGAGTATGACATTCTGCTGATGGATCTGAACTACGCCCGGGACACGACCTCGGGGCAGGAGGGGCTCGACGTATTGCGGCAGTTGGCGGCGAAGGATCCTTCGCTGCCGGTGGTGGTGATGACGGCGTGGGGCTCGGTGGAGTTGGCGGTGGAGGCCATGCGGCACGGCGCGCGGGATTTTGTGCAGAAGCCATGGGACAACGCGCGGCTGCTGGCGATTGTCCGGACGCAGATTGAACTGAGCGAGGCGCTGCGGAAGAGTCAGCGGCTCGAGGCGGAGAACCGGTTGCTGCAGAGTGAAGGGCGGCCGGCGATGATTGCCGAGAGCGCGGCGATGCAGCCGGTGCTGCAGTTGATCGCGCGGGTGGGGCCGTCCGATGCCAACGTGTTGATTACGGGCGAGCCGGGGACGGGGAAGGAAGTGGTGGCCCGGACGTTGCACGCGATGTCGCTGCGGCGGGACCGGCCGATGATTACCGTGAACGCGGGCGGGTTGGCCGAAGGGGTGTTTGAGAGTGAACTGTTCGGCCACGTGAAGGGCGCCTTTACCGACGCCAAGGTGGACCGGGTGGGCCGCTTTGAACTGGCCGATACGGGGACGCTGTTTCTCGATGAGATTGCGAATGTGCCCTTTAGCTTGCAGGCGAAGCTGCTGCGGGTGCTCGAGATCGGCGAGATGGAGCGGGTGGGATCGTCGAAGACCAAGCGCGTGGATGTGCGGGTGATCTCGGCGACGAACGCGAACCTGGAAGAAGAGGTGGCTCAGAACCGGTTCCGGCAGGATCTGCTGTTCCGGCTGAACACCATTGAGATTCATCTGCCGCCGCTGCGGGAGCGGAAGGAGGACATTCCGCACCTGGCGGCCTACTTCCTGGCGACGCATTCGCGGCGGTACCGGAAGCATCTGGCGGGATTTGAGCCGGCGGCGATGAAGCTGATGACGGAGAACTCCTGGCAGGGCAACGTGCGCGAGTTGAACCACGTGGTGGAACGGGCGGTGCTGATGGCGCAGGACCATCTGATTCGGGTGGCGGACCTGGCGGTGCGGCCGGTGCGGGAGGGCACGGGGCGCCTCGAAGAGATGAGCCTTGAAGAGGTGGAGGGTTTCCTGATCAAGAAAGCCCTGGCGAAGCACGACGGCAATGTGAGCCACGCCGCACGGGCCCTGGGCCTTTCGCGGAGCGCGCTCTACCGCCGGCTGGAGCGCTATGGCCTTTAAGCTCTCCCATGAGGGCTCGGTGCAACTGCTGGCGCTGGCGGCGGGGCTGCCGGGCGTGGTGTTCGCGGGCTGGGTGATGGGGACGGGGGACTATACGCCGAAGGCGATGTGGACGCTGGGGCTGGTGATTGGCGGGGCGTGGCTCGGCTTCGGGCTGGCGGTGCGGGAGCGGATCGCTTCCCCGCTGCGGACGGTTTCGAACCTGCTCGAAGCGATCCGGGAAGGGGATTACTCGATCCGGGCGACCGGGGCAGCGGGGACGGACGCGCTGGCCGAAGTGATGCAGCAGGTGAATGCGATGGGGGCGACCATGCGGAGCCAGAGGCTGGGCGCGCTGGAGGCGACGACGCTGCTGCGGAAGGTGATGGAGGAGATCGACGTCGCCATCTTCGCCTTTGACGAGAAGCGGAAGCTGCGTCTCGTGAACCGCGCGGGAGAGCGGCTGCTGGGGCAGACGGCCGAACGGATGCTGGAGCGGGAGGCCGGGGAGTTGGGACTGGCGGAGTACCTGGACGATGAGACCGTGAAGACCGTGCAGCGCGTATTTCCGGGGGGATCGGGCCGGTGGGGCCTTTCGCGGAGCTCGTTCCGGGAGGGCGGTTTGCCGCACCGGTTGCTGGTGTTGACGGACCTGACGCGGCCGCTGCGGGAGGAGGAGTTGCAGGCGTGGCAGCGGCTGGTGCGGGTACTGGGGCATGAGTTGAACAATTCGCTGGCGCCGATTAAGTCCATCGCGGGATCGCTCGAGGCGATTGCCAAGCGGGATCCGCTGCCGGAGGATTGGCGGGAGGACATGCAGGGCGGGCTGAGCGTGATTGCGACGCGGAGCGAATCGCTGGCGCGGTTCATGGGGGCATATGCGAAGTTTGCCAAGCTGCCGCGGCCGGCGCTGGCGCCGGTGGGGCTGCGGGAGCTGGTGCTGCGGGTGGTGCGGATGGAGGTCCGGATGCCGGTGCAGGTGGTGGGCGGGCCGGAGGTGACGTTGCAGGCGGACGCGGACCAGTTGGAGCAGCTATTGATCAATCTCGTGAAGAACGCGGTGGAGGCGGCGCTCGAGACGCGGGGCGGGGTGGCGGTGCGCTGGGAGGTGTTGCCGTGGCAGGTGGAGCTGCGGGTGGAGGATGAGGGGCCGGGACTGGCGGCGACGACGAATCTCTTCGTGCCGTTCTTCACGACGAAACCGTCCGGGAGCGGCATTGGCCTGGTGCTGTGCCGGCAGATTGCCGAGGGGCACGGCGGGTCGCTGACGCTCGAGAACCGGCCGGAGCGGGGCTGTGTGGCGCTGCTGCGGTTGCCAGTACAATGAAAGGATATGTCCATTGTCGTGGTTGGGTCCGTCGCCTATGACGGAGTAGAAACGCCGCACGGAAAAGTAGAGCGGATGCTCGGCGGTTCGTGCACTTACATCTCGTTGGCGGCGAGTTACTTTGCCAAGGCAAAGATTGTCGGCGTGGTCGGTGACGACTTCGCCGAAGAAGATGTCGCGCTGCTGCAGAATCAGGGCGTCGATATCGAGGGTCTGGAGCGGGTTCCGGGCAAGACGTTTTTTTGGAAGGGCGTCTACACGCCCGACATGAACGACCGGACGACGCTGGTGACCGATCTGAACGTCTTCGCCAATTTTGAGCCGAAGCTGCCGGAGAGCTACAAGGATTCGACCTATCTCTTCCTCGGCAACATTCAGCCGGCGCTGCAGCGGAACGTCAGGGCGCAGATGAAGGCGCCGTGGGTGACCGGCGGCGACACGATGAACTATTGGATTTCGGACTTCCGCGACGAGTTGCTCGAAACGCTGAAGGGCTGGAACTTCGTGCTGCTGAACGACCACGAGGCGCGGCAGCTTTCCGGGGAGACGAACCTGCGGAAGGCGGCAAAGGTGATCCAGGCGATGGGGCCGAACACGGTGGTGATCAAACGCGGGGAGTACGGCGCGATGGCGTTCCGCGGCGACGATTACTTCATCATGCCCGGCTACTTACTCGAGAGCGTGTTTGACCCGACCGGCGCGGGCGACTGCTTCGCGGGTGGCTTCATGGGATATCTCGCGCAGGAAGGGATTGACCTGCAGAAGGGCCACATTGACCGGCGGGAACTCAGCCGCGCGGTGATCTACGGTTCCGTGATGGGGAGTTACTGCTGCGAGAAGTTTGGCGTAGACCGGTTCCGCACGTTACAGCGCTCGGAGATTGATGCCAGGTTCCAAGAGTTCCGCAAGTTCACGGACTTCTAAACGGAAGCCGCAGAAAGCGAAGCGCGGGGGGCTGCCGCCTTTATGGATGGCGGTCCCCGTGCTGTTGGTCTTGAGTTTGGGGGCGATTGCGTGGTTCTGGCAGCAAGGGTATCTGCTGTACTGGGGCGACGCGAGCGCCCATTTGAACATCGCCCGCCGGATTGTGGATTCGCGGACGCCGGGCTATGAGCAGATTGGGACTGTGTGGCTGCCGCTGCCGCATGTGCTGATGCTGCCGGTCGTCAAGTTGGACGCCTGGTGGCGGAGCGGGCTGGCGGCGTCGGCGGTGATGGGCCTGTGCTTTGTGTGGGCGGGTTGCCTGTTCTTCAGCGCCGTTTGGCGGCTGTGGGACTCGCAAGCGGCGGCGTGGACCGCTTTGCTGCTGTTTGCCTTGAATCCGAACGTGCTGTACCTGCAGGCGATTGCGATGACCGAGGCGCTGTTCTTTGCCTGCACGATGACGGTGCTCTACGCGATGGTGCGGCCGGCGTGGTGGTTGGCGGGATTGGGGCTGCTGGGGGCGACGATGACCCGGTACGAGGGATGGTTCCTGATTCCGGGCGTGGTGGCGTACTTTTTGTTTCGTGAGGGCTGGCGGGTGGCCGTGGGGGTGGGGGCGGTGGCCTCGCTGGGGCCGCTGTACTGGTTTGGGCACAACGCGGTTTTTTTCGGCGACTGGCTGGAGTTCTACCGGGGGCCGGGTTCGGCGATGGCGATTCAGGGCGGAGCGGACTATCCGGGGCGGGGGGACTGGCTGAAGTCGGCGCAGTACTTTGGAGCGGCCGGGCAGTTGGTGAGCGGTTGGGGATTGGTGGGACTGGGCGCCGTGGGCAGCGTCGTAGCGGTGGTGCGGCGGCAGTGGTGGCTGGTGGGGTTCCTGGCTTTGGCGCCGGCTTTCTACGTGATCAGCTTGCATGGCTCCGGGACGCCGATTCACGTGCCGCACTTGTGGCCGCATAGCTACTACAACACGCGGTACGGGATGGCGGTGATTCCGCTGCTGGCGTTTGGCGGGGCGGCGCTGGTTTCGGTGTGGCCGCGGCCGTGGCTGGCGGGGCTGGTGGTATCGGCCGCCGTGCTGCCGTGGGTGTTCTATCCGAAGGCGGACGGGTGGGTGACGTGGAAAGAGTCGCAGGTGAACTCGGTGACGCGGCGGGCGTGGACGGCGGAGGCGGCGAACTATCTGGCCGCGAATTATGAGCGGGGCACGGGAGTGGTGGCTTCGTTTGGCGATTTGACCGGGATCTTCCGCGACGCGGGCATTCCGCTGCGGGAGACGGTACACGAGGGCAACGGGTTGTACTTTCAAGCCGTGCTCCAGCGGCCGGATCTGTTTTTGTGGCAGGAGTGGGTGGTGGCGCGGCGGGACGACCCGGTGAGCGCCGCGATCAGTAAGTATCCGCGCTATGCGCGTGTGAAGATAATAGACGTGAAGAATGCGGCACCGTTGGAGATTTATCGCCGCGTGAGGCGGTAAGAGTTATGTTGATTCCGTTTGCGAAGGCGCACGGCGCCAAGAACGATTTTTTGTTGACCTGGGCCGACGAGGCTCCGGCGGAGCAGCTCCGCGCGGCCGCGATGGCGATCTGCGAGCGGAATACGGGCATTGGCGCCGACGGCTGGCTGGTGTGCGACCGTCCGGCCGATGGGATGCGGATCCGGCTGTTCAATCCGGACGGCGGCGAAGTGGAGATGTCGGGTAACGGGACGCGCTGCGCGGCGGCGTGGGCGATGGCGAACGGCTATGAGCCGGAGGCGATCCGGATCCGGACGGGCGGGGGCGAAAAGCAGCTGCGCCGGTTGGAGCGGCAGGGGCCGCGGTTTGTCTTCGAGATGAATATGGGCCGACCGGTGATTGAGGCCGAGCGTGAGGCGCTGGTGGTAGGCGCCGAGATTGTGAACTGCACCGTGCTGAACGTGGGGAATCCGCAGTGCGCGGTGTTTGTTGAGGATTTTGATTTCGATTGGGCCGCGATGGGCGCCGCCATTGAGCGGGATCCGCGGTTTCCGAACCGGACGAATGTCTCGTTCGTCAAGCATGTGGATGGCTTGACGCTGGACGTGCGGTTTTTCGAGCGCGGCGTGGGCGTGACCAACAGCTCGGGGACCGGTTCGACGGGGGCGGCGGTGGCGGCGATTCGCCGCGGCATTGTGGGACGCCACGTGACCGTGCAGACCCTGGCGGGGCCACTAGAGTTTTCGTGGCCTTCTGACGATGAGGATGTGGTGATGGTTGGTCCGGCGGAGTTGATTGGTACCGGGATCTTTTATTTTCAGGAAGGACATGACGCATAAAGAAGCTCTGGCGGAGAAGATCAGCAGCCGGAAGGCGGTTGCGGGAATCGTGGGATTGGGTTACGTCGGGTTGCCGCTGGCGATGGAGTTCGGCCGGGCGGGATTTCCGGTGGTGGGTTTTGACGTGCAGCAGGAGAAGGTGGACCTGCTGAACCAGGGCACCTCCTACATTCAGGACGTGGCGAGCGAGGTGTTGCGGCCGCTGGTCGACAGTGGGCGGTTCCAGGCCACCGTCGACTTTTCGAAGCTGGCCGAGATGGACACGATTAACATCTGCGTGCCGACCCCCCTGCGCAAGACGAAAGACCCGGACATGAGCTTCATTGTGAACTCGACCGAGCAGATTGCGAAGTATCTGCGGCCGGGGACGCTGGTGATTCTCGAATCGACGACCTATCCGGGGACGACCGACGAACTTGTGCTGCCGCTGCTCGAAAAGTCTGGCCTGAAGGTGGGCGAGGACTTTTTTGTCTGCTTCTCGCCCGAGCGGGTGGACCCCGGCAACGCGAAGTATCAGACGCGGAACATTCCGAAAGTCGTCGGCGGCATTACGCCGGCCTGCACGGAGCTGGGCGCGCTGTTTTACGGGCAGTCGCTCGATACGGTGGTGCCGGTGACTTCGACGAGCGTGGCGGAGATGGTGAAGCTGCTTGAGAACACCTTCCGCATGATCAATATCGGCCTGGTGAACGAGATGGCGATGATGTGCGACCGGATGGGGATCAACGTTTGGGAGGTGATTGACGCCGCGGCGACGAAACCGTTCGGCTTCATGCCGTTTTATCCCGGTCCCGGCCTGGGTGGTCACTGCATTCCGGTCGATCCGTTCTACCTGGCCTGGAAGTCCCGGCAACAAGGCATTGAGGCCCGTTTCATTGATCTGGCGGGCTACATTAACGGCCAGATGCCGCACTTCGTGGTGGACAAGGTGCAACATGCCTTGAACGAGCACCGGAAGCCGTTACGCGATTCGAAGATTCATGTGCTTGGGGTGGCGTACAAGAAGAACATCGAGGACGTGCGGGAGTCGCCGGCGCTGGACATCATCCATGTGCTGAAGCAGCGCGGCGCCGTGCTGAGCTACAGCGATCCATTTGTGCCGCATCTGCGGATGGACGGGCTGGCGATGGATTCGCAGGAGGAGCTTGCGGCGTGCGCGGCGGCCGATTGCACCGTGCTGATTACCGATCACACCGCGTTTGACCGGGAGGCGATTCTGGCCGCGTCGAAGATTGTGGTGGATACGCGGAACGCGTTTAAGGGCATCCAGTCCGAGAAGCTGTTCCGGCTTTAGGCGATCATCAAGCCCATCCGGTAAAGCGCTTTGAGGGTCTCGCCGCCGACGGCCAAGCTGGAGGCGGCGCGGGTGCCGTCGAGCAGTTGGAGGAATTGGCGCCCGGCCGCTTCCTCGATCTGGACGTGGGTGTGGAGCAGCGTGGTGAGCAGCGGACCGCTGGAGGCCTGGAGCCGGGCGAGGGGGCTGGCTACTGGGTAGCGGGCGGGGGCGGAGGCGGCCGGAAGCTCGAAGCTGCGCAGGGCGACGAGCCCGGCGGCGGCGAGCGCCAGAATCTGGTTGAGAACGGCCGGGTCGGGGTCGGGCGGGAGGAGGCTGGCGATGGGCCGGGCTTGCGGCCAGAGCGATTCGAGTTGGTGGAGCAGGGCGAGAAGCTGGGGATGGTTCAGTTCGGCCTGTCCGGGACCCCGCTCGTTCCGGAAGGTTTCGCCGCCGTTGGCCGAACGGCTGACGAAGCGAAGCGGAGAGGCGAGAAGTAACTCGGGCAGGCGGCCGGCGAAGCCGTCCCGGTCGACGGGGTTTTCGGCGCGGCAGAGGAGAGTGCGCCGGAAGCCCTGAAAAGTGGCGAAATCGAGCGCCTGCTGATAGGCGGCCTCGTTCGGCTGCGCGAGCGCTTCGCGGGAGAACGGCGGCGAGAGTACCGCGCGGAGCTTGGCTTCGCTGAGGAATTGGAGCCCGAACGCGGCGGCCCGTTCGAGGAAGTGAGCGACGTAGAAGCAGTGATAGGCGCCGCCGAGTTCGTCGTGATAGGTTACGTTTTCGTCGCGGGCGTTCAGCCGCTCGATTTCGGAGTCGAGGATCGTCGTCCAGACGGGATTGGTTGCCTGCTGGCGGACGGTGGCGAGATAGGCTTTGGCGCCGGCGACGGAGTCCGCGCCGGGGTGGCGGAGGATGCGGCGGGTGGCCTCGCGGAGGTGGCCTTCGGGATAGGTGTTGTAACTGGCAAAGACGACGCCGTGGGGCGAGAGATGCCGCTGGCAGAGGGCGAAGAAGGCGTCGAGGACAAAGGGCGGCACCCAGGAACAGAAGCCGTGGGCGATGATGTAATCGAACGGGCCGAGGTGGGCGGGGAAGTCGAGGATGTCAAGGGCGTGGAGTTCGACGTTCGAGAGGCCGAGGCGGGCGATGGTGCCCTGGCCGATGGCGATGGGCCGGGCGGCGAGGTCGATGCCGACGAAGTGGGAGCCGGGCAGGGCGACGGCGAGGGGGATGAGGTTGCTGCCATCGCCGCAGCCGACGTCGAGGACGCGGCAGGCGCGGGTGGGCGGCTGCAGTCCATGGAGCGCGGCGACGGTGGCGAGGCGATCGGGGTGGGTGTCCTGGAAAGCCTTGCTGGGGTAGAGGACCTGATCGTAGGTGTTGGACATCGGCTTCGTGAGTGTAGACGATTCCGGCGAGGGACTGCAAAAGGGGCGGGTCTCGCCGGGATGGGGCTCAGTGAGCGTTTCGCGCTGCAGGCTCTGCGAAGTAGCGTTCCAGCCATTGGATCCCGAAACGGACGAGTTCCGGGGCGGGTAAAAGATAGGCCGGGGCGGCGCCGACGGAGCCGGTGGTCCCCCGGCCGGTGGCGAGAAAGGCGGTGGCGATCTGTTCGAAGACGTTCTGCGGAAGGTCGCTGTTCACGGGATCACCGGTATCGAACTCTTCGAAGTCGATCCATTGGGGGCCCGAGGAGGTGGGCATAAGGCGGCGGTAGCGGTGGATGCGTTTGTTGGGAATGCGGGCCTCGTGCTCGGCGTAGTGGAGGAGCGTGATGGTATCGAGGGGCGCTCCGAGCATCAGGACGCTGCCGTTGGCCTTGAGCACCTTCTCGAAGGGAGTGCCCGGGCCGTACCCGTATTGGAACGGATGTTCGGCGGTGATCCATGCGGCGAGAGGGCCGAGGGCGGCGACGCCGGCGTCGGGGTGGTCGCTGCGGAGGGTGCCGGGCCAGTTCCGCAAGGTTTCGTGGAGGACGCCGTGGTCGCGGGCGGCATGGGCGATGCGTTTATCGAAGACGGGCACTTCGGTTTCGTCTTCGTCTTCAAAGAAGGGCTCGAAGTCGACGTAGGCGACGAGGGTGCCGGTGGGGCCGACGGCATCGAGGAGGGACTGGACGACGACATTGACGCCGCCGGTGACCGGGCCGAGGGAGCGGACGGCCGCGTGGACCATGAGGGTCATGCCGGGGGCGACGCCGAGGCGCTGGAGATCAGCCGTGAGTGTAGAGCGTACGGCAGGCATATGCTCTACTGTATGGGCTTCGCGCGGGTGGCCGGGTTCGGGGTTATCGTGGTGGCGCTTGGTTATGCGGGTCTGTGCGCGCTGCTCTACTTCTGCCAGCGTTCGCTGATCTATTTCCCGACGGGCGGGGCGGAGCCGGAGGGCGTGCCGCGGATGCGGCTGTATCCGCACGGAGATCCGGTCCTGGTCCTGACACGGCCCCATGCAGGCCGGAAGGCGCTGCTCTACTTTGGCGGGAACGCCGAAGACGTGGCGCTGAACCTGCCCGAGTTTTCGCGGCTGTTTCCGGATACGGCTCTTTATCTGATGCGGTACCGAGGCTACGGCGGGAGTGCCGGACTCCCCTCTGAGGCGGCATTGGTCCTGGATGGGTTGGCGCTCTTCGATCGGGTAAAGGCGGAGCACGAGAGGGTTGTGGTGATGGGCCGGAGCCTGGGCAGCGGGGTGGCGGTGCAGGTGGCGGCGTCGCGGCCGGTGGACCGGTTGGTCCTGGTGACGCCGTTTGACAGTCTGCTCGAGATTGCCGAGCGGCGGTTTCCGTATCTGCCGGTGCGGTGGTTGTTGCGAGATCCGTATCTGTCGTCCGCGGTGGCGGATATCGTGCGGGCGCCCACGCTGCTGATCGCCGCGGGGGAGGACGAGGTGATTCCGCGGTGGAGCACGGAACTGCTGCGGACACGGTTTGCCGGGGGCGTGGCGGAGTACGCCGTGGTGGACGGCGCGGGGCACAATACGATCGGGCTGTTTCCGGAGTATCGCCGTTTGTTACAGCAGGGCGTCGGGGATTAGGCCTGTGTCAGGCTAAGGACGTTGCCATCGGGGTCTTTGAAGAAGGCCACTTTGGCGACGCCGTCGGGCGAGGTCCAGATGCCGAGTTCGTCCTGTTCGAGGAACGGATAGCGTTCGAAGGTGACCCCGGCCTGCGCGAGTTTCTTGACCGCCGCGGCGATGTCGGGGACCTGCCAGCCGAGGATGGGATGCGGGGTGGGCACATGCTCCGGCACGAGCGAAACGCGGAGTAGGGCGCCGTTGACGTTGAAGACGAGGGCGTAGTCGTCCTGGTTGAGGAAGGAGAGGCCGAGAGTGTTGGTGTAGAACGCTTTGGCTCGCTCCGGGTTCGTGGTGAAGCTGAAGGTGATGGCGGAACAGTCTCCGAGCATGGCGCTACTGTAGCAGGAACTGCGCTACCTCGGCGAGGCCGGGTTCGCCGGGATGCGTGCCTTGGCGTTGCGCAACCATTTGCCCGAGGTTCTGAACCTGGTTCCGATCGGCGCCCTTTCGCAGTAGCAGGAGGGCGGCGGGCCAGTTGGGGATAGTGGCGGCGCGATGGAGCGCGGTGTGGCCTTGCTGGTCCTTGGCGTGAACATCGGCGCCGCGGTCGAGCAGGGCGGGCAGCAGGTCGGGAACCTGCGTGGCCGGGCCGATGGCGTTGAAGTAGGCGGGGGTGCCGAAGGCGCTTGCGGCGTTGGGGTTGGCCCCGGCGGCGAGGAGGAGATGGACCGGTTCGGGGCCGCTTTTGGCGCTGAGCTGGAGCGCGGTGGTGAGGGGGAGGTCGTCGAGTTGGCCGGGGACAAGGTTGGGGTTGGCTCCGGCCTTCAGGAGGAGAGAGAGAACTTCGTGATTGCCGGGCGTCTTGCGGAGCTGACGCATCGCTAGGGTCAGGAGGGTCATGCCTTCAAAGCCGGGGCCGTTGACGTTCACCTGGGGAAGGAGCCGGGCGGCGTTGGCGGCGTCGTTGTTGGTGATGGCGGTAGCGAGGTCGCGGGCGGGTCCGGCGGGGAAGAAGGTGAGCTGGCCGGTTGCGTCCGTGACGGCGGCGATTTGCGCTTTGCTGGTGATGAGCGTAACCGTGAACCACAGGGCGGGGGCGGCGGCGAGCAGGGTGGCCGCGATGCGCCAGAGTGGCGTGGTGGAGCGGTGGAAGACGATGGCGAGAACGACGAGAACGGCGATGGGAATCGAGGCGATGCCGATGACCGGCAGCGAGCCCGTGTGCGCGCTGGGTGCGGCGGCGAGGGCCAGGACGAACCAGAAGCCGATGACGGCCAGATTGAGCAGGATGACGAGCCAGAAGAGGAGCGTGAGGATCATTGGCGGACTTTCAGCATAGCCAAGTGTTCGCGCACGGTGGCGGCCTCCGGCGCGTTCGGGGCCAGGGTGAGGAACTGTTCGAACTGCTGGATGGCCTCCGGGAGGCGGTCGAGTTTGGCGAGAGCGACGCCGAGAAGGTGATGAGCCTTGGGAAGAGGCGTTGCGCCGCGCGCCTCCTGTTCGGCGGCGGCGAAATCTCCGGTATTCAGGAAGGCCGTGGCGAGATAGATGCGGGCCTGCGGAAAGTTGGCCGGGTTGTGTTGGAGGGCTTGGCGGCCGCGTTCGATGGCAATGGTCCAGCTCTTCTCCTGCAGGGCCATCAGGGAGAGTTCGATGAGGGGCGGCACGAAACGTTGGTCCAGGGCCGCCGCCTTCTCGAAGGCGGAGCGGGCCTCGTTCCGCTTGCCTTGCTGACGGTAGCTGAGGCCTATTCCGTGCCAGGACTCCGGATCGGTTTCGTACCTCTGGAGCGCGGACTGCAGGCTCCGCTGCGCGTCCGCCCACTTGCTTTCCTGGATGCTCTTCAAGGCCCGCTGCTTCAGCTTCTGCACCTCTGGCGGCGCGCCCAACGAGAGGAAGCTGACGGATCCGGCCTGCTCTGCTTTGATGGATGGTTTCAGAATCAGAACGCCCAGATTGACGGAGCCCGCCGGAGCAGGCAGCGGTACTTCGAGCGGATCGCAGCCGGGGAGCGTGACCTGGACGGAACAACCCAGATAGCCGCCCGCTCTCACGCGGCCGGAGAGAGTGAACCGTCCGGCGGAATCGGTGGTGCTATCGACGCCGCAGCCGACGAGGCGAGCGCGGACAGCCGGGCCGTAGCCTTCCACTTCCACTTGGCCGTACGCGTTGAACACGGAGACGAACTCAACCGGAGGGGGCTGGGCGAGGGCCGCCGTGCTGAAGAGAACTGCGGACAGGAGTTTCATACCGTTCGATCCGCCGTTGCGGCGAAGCGGCGCTCGGCTTCCTGCTTGACGGGTTTCAGCAGCGTGAGGCGGATCAACGCGATGCCGGGGGAGACGAGCGACCAATAGCGGCGGAACTTCGCGCGCGCTTCGGGGCCGCAGGCCAACGCGCGGGTTTCGGTGCGGAAGACGGAGGTGGTGGCCGTGACCCGATCGGCGCGGAGGGTCCAGACGATCTTGACGTAGGCGGGGTCATCGAAGGCCAGGAACTCGTCTAGTGGCAGGCCGCGGAAGACGACATCGGCGAGCCACGGTTGGGTTACCGCGCCCATGACGATCTCGTGGTGGGGGACTTCGGCGAGGGTGGCCCAGCCGAGGGCCTTGGTCTGCGCGAGGATGCCGCGGGGCAGGAGATTGTCTCGCGGTGTGGTGCCGAGCAGGCGTTCGCGGGCACGGAAGACGGCGCGGGAGAGGCGCGAGTCTTCGAGGTCGATCTCGCACGCCGTTTGGAAGGTGATATCGAAGGGCGCGTCGACGGCGATGCTGTGGCGCTCGACGATCTCGTAGCCGGGCAGGAGGGCGTTGAGGATTAGGTCTTTGTCTTCGCTGCTCGGGTCTTCTCGATTCGGAATGCCGTAGCGCAGCCAGGCCGCTCCGGCTTGCGTGCCATACACGGCGGCGCCGACGGCGGCGGCCCCGGCGAGCCACTTGGCGGCGGTGCGAACTTTCGACTTTACGCTCATCGATAGAAGGGCTTCCAGGTGAGCCAGCGGGGGCCGTAATGCGGTTCGGGCTGGCCGGCCTCCAAAGCACCCAGATCCGGCGCCTTGCCTTTGAAGCCATCGTTGATGGTGGGCAGAACTTGCCCTGCGTCCACCGCCTTGGCCGTAGGCTTCAGGCGGAAGTTGAGGTCCATCGCGTGATAGACGTGATAGCGGCGCTTGAAGTCCGGAGCGGTGAGGCTTTCGAAAATGTCGTAGTCGACTTCGATGCCGTGGGCCTCCTGGCCGATGGCCTGTTGGAACTCGGCGAGGGTGGCGAACTCTTTCCACGAGTTGGCGGGCGGGGCGAGCCAACTGTATTGCTTCGCGACGTTGCGATTGGGGCGGTAGCCGTTGTAGTCCGAGCTGTATTGGGCAGAGCCGAAGGCCCAGTTCATGATGCCTTTGTTGGGGGCGTCGCGGCCGAGGAAGAGGTTGTTGCGGAAGTGCGCGTTCGCGTAGGGGTCGCGGGCGGCTTGTTCGGCGATCATCGTGTTGTGATGGGCGATGATGCCAGCGGGGGAGGCGCTGAGTTTGAAGGCGCCGCCGTTGGGGATGTTGTAGGCGATGTTGCGGAAGAAGTAGACGGGGCCGCCGAACATCGGCTGGGCGCTATAGCCGTTGTGCGCCGCGTTCACGCCGCGGTTCTGATAGATGCGGATGTTGTGGACGCCGCCGTCGGACTCGATGAAGTCGTCGTTCGAGAGATGAATGTCGTTGTTGTAAATGTCGATGGAGGAGGGCTGGCGTTCGAGGTCGTCTTCGGGCGGGCCGTAGGTGGAGATGCAGATGCCGTCGTGGAAGTAGGCGATGGAGTTGTGGGCGATGACGTGGCCGGGGCCGTAGACCTTGACGGCGAAGAAGCTGCGAAGTTGATGGGAGGGGTAGATGCCGGCGGCGCGGGAGCCGGCCTGGTTCCAGCCGATGAGGCGCATCTGATCTTCGCGGCCGAGGAAGAGATTGTCGGTGATGAGGAAGTCGCGGGAGCCGGCGTTTTCGGTCCAGACACCGGCGCCGATGTCTTCAAAACGGCAGTTGCGGACGGTGAGGTTGACGGCGCCCATCACCTCTTTGTCGCCGGCGAAGATGGCGACTTCGGTGTTGCGGAAGGTGAGGCCTTCGAAGATGTGATGGTGGGTGGCCTGGACATCGAAGAGCTTGTGGTTGCCGGCGCCGTCGAAGATGGCTTCGCCATCGCCCGCGCCTTTGATGGTGATGGGCTTTTCGGCGGTGCCTTTGAGCGAGAGCGGCCAATAGCCGGTGAAGGGGGCGCTGAGCGGGTCGACGTAGTTGAGGCGGTCGGGGCGGTAGAGGCCGGCGTGGATGAGGATGGTGTCGCCGGGCTGGGCCTTGGTCATGCGGACGGCGGTCCAATCGCCGCGGCCTTCGCCGTAGTAGGCGGCTTTGAAGCCGATGAAGCTGGGTTCGAGTTTGGGGCCTTCGTGGTCGGCGGGATAGACGTGGAGGACGCGGCCGCCCTTGTAGGGTTGGGGTTCGGTGCGGGTGGCGACGGTCGCTTTCTGGATGGCTTGGCCGGTGATGCCGTCGGGGTCGCGGAGGGTGAACTCGCATTCGTAGCTGGTGCCGGGTTCGAGGTTGAAGATGCTGCCGGCGAAGCCGTGGGGGACGGTGTAGGTCATGCTTTCGCGGTCGCGGTGGGGGCGTTCGCCGCCGATGCGGAGGAGCGGCAGGGCGGGGCGCCAGGCGGTGGTTCCAGCCTTGCGGAAACGGACGTCGACGGTCGCGTTGCGGTTCTCGTCGCCTTCGATGGCCCACTCGAATCCGAGGTTCAGCAAAGTGGGGTGTTCGACATGGAACCGGCCAGTTTTCGTGGCGTTCTGGGCATGCAGAGCGCAGGCGGCGAAGAGGAGGAGAGCGAGGCGCATGGTGGAAGGATTTCGATCATATCCCATTGATTGCCTTCAGAACGGGTTACTCTGATTGAATGTCCGAAAACCATCACCATACGGCAAGTTTCCGCAGCCTCGCGTTGGGCGCGCTAGGAGTCGTATTTGGAGACATTGGCACCAGTCCGCTGTACACGCTGAAGGAGTGCCTGCACGCGGCGGGGCACGAGCGCGCCACGCAGGCTGATCTTTACGGCATTCTGTCGCTGATCTTTTGGGCGCTCACTCTCGTGGTGACGGTGAAGTACCTGACGTTCATCATGAAGGCCGAGAACAACGGGGAGGGCGGCATTTTCGCGCTGCTGGCCCTGGTGCCGGAAACGATGCGGGGAGCCAAGCCCGGGCGGATTTCGGCCGTGGCGCTGTTCGCGGTGGTGGGGGCGGCGTTGCTGTATGGCGATGGGATTATTACTCCGGCGATTTCGGTGTTGGGCGCCGTGGAGGGGTTGGCCGTGGCGGACCCGCGATTTGGCTCGGCGGTGGTGCCGATCAGTTGCGTGATTCTGGTTGTCCTGTTCGCGATCCAAAGCCGGGGCACGGGGACGGTGGGCAAGTTGTTCGGGCCGGTGATGATTGTGTGGTTCATGACGCTGGGCGGGTTGGGGATCTATCACATCTCGCACAATCCGGAGATTCTGGGAGCGGTGATGCCGCACCACGCCGTCTACTACTTCACGCATCACGGCTTCTCCGGCATGCATATTCTTGCGTCGGTGGTGCTGGCCGTGACCGGCGGCGAAGCGCTCTATGCGGACATGGGGCATTTCGGGATTAAGCCGATTCGAGCGGTGTGGCTGGGCTTCGTGATGCCGGCGCTCCTGCTCGCCTACTTCGGCCAGGGCGCCCATGCGTTGCGGGAGCCGCGGTCGATGGACAACCCGTTCTTCGATATGGTGCCGGCCGGGTGGGCGACTTATGCGCTGGTGGTGCTTTCGAGCATGGCGGCGATTATCGCCTCGCAGGCGTTGATTTCGGGCGCGTTTTCGCTGACGCGGCAGGCGATGCAGTTAGGGTTCTTCCCGCGGGTGCAGGTGCGTCATACGGCCCACCAAATGGAGGGACAAATCTACATTCCGCAGGTGAACTATCTGCTGGCGATCGGGTGTCTGGCGCTGGTGATCGCTTTCGGGGCGTCGTCGCGGTTGGCGGCGGCGTATGGCATTGCGGTGACCGGGACAATGGTGATCACCTCGGTGATGTACTTCCTGGTGATCCGGCATCGGTGGAAGTGGGCGCTGGCCCAATCCGCGGGATTGCTGGTGCTGTTCCTGGTGGTCGATCTCCCGTTCCTGGGCGCCAACCTGGGCAAGTTTCTCGACGGCGGATGGGTGCCGGTATTGATCGGCGCGGCGGTGTTGACGGTGATGGTGATCTGGAACCGGGGACGCACGTTGATTGCCCTGCGCTACCAACGGCGCTTCCCGACCAAGGAGGTGGCTGAATCCCGCTACCGGGAACGCCTGGCGGCCCGGGTGCCGGGCACGGCGGTGTTCATGGCCTCAAGTGCGGACATGCTGCCGCCGGTGCTGGTGCACCATGTGGAGCGGAGCCGGGCGCTGCAGGAGACCGTGGTGTTGCTGACGATCCGGGTGGCGGATGAACCGCTGGTTGCCGCTGAGCACCGATACACGGTGACGGCGCTCGAAGACGGGTTCTACCGCGTGGTGGTGCGTTTCGGCTTCATGGAAGAACCCGACGTGGTGCCGGTGCTCGAACAGGCCGTCGAAAGCGCCGGCATCCCGTTCCGTTATCCAGACGTGACCTACTATCTGGGCCGCGAGAACTTCGTGGCTTCGTCGAAGGGGCACATGGGCGTGGTGGCGGAAACCATCTTCACGCTGCTGCAAAAGAATGCCGTGGCGGCGGATCGCTTCTTCGGCCTGCCGCACCGGCATGTGGTGGAGATTGGAACACAGATGGATTTGTAAGCTACACGAGCTGTAGCTTTAACAGTGTTTTTCCTCCGATCTGGTTCACTTCCAGCACTTTGGTTGATCGCGGCTGCGAGGCCCAGTCGATGTCATCGCGTCCCATGGAAGTGAAACAGACGGTTTCGGTTTCCTGCAGAGTGAAGAGGTGTTGCATGCCGGCCAAGGCACCACCGGTGAGCGGAATGGTGAAGACGGCGGTGGATCCGGCGGGTTGCTTGAGAAAGGGGATCGAGGTGTTCCCGACGATGGTTTCGATTTTCTGATAGGTGAACGAAAGTGGCGGGATCGCGGGACCGCGTAGAATGAGTTTTGAGGTTTCAGCCATGAGAGTCTCCTGCCGGACAACTCGTCAGCGGAGATGGAAACGGCTCATTGCTTTTATTTGATTGCGGTGCCGGGGCGAATCTCGTCGGAGCCGCGGCGGAGGATCTTGTCGCCGGCGTTGAGGTCGCCGAAGACTTCGAGCAGGTCGCCGGCGGGCGCGCCCTTGGCCACAGGAACGTGTTCGGCCTGGCCGTTGTTGTTGCGGATGACGAAGACCTTCTCCGTGGTCGTGACGACGCTCGTTGGCGGAACGAGGATGGACGGCTTGGCGCGGCGGGCGGGCCACGTGGCTTCGGCATACATGCCGGGGCTGAGTTTGCCCGTGGGATTGGCTACTTCGAGCTCGACGGGCATGGTTCGCGTCTTGGGGTCGAGCGAGCGGGAGATCCGCGCGATGGCGCCGCTGCCGGAGAGGCCGCCGGCGATGGTGAAGGGAACGTTCGCGCCGGGGACCATGGTGGCCACTTCGGACTCCGGCACGGCGACGACGACGCGGAGGCGGTTGACCTGTTCGAGGCGCAGCAGCGGCCCGTTGGCCAGGGCGCCGGGGTGGACGTGGCGGGCGGTGATGACGCCGTCAAAAGGCGCCGTCACTTTGAGATAGCCGATGAGTTCGGAGATGGCCGCGGCGGAGGCGCGCGTGGCGCGGGCCTGGCTTTGGATGCTCGTGATCTGCGACTTCAAGGCGTCGGCCGCTTTCTGCGTCTGGATGACCTCGATGCCGGCGACAGCGCCGGCCGTGGTGGCCGCCTGCTTGAGCCGTTCGAGCACCGCTTCCTGGCTCGCGAGACGGGCTTCGGCTTCGGCGCGCTGGCTTTCGACGGCGACGGCTTTGGCTTCGACTTCGGCGAGCTGGGCCCAGAGTTCGGGCGCGACCAGTTCAATGAGCAACTGCCCTTTGCGGACCACGCTGCCGCGGTCCACTTCCACTTTCTCGACGAAGCCGGGCACGCGGGCGTGGAGGTCGACGGCTTGATACGGCAGGATCTCGGCGGGCAGGCGGAGCTTGCGGTCGAGCGGTTGGACGACGACGGCGACGGTCTCCTGGGCCAGCAGGCCCGCGGCGCAGAGGAGGGCGAGGCTAATGGTTGTCTTCATGAGGTAGCAGGGAGGCATCGCGGGCGTTTTGGGGTTGGAGGATCTGGTAAAAGAGCGGCACGACGGTGAGCGTGGCAACAGTGGCGAGCGCGAGCCCGCCGAGGACGGCGCGGCCGAGCGGGGCGGTTTGCTCCGCGCCTAGAGCGATGGGCGCCATGCCGGCCATCATGGCGAAGGCCGTCATCAGTACGGCGCGGAGCCGGGCGGCGGCGGCTTCCGTGATGGAGCCGCCGGACTTGCGGGCGAGTTCGGCAAAGGTGACGAGGAGGATGGAGTTGGCGACGGCGATGCCGGTGGCCATGATGGCGCCCATGAAGCTCTGGATGTTGAGCGTGGTGCCGGTGAACTGCAGGGCGAGGACGACGCCAGTGAGCACGGCGGGCACCGTGGCCAGGACAACGAGCGCTAGGCGGACGCTTTGGAAGTTGGCCGTTAGGAGCAGGAAGATGGCCGCGATGGCGATGGCGAGGCCGAGGCGGAGACCATCGAGCGTGGAGTTCAGGGCCGGGACCTGGCCGCGGACATTCACGGTGACGCCGCGCGCCGGTTCGCCCGCTTTCTTGATGGCTTCGCGAATCTGCTTTTCGGCGACGCCGAGCGGCACGCCATGCAGGTTGGCCGTGATGGAGACGACGCGCTGCATGTTGTAGCGCTCAACGAGGCCGTAGGTCTTGCCGGGCTTGATGGTGGCGACGTCGCCGAGGGTGGGGCGCGCCTCGCGGTTCTGCATAACGGGGAGGTCGGCGAGATCGGCGATGGATGCCATGCGGTGCTGCGGGATTTCGACTTGAATCTGGAAGGCGTTGCCGGAGTTGGGGTCGCGCCAGTAGTTGGGGTCGACGAAGCGGGAGCTCGAGGTGGCGGCGACCAGGGAGCGGGCGACGTTGGCCATGGTGAGGCCGTATTGGCCGGCGCGTTCTCGATCGATCTGAACGTCGACGGTGGGATAGTCGAGGGGTTGGGCGAACTGGAGATCGCGCAGGGCGGGCAGCTTGCGGAGTTCGGCCATCACCTTTTCGGCGTGGGCGCGGTTGGCGGGCAGGGCGGGGCCCTGGATGGCGACTTCGACGGGCGTGGGCGAGCCGAAGGACATGACGTCGCTGACGATGTCGCCGGCTTCAAACGACATCTGCACTTGCGGGAGTTCCTTCGCGAAGACGGCGCGCAGGCGCTCGCGGAGGGCTTCGCCGCGGAGCGTGGCTTCCGGCTTCAGGGCCACTTGGAAGACGGCTTCGTGGGGGCCGGAGGTCCAGAGGAAGATGGTGTTGATGGGGTAGCTGGCGGGCTGCACGCCGATGAAGGCCGAGCTGATTGCGACGGGCACTTCGCGTTGGATCAGCTTGAGCGCCTGCAGGGCGTACTCTTCGGTGCGTTCGATGCGGGTGCCGGTGGCGGCGCGGAGGCGGAGCTTGAACTGGCCGGCGTCGGCGGTGGGGAAGAGTTCGGTGCCGAGGGTGGGGACGAGGAGATAGAGAAGGCCGCCGGTGGCCAGCAGATAGAGCGGGGCGAGGATCCAGCGCAGGGGCAGCAGGGCGCCGAGGAGATTGCTATAGAGCGCATTGCTGGGCCGGTGCGTGGCGGGGCGGACGAACTTCGCGGCGAGGATGGGAACGAGGGTGCTCGAAAGAACGTAGCTCGCGCCCATCGCGAGCGCCACGGCGAGCGAGAGCGGCACGAAGAGCTGGCGGCCCACGCCGGTCATGAACAGAGCCGGGGCGAAGACGGCGAGGATGGTGAGCATCGAGAGCAGCCGGGCCATGGCCGTCTTCTGACAGGCTTCGAGCACGCTCTGCACGCGGGCTAGGCCGCCGGCCATATGGGCGTGGATGTTTTCGATCTCGACCGTTGCTTCGTCGACCAGCACGCCGACGGCGAGGGCGAGGCCGCCGAGGGTCATGATGTTGATGGTTTGGCCGAGGGCCCAGAGGCCGACCACGGCGGAGAGCAAGGCGACGGGAATCGTCGTGATGACGATGAGGCTGCTGCGCCAATCGCGGAGGAAGAGCAGGACCATGAGCCCCGTGAGCACGGCGCCGAGGACGGCTTCGTTGGCGAGCGTGCGGAGCGACTGGGTGACAACGGTCGATTGATCGAACTCGACGCGGACGTCGACGTCTTCTGGGCAGACCGCTTTGAAGGCCGGCAGGTTGGCGCGGACGGACTTGATGACGTCGAGGGTGGACGCGTCGGAGCGCTTGGTGATCTGCATGTAGACCGTGCGCTTGCCGTTGACGTGGGCGTAGGCGGTGAGGATGTCGGTGCCGTTTTCGACAACGCCGATGTCGCGGAGAAAGACCGGCGGGTTCTCGCCGGGGCGGACGGGGGCGTCCATCAGCTCCGGCAGGTTGGCGCCGAGGGCGGCGTTGGACGTGGCGAAATTGTTGAGGTCGCCGATGCGGATGTTGCCGGCGGGTTGGACGCTGGAGGCGCGGTTGACGGCGGCGATGGCTTCTTCCGGCGAGATGCGGTAGCTGCGGAGTTTATCGGGATCGAGGCGGACGACAATGGTGCGCTGGTTACCGCCAAAGGGCGGCGGGGCGGAGACGCCGGGGAGCGTGGCGAAGAGCGGGCGGACGCGGTTGAGCGCGATGTCCTGCATTTCGCTGGGCGGACGGGTGGGACTCGAGAAGATGAGCTGGCCGACGGGGACGGAGCCGCCGTCGAAGCGCGTGATGAACGGACCGACCACGCCGGGCGGCATGAAGGCGCGGGAGCGGGTGACGTAGCCGATGACCTGCGCCATGGCCTGCGCCATGTCGGTGCCGGGATGGAAGTAGAGCTTCATCAGCGAAGCGCCCTGGATATTCTTCGACTCGACGTGTTCGATGCCCGCGATGTAGAGGAAGTGATACTCGTAGTAGTAGGTCAGGTAGCCCTCCATTTGGGAGGGATCCATGCCGCCATAGGGCTGCGCGACGAAGATAGCGGGCTGGCCGATTTCGGGGAAGATGTCGACGGCGATGCGGCGGCTGGCGAGCCAGGCCGAAAGGAGGATGGCGAGGACGGCGACGAGGATGGTGACCGGGCGGCGGAGGGCGAAGAGGACGAGGCGCATCGGTTTAGGGCACCTTGCTCAGGAAGGGAGTGAGGTCGCCTTGCGTGGCGGCGAGGGCGAGTTCGGCGCGCCAGACGTTGAGTACGGCAAGGGCGTGGTCGATTTCGGCCTGGGTGAGTTGGCGCTGGGTGTCGGTGACTTCGGTGAGATTGGCGAGGCCGGCGCGGTAGCGGGCGGTGGTTTGGTCGAGGGTCTGACGGAGCAGCGTGACCTGCTGGGGCGTGATGGTGGCGAGGTTGCGGGCGGTGGCGACGGCGATCTGCGCGCGGTCGAGGGCGGCCGCGAGTTCGCGTTCGAGGAGCGCATTGCGGGAAGACTCGCGGGCGACGCGCTGCTGTTCGATTTGGCGGCGGGCGCGGAGGGTTTTGTATTCGAGCAGCGGAAAGGTGACGGTGGCGCCGATGGCCCAGTTGCCGGTGTTGGGGCCGAGGCCGGCGGCGCCGCCGGGATTGGGGCCTTCGAGATTGGTGCCGGAGCCGCGGCCGAAGACGTTGGCCTGCGTATTCAGGCGGGGGTACCAGCTTTTATCGAGCACCGTTTGCCGGGACTTGATTTCGTCGATGGCGGCTTGCTGCTCGCGAAGGATGGGATGGGCCGTGGCGATGCCGGTGGGCGGGGTGGCCGGGGGCAGGGAACGGAAGGAGTTGACGGGCGTGGCGGGGCCAGTGAACTGCACGAGCGTGGCGCGGGCGGTGGCGGCGGACTGTTCGGCGCGGACGACTTGCGCCTGGGCGAGGAGCACTTCGGATTGGATGCGGGAGAGGTCGGCGCCGGGCCGGAGGTCGGCCTTGACGAGGGCTTCGGTGAGGCGGACGAGTTCCTGCGAGCGGGTGACGGCGGCTTGGGCGGAGAGGACGGTCTGCTGGGCGGCGAGAGCCGTGAGATATGCGTCGGCGGTGGCGGTGGCGACTTCGAGTTCGGTGCGGGCGACGGCGGCTTCGGCGCGGGTCTTGCTGGCGGCGGCGGAGGCGACTTCCGATTGGCGGCGGCCGAAGTCAAAGGGTTCCCAGTTGATCATCACGCCGACGGCGGTGCCCCAGACGTTGGAGAAGGCGGCGCCGGTGGGAAGGAGGGGCCCGGAGATGGGCGAGACGACGGTTTGCGGGAGGAGTAGGCCGAAGACGTTATTGGCGGTGGCGCGGTTGATTTGCCCGAGCATTTCGGCGCGGGGGAGATAGGCGAGACGGGCGAGGTTGATGCCGGCCGCGGCTTCGGAAACCTGGTCGAGCGAGACCTGCACCGAGGGGTATTTGGCAGTGGCTTGCTTGACGGCTTCGGGCAGGCTGATCTCCTGCGCGAGGGCCCAGGAGCAGAGGGTGAGAAGGAGGAGAATGCTGCGCAACTAGCTCAATGTATCACCGGGGCGGCCTTCGCGAGCGATGCCGCGTTTGGAGGAGCGGATGAAGTCAACGAGGTGCTGGGTGTGTTCGCCGGGGAGCTCGGTTTCGATGCGGGCGAGGGCGTCGGCGAGCTTGAGGCCGGAGCGGTAGAGGAGGCGGTAGGCTTGTTTCAGCGGGGCGATGTCGGCCACGGTGAAGCCGGCGCGGCGGAGGCCGACGAGGTTCAGGCCACGGGGGGCGATGTTGAACTCGGAGTAGAGGAAGTAGGGCGGAGCATCGAGGTTGACGCGGATGTTGCCGCCGATCATGGCGAGGCGGCCGATCTTCGAATACTGATGGATGCCGACGCCGCCGGAGATGAAGGCGCGGTCTTCGACGGTGACGTAGCCGGCGATGAGGGCGCAACTGGCGATGGTGCAGTGGGAGCCGATGGTGGCGTTGTGGGCGATGTGGCCGGAGGTCATCACATAGTTGTAGTCGCCGATGGTGGTGATGGACTCGGGCTTGGTGCCGCGGGATATGGTGTAGTGTTCGCGGATTTTATTGTGATGGCCGATGGTGAGGTAGGAGCGTTCGCCGGTGAAGGCGCGGTCGAGCGGGTCGGTGCCGAGGACGGTGTGGGCGGAAATTTCGTTGTGGTCGCCGAGGGTGGTCCAGCGTTTGATGAAGACGTAGGGCTCGATGAGGCAGTGGGCGCCGATCGAGACATCAGACTCGATGAGGCAGAAATCGCCGATGACGGTGTGGGGCCCGATGTGGGCTTCGGGGTGGACGCGGGCCGTGGGGGCGACGCGCGCGGAGGGATCGATGGCCATTGAACGTTATCATAACGTTCGAGCTATGAAAGTACGGGAAATTGCAGCGATGCTGGGCGCCGAATGGGCGGGAGACGGCGAACGGGAGATTACGGGCGCGGCGCCGCTCGAAGAGGCCGGGGCGGCGGAGTTGAGCTTCGTCGGCAACGCCAAGGGCGCCAAGGCGGCGGAGACGACGAAGGCCGGCTGCCTGCTGGTGACGCCGGGCGTGGCGTTGGGCGAGACGCGGATCTATGTGCCGCAGCCGCGCGGGGCATTTGCCCGGTGCCTGATGGCGCTGTATCCGCGGCGGCGGGCGGCGGCGGGGGTGCATCCGACGGCGGTGATCGGGGACGGCGTGGAGCTGGGCGAGGGCGTCAGTGTGGGGCCGCAGGCGAGCCTCGGCGCGGGAACGAAGATCGGCGCGGGCAGCGAGATCGGCGCCGGGTGCGCGGTGGGCGCGGGGGTGACGATTGGGCCGAATGCGCTGCTACATGCTCGAGTGACGATCTATGACGGGGTGACGATTGGGGCGCGGGCGGTGCTGCATTCCGGCTGCGTGATTGGGGCCGATGGGTTCGGATTTGTGATGCACGAAGGGCGGTATCAGAAGTTCCCGCAGGTGGGGCGGGTCGAGATCGGCGACGACTTTGAGTTGGGGGCTAATGCCTGCATTGACCGGGCGGCGCTGGGCGTGACGCGGATTGGGAATGGCGTGAAGCTCGATAACATGGTGCATATTGCGCATAACTGCCAGATTGGGAACCATGTGGTGATTGCGGCGCAGACGGGCTTATCGGGGGGCGTGGTGGTGGAGGATTACGCCGTCATCGGCGGGCAGGTGGGGATTGGCGATAAGGCGCGGATTGAATCGAAGGCCGTGCTGGGGAGCGGGTGCGGCGTGTTGACGTCGAAGATTGTGCATGGGAACCAAGTGGTGTGGGGGACGCCGGCGCGGCCGTTGAAGGAGTACCTGACGCAGCTGGCGAACGTGGCGCGGATTGGCGAGTTGAAGACGGAAGTGAAAGAGTTGCGGGCGCGCGTGGAGGAGTTATGCGGAAAGTAGGGTTATTGGGATTGGCGCTGGCGCTAGGTTTGACGGCGCAGGAGTTTGACCTGGTGGTGTACGGAGGCACGGCGGGCGGCGTGATGACGGCGGTGTCCGGCGCGCGGCATGGTTTGAAGACCGTGCTGCTTGAACCGGGGAACCACGTGGGCGGCATGGTGACGGGCGGCTTGTCCGGCACCGATATGGGCAAGGGCGAAGTGATTGGCGGCATGGCGCTCGAGTTCTACTGGCGCATGGGGAAGCACTACGAGATGGACCGCCATCTGCAGCAGGTGGCTTGGATGCCGGAGCCGGGGGCGGGCGAGAAGGTGATGCGGCAGATGCTGGCCGATGCGGGGGTGACGGTGCTTTACCAGCACCGGCTGGTCGAGAAGACCGGCGTGCGGAAGCAGGGGGCGCGGGTGGCCGAAGTGGTGATGGAGAACGGCGCCCGGTTCCGCGGCAAGGTGTTTGCCGATTGCAGCTACGAAGGCGATCTGATGGCGCAGGCGGGCGTTTCGTATACCTATGGCCGCGAGGGGCAGAAGGATTATGGCGAGTCGCTGGCTGGGGTTCTGGCGCATACGCGGAACCACAATTTCGCCGTGGATATTCCGGCGCGGGATGCGAATGGGACGCTGTTGCCGGAGGTGTCGGCCGAGCCGCGCGGCGAGCCGGGGAGCGGCGACAAGAAGATTCAAGCGTACAACTTTCGGGTGATCGCAACGAAGGTGCCGGCCAACCGCGTGCCGTGGCCGAAGCCGGCGAATTATGATCCGGCGCGGTACGAATTGCTGGCGCGCTACTTGACCGCCATGACCGGCTACATGGGCCGGGCGTTGACGATGAATGAGGTGGGGCTGATCCGCGTGATTCCGAACGGCAAGGCGGACCTGAATAACCGGGGCGGTTTTTCGACGGACTACATCGGCAAGAACTATGCGTACCCGGAAGGCAGCTACGCCGTGCGGGCGCGGATCTGGCAGGACCATATCGACTACCAACAGGGGTTCTACTACTTCCTGGCGAACGATCCGCGGGTGCCGGCGGCGCTGCAGGCCGAGGCGCGGGAGTGGGGGTTGGCCAAGGATGAGTTCACGGATACAGGGCACTGGCCGAATCAACTTTATGTGCGCGAGGCGCGGCGCATGGTGGGTGGTTTTGTCGCCACGCAGAAGGACTTGCAGACGGAGCGGACCAAGCCGGACGTGATCGGCATGGGCAGCTACAACTCGGACTCGCATAACGTGCAGCGGCATATTTCGGCCGAAGGATTCGTCGTGAATGAAGGCAATGTGGAGGTGCCGGTGCAGCCGTATCAGATTCCGTACCGGGTGCTGGTGCCGAAGCCGGCCGAGGCGGAGAACCTGCTGGTACCGGTGTGTTTCTCGGCCAGCCATGTGGCCTATTCGAGCTTGCGCATGGAGCCGCAGTACATGATTCTGGGCCATGCGGCGGGCGTGGCGGCGGCCTTGGCCGTGCAGCGCGGGGTGAGCGTGCAGACGGTCCCGATCGCGGAGTTGCAGAAGAGGCTGCTGGCCGAAGGCGGCATCTTCGAGCAGGGCGTGGAGATTCAACTGCAGGCTTTGGGCCGCATTCGCGCTCGGTTTCAACCGCCGGCGGCCCCCAGTAAAGCGCCGTGGGCCCGGCCGGAGCCGAAGCGCTAAAGCGGGAGTTCGACGCGCAACGTCAGCTCTGGACCGGAGCCCTTGAGCAGGTGGCACGAGCCGCGATGCGTTTGGGCGATGCGGCGAATGCTGGCCAGGCCCAGGCCCGCGGCGGCCGCTGGATGGTCTTCGAACGGCGCGAACAGGTCTTCGGGGGCATGAATCTCGGTGCCTTCGATATCGGTGGTGAAGGCAAGGATGACGTTCCCGTTTTCGACGCAGGTGGATACCGCTACCGGATGGCTGCGACGGCTAACGCGCAGATAGAAGCGGAGCGCTGCGGCCATCAGATGCTGCATCTGGGACCGGTCGAAGCGGAGGACCGGCGCCGGTTCCACCAAGTCGAGCTCGATTTTGTGTTGATCGAGTGGGGCCAGGCGGCCCAGGCAGTCGGCCAGCGCTTCGTGCAGATCGAGCGGCTCGGGGCGGGGCGGGGCGGATTGGAGATAGTGAACGGCGTCCGAGAGGATGGCTCCGGATTGTTCGATTAACTGGCGCAGCTTTTCGATCTGCGCCCGGGAGCGCGGATCGTCGGTAACGGTCAGTTGGAGGTAGTACACGATCGCCTCCATCGCGCTGAGCGGTTGACGAAGTTCGTGAGCAATCTGCCCCACAATGGCTGCGGCGTCGCCGGCCCGGCTGTCGGTTTCGGTAAGCAACAACTCGTTAGTGTAGCGCGGGGCCGGGCGACAATCCGGCCCCGAAATGTTCAGGGCAAACCGGGCGTTACTTCAGCTTTTCGGCGAGAATCGCGTTGACCGTGGCCGGGTTGGCCTGGCCGCGCGACTGCTTCATCACCTGGCCGACGAAGAAGCCGATGACGGTGGTTTTGCCGGCCTTGTACTGCTCGACCTGCTTCGGATTGGCGGCGATGATCTCGTCGACGATCTTCTCGAGAGCACCGGTATCGCTGATTTGCTTCAAGCCTTCGCGTTCGGCGATCACGGAGGGGGCATCGCCGGTCGAGTACATCTTCGGGAAGATCTCCTTGGCGAGTTTGCCGGAGAGTTCGCCCTTGGTGATCAGCGTGACGAGTTCGCCGATGTGTTCGGCGGGAATGGGGGATTCGGGGATCTCTTTGCCGTCGGCTTTGAGGAGTCCGGCGAGGTCGCCCATCACCCAGTTGGCGGCTTGCTTGGGATCGGACGCGGCGCGGGCGGCGCGTTCGAAGTAGTCGGCGGTCTCGCGCGAGGAGGTGAGGATCTGCGCGTCGTATTCGCGGAGACCATACTCGGCGACGAAGCGGGCGCGGCGGGCCTGCGGCAGTTCCGGCATGGAGGCCTGGAGCTGGGCGAGAAATGCGGGGCTGACGCGGACCGGGATGAGGTCAGGCTCGGGGAAGTAGCGGTAGTCGTGCGCCTCTTCCTTCGAGCGCATGGAGATGGTTTCGCCGAGGTCGGGGTTGAACAGGCGCGTCTCCTGGATGACGCGGCCACCCGATTCGAGGATCTCCACCTGGCGCTCCATTTCAAACTCGATCGCCTGTTTGAGGAAGCGGAACGAGTTGAGATTCTTCACCTCGGCGCGGGTGCCGAACTTTTCCGCCCCTTTTAGGCG
This sequence comes from Terriglobales bacterium, assembly GCA_027485675.1. GTDB lineage: Bacteria > Acidobacteriota > Terriglobia > Bryobacterales > Bryobacteraceae. The sequence goes on along the minus strand of JAIXQP010000006.1, from coordinate 104,289 downwards.
CATCGACACGTTGGCGTCGCAGCGGAGGTGGCCCTTCTCCATATCGCAGGCGGAAACTTCGGCGAAGACGAGCGCCTGGCGGACTTCGTTGAAGTATTCGACGGCCTCGTCGGCGCTACGGATATCGGGTTCAGAGACGATTTCGATGAGCGGGGTGCCGGAGCGGTTGAGGTCGACGTAGGTGAAGCGGTCGGAGTCCTTGAAGCCATCGTGGACGGACTTGCCGGCGTCGTCTTCCATGTGGACGCGGGTGATGCCGATGCGTTTGGTTTCGCCGTTGACGTGGACGTCGAGGTGGCCGGCGAGGGCGAGGGGCTTATCGAACTGCGAGATCTGATAGCCCTTGGGCAGGTCTGGATAGAAGTAGTTCTTGCGGGCGAAAACCGACTCCGGCTGCACCGCGCAGTTCAACGCCAGCGCGCCCTTGGCGCCGAGTTCGAGCGCGCCGCGGCTGAGCACCGGCAGCGCGCCGGGCAGGCCGAGACAGACGGGGCAGACGTTCGAATTCGGCTGCGCGCCGAAGCTGGTGGGGCAGGAGCAGAAGATTTTGGTGCGGGTGCTGAGCTGCGCGTGCACTTCGAGGCCGATGACCACCTCGTATTTCGCCATGACATCCGGAGACATCTTCTTAGTATATTCGCCGGGATCTGGCAGACTGGGGAAAATGCGACTCTTCGTTTGTCTTCTCGTGGCGGCTCTGGCCGGGGCCCAGGATCTGGTGATTCGCAACGGCCGCGTGTGGACGGGTGACGAAACGAAGCCATTCGCCTCGACCGTCGTGATGCGCGAAGGGCGCATTGCGGCCGTGGGCGGCGACGAGGTAGCGACGCCGGCCGGGGCGACCGTCATCGACGCCAAAGGTCGGCTGGTGACGCCGGGCTTCAACGATGCGCACCTGCATTTTCTCGGCGGGGCGCTGGGGCTGCGGGAGATCGACCTGACGGGGATCTGCACGCTCGAAACGATTCAGAAGGCCGTGGGCGAGTTTGTCGCAAAGAACCCGGGGACGGGGTGGGTGACGGGGCGCGGGTGGGAGTATTTGTGCTTTCCGGGCGGCAAGCTGCCGGTGAAGGAGTGGCTCGACGCCGTGGTGAAGGACCGGCCGGTGTTTATCAGCGCTTATGACGGGCACACGGCGTGGGTGAATTCGAAGGCGTTGGCGGTGGCTGGGGTGACGGGGACGACCGAGTATAAGGGCTTTGGCGAAGTGGTGAAGAACGCCGCCGGGGAGCCGTCGGGGGCGTTGAAAGAGGGGGCGCAGGGATTGGTAAGAAAGTTTGTGCCGCAGCCGGACCGGGCGCGAAACCTGCAGGCGATGGCGGACGGCATGCCGCTGCTGGCGCGTCTCGGCATCACGAGTATGCAGAACGCGAGCGGCGATGAGGAGACGATTTCGCTGTTCGCCGAGTTTGCCAAGGCGGGTAAGCTCACGGTACGGACGGCGATTGCGCCCAGCGTGGGGCCGTTGACGGACCCGGCGACGCTGCGCGATTGGGCGGCGAAGAGAGCCGAGTTCCCGGGGCCGGGGTTGCGGGTGGCGGCGATCAAGCTGATGCTGGACGGGGTGATTGAGTCGCACACGGCGGCGATGCTCGAACCGTACTCGAACAAGCCGGGCGAGACCGGCAAGGCCGCTTGGACGCAGGAGCGGTTTAACGCGACGGTGGCGCTGGCGGACCAACTCGGCCTGCAGATTCTGACGCACGCCATTGGCGACCGGGCGGTGCGGATGGCGCTGGACGGTTACGAACACGCGCGCAAAGTGAATGGGGTAAAGGATTCGCGGTTCCGGATTGAGCATATCGAGACGATCACGGACGCCGACATCCCGCGCTTCGCCCGGCTCGGCGTGCTGCCCTCGATGGAGCCGATCCACGCGGACCCGGGAACGGTGGAAGTGTGGTCCCATGCGATTGGCCCGAAGCGGCTGCCGAATTCCTTCGCCTGGCGGAGCCTCGAGAAGGCCGGGGCGCGGCTGGTGTTTTCGAGCGACTGGCCGGCGTCGATCAGTCTCGACCCGATTCGCGGCATCCATAACGCCGTGAACCGGCAGACCGTGACCGGGCTCCCGGCGGGGGGCTGGCTGCCGGCGCAGCGGGTGAGCGTCGAAACGGCGCTGCGGGCGTACACCGTGAACGGGGCGTACGCGAGCTTTGAAGAGCCGCTCAAAGGGCAGATCAAGCCGGGCATGCTGGCCGATGTCGTCGTCCTTTCGCAGGACCTGTTCCGCATTCCGCCGGCCGAGATTCACAAGACCCGCGTGGATGTGACGGTGTTTGGCGGGCGGGTCGTTTACACGCGGAACTAAAAACAAGAGATAAACTTTTTGTTTGGCTGAAACGTCCCGCTAAAATGAAAGACTGGAGACTTTGTTGATCGCCTTTATCCTCTTGACCGCAGCCGCCCCTCCGGCTGGTCCCAGCTGGTGGAGTATTATCAGCTCCGATAACCCGATATCCCTGGCGGTGCTGGCGCTGCTGGTGGCTTCGTCCTTGTTCTCCTGGACGATTGTTTTTCAAAAATACGGCCGCTTGAAGAAGGCCACCGATGAGAACGGCAAGTTCCTCCGGACCTTCCGCAAGGCGCCGGACGTGAACGTGATTACGGCCGCCTGTGAGCAGTACCCGACGGCGCCCGTGGTGGGCGTCTTCGACGCGGGCTGGGCGGAGGTGGACCGGCAAGTGCGCGGCAAAGGCAAGCTGACGAACCGGACGGCGATTGAACGGAGCCTGCAGATCGGCATCAGCCAGGAGATCAGCGACCTGGAAACCAGCCTGAACTGGCTCGCGACGATCGCGGCGATTACTCCGTTTATCGGTCTTTTCGGCACGGTGCTGGGCATCATCGACGCCTTTCAGGCGTTGAGTTCGGCGGGCAGCGCGAGCCTGCGGGCCGTGGGCCCGGGCATTGCGGCGGCGCTGGTGGCGACGGCGGCCGGCCTCGCGGCGGCGATTCCGGCGGCGATCTTCTACAACTACTTCGGCGCTTCCGTTCGCGAGATCGGCGCCCGGCTCGAGGACTTTTCGCTCGAGTTCCTGAACATGGTGGAACGCGCGTACGAGGGCTAACCGATGGCATTTTCAATGGGAAGCCGGGGCGGACGCGGATCGCGATTTCGGGGTTCGACGACGGCGTTAGCCGAGATCAATATCATCCCGCTGGTGGACGTCGTGCTGGTGCTGCTGATCATCTTCATGTTGACGGCGCATGTGATGGAGTTCGGCCTCGAAGTGGACGTGCCGAAGGTGAAGCAGGTGCGGCAGTCGGCCGAGGATCTGCCGGTGGTGACCATCACGCGCGAAGGTGAGATGCAGTTGAACGAGAAGGCCGTGAACATCAACGAGCTCGGCGACGTGGTGAAGCAGCGGTTCCCGGGGCAGAAGGCGGTCTATGTGCGCGCCGACAAGGCGACGCCGTGGGATCCGATTGCGCAAGTGGTGTCGCAGCTCGGCGAAGCGAAGCTGGACGTGCGGATGGTCACCCAGCCGGTGGATGAAGCCGGCCGCAGGAAACGATGATCGCAGCACGGCAGCGCAGCTCCCGGGCGCCCCTGGTGCAGAGCATCGTGCTGCACGCGGTGGTGATGGGAGTCATCATCGGCTACGGCATCCTGCCGAATTTTCAGCGGGAAGAGTGGGGCGACCCGAACGCGTTGCCGGGCGGCGGATTCGCGATTACGCCGGTGAGTAAAATTCCGTTGATGGTGCGGCAGGCGCGGCCGAATCCGGTGGCGGCCGAGACGGAATCGGAAGTGAAGCAGAAGGAACCGGAGCCGGAGAAGACGGCGCCGAAGGAAGACCCCAAGGCGATTGCGCTGAAGACGGAGCGGGAGAAGCGGCGGATGGCCGACGTGGCGGCCGAACAGAATCGGTACCGGCCGAAAGAAGTGGACCGCACGAACGAATTGAAAACCACGGTGGGCCGCACGATGTCCAATCCGATGTTCGGTGTTCCCGGCGCGGGTGGCGTGGGCATTGGCACGGGAACGCCGCTCGGCACCCGCTTCGGCGCCTATGCCGATCTGATCAAACGGCGGATCGCCGAGAAGTGGCGGACGAACGACATCGACCCGAACATCCGCACGGCCAATCTTGTTGCGGTGACCTTCGACATTTTGCGGGACGGCAGCGTCCGTAACATCAGGGTGTCGCAACGCAGCGGCATCATGCCACTCGATTACTCCGCGCAGCGGGCGGTGCAGGAAGCCTCCCCTTTTCCCCCGCTGCCGCGCGAGTTTGAGCGGGATTCAGCGAACGTAGAATTTCAATTTCAACTACAGCGATGAAGAACTTTATTCTCCCTTGTCTCTTTGCGGTTGCGGCCTCGCTGGCTTACGGTCAGCAGGGCGCTGACATCGTAGGCCGGATCGTCGGCGGTCAGAAGGCGGTGATTGCGATTCCGGATTTTCGGGGAGCGGGCCGGGCCGGCAATTTCGCCGCCACCTTCAACGAGACCCTGTTTAGCGACATTGACCAGGCCGGCGTCTTCAAAATGGCGCCGAAGAGCATGTTTCCGTTGAATGTGCCGCAGCGTCCGGAGGATTTCCGGAAGCCGCTGCAGTATGACCCGAATAACCGGACGCGGGCGCCGTGGCTACTCGATTGGAGCGAACCGCCGGTGAGCAGCGACTTCCTCGCCTTCGGCTATACGGCGGAGCAGGACAACCAAATGGTACTATTTGGTTGGTTGTTCAACGTCCGGCAGCCCGAAGTTTCCGGGGCGCAGGTAATCGGGAAGATCTATCACGGTTCGCTCGATGAGGAAGGCGCGCGAAAGGTCGCGCACGAGTTCGCCACGGACATTCTGCGGCAGTTTGGCGTGGAGAGTCTGGCGGGATCGAAGATCTACTTTGTGTCGAACCGCTCTGGATCGAAGGAGATCTGGGTAATGGACTACGACGGCTCGAATCAAAAACAGTTTACTTTTTACAAAAATCTGGTCACAATGCCGAACGTTTCGCCGGACGGTACGCGGCTGGCATTCACCAGTTTTGCTGGTGGCGCGCCGCAGATCGTCGTGCACTCGCTCGAAACCGGCCGGAAGATTCCGTTCTACAACCAGCGGGCTTCGATGAACGCCACCGCCGCGTTTACGCCGGACGGCAAGCAGATCATTTATTCGTCGACGGCCAGCGGCTGGGCCCAACTGTACCGGGCCAACAGCGACGGCAGCAAGCTCGAGCGGCTGACCAATACCCGGTCGATCGAGGTGGAGCCGAAAATCAACCCGAAGACCGGAAATGAGATATTGTTCGTTTCGGGTCGCGGCGGACCCCAACAAATATATAAAATGAATATTGATGGTACAGACGTTACGCGTCTGACCACCGGAGAAGGAGAAGCCTCCAATCCCTCTTGGAATCCGCAGGGGTCGCACATGGCCTTCGCATGGACGAGGGGCTACTCGCCCGGTAATTGGAATATCTTCATAATGGATGTAGCGACGAGAGAATACGTGCAACTCACCCAGGGTGCCGGGCGGAACGAAAATCCGACTTGGGCGCCGGATGGCCGGCACGTGGTTTTTTCGTCCAATCGAAGCGGCTCGATGCAGATTTGGTCGATGCTTGCTGACGGAACACAACTTCGGCAGTTGACTTCTGCCGGAGTGAACGAAAAGCCGGTATGGACAAAGTAAGCCGGCTCCGAGTTTTTGAGAATTACAAAACAGAACCGCATTGCAGCAGAACTGAGGAGGCAAATTTTAGGATGAACACCAGACGCGCCAGTGTACTTGCACTCGCACTCACTCTTTCGTTTTTCGCGGCCGGTTGTCGAAAGAAGGTGGGCGTTCCACCTCCTCCGGCTGCCGCCGCTCCCGTAGCCCCGAAGCCGGTTGTGCAGAAGCCGATGATCGCCTTCTTCACCGCTGAGCCCAGCACCATTGAGCGGGGCCAGGCCTCCGTTCTGAAGTGGGACGTGAAGGGCGCCGACACGGTCTCGATCAACCAGGGCCTGGGCACCGTCTCTGCCTCGGGCAACCGTAGCGTCTTCCCGTCGTCGACGACCAGCTACACGCTGACCGCCTCCAACGCGGGTGGCAGCGTCACGGAATCGGTAACCGTCAACGTGACCGCTCCGGCCGTGAAGGAGCCGCCGGCCACTCCGGCGCCTTCGGATGACTTCGGAACCATGGTCTCCAAGCTCATTCAGGACATCTACTTCGATTACGACAAGAGCGAAATGCGGGAAGACTCCCGCGCGACCTTGACGAAGAACGCTGATGCTCTGAAGACCATCTTCGGTAAGTTCCCGAACAACACCCTGACGATTGAAGGCCACTGCGACGAGCGGGGCTCGGCCGAGTACAACCTCGGACTGGGTGACCGCCGCGCCACCGCCACCAAGGATTTCCTGACGCAGCTGGGCGTTTCCGCCGACCGGCTCCGGACGATCTCCTACGGCAAGGAACGGCCGACCTGTACGGAAAGCAACGAAGGCTGCTGGTCGAAGAACCGCCGGTCGCACTTCGTGGCGCAGTAACCGTTACTCAAAACTCAATAGCCGGGGGCGGATGGCAGCATTCGCCCCCGTTTTCCTATTCACGATCCAGTTATGAAACCTATCTCTCGTTTTGCCCTGCTCGGGCTGCTCGCCGTGCCCATGGTGTTTGGCCAAAAGAAAGAAATCCTCGAGATGCAGCGGGATATTCTCCAGATGCAGGACCAGGTACGGTCGCTGCAGCGCTCGCAGGATGAAAAGCTGGCGGCAATTCAGGTGTTGCTACAGCAGACCCTCGATGCAGCAAACAAGGCCAATACGGCGACGGCCGTCCTCGAGGCCAGCCTGCGGGACAAGTTGAAAGACCAGGAGAAAAACCTGGTAGTGCCGGTGGCGGGCTTGGGCTCGAAGGTAGACCAGTTGTCGAGCGATTTTTCGGGAGTCCGCGAGTCGGTGGCTGATCTCACCTCGCGCCTGGGCAAGCTGCAGAATCAGGTTTCCGATCTCAGCCAGGCCATTCGTACCCTGAGCGCCCCGCCGCCGCCGCCGCCCGGCGCCACGCCGACCGCCGGAAACCCGCCCGCGGGCGTTTCCGCCGAGCAGCTCTACAATGCGGCCATGCGGGACCGGACGTCCGGTAACGCCGACCTGGCCATCTCCCAGTTCAAGGATTATCTGCAGTACTTCGGCAACTCCGATCTCGCTCCCAACGTGCAGTTCTACATCGGCGAGATTGAGTACCTGCGCGGCGACTACACGGCGGCGCTGGCCGCTTTCGATAAGCTGCTGGAGGCCTACCCCGTCAACGTGAAGACCTCCGATGCCTTGTTGCTCAAGGGCCGCGCCCTCGTCAAGAGCGGCTTCAAGGCCGAAGCGCGCACCGAGTTCGACACGTTGATCAAGAAATTCCCGTCCCATGAAAACGCCGCGAAGGCGAAGATGGAGCTGCGGGCGCTTTCGACGGCCGCGCCGGCCCGCACGAAGAAGCGGTAATCCCTATGCGGCGCAGCCTCCTGTTCTTCGTGTCGATGGTGGCCTGGGCGGGGGATTTCCCGAAGACGATGGAAGCGTTCCCCGGCTCGACGCCGAAAGTGGACGGGGTCTTCACGCCCGGCGAGTGGGCCGACGCCACGGCGTTTGCGGGCGTCCAAGGGTGGATCTCCACCTTCTCGCCGGTCACGGATCCTAAGGATCTGGCCATCAAGGGGTACGTCAAGCATGATGGCAAACGCCTCTATTTCGGCTTCGACGTGACGGACGATGTGCTCTACGGCATCGATACGCCGCGCTGGCTGCCGGATAACAATCCCAAGGCGCACGAACTGACCCGGGAAGGGTATCCGTGGTTTGGGGATGAGATGGAGATCCTGATGAACGCCACCAACCGGTGGAGTTCGCCCGAAGAGAATGCCGCCGGCAACGGGCAGAGCTGGCAGATGGTTTGCAACCTGACGAAGTCGCGGCTGGGCGGCGTGGGAACCGCCGGACTGATGGAAGGCGAGCCGCGGTCGAAGCTCGAAGCCTGGACGACCTACCAACGCTGGATTCAAACGCACGCCATGGACTGCGCCGCGAAGGTGAAGCCGGGCGGCAAGGGCTACATCCTCGAATGGGCGATCAGCTTTGATCCCTGCCTCGAAGTCGCGCCGGGACAGTTCTATTCCACCCGCCTGGGCGACCGCCCGATGGGTTTGAACATCGCTCTCGGCGATCTGGACGAAAAAGAGCGCGGCGCGGGCAACTTCGGCAACTTTCATCACGAAGATTGGTGGACCGGCACGCCGAAGGGGCGAACCCGGTTAAAGGAATGGGGAACGATATGGATCCGAACATCGAACAAGAAGCCCGGCCCGCGCTAGAGACCTACGAGGATCTCGCCCGGCTGATGGAGCATTCGCTGACTCGGCCCGACCTTTCGGAAGAGGACGTCATCGCGGGCCTGTGGCTGGCGCGGGAGTACCGCGTGGCCGCCGCCTTGGTTCGGCCCTGTGACGTGGACCTGGCTGTACGCACGTTGGATGGCTCCGGGGTGGCGGTCGCGAGCGTCGCGGGATTCCCGCACGGTTCGTCGAACACCGCCACCAAGCTCTACGAAGGCCGCGATCTGCTCCGCCGCGGCGCCAAAGAGATCAGTCTTGTCGTCAACGTCGGCAAGATGATCTCGCGGCAATTTCAGCATATTGAAACCGAGATCCTGCAGATGAGCGAAAGCTGTCATCAGGAAGGCGCTCTCTGCAAGGTGATCTTCGAGAACGGCTACCTGGCCGACGATCTCAAGGTGATCCTCTGCCGGATCTGCAAGCGCTGCGAGGTGGACTTCGCCGAAACCTCCACCTGCTTTGCGCCCACCGGCTACACGCTGCCGGACCTGGCGCTGATGAAGTCCATTCTGAAAGACCGGGTGAAGATGAAGGCCTCCGGCGGGGTCCGTACGCTGGAACGCGCCTTTGAGGTATACAATGCAGGCTGCGACCGCTTCGGCGCCACCGCCACGGCCGTAATCCTCGAAGATTGGAAGAGAATCCTGGCCGAACGGGAAGCGGAGAAAAAGCGCGCGGCGGCCCAGGCCCAAGCCACATGACGATTATCGATACGCACCATCACTTCTGGAAGTATTCGGCTGCCGAGTACGGCTGGATCAATGACGAGATGAAGACGATCCGCCGCGACTTTTTGCCCGCGGATCTGAAGAAGACGCTCGACGGCGCCGGGGTTTCCGGTGCGATCTCCGTGCAGGCGCGGACGACCGTCGAAGAGAGCGACTGGCTGCTTTCGATGGCCGAAAAGCATGACTTTCTGCGCGGCGTCGTGGGTTGGGTGCCGCTGACGGAGAGTGACGTTGAAAAGCATCTGGAGCGCTTGGCCACCCACAAGAAGTTCAAGGGCGTGCGGCATGTCATTCAAGGCGAGCCGGACGACAACTATATTCTGCGGCCCGATTTCAACGCCGGCATCAAGAAGCTGCTCAAGTACAAACTGCGCTACGACATCCTGATCTTCGAACGCCACTTGAAGCCGTCGATCCGCTTCGTCGATCAGCATCCGAACCAGATGTTCATCCTGGATCACGTCGCCAAGCCGAAGATCAAGGAACGCATCCTGTCGCCCTGGCGCGAAGACATGATCGAACTCGGCAAGCGGCCCAATGTCTACTGCAAGATTTCGGGCATGATCACCGAAGCCGACTGGACGAAGTGGAGTTCGGCGGACCTGGCGCCGTATCTCGACACCGCGCTGCAGGCCTTCGGGCCGAAACGGCTCCTGTTCGGCTCCGATTGGCCCGTGATGCTGGTGGCCGGGCAGTACAAGCCGTGGGTGGATCTCGTCAAGCAGACCATTAAACGCTACTCGGCGGCCGAGCAGGAGCAGATCCTGTCGAAGAACGCGATAGAAGCCTACGGCCTATAGCGCGGCGAGCAGCCGGTCGATGTCGTTCTCGTCGTTGTAGAAGTGCGGCGAGAGACGCAGGCGGCCGCAGCGGGCGGACGTGAGAATGTTGTGTTCGGCCTTGAGGCGGCGCGAAAGCTCGCCCGCCTCCTGGCCGGCGAAATGGGCGCTGGTGATGGGCGTTGGACCGGTGGCCGGGAACTCATCGCTGTAGAGCGTTACCCCGTCAATCCGGCGGAGCGCGGAACGCAGCGTCTCGTTCAGGTCCAAAACGTAGCGTTCGACTTTCTCCGGACCCAGTTCGAAAAACGTATCGACGGCGGCTTCGAGCGCGTACAGGCTGGGGAAATCCACCATGCCGCCTTCGTACTTCTCGGCGGCCTCGGCGAAGACGGGCGCGGCGGCGTGGAGGTTGTTCACGTTGCGCCAATCGAAGTGGCTGCGCCAGCCGACCACCTGCGGGGCGAGCCGGGCGCGGAGCGCGGGCGAGACGGCGTAGAACGCCGCGCCGTTGGGCGCCAGCATCCACTTGTAGGCGTTCACGGCCAGCAGATCCGGACGCACGGCGGCCCAATCGAAGGTGAGCCCGCCCAGGCACTGCGTTGCATCCACATAGAGCAGGGCGTCGCGGCGGTCGAGCGTTTCAAGGCGCGGCCGGAAGCCGGTGGAGTAGCTCACCTGACTGGCCACGATCAGGCGGGTGCGCGCGGTGACCTGCTCCTGCAGCCGCTCCCACGGCGCTTCGATGAACTTCACGCCGCGGCCGGCGAGCAGGGCGGGGAAGTAGAGCTGGTTAGGAAACTCGTTTTCGAGCGTGAGGATCTCGTCGCCGGGTTCCCAGGCGAGGCCGTTGAGCAGCAGCGAAAGCGGGGTGGCGGCGTTGGGGGCAAACGCGATGTCGTTGGCTTGCGCGCCCACCAGACGGGCTAGTTTGGCGCGGAGCCGGTCGAGATCGTCGAACCAGCTGAGGAAGTCGCCGCAGGCGAACTCGTCGCGGCGATCAAGATGGCCCACCATGGCCGCGCGTCCCTGGAGGGACACGAGGCCATAGGTGGCCGTGTTCAAGTAGGTGAACCGCGCGAGCGCCGGGTATTGATCGCGCAGCACGCCGTTAGCCCCGCAGCAGCTGGGCGATGTGGGCGGCCGCGCCGGCGACGGTGACCTCTTCGGCCGACTTGGTCCGGCGCGTGACGACTTCGACGATGCCCTGCGGCAGCTTCTTGCCAATCGTGATCCGGTAGGGGATTCCGATCAGCTCCGCGTCCTTGAACTTCACGCCGGGGCGCTCATCGCGGTCGTCGAGCAGGGCATCGATACCCAGCGCCTTGCACTCTTTGTAGAGTTGTTCGGCGGCCTCCTTCTGGGCGGGGTCGGAGTAGTAGACCGGGGTGATGACCACCTGGAACGGAGCGATGGAGGCCGGCATCGACATGCCGCTTTCATCGTGGAACAGCTCAATCGCCGCGCAAAGAATACGCTCGACGCCGATGCCGTAGCTGCCCATGATGACGGTGACTTCCTTGCCATCCTGGTCGAGCACCTTCAGGCCCATCGACTCCGAATACTTGTAGCCGAGCTTGAAGATGTGCCCGATTTCGACCGTCTTCACGATCTTGAGCGGGGCGCCGGTTTCGACGTGGGTATCGCCTTCGGCCACCTGGCGCAGGTCGTGCGTGACGGCCGTGAAGTCCTCGCCGGGGGTGACGTGGCGCAGATGGTAGTCATCCTTGTTCGCGCCGGTGATCAGGTTCTTGCGACCGGCCAGCGCCGAGTCGAGGAGAATCGGCATGGCCTTCACGCCCACGGGGCCCAGCGAGCCGGGGGCGGCGCCGAACCAGTCCTGGATCTCGGCCGGATGCGCGGGCCGCAAGTCGGAGGCGCCGGTGGCGGAGCCGAGTTTGGCTTCGTTCAGTTGATGATCGCCGCGGAGCAGACACAGGTACGGCTTGTCGTCGCAAACATAAACGACGGATTTCATCAGGTTGGTGGCGGGGACGCCGGTGAAGGCCACGAGCTGTTCAATGGTCTTCTGGCCGGGAGTGTGGAACTCTTCGGGGGCGAGGTCGCCTTCGACGTCGGGCGCCGCCGGGGGCACGGGCGTCGAAACGGCCTTTTCGAGGTTGGCCGCGTAGCCGGCCGATTCGCACACGGCGACGAAGTCTTCGCCGGCGGCCGACTCGACCATGAACTCATGCGACTGGCTGCCGCCCATGGCGCCGGAGTGCGCTTCGACTGCCAGGAACTTCAGGCCGCAGCGTTCGAAGATTTTGTAGTAGGCCGCACGGTGCTTCTCATAGGAGACGTCGAGGCCGGCCGGCAGCAGATCGAAGGAGTAACTGTCCTTCATAATGAATTGCCGGACGCGGAGCAGACCTGACTTGGGGCGCGGCTCGTCGCGGAACTTCGTCTGGATCTGGTACCAGATCTGGGGCAGCTGCTTGTAGCTGCGGACTTCGCCGCGGGCGAGCGCCGTCATCACCTCTTCGTGCGTCATGCCGAGGCAGAGGTCGCGGCCGAAGCGGTCCTTCAGGCGGAACATGTTGTCGCCCATGACGTCCCAGCGGCCGGACTCCTTCCAGACCTCGGCCGGGTTCAGCGCCGGCAGGAGCATCTCCTGGGCGCCGATGGCGTCCATCTCTTCGCGAATGATCTGCTGGATCTTCAACAGGCTGCGCTGCGCGAGCGGCAGATAGTTATAGATGCCGGCGGCTAGCTGGCGCACATAGCCGGCGCGCAGCAGAAGTTGATGGCTGACCACCTCGGCCTCGGCGGGGTTTTCCCGCAGAGTAGGGACGTACAATTGGCTCCAATACATAGAGAATTCCCCGATTTTAGCATGGTAGACTAAAGGTTTAAGCGGTTATGAAGATTGCTATCGGCTCTGACCACGCGGGTTTCGCACTCAAAGAGCAGCTTCGCGATAAGCTTCGCGCGGAAGGGCACGAGGTGGTGGATCTGGGGACGAGTTCGACCGAGTCGACCGACTACCCCGATTTTGCCGCCGCGGTGGGCCATGCGGTGCGTGACGGCGCGGCCGAAAAGGGCTTGCTCGTGTGTTCGAGCGGCGTCGGCATGTCGATTGCGGCGAACAAGATCAAAGGCATTCGGGCGGCGCTCGGCACCAATACGGACGAGGTCTCCTACGTCCGCCGCCACAACGACGCCAACATCCTGGCGATAGGCCAGAAGTACACCGAACCGGCGCTGGCCGAAGCGATGGTGGAGGTCTTCTTGACGACGGAATTCGAAGGTGGCCGCCATCAGCGGCGCCTCGACAAGATCACAGCTCTGGAGCAGACGGAATAAAAAGGAATGAGTAACTCTATGTACCGGCCCCTGGCCGAAGTCGATCCGCAGGTATACGAAGCGATTCAGCACGAGGCCGAACGGCAAAACAGCCGCCTCGAATTGATCGCCAGCGAGAATTTCACGTCGGAGGCGATTCTCGAAGCCACTGGCAGTGTGTTCACCAACAAATACGCGGAAGGCTACCCCGGAAAACGGTACTACGGCGGCTGTGAGTACGCCGACGTTGTTGAGAATCTGGCGCGCGATCGCGCCAAACAGTTGTTTCAGGCCGAACACGCCAACGTCCAGCCGCACTCGGGCTCCCAGGCCAACGCCGCCGCGTTCATGGCGCTGCTCGAACCGGGCGACACGATTCTGGGCATGGACCTTGCGCACGGCGGACACCTGACGCACGGCCACAAACTGAATTTTTCGGGCAAGCTCTATAAGGTCATCGGCTATGGCGTGAAGCAGGGGGACGAGCGCATCGACTATGAGCAGGTCGCCCGCCTCGCCGAAGAGCATAAGCCGAAAATGATCATCGCCGGGGCGAGCGCCTATCCCCGCGTCATCGATTTCGCCAAGTTCCGGGAGATTGCCGATTCCGTCGGCGCCTACTTCCTCGTTGATATGGCCCATTTCTCGGGGTTGGTGGCCGCCGGTCTCTATCCGAATCCCATGCTGCACGCCGACGTGGTCACTACGACCACGCACAAAACCCTGCGCGGGCCGCGGAGCGGGCTGATCCTGTGCCGGAGCCAGCATGCGGCGATCATCGACCGGTGCGTCTTCCCGGGTCAGCAGGGTGGTCCGCTCGTGCATGTCATCGCCGCCAAGGCGACCTGCTTCCTCGAAGCGTTGAAGCCCTCTTTCGTTGACTACCAGCGGCAGGTGATTGAAAACGCGCAGGCGATGGCGTCCGCCATTGCGGCCGGCGGCTACCGCGTGGTCAGCGGCGGCACCGATACTCATCTCGCTCTCATTGACGTGTTCGCCAAGGGCGTCAAGGGCAAGGATGCCGAAAAGGCGCTCGACGAGGCGTACATCACGGTCAACAAGAACGGTATTCCTTTCGATACGAACCCACCGATGAACCCCAGTGGCATTCGGGTGGGCTCGCCGGCCTTGACCACCCGGGGCTTCACGGCGCCCGAAATGCAAACGGTCGGCGCGCTGATTACCGAGGTGCTCGACGCCGTTGCCGCGCACGGCTTCGAAGGAGCGTCCCCGGCGATCCATGCCGTCCGGACCAAGGTGGGGCAGTTGACCGATCTCCACCCGCTTTATGAATGGAAGATGGCGCGGGCCTAGCGCGGATGGCCCTGGTTGCGATTGATGTTCGCCATTGGCGGGATTTCGGATACGGTACCTATATCCGAAATCTCGTCCGCACCTTGGCGAAGGTCGAAAGTGAGTTCACGTTTCAGCTCATCGCCCGGCAGGAGCACGTCCAGGAGTTGGCCGGGCTGCCGGGGCGGTTTCAGGTCACGGCGTACGAGCGGACGGACAAAGAGCGGATCGACAATATCGCCTTTCCCTGGTTTCTGCGTACCCTGAAGCCGGATCTGGTGCACATTCCCCTCAACGCCGTGCCGTGGTTTCTGCCCCGGCCCTACGTCGTGACGATTCACGATCTTTCGACGCTGGTCTTCGGCTTCGGCAACGAAGCGCGCGACCGGCTGCACCGGATGCGCTTTCGCCGCGGCCTGGTCCGGGCGGACCGCGTGATCGCCGTCAGTGAATCCACGCGCCGCGACGTGCAAAATTTGCTGAACATCCCCGCGGCCCGGGTGCGCAAGATTTACAACGCGATCGACGGCGATTTCCCCACGCTCGGCGCGGGCGCGGATGTGCAGGGAACGCTCGACCGGTATCAGATCCACTATCCCTTTCTCCTGTACGCCGGCTCCGTGCGGCCGCAAAAGAACGTGGCCCGGATCATCGAAGCCTTTGCCGTCCTGCGGGAGGACCTCGAACAGCATCCGCGGTATAAAGACCTCCGGCTCGTCATCATCGGCGATGAGATGTCCAAGTATCCGAATATCCGGCGGGCGGTGCTGCAGGGCCGGGTCGAAAAGCAGGTGCGGTTTCTGGGCTTCGTGCCGGCCGAGGCGCTCCATGCCTTCTACCGGGCGGCCGAGGTTTTCGTGTTCCCGTCTCTTTATGAAGGGTTCGGGCTGCCGCCGCTCGAAGCGATGGCCTCCGGGACACCGGTGGTGACCAGCGGGGTCAGTTCGCTGCCCGAGGTGGTGGGCGACGCGGCGATGATCGTCAAGCCCGAGAACGTCTTCGATATCGCGCGAGGTATTAAAGAGGTGCTTTTGAACGAGGCCCTGCGCTGCACCCTGGTCGAGCGCGGCTTTGAACAGGTGCGTCGGTTCAGTTGGTACGATACGGCGGCGCAGGTGCTCGATACCTACCGCGAAGTTCTAGCCGCCCGCCGGTAGATCGTCCCAACGGCGGCGGCGGTTCAGCCAGACCACGCGCGCCAGAATCAGGCGGAGCAGGTCGGTATTTTCGAGCGGCAACCGGGGCGTATCGGGGTCCGGACGGTCCCGGTCGGCGCCGGCGAGCAGCAGCAGGTCGTTGCCGTCCCGCCGGATGGCACGGACGATGGCTCCGGCGCCGGTGTTGACGACGTAATAGCCGTGCGGCTGCAGGTAACTGCGCAAGGTCTCGGACTGGTCGAGCAGGATCAGGTCGCCCTCTGCGAAAACGTCGGCCATCGCCGGATCGGCGGCCAGCCGGACCACGACGGGCTGGGTCGCCTTGACGACCTGTTCGTGCGGGACGGTGTGCACCTGGGGGGAGGAGACCTGGCGCGGAAGGGGGTATCCGGGGCCGAGCAGGCCTTCGAGAACCGGAACGGCGACGGCGCGCGCCTCCAGGTTGGCGTTGCGATTGAGAAAAGCCACCATCTCCTGGCGGTCAATGAGATCGAGGATGGAGAGTTGCAGCTTTTGCAGGATCATGTCGGCCAGGTCGGCGGACAGCAACCGGTTTCCTTTCAATACGTTATGCATGTGCGGCTGGGAGATGCCGGTGAGTTTGGCCAACGCCCGCTCGGTGGATTCGCCGTTGCGGACGCGGCGCCGGAGCTCTTCGACGAGACTTTCCTGGACATGGGAGAGCAGCAAGAGACGCACGAACGGGGTATTCCTCCGGGAAATAGGTACTATGCTTACTATGAATAGTAGCAGGAAGTTTTTGGAATTTGTGTGGGTATTTCTTATAAGAATACCCGCAAACTACTGAAATCACTAAGGCGTTTGGGGGTAGTGGGGGTGAGAAAATTATTCTCACGAAAGAATTGCGATTTTGTTGACGGAAATCGCCGGAAAAGTACTCTGGGATTGGAATTGGAAGCAGGGCGCACTTCTGGGAATACATCGGAAGGCTTACCTTGAGGAGATCGTACAAATGGAATGGACTCGTACAGACACAATCGCGCTCGCCGCCTCGCAGTGCACGCACTGCCACGGGTTGGGCCTACGCCTCGGCAAACGGGGCGGATCATCACCTTGTTCTTGTGTGATGCGCACAATCTTTCGCGCCTGCTACCGGCGCTTTCGGGAATGTGCCGCTAAAGAAAAGAGCATGACCCAGGTGGGTTTGGAATTCTCCGGCGGGCACGCCCGGCGAAACACCTGGGGACGGAAGGATGAGGAGTATATGGCAGATTTTTTGCTGGTGTCGAAGCGGACGTTGACCCCCATTCAGTACGAGATCTTTAAGTTCCACTTTCTGCTTGGTGCGAATAACGTGATGTGCTGCGCCCGGCTCAAAATGGATAAAGGTACGTTCTTCCACCACGTCTACCGGATCGAGGAGACGCTCGGCCGGGTGTTCCGGGAGCTCCGGCCGTTTGCTCTGTTCCCGCTCGATGAGTACTTCAAAGGCTCGAAGCCGGAGGATCTCTCGGAGATCCGCCTGCGGAAGGTCGTGCAGATGGAGCGGACGCACGAACCGCTTTCGAGCATGGTGCCTTTGAAGAAGGCGGCTTAGCTCCCCGCCGGCCGTTTGCCCGCGAAAAAGCGCTGTAGCATGGCGGCGCAAACGTCGCCCAAGACGCCCTCGACGACCGTGACCTGATGATTCAACAGGTCACTGTCGGCGAGGGCGAACTTGCTGCGGACCCCGCCGAAGCGCAGATCCCGGGAGCCGAAGACGAGTGTGCGGATGCGGGCATGGACGATGGCGCCCGCGCACATGATGCACGGCTCGAGCGTGCAGTATAGCGTCGCGCCGGAGAGCCGGTAGTTCGCGCGGCGCAGCCCGGCGGCGCGCAGGGCGAGAATTTCGGCGTGGGCCGTGGGGTCATGCCGCGCGACCGGCGAATTGTGGGCGGCGGCCAGTAACTCGCCGTGTTCATCCACCACGACCGCGCCCACCGGCACCTCCCCGGCGGCCTCGGCTAGCCGGGCCTGTTCGAGAGCCAGGTGCATATACTTTTCGTGGTCGCTCAGTGTCACGCGAGCCTTATTTTACCGTGTCTTGCGCGATGGACCGCCTTTGACGGGGGCGGCGAATTGGGATAGTTTAAGAATGACGGAGTTGTCTGAATTCCGATCGCCGAGAGGTGTGTGCAGTCCATGATGGTAACCCGTGCAGCGTGGCTGGTTGGGATGTTCGCCGGAGCGGTGATCGCTCAGGTGCCGAATCAAGAACAGGCCGAGTTTTTTGAGAAGAAGATTCGCCCCGTGCTGGCGCAAAAATGCCAGATGTGCCACAACGAAAAGGTGAAAACCTCGGCCCTCGACATGTCGAGCGCCGCGGCCTTTATGGCCGGTGGGGGCAGCGGATCGCTGGTCAACGTGGAGAGTCCGGAGCAGAGTCTGTTGCTCCAGGTGACGAGCTACGAAGGCAAGCTGAAGATGCCGCCGATGGGCAAGCTGAAGGCCGAAGAGATTGCTTCGCTGCGCGAATGGATCACGATGGGCGCGCCCTGGCCGGGCTATGATCCCAAGGCCGGCGGCGCCGTGGCCGGCGGCAGCGGTACCCGGAAGCACGGCAATAAGCTCACGGAAGAGGATAAGCAGTTCTGGGCCTTTCAGGCCGTCAAAGCGCACCAGCCGCCCCCGGTGAAGAACAAAGCCTGGGTGCAGGCTCCCGTGGACGCGTTCCTGCTTGCCAAGCTCGAAGAGAAGGGCGTGAAGCCCGCGCCCGCGGCGGACCGGCTGACGCTGCTGCGCCGGGCCACCTATGACCTGACCGGCCTGCCGCCCACCGAGCAGGAGATGAAAGAGTTCCTGGCCGACCGTTCGCCCGATGCCTTCAAGAAGGTCGTCGACCGGCTGCTGGCCTCGCCGCGCTACGGCGAAAAGTGGGGGCGCCATTGGCTCGACATCGCCCGGTACGCCGATTCCACCGGCAACGATGAAGACCATCGCTATCCCTACGCCTACAAGTACCGCGACTACGTGATCAACGCCTTCAATGACGACCTGCCCTACAACCAGTTTGTGAAGGAGCAGGTGGCGGGCGACCTGTTGCCGGCCCGGGGCGGCAAGCCGGGGCTGAACCGCGAAGGCATTATCGCCACCGGGTTCCTGGCGCTGGGCGCCAAGGCCATCGCGCAGCAGGATAAGCAGAAGATGCTCTACGACATCTACGACGAACAGGTGGACGCCGTATCGAAGACCTTTCTGGGGGTGACCCTGGCCTGCGCCCGCTGCCACGATCACAAGTTCGACCCCCTCTACGCCAAGGACTACTACGGCATGGTGGGCATCTTTGCTTCGACCAAGAACTTCAAGGATGACCAGAGCCACGTCTCGAAGCTGTTGTTCACCCCGCTCGTGCCCAAAGAGCAGTACGAGAAGTACGAGGCGGCCGAGGCGCTGGTGCAGCACAAGGGAATCGATCTCGAGATCGCCATGGAGAAGGAGCGCCGGCGGCTGCAGGAGAAGCTGGTGCCGCAGATTCCGGCCTATATGATGGCGGCGCGGGAAGTGGAGCGGAAGAAGGCGGATGTGGCGGCTATCGCCGCGGCCCGTCAGTTGGACGCGAAGATGCTCGAACGCTGGGTGAAGTACTTCGCCGCCCGGGAGGTCCCGCGGCCGTGGCTGGCCGAGTGGGATCAGGCGGCTGACGACGCGACGGCGCAGCGCATTGCCAATGGCTTCGTTTCGTCAACGACGGAAAGCCTCGCGGCCTGGCATAAGAAGCTCGAGGGCTACCGGAAGCCGCAGCGCCGGCAGATCGAAGAGAAGAACATGCTCAGCGAGAAGCCGAAGATGATCAACGAAAAGGATCGCTTCTTCGGGCAGGTGTTCGACAACAGTGGGCCGATGGGCGTCTCGGATCCGATAGTGACCGCGCAGGCGAGCGAGGAAGCCAAGGCGGAGTTCGCGGCCTTGAAGGCCGAGCAGAAGCGGTTGAAGGAGAGTCTGCCGCCGGAGCCGGAGATGGCTTGCGCCGTCCAGGAAGGCACGCCCGTGCAGCAGAAGGTTTTCGTGCGAGGCGACTACGCTTCGCTCGGCGAAGATGCGCCCAAGCGTTTTCCCATCGTGATGGCCGGCGACCGGCAGCCGCAGAACATTCAGGGGAGCGGCCGGCTGGAGTTGGCTGAATGGCTGGCGAGCCCGGACAATCCGTTGTCGGCGCGGGTGATGGTCAACCGGATCTGGCAGGGCCACTTCGGCGAAGGGATTGTGCGGACGCCGGACAATTTCGGACGGATGGGTGAGCGACCGACGCATCCGGAGTTGCTCGACTACCTGGCGACCGAGTTTGTGGCGTCCGGCTGGAGCATCAAAGCGATGCACCGGAAGCTGATGCTGTCGAGCGCTTACCAGATGGCGAGCGCGACCGCGCCGGAGCAGTTCCAGGCCGATCCGGAGAATAAGCTGTTCTCGCGCGCCGTGCGGCGCCGGCTGCAGGTGGAAGAGATGCGGGACGCCTTACTTGGTGTCGCCGGGAAGCTCGACCTGACCATGGGCGGCACGATGCAGTCCGGCTTCGGCACGGACGGCGAGAATTCGAACGGGCGGCTGAGCATCAATCCGGAGGAGCAGGTGCGCCGGACGGTGTATCTGCCCCTGCGCCGGGCGAATCTGCCCGCGCTGTTCAACTTATTTGACTTCGGTGATGCCACCACTCCGCAGGGTCGGCGCATCATTACCAATGTGGCTCCGCAGGCTCTCTTCATGATGAACAGCAAGTTCGTGGCCGAGCAGGCGCAGACCCTGGCGGCGGCTCTCGTGAAGGAGACGCCGGCCGGGCGGCCCCGGGTGGACCGGGCGATCGCCCGCATTCTGAACCGCGAAGCCTCGGCGCCCGAGGCCGACGCGATGCTCAGCTACGTCGACAGCTTCCAGAAGAAGTTTGCCGGCAAGATGACCGAAGTGGACGCGTGGCAGAGCGCCTGCCGCGTGCTGATCGCTTCGAACGAATTCATGTACGTCGACTAGGGGACGAGGCTCACCATGGACCACAAAGCGAAAGATCCGATCCGGGAGGTCTTCTCCCGCCGCGTGAAGCCGATGTCGCGCCGGGCTGCGTTCCGCGCCGCCGGCGGCGGGCTGGGCTATCTCGGCTTTCTCAGCATGATGGCGGAGGCCGCCGCTCCCGAAGGCGGCGCGACCAATCCGCTGGCTCCGCGGAAGCCGCACTTCGCCCCGCGGGCGAAGAAGGTGATCTTCCTGTTCATGCACGGCGGCCCGTCGAGCATCGACACGTTTGACTTCAAGGAGCGCCTGGTCCGCGACCACGGCAAGCCTCTGCCGATCAAGCGTCCGCTGGCGTTCGCTGACGAAGCGCCGGGTCCGCTGATGAAGTCCCCCTGGGAGTTCCGGCCGGGCGGCAAAAGCGGCATTCTGGTCAGCGATCTGTTTCCGCACGTCCGCGACTGTGTGGACGATCTCTGCATCGTCCGTTCGCTGGTGGGCGAAGGCGTGGATCACGGGGCAGCCCTGCTGCAATCCTTCACCGGCAGTTCGACGTTCGTGCGGCCCAGCATGGGCGCCTGGTCGGTGTATGGGCTCGGCACCGAGAATCAGGACCTGCCCGGCTATATCACCATCAAGCCGACGCTCTCCCATGGCGGCGCGAAGAACTTTGGTTCCGCGTTTCTGCCCGGGGCTTACCAGGGCACGCCGATCGGCCACTCCGGCATGAAGGTGGAGGAGATCAAGTCCGAGCCGATTCAGTACCTCGTTAACAAGGGCCTGACCCCGGAGCAGCAGCGGTATGAGCTGGACATGATCCAGAACATTAACCGCCGCCACGCCGAAATGCGGCAGTACGATCCGAACATGGAAGCCCGCATTCAGGCCTTCGAACTCGCCTTCCGCATGCAGACCCAGGCCCCCGAGATCTTTGCCGTCGATAAGGAGAGCGAGGCGACCAAGAAGCTCTACGGCCTGGACGATCCGCGGACAGCCGACTTCGGCTGGCAGTGTCTGCTGGCCCGCCGGTTGAGCGAAAAGAACGTCCGCTTCGTGCAGGCGACCCACAGCTACAAGTGGGACCAGCATTCGGACCTGTTCAATAAACACACCTCGAACGCCTATGAGGTCGACAAGCCCATCGCCGGGCTGCTGAAAGACCTCAAGTCGCGCGGCATGCTGGACGACACCCTGGTGATCTGGGCCGGTGAGTTCGGCCGGACCCCGATTTCGGAAGGCGGCAACGGACGCGACCACAATCCCTACGGCTACACCGTCTGGATGGCGGGCGCGGGCGTGAAGCCCGGTTTCGTCTACGGCGCGACGGATGAGATCGGCTACCATGCGGCCGAGGACCGGATGCACATTCATGACTTCCATGCGACCGTGCTGCATCTCCTGGGCCTGGACCATGAGAAGTTGACCTACCGCTACAGCGGCCGCGATTTCCGGTTGACCGACGTCGCCGGCGTCGTGCACAAGAAGATCCTCTCCTAGCTGCTATGAAGCGTTTCGCCTGGTTCTATGTCGCCTACCTGGTTGCCGTGATCCTGTTCGGCGCCTGGGTGCGGATTACCGGCGCAGGCGCCGGCTGCGGCGACCATTGGCCGATGTGCAATGGCGAGGTGGTGCCGCAGGCGCCCGGCGCCAAGACGATCATCGAGTTCACGCATCGCGTGACGAGCGGAGTGTGCGGATTTTTGGGCCTCGGACTGCTGGCCTGGGTGTGGCGCCGGGAGGGCCGCGGCCGGAGTTTCTATGCGGCGCTGGCCGCGTTCTTCTTCCTGCTGGTGGAGGGCTTCATCGGCGCGGTGCTCGTGAAGAAGCAGTTGGTGGTGGATGATGCCTCCGTCAGCCGGGCGCTGGTCATCTCCATCCATCTCGCCAACACCCTGCTGCTGACCGCCACCGCGACCGCGACCGCATGGTGGATTGGCGACCGCCGCCAGGAAACGCCATCGCGCCTCGGGTACCGGTTGTTGGGAGCGGCCCTGCTGGCTCTCATCCTAACCAACATCACGGGAGCCATCACCGCACTCGGCGATACCTTGTTCCCCGTGCCGCCTACGCTCGGCGCCGGCCTGTTCGCGCGGATTCGCGAGGACCTCACCGCGGGCCAGCACTTTCTGGTTCAACTCCGCATCGTCCATCCGTTCGTCGCCTCGGGCACGGCGCTGTTTCTGCTGGGGGTCTTCACGGCGCTGCGGCGGCAGGGTTCGGCGCAAGGCCGCCTGCTGGGGTGGACGGCGGGCGTGGTGTTTCTCCAAGTGGGTTTGGGCGTTCTGAACATTGCCCTCGCCGCTCCGGGCTGGATGCAGATTGTGCATCTGCTGGTCTCGCAGGGGATCTGGATCATGACGGTGGTGGCCTGGTTGAGCGCTTGGCCGGCTGGCCAAGCGAGTGCGGCGGCATCGCCGCTGGCGAAGGAATGGCCGGCCAGCGTGAGCTAAGCGCGGCCCGCGAGCGCTTGGCGGCGGCCCATGCCGTGGCCGTGCTCACCGGGGCAGGCATCTCCGCGGAGAGCGGGATTCCCACCTTTCGGGGCGCGGGTGGTTTGTGGCGCAATTTCCGCCCGGAGGAACTCGCGACGCCGGAGGCCTTCGCGCGCGACCCGCGCACCGTCTGGGAGTGGTACCTCTGGCGGCGCGGCCTGATTGACGCGGCCGAACCGAACGCCGGCCACCGCGCCCTCGTGACCCTGGAGCAGCAGCGGCCCCGCTTCACCCTGATCACCCAGAATGTCGACGGTCTCCATGACCGCGCCGGTTCCCGCCGGATCCTGAAGGTGCACGGGGATATCTGGCAGTCGCGTTGTACGGCCTGTGCGTATCAGCGGAAGGACCGGGCGCTGGCCTATCCCACGCTGCCTCCGCCGTGCCCCGAGTGCGGCGAACCGCTGCGCCCGGGCGTGGTCTGGTTCGGAGAAGCCTTGCCCCGGATCGTGTGGGCCGAGGCCGAACGGGCCGTGTCGCAGGCCGATGTGCTGCTGGTGGTGGGGACCTCCGCGCAGGTTTACCCCGCGGCGGGGCTAATCGAAATGGCGCGATTCGTCATGGAAGTGAACGTCGCCACGACACCGTTTTCGCCGAGTGTGGCGATCTCGCTGCAAGGGCCGAGCGGAGAGATTCTGCCCGCCTTGGTTTAGCGCCGGCGCGATAAGATGGCTTCGTGCCTGCCCCCGAGCCTAATGGGCGATTCGCCCGGTTTCGTCTCCCGTTTGTGGCGGCACAGGATCTGGTCTGGCTGTTGTTCTTCTCGGCGCTGGCCCTGGCCAGCCCGTTTCACGATGTCCCGTCGGTTGTGTGCATCGTGGCGTTGGCCCTCTTCCAGTTGGCGGAGCCGCGCATTGCGGTGTTCCGCACGGAGCGGGGCAAGCTGCTGCCCATCACCATCAAGTTGATCCTTTGCTGGCTGGTGCTCGGCTACACGGCGGCGATCAACTCGAGCTACTATCCGATTCTCATGTTGCCCGTGGTAAGCGCGGCAACGACCACGGGCCCGTTGGCGACGACAATGTTTACCGCTCTGGCCTGCGTCGCCTACGTCTCCTTTCTAGGCTTCGTCGATTGGAGCGAGTTGAGCGACTATCTGGTGATTTGGGAAGAGCTGTTGCTGCGCATCATTTTCTTGCCGGTGGTCGGCTACCTGACCTATCAGTTGGCGAAGGCGAACCGCGCCGAAGCGCAGCGTTACCAGGCGGTAGCCGAAGAACTGGCGGCGGCCAATCAGCACCTGCGCGAGGCCGAGGACGCCGTGCGCCGTTCCGAGCGGCTGGCGGCGCTGGGCCAGTTGACGGCCGGTTTGGCGCACGAGTTGCGCAATCCGCTGGGCACGATTCGCGCCTCGGCGGAGGTGCTGCAGAAACAGTTGCCGGCTGGCAACGAACTGGCGCAGGAGATGGCGGCTTACATCGCTTCCGATGTCGACCGGGCGAATTCGCTCGTCGGACGCTTCCTCGAGTTCGCCCGTCCTCTAGCGCTGCACCGGGCGCCCACCGAACTACATGGTTTGCTCGATCGCGTGGTACAGGAGTTCGAGCGGATGACCCCGGCGCCCACCGTGACGGTGTACAAGAATTACGATCCGGCGGTGCGGCCCGTGGAAGTGGACGCCGAGTGGATGGAGCGCGTGGTTTTCAACCTGATTTTGAATGCGGCGCAGGCGAGTCCAGTCGGGGCGGTGGTGACGCTGCGGACCCGGCGGCTGGGCGGGCAGGAGACGGAGATCGCCGTCATCGACCGGGGCAGTGGCGTGGCGCCGGAGCACCGGGAATCCATCTTCAACCCGTTCTTCACGACGAAGAAGGAAGGGGTGGGGTTGGGCTTGGCCATTGTTGCCAAGATTGTCAGTGAGCATGGTGGACGATTAGAGTTCGATAGTGAGCCGGGGCGGGGGAGCGTGTTCCGCGTCCTGCTGCCGGCCGTGACGGGACAATGAACAAACGGGTTTTGGTGATTGAAGATGAGGAGCGCCTGCGGCGTGTGGTGCAACTCCACTTGGCTTCCGCGGGCTTCGAGGTGGAGACGGCGGGATCGGCCGAAGCGGCGATGCCGCGCCTGGACTGGGCCGGGATCGTACTGACCGATCTGCGCCTGCCGGGTGAGGACGGACTGGCGCTGGTGGCGAGAATCCAGTCCTTGCGGCCAGGCCTGCCGGTGGTGGTCATGACGGCGTTTGGGAGTGTGGAGACCGCCGTGGCGGCGATGAAGGCCGGGGCTGCGGATTTCGTGCAAAAGCCCTTTTCGCTGGACCATCTGCAGACGGTGCTTGAAAAGGCCTTCGAGGTGAAGGCGCTACGGGAAGAGAATCAGCGGCTGCGGGCGGAGTTGGGCGGGCGCTACCAGATCGATAACATCATCGGGCGGAGCGCCGGCATGCAGGATGTGTTCGCCACGGTGCTACGGGCGGCGCCGAGCCGGGCTACGGTGCTGCTGGCCGGGGAGAGCGGCGTCGGCAAAGACATGATTGCGCGGGCGATCCATCAGCACTCGCCGCGGCGGGAAAAGCCGTTCGTCAAAATCAACTGCACGGCCATTCCGGAGAACCTGATGGAGAGTGAGCTCTTCGGCTACGAGAAGGGCGCCTTCACCGGAGCGAACACTGCCAAGCCGGGGAAGTTCGAGCAGGCCGATACCGGCACCGTGTTCCTCGATGAGATCGGCGATGTGCCTCCGTCGATTCAGGTGAAGCTGTTGCGCGTTCTGCAGGAGCGCGAGTTCGAGCGGCTGGGCAGCAATAAGACGCGGCATATCGACGTGCGCGTGATCGCGGCGACCAATGTGGACCTGCGTGCTGCGCTCGAACAAGGCACCTTCCGGCAGGATCTTTACTACCGGCTCAACGTTCTTCCCATCAACATTCCGCCGCTGCGGGACCGTCGCGAAGACATCCCGTACCTGGCGGAGTTCTTCGTGCGCAAACACGCTAAGGAACTGGACTCGCCGGTGCGTTCGCTCGCGCCCGGAGCGATCGACAAGCTGGCGGGCTACCATTGGCCCGGCAACGTGCGGGAGCTGGAAAACGTAATGGAGCGGAGCCTCGTGCTGGCCAGCGGGCCGGTGCTCGAAGAAGCGGAGGTGCGGCTGGATATGGCGCCTTCGCGGCGTAGCCTGGCGGCCGGGGAGAGTCCTTTTCTACCTCCGGGCATGACGCTCGACGAGTTCGAACGTTCGCTGATTCGGGAAGCGCTGCGGCGGGCGGGCGGGAACAAAAGCCAGGCCGCTAGGCTGCTAGGCTTGACGCGGAACGCCTTGCGGTACCGGCTGACGCAGATGGGCGAGGCGGATCCGGAAACTGCGACTTCCGATGAGACGTGAGCAGCGAAAGACGCAGTGGGTATGACACAATAAAGAGTACTCGTATCTCGCATGAATCCTGCTAACCCTGTTGATCAACCGATGGAAGAACCGGTGAATAACCCGGAAGAATCGAACTTCGGTGAGATCCTCGAACAATTTGAACTCCAGCAGACCGCACCTGTGGAGCCCCAGCCCGCTGAAGGTGGCGTCCTGAAAGGGACCGTGGCCGCCGTGAACGAAGATTCGATCTTCGTGGATCTGGGCGGCAAGTCCGAAGGTGTGCTGTTGAAGTCCGCCTTCACCGATGGCGTCCCGGATATCCAGGTGGGCGACCTGATTCAGGTCAGCGTGACGGGCCGCAACGCCGAAGGGACCTTGGAACTCTCGCCGCTGAAGGTGGAGCGTCCCAAGGACTGGAGTGAGTTGCAGGCGGCGTTCGAAGAGAAACGCAACATCGGCGGCCGGGTGGTCGAAGCGGTCAAGGGCGGACTGCGTGTGGAAGTCGCGGGCTCCCGCGCGTTCATGCCGGCTTCTCGCAGCGGCACGCGCGACGCCATTGAATTGGCCAAGCTGGTGGGCCAGGAGATCGAGTGCCGGGTGATTAACCTGGATACGGTCAAGGAAGACGTTGTCGTCGACCGCCGGGTGATCCTCGAAGAAGAGGCTGCCAAGGCGAAGGAAGCCGCGTTCCAGCAGTTGGAGGAAGGCTCGGTGGTAAAGGGCCGTGTCCGCAGCGTTACCGATTTCGGAGCGTTTTTGGACCTGGGCGGCGTCGACGGGTTGTTGCACGTGACCGACATGAGCTGGCATCGGGTGGGTAAGCCCTCCGATGTGGTGAAGATCGGCGACGAACTTGAGGTCAAGATCCTCAAGATCAACCGGAACTCCAAGAAAGTTTCGCTCGGCTTGAAGCAGTTGATTCCGGATCCCTGGGCCGCGGCCGCGAGCCAGTTTAAGGTCGGTGACCGGGTGGCGGGCAAGGTCGCGCGTTTGACGGACTTCGGAGCCTTTATTGAGTTGGCGCCGGGCGTCGACGGGTTGGTCCACGTTTCGGAAATGTCGTGGGCGAAAAAAGTGCGTAAGCCGGCGGACCTGTTGAAGGTGGGCGATCAGGTGGAAGTCGCCATTCTCGACTTCAAGCCGGGCGATAAGAAGATTCAGTTGAGCCTGAAGCAGACCCTGGGTGATCCGTTCATGGAAGCGGTGAAGAAGTACCCGGTGGGGGCGATCGTGGAGGCCCCGGTGACGAGCATCCAGGCGTTTGGCGCGTTCGTGGATCTGGGCGATGGCGTCGATGGCATGATTCACATTGGCGACATGGTCAATGAGAAGCGGATCGATCATCCCAAGGATGTGGTCAAGGTCAGTGAAGTCGTGCGGGCGATTGTGCTGGAGGTCGATCAGGACCGGCGGCGCATCCGGCTGGGTCTGAAGCAGTTGCAGCCCACCAAGACCGATGACTTTATCGCGGAACACAACGTGGGCGATACTTTGACCGCCCGCGTGGCCGATGTCCGTTCGAACCTGCTGAAAGTGGAAGTTGCCGACGGGGTGCTTGGCGAGTGCCGGATTGCGGAAGAGAAGAAGGAAGCCGCTAGCGCGGGTGCCGGTCGGGGGTCTTCGTCGGGCGGTTCGGTCGATGTGAGCGCCCTGACGGCGATGCTTTCGGCGAAGTGGAAAGAGGGTAAGGGCGGCGAGCCCGCCGCAAAAACGTCGAACGCCATCAAAGTGGGACAGGTTCGCAGCTTCCGGATTACCAGCCTGGATCCCGCCGCTAAGAAAATTTCGCTCGAACTGGTCGGGTAGTTCGCTTTTTTCCTAACGATTCGTCGGTACGCCCGTCTGTAGAAGTTGTCTATGGTGAAAGTGGATGCCATAGCCCTTCCAGGAGGGGCGTACGACTTTATGGATGAGGCTTCCCTGATTCGGGCGGCTCAACGGGGTGACGAGGAGGCTTTTGCCGTCCTCGTCCGCGCTCACGATCACAGTGTGCTCCGGATTGCACTGAACCTTTTGCGTTCGCCGGAAGATGCGCGAGATGTCTACCAGGAAGTTTTTCTTCGCGTCCATCGCAGCTTGCAACAGTTTCGATTCGACTGTAGCTTTTCGACGTGGCTGCACCGAATCGTGACGAATATCTGCCTGGACCATCTCCGCCGGCGTAAGGTTCGGCGGGAGGCTCCCCGGGTTGCCGTCGCTCCGTCGGGACAGGAGTTTGATCAGCTCGATACGATGGCTGAGCCGAGGGCGGACAGCGATCCGCAGCGGCGAGTCCTTTCCGACGAACTGCGGGGCAGAATCCAGGCGGTGCTGGGCGAGTTGACGCCCCGCGAAAGGGTAGTGTTCGAAATGCGGCATTTCGAAGGAATGCGGTTGCGGGCCATCGGGGAAGCGTTGGGGACGTCGGAGGAAGCCGCCAAGAACTGCCTGTTCCGGGCGACCCAAAAGATGCGTGTTGCGCTGGGAGAGTTTGTATGAATTGCGCTGCGTGTGAGAGCAATCTCGTCTTCTATTTGTACGGAGAGCTGACGGCGGAGTTGGAAGAGAGCGTGGAGGCACATCTTGACGGTTGTAGCGTCTGCCGCGCTTCCGAAGCTCGTCTATCGGCGCTCCATCGTGCGGTGGAGGCGGAAAGGATGGAGCCGTCCCTCGAGCTTCTCTCGGCGTGCCGGCAGGAGTTAGACGCTTCCTTGCAGACGGCGGCAGCGCAGACGAGGACGGGATGGCGGCATTGGCTCCCCACCCTTGGCTTGCCAGGATGGAGTTGGCGGTTGGCTGGCTGTACCGCTTTGGTTGCCCTTGGATTCCTGGTCGCCCGGGTCAGCCCGGAGCTTTCGTCAGCGCCGAGTGCGGCGGAACCGGTCGTTGTTTCCGCGGTCAACCAGGTAGAATCGCTTGGCAACGGGCAAATCAGGATCGTCTTTCAGGATTCCGTGGCGCGGGAGCTCTCCGGCCGCATCGAGGATCAACGAGTGCAGTCGCTGCTGGTGAGCGCGGTTCGCAATACTCCCGATCCTGCGGTCCGAGTGGACTCCTTGGACTTGCTGCGGGGCCGGGTCGGCGATGCGGCAGTGCGCGACACCCTGTTGGAGGTGCTGCGCAAGGATCCCGATGATGGTGTCCGCATGAAGGCGTTAGAGACTCTCCGGCCGCTGGCGGCGCAGGCTGACGTTCGCATCGTACTTCTGGAGGCGCTGCGCGCGGACCGGAATCCG
The DNA here is from genome assembly GCA_027485675.1 of Terriglobales bacterium. Lineage (GTDB taxonomy): Bacteria > Acidobacteriota > Terriglobia > Bryobacterales > Bryobacteraceae. The sequence continues at coordinate 74,773 of JAIXQP010000006.1, read as the reverse complement.
ATGGTTCGCGCCCATGCAGTGGATGTGTTGACGATGGGCGATGCGCAGAACTCGGACTTGGCGGGGGCGCTGCAGGAGTTGATGCAGCGCGAGGAGAACCTCGATGTCCGCCGGCAGGGGCAGCGTGTACTTCGGTCGATGAATGCTTCGCTTGAAACTTTCTAGCGGCGGTACCAATTCTTGGGTGCGGCGTCCAAGTAAGTAGGGAGTGATATTCATGATGGATCGGTTACTGGTAAGTTCTCTTCTGGTGATTTTCTCGGTTGCACCCGCGGTCGCGCAGTTGCCGGCGGAAGAAAATGTCCGCCGGATGTTTGTGGGAGTTAGTTCCGGGTCTTACTTGGGAGTAGGCGTCCGCGAGATTGATCAGGCTCGGGCGAAAGAGTTACGGTTATCCGAAGAGGCCGGTGTGGAAGTTACTCAGGTCGATGACGAGAGCCCGGCTAGCAAGGCCGGCCTCAAGGTCGGAGACGTTGTGCTGGAGTACAACGGGCAGCGCGTGGAAGGCAGTGAGCAGTTCGTTCGGATGGTCCGGGAAACGCCGGTGGGAAGGGTGGCCAAGTTGAAAGTGAGCCGCGGCGGCGCGTCGCAAATGCTCAGTGCTTCGATTGGTCAGCGAAAGCCTGGATTTCCTGGTCGGCGCTTGGAGGAGTGGTCCCAGTTAGAGCGTTTGCCGAACCAACTGCCGGCGCTTACGGATACTCCCCGGCCGTTCCTGCTGTGGCGAAGCGGGATGTTAGGAATCGAAGCCGAGGGCCTCGGAAGTCAGTTGGCGGAGTTCTTTGGGGTTAAGGATGGGGTGCTGGTCCGGCACGTCCACCCCAACTCGCCCGGAGCGAAAGCCGGACTAAAGGCCGGAGACGTCCTGCTGCGAGTGAATGATACTAAAGTTACGTCGCCGCGAGAAGTAACTAACGCGGTAGCGGCGGGCAAGGAAAAGGGAACCGTTGCCGTCCGGCTGCTTCGGAATCGGACCGAACTGTCGGTTGACGTCGACGTTCGTGAACCCGAAGCTGGACGTCGCCCCAATGCGCGGCCCGTCAGCCGGCCTCAGGAGTTCGAATAAGAACTCCGATCGAGGGAGATGCTGTCTAGCGCTGGGAGATGGCGCGGTGAACTTTCAGCAGCAGGTCCACCTCGTTCTTGGGCATTCCCACGGACGCCGCGATCTTGTCGGCTGCTTCTCCCCGTTGGGCGAGGCGTATGATCGCCGTCCTTTTCCCGCGCGTCGGGCCCAGACCGTTCTGTACGACGGCGTCCTTTGGCAGTTCCAACGCTTGATCGAGGCCTTGGATCTTCTCCGCGGCCTCGGAGATCTTGGTTTCGAGCAGGTTGAATCGAAGTTCAGACTCCTCCGTCTTTCGTTCCGTAGCTGTCTGTAGCACCACGAGCCGGTTCTCGACCCGACGCAGGTCAACCTTGGCAGAAAAGAAGAGGAATAGACAGGTGCACAGCACGGCGCCAAGCACAAAGCAGAGGAAGAATGCCTCCGACGACGGAATGCTAATCACGGGAAATCTCCTTAGTCCAACGAGCGGATTCGCTCCGCCCGGCTCACGATCTGGTGAATCCGAATACCGTAATTCCCTTCGACGACAACTACTTCGCCACGGGCAATTACGCAATTGTTTACGATCACTTCTACCGGCTCACTGACGTTTCGATTCAATTCGACAATCGATCCCGTCGTTAGCTTAATGACATCCTTAAGCGGAAGTTGGGCCCTGCCAAAGGAGACGCTCACTGGCATCTCGACATCCATAAGGAGTTCCATTTTGGAACTCTCAACCGGCGGAGCGGACCGCGGCGCCTCCGTGGCCGGTTCCGAAATTCGTTCCTTGCTTGGCTTCGTTTCGTTGGTTTGGTCTTCCTCCTCGCCAAGGAGTCGAATCAATGGATCCGCGAATCCAAAGTACAGCGCAAACTCGTTACCCTCCGGATCATGGGCCCGAAGATGAACGATTTTTCCTCGCGAGGGAACCGAGGTCTCTTCGGCGCCCTTAGCCAGCCCAACCTCCTTGCCGAGATGGCTCCCGACGACACGGGCGACCCCGGATAGGGCTTGGCTTAGGATCTCGACGTAGGTGCTCAGGACGTCGGACTCACTGGCGTCATCAATTCCCGCGGCTTGCAATGCCGCGCCACCGATGGCCTTCCAGCCCGAAGGACCGATCATCACGCGAAACAGCGGATCGGCGTGAATGGTGAGCCTTTGCCCCCAGATATGGAGGTCTTGGGTGCTGGCGACTGCCTCGGGTGCGACAGACCCTGCACTGTCAATCGTCCAAGACTGCCCAAGCATGCCCTCCAGCGTCAGCCCGAGCTGTTTGGTGAACTCTTCGACGAGAAGTTGGTCTGGCGATGCCATTTCGTGCCCCTACTTAACCCTGAGCAATCTAAAGGCCACCCTGCATCGGCCACTTCTTTTCGAGGTTCGAACGCAGTCGAAGAATCGCATGGGACTTGAGTTGAGAGACCCTTGACTCATGCAGCTTGACTACTTTGGCGATTTCGCGCAGAGTCAGCTCCTCGTGGTAGTAGAGGCTGAGAACCGTTCGCTCGACGTACGGCATTCGCTCAATCGCCTCGGCAAGGAGACGTTCCAATTCGGAACGTTCAAGGAGACGGGAAGGCCAGTTCTCTTCGTTATCGGAGACGAAGCGAAGAAGATCCCGTCCCTCGTCTTCGCCGCCAGAGCCTTCCAGGCTTCCGAGATTGATGCCTCGAACGTCGATTAGCCATTCGTGGTACTCCTCCATCGAAAGATTCAATTCGGCCGCAATCTCTTCTTCGCTCGGCGCTCTCTTCAATCGTTGTTCGAGAACGTTGATCGTTGCCTCGATTTGCTTGACTCTTTTCCGTTGCTGGCGGGGAGCCCAATCCATTCCCCGGAGGCTATCCAGGATGGCGCCGCGGATTTTGTATTCCGCATACGTCTTCAGCTTTACGTTCATCTTCGGATCGAAGTGATCGATTGCTGAAATGAGCCCCACGATACCCGTCGAGACCAAGTCGTCCAGACTCACACTACCCGGCAGGCGCTCGTGAATGCGACGTGCGATGAGGCGTACTTGGGGCAGATGATCGAGAATCAATTGCTCCCGATCGTTACTCAGTCTTTCGGCGGTGGCGAAATTCGCGTTCATAGCGTTGCAAAGCTCCGTGCTGTTTCTTGAATTCCGGAGTACGCGTGCGCGCCCCCGCTCCGAGACCGTCTGAGGGCGGGCACAGTCAATTCCTGGTCCTGTGACGGTGAGTATCCGTGGTGGAGCAGGTTGGAGACTGACTGCGCAGTCGCTTCCACGATGCATTCAGGGATCTTGCGCCCGGTCGTCATCCACTCGACCGGCAATCGGGATTCGGCGGCCAACGACCACACCGGACCAAAGCAGAGCGACTCGTCGAGCCGGGTGAACAATAGGTGAGTCGGCTGACACACCCTGTACGTCGTCCAGTACCGGATCATCTCCGGGTTTCGAAGCGTGGCGGGCAACACAAGGTGGCGCTCCATCGTCATGTAGTCACCCAGGCCGAGCCCCATGACGGCGAGTTCGGATCGGTCCTCAACCGTGAGACCTGGCGTATCGATCAAGATCAGCCCGTCGGAGCGCACTCCGCTCAGAATCTCGGACAACATCTCTGGCCCACTCACCTGCTGGTAGCTCACCCCCAGCAAGCCACAGATGGTTTGCAGATGGTCCCCTCCCCCAATACGCTGATTGTCAAGGTCGAAGACATGCACAGGCCGCCCGTTGGCTAATCCTTCGCGAACTGCCAGCTTGGCCAGAGTTGTCGTTTTGCCTGCCCCCGGCGGGCCGATCAGTGCGATAACCCTACGCTTTGCCAACTCGTTCCTGGAAACTTGCGCCAGCGGATCGACAAGCGCATCCTGGAGAAACGCTTCGGGCGACTGCCGTGAAGGGATCTGGCCACCATGCATCAACTGCAAGCCAATTCGGTTTGTGATCTCCTCGATATGCTTTGTGCGCACTTCTCTTTCTGCCAGGTATCCGTATAGTTCGTCGAGGGTGCGCCGAATCTCTTCCGAGCGAGACAATTCTTGGCTGGGCGGCGCGTCCATCAGTTTCGACAGCGCTTTCAACTCACGGCGAATCCGCGCCTGGTGAGTATCCGATATTGGTCCAGACGCCTTTTCGGCGATCAGAACTTCGCTGCGCATCGGAGGCTTCCGAACAAGGTCATCAATAGGCTGAGATTCCGGCAACGACGTTCGCACCTCTGGCGCCGGCTTAGCGGTCTGTGGGGCAGCGAAAACCACTTCGTAGTTGCCCAAATGCGCAGTCTCGACGCTGGCACGCTTCGAGTGAACGAGCATAGCCTCATCCCCAAACTCAATGCGAGCCCGCACTAAGGCCTCTTCGACGGTGTCAACAAAGTATGTTTTGAGTCGCATGGTTTCTTCTCTACTAGTTCGTTCGGATTACGCCTTGGGCCAGTACCTTTACGCCTGGGGGAATCTCGCTGTGCGAAAGCACCGTCAGATTGGAGATAGCGCCCTCGGTGATCTGGCGCAGAAAGTAGCGATTGCTGCTTCCCGTGAGGGCGACGATGGGTCCATCGTGAGCACCGAGAATCGCCCGAAACCGGTCAAGAATCTCTTGGATTCTTCGGGGAGGGAGGTTCAAAATGGAATTCGCTTCACCGTGTTCAATGCCTGCGTCAAGAATGGCCTCGACCGAAGGATCGACGAGATAGGCATGGAGCTCGGAATTCGATGTCAGATAAGGCTTGATCACCATCCGCCGAGTTGCCTGACGGACGTACTCGGTTAATAAAACGGCATTCTTGGTCATCGCCGCTGCTTCTCCCAAGGCTTCGAGGATTGAGGCTCCGTCCCGAATCGAAACTCGTTCACGAAGCAGGTTCTGGAGCACTCGCTGCACACTCGCTAGTGGGAGCAATTTGGGAACCAAATCTTCAATCAACTTGGGGTTGTCCTCGGCAATCCGGTCCAGCAGCTTTTTGGCATCCTGCCTTGAGAAGATCTCGTGAGCGAATCGCCGAATCGTCTCAGCGAGATGAGTTGCCATTACGCTCACGGCATCAACAACCGTATATCCCGCCGCGCGAGCTTCCTCCGCCTTCTCCGTGGGGATCCAAATGGCCGCAATCCCGAAAGCGGGTTCCTTTGTGGGAATTCCATCCAATTTGGGACAGTCCTTCGAGGTCGGGATGGCCATGTCCATCCCGGCTGGCAACTCACACCGCCCAATCTCAGCTCCCTTTAGTGAGATCGTGTATTCTCTGGCCTTCAACTGCAAGTTGTCGGTTACGCGGACGGCGGGCAGCAAATAGCCCAAGTCGGTGGCCAGCTGCCGGCGAATTCCAGCGATCCTTCTGAGGAGCGGTGACTGAGCGCCGCCCTCTACCAAGCGAACCAGCCCCAATCCCATCTCGACCGCAAGCGTTTCGACCTTCAACAGGGATTCGAGGTTTTCCCTCACTGGGGCATTATTCGCCTCGGCGTTGGGCTTGTCCGTCGTGTCGACCGATTGGGCGCTTTGCTTCAGGCGCCACCCAACGAATCCCGCGGCTCCGCCCAGAGCCAGGAACGGTATGGTCGGCATACCCGGAAACATGGACATCGCCATGAGTACTCCGGCCGAGAGCAGGAGTGGCTCGGGGTTGCTAAAGACCTGCTTCTGAATGTCCTGTCCAAGCTTATTATCTGAGCCGGTGCGGGTGATGATCAGCGCTCCGCAGACCGAGATCATTAAGGCTGGAATCACGGTCACCAGTCCATCGCCGATCGTGAGGATCGTGTAGGTCTGCAGGGCCTTTTTGAGGTCCATTCCGTGCTGAAGCACCCCGATCAGAAATCCCGCCAGAATGTTGATTACGGTGATCAGAATACTGGCGACAGCGTCCCGCTGCGTGAAGCGAGAGGCGCCGTCCATGGCGCCGTAGAATTCGGCTTCGGCGGACAACTCCTTTCTTCTTCGCCGCGCCTCGGATTCATCAATAAGCCCCGCGTTCAAGTCCGAGTCGATGGACATCTGTTTCCCAGGCAGGGCGTCCAGCGTAAACCGGGCCGTTACCTCTGAAATGCGCACGGCGCCGTGGTTGATCACTACATATTGAATGGCGATCAGAACCAGGAAGATCACCAGTCCGATAACGTAATTGCCGCCAACGACGAAATTGCCGAAGGCCTCAATGACATCGCCCGCTGCGGCTGTGCCTGAGTTTCCATTGAGGAGAATGAGTCGAGAAGAGGAGATGTTTAAGGCGAGCCGGAACAAGGTCATCAGCAAGAGCGCCGTCGGGAAGACGTTAAACTCGGAGGGCTTGTTGATATAGATCGAGACCAGAAGGAGGACAACCGAGAGAGTGATGTTGGCGGTGATAAGAAGGTCGAGCACCAACGCCGGGACCGGTGTGATCATCGCCAGAACGATCGCCAGAACGGTCAGGGGGACGGCGGCGTCACGCCAGGAAAATGACGAAATCAGTTCCTTGAAACTTGTTCCTCCCCCCGGCGCGGAACCGGGCTCGGGACCGCGCGGCCGCGCTGATTTCGCGGGTGAGGCGGAGGCTGGTTCATTGCCGCGAGCGGCGATTGGTCCTACCGGAGTTGTGGAGGTTGCCATGGTATTCGAGGATCTCTATGCATTTATGCTGCCAGGAAGGCGTCCGCCCATAACCCGGAACAGATAGGCCAGAATCTCTGCCACCGCGCGGTATAGGTGGGGCGGAATCTCCTGGCCGACATCCACTGCCGCGTAGAGAGCGCGAGCCAGGGGCGGGTTCTCGACGATCGGAATCTCATTCGCGGTCGCGATTTCGCGAATCCGCCGGGCGAGATAGTTCTTTCCCTTGGCGACTACTTTCGGCGCACCAGAACCGCCCAACTCGTACCGAATCGCTACGGAATAGTGGGTGGGATTGACAATGATCGCCGACGCCTTCGGGACATTGGTGATCATCTGGCGCCGGGAATTGTCGCGCTGCATTTTCCGCAGTTTCGCCTTCAGCTGCGGATTCCCTTCCGACTCTTTGTGCTCGTCTTTGACCTCCTGTTTCGTCATCTTCAGTTGTTTCGTGTAACGGCTCTGTTGCCGGTACCAATCAATAGATCCGACGATGAGGAATACGAAAGTAGCCTTATACAACAGATCGGTGATCATTTCGAACACGATGCTGGCGCCGGAGGCTGTTGATCTGCTCGGCAGCGATAGTAATTTGGCGGCATTCGCCGAAACCAGGATGTAGATGGCCCCTAGAAAGACGGGCAGAAGAAGTGCTGCTTGCCCGGCCGTCACTAGATTCTGCTTGGGCATCTCCTTCAAACGGGACAGCGGATTCAGCCGATTGAACTGTGGGGCCAACTTCTGTGCGGATATTCCGAGGCGCGAGACAAGGAGCTGGGCCGCGATCGCCGCAACAGTCAGGAGGAAGCCGACTCCCACGATGGGAAGCAGATAGGGAAACAGCAACCTGGCCAATAGGTCGTGAACCGATTCTCGATGCAAGTCCTTACTTTCGAATGCGATGCCGATCCAGCTCGTGATCAGATCTCGACAGCTGGTTCCGAATTGGTCTCCGAATTGGAGAACCATCACAAAGAACGTTGTGAACTGGACGGCGGCGATGAACTCCTTGCTGACAACGTAGTTGCCGTCTTCTCGAGCTTTGTTAAGCTTTCGTGGCGACGGCTTTTCTGTCTTGTTCGGGTCGGCCACTTATCCTCCGCTCGCACTGAGAATCTTCTCGATGAACCTCATCGTTCCTTCGCTGGCCTGCATGACTCGGTGGGGTATCGTCGTAACCGAGAGGGAAAGCCCGGCCAGGCTGAGCAGCATCTTTAGGGGAAACGACAAATTGAGCAACTGCATCTGGGGCTGGAGCCGGGAGAGTAGCGCCATCGCGAGGTCAACCAACAGCAGAACTCCAACAATGGGTGCCGCGATCCGGAGTCCTTGGCCGAACATCTCGCCACTCAGGGCAATTATTGCGGGAGCGTGGTTTTGACTCGCGATGAATGTGCCGGGGCCGTAGGTGCTAAAGGAAGTCAAGATCGCCTTGAGGAGAATCCGATCGAGCCCCAGCGTGAGGAAGAGCCAGGAGCCACATAGGCCCAAGATGACCTGTAGAACGGAGGAATCGGCTTCGGAGTTCGGATCTACGGTCGAAGCGTACGAATATCCTGCCTGGATGCTCAGTGCATTCGCTCCAAGCACGATGCCTTCATGTAGGAACTGAATGGCAAGTCCGATGAGAAGGCCGAGACTTACCTCGGCGATCATCACACTGAAGGCGCTCGAAAGTGTCATGCCGATTCCACTTAGGGGCGGCGTCAATGGGAAGACGATCCAACTCGTGAGAATGACCAAGGCGATCCGCGTTGGGGCTAGGGCCGATTTGATCCCCGGAATCGGGATGAACGCGAAGATCCCTCCAACCCGGAAGAGCACCAGCAGGAAGTGCAGGACAAGTGTCTGCGAGACGATCAGGCTCTTTGCGCCCAAGTGGATCCCCCAACTCAAGTCGTTACCGGGCATACTTGTCGAGATGGCCTAGAATCGAGATCGCGTACTCGGTAAGCCGGTATAGCATCCAAGGCAGGAATACGAAGAGCGCGAGAAGGAACGCGGCAAGCCGCGGCACGGTTCCGAACGCCGAGTCTTGGATGGAGGTGACGATCTGCAATAGGCTGATCAGGACGCCAGCGATGAAGCCAACACCTAGCAATGGGAGGCAGAGCCAAAAGCACTGGGTGAAGGCCTGGCGGACGATTTCAACTACCATGGGGCTTGTCATTGGGCTCTCTTCGTTGCTAATGGAAGGACTTCACCAGCGATCCAACGACCAAGTTCCAGCCGTCGATGAGTACGAACAGCAGAAGTTTGAAGGGTGCCGATACCATCACGGGTGGAAGTTGGACGATGCCAACGGATAGTGTTACGGAGGCGACCAGGATGTCGATTACGAGGAAGGGAAGAAAAAGCATGGCGCCGATTTGGAACCCTGTCTTTAGTTCGCTGAGAACGTAGGCGGCACACAGAATTTTGAGGTCAAGTGCCTCAGCCGACTTCGGAGGAGGGGTATGAGAGACCTCAAGCAACATCTGAACATCCTTCTCCCGAATGTATCGGATCAGAAAGTTTTTTAAGGGAACTTGCCCGGCCGCTGCGGCTTCGGAGAGTCCGATCCTGCCTTCTTCATAAGGCTTCCAAGCCTTTTCGTGAACCTCCGTGAGTACAGGGTTCATGATCACCATCGTTAGAAAGAGGCCAAGACCCAGCAGTACCGGATTCGAAGGGGCGGTTTGGGTGCCGATCGCCTGCCTCAAAAAGTGGAGCACCAACGTAATCCGCAAGAAGGGAGTAAGAGACATGATGATGGCCGGGAGGACCGTCAAGCCTGTAAACATCAGGACGATCTGCATCGGTAGACTTACCGATGTATTACTTCCGTTCGTTCCTTGGCCGGTGTTCGGGCTTTCGAATCGAATCTCGGGGCTCGGCCGCGGAGCTGGAGCTGCTTGCAACTGATCGCTCCAAAGCAAACAAACCAGCGCGCAAAACGCGAAAAGGACATTGCGTGTCACGAATCTCATAGAGATCCTCCCGCAGTTCGGAAGCTTTCTGACCGCGGGGCGGTTGACGGGATTGGCACAACCGTTTTGCCAGAAACGGCCAAAAGCATGGTCTCCCCTTTGAATGCCACGACGTGAAGGGTGCAGTCCGGTCCGAGGACGACTTTCTCGAGCGCGTACAATTGCTTTCCCTTCGTCTCTCGGATCCACGGGGTTGACCGGCCGAACTTGGTCAAGGTGGGAATGCGGAGCAGCCAGAGAAGTCCGCCGAGGAGACCAAAAGTGATAGCCAGAGCGGCAATGGTTGGTAGAGGTTCCATGCTGATCACTCTTGCAAGTTAAAGTCCGTAATCCGCACTCCCATCGAAGACTCAATAATCACGATTTCCCCGAACGCGACGAGCGCGTCGCCGGCGAGCAAATCGATATTCTCCCCGGCAGACCGGCGCATCTTGACCACGCTGCCTGGCCCTAAGTTCAAGATTTCTCGAACAGTCATGATCTTTCGGTCGAGTTCAACGACGATTTCGATCGGGATGTCTGCGCAATGTCCGAGTTCTTCAGCGACGTTCATGGTTTTGTTTCAAGATGGAACTAGCGTTTCAGATTGATCGTTTCCTGACTGATCTCGTCAACTGTGGTGACTACCCGGGTGTTTGCCTGATAGCCCCGTTGCAGAACGATCAGGTTGGTGAACTCTTTGGCGATATCTACCGTTGAATTTTCGACGGCCCCGCCGATGATGGAGCCGCGTCCGCCGGTCCCAGGCGTTCCAACGGCCGGAACGGCACTACGAGCACTCAACTGATAAGAGTTGTTCCCGACCGAGATCAGAGACTCCGGATTCCGAATCGACGCCATCGCCAACTGGCCGACGACAACTTGTTCACCGCTTGAGTATTGTGCCAGGATCACACCACCGTCGCCGAGGCCGACCCGTACAAGTTGAGCCGCCGCTGCTCCGTTTTGACCCAGCGCTGAGATCGCCGAGGGTTGGGCAAATTGTGTCAGCCTCGGGGTGGTGCCGTTGTACATGTTCCAGGTAATGTCCATCGGAGCAGCACCGCTGTTCAGCCCCGAGATGGTCAGGGTAGGAAAGGGTCCGGCAGCGGGTGGGTTGGTCAATGCGCCAGATGTGTCGAAGTTTACGACTCCTGTGACCGGAGCTACTGGCGTAGCCACATCCGAATCTGGGACAGAGAAGGAGTAGCTCCATTCTCCTGGGTTCGCAGTCTTGGTGAAGCCAATGGAGACGATATGAGAAACCCCAAGTGAGTCGTAGACCTCCATGGAAGTCGAAAAGGTATCGGCTGGCGGACCCGCTGTGGCTCTGGCATTGAGGTTTAGGTCAAACGAAATCTCGCTCGTGGGAGTCGCGGGACGCAGGGATCCGACCGGCACAGCGACATCGGAGATGGGCAGGTTCGTATTCAGGGCGCCATTCTGGGAGACCCAGCCTTGGACCCGCTCTCCGGTGGCCGTTAGAAGCACGCCGTTGCGGTCCACTTGCAGATTTCCTCCCCGGCCGTAGATCGTAGCGTTGGCCTTGGATCGGAGTACGAGGAATCCGTCTCCTTGGATTGCCGCGTCCAGAGGTCCGGCGCTTGTCTGAATTGCGCCCTGGGAGAATTGCCGTAGGGTAATCGGCCGTGCCACGCCGAAGCCGACTTGGGTCTCCCCAAGGCCAGCGCCGAGTGACTGCGTTACCAAGTCATAGAAGGATACGACGCTGGCTTTGAATCCCGGAGTATTCAAGTTGGCAAGATTGTTGCCGACGACATCAACTGCCGTCGAATGGGCGCCAAGGGCGGAGAGTGCGGTTGAAAATGAGGTAAACATTGGGACTCCAAGTAGAGGATTGAGGAACGGATCAAACGGTCGGTTCGGTCGGGGTAGCGCCTTTCAGAAGGTCCTTGATGGCGGCGATGTCCTGACGCATTCCCAGGCTTTGCTCGAGGTCGGTAAACTGGGCCAGCTGGCTCAGAAACTGAACGCCATCTTGTGGGCTTAAGGGGTTTTGGTTCTTGATCTGGGCAACAAGAAGTTGTAAGAAAGTCTCCTTGTTGGCGAGCGGATCCACTTTTTCTGTCTGCGGCTTTACGCCGGAGGGGTTGACGTCGAACGGACTGGTTGTTTTGCTGATTGCGGATGTCATTTCATAGCTCCTTAGGTTCCTGGTACGCCGTGTTCGAGTGAAAATGGCGATTTTCCTGCCGCGGTTTTTGTTGGGTAGCGTTGGCGATTCTGCCGTTGTTGCTGGTGCTGCTGCTCCTGGTTGAATCTCCGTTGTTCGTCGCCTGGATTTGATCCGGAGTCGGGCATCGCATGCTCGACGATCTGTGGGGCCCTCGGATCGCCGTCGCGTTTCGCCAATTCAGGAGCGAATAGGCGCGAAGTGGCCTCAAGACCATGTGGCTTGAGTCGATCCACCAGGCTTTCCCATTGCGCCTCAGCATTCCGAGCAACCGTTTCGCTCCCACCTTGAATCTTCATCAGGACTTCTTCGCCCCGCTGCAGCAAGTTAAGCCGCACTTCGGTATTGCTGTTAGCACTCGGTGCGCCAAAGTCGTCCGGTGTAAGCCGGAGTTGGAACTGCAGTGGGGACGGTCGTCGCTCTAAGCTTAGGGCTTGGTCGGTAACCTCCTTCAATGCGGGGACTGTACTGGATGACGAATGGCTTGTGATCGGCTGGGGCCATTCGGATCTTGTGTGCGGGGGAGTCGGCAGGGAAAATGGGGTTTTTTCGGTCAGAACTGCCGGCTCGTTCGGCAAGGGGGGTTCCTGTTTGGTTACCTTGGGGAACTCTCGTTTCGCATCTGACTCGCTATGCTGTTTGCGGTCGTCTGCGTCCGAGCGAGCATGACCACTATGGTTTTCACTCGGGCTCCCAGGCCGAGTGTCGTCACCTTGGTGCGGCTCTGGCATCCGTCCCTGCGGGCTCTTCGTTTCCGTCTCTATCGATCGCGGTGAATCCTCGGCCGGTTGGCCGCTTGGGGCGTCGAGACGGGGCGTCTCGGGGGATTCGGTGGATAGCCGGAAAACCGCTTCGACGGTCACCGGTTCTTCACGCGGGCCAGCGGGAGGAGGGCTCTGCGGCAGTTGCGTTGGCAATGCTTCCGGCGAGGTTGGTGCGGAAGTCTGATGGGGCGGGTTCTGGTTCGGGATAGGGGGCGGAGGGGCTGGGGGGAGGGTAGGCAGCGATACTGGCGTCGGCAACACCGTCCAGATGTCGCTCGATAGCTCAAACCCATCCGTTGCTTCCGGTGTGGCCTCGTGAGCTTCGATCGGGACCGTTGTCTCCGGCTCGATGGACGCATCGGTTTCCACTAGCTCGCCGGCGTCGACTCGCTCTTCAGAAGGTAAGGGATTGGCAAACGCCGAAAAGCCAATCAAGAAAAACAGTTCTTCTCGCGGCGCGACGGCGATAGCCGTCGGCTCCGGCTCAGAGCCGGGGGTAGGGCCGGGCGCCTCGTCCACCGGCGGTTCAATCTGAAACAGATAACCAAGGATCGAAGCCCATTCTGAACCGTTGGGCTGATTCCCATTCGGTGCTCGCGAGAGTGCGCTCGCCTCCGGAGGACTGACGAGGCCTAGATTGGATAGTTCGATTCCCATAACTGCTCGAGGCCCGTGTATGCATATGGAGGGCCATCCTGGTTTTTAGCAGCGATCAGCATGGCGATTGCCAACTTCTTGTCATATCTGCGATGAAGTTTTGGCGCGGCGCCAAGACAATGCCGTCCGCGTTCCAGATCCGAAGGGTTACTGGAGTTTGGCCCATTACCTGCATATTCATCGCCAGCTATGGATCCGATTGGAGTTGCAGCGGCGAGCGGGATGAGAGCGAGAATGGAGTCGCTCGAGGTCCTCGCCAACAACCTTGCGAACAGCACGACCGCAGGCTTCAAGGCGGATCGGGAAGCTTACGGACTATTTGTCGGGCCGGAGGCGAGCGCTGCAGGGCAACCGCCCTTGACGGTGCCAGTTACCGAGAATAGTTGGACCGACTTCACGCAGGGGCCTCTGCAGGCGACTGGAAAACCCACTGATCTGGCGATCTCCGGACGAGGGTTCTTCGTTCTTGGGGGGAGGGCTGCCCCATCTTATGCGCGAGCGGGCTCGTTCCGGGTGGCTCCGAATGGGGTTCTCGAATCCGGGGATGGGCGTCCCGTTCTGGACACATTGAATCGTCCGATCCAACTCGCGCCCAATAGCGACGTGCATATCTCCGGTGCTGGACAGGTGAGCCAGAACGGGGCAGTGGTCGCTCAACTGAGAATCGTCGAGTTTCCTCGGACCGAAGCCCTGATTAAGGAAGGGAACAGCACCTTTAAGTTGTCCCCGGACGCTCCGATCGAGGACCAGCCTGCCGCGGCGCGGCTTTCGCAGGTTTATCAAGGATATCTCGAAGCGCCGAACGTTCATGCCGCCGAATCGGCGGTTCGAATGATCCACGTGCTTCGTCAGTTTGAGTCATTACAGCGTGCCATGACGATGACTGCGGAGATGAATCAGAAGGTTCTCGATGAGGTCGTTAAGTCTCATGGCTAAAAGGAAGGAACGATGATTAGGGCTCTCTTTAGCGCCGGCAGTGGTATGTCGGCGCAGCAAACGAACGTTGACAACATTGCCCACAATCTGGCGAATGCAAACACCGTAGGTTTCAAGATGCGGCGGGCGCAGTTCCAAGACCTGCTGTATCAGACCATGGTGCAACCCGGCGCCGCCGCCGGCGCGCAGACGACCGTACCCAGTGGGCTGCAGATCGGCCTGGGCGCGCGCACGTTCGCAAACGAGATTATCTTTACGCAGGGAAGTTTCATGCAGACGAGTAATCCCCTCGATCTGGTCATCGAAGGCCGCGGCTTTTTTCAAGTACGCCGTCCGAACGGCGAGATCGCGTTTACGCGCTCCGGGCAGTTTCAGATGAATCGGGACGGAATCATGGTGACGAGCGAAGGCGATCCTCTCGAGCCGCAAATTACGATCCCCCCCGAGGCACAGGGTGTCTCCATCGCTCAGGATGGGACGGTGAGTTTTCAGCAGGCCGGCCAGGCCGCTGCGCAGATCGCCGGACAGATCCAGCTGGCCAGCTTCGTCAATCCAGCAGGACTGAACAATATCGGGCGGAACCTCTTCCTGCCGACGGATGCTTCGGGCGAGCCGGTCATCGGAAATCCGGGGGGGCAGGAGGGTATCGGATCCCTCATGCAGGGTTACATCGAACAGTCCAATGTGAGTGTCGTTGAAGAATTCATCAATCTGATCATGAGCCAACGCGCCTATGAGGCGAACTCGAAGGTTGTCCGTGCTGCTGACGAGATGTACCAGCAAGTGAACAATATCGCCCGCTAGCGAGGGAGCTTCTCATGCGACTCATGCTACTTTCGTTTTGCCTGATTCTTGAGGCCTCTGCGTGCACCGCGATCGAGGGTGAGCGGATCGTGGCGCGAGACTTAGCGAAGACTATTCCAGCGTTTCTAGCCATGGAGCCGGAGTCGGATTTCGGTCCCGCTCCCGTTCCAGGGGTGAAGCGGATACTGTCCCGTAGCCAGCTAGCGCGGTTCGCTGCCGCTCGGGAGGTTGTGCCGCAAGATCTGCCGGAGTCGCTTTGTCTTGAGCGCATCCTGGCGGTACTCGATCCCGCCGTGCTGCTCGTGAAGATTGAAGACGCGGCTCGGGAACTGTTCCCCGCGGATCGAGTGCGAGTCGAGATGTTGGACTACATACGTTATCCGCTCCCGGATGGGATCTTGAATTTCCGGCGCTCGGGGGTTCTCGGCGGGGCGGGCCGCGCGTTCGACTCTCCCCTGATCTGGCGGGGGACCCTAACCACAAAGGCGAAGCGGTCGTTACCAGTTTGGGTAAAGGCGAAAGTCTTGCTGCATCGGCCATGTTGGAGCGCCAAGGCAGATTTGAGCGCCGGGACGCTGGTGGCTGAGGAACAGTTTGAGCGGTCGATGCTGTGGCTGAACCCGTTTCTGGCCGCTGCGGACTGTGCCGCTCCCGGCGAAAAAACTACACGACTGCGCCGATCGGTTCGGGCCGGCCAGCCGCTGCTACGATCTGACCTCGCCACGATTCCTCCGGTCCGCCGCGGGGAAAGCGTCCAGGCTTCTCTCGAAGTCGCCTCGGCTAGTTTGAGCTTCGATGCGGTTGCGGAGATGGATGGTGCGGAGGGCCAGTCTGTCTTCATTAAGCGGGACGGGCGGCGACTGCGAGCTCGGGTGACGGGCCCGGGTTTGGTACAGGTGACCCCGGGGAGTTCCAAATGAAAGTTCTCTGTTGCTGTCTGGTGTTCGTTCTGATGGCTGCTGCGGGTTGGTCTCGCAAGAAGCCGGGTCCGGCGATCTCTCCCTTGGATCAGTACATTCAAGAGGCGGTTGCGGCGGGGTCCGGTCCGAGTTCCTCGTCGACGCCCGGCTCGTTGTTCCAAGCAAGCGCGAGGTTTGCGGAACTGGGGCGGGACTTCCGGGCGCAGAACGTAGATGATCTGGTCACCATCATCGTGACCGACCGGGCTTCGGCGGTCGCCAGGGGCGTCACCAATACGAACCGGAAATCGAGTGTGAAGCAAGGCGTTACCGCGGCACTCGGCCCATTGCCGGTGGCCGGTCCACTGGCGAATCTGGCGGGAGCCAACGGCGCGACGCAACTCCAGGGTCAGGGAGAGACGAGCAGGACGACCTTGCTGAATACTACCCTGACCGCTCGGGTACGGACAGTGCTGCCCAATGGCAATCTGGTGGTCCATGGAGTGAAGGAAGTTGTCGTGAACTCCGAGCGGCAGATTGTTGAAGTCCGGGGTGTCGTTCGCCCCGAAGACCTCACCGGCGCGAATTCGATCGTTTCCGACCGGGTCGGCATGCTGGAGGTGAGGGTAAATGGCAAGGGCGTGGTGGGAGATGCCGTGCGACGGCCCTTCTTCCTCTATCGTCTGCTCTTGGGGTTATTGCCGCTATGAGACTCTTCTTTGCTCTCCTTCTGCTATGGCCGGTCGAGGCCGGATGGGCTGCCCCAACCCGATTGAAAGAGCTTGTCTCGATTGAAGGTGTACGAGACAACCAACTGGTCGGGTACGGACTAGTTGTCGGCTTGAACGGCACCGGCGACAAGCGACAGACGGTCTTCGCCGCACAGACTCTGGCGAACCTGCTTGGCCGGATGGGAGTGACGGTCAATCCCCAGGCGATGCAGGTGAAGAACGTTGCGGCCGTGATGGTTACCGCAACGCTACCGCCATTTGCGCAACCGGGAACGCGGGTGGATGTGACTGTGTCGACGATTGGCGACGCGGCGAATCTGCAGGGCGGGCAACTGCTCATTACCTCGCTCAAGGGAGTGGACGGTCAGACCTACGTGGCAGCCCAAGGCGCGCTCGTGACTGCCGGATTCGTGGCCGGCAGGGCGGCGAACTCGCAGACCGTGAACCATCCGACCGCGGCCCGAGTGCCTGCGGGAGGCATCGTGGAGCGGGCCTCGCCATCGCAGATCTCGTCGAGTTCGCTTCGCCTGCAACTTCTCCGCGCCGATTTTTCTACGGCGGCCCGCGTGGCCAAGGTGATCAATGAACGTTTCGCGTTGGGAGGGGCGCCGGTTGCACAGGCGGAGAGTTCGGCTGTGATTGCGCTCCTGCCGCCGCCTGCGTACTCCGCCAGAATTGTTGAGTTCCTGGCGGAGATGGAGATGTTGACGGTGGACGCGGATCGGCGGCAGCGGATTGTGATCAATGAGCGGACGGGGACGATCGTGCTCGGCAAAGATGTGAAGCTAGCGCCCGTCTCGATTCTCCATGGGAGTCTGGCAGTGGAAGTGCAGACGACTCTCGACGTCTCACAACCTGAGCCGCTGGCGGCGGGTACGACAACGGTTACTCCGTCGGTTGGCGTTGGCTCGAAGGAGGATAAGGCTCGGCAGGTCTCGGTCAAGCCGGGGGCAACCGTGGAGGATCTGGTGCGAGGTTTACAGGCGATCGGCTCGACTCCACGCGAAGTCATTGCCATCCTGCAGTCGATGAAGGCAGCGGGTGCGATGGACGCTGATCTCGAGGTGATTTGATGATTGACGGGCTTTTGAAAGGACTGCCTCCGGTGGCTTCTTCGTTGGAGACTGCTCGCAAGCCGCCGGCGACGGACGAGGAGGCGGGGAAGGTCGCCGGGGAGTTTGAAGCGCTGCTGATCGGCCAGATCCTCCAGTCGATGAGCACGACGGCGGGTGGATCGCTCTGGGGCGGGGAGGACTCGTCCGCAAGCTCGATGATTGAGTTTGCTCAGGAGCATCTGGCGAAGAGCATAGCCGCTGGGGGGGGGCTAGGCCTAGCGAAAGTTGTCCGGGAGGGACTAAGACAGAAATCTTCGAGCTAACCAATTAAGGTCCGGAATGTTTCGCCGATGAGAGTATTATCCGGACAAGATCATGCGTAATCAACCATCGGTAGCTCCGGTGGCAGTTGATGCGCGGAGAATAACTATGTCAGTGGGCATCTCCCCCTCTCTACGACCGAACAGAATGGACTCGGCGCGGACTCTTGCCGAATTTTCGAAGCTCTTGCTCCCATCGAGACGCCGCATGGGGGATCTGCGGCGCCGCGTGAAGAAGGGTACTTATTGGGTGGAACCCGGAGCGATCAGCCGCCAGATCGCCGAGTTCTATCGGACTTGAGTCTCTCTTGTGGAGATGGGCCGACCCTTGGCAGCCACGCGGGGCCACCATGAGCAGAGACTACCCCTTTGAGGGCGTTGGCGCGGCTTCGGTGCGGATGCGGTCCATGATCAGTTCGGCGGCGTTGGGGGCGGATTGCAACTCTTGAGGTTGGATCGCGGGGCCGAAGCGGACGACGAGGCGGTCCGTTTCATGCAAGCCGCAAGGGACGACGGGCAAGCCTAGGTTGGCTAGCGTCACGAAGAGGCGCTCGACGCCCGGGAGGGGCGGCGCCATCTCGAACGCTGTTCCCGCTACGCCTTCGGGGAAGATGCCTAGGGGCCGATCGAGGAACTTTGCGTCCTTCAGCAACGTACGGTAGCTGCGGGCCGTCAGCGCCGGGTTCGTTCCGGCAAATGACACCGGGTAACAGTGCAGGGCGTGGGCGACCCGCGGGAGCAGCCAGTCGCCGGGGGAGGGGATCTGCCAGGGGCCCAGCCGGATGGGCGGCCAGTTGGCCGTGACCACCCAGCGGATGGGCGGGTCGGGCAGGGCGTAGTGCCGCTGCAGGGCCACCGTGATCACGCTGCACGGGTGGAGAATCCAGAGGCCGGGCCGTTGATAGTGATTTGGCGCGAGGACGAAGGCGGGACTGGGGGGGAGGTTGTCGAGGCCTTCGATTTGCGGGTCCGGCTTCAAGCAGGGGAGCGACTGCTCGGTGAACGTGCGGACCGAGTAGCGGGTGCGCTCCCAGATATGGGGCGTCAGCGCGAAGACCTGGCGCCAGGGCGTGGGATACTGCTTCACACTTCTCGACCCTTCCAGATCGCCTTGCGGCCGGTGATGGTGGTGATCATCCCGTTGATGGCGATGGCCTGGAACCCGTAGATGGCCACCGGCGCGAGCAAGGCCGCGGCGCTGCGGTACCAGGGGAACAGCACCACGCTCGGCACCACAGCGAAGAGCGCGGCCTGGCGATAGAGATGGTCGTTCAGCAACCACACGATGACCGGGAGCCAACTGGCGAGCAGCGTCGAAGCCATGACGACCTGGAGGCCGGTGAACGGGTTGATCTGCAGGAAGCGGAACGAGTTCTTCTGGAAGCCGCGCCAGATGGCTTGGAACGAATCATACATGCGGACGTTGCCCATGTGTTCGGCGCGGGTGACGCGGGCGTGGATGCTGCGTTCGGCGGCGAGCTTGGCGAAGGCGACGTCTTCAATGACCGAGGCGGCGACGGCGGCGTGGCCACCGAGGCGCTGGTAGGCGTCGCGGCGGACGAGCAGGCATTGGCCGTTAGCGAGCCACTGGGTGGGCCGGCGGGCGTTGACGGCGCCGGTGTTGACGCCGGTGAAGTAGAGCGCGAAGGCGTAGGGGAGCAGGATCTTTTCGGCGAGCGTTTCGCAGTGCTGATGGAGGAAGACGCTCGTCATTTGGAGTTCATTGTCTTCGGCGTATTCGACGAGGCAAGGGGCGAAGACGCGGGCGTACCAGGTGTCGGCGTCGATGAAGAGGAGCCAGTCGGTTTCGGCGGCGGCGGCGCCGGCCATGCAGGCGTTGGGCTTGCCGAGGTGGCCGGCGGGGAGGGGCGGGGCTTGGATCACCCGGGCGCCGGCTTCGGCCGCGATCCGGGCGGTGTCGTCCGTGGAGGCGTCGTCGACGACGATGACGTTTTCGGGCGGGAAGGCTTCGATGGCGCGGGCGATGTTGGCGGCCTCGTTGCGGGCGGGGACGATGACGGTGAGGGAGGGGAATTCGAGGCCGGAGACGTAGGGGATCTTCGGCAGGCGGGTGTAGTTGTGCCACGCCTTGCGGAGGAAGAGGACGATGCCTACGGCGGTGACGATGGCCGCATAGAAAGAGGTCATACGGAGATTTTGCGCACGGTGGGTCCGGCGACGCCACTGGGGAATAGTTTCGTTTCTTCGGTGGCCTGCCAGGCGCCGGTGGAGTCCTGGGCGCGGGCCTCGGCGTGGGTCGAGTTGGGGGCGGCAATCGCGATTTTCCACCGGGTCCAGCAGTAGGGAGAAAGCGGGTTTTCGAGAGTGGCGTCTTGCCATTCGCCGGGGGTGCCGTTCGAGTCGAGCAGGCGGACCTGGACGGTTTTAATGCCGCGGCTGCCGGCGAAGGAGACGCCGACGACTTCGGTGGGGGTGGCTTTATCAATGTAGGAGGCGATGTTGGTTTTGGCTTCCTTCGTGTAACCCATCTTGGGCCAGGTGCCGTAGTAGGGTTCGGAGACGAAGGCGATTTCGCCGATCCACTTCACGTTCTTGAAGCCGTAGTAGCGCGGGCAGAGCATGCGGATGGGGAAGCCGTGGGCCCGCGTGAGGGACTGGCCGTTCATGCCGAGGGCGAGGAAGACTTCGTCGGAAAGGGCGTAGTCGAGGGGCAGGGAGTCGCCGTGGCCGTCGACGCCGATGAAGGCGACCTCCTTGATTGTGGGGGGTAGGTTGGAGCCGTCGATGATTTGGCGCAGGGGGAAGCCGGACCATTCGGCGGTGCCCATAAGGTCGGACTTCAGGGTGTTGGAGATGCAGCGGAGGGTGACGTAGCGCTGCTGGCGCTTGGCTTGGAGGAGTTGGAGGTAGGAGAGCGACAGGATCTCTTTGCCGTCGACGGTGAACTTGAGGCGCCAGGTGGCGGGGTCGATGGTGGGGTCGACGGAATTCTTTGACATGGTGTAATGAATTCCGACGGCGGTGATGGCTTTGCGGGCCAAGTGGTGGAAGTTGTCGCGCGGTGGGATGAATTTCCAGAGGTCGAAGGGCTTGGCGGCGCGGGCGGCGAGGCGGGCGTCGCGGAGATAGCCTTCGACGGCGACGGCGAGCGTGGTGGAGCTCATGACGGCGGAGAGGAGGCGGCGGCGGGAGGGGGAGAAGGTTTCGACGCGGGGGGCGGCGTAGAACAAGGCTACATAGGCGGGGGCCCAGAAGCTGTACGGGCCTAAGTTGTACTTGAGGTCGATCATCGACAAGGGGTCGGACGGAATTCGATACTCGAAGATGATCCCGTAGGCGGTCTTCAGGCCCATCAGTAGCACGAGATTGATTAAGACGCTCCACTGGTCCCGTCCGGTTCGGGCCACGAGGGCCAGAATCGTCATGGCGAAGCCGAGGGCGAACAGTCCCCCCGTCAGCGCGAAGGGCTTGGCCCAAGCGCCCATCGTTTCGAGGAGCAAAACGCTGTACGTGTTCGGCGTGCGCGCCATGATCCATTCGCCGATCACTTCGGTATAGAGCGGGATGCCGAAGAGGTAGGAGCAGAGATAGTGGACGACGAGGCCGATGGCCGTAGCCAGCGATCCCCGTTCAATGGCGGTTTTCATGATTGGAACTTCCGCCGGGCGAGGGCCCCGGCCGTAATAGCGTACTTCTTCCAGGCCGGGACGACGGCGCGGCGGGCGTAGACGTTATAGTCCATTTTCTCAATCCGGCCGAGGATATCGCGGTAAACCTTCGCGGCAATCTCGACGGCGAAGCGCCCCTCCGGCTTCAGCAGCGGGATACCCGGAAACGACCGCTTGTAGTAGCCGCGGGCGCGGTCGATTTGAAAGCGCATAAGCGACTCGAACTCGGGCCCGCGGCGGCGGGCGAGGAGGTCGGCTTCGGTGTAGTTGTGCTGAGCGAGTTCGTCGGCAGGGAGATAGATTCGGCCGCGGTCGGCATCTTCGGCGAGGTCGCGGAGAATGTTGGTCAGCTGCATGGCGATGCCCAAGTCTTCGGCATACGACAGGGCCTCGCCGCGGAAGCCGATGACGTGGCTCATCATGAGACCGACGACGCTGGCGACGCGGTAGCAGAACAGGCGGAGCTCGACGAAGTTGGCGTAGCGGGTGCGTTCGAGATCCATCCGCATCCCTTCGATGAGTTCGAGCGGGTACTCTTCGGGGAAGCCGGTTTGGCGGCGGGTGTGCTCGAAGAGCATGAGCACGGGGCTATCGACCGATTGCCCGTTCATGACGGCCACGAGTTGGTCCCGCCAGGATTCGAGTTCGCGGCGGGCGGCGTCGAGGTCGGGGTTCTCGTCGACGATGTCGTCGGTGGAACGGCAGAACCAGTAGACGCCGTAGGCGGCCTGCGCCAAGTGGGGCGGGAAGAAGCGGGTGGCGAAGTAGAAGCTCTTAGAGCCCGCGGCGGTGGCCTGGGCGGCGCTGGCTTGCCACTCCGCTAGTTGTTCGGGAACCGCTCGCATATGAGTTTTTCGGCGATGCGAGCCGAACTGAGCACGCCGGGCACGCCCGCTCCGGGATGGGTGCCGGCGCCGACGAAGAAGAGGTTCTTCACATCCTCGCTCTCATTATGCGGCCGGAACCACGCGGACTGCGTGAAGATGGGTTCGAAGGAGAAGCCGGAGCCGCGGTAAGTATTGAGCGTGGTTTCGAAATCGAGCGGGGTGAAGCAGCGCTCGGTGACGAGGCGGGAGGAGAGACCGGGTAGGTAGTTATCCTCCATGTACTTCATGACGCGGTCGCGGAAGGGCTTGGCTTCCTTGGTCCAGTCGATGCCGGAGAGCTGATTGGGGACGGGGATCAGCGCGTAGAAGCAGTCGTGGCCGGGGGGCGCCATGGTGGGGTCAGTTTTGGAGGGCCGGTGGAGATAGATGGAGAAATCTTCGCCGAGCACCTTCTTGTTGAAGATGTCGTCGAGGAGCTCTTCATAGCGGCGGCCGAGGAGAATCGTGTGATGCTCGATGTTCTCGTAGACGCCTTTGGTGCCGAAGTAGATGACGAAGAGGCCCATCGAGTACTTCATACTGTCGAGCTTCTTGTTCGTCCACTTGGCGCGGGACTTTTCGGGCAGCATCTTGCGATACGTGTTGGCGACGTCCGCGTTCGAGACGACGGCATCGGCCGTGTGCATCTGGCCGACGTTGGTATCGATGCCGGCAGCGATGCCGCCCCGGGTGAGGATGCTGCGGACCGGGGTGTTGAGATGAATCTTGCCGCCGAGCTCGACGAAGAGTTTGCCGAGCGCGTTGACGACGGCGCCGGTGCCGCCCATGGCGTAGTGGACGCCCCATTCGCGTTCGAGATGGTGGATGAGCGCGTAGATCGAGGTGGTCTGGAAAGGGTTGCCGCCGACCAGAAGCGGATGGAAACTGAAGACGCGCTGCAGGAGCGGATCCTTGATATAGCCCTTAACGAACTGAAAGACGGTTTTGTGGCTTTGGAGACGGATGAGATCCGGGGCGATCTTCACCATGTCCATGAAGTTCAGGAACGGAACGTCGGAGAGTTCGACGAACCCCTTCTGGAAGATGGCTTTCGCCTGGCGGATCATCTCCTGATAGCCGGCGACGTCGCCGGGGGAGAAGGCCTGGATCTTGCGGATGGTCTCCGTTTCGTCCGCGTTGTAGGAGAAGCTGCGGCCGTCGTGGAACTCGATGTTGTAGAAGGGATTAACGGGGACGATGTCGACGTAATCCTTGATGTCGCGGCCGGCTCCCGAGAAGAGCTCTTCAAGCATGAAAGGAGCCGTGATGACCGTCGGGCCCGCGTCGAAGGTGAATCCGTCCTGTTGATAGACGTAGGCGCGGCCACCGAGTTTGTCGCGGGCCTCGAAGATCTCGACTTGATAACCGCGGGATTGCAGGCGCACGGCAGTACCGAGGCCGCCGAATCCGCTGCCAATGACAATGATTTTATTAGGCAATCGACTTGGCTTCCAAATAATCGAGCATTTCCTGGATCTCCGCGGCTTTGGAGCCGAACGGGGAGAGGAGGGCGCGGGTTTGCGTCAGCTGCTGTTCAAAAGCTTCCCGGGAGGTGGCGTGGCCGTCGTTGAGGTCGTCCATCAGCTGATACGACACGCCGAACTCGTGACCGAGTTTGGTGATTTGGTGACGAAGGGGTTCATCGAGCGGCGAGCCGAGAAGTCCGGCCCGGGAAGCCAGTTTGAAGAGCGGAGCGGTTTTCAGTTCGGCAAGCCGCCGGGAGGAGGCCCCCGGCGCGGCAAGGTCCATCGCTTGCCCGCCAACCAGAGAGTTGCAGTCGAGCACGCGGAGAAGCTTCTGTTGGAAGCAGCTGAGGCGTTCGGCTTCGGCTGGACAGGTCACCCCTTCGGTGGCATGCCGGGCGGCGAGGGCCACTAAACTGAAGGCTGCGAGCAGCGCGGTCGATTCCCCGAACTGGCGATGTACGGTGGGCTGGCCCCGGCGCATCATTTCATCATCCATGCACGGCAGGTCGTCGACAATGAGCGAGGCGCAGTGGAACAGTTCGATCGACACGGCGCCGCGGGTGACAAGACGGAGATCGGCGTTGGTGAGCCGGCCGACGCGGAGAGCGAGAACGGGGCGAAGACGCTGGCCACCGGTGAGAACAGCAAAACGCATTGCCTCAAAAACAGGGTTCGGACCGCCGCCCGAGTGGTCGCGGAGGGCCGCGTCCAGAGCGTCATCGACGAACGTTCTGTCGGCAACGAGAGTAGGCAATGCTGCCGAGCTCATCATAATACTCCGTGAGATGATTGATTCACGAGAACCGTTGTACTTTTTAGTATCGCAGGCGGGAGGGAACCATGCGGAAGATGACTATCAGTTTGTCACCTGGATCAATCGGAGTAAAGGCCACGCAGGAGCAGGCCATCGAGTTCGCCCACTACTATGGCTACGAGGCCGTAGAGCCTTACGGGGAGGCGCTGGCGGCGCTGGCGCCGGCCCAGATTAAGGAACTCGCCGCGGGGGTGCGGGCCAAGCGGCTGGTTTGGGGCTCCGCCGGGTTGACCGTGGAGTACCGCAAGGATCAGGCGACCTTTGACGCCGGGATGGCGAAGTTTCCCGCGGTGGCGAAGGCGTTGGCGACGGCCGGGGTGACGCGGGTTTCTACCTGGCTGATGCCGGCAAGCGATGAGCTGACCTATCTGCAGAACATGCGGCAGCACGCGGTCCGTCTGCGGGCGATCGCCCAGGTTTGTAAGGACAATGGGCAGCGGTTCGGATTGGAATATGTAGGGCCGAAAACGCTGTGGACGTCGCGAAAGTACCCGTTCATCCACACGATGGCGGAGGCAAAGGACCTGATTGCCGAGATCGGGACGGGTAACGTGGGATTTGTGCTGGACTCCTGGCACTGGCAGATGGCGGGAGAGGGGGCAGCCGACCTGAAGACGCTGCGGAACGAAGATATTGTCTCGATCGACCTGAACGACGCGCCGGCGGGCATTCCGGCGGATCAGCAGATCGATTCCAAGCGCGAACTGCCGCTGGCGACCGGGGTTCTGGATCTGAAGACGTTTTTGAACACGCTGCAGGCATTGGGTTGCGATGCGCCGGCGCGGTGCGAACCCTTCAATGCGGCGCTGCGAGCCCTGCCGGCGGAACAGGCGCTGGCGAAGGTAGCCGATGCCATGAAGCGGGCGATGGCCTTGATCGCGTAATTGGGTTGCAACCAACCGGCGGGCTCGCGCATCTCATGAACTGAACACGAAAGGGGAGTAGATCAACCTCTCTCTGGTCTATCGTCAAGACGGCGTGAGAGCGCCCGGTAGGCTGGCACACTGGAAACGGTGTGGATCAAGACCTTTTGTGTCAGCTGTGGGGGCGTAGCTCTGCCGACGGCTGGCACAAGAGGTTTTTTGTATTGTGGAGGAAGCATGAATACTGTGAAGACTTATATGTTGTTGGCGGCGCTGACGGCGCTGCTGATCGGGGTGGGCGGCGCGCTCGGCGGCCGCAGCGGCCTGGTGATCGCGCTGGGTATGGCCTTGGTGATGAACTTCGTGTCGTACTGGTGGTCAGACACGATCGTTCTCAAGATGCACCACGCCGAGGAGATTCAACCCGGCGACGCCCGGGAGCTGTACGCGATGACGCAGGGTTTGGCACAGAAAGCAGGCATCCCGATGCCGCGGCTCTACCTGATTCCGGACCAGTCGCCGAACGCGTTTGCGACGGGCCGGAACCCGAGCAAGGGCGTGGTGGCCGTGACGGAGGGCCTGCTGCGAGCGCTGAACCGCGATGAGATTGCCGGGGTGATCGCGCACGAACTGGCGCACATCGCTCATCGGGACACGCTCATCATGACGGTTTCGGCGACCATCGCCGGCGCGATCAGCTCCCTGGGGCAGATGGCGATGTGGGCCTCGATGTTCGGCGGCAGCCGGCATGACGACGAAGAGGGCGGCAGCCCCATCGGCGGCTTGGTGGCGATGATTGTGGCGCCGATCGCGGCGGCTCTCATTCAGATGGCGATTTCGCGGTCGCGGGAGTTCCTGGCCGATCGGGACGCCGCGGTCTACACCGGAAATCCGGTGGCGCTGGCGAACGCGCTTTTGAAGATTGAAGGCTGGTCGCACCGGGTGGAGGCAACCGAGGGCTCACCGGCGATGGCGCACATGTACATCTCCAACCCGTTCAGCGGGGGCGGCTTGGCGAAGCTCTTCTCGACGCATCCGCCGACGGCGGAGCGGGTGGCCGCGCTCGAAGCGCTGGCGGTGCGCCGCTAAACGCCTTGTTGGGCCAGAAACTGACGGCGGAGCATGGCCCGGCCCCGGTGGAGGCGCTGTTTTGTAGCGTCTTCGCTGAGTCCGAGCAGCTCCGCCGTTTCTGCTGTAGAGAGCTCTTCCCGGTCCCGAAGAAGGAGGACGGCGCGGTAGCTGTCCGGGATCAGGCGAAGCGCCTGTTCCAGTTCCGCCGTGATCTCGTGCTGCAGCAGTTGCGTCTCCGGGTCCGGGTCAGCGGTGGAAAGGGGAACGTCATCCACCGGGACCTCGGCCAGCGGGGCAAAAACGCTTTTGCGCCGCTTCATCAAGCAGCAGTTGCGGGCGATGGAAAACATCCAGGACTTGATGCGATGGGGGTCCTGCAGTTGGCGCCAGTTCTGCGAGACCTTGAGAAGGGTGTCCTGGGCGACCTCTTCGGCGTCTTCGCGCTGGCCGCACATTAACCAGGTGTACTGGAAGACCTTGCGTTGAATGGTTTCGAGGAGCGGTTCCAGGGCCGCTTCATCACCGGCGAGGAGGCGTTGGGTTAGTTCGACTTCTGAGGCGCTCACAACCAGCTATGGTAGCGCGGAAGCCATGGTTTCGACGGTCAGCTCGATGGTGGGCGGGATCAGCATCGTGTTTTTAACGAGGCACTTCTCGGCGGTACGGCGAGCGCCTTCGAGATGAACGGGGTCGGCGACCTCCGGGATCACGATGCGAATGGCGAAGTGGCCCAGCCGGGCGGGAGCGGTCGCCTTCTCCGCGTCGACGAAGACCTCCATCCCCTTCGCCGGCAGGTTGTTGCGGCGGAGATAGTCGGCGGCGTAGTACATCGCGCAAGTGCCGAGAGAAGCGAGCAGGAGTTCAGGAGGGGTCATCCCTTCATCGGTGCCGCGATTGTCCACGGGTTGGTCGACGATGATCTGATGGCCGCGGCTCTCGGCCACACAGCGCGCATCCGTCTCGTAGGTCACTTTGCAGGTCATATCGTCTAGGATGCACTCGCCCGCAGGTTGGTGACAGGCCCCGGACAAACCTTAGACGATCGAAAAGCCTACCGGAGCCCCCGCCGGAGCCTCTTCCCAGTCGACGCCGCGGACCTCCGCCCAGCGGGGCCCGCGATGGAGTGCGCCCTCCAATTCGGCCAGTTGCGCGGAACTCCCTTCGGCCAGCGCTTCGACGCGGCCATCGTCCAGATTGCGCACCCAGCCACGCAGCCCCAGGCGCACGGCTTCCTTCTGGACGAAGTAGCGAAAGCCAACGCCCTGGACGCGGCCGCGGATGAAATACCGGCGGCAGGCGGCCATGGTCCTATTCTTTTTCTTTTTGGGCTTCGGCGGCCGCCGTTTTCACTTCGAGATAGCGGGTGCGGCTCTCAATGATCGCCTTGCGGGCCTCAATCGGGCCACCCCAGCCGTCCATCTTCGGCATTGAGCCTTGCAGCTCCTTATAGATGGAGAAGAAGTGCTCGATTTCGCGACGCACGTGGGGGAAGATCTGGTCCATGGTATGGATCTGATCGTAGCGGGGGTTCTTGGTGGGAACGGCCAGAATCTTCTGGTCGCCTTCGTTGGCATCCACCATGTTGAGGACGCCCACCGGGCGGACTTCGATCAGGCAGCCGGTGAAGCTCGGCTCCTGGACCAGGACGAGAACGTCCATGGGGTCGTTATCCTCGGCCAAGGTGCCGGGGATAAATCCGTAGTCGCCGGGGTAGTGCATCGGCGAGTAGAGAGCACGGTCCAGGCGAAAAATGCCTAGCTTGCCGTCGTATTCAATCTTGTTGGCGGAGTTCTTGGGGATCTCGACAATGGCCCGAACGATTTCGGGGCATTCCGGGCCGGGTTCCATGTCGTAAAGACTGGTGGTCGGGTACACCCGCTCAGGGTAGCAAAACGGCGGCTGGGATGGAAGGAACGCGGTCGCGATTGGGGTGTTTGGGGGGATCGGCAACTACAGGTTGTGGGGGGAGCGCGGCCTTCGCTTTTCTATCGCCCAGGGGGTCGGTTTTTCCTGTAAGACGTTTGAGTACAGCAATTTAGAGCGCAGAGACGAAGATGCACTTTCCCTCGAAAAACGCTTGCGTTTTATTCAGGGGACCGTTAATCTCGTCTGTAGTGGTTTGGAAGTACCTCCAAAGCACCTCTGAAGTAGTTTAGAAGGTTTTCCGGTGACAGACGAGGAACTCAGCCAAAAGCAGCTCGAGGCACCTCCTGGGAGTTTTTCTCTCAAGGTGGACGGGCAGGGTCGTCTGGGCATCCCGATGGAGTGGGTGATCTACTTCGAGGGAACACTGGGAGAGAAGGATTTTTTCATTACGTTCGAGAAGGGTTGGATCAAGATTTTTCCGAAGCGGATTTGGATGAAGCAGAACGCTGCGGCGTTTGCGCAGAAGTCTGAGGAAGAGTACGAAGACTGGTCGATCACGATGCAGCACTACGGCACGTTGACGAGCTTCGACAAGGAAAAGCGCTTGACCCCCAGCCAGACGCTGCGGACGGAGTTGAACTTGAAGGGCGCCGAGCTCGTGATGATGAACCATCAGGGCACGCTGCGCGGCAAGTTGAAGAGTGATTACGAAGCGATGATTGCGAGCGCCAAGCAGTCGGCCGAGCGGCAGGTGTCGCGGCCGGATGGGGCGCGGCTGCTGTAGCAGGTTTTCCGATGCATGCATTATTCAGTCCTACTTCCGGAGACGATCGAATGGCTCAACATCCATTCGGGGAGCCGGTATGCGGATTTTACGTGCGGCATGGGGGGGCATACGCGGGCGATCGCGGAGCGTTCGGCGCCGGGCATGGTGTATTCGATGGACCGGGACGCTTCGGCGCTGGCCATGGCGAAGCAGAACCTGGCGGGCGGACCACAGAATATCGAGTTTATCCACTCAGCGTTTTCGCGGGCGCGGCAGGCGCTGACGGAGCGGGGAGTGGGGAAGTTAGCCGGTTTGACGGCGGACTTGGGCGTATCCCGGGTTCAGCTCACCGGCGACCGGGGATTTTCGTTCTCGACGGACGGGCCGTTGGATATGAGACAGGATACGTCGCAGGGGATTACCGCGGCGGACTTAGTCAACCAGTTACCCGAGCGGGAATTAGCGAATTTGTTGTTCAATTTAGCCCAGGAGAGGAGGAGTTACGTCATAGCCAGAGCACTCGTGAGGAACCGTCCCGTGCACACGTCGCTGCAGCTTGCAGAGATCGTGTCGCGGGCGGTCCCCCGCACGGGATCCAAACTGCATCCGGCGACGTTAACCTTCATGGCTCTCCGTATGGCTGTGAACCAGGAATTAGAGGAAGTTACGGCGCTGATGGAAGCGCTGCCGGACTTACTCGAGCCGGGTGGGAGGGCCGTCATCATTGCCTTTCACTCGGGCGAAGCGAAGATCGTAAAGACCTGTTTTCAACGCCTGCACAGGGAAGGGCGGGCTCGACTGCTAACCAAACATGCTGTAAAGCCATCGGATCGTGAGGTCTATGAGAATTCCGCCAGCCGGAGCGCAACACTCCGGGTGCTGGAGATAGTGTAAGGCCGGAAGGCGCCAATCGCAATGGTAAGTGTTCAGGGGGAGAGTAACTAAAATGGCAACCTTCGTTAATGACTTTTTTAGCCGCATGCTGCCGCGCGCGACCGCGGGCAGCCGCGGTGCATTCGCCGAGCGCGACGACCAACGGCCCGAGCCGGGTACGCTGCGGCCGATGCCCAACGAGCAGATCCACTTGTTCATCAAGCGGATCGATAACAATCACGTAGTCCGCACCGAAGACCGGGCGGCGACCGCCACCTGCTGGAAGACGATCGGTATGGCGTGTATCGCGGCCGTCCTGGCGGTGGGCATGATCGTGCCGACGGCGTATGGCAAGCTGGCCGGGTATCAGATTGAACGGTCGCGGGACGAGCAGGCGCGCCTTGAAAAAGAGCTAGCGCAACTCGAAGCGATTGAGAATCAACTGCTGAGCCCCGGGGTGCTGGCCCGCGAAGCCGAGAAGCGGAATTTCACCGAACCCTCGCCGGAAACGCTGGTGGTTCTGAACGTCGACCGCAGCACGGCCCTGGCGATGAACCAGACGCCGGCCGCCAAGAAATAAACAGTTTTTTCCATGCCGGGGGCGGCTGCCTTCCAATCCAACTCCCCCGGCGCGAACGAAATTCGCGCAACAGCCGCCCTCGGATTCTTTCGATCTTGATCAGTTTTTTAAAGTTTCCTCCCCCGAAGGAAAGGCCGTAAGGCCCTGGAAGTGGGGCGGGCGTGCTTACTGCAAAGTGAGTAAGGCCAACGACACGCCCGCCCGGTTTCCAGTGGAGCAAATACGATGGACAGTAACTTGGAGACGACGGCGGAGCCGCAATCGCACAAGCGATTGATTATCGTTACCTGGTGTACGCTCGTTTGGGGATTGATTATCTTCGGGCGTTTGGTGCAACTGCAGGTAGTCGAGCACGAAAACCTGGCGAACCGCGCCAAAGCCCAACAGACGAAGGAACTCAGTGTCGCGGCCATGCGCGGGCAGATTCTGACGCGGGGCATGGGCAAACTGGCCATGAGCGTGCCGGTCGACTCGATTCACGTCACGCCGCTCAAGATACCTGACGTCGACTTCGCCGTCAGCCTGCTGTCGACGGCTCTCGACCTCGACCCCCAGGATGTGGAACGGCGGATCATGATTGCGCGGCGCGATGGCCGCGGCGATCTGCGTTTAAAGGAACACGCCACGCTCGAGCAGGTCGACCGCGTTCGTTCCTTCCGCCTCGACTATGTTTCGATTCAGGGCACGGGTCGGCGTATCTATCCGAAGCAGTCGCTCGCCGCCAACCTGCTGGGGTCGCTCAACGGCGATGGGCAGGGTGAGGGTGGCCTCGAATTGAGCCTGAACGAAGACCTGGCCGGCTTAGACGCCAAAGTGCTGGTCGAGCGGGACTCCCGCAGCCGGGGCTATGGCCGGAAGTATCGCGATGGCGCCCCGACCGCGGGCGCGAACGTGCGGTTGACGATCGACGAAGGCATTCAGTTCTCGGCCGAAAACGCCTTGCGGGAAGCGCTGCACGAAGGTAACATTCCCTTCGGTTCCCTGGTCGTGCTGCATGTCAAAACCGGCGAGATCCTGGCGATGGCAAGCTGGCCCACTTTCGATCCGAATGTGCGCGTGCAGGAGAAAGGCGAAATCGCCAGCCGGGTGAACAACGCCGTGAGCGTCCCGTTCGAACCGGGTTCGGTGTGCAAGGTCGTCACCATGACCGCGGCGCTCGAGACGACGAACCTGCGGTCGGAGACGCCAATCCCGTGCGGCGGGCGGGTGATGTGGATTCTCGGCCGCGACATCCACGACGAGCACGCTTACGGCGTACTGCCCATGGAGATGGTGCTCGCCAAGTCCTCGAATCTGGGTTCTGTGTACGTCGGCATGCGGGTGGGCAAAGAGAACCTTTACGACTACATGCGGCGCTTCGGCTTCGGCACCGAAGTGGCCGCCGGATTGCCGGGCGAATCCGCCGGAGTTCTCTATCCGGTGCGGAAGTGGCAGCCGGATTCGATCGCCTCGGTGGCGATTGGCCACGAGATGATGACGACGACGCTCCAACTGGCGCAGGCGGCGGGCATCATCGCGAACAATGGGGTCTGGGTGAAGCCGCACGTTGTGCTCGAGCGGCAGGAGCCGGGTCAGGCGCCGGAGAAGGAACCGGTGCCGCCGCCGGAACAGCGGATTAAGCCGGAGACGGCGATCAAGATGCGGCGGATGATGGAGCAGGTCGTGCTCGAAGGCACCGGCAAGGCCGCGAAGCTGAAGGGCTACACCTCAGGCGGGAAAACCGGCACGGGCAAGATTTTCGAGGTGGGTAAGGGCTATCAGCGCCTGTACAACTCGACGTTCATGGGCTTCGCGCCGGTATCGAGTCCGGAAGTTGTCGTGGTGGTGACGTTGAACCGCACGTCGAAACTGGCGGGGGGCGTGGCCGGTCCGGTGTTTCGCAAGGTAGCGCAGGATGCCCTGCGCATTCTGGGTGTGCAGCGGGATATTCCGGACGCGGAGCCCGCACCCACGGCGGAGCCCGCGCTGGGTGCGGGTGCCGGGGAGGAGGACGAGGAGCAGGAGGAGCGCGAGATGAACTTGGCGCAGGTCGATCCCAACCTCGTCGCGGGACCCAAGGCGCCGAACTTTAAGGGAATGACGCTCCGAGCTGTTCTGCAACAGTCCGCCGCGGCCGGGCTGCGCGTGGAGGCCGTGGGGTCGGGCATCGCCAAGCGCCAGGAGCCGCCAGCGGGCGCGGTGCTCGATGCGACACGGCGCATTCGCGTGGTGTTTTCCCGGTGACCCGTACCATTCAGGACGTCCTGGCGTTGAGCGAGGTCGTCTCCGTCACGGATCCGGCTGTACTCATCGAATCTTGCCCGCGGCTGGCTTATGACTCCCGGCGCGTCGAGCCGGGTACGCTCTTCTTTGCGTTCGTGGGCGCCGTCCAGGACGGACGGCTCTTTGCCCCGCAAGCCATGGAGAAGGGAGCGGTCGCCGTGGTGAGCGACGCCCCGCGGCCAGCCGGCATGTCCATGCCGTGGATTCAAGTCGCGCACGGGCGGCGGGCGCTGGCGGCGGCCGCCAAGCGGTTCTACGATGCCCCGGACGAAGCGCTGGGCGTGACCGGCATCACCGGGACCAACGGCAAGACGACTTGCACCTATGTGGTCGATGCCGTGCTGCGGGCGGCCGGGAGCACAACCACGCGGATTGGCACGATCGGTTACGAAGTCGCCGGGGTGGCCGAGCCGGCCGCCAACACGACGCCGGAGTCGCTCGACCTGTTCGCGATCTTCGCCCGCACGGTAGCCGCTGGCGGCCGCTACGCGACCATGGAGGTCTCCTCGCACGCGCTCGACCAAGGTAGGGTGAGCGGCGTCCGGTTTCACACGGCGGTGTTCACGAATCTGACGCAGGACCATCTCGACTACCACGGCACGATGGAGGAGTACTTCGCCGCGAAGGAACGGCTCTTTCGGGAAGAGTATGCGCCCCGGTTCGCCGTCCTGAACACCGACGATGAGTACGGGCGCCGCATTCGCACGGCTGCCGGGACGGCCGTGCTGTCCTATGGTTTGGGGGAAGGGGCGGCGCTGCGGGCCGAGTCGATTGAGAGCACGTTCGCCGGGCTGCGATTCACGGTGGTCTACGGTGAGGAACGGCACGAGGTACGGTCGGCGCTGACGGGCGAAATCAACGTCTACAACATCCTGGCGGCGATTGGCGCCGGGCGGAGCTACGGGTTGGATTGGGAGACGATCTTGCGGGGAATTGCCGATTGCACGGGTGTGCCCGGACGCTTCGAACGAGTAGACGCCGGGCAGCCGTTTCTGGTGGTGGTGGATTACGCGCACACCGAGGATGCGCTGCGGAATACTCTCCGCGTGGCGCGGAAGCTGTTGACGGGCGGGCGCCTGATCACCCTCTTCGGCTGCGGAGGCGACCGCGACCGGACCAAGCGGCCGCGGATGGGCATGGCGGCCGGTGAGTTGAGCGATGCCGTGATTCTGACAAGTGACAATCCGCGGAGCGAAGACCCGCTTGCGATCTTGAACGATGTTCTGGTAGGCCTGCGGCGGACGGATACGCCCCACAGTGTGGAGCCGGACCGCGCGGCGGCCATCGCGGCGGCCGTGCGCCAGGCGCAGCCGGGCGATATCGTGATTCTGGCCGGCAAGGGGCACGAGACCTATCAAGTTTTGAAAACGGGCACGATCGATTTCGACGACCGCGTGGTCGCGCGGGCGGCTTTGGGCCGCCTTGGTTTCGGGGCGGCCGTATGAAAATGACCTTTGCTGAAATCGCGGCGGCCACCGGCAGCCCGGCCCCGGCGACCCCTGGAACGGTGGGCGACTGGAGCATCGACACGCGGACGCTGGGCGGCGAAGCGCCGCTGTACATCGCGCTGCGGGGGGGCGTGCACGACGGTCATGATTTCGTGGCGCAAGCGGCCGAACGGGGCGCTGTGGCGGTGATGGTGGACCGGGAGGTTGCCTCCGGCGGGGCGGTGCCGTTCCGGGTACGGGATACGCTGGTTGCCTTGCAGGAGTTGGCGCGGCGGGCGCGCCTGCGGCTGCCGGGAACGGTGGTGGGCGTTACGGGCAGCGCCGGGAAGACGACGACCAAGGAAACGATCGCGGCCCTGCTGATGGGTTCGTTTCGTATTGGAAAGAACGAAGGCAATCTCAACAACCACATCGGACTGCCGCTTTCTATCCTCCGGCAGAGCGTCGAACAACAGGCCTATGTCTTCGAGATGGGGATGAACCATCTCGGCGAGATCCGCTTTTTGGCCTCGATGGCGCGGCCGCAGGTGGCCGTGGTGACGAACGTCGGGACGGCCCACATTGAGAATCTCGGCAGCCGGGAAGCGATCGGCTTGGCCAAGCGCGAACTGGTGGAGAGCCTGCCGCCGGAGGGGGTCGCCGTGTTGAACGCCGATGACCGGATTGTCTCCCGGTTCGGCGAGATACACCCGGGGCGGACGGTGACGTTTGGCCTGAGCGAAGGCGCCGATGTCCGCGTCGAAGAGCTCGTGATGGGGGAGAGCGGTGCACGGTTCCGCATCGGCGGCGTCGCGTTTGAAACTCCCGTGGCGGGAAAACACTCTGTGTTAAATGTGGCAGCGGCGGTGGCCGTGGGCAGCGAACTGGGCGTTCCCGTGGCGGCAATGGCCGAACGCGCGCGCGGATTGCAACCCGGCAAGATGCGCGGCGAGCGGCAGGAATACAACGGAGTGACGATTTTGAACGACTGCTATAACAGCAATCCGGACGCGGCCGTGGCGATGCTGGAATATGCGGCGCTGCTGCCGGCGGGCCGGCGGATTGCCGTGCTCGGCGAGATGCGGGAGCTGGGTCCGTGGTCGGTAGCCCTGCACCGGACGGTGGGGGAACGGGCGGCGGAGTTGGGATTCGATCTGGTGATCGGCGTGACCGGGGATGCGGCGGCCCTGGCGGAAGCAGCGCGCGGAGGGGGCGTCGAAGCGCTCTTCTTCGACGCCCCGGCGGAGGCGGGGGCGGCGCTGACCGGCTTGACGCAACCGGGCGATCTGGTGCTGTTTAAGGGTTCGCGCGGAACCCGCATGGAAATTGCAGTGGAAAGGTATCGGGCTGGGTAATGCTCTATTGGCTTCTTTTCGAACAACTCTCGCCGATCTTCGGACCGGCCCGGCTCTTCGGCTACGTCACGTTCCGGACCGCCTTCGCCAGCCTGACAGCGCTGTTTCTCTCGCTCTTCCTCGGTCCGTGGTTGATCCGGCGGTTGCGCGAGTTTAAGTTCGGGCAGCAGATCCGCGAAGAGGTGACCGCGCATCAGAAGAAGGCCGGTACGCCGACGATGGGGGGACTGCTGATCATCATCTCGATCGTCGTACCCACCCTGCTGTGGACCAACCTGCGGAACCCTTACGTCTGGATCGCGCTGTTCGGGCTGATGAGTTTTGGCACCATCGGATTTTTCGACGACTACGCCAAGGTGAAGAAGATGCAGAACCTCGGCTTCACCGCCCGGCGGAAGTTCTTCTGGCAGGTGGTGGCGAGTTGCGTCATCGGGTGCATGCTGCTGCTGCTGCGGTCGCGCGGCGGCTACGATCCGGCCATGAACGTGCCGTTTTTTAAGACTTTTAAGCCGAGTCTGCTTTGGGAGACGTTTCTTTCAAGCCCATGGACGTATCCCTTGGCATTCGGCTTTTTTTTCCTCTTCCTCATCATCGTGCTGGCCGGATCGTCGAACGCGGTCAACCTGACGGACGGCCTCGACGGCCTGGCGATCGGGCTGATGATCATCGCGGCGAGTGCGATGACGATGTTGACCTATGTGAGCGGACACCGGACGTTCGCCGAGTATCTGGACCTGGTGCGGCTGCCGGGTGCGAGCGAATTGACCGTCTTCTGCGGGGCGATGACCGGGGCGTCGCTCGGGTTCTTATGGTTCAACGCGCACCCGGCTGAAGTATTCATGGGAGACGTGGGGTCGCTGGCCCTGGGTGGGGCGCTGGGGACGGTGGCGGTCCTCATAAAACAAGAACTGCTTTTATTGTTTTTGGGCGGGGTGTACATTATCGAGTTGATGAGTGTGGTTTTGCAGGTCGGCAGCTACAAGCTTCGGAAGAAGCGAATCTTCAAAATGGCGCCCTTGCATCATCACTTTGAAATTTTGGGTTGGACAGAGACGAAGATCATCACCCGCTTTTGGATTCTGGGTCTGATCATGGCTCTGTGCGCCTTGACCACGTTGAAGTTGCGGTAGAGGGAGAGACCGTGGACTGGACCGGCAAACAAATTCTCGTCGTGGGCCTCGGCAAGAGCGGCCTCGCCGCGGCACGCCTGGCGCAGCGCCGGGGCGCCGCGGTGACTGTGTGTGACGAGAAGCCGCTCGACGAGACGCGGTTCGCGGTGGAAGTGGCCAATCTGGGCGTGCTGTATCTTCCGCAGAGCGAAGCGCGCGGGGCGGACTTTGACCTGGTGATCCAATCCCCGGGCGTGCCGCTGGAGGCGCCCGTCTTTGCGAATGCGCGGGTCACCGGCGAACTGGAGTTCGCCGCGCCGCTGCTCGCCGGGCGGACGATCGGCATCACCGGATCGAACGGGAAGACCACGGTGACGGCGTTGATTGGCCATATCCTCAGCCACGCCGAGGTGCCGTCGCAGGTGGGAGGCAACATTGGCATTCCGCCGGCCGCGATGGTAGAGACTTCGCGCGTAGGGCAGTGGAACGTGCTCGAACTCTCGAGCTTTCAACTCGAAACGATTGAGAGCTTCGTCGCCGATATCGCACTCGTTTTGAATATCACGCCGGATCATCTGGACCGGCATCACACGATGGAGCGGTATATCGACGCCAAGGCGAGACTGGTGGAGACGCAGGGGCGCGGCCAGGTGGCCGTCCTGAATGCTGGCGATCCCGCGTCGGCCGGGCTGGCGAAACGGACCAGGGCGAAGGTGGTCTACTTCAACGCTTCGGCGCCCGGGCCGTGGGCTGTGGCGGAGAGCGACGGCGTCATCACGGTGGATGAACAACGGCTGATCCCCGTTGCGGCGATTCCTTTGCGCGGCCGGCACAACGTTGAGAACGTGATGGCGGCGGCCGCGGCCGCGTGGCTGGCAAACGTCTCGCTGGATGCGATTGAAGCGGCCATTCGCACGTTCCCCGGCGTCGAACACCGGATTGAGTTCGTGCGGACGCTCGACGGCGTCACCTACTACAACGATTCCAAAGCCACCAATGTGGACGCGACGGAGAAGGCGCTCGACGCCTTCGACGGCGGCGTCTGGATCATCCTGGGCGGCAAGGACAAGCAGAGCGACTACCGTACCCTGGCCGGGCGGCTGCGCGCGAAGGCGAAAGGCGTGCTGCTGATCGGAGCGGCCGCGCCGATCATCCGCGCGCAACTGGCCGAAGTGGACGGGGCCCTGCCCCTGCGCGACTGCGGGACCATCGCAGCGGCCGTAGCGCTGGCCAGAGCGGAAGCTGAGAACGGCGACACGGTGCTGCTGGCGCCGGCGTGCGCCAGTTTCGACCAGTTCCAAAGTTATGAGCATCGCGGGCGCGTGTTCAAAGAGTTAGTACAGCAGTTGGCATAGGAAGGCAGTATGGGAAAACGACTTTATACCGATAAGGTTCTCTTCTTCACGATCGTGGCGCTGGTCACCTTCGGATTGGTGATGGTGTACTCGGCCAGTTCCATCATCGCCGTGCAAGGCAAGTACGACGTGGACCCGAACTACTTCTTTCTGCATCAGTTGGGCTGGGCGGTCATTTCGTTTCTGGTGTTGATGGTGATGAAGCGCCTGGACTATCGCGCCTTCAACACGCCGGCGTGGGCGTTCGGCTTTATCGGCGTGGTGGTGGTGATGCTGATGGCGGCGTTCGTCATGGATGGCGCCAAGCACCGCTGGCTGAATCTGGGCGTGGGCCGTCTACAGCCGAGCGAGTTCGCCAAGCCGGCTCTGGTCCTGTTTCTTGCGTTTTTCCTATCGCGGCGCATCCGGGCCGTGAACAACATGCGGTTCACCTTGGCCGGCTGCGGCCTCGTGCTGGGTTTCGTCGCCTTCCTCGTTTCCATCGCGGACCTGGGGACGGCCGTCGTGCTGGTGGCCTCCACCGTCCTGGCCTTCTTCGTCGCGGGGCTGGATCGCAAGTACATGATTCGGGCGATTCCGTTGGCCGCTCTGCTGCTGGTGGCCGGCATCGCCGCGAAGCCCTACCGCGTGGGACGCGTGATTGTGATGCTCGATCCCGAGCACAAGATCTTGAACACGGTGGACCCGAACGGTTGGATTCTGACCTACGTCCGGAGCTCCGGCGCGCCGCCGGATCCGGCCTATCAGGCCATGCAATCGAAGATCGCCATCGGCTCCGGCGGTGTCTTCGGGCTCGGGCTGATGGACGGGAAACAGAAACTGTTCTACGTGCCGGAGCCGCACACCGACTTCATCTACGCCGTCATCGGCGAGGAGTTTGGCCTGATCGGCTCTACCGCGGTGCTGGTCGGATT
The DNA here is from genome assembly GCA_027485675.1 of Terriglobales bacterium. Lineage (GTDB taxonomy): Bacteria > Acidobacteriota > Terriglobia > Bryobacterales > Bryobacteraceae. The sequence continues at coordinate 35,638 of JAIXQP010000006.1, read as the reverse complement.
CTTCGTGGTGCTTTGGCGGGGGTATCGCACCTTCCTGGTAGCGCCCGATGATTTCGGACGCTATATAGCACTTGGCGTGACGACCATGATCGTCTTTCAAGCGCTCTTCAACCTTTCGGTGGTCACCGGGCTCGGCCCCACCAAGGGCATTCCCCTGCCGATGATCAGCTACGGCGGGAGTTCGCTGCTGGCAACGTTGTTCTCGATCGGCATGTTGCTGAGTGTGAGTGAGCGATCGAACTAAATGGTGTTTCTCATGGCAGGCGGCGGCACAGGCGGACATGTGATTCCCGGCATCGCGGTGGCGCGGGAGTTGCAGGCGCGTGGGCATAAGCCGGTCTTCGTCGGGACGGCGCGGGGCCTCGAAACCAAGCTCGTACCGGCGGCCGGGTTTCCGCTGGAGTTAATCGACATCGGCAGCCTGCAGGGGCAGGGGCGGATGCGGCAGGTGAAGACGCTGCTGCAACTGCCCGTGAGCGTGGCCCGCTGCGTGGCTTTGACGAAGCGCCTGCACGTCGCGGGCGTCTTCAGCATGGGTGGCTACGCGGCCGGTCCGGTGGGTGTCGCGGCAGCGCTGCGGCGGCTGCCGCTGCTGCTGATGGAGCCGAACGCGATGCCGGGCCTGACCAACCGTTACATGGCCCGCTTCTCCCGCCGGGCGCTCGTGAGTTTTGAAGAGGCCATGCCGTACTTCCCCGTCGGCAACGCGGAACTCACCGGCTTGCCGGTGCGCAAAGAGTTTTTCGCCCTGCCGCCTAAGCCGCGAGGCGAGCGGCTCGAGATCCTCGTGACCGGCGGAAGCCGGGGCGCGCGGCGGCTGAACCAAGCCATCAAGGGCCTGGCTCCCTGGTTGGCTGGTCAACCGGTGCGTGTGGTGCTGCAGGCCGGCGTCGAGGCCGAAGACATTCCCGGCGTCAGCGTCACGCCGTTTATCAACGATATGCCAGCCGCTTTCGCCGCCGCCGATCTCGTCATCTGCCGCGCCGGCGCGGGCGCCGTGGCGGAGTTGGCCGCGGCGGGAAAGCCCGCGATCCTGGTGCCCTACCCCTACGCCGCCGACGACCATCAGGCCAAGAACGCGCAGGCGCTCGAACGCAAAGGCGCGGCGCGCATGATTCGCGACGCCGAATGCACCCCGGAACGGTTGCGCACGGAGATCACAGCACTGCTCGAGCCGGGGGTCCTTGAAAAAATGTCGGCCGCTGTCCGCGGCTTCGCGCGGCCGGGCGCGGCGGAACGCGCAGCCGACCTGCTTGAGGAATGCGCCGGAGTATTGAAACAATAGAAGGCTAAAATGTTTTTCAAGCCACAGCATCTTCACTTCACGGGAATCGGCGGCATCGGCATGAGCGGCATCGCCATGGTGCTGCACAATCTCGGCTACACGATCTCAGGATCGGACCAGAAGTTTTCGGCGACCACGGACCGGCTGGCGAAGATGGGGATGACGATCTACGAAGGCCACGAGGCCGCGAACGTGGCCGGAGCGAAGGCTCTCGTTGTGACTTCGGCCGTGCGGCCGGACAACCCGGAACTCGTAGAAGCGCGGCGGCTGGGCATTCCCGTGATTCCCCGCGGCGAACTGCTCGCCGAACTGATGCGCCTAAAGTACGGCATCGCGATTGCCGGGAGCCACGGCAAGACCTCCACAACTTCCATCACGGCGGCGATTCTGGCCTACGCGGGACTGGACCCGACGGTGGTGGTAGGCGGCAAAGTCGGCACCCTCGGCGGCGACAATGCGCGCCTGGGCCAGAGTGATTTTCTCGTCGTCGAGAGCGACGAGAGCGATGGGTCCTTCCTGAAACTGGCGCCGATTCTGGCCGTCGTCACCAACATCGACCGCGAGCATCTCGACCACTATCATTCGATTGAAGAGATCCGCGCCGCATTCCGCGATTTTGTGAACAAGGTTCCGTTCTACGGGGCCGCCGTGCTCTGTCTCGATGACGAGAACGTGCAGCAGATCCTGCCCGAGGTGAAGCGGCGGACGATTACTTACGGCGTGAGCGCGCAGGCGGATCTGCAGATTGTGGATGCCGAATGTGGGCACTTCGCTTCGAAGTGGAAGCTGCGGTTGCGGGGGCAGGAGTTGGGGACGTTTCAGATCCGCGTGCCCGGTTTCCACAACGTCTTGAACGCTACCGCGGCGGTGGCCTTGGCCCTGGAACTCGACGTACCGAAAGAGGTAGCCGCCCGCGGCTTGCTCGAATACTCGGGCGTGGACCGCCGCTTTCAACTGCGCGGCACCGCCGGCGGCGTGACTGTGATCGACGACTACGGTCACCATCCCACCGAAGTGCGGGCCACTTTGGCCGCGGCTCGCTTGTGTCAGTTCGGGCGGATCCACGTGATTTTCCAGCCGCATCGCTACACGCGGACGCAGCACTTGATGGACGAGTTCGCCCGCAGCTTTCATCAGGCCGACGCCGTCTATCTGATGGACATCTATGCCGCCTCGGAGCCGCCCATTGCCGGCGTGACGTCCGCGGCGCTGGCCGGGCGCCTACAGGATTTTGGCCACCGGGGCGCCCAGTATTGCGGTTCGATGGAAGCCGCCGTTGAGGCCGCCGTGGCGGCCGCCCAGCCGGGCGACGTGATTGTGACCTTAGGCGCGGGAAGCGTGTGGCAGGCCGGGGACAAAATCCTGGCCCGGCTGCAGTAAGAGGAGTCCGAGAGAATGGCACGCAAGCAGAACAGCACCGCCGCGGACCGGGCGCCGCAGAAAGAGGGAGAGCGGAAAGAGGACGCGGCGCGGAAGGCTCGCTTTCGCACCGTCTGGAGCGGCCTGGTCTGGGCCACTCTGTTCTCGGTGGCCGTAGTCGGCCTGCTCTTTGCCTGGCAGGAGCTGCAGCGTTTCGTGTTGCGGGATGCGCAGTTCCTGGTGGCGGCCCCGCCGGACCTCGGCGAAGAGAGCCCCGCGCTCGAAATCCGCGGCTTGAAGAATGCCGCCCGGGCGCAGGTGACCGCGGTGTTCCGGTCCGACTACGGACGCAGCCTCTACATGCTGCCGATCCGGGAACGGCGCCTGCAACTGCTGGGCAACCCCTGGATTGCCGAAGCGTCGGTGACGCGCGTCTGGCCGAACCAGATCCGCGTAGAGGTTAAGGAGCGCGAGCCCGTGGCCTGGGTGCAGATCCCGGGGCCGGAGCAGGTTGGCGAACCGGCTCTGATTGATGGGGACGGAAACATTCTCCGCCTCCAACAGCCCGGCGAGTTTCAACTTCCTGTCCTGCGGGGCGTGGGATTGGAGCAGAACGAGGAGGAACGGAAGCTGCGCGTCCACCGGTTCGCCAAACTGCTGCAGGAGGCCGGCCCGCTCGCCGAGAAGATTTCCGAAGTCGATGCCTCCGATCCGGGTAACCTAAAGGTGATGCAGGACGAAAGCGGGCGTGTGGTAATGCTCTACATTGGCGACCGGCAATTTCGGCGGCGTCTTGAGAAGTTCCGGTTGAGCTACCCCGAAATTCAGAAGCGCGCGCCAGAGTCCAACGTTTTTGATCTGCGCATTGAAGGCAACATCCTCTCGGTGCCGCAGGATGGGGGCAAGGCGGAACGGATCATGTCACCCGAGGGGCCCAATGGAGCCTAGCGCCCCGCTGATTCGCGCGGGACTCGACGCAGGGACGGCGTACACCCGCTGTGTCTTGATTGAGTGGGTCAATGGGCGTCCCCGTCTGCGGAGCGCGAGCATCGTCCCGTCGGATGGCTGGGAGCAGGGGCGGATTCGGAACGTGGATGCGGTAGCCGGCTCCGTATCGGCCGCCGCCATGGCCGCGGGGATCCGGGCCGGAGCCGAGATCGACACCGTCACCGCGGGTTATGCCGACTCGTTTAACCAGATGGAGGCCCTCAACGCGTCGCTCGAACGGAGCGGGCTCCGGGTGGCCGATTACGTGGTGGAGGGCGAAGCGGCGCTGCTGGCGACAACGTCGGATCTGATGCGCCAGGGCGGCATTACCGCCGCGGCCATCGGCGTGGAATCGACGGAGTTGGCCTACAGCGACTTGACCGGCGGCATCCGCACGGTGAGTGTGCCGATGGGAGCCCGGGAGTTCACCCAGGACATCGCGTCCCTGTTTGACCTTCCCTTCGCCGAAGCCGAACATCGGAAAGTGACCGTCGGCAGCATCGCCCGGTCCTCGCTGGAGGAAAAGGCCACGCCGCTGCAAGAGATTCTGGAGGCCCGGGCCGGACAATATCTGCACATGCTGGAGTTCCAGATTGAAGAACTCGCCGGTCAGTTGCCGCCCCCGGGAGGATTGATCCTGACGGGGGGCGGCGCCTGCCTGCCCGGACTGTGCGACTACGCCGAGGAACTGCTGCAGTGTCCGGTCCGGTTGGGGCAGGTGGTGGGGGTTGCCGAATGGCCGCTGGAGCTTTCGGCGCCGAGTTGGGCAGTGGCGGCGGGCTTAGCGCTGCACGGAGGGATCGCGCATGGCTGGTAGCCGGGTAAAGTTGGCGGTGGGGCTGGACGCCGGAAGCGCGTGGACGCGTTGCGCGGTCTGCGTTGTGGAGGATGGCAAAATCCGGTTTCTCGGCTCCGGAGAAGCAGAGGCCAAGGGCTGGGCCAAGGGCCGGATTGCGGACCGGGCGCTGTTGTCGGAATCCGTGAAGCTGGCGGCGCGGGAGGCCGAGCGGCAGGCGCAGATCTCTTTCGATGCGGCCGTTGTGGGACTGGGCGGCGACGCCATTAAAGGGGCCAATGCCCGGGGTGTCTATGAGTTGGGGCGGCCGCGCCAGATTGACGAGTCGGACATGCGGTACGCCGTGGAACTGGCCTGCCGGGTGCGGCTGGAAGATGATCGCATCCTGCTGCAGGTCTTGCCGCAGGACTTCACGCTCGACGGCCGCACCGGAATTCTGAATCCCCGCGAGTACCGGGGATCGCGTCTCGAAGCCAACGTCCACGTGGTGACCACCTCGGCGATTGAGCATCAGGCGCTGGTGAGCGCCATTCATCATGCCCACCTCGCCGTCGAAGAGACCGTGTTCGAGGCGATGGCGGCCGGCTACGCCAGCGTGCTGCCGGAAGAGCGGGAGCAGGGCGTCGCCGTGGTTGACATCGGGATGCATTCCACCGACATTGCGATCTACGATGGCGAAGCGATGGTGCAGGCCGCCAGTATCCCCGTGAATGCGGACCATTTCACGCGAGATGTCAGTACGGGTTTCCATGTCACCCACGAAGACGCCGAGCGGCTCAAGATCGAATACGGCTGCGCCATTCTCGGCCTGACGGCCGACAACACGTTTATCGAAGTGCCCTCGGCCGATGGACGCCCCTCGCGGGAGGCCCCGCGGCGGGAATTGAACGATATGCTGGAGGCCCGTGCGCAGTTTCTGTTTGAGTATGTGCAACGGAAAGTGATCGAAGCGGGCATGGACCGGAAACTGCTCGAAGGAGTCGTGCTGTGCGGCGGCGGCGCCCGCTTGAACGGCATGTGCGATGTCGCCGAGCAGGTTCTGAATTGCCCCGCGCGGAACGGCTTGCCGGTCGGAATTCTGGATTGGCCGAGCCGGTTGAATAACCCGAGTTGGACCACGGCCGCGGGCCTGGCGATGTACTCGGGCCGATTGAAACAAGATCGCGGCGGCCGCAAACCGCCCCCCCCTTTTCTTAACTTATTGATGCGCTAAACGCAGAGGGACTCGCCATGGCAGAGCTTAAATTTCACATTCAAGAAGAAATCGATCACGGCACCCGGATCAAGGTGATCGGCGTTGGCGGCGGTGGCTGCAACGCCGTGGCGCGCATGATGAACTCCGGTTTGCAGGGCGTGGAGTTCTACGTCCTGAACACCGACATGCAGGCGCTGCAGGCCTCGCCTGTGCCGAACAAGTTGCCGATTGGCAGCAAGATCACCAACGGCCTCGGCGCCGGGGCCAATCCCGACGTGGGCCGGCAGTCGGCCATGGAGGATACCAACCGCATCATCGACATGCTCGAAGAGGCGGACATGGTCTGCATCCCCTCCGGCCTCGGTGGCGGCACGGGAACGGGGGCGACACCCATCGTGGCGTCGCTCGCGCGGGAACTGGGCGCCTTGACCGTCGCCGTCGTCACCAAGCCGTTCAGCTTTGAAGGTCCCCGCCGGATGAAGCAGGCCGAGCAGGGCCTGGCCGAGATCGCAGGCGTCGTGGACACCGTGATTTCGATTCCCAATGACAAGCTGCTGAAGTTGGCGGGCAAAGGCACCAGCTTTCAACAGGCGTTGCAGATGGCGGATGATGTCCTGCGGCAGGCCGTGCAAGGCATTGCGGATATCATCACGACCCCCGGCATCATCAACCGGGACTTCTCGGATATCCGCGCCATCATGTCCGGCATGGGCTACGCCATGATGGGCACGGCGACCGCCACGGGCGAGAACGCCGCCATCACGGCTGCCGAGCAGGCCATCAACTCGCCGCTGCTCGAAGAGGGCGGCGTCGAAGGCGCCAAGGGGATCCTGATCAACATCACCGGGTCGAGCGAGCTCGGACTGCTTGAGGTGAGCGAGGCCTGCACGCTCGTGCGGGAGGCGACGCACAACGAAGACGTCCAGATCAGCTTCGGCGTCGTGGTGGACGATTCGATGGACGAGACGGTGAAGCTGACCGTCATCGCTACCGGGTTTGAACGGCAGACGCTGCCGCAGATCCAACGGCGCCATCCAGCCGCGGCCGCCCCCCCGGAGCCGGCAGCCCTGCCCTTTGTCGAACTGCCGTCACCGCCCCCGCCCATCAGCGCGCCAGCGGTGGCCGCCGAGATCGAAGCCGAACCGCCGGCGGCGGAGTGGGTGGAGCCCGTGGCGGAAGAGCCTGCGGCAGACCCGCAGCGTCCCGCCGATCCCTTTGACGACGTAGACACCCCGGCCTTCCTGCGGCGGGAGCGGCGCCTTTTCCGGTAAACGGGGCGCTTTTTCTCCATGGCAGAACCAGTCTGGTCGAAGTTCATCCACCCGGATACAATTCTTGAACAAGTTCAAAATACCGCGCCGTTTCTGAAACGAAGCGTGGCCGAGGCCGGTCCGCTGATCGCCCTCGGCGGCACGCCGGTGGGCTACCTGCGGGTGCTGGGCTCCGCGAAGTCGGTGGAGACGCTCGAAGACTACTTCGCCCTTTGCTGCGCGGCGCATCAGGCAACCGTGGCCACCTTTGTGCCAACTGACGTCGACAGCAAGATTCGCGGCGTGCTGTGGAACGAGACCCGGGACCCCGAGGTGCTCGCGCGAATGGCCGCGTTTACCATCCAGATGCGGGATTGGACCGTGGAGGGAATCTCAACGCGCGTCACCCTGGACCCCGAACTCGGGCCCGTTTCCGGTCACAACGGCGAATGGTTTTCCGTCGCCAGCGGCGGGTTGGGCCGGTACCTGCAACTGGGCATGCACGACCCCTTCACCGGACTCATCGAGGCGGAACTGGAGCGGGAGGCCGAGGCCTTTCGCAAGGCGCTGCGGACCCCGGGACGCGAGATGGAGGTGCTGCAGATGACGGTTTCCATCACCCACAATCTGGGTGACCTGGATCAGGGGATCGGTTACTGGGAAGGCGCGGCCAAGCACTCGGCCCAGAAACAGCGCTTCCACCGCCTGGCCCACGAAAACAAAACACCCTTCGGCGGAATCTTCCAGCACATCGCCAACCTGTACCGCGATTGCTTGAGTGCCGAAGGCCACCGCCACTATCCTCTGCGGCCCGTAAAGGCGCTGCGGCAGTCGCCGGCCCTGCTGTTACCCCTGGGGCCCTTCCTCGACGATTGGGGCTCCGTGATCGGCGGGAGTGCGCTGCTGACGGACGGGGACCGGGCGGAGATTCTGGATGCGCTGCTCCGCGGGTGCAAGAAGATCGAGAACCAGTTGGGATACTTCCGGGCGTTGGCGGGATGGCAGAGCGCGCATCCGAAGAGCTTCGAACGGGCTGCCGACGGCTTACCGGGCAGCGGCAAAAAACTGCTCCGCGAACCGGAACTGCGGAAAAAGTTGGCCATTCCGCGGCGCAGCTTTGAATCAAGCTACGTCAAGCGCGTCGAAGCCTTGCGGGCCAAGTTGCGCTGAGGGCCGAGCCGGTCGCGCTCGGCGGGTTCGAGATACCGCCACTTACCCACTTCGAGGCCGCCGATGCCGAGCGGCCCGATCGCCACGCGAACCAGCTTCAATACCGTAGCGCCCAGGGCTTCGACCATGCGGCGAACCTGGCGGTTGCGGCCTTCGGTGATGGTGATCTCAAAGTGCGTGTACTTTTCGCTGTCGCGGATGCGTTTGACGGTGGCCGGCCGCGTGGGGCCGTCGTCGAGTTCAAGGCCGTCGCGCAGCCGCCCCAACTCGTCGTCCGTGAGCAACCGGTTCGCCTTGACCAGATAGCGTTTGGCGACGTGGAACTCCGGGTTCATGATGCGCTCGGCGAACTGCGTGTCGTTGGTGAGCAGCAGGAGGCCGCTCGTATCGAGATCGAGCCGCCCGACCGGCACGACAAAGGTGCCGACATCACGCAGCAGGTCATACACGGTGGGCCTGTTCTCCGGGTCCTTATACGTCGTCAGGTAGCCCTTCGGCTTGTAGAGCATCAGGTAAATCGGCTCTTTCTTGACGAGCGGCTTGCCATCGAAGAGCACCTTATCCCGCTCCATATCCACCCAGTGGTCCGGGTCCTGAATCACCCGGCGATTGACCGACACGCGGCCTGCTCCGATCCAACTCCGGGCCTCCGTGCGGGAGCCCAGGCCCGCCTTTGAAATCACCCGTTCCAACGTTTTCAGCGGCCTTTTCAAGCCTTTAGTGTATCTTTAAGCGCATGGGCCAGGAAACAAAGTCAGTGGTGCGCGTGGCTGTCGTGCAAGCCGGATCGGTGCCTTGGGATACCGAAGCCAGCTTGGCACGCTTCGATCACTGGGCGGCCGCGGCCGCTGCGGCGGGCGCGGAACTGGCCGTTTTTCCGGAGGCGTTCCTGGGCGGATACCCGAAAGGAATGGACTTTGGAGTGACGGTGGGACGGCGGACCGAAGAAGGCAGAGCGAACTTTGCCCGGTACGCCGCGGGAGCCCTCAGCGGCACCGAACGGTTGTCGGCCGTCGCGGCCGCGCATGGAATCTGGCTGGTGGCCGGAGCGATTGAGCGCGATGGCGGCACCCTCTACTGCACGGTCTATTTCCTGGCGCCCGACGGTACCGTGGCGGGGAAGCGTCGGAAAGTGATGCCGACGGCGATGGAACGTCTGCTGTGGGGCTTTGGGGATGGCAGCACGTTAGGAGTGGTCGCGACGCCGCTCGGGCGAATGGGCGCGGCGATCTGTTGGGAGAACTACATGCCGCAGTTGCGGCTCGCGCTCTACGGCCAGGGCGTGGAGTTGTACTGCGCGCCGACCGTAGACGACCGGGAGACGTGGCTGCCCACCATGCGGCATATCGCCATGGAGGGCCGGTGCTTCGTGCTGAGTGCCTGCCAATGGCAGCCGGCTGGCGAATGGGCGGCGATCTCCGGAGGGAGCGTCATCATTGACCCCTTGGGAAAGGTGCTGGCCGGGCCCAAGCGGGACGGCGAGGGTCTGCTAATTGCGGACTTGGAGATGGGGAAGATTCGCGAGGCGCAGTTTGATTTGGATGTCGTCGGTCACTACAGCCGGCCGGATCTGTTCCAGTTGATCGTGAATCGAAAAGCGCAGCGGGGTGTCGAGGAGAGCTAGTCCGTTTCTGCGTGGCCAAGCGCGCGCAGGAGATCGGGCGGAGAAAACGGCTTCTGCAGGGTCGTGGCTCGCAATCGCAGCTCAGGAGGCAGGAATTCGGTCGATACCGGATAGCCGCTCGAGAGAATCCCGAACAGATTCATGTCCTCTAGAAGCGCAGCAGCCAGCCAATCCGCTCCGGAGCCATCCGGCAGAGTCAGGTCGACGACCGCGTGCGAGTAGACGCCTGCGAGAAACACGGTCCGAGCCTCGGTTGCGGAAAGGGCAAGGTCAGCCGGTACCCCGGCCCGGGAGAGGTAACGCAACAACAACCGGCCGAGCATCGGGTCGTCATCAACCACCAGAACCCGGCGTGGTCCGCTCGATTCCCCCATAACGGTTTGATCGACCCTATCGGCCAAACGGCAGGGAGGTTGGCGTGTACGTGAGTCCAACCGTGAATCGAAAGCCACTCCGGTCAAAGGAGGAGATGCCGAGCGCGAAGGTTCGATACTCTACCGTGCCAAACATGCCAAGTTCGCGGTTCAGGGTCCGGTTGACCCCCGCCTGCACCTGCGAAACGTCAAAACGGCCCAGATTGGACCCGGAGACATCGGTCATGGAACTCCGGCTGGCTCCGGCGTTCAAGCTCCAATCCCGCGTGGCGGTGTAGGTCATCCCGAAAGAAATCAGGTCGATGACGGAGGTGAGCAATAGCCCGTTGCCCGGTACAACACTCCGGCTCGCCTGGGCGGTGAACGAACTGCGTCGGATGCGGCGTTCCACGCCGGCGCCGTAGCTGGTGACCCATCGCCTCGACGAAAAAGCTTCCACACCCTCGGTGCTGCCGAGCAGGGCCGCAATCACCGGATCCAACGCAACGCGCCGCGCGCCCACCGTATAAATGGACTGTCCACCCACCGAAGCGTTCACCTGCCAATCCCGCCCGATTCGACGGGCGAAATTGACCGTCGAGCCGTGAATGTTCGATTCTCCGAACGATCGTCCAAAGTTGAAGTGGGAAAAGTCGTAGTTGATGCCGATGGTGGTGTTCCGACTCCAGCGGTACATGATTCCGGCGGTGCCCCCATAAACGTTTACCCCAGCAAGCGATGACGCTTGGCGCCGAACCACGCCGCCATTCCCGCCGCCCACGAGTTGCCACCGGGAGCTCAACCGGTAGGACAACGTCATCTGCGACTGGAGAAAGAAAATCCGATTATCGAAAAGCTCATTCACCGGGGCCGACGCCAGGTCCGCACCCAAAGCCTGCTGGTTCAATGGATTGCCCAGCAGACGGTTGGTCAAACTCGCCGTGTTGATCCAGTTCATCTCCAACCGCCGGCCGAGACGGCGAGAGTAGCCCAGGTTCAGGGCCTGGTTCAGGCCGTTAAAGCCATCGAGCCCCGGAAAGTAGTTGTAGTTGCCGTTATACGAGATTCCCAGAATCGCCCGGCGGAATCGCTTCTGCCCGGAAACATCAAATCCACCCTGCACCCCGTAGGACCCGGCCCCGGGTGCGAGGTTGCCGTTTTCATCGGTGCGGAACGCCCCCAGCAGTGTGTCATACGTCCCACCAACGTTAAACGAAAACCGGATTGGAACCGAATCAGCCCCAAGCAAGCCGATCCGCATATCCCCTCGGCCCATCACGTTCGGGCCATCATAGGACGACGAGCTGTTGCTCTCCGCCGCCTCCTGGGCCAGAAGGGGCGTTGCGGCCATCAGAACAACGAAAACTCGGACAAGAACTTTCAACACTTGCGCTCCCTAGAGGGTTATCGACAGACTCGGGCGACTCCTTTAGATGGAACTCAGACCTTTTCCTGCCGTTGGAGATTCCCTTTAAGTTAGCAAGAAAGTACTACCACCGGCTTAGCCGCTCCGGTACTCCTTTCCTAAACTCTTGAAACGCGTCATGATCGAAAGGAGTCCCCACCATGGCCAAGCGGAAAATTCCCGTGAAAGGATCAGCATCCCGGCGGAATCCCCCAGTGAAAGGAGATCTCATGAAAAATCGTCTCGTCCCCGCTGTTTTGGCGGCTACCTCTTTAGTCGCCGCGGAATTGCCCGTGAAGCGAGTGGTCCTCTACAAACATGGCGTCGGCTACTTCGAACGCGCCGGGGAGGTTCCCAGCGGCCAGACCGCCCGCCTGGAATTCAAACCCAACGAAATGAATGACGTCTTGAAGTCGCTCGTTCTGGACGAACAGGGCGGCGGCCGCGTCACCGGAGTCCGCTATGATTCGGCCAAGCCGGCCCGGAGTTCCCTGAATGTGGAACCCGAAGTCGCGCTGGCCAAGTTCCTCGACGGATTGCGCGGGGCAAAGGTGGAGGTGGAACTCGCCGCCGGGAAAATCTCCGGCGCCATCGTGAGCGGGCGAGTCGTGCCCTCCACCGACCAGAAGGCGCAGCAGGAGCTGCTCGTGCTCCTCACCGATTCCGGCGAACTCCGCACGCTGGACCTGGCGAGCGCCAGCACCGTCCGTCTCACCGATCCCCTGTTGCAACTGAAGCTCCGCGAGTACTTGCAATCAATGGCGGGGTTGCGGACGCAGGAGCAGCGGGCGGTCTACATCGACGGCGAATCCACGCGGTCGCGCCAGATTCGCGCCAGCTATCTGCTGCCGACGCCCATCTGGAAGTCGAGCTACCGGCTCATCCTGGGCGCCACGCCGATGCTCGAAGGCTGGGCCATCGTCGACAACACCACCGACAGCGACTGGACCGGCATCACACTCTCGCTGGTTTCGGGGAAACCCGTCAGCTTCCAAAGCCGCCTCTACGATCCGAAGTTCATCGAACGGCCCTTCGCCGAACTGGCCGAGGAGCGCGCCGTCGCTCCCGAACTGTACCGGGCGGGAATTGGGGGATCGCTCGCCGGAGCCGTAGCGGCGGCGGCCCCCGCGCCGATGGCGAAAAGCTCCATGGTCATGCGCCGCGAAATGGCCGCCGAAGCCATCGCGGACGCCATGCCGCAACAAAGCAGCGTCGTCGTCAATACCGCCGGCCGCGACCTCGGCGAACTGTTCGAATACGCCTTCTCAACACCCGTGACCGTTAAGAAAAACGAGTCCGCCATGCTGCCGTTCCTCCAGCAAAAGGTGGAAGCGCGCAAGCTGCTCATCTATACCGACGAGACCCAGGCCAACCCGCGGACCGCCTCCGAAATCACCAACAACACCGGCAAGACCCTCGACGGCGGCCCCATCACCGTCTTCGATAACGGCGCCTACGCCGGCGAAGCGCTCGTCGAAACCGTCAAGGCGGGCGATAAGCGCCTCATCTCCTACGGCGTCGATCTCGGCACCCGCATCACGACGAACTTCGACAGCGAGCAGCGGCAGGTGCGGGAGATCCGCGCCAACCGCGGCGTCATCTCCGCCAAGGCCAGCACCGAAGAGACGAAGACGTACACCATCAAGAACGTCGACCCGCGCGCCAAGACCCTGATTATTGAGCATCCGATCCGGAGCGGCTACAAGTTGATCGGCATCACCCCGGCCGAAAAGACCGCGACGGATTACCGCTTTTCGCTCGAACTGAAGCCGAACTCCGAGCAGACGTTCGTCGTCAAGGAGGAGTACGTCTACGATCAGTCCTACGTCATCTCCTCCACCTCGCCCGACCAGATCAACCTCTTCCTCCGCAACGCTTCGCTTTCGCCGGCCGGCAAACAGGCCCTCGAAAAAATCCAGGCCATGAAGGCCCAGATTGCCACCGTCGATCAGGCCCTCCGCGCCAACCAGACGCAATCGGCCGGTCTCGTGAAAGATCAGGAGCGGCTCCGCGAAAACATCCGCTCCTTGAACTCGGTGAGCGGCCAGGAGCAGCAGGTGCAGCGCTACGCCCGCGACTTGGCGGCGCGCGAGACCAAGATCGTGGAACTCCGGGACCAGGCGCAGGCCGATCAACAGAAAAAGGCTGCGTTAGAATCGGAGCTGAATGCATTCCTCGCTACCGTTAAGTTCTAAGGAGCGCGCTTGCGCATCGCACTGATCGGTTACGGCAGCGTCGGTAAGGCGTTTGCGCGGCTCCTCGAAAAGCAGCGCAAACGCTTCCCCTTCCGGATTACGGCGATCCAGACGAGGAAGTACACCGCCTACGATCCCAAGGGCCTGCCCATTGAGCCCACGTGGGGGCCACCGGCCACCGTGCCCGAGTTCCTCGACCGGGCCGAGCCCGAAGTCGTGATCGAGATCACCTCCCTCAACCCCGTGGACGGAGAGCCGGCCATCAGCCACATCCGGGCGGCGTTCGCGCGCGGCTTGCCGGTCATCACGGCCAACAAGGGCCCCATCGCCCATGCCTACGCGGCCTTACGCGCCGAGGCAGCCGCACGGCACATCCTATTCCGCTTTGAATCCACCGTCATGGACGGCTCGCCGGTCTTCAACCTCGTGCGGAACAACCTGCCCGGCGTGACCATCGAAGGCGTCAGCGGCGTACTCAACTCCACCACGAAGGTCGTCCTCGCGGAGATGGCCCAAGGGCGCTCGCTCGCCGATGGCATCCGCTTGGCGCAGGAGATGGGCATCGCCGAGGCCGACCCCGCCTACGATATCGACGGCTGGGACGCCGCGGCCAAGACGGCGGCGTTGGCCAACGTTTTAATGGACGCCAACGTGACCCCGCAAATGGTCGACCGCACCGGGATCGGCGCGATCACGCCCGAAGAGATCCAAGCCGCGGCCGCCGCCGGATTCGTCATCACGCTCGTCAGCCGCGCCAAACGGGAGGCCGACGGATCGTTGACCTTAACCACACGCCCGGAGCGCCTGCCCGAAGACGACCTCCTCGCCAACGTCGATGGCACTTCGAATGTATTATTACTGCACACCGACCTGATGGGGACCCAAGGCATCGTGTCCGTCACCCCAGGCGTGGAGCAGACCGCCTACGGGCTGTTTGCCGACTTGGTCGACATCGCACAACAACTATGAAAGTTCTCCGTTTTCTCCACCAGGGGCAGGTCCATTCCGGAGCCCTGACCGCCGAGGGCGTGGTCCCGTTCCCCAGCTCGGACCTGTTAGGCCTCATTCAATCGGGCGCCCTTCCCGCCGCCAGCGGGCCGGCGATTCCCCTGTCCTCCGTTACCCCGCTGCTGCCCTACGACGTGCCGCCGAAGATCTGGTGCATCGGCCTCAACTACCATTCCCACGCCGTCGACATCAACGCCGTCCAGCCGGAGGAGCCGGGCAGCTTCATGAAACCGGCCTCGTGTATGTTCCCGCCGGAAGGCGAGATTGTCCTGCCGCCGCCCGCCGTGTCGAACGATGTCGATGCCGAAGGCGAACTGGCCGTCGTGATCGGCAAGAAGGTGAAGGGGCTGGCCTCGCTCGACGAAGCGCTCGACGCCATTTTCGGCTACACCACCACGTTGGACCTGACGGCCCTCGACGTCCTCGCCAAGAACCCGCGGTACCTCACCCGGGCCAAGTCCATGGACACGTTTTTCTCCTTCGGGCCCGTCATCGTCACGAAGGACGAGATCGCCGAAGTGGACGATCTCGAAGTGATTACCGAACACAACGGTTCGGTCTGGTCGCGGGATTTTGTCCGCAATATGAAGCATCGCCCGCTCGAACTCGTGCGCTTCCACAGCCAGGCCATGACGCTCTACCCCGGCGACATTATCTCCACCGGCTGCCCCAAGGGGGCGCGCATCAAGCCGGGCGATACGGTGCGGGCGCGGATCGAGGGAATCGGGACGCTGGGCGCCACGGTTCGCTAAACTGGTCAACTATGGCCTCGGCATTCCAACGCTTCATCTTGTGGGACTACCCGCGCGCCTCCTGGCAGTACGACGTGGTCGTGCTGTTGATTGTCGCCTTCATCTTCTTCACCCCGCGTGAGTTTTTCCGCGATCAGCCACGGGCCTCTTCCATCGTCATGTTGCCCGTTGCGGGCGCCGACGAGGTGTTCTACATTGAACGCCAGTTGCTGGCCGATCTCGATGAAGCCGGGCGGCTGACCAAGGCGGGAGACCTGCTGAAGAATAAAGACGGCAAGAAGCTCGACGTGCAGCGGGTCGAGCCGCTGTACAACTCCGAAAAAGAGATTATCGGCTTTGCGGCCTACACGCGTTTCCGCAAGTAGGAAACGGCGGCGGCGCCAAATCCATCCAACCTAGTGACATGCGACCCCTCTTTCTGATTTG
The DNA here is from genome assembly GCA_027485675.1 of Terriglobales bacterium. Taxonomy (GTDB): domain Bacteria; phylum Acidobacteriota; class Terriglobia; order Bryobacterales; family Bryobacteraceae. The sequence goes on along the minus strand of JAIXQP010000006.1, from coordinate 19,833 downwards.
CCTGGCCACGGTGAGCCTCAGCGCCGCCGAAACTCTGGATCAGGTCCGCGCCCGCATGGACGCCGCGGCCACTGCCTTCCAGTCGCTGACGGCGAACGTGCGAAAGGTCACCTATACGGCGGTGATCCGCGATACCCAAACCGAGGAGGGCACCTTCACCCTGAAAAAGGTGAAGGCCGGGGACCTCCGCGTCCGGATGGAGATCAGCAAGCCCAACGTCAAGTCCATCGCGCTCAGCCGCAACAAGTACGAGATGTACCTGCCCAATATCCAAACGGTGCAGGAGTTCGATCTCGGCAAGTACCGGAGCCTTGTCGATCAGTTCCTGCTCCTGGGCTTTGGAACTCCCACCCGGGAACTGCTCAAGAGCTACGACATGAAGGTGTTGGGAGCCGAGACACTCGACGGCAAAGCGACCACCCGGATCGAACTCGTCCCGAAGGCCGCCAGCGTCCGGGAGCACTTGAAGCGCGTGGAGATGTGGATCCCGTCCAACGACGGCAACCCCATCCAGCAGAAGTTCTTCCAGCCCAGCGGCGACTATTTCCTTTCCGCCTATACCGGCGTGAAAGTCAATCCGGCGGTGAAAGACGCCGATCTCGCCCTCAATCTGCCCAAGGGCACCAAGCGCGAGTTCCCGCAAAAGTAGGTCGTCCGGTTGCGGGAGGGCCGCCCGGAACGATACCGTGTCTGGTATATGAATCGACGGCGATTGCTGCAGACCCTGGCGGCCTCCCCTGCACTTCTGCCCGCCCAGCAGATCAACCCTTCCCCCGACGAAAACGCCGTTCTGCAACTGGCCTCGCCCGATGCGGCCGGCCAACCCGTCCGGCGCTTTTTCACCCCGGTGCAGTTCGCCACCCTCGCCGCCCTGGCCGAGCGGATCGCTCCCTCCATCGGTGGCCGCCCCGGAGCCAAAGAGGCGGAAGCCGCCGGGTTCCTCGACTTCCTGCTCGCAAGCTCGCCGCGTAGCCGCCAATCGCTCTATCAGCGGGGCCTCGATACGCTCGACCGCGCCGCGCGGGCCAAGCATCAGAAGGGCTTCGCCGAACTGGCCGGAGCGGACGCCGACGCCCTGCTGGCGCCGCTCAAAACCAAGTGGACCTACGCCATGCCGGCCGATCCGCAGGCTGCCTTCCTGCGCGCCGCCAAGGCGGACATCATCCGCGCCACCACCAACTCCCGCGCCGTCGCCGATGCCAACGCGGCGGGCCGCCGCCGGGCCACCGGCCTGAACCCCTACTGGCACGTCATCGATTAACGAAACGAACCCAATGGCAAATTTTGACCACGATGTGGTGATTATCGGCTCTGGCGCCTCCGGCGGCATGGCCGCGTATGTGCTGGCGCAGGCCGGCGTGAAATGTTTACTGCTTGAAGCGGGGCCCGCGGTGGACTTCACCCGCCACCGCACGCTGAAGGCGGTCTATGACCTGCCCTACCGCGGCTTCGGCGAACCCGGCCGCTTCCCCCACATCACCCAGGCCTCGGAATTCGACGCCAACCTCTGGATCGACGAGAAGAAGAACCCCTACACGCATCCTGAAAACGACCCCTACTACTGGGTCCGCATCCGCCTCGTCGGCGGCAAGACGCTCCGCTGGGGACGCGCCTCCTGGCGCCTGTCCGACTACGAGTTCAAGTGCAAGGATCACGACGGCTGGGGCGAAAACTGGCCGATCTCTCTCGCCGATCTCGCGCCGTTCTACGATCGCGTCGAGCCGCTCATCCGCGTCGCCGGCCGCAACGAAGGCTGGGCGCAGATGCCGGACGGCAAGCTGCTCGCCGACGAATCCATCGATTCGCTCAGCATTCAGCGCTTCAACGCGAGCGCGAAAAAGCTGGGCGTGCCGACCACCAAGCCCCGCCGCGCCACGGGAACCCTGGCCAGCTCCGTGAATCTGCTGCTCCCCGTCGCCCAGGCGACCGGGAACCTCACCATCGTTCCGAACGCCATCGTTCGCGAACTCGGTGTCGACCCGAAGACCGGTCTCGTCAACGCGGTGCACTATGTGGACCGGCGGTCGAAACGGGAGTACTCGGTTCCCGCCAAGGTCCTGCTGCTCGGCGCTTCAACGCTCGAATCCACCCGGCTTCTCCTCAACAGCAAGAGCCGCCAGTATCCGGCCGGCCTCGCCAATGCGAGCGGCGTGCTGGGCCGGTATCTGTTTGACCAGTTCTACGTCAAGAACACCGTCACCGCGATCGTCCCCGAAGCGCGCGGCGGCAAAGGCCCGCGGAATCTGATGGGTGGCGCCGGCTACGTCCCCCGCTTTACCAACCTCAAACCCGGCAAGCCGGAGAAGAACTATCTCCGCGGTTGGGCTTGGGACTTCGGCAGCGGCGGCACGCCTTCGCCGGAGCTCTTTCCGCAGTGGGGCGAGGAGTTGGCCAAGACCATGGCGGACGTCCAAGGCGCCGGATTCGGCATGACGACCATGGGCGAAAGCCTGCCCCGGTTTGAGCACCGCATCACCATTCATCCGACGCTTAAGGACGAATGGGGAATTCCCGCGCCCCACATTGAACAGCGCTACACCGAGAACGAACACAACATGGCAAAAGACGCCATGGAGACCGGCATCGCCCTGTGCGAAGGCGCCGGCTTTGAGGTCCTGTCCGCGCACTCCCAAATGGTGCCGCCCGGAGAGTCCATCCACGAACTCGGAACCTGCCGCATGGGCGCGGATCCCAAGAAATCGGTCCTGAACGGATACAATCAGGCGCATGATGTCCGCAACCTGTTCGTTCTCGATGGCAGCGCGTTCCCGAGCGGTGGCGTGCAGAATCCGACGTTGACCATCATGGCCCTCACCATGCGCGCCTGCGAGTATCTGCTTGAGCAGAAAAAGCAGGGCAGAATATAAGTATGCGGATCTTCATTTTCGTAGCCGTCCTTCTGCTGGGCGTTTTGCTGATCGCGCAAGGTCCCGCGCCCGTGGTGGCGCCGGTCCAGCCGATCCCGTACAGCCACGCGCTGCACGCCGGAAAGCTCCAGATGAAATGCGCGATGTGCCACGAAAACAAAGATCCGGGCGAGGCCATGGGGTTGCCGGCCACGGCGAAATGCATGACCTGCCACCAGGCGGTGAAGACAGACGCCGAGCCCATCCAGAAGCTGAAGTCGTACTTTGAGAGCAAACGGGAAGTCCCGTGGGTACGGGTCTATCAGATTCCGGGCTATGTCTACTTCTCCCATCGCGCCCATACGGAAGCGGGCGCCACTTGTCAGGACTGCCATGGGGCCGTCTCGGCCAGTGAAGTGTTGAAGCGGGAGACGGATATCTCCATGGGTGGTTGCATGACCTGCCACCGGCAGAAGAAAGCGCCTCTCAACTGCACCTATTGCCATGATCAGCAGAATTAAGATACTCTCCAGAGCCGGTTCTCGATGATTCCTTCCACTCCGTCCTTCGTCATTCTTACGCTTGTTCTCTCCCTGCTTTGCTGGGGCACTTGGGCCAATACGCAGAAAGCGGCCGGCAAGTGGCGCTTTGAACTGTATTACCTGGACTTTGCCCTGGGGATGCTGCTGTTCGCGCTGCTGAGCGCCTTCAGCCTGGGTGCGATGGGCGACGGGTTTTCGTTTGAAGATAACCTGGCCATCACCGGCAAGCGGCAGATGGCTCTGGCCGCCGCCAGCGGCGTAATCTTCAATCTGGGCCACATGTTATTGGCCGGGGCAACGAGCCTGGCGGGTCTGGCGGTCGCGTTTCCCTTAGCCATTGGCATGGCGATGGTGGTCAGTCTGGTTTGGAACCTCGTGTTGAATCCCGCGGGGTCGATGGGCGTGCAGGTGGGTGGGATTGTGGTGATGCTCGCGGCCATCGCAGCCACGGCACTCGCGCACCGGGGCTTGAAACTCGACGTCGCCAAGGGAAAGCGGCCCGACACCGGTCTCAAGGGCACCTTATTGGCGGTCTTTGGCGGGGTGTTTCTTGGTCTATACTCGCCCACGTTGAGCCAAAGCCGGGCCGGCGACATCGGCCTGGCTCCGTACGGCGCTTTGGTGTTCTTCTCGGTCGGCGTGGTGTTCAGCACCCTCCTCTACAGTCTGTACTTTATGAATCTGCCGGTGCAGGGTGAGGCGGTTCCGCTGAAGCACTATTGGAAGAAGCCGCATAGCCAGCATGTGTGGGGCTTGGCCGGGGGAGCGCTGTGGAGCATGGGCGCTCTGGCGTTGTTCACTGCCGCCGCCGCGCCGAAGGAAGCCCTGGCGGGGCCGGCGGTGACTTTGGCGATTCAGTACGGCAGTGGGTTGTTGGCGGCGCTCTGCGGTCTGCTCGTGTGGAAGGAATTCGCCGCGGCTCCCGGTGCGGTGCGGGTGAAACTCTTCCTGGGTCTCGCGCTTTTCCTCGCCGCCTTGCTCATCAGCGCGTTTGGACTCCAAATGGCGTGATGCCCACAAGAGGGGCAATGCTACAATACGGAAAATCCTCACGATCCACTTTTTCAAGACGGAGGAGTCTGGGCCCCCGTGGGTGCTAGGACGTTTTTATGGATAAACTGGCGCAAAACATACAAGAAGCGTTTTTAAACAATGCGCGCAAAGACAAGACCTTTCTCACCATCTACTTGATGAGTGGTGTGAAGCTTTCCGGCCGGATTAAGAGTTTTGACAAGTACTCCGTGGTGCTCGAATCGAACAATCAGGAACAACTGATTTTCAAGCACGCGATCTCCACGGTAGTCGTCTCCCGGCCTGTGCATTCCCATAGCGCGGCCGCCGCTATGGCCGCGCCCGCAGCACCGGGTGGCCTTCCCGGCATGCCCGGAGAGCCCAGCGAAGCTTGAGCCGTACCCTTGAAACGACGCAGTCCGGCCCGGAGAAGACCATACTGGTCGGGGTGGAACTGCGCCGCCGGGCTCAGCAAAGCTTCACCGCGGAAGAGTCGCTTGAAGAACTCCGCACGCTGGCGCTCAGCGCCGGGGCTGAGATCGTTGACGTCTATACCCAGATTCGCGATGTGGCCGATTCGGCCCACATGATCGGAGAAGGGAAGCTGGAAGAGCTGGCAGCCGCCGTAGAGGCGACGCAAGCCGATCTCGTCGTCTTCGACAACGAGTTGACCCCCACCCAACTGCGGAACATCGAAAAGCGGCTGGATACGCGGGTGGTCGACCGTACGCAACTGATCCTCGACATCTTCGCCAAACGGGCCAGGACGCGCGAAGGCCAGTTGCAGGTCGAACTGGCCCAGTTGCAATACCTGCTGCCGCGGCTCACCGGGAAGGGTGTGGCGATGTCGCGCCTCGGCGGTGGTATCGGCACCCGGGGTCCGGGCGAAACGAAGCTCGAAGTGGATCGCCGCAAAATCGGGCTCCGGATCTCGAAGATCGAGAAGAGTCTCGAGAATGTTCGCGGGACCCGCCTCATCCAGCGCAGTCAACGGCAGAGCGTGCCGCTGGCCACCGTGGCGCTCGTCGGCTACACGAACGCCGGCAAGTCGACCCTGTTCAACCGGCTGACGCAGGCCGGCGTGACGGCGGACGCGCGAATGTTCGCTACGCTCGACCCCACCGTGCGGGCCGTGCAGTTGCCTTCGCGCCGGAAGGTGTTGCTCAGCGATACCGTCGGGTTCATCCGCAATCTACCCACGACGCTCGTGCGGGCCTTTCGCGCCACGCTCGAAGAGGTCGTCGAGGCCGCCCTGCTCGTACACGTGGTGGACTCCACCGCCGAAGCGGCGCAGCAGCAGATGGCGCATGTGCAGGCCGTTCTTGAAGAGATTAAGGCGCACGAGACACCGCAGATTCTCGTCTGGAACAAGCAGGACCGCGAGGGCTCAGCTCAGTTGCCGGAGGGCGCCGTCGGCATCTCCGCCGCGACCGGCGCCGGGATTGCGCCCCTCCTCGCGCGGATTGACGATGCCTTGACGCTGGACCCCGTGGCGCCCTGCGTCCTCCGCATCCCGGCTTCCGACGGCGCCGCCCTGAATCTGCTGCATGAGTCGAGCCGCGTGCTGACGAAAACCTACGAGGAAGAGATCGTGGTGATTGAGGCCGTCGCACCGGAGTCTGCCCGTCGCCGCCTGGCGCAATATCTGGTAGCGTAAGGGCGGGCTATATTGGTTAGACCGGGATGAACCTCCCCAATCTGCTAACGATCCTCCGTATCTTCTTCGTGCCGCTGCTGGTTGCAGCCCTGGTTCAGGAAGATTTGCGTATCGACCTCTTCGGGGTGCGGGTGGCCCAGGAGTATTTGGCGCTGGCGACGTTCCTGGCCGCGGCCCTCACCGATCTTCTCGATGGCTATCTGGCCCGCCGCTGGAAACAGGTCACCACGGTCGGCACGCTGCTCGACCCCGTGGCGGATAAGCTGCTCATCTCGGCCGCGCTCATCTCGCTCGTGCAGATCCGCCTCATCCCCGGCTGGCTCGCGATTTTGATCATCGCCCGGGAGTTCGCCGTCTCCGGCCTGCGCTCCATCGCCTCGGCGGAGGGCTATACGATTCAGGCCTCCGACCTGGGCAAAACGAAGATGGCGACCCAGGTGATTGCCATCTCCCTGATGCTGATCTCCATTCGCTACAAAGAGTGGTACAGCTTCGCCATGCTCTGGATGTACGGGGTCGTTTTCTTTGCCCTGGTGAGCGCCATCCAGTACTTTGCCAAATTCTGGCAGCACATCGACGGGCAAACCAAGCAGCGCCGGCGGCGGGAGCTCATTACCCTCGAACGCCACGAGAAGATCGAACGGCGCCGCCAGCGGCGGCAGATCCGTTCTAAGGCGCCAGAAAATCCGTCCGCCCCCCATCGACCGCCAACACCTGTCCGGTGATGAACCCGGCATGGAAGCCGGAGAGGAACGCAATGGCCTCGGCGATATCGTCGGGCGTTCCCACGCGGCGGACCATGGCTTTCCCCGCCATCAACGCGAGGAGTTGCCGACCCTCTTCCTGGCTGCGGCCGCTGTAAACCATATCTGTGCCGATGAACCCGGGCGCCACGGCGTTAACGGTAATGCCCTGCGGGCCCAGGTCGAGCGCAAAGCGCTTGGTCAGCGCGATTACCGCGGCTTTCGTGGCGGCGTAGAACGTGGTGCCGGGCATCGACGTGCCGAAAGCCGCAATGGAGGTCAGGTTCACGATGCGCCCATACCCGGCCGCTTGCATACCGGGCACGATGGCGCGGGTGACATGAACCAGCCCGTCCACGTTGACTCGGCGCATCGGCTCCATCTGCGCAAAATCGAAATCGGCGAGGTCGCCGCGGTTCAGAATCCCGGCATTGTTGACGAGGATGGTGACGGGGCCCAGGCGGTTGGCCACCTCCGCCGCCAGCGCCGGGGCGCAGGCCGGATCGCCGATGTCGCCCTGCACGGCGATGGCGCGCCCGCCGGCGCGGAGAATGGCGTCCACGGCGATGTTGGCCGCCTCGGCGTTTTCCCGATAGTTCAGGGCTACGGCGATGCCGTCCAGGGCGAGGCGCAGGGCGGTCGCCCGGCCGATGCCCCGCGAGGCGCCGGTGATCAGGGCGACGGCCATCGTTACTCGGCGCCCTGCGTGGCGGGTTCGACCACGGCGGTCATCGAGCCCTTCGAGATCGCCATCCGCGGGTCGGCGCCGTAGCCATGGATCATCTCCCGCGCCACCGTGGCCTCTTCAATCTCTCCCGTCAAAACGATAGTGCGCCCCAGCGTATCCACCTCCACAGTGTGGCGGAGGGCTTTGGCTTCGCTGATCGAGAACAGGCGCATCAGCATCTCGATGACATAGTCGTAGGTGTGTTCGTCATCGTCGAGCAGGACGACGTTGTAGAGCTTGGCGTGCTCTTCCCGGTTCTCTTCGCCCGTCTCCCAGTCGATGGAGGTACGCGTTGCTGTGGCCATAGAGAAAACGGTGCGGTTAGCCGTGCCCAAGCTTCATGAGCCAGCCGAGGCCAAAGATGGTGCCGATGAAGCAGGCAAAACAATATAGGCCGTAGTGCAGGCGCTCTTTGTCCGTCTTCTTCGTGACGACACCGAGCACTACCGAGATCAGCAGGGCCAGCAGGATCGCGGTTTCGAGATGCGAAAGCGTAATCTTTGGCATGAGATTCAGTCCTTCTTCCCCGTGGCGATTTCGTAGGTGTCCACCAGGGACAGTACATTCAGCAGGCCCGCGCCGGCCAGAAACTTCGTGCCGTAGTCGTGCACGTGCCCGGCGACGTCCGGCTGGTTGTAACCCAGCCACGTGGCCAGAAAGTACGGCAGGCCGACCATCTTGTTGGCGAGGTTGCCGCCGGTGTAGATGAGCGTGGTCAGCAGGTCACCGGTTTGCGGTTCAAAGAACGCGCCGCGCATCATCAGGCCAAACAGAAAACAGATCAGCGTCGAAGCGCCTAACAGCATCCCGCGCTGCATACGACCTTGGTAGATGTGCCCCGCGCCGGGTAACAGCCACCCAATCAGCACCGGAGTCACCCATTGCATGATCGGGACGCTCTTCTTCGGGTTGAGTGCGGCGGCTACGCTCTTGTCTGCCATGGGGAACTTCCCTTATTTTGGCATATCCAGGGCGTAGCCGCGCTGCCGGGCTACTTCTGCTTGGCGATGATCTTGTCCTTGATCTTGTCGTAAACGCCCTGCGGCACGCCCGCCTTCTTGACGATCTCGTCCTTGCCCTTGTAAGGCCGGTTGGACACGATCTTTGCCGCATAGGCATCGCCAATGCCGGGGATGGTCTTGAGGGTGGCGGCATCGGCGGAGTTGATGTCAATCAGGCCCGTGGCGGCTTCCGTTTTGGCGGCGGCGGCCTTTTTCGCGGCGGCAGCGGCCTGGCCGAAGCTGGGCGTGATGGCGACGCACAAAGCGACCACCAACAGGAGAAGAGATTTTCTCAGTTTCATAGGCCGTATTGTACGAGATCCGCTTCGCTTCTACACGATAAATTTCTTAACCCGCCCAGCCGCTACACTGAGATTATGCTCCTCCTGGCGTTGTTGCTGCTTCTGCAATCGGACCCGGCGGCCCTCGGCATGAAAGCCCTGGATGAGCAAAAGTACGAACAAGCCGTCACGCACTTCGCCGCCGCGCTCAAGGCCGATCCCGAAGACCTGTCGGCGAACTTCCACTACGGACTCGCGCTCAGCATGGTGAACCGCGATGCCGAGGCGATCCCCGCCTACCAGAAAGTGCTCGCCAAACAGCCGGACCTGTTCGAGGCCCAGTTGAATCTGGCCGTGCTCCTGCTCCGGACCAAGCGGCCCGCCGACGCGCTGCCGCTCCTTGAAAAGGCGCAGGCGCAGCAGCCCAAGCAGTTTCGCCCCAACTACTATCTGGGCGAGGCGCACCTCGATCTGCAGCACTGGGAGTCCGCCGAGACCGCGCTCCAAGCCGCCCTGGCGATCGACGCGGCCAACGCCCCCGCCATGGCCTCGCTCGGCAAGGCGCTCGCCAAGCAGGGCCGCGTGAAGGAGTCGGCGAACTGGTACCAAAGCGCCGTGAAGACGGACCCCAGCTTCAAAGAAGCTCTGCTCGAACTCGCGGGATTCCACGAAGCGGCGGGACAGAAGGCCGAGGCCGCCGCCCTGTACCGCTTGTTCCCCGACAACGGCGCGGCCCGCGAGCGGCTCGGCGTGCTGCTGCTCGAACAGGGCGAAGCCGCCGACGCCGTGGCCCAACTCGAAAAGGCCGTGGCCGAGTCTCCCACGACGGCCAACCGCCTCGCGCTGGCGACGGCCTACCTGAAGGCCAAACAGAACGCCAAAGCCGCGCCGCTTCTGCTGCAGGCCGCCGCCGCCGAACCCGGCGACCCCGAACTGCGGCTGACCCTGGGCCGGCTCTACCGCGAAGATAAGCGCCTGCCCGATGCCGCCCGCGAGTTTCTGGCTGCCGCGCAAATCAACGCCAATTTGAAACCGGCCTGGAGCGAACTCGGCGCGACGCTGTTTCTGTTGGGCGACTACCCGCAAGCCCTCAAGGCCTTCTCCCGCTTCAAGGCTTTGGGTGAGGAGCAGAATCCGTCCGTGCTCTATCTGGAGGCCCTTTGCTACGACCGGCAGCAGTTGTATAAAGAAGCTCTGCCGGCCTATGAAAAGTTCCTGGCGGCGGCGGGAGGGAAAATGCCGGAAGAGGAGTTCAAAGGACGGCAACGGCTGCGCATCGTCAAGCGGATGGTGGAGAAGCGATGAAGGGCTTGTTGATCGCGTTGACGCTGGCCTGCGGCCTGGCCGCCGCGCAGGGCCTCGAAGCCGTGAAGGCGGAACCCAACCTGGAACGCCGCAGCGATATGGCCTTGGCCTACGCCGGCGATGTCTTGACGCGGCTGCGCACGGACCTCGAGACGAAGGAATGGCCAGCCGTCGCGCCGGAGATCGAAGAGTTTCGAGCGGCCATCGACCTCTCCTTCGCCGCGCTCAAGTCAACGGGAAAGAACGCCCGCCGCAATCCGAAATACTTCAAGCGCGCCGAACTGAAGCTGCGGGAACTGGGCCGGCGCCTGCGCGGCTTGCAGGTGTTGCTCGCCGTCGATGACCGGCCGAAGATGGACGAAGTGATCGCCTACGTGGACAAACTCCAGGACGAACTGGTGGAGATGACGATGGGGGTGCGCAAATGAAACTGTTGCTCGTATTCCTGTGCGCTTTGCTGCCGCTGGCGGCGCAGAAGGATTTTCTCACCGCGGACGAGGTCGACCAGGTCCGGCTGGTCCAGGAGCCGAACGCCCGCCTGCAACTCTACATGCAGTTCGCCAAACAACGGATCGACCAGGTGGACAGTCTGCTGAAACGGGAAAAGCCCGGCCGCAGCGCGCTGTTGCACGACCTGCTCGACGAGTTCACCAAGATCATCGAGGCAGCCGACACCGTGGCCGACGACGCCATCAAACGGAAGGTCGCGCTCGACGAAGGCTTGATGGCCGTCATCAAGGCCGAGCGCGCCTTCGCCGACCGGTTGACGAAGATTAAAGACGCTCCGCCCAAAGACATCGCCCGGTACGAACTCGTCCTCGAAACGGCCATCGAAACGACCAATGATTCCCTCGAAATCGCCCAGTCCGACATCAAGGACCGCAGCGGCCAGCTCGCCGCCCGGGAACAGGCCGAGCGCAAGGAACGCGAGTCGCTGATGGGCGAAAAAGAACTCGGCGAAAAGAAAGTGGCCGAGAAGAAGGAAGCAGCGGCCGAAGCCAAACGGAAGCCGCCGACGCTGAAGCGGAAGGGGGAGGTAGCCCCGCCGAAGTAGTCTAGGTTCTTTTCCGTATTGACAACTTTGCGGTAAAGAGTTAATCTAGCAGCGATGTTGTCGCGACGCGTCTTTTTGGGGTTGGGAGCTGCGGCGGGTCCCGCGATGTGGGCCACGCAAGTGGAGCCCGAGTGGCACGAGGTCACCGTTACGCCCATCCGCCGGCCGGGCCTTCCGTCGCTCCGCATTCTCCATCTGTCCGATCTGCACTGCTCGGATGGGTTGCCGGCGTCCGCCCTCTTGCGGGCCTTGGAGATGGGCCTCGAGCGGCGTCCGGATCTGATCTGCCTGACGGGGGATTATGTCTCGACGACGAAGGGCTTTGATGAAGCCGGTCTGCGGCGCATCTTCCGCCGGGCTTCCACGAGCGCTCCGGCGTACGCGGTGATGGGGAATCATGATGGCGGCCGATGGCTCAGCCGTTTCGGTGGTAGCTCCAATTCCTATGGAATGCGGCAAATCCTGGCGGAGGAGGGCGTGACGGTGCTCCACAACGAAGCAGCTCAGCTGCCCGAGGGAGTGGAACTGGTGGGGATGGGCGATCTCTTCTCCGGTGAGTTCGGCCGCTTCTCCGGAGTGTCCGCGGGGCCGCGGATTGTTTTGTGCCACAACCCGGACGGCAAGGATCACCTGGCCGGCCAGCGCTGGGATCTGATGCTGAGCGGCCACACACACGGCGGGCAGGTCCGGCTGTGGCCGGTACCGACCTCCTGGGCTCCGGTAGAGGACAAGCGGTACCTGGCGGGACTTTACGAGTGGGAGGGCCGGCACCTGTTCATCACGCGCGGGGCAGGTTCGCCCAAGCATGTGCGGTTCGGTTGCCGGCCCGAGGTGTCTATTTTGGAGTTAGGAGCGTAGCGTACGTCGCCTCGTCGAACCCGATGAGTAGGGTCTTGCCCAGGCGAAGCGCCGGGGCGCGGAGGTTCCCGCTGGGACCCACCACCAGGGCCGCGATCTCTTCGTCCGACGGGTTCGTCTTCATGTCGAGATGCAACACGTTCTTGCCTTTGGTGGCATAAACGGTTGCCGCTTCGCGCGCCAGAGCAATGGCTCCGGCTCGATCGATCGCCTTCTTCTTAGCGTCCACTTGAACGGCCGTGGACAGGCCGGCCTGCGCAAGAAACTCCTGCGTTTTGCCGCAGGTTTTTCAACCAGGGCGGTGATAGCTCCAATCAATAGGGGAAGTTGCCATAATTTGAAGATATGCCAGAGCCAATGAAAAGCGCTATCGATTCTCAGGGCCGGCTGCCGCTGCCGGCGGCCATGGGCGCCGCGGGCCTGTACAGCGTAATCGTCGCGCCGCGCAGTGGCGGCGGTGTCTGGCTGGTCACCAAGGAAGGGGAGCGGGACCTGCCTTTGCCCGTCCGGGTGATCTCGCGGCGGGTGGCCGTGGATAAGGACGGCGCGATCCGGGTGCCGGCCGAGATGAACGCCTGGAAGGGAAAAGGCGTTTCCATCCGGTCCGAAAAGCCGGGCCTGTGGGTTGCGGTCAAGGTATAGCCGGTCCGATGACCCGCCGGTTGCTGTTTGCGATGCTGCCGTTGGCGAGCCCGTTGTTCGGCGCGGCGGCGACGCCACGGCACCGGATTCGCTATGACGGCGTCGGGCGCCTGCGGATTGGGATGGAAGAGCCGGAGCTGCGGAAGCAGTTGGGGCCGGCGCTGCGCATTGAGGCGCGGGACTCCGGAGTATACGCGGGCTGGGGCGATCCGTACTTGGGGCTTCTTTTGGTGGATGGCAAGCTGGCGCGCATTGATGTGAGCGGAGGACGCTGGCGGACGGTGGGTGGGGGGCGCGTGGGGAGTCTGGAGGCGGAGATTCGCGAGATCTTCAAGAATCGCGTGCAGGTGAAGCCGCACACCTATGATCCGCGGGGGCACGTGCTGATGGTGCCGGGAAAAGTCCACGCGCTGGCCTTCGAGACCGATGGTGACATCGTGACGGCTCTCCGCGCCGGCGTGCGGGAGACGCTGCTCGGCTAGTGTTGTATCGTGGTCCGGTGCAACGACTGTTTGGACTCGCCTTCCTGGCGCTAACCGCCCTGCACGGTCAGGACTGGACTCTGGTCGCCAATGCGCCCTGGACGCCCCGGGATTCGCAGGGTGAAGTGGTATTCCGAAACCGCCTGTGGATCTTCGGCGGATGGTTCAACTCGTTCGAAGCGCCGCCGCGGGATGTCTGGAGTTCGGCCGACGGACAGCAATGGGAACGGGTCACCGCGGAGGCGCCATGGCTGCATAGCGATCTCCCCATGACGCTGAGCTTCCGCAACCGGATGTGGATGATGGGCGGCTGGTACAACGGCCGCTTACCGGGACATTCGGCGAGCAATGCGGTGTGGTCGTCGACCGACGGCAAGCAGTGGACTCAGACGACGGCCGCCGCCGGATGGTCGCCGCGCCTGGCGGCGGCCGCGGTGGAGTTCAAAGGGCGGATGTGGGTTCTGGGTGGGACGGAGAACTACTACTTCGGCGACGGCAAGAGCTTGAAGAACGATGTGTGGTCGAGCGCGGATGGCAAGAGCTGGCGAATGGAGACCGCGGCGGCTCCCTGGGCGCCGCGGGCGTATCATCAGGCGGTTGTGCTGAATGGAAGGATTTACGTGATGGGGGGCGGCAACTATGTGCCGGAGTATGCCGCCTTCCACGATGTCTGGTCCTCGGCCGATGGGAAGTTCTGGCGGCAGGAGACGGCGGCGGCGCCATGGCATCCGCGGCTATGGTTCGGCGCCGCGGTCTACCGGGGCGCGATGTGGGTATTGGGCGGATGGTCCAAGGTGCCCGACCAGAACTGGGGCGACGTCTGGACCTCCCGGGATGGCCGCAACTGGACGGAGGTGAAGGCGGCGAAGATCTGGAAGGCGCGGCATGAGCATTCCGTCTTCGTCCACGACGATAAGCTGTGGGTGGCCGGAGGCCATGCCAAGCCGTTGAGCAACGAGGTGTGGAGTTTGCAACTGCCCTAGCGGGCGCGCTGCATGGGCTTCCACTGTTGGACGCGGAAGGCGGAACTGGGGTCGAACGTGGGGCTGTTGGTCAGGAGGTAGCTGCCATCGCCGCTTGCTATAGCCGGAGGTGAGTTCGACGCTGCTGCCATAGGGGTCGCGCCAGGTTTCGACTTCCCGGATCATTTGCACGAAGTTCGAACGTTGGCGGTCCCGCGAGGCTTGCCGGCTCTCCCAGTCGCATCGCTAGCCGCGCTCTGTTCGCGGGCGTAGGCCCTGGCTTGCTCACCCATGAGTCGAATCCGCTCCATTCTCCCCCGGTGTTCGCTGTTGCCGACTTGGTTCCGCAAACGGCTCTTGGCTTCCTTTTCACGACGTTGCCCGGCAGCATCCCTTCTGACCCATCCGGAAATTGCAGGTGCCCGATCGCCACCGTGGACTCCTGCTGCATGCTTAGGCCGTTGCCGCTTCGTCCAGGCGAATACTGCCCGCCTGGGCGCGGAGTTCCATCCGGGCATACCCGTCGACGAACTGCGAGGTGTTGGACGGCTGGTTGACGGCCCATCCTCCCGCCTGCGCGCCGGCCCGAATGGATCGGAGCATCATGGGATTATTGGCGAACGAAAATGATCGGAGGGGCAGAGCCTGAAAGACGAACGCGCCATCGGGCGAGGTTATCTTCTCGGCGGTGATGACGATCTCTCCCCGGCCCCCCAATCGAATTCCAGGTGACGCCGCCGTCTGCCCTCCACCCGCTCGGCGCCAACGTGCTGAAGGCTTCGACGGGCTGGTCATCAAGAGTGCTAGCGCGAGAAGGGGCCGCAGAGGTTCCATGGCCAGTCGTCGGCGCGGTAGCGGGAAGGTTACGCGCGAAATCCGGTTAGGATGGAACGATATGAGTGCGATCCCACAAGCTTCCGCGAGTCAATGGGCGGCCCTGGCCGACCGGTTTCGGGCGATCGGTCTGACCAGCGAGTGGGCAGAGCGGCAGGAGCAATCCGTCGCGCGATTCCCGGCCGCGTTCGCCTCGGAGTGGTTGCGCCTCCAGTATGCAGTGAGTGAGGAGCCGGCGGCGATCGCCCTCCGGATGTTGGCGCGGGATGAGCCCGTGGGAACCGATGAGGCCCAACGGGCTCTCGGCAACGAACTGTTTGCGTGGGCCAAAGAATGCGGCCTGATTGAAGAGACCGCGCAAGGATGGCGCAGCCCGCTTCGCTTGTTCCTGCTCGATACGCTCTATATCCTGGGCGACCGGCCCGAGCAAACGGCGGATAACGTGATGGGCATTGGCACGACGACGGCTCTGCTGGCGCGCGCCAGCTATCCGGACCAGCGAGTGGGAGCCGCCCTCGATCTAGGTTGCGGGGGCGGCGTTCTGGGATTGCTCCTGGCGCGGGCGGCTGACCGCGTGGTGGGTACGGATCTCAATGCGCGTGCGATCGAAGTGGCGCGGGTGAACGCGATGTTGAACGGCATCACGAACGCCGAGTTCCGTGTGGGCGACTGGTTCGCTCCCGTAGCGGGCGAACGGTTCGATCTCATCGTTTCGCAGCCGCCGTTCATTCCCTTGCGGGACGATCAGGAAAAGGTGGTCTACCTGCACGGAGGCCGCCGCGGCGATGAGATGGCGCATCTGGTAGTCGAGCAGATGCCGGCGCACCTCACCGAGACCGGGATTGGATTCGTGTTGGCGGACATGGTGACGGTCCCCGAAGGCGTGACGGCGCTTAAGAGTTCCGAGGTGGTGGACCTCGAAGTGGACGCGGCGGTTTACTGCGCGCAAGCGGAAAGAAAACGAGACCGCCGGTGGTGGGACGAAGCGCACCGGACCGTGGAGCACCTGCGCCGTTGCGGCGTTCAGGAGGTCCGGTTGACACTCATGCTGCTGGGCGTTGGCGGCGGAGAGCAACTGACTGTGGCGGGCGACCTGTGGGCCAGCATGGAGCGCGCAAAGATCGATGCGTTATGGGTGCCGGGTACGGCCGCGGATTGGCTGGAGCAGCGGGCGCGGATCGTCGAAGGAACCACCATGGAGGGCGAGTGCCGGCTGGGCGAGAAGGTTCGCCTATGGACCCTCCGCAGCGGCAGCGGGAGCCTGCGCGCCAACCCCCAGGTGGGGGAGGGCATTCTGGATCTGATCCGCTGGGTAACGCGCGGCGAGACGCTAGGCGCCTGCGTGAGCACCCTGTCGCCGGCGGACCAGCAAAAGGCTCTCGGCGTGGTGGACCAACTGGTCCGTCACGGGATTCTCGAAATGGTTTAGGCGCGGCCGCCGAATTCGCGGGTCTCGGTTGAGACCTTCACTTTCTCGCCCTCCTTGATGAAGAGCGGGACCTTGATTTCGAGTCCGGTTTCGAGGCGCGCCAGCTTGGTGACGCTGCCGCTCGAAGTGTCGCCGCGGACGCCGGGTTCGGTGTAGGCCACGGCGAGTTCGACGCTGGGAGGCAGTTCGAGGCCGATGGGGTTGCCGTTGAACTTGAGCAGATCGATCATGGCGCCTTCGATGAGAAAATCAAGGGCGTTGCCGAGGATGGCGTCGGGCAGATTGATGGTCTCGAAGCTTTCCTGGTCGAGGAAATAGGCCCCTTCATTGTCGCGGTAGAGGTAGGAGGCCTGCACGGTTTGCAGGTCGGGTTCCTTGAACTTTTCGCCGGCTTTGAAGGTCTTGTCGAAGACGCCATTCGTAATCAGATTGCGCATCTTCAGCCGGACGAGGGTCTGGCCGCCCCGCGCCGTGGGCGTGCTGACCTCGGCTTCGAGACAGCTATAGGGAACGTTGTCGAGTTCAAAAAGGGTACGGCGTTTGATGTCCAACGCCTCGATGAGTGCAGCCACCAGACCAGTATAGTTAGAATCCGCGGAGCCGGGCAGCAATCTCCTCGACTTCGGAGACCCGGCCCATGGCAATGTCCCGCATCACATCGCGGAGCGTGGCGTCGGAGATGCCCGTGACGATGGTGTTGCGTTTCTGAAAGAGGCGCACGGTGTCGAAGCCGGTGCGCTTGTTGCCGTCGTTGAACAGGTGGCCCTTGACGATGCCGCGGACCACGACTGCCACGCGGAGCCAGAAGGTCTTGTGGTACATCGCCGTGGCAAACGTCGTATCGACGTTGCCGTTCATCTCGTTGGTGCCGCCGTGGGTCCGGTTGATGGCCCGGATCTCTTCCGCCTGTACGCCCATGAGTTCCATACTGATGGGTGACGCGGAAGCGGGCGGCGTTTCCCGTCAGCGTTTCCCGTAGTTCCCGAGAATGGCCTGGCCGGGGAAGGTGTTGGGCACGGTCTTGCCGTCGCGGACGACGGGCACGCCGTTGACGAGGACGTGGTCGATGCCGGAGGAGAAGCTGAGGCCTTTTTCAAAGGTGGCCGTGTCGATGACGGTGGCCGGATCGAACACGGTGATGTCGGCATCGGCGCCCACGCGGAGACGGCCCTTGTTCTTCATTTGCGGGGAAAGCGCTTCGAGGCGGCGAGCGGGCATGATGGTCATCTTGCCGAGGGCGTCCATCAGCGAAAGCACCTTCTGCTCGCGAACGTAGCGGCCGAGGACGCGGGCGAACGTGCCGGCGCTGCGGGGATGGGCGCCAGGGGCGAACGGCATGCCGTCGGAGGCGACGATCACGAAGGGCGAGGCCATGGCGCGCTGGATCCATTCGGGCTTCATGAAGTGCATGATCACCGCGCCACCCTGCTTGCGATATTCGGCAAAGGTCTTCTCGGTGAGGCGTTCGCCGGTCTTCACCCACTGGAGCTCGCCATAGGAGATGCCGAGGCGCTGCTGCCAGCCGTCGTCGAACATCGTGGTTTCGAGGAACGTGGAGGCGGCGGTATAGGGATAGGCTTCGGTAGTGATATCGAGCCCGCGCTTGTTGGCGGATTCGATGAGGTCGAGGACGAGCGGGAGTTCGCCTAGGCTCATGGAGTTGACGTGGACGATGTGGAGCGAGGTGCCGGTGGCGGCCGCATTGGCGATCACCTCCTGCATAGCGTCGGCGCCCATGGAGCGGACGTGGGTATAGATGGGCACGTTCCAGCGGCGGGCCATCTGGAAGACGCGGAAGACCTCATCGCGCGTGGCGCCGGGGTAATACTGATTGGCCACCCCGACCCCAAGGCCGCCTTCGCGCAGGCCGCGTTCGAGCGTGGCGCCGAGGACCGTGAGCTCTTCCGGCGAGTTGAGGGACTTGTACCGGCCCTTCATCATGAGCTCGCGCCAGCTATCCGGGGAGCTCAGCCAGCCCGGCGCTTCGGCGGCGAACTCGCGCAGGGCCATGGTGCGGTTGGCGCCGTGGGAGGCGGTGGCGCCGTGATTCAGAATGGCGTTGCCGGCGCGTTGCTTGAGCCAGGCGCCGACGGAGGGGACGCCGACTTCGAGCTCGAGCGCCGTGGTGACGCCGTCGTGGGCCTGATACTCATTCGCCTCGTTCGTATGGCCGTGGGCGTGGAGGTCGATGAAGCCGGGGGCGACAACGCGGCCGGCGGCGGAGAGGGTGACCTTGCCGGTGAGGGGTTGCGCGGAGATGGCGGCGATTTTGCCGTTGCGGATGCCGATATGCCGCGGCGCATCGAGGCGGGTTTCGGGGTCCATCACGCGGCCGTTGGCGATCACCAGATCGTAAGGGGCCTGGGCTTGGACGAGCAGGGGGAGGAGCAGAAGGGCGAGTTTCATGGGATTAGGGGTTCTTCTTCTGCAGGACCTTCCAGAGGGTGCCGCTGAAGATGTTCTCCTGGGAGGCGGGGGCGACGCCGCAGGCCGTGAGGAGCTTCTTGTAGAGGTCGAGTTCGCGGTCGAACTCGGCGATCTCGCCGCCGAAGACGTCGGAGCCGAAGACGAGCTTTTCAAAGGCGCTCACGTTCGATTTGGGGGTGTGGGGGCTGACGACGTTGTCCCACCAGAAGATGGACTTGAAGAAGGTCAAGTCGGCCTGCTTCTTGTAGAGCGTGGAGCCGGAGACGTCGAACAGGAGGTTGGGATTCCAGCGGCCGATTTCGGCGGCCCATTCGTAATCGGGATTGCCAAGGTGGGCGGCGATGAGGGTGAGCTTGGGGAAGCGGCGGGCGATGAGGTCGAGCGTGGAGACGCGCATGCGGTCCGAGGAGACGTTCATGGGCTCGGCGAAGTTGCGGCGGTTGACGATGCCGGTGTGGAACATGATGATCATGCCGTACTTTTCGGCGCGCTCGTAGAGGGGCCAGTAGCGGCGGTCGTCGAAGGAGTACTCCGGGCCGGTGAGCTCGCCGAGACCGCGGAAGCCGGCGTTGTGGAACTCGTCGATGAGCTTGAGGGCGTCGGGATGGTCGAGGGACATCTGGCCGAGGCCGTGGAAGCGGCCGGGATGGGCGGCGGTGAACTCCTTGATCGCGGGGATGTCCTTCGGCTGGGCGATGAGGAGCGCCTGGCCGTCGACGGACTCGAGCTTGGCGAGGAACTTGGTGAGGAAGGCGGGGTCGCCGTTGTAGTGGACGTGAGCGTCGATGAGCTTGGGGCGAGGGGGCTCGGCGGCGAAGAGGCTGAGTGCGGCGAAGAAGGCGAGCAGGCGCATGGTCGAGCCCCAGTATACTAGCGGCGGTTAGCGGCCGGGGTAGAGGTGGTCCTTGTAGTGCTCGAAGGCTTGCCAGTTGGCCAGGGCGAGGGCGAAGACGAGGTCGTCGTGCTCGGGTTGGGCGCCGTCGCTGCGGAAGTGGATCAGCTCGTGCTCCAGTTCCGATATGCCAGGCGTGG
>JAIXQP010000049.1 GCA_027485675.1 Terriglobales bacterium | reverse complement strand
GGCGCCCTGTATCTCGCCCGGGCCTATCAACTCTGCGCGGCGCCCGGCGCCGGACTCGCCGCGCTGCGCCACGATATCGCCGCCGCCGAACGCACCATCGCCGCGGCCTACCGCGAACTCCGCCAGTTGCGCATCCTCGATCCGGTCAGCGGCCCGCCGGTGCCGTTCGAGCCGGACCTCAGCGTGCCCCAAAAGGTCTACACGACCGGCGCGAAGCCCGAGCCGGAACCGGACGAAAATTCGCCGGCCACGAATCCACAAACTCCTGAAAACAAAGCATCGGAGCCCGTCCAAACCCCGCAAAACCACGACGAACGAAGCCATCCGAAGCCGCTCGTCGCTCACGCCAACTTCGGCTTCGCCATCGCCGCGCCAACCCGCAAGCCGCCGCAAACCGCCGCACCCCAAGCCGAACCCAAGCCCAAAACTCGCACCGCCGGAGGCATCGGAGCCTAGCCGAGGCCCGGAAAATCGCTCCTGGGGCCCTCGCAGCGCCGGGAATCGGCCCTCACGGCCGTCCAGCCCTACTGCTCCGTCGAAATCTTAAAGTACCCGGGACCCTGGTAGCCCACCAGCAGTTTTCCCGTCAATCGGAGCGCCAACTGCGGTCGGCTAAACGTCGAACTCGCGTCCACCGTTTCCACTGTCCACGGGCTCCCGGCCCAGGTTCCCCGCACCGGAGAGCGCGAAACCATCACCACGCCCGAGGTAGTCGCCAGCGCTACAACACCCACACTGCCCGAGCTGTTCACCGCGATGTCGCACCACGGACCCGCGGACACCCCCGGCGTATAGACCGCCATGTTGTCTCCTGTCTGGGCGTTCACATCCCGCAGCACCACCCGTACCTCCGTCAGCCGGTTCGCCGTGGGCCGCGTGACGCAGTGCGCCCGAGCCAGCGGATCGCGTTCCGAGTTCGCAAAGGTCGGTGCCGTCGGCGCCGGCCCCAAGATCCCATAGCTATACTGCCCCTCCACCTCGGTATAAAACACCGCCCCGAGGCTCACGCCCGTCACGTAGCCCTTGGGCAAAAGGCCCGGATTACCCGCTCCGTAGCTAAAGTTCACCGGAGATTGCTGCGGACCCGGACCGTTGAGATTCGTCATGGCCACCGGCGTGCTCCACACCCCGGCCAACGTCCGCGAGGTCGAATACAAACACTCGCCCAACGGCGTCCCCGTCGACCGCAACGCATACACAAAATACGCCGTCCCGTTCGGCGCCACCTCACCCACAATCCGCTCCGACGCCGTCGCCGTATGCCCCGCCGGCAGCGGCACCGTGCCACAGAAATACTCCGCCGCCGGACCGCAGTTGCCCGTCCCCGTTCCCACGCTTTACACAAACCGGAAGCGGTTGTTGCTCCAGAAGGTTACCAGCAAAGTACCCGACTTGCTCAAACTCGCATAGAGCCGGTAGGGCGTCATACCGTTCCATACCGTCGCCGTAGTAAACGACGTACCCTGAAATCGCGCCACCCCCAGCGATCCCGCCGCGTCGCGATAGGCAACAAACGTCCGCTCCTGGAATGCGTCACCGTAACTCACCAGCCGGGTCGCCATCGTCCCCTCGTGCGCCCCCGGCAAAACATCTCCGTTCCAGGCGCCCTCCAGCCGGAAAGTCAACAGTAGCAGCAGCCAATAACGCATCGTTCCCTCTCGATCTACGTCCTTGCTGAGTACAAGGCGGAATACCGCCCAGTCGTTTCGCGAATTTCGAAAAATCTTTATCTCGCCTTCCGCCGTAACTCCAAAACCAGACTCTGATTCGATTGCATCAACCGGTCCAGCAGCGCCTCGTCGCTCTGTCCGTTCCTCCGCACCGGCGCCTCCTCCACGAGCGCCGTCAATCGCCCGCCTAACCCCGCCGGCAGCACACCCTCCAGATACTCCAAACCCAATCCCCGCAGCAGCCGGTCCTCGCTGTGCAACGCCCGAAACGCCACCTGCAACGGCTCCCTCTCCAAGACCACCGCCAGCAGCGAAAACACATGCTCCAGGCTCTGGTTCGCCCGCTCTCGCAACACCTCATCGAGAAACGAGTAACTGTCCATCACATCTCGCTGATCCAGTAACCGGTGCCCCTCCCAAATCGGCTTCGATACCGATAGCTCCCGCCCCACCACCTCGTAAATCCGCGCCGCCTCCACGTGTAACTCCCGGTCCTTCTGCCGCAGGTAGTCCATCGCCCGCCCGCACTGAAATCGCACCTCAAACCGCGCATCCCCCAGCGACTCCGTCAACCCATCCATCGCCCGCTGCCCGCCCAACCGCGCCAGAATCCGCGGAATGCGCCGCCGCACCGCGAAGTCCTGCGACTCATCCACCAACACATCCACCAACTGCCCCGTAATCCCCCGCCCCTGATGCACCAGCGCCTCCCGCGCCAACGGCGAAACCTCATCCCAGGCCAACAGACGGATCACCTGCCCCACCAACACCGGCTCCACCCGCGTCAAGGCCGGCAGCACCCGCTCGGCATCTCCGCTCCGCAGCTCCCCCATCGTCTCCACCACCGCGTCCAGACTCACCACCGGCGGGCGGACGATCGTCGCCGGCTTCGCTGCCGCCGCCAACTCCGCCTTCGGCAGCGTCGTCGTCTGCAGCACCGCCGACATTGTCGTCGAATCATGGACCTCCGCCACGTCCAACTCCACCGCCCGCGACAGTAACCCCCGCTCCAAAACCTGCAAATACGCCTTGTCCATCCGCGAAGCAATCCACGCCGATATCGCCGCCAAGCCCACCGCAATCGCCAGAATCTGCGGCCGCGCCGCCACCGGCCCCAGCCACAGCAGCAACTGCAGCGTCCCCGCCCCCAGCGCATCCCCCATCCGGTCGCTGCCCACATCGATGAGGGTCTTCACCGCCCGCTTGTCCCGTGACGGAATCGGCGTGTAGAACAGCTCATACCCGCTCCGAAACAGCGAGCCCCGCAAAATCAGCTCCAGCGCCCGCACGCTCGCTACCATCGGAAACACGGGCACCAGCAGCGCCCCGGCCGCCCCACCGCCCACGGCCAGCGGCAGCGACATCACCGTCCGTGCTAGCCCCAGCCGCTCCAGCGAAAACCGCGCCACCACCGTCTGCACCAAAAACGTCAGCACCTGCGCGCCCGTGTAGAACAGCGCAAAGAAGCGCACCAATCCCGGCCCCTTGCCGTATTCAAGCGCCGCCCCCGACTTGAACAGGTAGTCCAGCAAAGCCGCGCTCGTCGTCCCCAGCAGCACCAGCACCGCCAGACTCCACAGGAACGGAGCGGTCCGAAACGCCGCCCGCGCCGACCCCTTAGCCGTCTCCCGCGGCATCGCCGCCGGCCCTCTCAACCCCAGCACACACAGCCCGGCGAGCAGATGCAGCCCCGCCAGCAGCACCAGCACGCTCGACGTCCCAAACCACACCACCGTCCGTTCCGCCAGCAACCCACCCGCGATTCCGCCCGCCGTGCCAAATCCCGCAATCCGCCCAAACCGCAGCTTCGCCTCTCGCGGATCAAACACCTCGTTCGCCAGCGACCAGAAACCCGAAAGCAAAATCGCCCCAAACCCCACGATGTGCAGATACACCGCCACCACCACAATGTCTGGCGAACCCGCCAGCAGCAGCCACTCCCCCATCTGCAGGCCCGCGCTCACCAGCAGCGCCACCGGCACCACCCGTTGCGGCGCGCTCCGCTTCAGCAGCACCCCGAACAGCCAGCCAAACAGCACCGCCACCACCGCCGCCGCCAGCACCATCTTGGGCAGGGCCGTCGCCTCGTACCGCGAAAGGAACAAGCCATCCCGCGCCGCCTTCCCGGCCACCTGATGCGCCAGCATCAAGGCCGCGCCAGCCATCGCCACGGTCGTCAGACGGTCTAAACCGCCGCTCTGCTTCACCCTTTCAATTGTGCCCCAACCGGCTCCAACTTATCGCTCGAAGACTCGGCGACGGCCGTCGCCGCCGTCTCCGGCAGATTCGTCTGCCACCACTCCATCGCCTGCTCCTTGCTCCACCGCGGAATGTCGGTCAACGCCCGCAACTGCCGCGACAGCTCCTGCGCGCTCCGCGGCCGGTTCGCCGGATCTTTCTCAAGCAACCGCAGCACAATCGCTTCGAGACCCTCGGAAATCTTCAACTCCGTCCGTTCCCGCAACGGGGCCGGCCTCTTCTGCACATGCGCCAAAGCCAGCGCTGTCGGATTCGTCTCGGTAAACACCATCTGACCCGTCAGCAGGAAGTAGGCCACGCAGCCCAGGCTGTACAAGTCCGCCCGGCCATCAATCTTCGCCTCACCCATCGCCACTTCCGGAGAAAGATAAGCCGGCGTTCCCGTCGCCGTCCCGTCCAGCGTCATCAGACTCACGTCACTGCCCTGCAGGCTCTTCACCAGGCCAAAGTCCAGCACCTTCACAAAGTCATACTGCAAACCCAAACGGCACAGCAGAATGTTCTTCGGCTTGATGTCCCGGTGCACCAGCCCATGCCGGTGCGCCTCCTCAAGCGACTCGCAAGCCTCAAGCAGGATCTTCACCACCCGGCTCTCCGCCAGCGGCCCATACCGCTCCACCAGCGTCTGCAGGTCCACCCCGTCCAGCAACTCCATCACGTAGTAGAACGCCCGGTCCTTCGTCTGGCCGAAATCAAACAGCGCCACCGTATGCGGGCTCCGCAGCGATGCCGTCGCCTGCGCCTCCAACTCAAAACGCCGCCGCGCAATCTGCTCCTGCCGTCCGCTGACACCCGCCAGCATCTCCGGCCGGATCAGCTTAATCGCCGCATCCCGCGCCAGCATCTTGTGCCGCGCCCGCCACACCTCGCCCATGCCGCCCCGCCCGATCATGAAATCCAGCTGATAGCTGCCCAGGTCCTCCGCCTTCTGCTTCGACATCTCCATCCGGATCGTCCGCGCGTTAATCACGCAGCTCCACACCGCCATGATCACAATCGGAAACATCCATACGAACAGCCGGTTCATCGGCGCGGGGTCAAACCCGTGTACCTGCAAATTCACCCAGTACGCCAGCGGCCACGCCATCACACTCCCCGAAGCCGCCAATCCCGCCTTCAACGGCGAATTCGGCAGCAAAAATCCGGTAAACACCATCCACACCGCCACGCCGGACAATCCCCGCACCGGCGCTTCCGCCGTGATCGGCATGCCCGTCTCGTAAACGCCAATCGCAAACGCCACCACCACCCGGAACACCGTGCCGAGATCGAGCAGCACCTCTTTGCTCACCCAACCGGCGCGCATCAAGACAAGGAACCCCAGCGACAAAAACACGAGGCCCA
Organism: Terriglobales bacterium; assembly: GCA_027485675.1. Classification (GTDB taxonomy): domain Bacteria; phylum Acidobacteriota; class Terriglobia; order Bryobacterales; family Bryobacteraceae. The sequence continues at coordinate 132,914 of JAIXQP010000049.1, read as the reverse complement.
GCGTCGTCAACCGCTGAAAAGGATGCGTCAGCATCGCCGCCATCTCCGGCTGCAGGTAGTTCTGCAGCATGAAGGTCACCACCGACGTAACGGCGCACACGATCGACACCCAGCACAACGACTGCGCGGCACGCTCTACAATCTCAGGCGGCAAACGCAGCGCGCGCGTTCTGGCGCTATCGCTACTTCCGGAACTGGCCCGAACGACCTCCATAAATGGCTCCTTAGGGTTACACTCGTCTCTTTAGAATAGGCGCAAAAAATCGCACATATGGATCATACGTACCCGAAGGTTGAATGGATCCGAAATAGAACGATACGATAAAGGTTTACATGCTGCGATTTGAAACCGCCGGCGAGTCCCATGGCGAATGCCTCGTGGCCACTCTCACCGGCCTCCCCTCCGGAGTTCCCATCTCCCTTGAACGTGTGAACCGCGAACTCTGGCGCCGCCAACAGGGCTTCGGACGCGGCGGCCGCATGAAGATTGAAACGGACACGGCTCATCTCGTCTCCGGCGTCCGCCACTCGAAAACCATCGGCGCGCCCATCGCGATGATCATCCAGAACCGCGATTGGAAAAACTGGACCGACATCCTCCCCGTCGAAGACTTCGAAGGCAGCGAAGCCAAGAAGAAAAAGGTGCTGCGCCCTCGCCCCGGCCACGCCGACCTCGCCGGAGCCATCAAATACGACTTCCCCGACGCCCGGTATATCCTCGAACGCGCCAGCGCCCGCGAAACCACCGCCCGGGTTGCTGTCGGCGCGCTCTGCAAAGAACTACTCCGTGAATTCGGCATCGAAGTGCTGTCTCATGTGATTCAAATCGGCACCGCAAAGATGCAGCGCCCCGCCGAATGGAGTGAACTCCAGGCCCTCGCCGCCCGCAACGAAGTCCTCCTCGGCTGCGTCGACCCCGCCGCCGAAGCCGAAATGAAGGCGGTCGTCGATGAAGCCTACCGCACCGGCGACACCGTCGGCGGCATCTTTGAAGTAGTGGCTCATGGCGTCCCCGTCGGTCTCGGCTCCCACATCGCCTGGGACACCCGTCTCGACGGCAAACTCGCCCAGGCCATTGTCTCCATGCAAGCCGTCAAAGGCGTCGAAATCGGGTTCGCCTCCGAAGGCGCCGAGTACTTCGGCTCCAAGGTCCAGGACTCCATCCACTACAACAAGGAAGAGCGCGAGTTCTTCCGCGGCGCCAACCGCGCCGGCGGCCTCGAAGGCGGCATCACCAACGGCCAGGACATTCTCGTCCGGGGCCTGTTGAAGCCGATCTCCACCCTCCGCCGTCCCCTCGAGTCCGTCGACCTCATCACCCGCGACGCCGAAAAGGCCGCCTACGAACGCTCCGACGTCGCCGTCGTCCCCGCCGCCGGGGTCATCGGCGAAGCCATGGTCTCCATCGTCCTCGCCACTGCTCTCCTTGAAAAGTTCGGCGGCGACTCTCTCCGCGAAACCAAACGCAACTACGACAACTACCTCGATCAAGTCCGCAACTACTGAAATGGTCCTCAACATCGTCAAATACGGCGACTCCATCCTCGAATCCGAGTGCGCCCCCATCACCAACTTCGGCACCCCCGAACTTCGCCAGCTCGTCGACGACATGTTTGAGACCATGTACGCCGCCCGCGGCGTCGGTTTGGCCGCCCCGCAAATCAACGTCGGTCAGCAACTCACCGTCATTGATACCTCCTCCGGCGAAGATCCCTCCTCCAAACTCGTCCTCATCAATCCCAAGATCGTGAAGCGCGAAGGCCAACAGATCGGCGAGGAAGGCTGCCTCTCCATCCCCGGCTTCCGCGAGGATGTCCGCCGCGCCGCCCGCGTCACCGTCCAGGCTCAGGACGTCGAAGGCAAAGAGTTTGAACTCTCCGGCGAAGAGCTCCTCGCCCGCGCCCTCCAACACGAAATCGACCACCTCCACGGCGTCCTCTTCCTCAACCACCTCTCGCCCCTGAAGCGCGACCTCATCCGCCGCAAAATCAAGAAGCTGCAGAAGGCAGGCGAATGGTAATCGTCTTCATGGGGACCCCGCAGTTCGCCGTCCCCACCCTCGAAGCCCTCGTCGCCGCCGGCCACGAGATCCGCGCCGTCTACACCCAACCCGACCGTCCCGCCGGCCGCGGCCAGCAACTCGGTCAATCCCCCGTCAAGCAAGCCGCCCTGGCCCTGAACCTCCCCGTCCATCAGCCGGAACGCATCCGCCGTCCGGAAGTGGTCGAGGAACTCCGCGCCCTCGGAGCCGACATCATGGTCGTCGTCGGCTACGGCCAGATCATCCCCCAGTCCATCATCGACCTCCCGCGCTACGGCATCGTCAACGTCCACGGCTCGCTCCTGCCCCACTACCGCGGCGCCGCCCCCATCCAATGGGCCATCGCCAACGGCGACCCCGTCACCGGCGTCACCACCATGCAGATCAACGCCGGCCTCGACACCGGCGACATGCTCCTCAAAGCCGAACTCCCGATCCTCCCGCACGAAACCGCCCCGGAGCTCGCCGCCCGCTTAGCGCCCCTCGGCGCCGCACTCTGTGTCGAAACCCTCGCCGGTCTCGCCGACGGCTCCGTCACGCCCATCCCCCAGAACAACGCCGAAGCCACCCTCGCCCGCATCCTTACTAAAGAGGATGCCCGCGTAGATTGGTCCCGCTCCGCCGCCGAAATTCATAATCGCCTCCGCGGCTTCACGCCCTGGCCCGGAGCCGTCTGCCAGTTTCGAAACGCCCCGCTGAAGCTCCACTTAGTCGAGCCGCTATCCGAACAAACTACTCTGCCTCCCGGAACGCTACTCCCCGGCAAGCCGTTGCGAGTCGCTTGCGGCGCTGGCACCGTACTCGCTCTTCACGAAGTCCAGCAGGAAGGACGCAAAAAAGTAAGTGCGGAAAACTTCCGCAACGGCCAGCATTTAGCAGACAATGAAATTCTGACATGACACTGCCCCTTGGTTATCGTTACGCCGCCCTGTACGCTGGCATTCGCAAAGTCGCGAAGCCCGATCTCTCGCTGATCGTCTCCGACACCCCCGCCTCCGCCGCCGCCGTCTTCACGCAAAACCAGGCCGCCGCCGCCCCCGTCAAACTCGGGCAAAAGAATCTCCTCGCCTCGAAAGGCATCGCCCGCGCCATCCTCACCAACGCCGGTAACGCCAACTGCGCCACCCGCACCGGCGACAAGGTCGCCAACGAAACGGTCCGCGCCGCCGCCAAAGCGCTGAAGATCCCGGCCAATCGGGTTCTCCCCGCCTCCACCGGCGTCATCGGCGTCGAACTTGATCCCACCAAGATCACCTCGCACCTCCCCGCGTTGGTCGAAGCACTCTCGGCCGACAAGTTCGACGAAGCCGCCGACGCCATTCTCACGACGGATCTCGTCCGCAAAACCGCCACCGCCTCGTTGTCCGTCAAAGGAGGTGCCGTCCACATCGCCGGCATGACGAAGGGCTCCGGCATGATCCAGCCCCTCATGGCGACCACGCTCGCCTACATCGTCACCGACGCCGTCGTCTCCCCCGCCGACTTGAAGAAGATGCTCGTCAAAGCGACCAACCGCAGCTACAACTGCATGTCCGTCGACGGCGACACCTCCACGAACGACACCGTCTATCTCCTCGCCAACGGTGCCTCCGGAATCAAACTCGCCGGCGCCGACAAGGCTCTCTTCGAACAAGCCCTCACTCTGTTGATGGAAGACCTCGCCCGCCAGATCGCCCGCGACGGCGAAGGCGCGAAGAAACTGGTCACCATCGAAGTCTCCGGCACGAAGACCGACAAAGAAGCGATCAAGATCGCCCGCCAGATCGCCAACTCCCCGCTCGTCAAAACAGCCATCGCCGGCTCCGATCCCAACTGGGGCCGCATCCTCATGGCCGCCGGCAATGCCGGCGTCAAGTTCGACGTCCCCCAGGTCGACATCAACTTCCAGGGCATGGCCGTCTGCCGCAAAGGCCTTGCCGTCGACTTCTCCGAGGCCGAACTGACCAAGCTTCTCGACGAGCCCGACGTCCTCGTCCAGTTCCAGCTCCGCGGCACCGGCAAAGGGCAGGCTCGCTTCTTCACCTGCGACTTCACCGAAGGCTACATCAAGATCAACGGTAGCTATCGCACATGATCCCGGCGCTGTTCCTGCTCGCGGCCATCTCCTTCCGCGACGCGGGAACTCTGCCCGTGCGTCTCAACCACGCTCCGTCCGCCCAAAAGCTCCTCCCGGAAACCATGGCGGGAGGCATCGCCGCCTTCGACTATAACGGCGACGGCCTCCTCGACCTTCTCCTCACCGGCGCCGCCGACAAGCAGGATCGCCTCTTTGAGAACAAGGGCAACTTCCGCTTCACCGAAGTCACGCAAGCCGCCGGTCTCTCAACCAGGATCCACTCCATCGCCGCCGCCGTCGCCGACTACAACAAAGACGGCCATCCCGACCTCCTTATCGCCGGGGTCAACGGTCTGGTGCTCTATAGCAATAACGGGAAGCGCTTCACCGACGTGACCGCCGCCGCCGGCCTCACCGACACCGGCTGGTCCGTAGCCGCCGGCTGGTTCGATGCTGACAACGACGGCCACCTCGATCTCTTCCTCGTCCACTACGTCGTCTGGCCTCCTGCCGCCGACCGCGCCTGCATGGACCCCGGCGGCGCCCGCCGCGTCTACTGCCACCCCAAGTATTTCGCCCCCACAGCCAACCGCCTCTTCCGCAACAAAGGCAACGGCACCTTCGAAGACATCTCGAACTCCTCCGGCATCGCGGCCTCCCGCGGCAAAGGCATGTCCGTCACCTTCGCCGACTTTGACAACGATGGCCGCCTCGACATCTTTGTCCCCAACGACGCCTTGCCGAACTTCTTCTTCCGCAACCTCGGCAACAACAAGTTTGAAGAGGTCTCGCTAACCGCCGGCGTCTCCCTGCCGGACAGCGGCCGGGCCGTCTCCGGCATGGGCGCCGACTTCCGTGACCTCAACAACGACGGCCGTCCCGATCTCATCTTCACGGCGTTAGCCGGCGAGAGCTTCCCCTATTTCCAGAACACCGGCCAGGGCTTTGAAGACCGTACCGCCCGCTCCCGCCTCGCCGCCGCCGTCGGCCGCAAGAGCGGCTGGGGCATCGCCATCGCCGACTTCGACAACGACGGCCACAAGGACATCCTCACCGCGAACTCTCACGTGATGGACAACATCGACCAGCACTCCGGCGACAAGTACCGCCTCCCGCTGAGCCTCTTCCGCAACCAGGGCGACGCAACCTTCGCCGAGGTCCCCAACCTATTCCCCGGCCCCGCCGCCCACCGCGGCATGGTCGTGGCTGACCTTGACAACGACGGCCGCCTCGACGCCGTTGTCACCCGGCTGGGCGAAGAGCCGAAACTCTGGCGCAACGAAAGCCCGGCTCAGAATTGGATCACGCTGGACGTCCCCATCGGCGCCAAGGTCAGAATCGGAACCCAGCACAACCACCAGACCACGGCGATCGGCTACGCCAGCAGCGTCCACGCCCCACTCCACTTCGGCTTGGGCAGCCTCACGAAGATACCGGCCATCCAGATCACCTTTCCGAATGGCCAGACCAAAACGTTGACCAACATTCCCGCCAATCAGCGTCTAAAACCCTGATGATCGACCAATACCGCGGCCTTTCGCACTTGAACCTGATCACAGCTATCGCTCCGATGCTCGGCCTGTTGGCCACCATCGACGGCGTACTAGGCGGCCTCACCGGCACCGTGGGCGAGATCTCCTGGGCAAGCCATCGACAATACGTCGCCGCCCGCTTCGCTATCGCCCTCTGCCCGCTCGCTTGGTCTTTGCTCCTGAGCATTTTCGCCAAATGGTGCCAGACCTGGCTCCGACACCAAGTGGACGCCCTACGCGCCCAAATCTAGGGAGCCAGCGGGGCCGCACCAGGCTTCGCTGCCGCAATCGTCCCCGGGGTCAGCCGGCTCACCCCGCTGGCCGCCTGCAACGCCCGCGCGAACTCCTCTTCGGCCCGCCGTTCCGTGATCGTTGCCACGTGGTAGAACTCGCCCTGCACCCGATCCCGGTTGACATCGACGAGCAGATACCCCCGCCGGAACAACTCGACATACTTCACGTGCGGGTGCGTGGCCCCAATCTGTAGCTGCAGGCCCGTAGCCTGAGCCCGGTCATCGATCCCCGGCGAAGTCACCGCCGGAGTAACAAACTCCACACAGGCCGGAGTAAATCCGCCGGGCGCGAACGGATTAAACGTGACCTCGTTGGCCCAGGAACTGTGAATGTCCCCCGTCAACACGACAACGTTGTCGATCTGATTCGCCAGCAGATGATTCAGAAACCGGTTCCGCGATGCCAGATAGCCATCCCACTGGTCCGGGTTGAAGATGTTCCCATCCGCCGGATTCAACAGTTGCCCCATCATCACCTGTTGCCCCACCACGCGCCAGCGCGCCCCACGCGCCTTGGACGTCAACAGCTCCTGGCTCAGCCAGGCCTCCTGCTCGGCGCCCAGAAGCGAACGCTCCGGGGCCGCCACCAGCGGGCTCGCCGCCGCGACTTGCTGGCTCCGCCCCGCCAGCCGGGTGTCCAGCATGGTGAGATCGAGCAGGTTGCCAAAGCGGAATGTCCGGTAGATCTGCAGGTTTAGGAACGGGTTTTCCCGGACGGGCAGCCACTCAAACCACGCCTGCGTAGCCACGGCCCGCCGGGTCGACCAGTCGCCCTCGGTCTCCGGCTGATGATTCTGCGCCCCTTCCCGCCAGGCGTCGTTGGTCGATTCATGATCGTCCCACACGACAATCCACGGATGCTGCCGGTGCGCCTCCTGCAGGTCCGGATCGGTGCGGTACTGGGCATACCGCTCCCGGTAGTCCGCCAGGCTGACAATCTCCCGCGCCGGCTGCGGCGCCCGGCCTAACGGCGCGCCCGCTCCGTACTGCCCTTCTGCGTACTCGTAGATGTAGTCGCCCAAGTGAATGACGCAATCAAGGTCGGCCCGCCGCGCGATCATCCGGTAGGAGTTGAAGAATCCGTAGGGATAGTTCGAGCATGACGTCACGGCCATGCGAACCTGCGCCACGTCGCCGATCGGCAGCGTCCGCGTCCGTCCCACCGGGCTCTCCGCTCCCAGCGCCGCGAACTTATAGTAGTAGGTCGTCCCGGGCTCGAGCCGCGCCACGTCAACTTTCACCGTGTAGTCATAGCCGACGTTGGTCGAGGTGACTCCCGTCTGCACCACCTGGCGGAACCCGGCGTCCAAGGCCATGGTCCATTGCACCGTCACCTGCGCCGCCGCTCCCGGCGTCACCCGGGTCCACAGGATCACCCGGTTGAGCAGAGGATCTCCACTGGCCACCCCGTGGGCAAAGACCCCTGCGGGGGGAGTCGTCTGCGCCGCCAAGGTGGCGGCGGAAAGTCCGGTGGCAAAACTACGGCGAGAGATGGGCATACCCTCGACTCTGCCAGAGAACCACTGCGGGAGGATGACAGACTGGTTTCGCTTTGATGAGTTACCCTGAGCGAGGAACATGCCCAAATCCACTGTCGACGAAATCCGCGCCCGCTTCGACGCCGACGTCGAACGCTTCTCGAACCTTGAAACCGGCCAGACCGCCACCATCGACGCCGCGCTCTGCCTCGAACTCGTCGCCAAGGCCGCGGCGGCAGTCACCCCGCACGCCCAACACGTCCTCGACATCGGCTGCGGCGCCGGCAACTTCACGCTTCGCCTCCGTCAGGAGCTGGCCTTCTCCCAGGTCACACTCCTTGATCTCAGCCAGCCGATGCTCACCCGCGCCGCCGCACGCGCCACCGCCGCTGGCCTAACACCTACGACCCTCCAAGCCGACATCCGCGAAGCGGTTTTCAAGCCACACTCCTTCGACGTGATCGTGGCCGGAGCGGTCCTGCACCATCTCCGCACGGACGCTGAATGGGAGCAGACCTTCGCCAAGCTCCACTCCTGGCTCCGCCCCGGCGGCTCGCTCTGGATCTTCGACATGGTCGCCCACGAACACCCCTCCATCGAAGCCCTCCAGCAACGGCGTTGGACCGAATACCTCACCAACCACGGCGGCGCCGAATACGCTGCCAAGGTCACCGCTTACGTGGAGAAGGAGGACACCCCGCGGCCCCTCACCTACCAGCTCGAACTCCTCCGCCGCACCGGTTTCGCGACGGTCGATGTCCTCCACAAGAACGCGGCCTTCGCCGCCTTCGGCGCCTCCTAGCTACCCCGCCAGATCGCGAGCCAGACATCCGGTGACATTGGCGACCGCGAAGCTGATCCCGTACAGATTCCGCTCCTGCGGCTGGCCCGGAATCGGGCGCGGCCAGCCACAGGCGGCGAACTCGGCGCTGTAGCGGTCTCGCGGCAGCGTATCGTCGATCGTCACCCCCACGACTCCCGGAAGGCTCCCCGGCAAGCCTTCCTTCGGCGAGACGATCCGAATCCCCCGCTCCGCCGCCACCGCCACGCGCCGCGCAAACGCCTCGCGATGCGCCTCGTTCTGCGTCGCCAGGCTCAAGTTCACGAAGGCCACCGGCTGCTCCAGGCTCCAGTCCAGCGCGGCCAGCAACACCTCGATCGACGTCACCAGCCGGCGTTGAAACACCTTCGCGACGTAGAGCCGCAACGGGGCACCCTTCTCGCAGATCGCCCCGGCTACGGCCGTCCCGTGGCCGAGATAGTCCAGGTATTGTTCCGGATCTTCGCCTGGAACAAAGCTCCGCCCCGCCACCACATCCCGCACATGCGGATGCCCCGGATGCACCCCGCTATCCACAATCGCTATCCCAATGGACATGCCACCTTCCGAATCCGTCCGTCCACCAGTTCGAGCGCCTCCCCGCCCTCCCAGAACGCTTCGTGCGAGATGATCAATCCCGTGCGCCCGGCCAACACGCGGCCGAGCGTCTCGCGAATCGCCGACCGCGCCGCGCTATCGAGCGCCGCCACGGGTTCATCCAACACAAGAACCCGAGGATCCCGCAGCAGCGCCCGCGCGATGGCCACCCGCTGCCGCTCCCCCGCCGACAATGCCGAGCCGCGTTCGCCTACCTCCGTCTCAAGCGGCAACTCCAACGCTGCGGCCCGCGCGGCCGCCGCCAACTCCGCCAGCGAAGCCCCCGGGCGCGAGTAGGCGATGTTCTCACCGACCGTACCGTGAAAGAGAATCGGCGTCTGCTCAATTACGGCGACCTGCTCCCGCAACACGCCGAGCGGGATCCGGCGCAGGTCGTGGCCGTCGAGCCGGACGACGCCCTCCGCGGGATCGTACAGGCGGACGAGAAGATCGACGAGGGTCGACTTCCCCGCTCCGCTCACTCCCGTCAGCACGTAGGTCTTGCCGGCCTCGAGACGCAGCGAAGCGCCGCGCAACACCGGAGCGTTGTAGCCGAAGGTCACCGCGTCCACCTCCAACTCGCCTCGCCACGCGGCCACCGATACGGGCTCCGCCGGCTCCTGCACCTCGATGGGAATCTCCAGTAGCTCGAACATCCGCCGTAGCGACACCGCGCCGGTGACAAGCGAACCGTAGAGCGACATCAGGTTCTGCACGGGCGAGAGCAGCCGCCCGTGATAGGCCAGGAACGCCACCAGCGTGCCCAGCGTCATCGTCCCTTCGAGCACCTCCCAACCACCGGCCAGAAACACGGCCGCCGTCGAAAGCGTCACGGCGGTGGTCGGAATCGCTCCGGCCAGAAGACTCGTCATCTGCATCGCCAGCATCGCGTCCACGAAGCTCTGGTTATGTTTGCCGAACCGCTCCACCTCCCGCTGCTGCGCGTTGGCTAACACCGTTAGCCTTAATCCCGTCAACGACTCAATCAGGAAGCTGCCGATCGTCGAACTCCGCTCCCGCATGCGCTTCACGTGCGCCGCCAGCTTGTATTGCGCCCGCCGCGAGGCCCACAGCGCCACCGGCAGCAGCACAATGCTCAGCAGAAACAGCTGCGGACTGATGCCCACCATCAGCACCACAGCGCCAACGAGGAACACGACGTTCGCGAGCAAAGCCAGCAGGGTATCCGCGCTGACGCGCTGCACCTCGGCCACGTCGTTGTTCAAGCGCGAGATGAAATCGCCCATCCGGGCCCGCGCATGGTGACGCGGCGAGATCTGTTGCAGGTGTTGATAGAGGGTCAGCCGCATCGCGAACAGCACCCGCGCGGAGACCTTGGCGTAGGTGTAGCTCGACCACGCGTTCGTCAGAAATCCGAACACGGCCAACCCCGCCATCGCCGCCGCCATCCAGAGCAACACCGCGGGGTCCCGGCCCAGCAGCCCCTGGTCAATCAACCGCTGATTCACGAGCGGCCCCAGCAGACCGGCGGCCGTGGAGATGACGCTCAGCGCAATGATCCCCGCCAGCGGCAGCGCGTAGGGCCGGAGATACGGCAGCGTTCGCCGGTACTCTCGCAGGTTCACCGGAGCGGGTTCAGGCATCGACCTTGTAGTAGCACATGTAGCCGGAGTGGCAGTGCTCGGGCGCCTGCCGCAGGCTGATCGCCCGTTCGATCACCACCGGCTTCGGCACCCCATGCCGCGCCCGGTGCACGATGTCGGCCACCATCTTCACGCTGGCCAGCTTCTTGAGCGGCGAAGCCTCCCGGCCGACGATCTTCAGCGAATCGACGCCGATCTTCTGCAGATCCGGCACGGCGCACAACCCGCAAGGGCCATACGGCAAGCCCTTCGCCGTCGAGCCGCAGCCGTTGCCGTTCAGATACCAGACCCATTCGCGGTAGTCTTCCAAATTCTTCCGCAGCCACGCCCGCCGCCGCACGGAGAAGTGCCGGCCGTGCCACTCGAAATCGGTCTGCATCCCGGAGAGGCTCGTGCAGAACGCGCCCACGGAATGGTGATGCGTCGTGGCGCAGAACCCTTCTTCAAAGGCACAGCCATCGTTGAGCATGAAGACCTCGATCTCGCACTCGTCGCCCACGCCCTGCTTGATGCACGCAATCTCGGCGAGTGTCACCGACCGCGGCAGAATCACGCGGCTGGGGCCGAAGTTGAGCAGGAAACGAATCGCCTCCAAATTCAGCGTCGCGGCCACCGAACTCACATGCGTGCCGGCGTGCAGCCGCGCCTCGCTGAGCCGCAGCATCAGGTTCACATCGCTGACGATGAAGGCGTCCACGCCGCACTCTTCGCTCAGCCGCTGCGCGAGATCCATGACGAGTTCCGTCTGCTCGGCCGTATAGTAGGGCGCGTTGAAGGTGACAAACACCGGCAGACCCTTGGCGTGCGCGGCGTCCGTCAACGCCCGCATGTCGCCGAGCGTTTCGAGCGAAGAGCCCTTGGTCGACCGGCGGTTCAGCCACACCGCGCCCTGGTAGCGCTCGAGCCAATCCTGCGGAACGAACCCACAGAACAACTCCTCCGCCCCGGCGGCGTGGAGCATCTCCAACTCATCGAGCTCCCGAATCGGCGCCAGAATCTTCATGCGGCCACCCCGTTGGCCAGCATCGGCAGGCGCGTCTGCAGGTGCAGCCGTTTGAGCGCTCCGTCCCGCGCCGAACGCACAAGCGCCTTCACCATCGCCGGGGTGTGGAGATAGAAGTAGGAGTTGCCCTTTAGCCAGAAGCGCTGGTCCCGGTTTTCAAACGGCGAGTTCGTATAGGCGTGCTCCAGCAGAAACGTTTGGCACTCCTGTTTGCACGGCGCCGCGGGTTGAAACTTCTCCGCCTTGCGATAGCCGAGTCCGGCCGCCTGGCAGACGCGCGCGGTGCTGATGAAGCCGTAGGGGAGGCATGCCGTCAGCTCCATCGATGCCGCCGCCAGGTCGTTGCCCTGCGGCAGCCCGTCGATCTCCGCCCGCTGCACGCCGAAGCGCTGCAGCATGGCGGTATAGGCCCGGTTGTCGAGGTTCGACCCTTGCAGCACGGTCAGCGTCGGCCCCGGACCCGCCTCGGCGTACAAGCCCATCACGCGCGGATCGCGCAGGCTCTTATTGAGCAGCCGGCCCTGTACGGGCACCAGGTGCGGGAACTCCCGATGCAAGACGTTCAGCACGCCCCAGTCACTGAAGATCACCTCGTCGCCAGGCCGGAGCTCCGGCAGTAGCGCCCGCAGCTTCGCCAAGCCCGCATCGCCCACGTACGGCGTCAGGAACGTGAAGGGGCGCAGGCACGCCGCCCGGACGGCCTGGAGCGCCTCCGGCGTGGGTAGCAAATGTTCGCAGAACTCGGCCCCGTAGCTCGTCCGGGTCACCTCCAATCCGTCGAACAAGGGAGCCAGCGAATCGAGGAGAGGCCGCAGTTTCGCGCTCAGTTCCCAACCCAGCGCCTCGGCCAGCGAAGCGTTGGCCTCGGCCGCGCAGCCCACCTGCAGCGTCACCTCCATGGCTTACCGCGGGACAATCGCCAGCAGCGGCGTCGTCATGTCCGCGTCAATGTCGATGTCTTTCACAAGCTTCAGCGTCTTCACGTCGTAGAGCTCCATCGTGTGGCCGGCGCCATAGACGATGATGTATTTGCCGTCGCTCGTCAGGCCGGTGCTGAAGCGGGTCCGCCCCGGAAACTCACCCCGATTGACGACCTTCTTCGAGACCATGTCGATGACGAAGAACTCGCAATGGCGGTCTCCCTGCGCGCCTTCGACGGTGAAGCCGTAGGCGAACTTCCGGTCCGGCGAAAGCCGCAGGCTCCCGTCGCCGCCGGGCACGCCGGGGCCGATGGGGCTGAACTGAATCTTCCGGGTGGTCAGGTCGATTTCGGCCACGCCAAAGATGCGGCGATGCACCACCGGGTCCTCGGAAGAGAACAGCGCCGTCATCTTGCCGGGCGCTTCGTTGGGGTCGTCCTGGCCGTTGAGCGAAATGCCGGTCATGTCGAAGGAGTCGGGCTTTTCAAGCGGAATGGTCTCGACGACCTTGAAGTCGGTCGTGTCGACAATGTAGATGTTTTCGCGAAAGAACCAGAGGAACTTGCCGTCGGGCGAGATGCGCAGGCCGCCGCCTCGGCGTCCGCCATCCCCGTTCGGCGACACCTCTTTGGGCAGTTCCACGGTCTTGACGATCTTCTTCGCGGCGAGGTCCACGACGGCAAACTTCGGCATCTCGATCTCGAAGCGATCGACCAGCCGGTTGGCCGCGCTCATCGTCAGATAGAGCAGCTTGCCGGCAGGGTCCAGCACGGCGCCCTGAATCCGGACGCGCTTGGACGCCGAGCCGAGCGTGAAGGAGTCGACGACTTTGCGGGTGACCAGATCGATCGTCTCAATCCCGGCATCCTTCACCGTGATCACGACGAGCTTTTTCTGGTCCGCCGTCGGCAGCAGGGTGCGCGCCACGTCGGTTTGCAGGGTGATGCGGTCGATCACCTTGCCCGAGGCTTCCTCCATAACGGCGAGGGTCTTCGGCCAGGTGCCCACGTAGACGAGCGTCGGGTCGGCGGCTTGGGCAGCCGTGGCCAGGACCAACGCCCAGTAGAATGCTCTCATTGTCCCTGCTCCGTCCTATGGGAAAACCAGATCGATGTCCCGCCAGTCCTTCGTCGCGCTGGCGCACTTGGAAGTCCAGTCCGGATAGTTATTGTAGTGGTCCGGCACCTGGGCGGGCCAGTAACAGGTGATGTAACAGTCGTAGAGGTCGCGCTCGGCCGGTTGGCAAAGGCCGGCCGTGCCGCCGGCGGAGTCCACCTCCCAGCCGGGCGAGAACACGACGGAGCAGCCGATGGGGTAGTGCGGCCGGGGCGCCGGCTTGGCGCCGCCCCGCTCCTGCTGGCCATAGATATCGCCATAGGCCGAGGCGACATACTCTTCAATCCGCCGCGCCTTCTTATTCACCGCTTTCAGGTGTTTCATTGGAGTGCCTTCCGTTTTTCAAACGCGTCGAGAAACGCCGGGTTCTGCACGGCGATATCTCCGTAAATCTCTAAACAAATCGCGGTCCAGTCGCGAATCCAATCGCAGAAATGGAGATTCGGATGGCCCGTGTCGCCGTAGCGCACGAAGGCTTCATGGTGGCAGCCGCCCGCGCACAGCGGACGCGCCCAGCAGGAGTGGCAATCGTACTTCGCACCGATGTGCCCCTTGGCCAGGAACTCCTTCTGCTTGCCTTTGTCGAGGCCGCCGTCGAGCACGTTGCCGAGGGCATGCGCATCGGAGTCAACAAAGCGATGGCAGGGCGCAATGTCGCCGCTCGGGCCTACGCCCACTAACCCCAACCCCGCCCCGCACGGATGCGACTTATTAATTCCCGCATGTAACTCGGCCAGAGTGTCGGAGACGTTCGAGAAGCCGTGCGCTTTGCCTTGCACGGCATAGTCGCGATACTCGTAGGCCAGTTCGCGGAACTGGTCGAGCACGGAATCCATCTTCTTGGTCTGAATGGTGTAGAGCCGGTCCGGCGCGGCGGTGACCGGCGCGAAGCCGACCTCGGCGAAACCCAGTTCGTGCCGGAGATGCTGGAAGATGGCCTTCACGTCGGTCACCTGCTGCGTCATGGTGACGCGCGCCGCAATGGGCCGGCTTTTGTGCCGTGCAATGAGCGCCTTCACTTTGGGCGCCACGATGTCATAGCTGCCTTTGCCGTTGGCAAAAACGCGGAGGGCGTCGTGGGACTCCTTGGCGCCGTCCATTGAGACGGTGACGCCGATGTCGTTCGCGGCGAGGAACTCGATGACCGCTTCCGACAGCAGCGTTCCGTTGGTGGTGAGAGAGAAGTCGAGATACTGCCCGGTCTCCCGCGCCTTGGACTTCCCGTACTCGACCACCCACTGAAGCAGCGGGAAGTTCATCAGCGTTTCGCCGCCGAAGAAGGTAATGTGCACGGCCCGCCGGCCCTGCGCCGAGGCGAACAGATGGTCGACGGAGGCCCGCGCCACCTCCTGGTCCATGAACTTCGGCTTGCCCTCGGGGGTAGCGACTTTGTCCGCGCCGTACTCATAACAGTACTGGCAGGACAAGTTACATTGGTTGGTCAGGTTCAGGACGAGCGACTGCAGCGGGAAGTCCTCGATGGCCTCCTGCGGCGGGTCCGCGTAGCCGGTCTGATCCCGGATTACCCGCGCCTGGTATAACTCGGTGATAATGCCGTCCGCGTCGGCCGGCGAGTAGCCCTTCGCGACCAACCCGGCCAGCAACTCCCCGGCGGCCAAGGGTTCCGCGGCGAGGAGGTCGAGCGCATCGCGCACGGCGGCGCTGACGCCGAAAATCCCCCCGCTCGGCACCAGGTAAAGGAACTCCTCTCCCGAAGCCGTGAACCGGCGGAACTCCGCCGGCGAATACAGCACCTCTGCTACCGTGCTCATCGTCCCACCTCCGGCTGGTGATCCCACCGCACATAGAGCGGAATCGAAACCACCAGATAACTCTTGGCGATCAGCGGCTTCGGACCGCCCTCGTAAGTCGCCACAACCCAGACATCGCCGAAGTTATTCGTCCCGAACTTGCGGCTCTCATTGGGCCCCTCCACGTTCGGAGTGAACAGTCCATCCGCCGAAAGGGAGCCGACAAACTCTTTGTCGTCATCCCCCATGCGGGCCGCGAACTCCTCCATCGACCACTTCGCCGCCACCGGGCCGATGGCGATATCGTCCGCCGTATTCGGCTTCCCATCGAGGCCGTTTGAGCAGGCGATGGCCTCAAACTGGAAGAAACCCTTGGGATGCGTCGTGCCGCCGAGCCGGGCGTGGGAGGTCCGGGGGATCCTGATGTAGTCGACGGCCCCATAGACGGGAACCGCCGCCGGCAGGGTGGCCCGGCGAATCGCCAGCGGCCGTTTGCCGGGCAGCGCATCGGCCGCCACGTCCACCTTCACGGTCAACAGCGAAGGCGTCTGCGCCACGATCTGCGTCACCGTGATGCCCCGGCCTAAATTGATCTCGGCCGGTTGCAGGCCAGCCGGAAGACTATCCCCATAGATCTTCAGCTCCGCGCCCTTCGCGCCGATCGGCAGGCCACCCGGCCCGGTCGTCAGCAGCACCGGTCCATCGCCGGCGCGGACGAGTTTGACATCGTAGCCGAACTCGCTATAGCCGCCCCAGAACCAGCGGCCCTCGGCGGAGAGCTGGTCGGCGGAAAAGGACATCACTTCGCGTTCTTCTTTGCCCGCCACCGTCGAGCGGCCGCGCCAGGCGTAGCCGGTATAGACGACGGCCTTGCCTTCGCGGGCGATCTTCTCGCCGGTCTTGAGCGAGGTGAGCGTGGTCTTAGTCGTGAACTCGCCGCCGGCGCCACCCGCAATCACCATCTCGCCGAGGAAGCGGCCTTTGCCGGCCAAGTCGGCCGCTACGAGCCAACGGCCGGCGAGCCGGGGTTCGCCGCGGGAGCCCTGCCAGGCGGCCCACTCCGGCGTGTGCAGCGGATTGCCCTTGGCAAGATACTCGACGGCTCCCACCATCTGGTCTAATCCGCGACGCGCTCCGGTGGCGGCGGGGTTGGCCGATTGGCCTGGGGTTGACCCGGCTCCAGCCCCGCCGCCGCCCCCTCCCTGTGCCGGGTAGGAAGGCCGCCGGAACGAGGTGTTTTCCACCACAGGGAAGTATCCGCGATGCATATCGACGAGCAGGTCCCACTCCTCCCGCGACCGGCGCCAGGATAAGGCCTGGGCCATCGGGTGGCAGGACGCGCACGCATCGCCGATCGCCACGGAAGGATGCGTCTCGCCGTCGATATACCGCTTCTCCCAATACCAGGCCACCGGTTTGGCTTCTTCCGGCGCCAGGCCATGGGTCTCGCTTAAAGTCTTGACTATTTCCCGCGCTTCTTCCGGCTTCAACTGGAGACCGTTCAGCCGCACCATCCGCTTGATGATCTGCTGCCAGCCTTCCGGCGTCGTTCGTTCCCAGGAGATTCGCGTCAGGTTCCCATTCGCATCGGCGCGATGGCAACCGGAGCACTTGTCTTTCACAAGTTGGCTCCGCACTGGAATGCCCGGCTCAGACGGCTCTTTCGTTTCGGCCTGTCGAGTTCCTCCCGCCGGCGGTTGCGCATACCCGATCACCGCAAGAAGAAGAAAAACCAATGGACGCATGAATCCTCACTTTGGCAATCCCACCAGGATATCGGAAGATCGGACGAGGAAAAATGCGGGGGACAGGAAGGACGGCGCCGTGGCCGATTGAACTTGAGTATACGGGGAAAGCCAGAGGCGGTCAAACGGTTTATTGCGGAATCGTTCTCAAAGTGGCGCGGACTAAGTCGAGTGGAATCGCTGGGACCGTACGGCCGTTGCCGGTCATGGTAACAGCGCGGAGCAGTGAGTTATAGATCGCCTCCTCGGCGGCTTCGATGGTGGCGAGAAACAGGGGCGACATGGCATCGTTCGCCACCAGCGCGGCTGCGCCCCGCACGGTGGAGAAGGCGATGGCGTAGTCGCCGCTGCCATTGCTGCCGGCGCTGCCGGTGCGCGCCATGCCCCAAATCGCCCGCTCGGCCATACGGCGCAGATTCCGCGCGTCGACGGGCGCATCGGTCGCCACGACTAACATGCAGGAACCATCCGCGCCTCCCTCCTGCCGCCGGACGACCCGCCCGCCGAGCCGCAACTCGCCGCCGAAGTTACTCTGCACCAATACGCCCACCGTGTATCCTCCAGCCACGCGCGAGGCCGTGCCGATGCCGCCCTTCCAGCCGAAGGCTATCGTACCCGTGCCGGCCCCCACGGCTCCTTCCTCCACCGCTCCGCCCTTTGCTCCCTGGATGGCCGCCAGGACCTCCGCCTTGCCTACGTGCCGTCCGCGGATGTCGTTCAGCCCGCCGTCGTTGGTTTCGCCCACGACCACGTTGATGCTCCGCACCCGCTCGTTGCCCGGCAGGCCGAGCAGATAGTCGAGCACGGCGTCCGCCACCCGCGGCACGTTCAGCGTGGCGGTCAACAGAATCGGCGACTCGATTTCGCCGAGTTCATTCACCTGCGTCGAACCCATCAGTTTGCCGAAGCCGTTGCCGACGTAGACGGCCGCCGGGACCTTCTCTTGAAACAGGTTGCCGGCGTGCGGAAGAATCGCCGTGACGCCGGTGCGCACCGTCTCGCCGCGAATCACCGTCGTGTGGCCCACGCGCACGCCGGGCACGTCCGTGATGGCGTTCAAGGGCCCGGGGGGCAGCATCCCCACCACGAGGCCCACCTCTCGCGCGCGGGGCCGCTCCTCGGCGGCGGCTACCAGAGCCAGGAGAGAGAGGCTGAGCAGAACACGCATTCCCACAGTGTACGCGTCACTCCCCCAGCAGATGGAGAACCACCTCGCGGCGATGCGGCGCCCGGCGGTGTTCGAAAACATAGATCCCCTGCCAGGTTCCTAACACCATGCGCCCGTTCAACACCGGCACGGCCAGTTGGACCGCGGTCAAGGCGCTGCGGATATGCGCCGGCATATCGTCCGGTCCTTCGAGCGTGTGGCGGAAATGCGGATCATTTTCTTTGACCAACCGGCCGAACCAATCGTTGAGATCGGCAATCACGTCGGGATCCGCGTTCTCCTGCACGGTCAGCGAGGCGGAGGTGTGGCGGATGAAGAGCGTCAGAAGGCCGGTCCCAATGCCTTGTTTTTCGAGCCAGTTCTCGACTTCGCTCGTGATCTCGAAAAGCCCCTTGCCCCGCGTGGTGACCCGCAGCGAGGTGACCGCCTGCTGCATTACTCCACCGTCACCGACTTGGCCAGATTCCGCGGCTGGTCCACATCGCAGCCCCGCCGCACGGCGATGTGATAGGCCAGCAGTTGCAGCGGCGCCATCTCCAATATCGGCAGCAGAATATCGTAGGACCACGGCACGGCGATCGAATAGGTCGCCAGCTTTTCGACGTCCTCGTCGCCTTCGTTGCGGATCGCGATGACGATTCCTTCGCGGGCCTTTACTTCCTGAATGTTCGAAAGCGTCTTTTCATAGCGGAGCCGCGAGGCCTCGTCGTGGGGGTCGTAAGCCGCCAGCACCACCACCGGCAGCTTCTCGTCAATCAAGGCATTCGGGCCGTGCTTCATCTCTCCAGCCGGGTAGCCTTCGGCATGAATGTAGCTGATCTCCTTCAGCTTCAAGGCGCCTTCGAGCGCGATCGGGAAGTGGATGCCGCGGCCGAGGTATAAGAAGTCGGTGGCGCGCGCAAGCGACTTCGTCATCTCCTCGTAGGGGGCCGCGTGCGAGAGAATCTGCTCCAATTTGCCCGGAATCCGAACCAACTCCGCCACCAGCGCCTGCGACTGCGCTTCGTTGAGCGTTCCTCGCAACTGGCCCAGATACATCGCCAGCACGAACAGCGCCGTCACTTGCGAGGTGAAGGCCTTGGTCGAGGCCACGCCGATCTCCGGCCCGGCGTGTGTGAGCAGCGTACCATCAGCCTCGCGCGTAATCATGGAGCCGATGACGTTGCAGATGGCCAGCGTCTTCGAACCTTTCTGTTTGGCCTCGCGCTGCGCCGCAATCGTATCGGCCGTCTCGCCGGACTGCGAAATGACGATCGTCAGCGTGTCGCTATCGACAATCGGGTCGCGGTAGCGGAACTCGCTGCCGTAGTCGACCTCCACCGGCACGCGAGCCAGCTTCTCGATCATGAACTTGCCCGCCAGCCCGGCGTGCCAACTGGTGCCGCAGGCGACAATCCGGATCTGCCGGAAGCGCCGGAACTCATCAGGGGAGATGGCGATCTCATCGAGGAAGACCTTGCCGGACTCCTGGCTGATCCGCCCCAGCAGCGTATCCCGCACGGCACGCGGCTGCTCATAGATCTCCTTGAGCATGAAGTGCTTGTAGCCGCCCTTCTCAGCCAGGATGGGATCCCAGAGGATATGGGTCACCTGGCGCTTGACGGGCACCCCGTCGAAGTCCGTCAGCATCACCCCGTTCGGCGTGACCACGGCGATATCGCCGTCATCGAGGAAGAACATGTCGCGCGTGTGGCCGAGAATCGCCGGCACGTCGGAGGCGACGAAGTACTCGCCTTCGCCCAGGCCAATCACCACCGGCGGACCGCTCCGCGCCGCGACGATCTTGCCCGGCTCACTCACCGCCATCACCGCCAAGGCGAAGACGCCGTTCAGCCGCTTCACCGCCCGCCGCACGGCGAGTTCCAGGTTGCCCGCCAGATACTTCTCCACGAGATGGGCAACGATTTCCGTATCGGTCTCGGTAATGAAGACGTGCCCTTCGGCTTCGAGTTCGCGCCGGAGGTCGAGATAGTTTTCAACGATGCCGTTGTGCACGAGCACGACGTCGCGCTTCGGCCCGGTGTGCGGATGGGCGTTCTCTTCAGTGGGCCGGCCGTGCGTCGCCCAGCGCGTATGGCCGATGCCGTATTCGCCATCGACGGGCGCCATCCGCACGGCCTCTTCGAGGTTGTGCAGCTTGCCGGAGGCGCGGCGGATCAGCAGTTGCCCACTGCTGTCCACCACCGCGATGCCGGCGGAATCGTAGCCGCGGTATTCGAGCCGTCGTAGCCCATCGAGCAAAACCGGAACGGTCTTCTTGCTGCCGATATACCCGACGATTCCGCACATGGGCGCTTACTCTCCAAATTCGATGCGATAGTCTTCGATGACGGGGTTCGAGAGCACTTCGGCCGCGATCTGGTCCACTTCTTTCCGGGCCGCTTCGGCGTCGGTTCCCTCCGCCAGGGTCAACTCGAAGTACTTGCCCTGCCGGACGTCGGCAATGGCCGTGTGGCCCATGCCGCGCAGCGCCTGGGTGACGGTCTTTCCCTGCGCATCGAGGACGGTTTTCTTCAAGGTGACGTAAACAAAAGCCTTCATAGGTCCTTCTATTGTATCGGTAGGCGGCGCGCGGAAGCGGCGATGCGCAAAGTGAAATAATGGGTCAGTTTCTATGAAAGCGCTAATTCTCGAAGAGCCGGGCCGGATTGGCCTCGGCGAAACCGCCGCGCCGCAGCCGGGGGCCGGCGATGTGCTGCTCCGCGTGAAGATGGTCGGCCTGTGCGGCACCGACCTGAACAGCTACCGCGGCAAGAATCCGCTGGTCTCCTATCCGCGCATCCCCGGCCACGAGATCTCGGCCGAGATTGTCGACGCCGGCGGCGACGTTCCCGCGCAGTTCACGCCGGGCCTGCCCGTTACGCTCTCGCCGTACACGGCCTGCGGCCGCTGCGCCTCCTGCCTGCGGAACCGGCCCAACGCCTGCCAGTTCAATGAAACCCTGGGAGTCCAGCGGGATGGCGCGCTCACCGAACTCCTCGCGGTGCCTTGGCAGAAGCTGCTGCTCGCGCCCGGGCTCTCGGCCCAGGAACTCTGCCTGGTGGAACCGTTGACGGTCGGCTTCCATGCCGCCGCCCGTGGCCGCGTCACCCCTGCGGATACGGTGGCCGTCCTCGGCTGCGGCGCCGTGGGTCTGGGTGCGGTGGCGGGCGCGGCCGAGCGCGGCGCCCGAGTGATTGCCATCGACCTCGACGACGCCAAGCTGGCGCTCGCCCGGCAGGCCGGCGCCACGCACACGCTCAAGGGTCTCGATTCGGCCGCGTTGAAAGAGCTTACGAACGGCCTCGGCCCCGACGTCATCATTGAAGCCATCGGCCTGCCGCAGACCTTTCGCGCGGCCGTTGAGGAGGTGGCCTTCACCGGCCGGGTCGTCTACATCGGATACGCCAAGGAGCCGGTGGCTTACGAAACGCGCCTGTTCGTGCAGAAGGAGCTCGATATTCTCGGCTCGCGCAACGCTCTGGTGGAAGACTTCGCCGCCGTCATCACGATGCTCGGCAAGCGCACGTTTCCGCTGAGTTCGCTCATCTCGCGCGTCATCGGCATCGGCGAAGCCCCGCAGGCCTTCGCCGACTGGGCGGCAAACCCGGCTGCCACCAGTAAGATCCTGGTAACGGTGGACTAACTTACATCTGATAGAGCATGTAATAGACGACCACGCCGGTGACGGAGACGTATAACCAGATCGGCATGGTCCAACGCGCCAGCTTCTTATGTTGCGGAATGCGGTTCGCGAGGCCCCGGAACAGGGTCAAGGGAGCCGCAATCGCGACGAAAACGGCGAGGATCGTGTGCGACAGGAGAATCGTGAAATAGACCGTCCGGATAGGCCCTTCCTTCTGGAACTTCACCGACCCGACGTTGTAGTGATAGATCAGGTAGGAGACGAGGAAGATGGCCGAGATGGTGAACGCCGCGAGCATCACCTTCTTGTGCGCCTCCCGCTTGCCGTTCACAATCAGCCACCAGCCGGTGGCCAGCAGGACCGCGGCGGTCCCGTTCAAAGTCGCGTTTAATGCTGGAAGATCCCGTACGTCCATTTGCCTAAGTTTCCTTCGATATCTGTTCGATGTCGGCCAGAAGCCGGTTGATGCTTTCCTCGCCCGCGCTCGGGTAGCTACCCCGGTAGCCACGCCGGGCGTCCACCAGTAACAGGCGCGCGCTATGCTCCAGTTTGCCGTCCACCATCCCCACCTGGAAGACGGAATAAGCGAGTTGGTGCAAGGCGGGCTCGGGTCCGGTGAGGAAATGCCAGCGCGCCGGGTCGGCGCCGAAGCGCTTGGCATAGGCCGCCAACACCTCGGGCGTATCCCGCTTCACGTCCACCGTGAATGAAACCAGATCCACTGCCGTTTCCCGCTGCAACCGCTGCAGCAACGTGCTTTGCCGCGGACAAGTGGCCGTGCAGGAGGTGAACATGAAGTTCGCCACCCACACGCTTCCCGTCAGCCGCGTCCCCGCAAAGGGCTGGCCGTTTTGATCGATCAACGAGAAATCGGGCACCGTGCCCAACACCGGCAGCGCCGGCTTCCTGGCGCAGCTAGCCAACGCCACTGCCCCGAGCCACCCCCGGCGTGTCACTTCGTACCCCGGACCGCGAGCACCAGCGCCAGCCCGGTGCACCCCAACAGCACCACGGCGGCCAGGCCGCCCGAGGGCGCATCCGCCACGAGGAAAGATCGCACCAGGCTCTGCGCGTAGTACAGCGGATTGGCCTGCATCAACCACCGGACCCAGGCAAACGAAAGCACGGGGCTGAAGATCGCCCCGGAAAGCATCCAGGCCGGCACCAGCAGCAGGTTGATCACGGCATGAAACGCCTGGGTCGAACTGAGCCGCCAGGCGACCACGTAGCTCACAACGGTCAACAGCAGAGCGGTTAACAAAAGGGCACCGGCCGTTCCAGCCAGCGCCACCACATCGTGCCGGAGGGAGGTGAAGAAGACCCCCGCCAGGACAATCAGCCCCTGCAGCCAGGCCAGCGCCGCCGCCCCGCACACCTTACCGAGCACGATCGCCGGGCGCGGCGCCGGCGAGACCAGCACCGAAAGCAGGAAACCCTCGCGGCGGTCTTCGATCAGCGACATCATCGAGAACATCGCCGAGAACATCACCGTCATCGTCAGCGCGCCAGGGAAGAAAAACTCCAAGTCGCCAAAGCCGGAGCCCACCACCACCCAGAACAGCAACGGCGAAGCCACAAACCCGGCCACGCGGGCGCGTTCGCCCCAGAAGCGTTGAAACTCGCGGCGCGTGAGCGCCCAAACGGCCAGGCCGAAGTTCATAGCCGGGCTCCCGTATTCCGGAAAAAGACGTCTTCGAGCGTCGGCTTCTGGATCGTAATGGTTTCAATCGCCCCCGGCAGCGCATCCGCTGCCTGCGCGGCGAAGCGCGCCCCCGCGGGCGTTTCGAAACGAACCCAATCGGAGCCCACGCGCGGGTTCAACTGCGGATACTGCGCCGCCACGCGCTCCGGCTCTTTCGTGCCAAACTCCACCACGTCGCCGCCCACCTGCGCCTTCAACTCCGCCGGTGACCCGCCCGTCACTACGCGGCCTTCGTGCAGCAGCGTCAACCGCTCGCACCGTTCGGCCTCGTCGAGCAGATGGGTGGTCATCAGCACGGTGAGTTCGCGTTCCCGCCGCAGGTCGGTTAGCAGGTCGAGCCACTCGCGCCGCGCCGTGGGGTCGAGGCCCGTGGTGGGCTCATCGAGCAGCAGAACGGCCGGTTCGTGCAGCAGCGCCTTGGCGATTTCGACGCGCCGCGCCAATCCGCCCGATAGCTGGTGCACCGGCTCCTGCTCCCGGCCATTCAAATGAAACTGCCACAGCAGCTTTTTCGTGCGCTCCGCCAGGACGGTGCCGGAGAGCCCGTAGAGGTTCCCCTGCGCCTCCATGTTCTGCGCGACGGTCAGCTTCCGGTCCAGGCTCTGGCTCTGGAAGACGACGCCCAGCTTCGGCCGGATCTTGGCCGGAACCGTTTCGCCGGCAATCGTGAACCGCCCGGAGTTTGGAGCGAGCAGGGTCGCCAGCACGCGGAACAACGTCGACTTGCCGCCGCCGTTGGGGCCCAGAATGCCATGCCACTCGCCCGCGCCCACTACCAGCGAGACGGCATCGAGCGCCCGCCGTTCGCCATAGTTCACCGTGATCGACTCGACGGAAACCATTAGTGCGGCCGATCGAGAATCAACAGGCCAAACAGTACCGGCAGATAGATGACCGACGCCAACAACACACTGCGCGCCCGCAGCAGGCTACGGTCCTTCACCATCCGGGTGCAGTACCAGAAGAAGACGAACCCGCCGATGAGGGCTCCGGCGACGTACCAGTTGCCGGTCATCGAAAGTACTCGCGGCAGCAGGGTCACCGGGATGAGAGCCAGCGAGAAGAGCATCATCTGGCGGACCGTCGACTCGCCGTCCGGCTCCACGACGGGCAGCATCCGAATGCCGCCGCGCTGATAATCCTCGCGGTACATCCAGGCGATCGCATAGAAGTGCGGGAACTGCCAGAGGAACATAATGGCAAAGAGCGCCCAGGCTTCGAGGGTCAACCCGCCGCTCGCCGCGGCAAAGCCGATGAGCGGGGGCATGGCGCCCGGCACCGCGCCAATCGTTGTTGAAATGGGAGTCCGCTGTTTGAGCGGCGTGTAGACGAACAGGTAGATGCACTCGGTGATCAGCCCCAAGGCCGCCGTCAACCAGTTGCAGCCGAGAGAGAGCTGCAGGTAGCCGGCGCAGGACAGAACGAAGCCAAAGATCAGCGCGTTGCGCGGGGTGATCACCCCGGCGGGGATCGGCCGTTTTTCCGTGCGCCGCATCAGGGCGTCGCTCTGGTGCTCGTACCACTGATTCAACGCCGACGTGCCCGAGGCGATGAGCGCCGTGCCGATCATGCAATGGAACAGGGTCAACCAGTCGAGCACACCCTTGTGGCCGAAGTAGTAGCCCACACCGGTCGTCACCAGGATCAACCACGTGATCCGCGGCTTTGTCAGCTCGTAATAATTTTTCAAGCCGCTACCGCCTCAGCAGGCCGGACGTATCGATTCACCAATAGGGCTAACACCACGCTCAATCCCATTGTAAGCCCACCCGTCACAATGTGCGACACGGCAACGTGAGAAACCCCCGCCACTGTGCCCGCCTCTTCGGCCGCAATCCGGCTCAAATAGGCGTAGATGCCAAAGAAGAACTGCAAAAACGTCACCCCGAGCAGAGCCCACGAAACGCGTTGCAAAGTCTTGCCGACGCCCGGCAGAATCATCACGGAGATCCCGGCGAACATCAGGAGCGCGCCGGCGATCATGGCGCCGAACACATGCGGCGAAATGCCGAGAAACGCATGGCGATAGAGCGCCCCCAGGAAAACCTGCACCAGAATCACCGGCGGCGCCCACCGCGCCAGGTCGCGCAGCGGCGGACGGCCGGAGTCTTCCACCTCGACATCCGTCCCGCTCCAGGACATTACGGCGAGGAAACAGAGCAGAGAAAGCAGCACCGGGCCAATCACTTCGTGCATCGCCGCCACCGCCGGGTTCACCTTAACCAGTCGCCCGGTCCCGCCGCTGACGAGGAACAGGAGGATGGCAAAGTAGGCCACCCGATGCCGGGTCAACACGGCCACCGCCAGCAGGAGAACCGCCAACAAACCGCTCGCCAGCAGATGCGGCTTGCCACCGAAAGGGCCGGTCGCGATCACGCCCACCGAGGCAGCGACCGCCAGGACGCACAGGCGGAATGCGGTTTGGTTCGCCATAAACTCCTTCCTTCATGTTATCGCGAAACCGGAATCATTCCAGTGTCACGAGAATTTAGTTTGGCCGGAAGGAGAACTGCACGGAACGTTGCTCTCGGTCGCCGACGCTGACCGTCAGCGTTTTGGCGCCAAAACGCTCATGAACCGCTTCAATCTCGTATTCACCCGGCGGCACACCCGGGAACGTGAAGCTGCCATCCGGACCGGTCACGGCAAAAAAGGGATGCTCTACCACGCTCACGAACGCCTTCATCCATGGATGCATGTTACAGACGAAGGGAATCATTACCTCAGGCTGCGCGAACTGCTTTCGCATGCGGTCGCCCTGCGGCGGCTGGGCGACGTTCCATTCTTCGTTACGCCGGGTGAGCGGATGGACGTTGTGCATCATCGTATCGGCGTTGCCGATTTCGAGAGTTTGGCCGGCGCGCAGGGCCACCACGCGGGGCGAGAAGAGGCAGCCCTTCTGATCGAGCACGACGGAGGCGGCCGGCATGGGCCAATCCTTCACGGGAACGCCGGTTTTCAGATGAACGAACACATTCCGCAGGGTACCGTTCGAGTTGATGACCACCTCGTCAGACTCAATCACCATCGGATGCTGCTTGGCGCAGGCCGGTACGGCGTCCATGGAGATCGGCTTCAGTACGGGCTTTTCGCCGCTGAAGGTAACCTGGCCGGAAATCGTCCCGGCGGGCAGTACTGCCGGTGCCGGCTTGGGGGCCGGAGCCGGGGCCGTGACGGCCTTGGCAGGCTCTGGCGCGGGGGCGCTGGAGCATCCGGTCAACCAGAACATCGCGGCCAATCCGAACCAGCAACAATTGCGCATACGGAGCCCATTGTAGCTGTTACACTCCGAAAATGAGAAGCTGCTTTGCCTTAGTCCTGCTGTCGGGAATCGTTGCCGCCCAGCCCCGTCCGCTCTCCCTGGACGATCTCGCCAAGTTTCAGGACGTCGGAGCCCCGCGTTGCGCGCCCGATGGCAAGTGGATCGCCTACACGGTGACGACCACCGACACCGCGGCCGACAAACGCGATACCGACGTCTGGATGGTCAGCTACGACGGCAAAGAGAGCATCCGCGCCACCTCCTCGGCCGAGTCCGAAACCGCGCCGCAATGGAGCCCGGACGGCAAGTATCTTTCGTTTCTATCCAGCCGCCCCGGCAAAGCCAAAGGCGCCCAGGTTTGGGGCATCGACCGGCGCGGCGGCGAAGCGCAGCAGTTGACGGACGTGAAGGGGAGACTCTCGGCCTATGAATGGTCGCCCGACGGCAAACGTCTGGTTTTGATCGTGAAAGAGGACGAAGAGCCGGCCGCGAAAGAGGGGGAGAAGAAGGACGACAAGCCGAAGCCCATCGTCATCGACCGCTACGCCTACAAACGCGACGGCGCCGGCTACCTGTCGGGGACCAAGAAGACCCGCGTCGTCCTGTATGACCTCGCCACCCGGAAGGCGGAAACGGTCACCACCGAGAACTTTGACGAAACGAACCCAACGTGGTCGCCCGACGGCAAGTGGATCGCCTTCGTCAGCAACCGGACCCCGGACGCGGACCGCAACCGGAACACCGACATCTGGGTGGTGGCCGCCAAGGCCAACAGCGTGCCGCGCCGGCTGACCACGTTTACCGGTTCCGACTCGCAGCCGGTCTGGTCGCCAGACAGCCAGGCGGTCGCCTACCTGCAGGGCAGCGACCACAACATGGGCGAGTACACGATGAACCGGCTCGCCATTGTGCCCTTAGCCGGCGGCGCCTCGAAGCTGATCACGGGCACGTTCGACCGGGGCGTGACCGGGCACCAGTTCACACCGGATGGCAAACAGATTGAGTTTCTGGCGGTCGACGATATGAGCGTTTACCCGGCGCGAGTGCCGGTGGGCGGCGGCGCCGTCGAGCGGATGGTGGGCGGCAAACTCGCCCTCGGAAGCCTGGACCGGGCGGGAAACTGCGTGGCGGCGTTGGTTTCGACGAGCGTCACCCCGGCCGAAGTTCATGTTCTTGAAGGGGGCTCGCTCCGCAAGCTCACCAAGCACAATGACGAGTTGCTGGCGCAGTTCAAACTGGCGCCCGCCGAGGAGGTTTCCTTCCGGGCTAAGGACGGCAATGAGGCGCACGGTCTGCTGTTCAAGCCGGTGAACTATGTGGCGGGCACGAAGGTCCCCCTGCTGCTCCGCATCCACGGCGGCCCGAACGCGCAGGATCAGCACTCGTGGAATATCGAACGGCAGATGTTCGCCGCCGCCGGTTACGCGGTGTTGAACGTCAACTACCGGGGCAGCAGCGGCCGCGGCCAGCAGTACACGGTGACGATTGCCGGCGACTGGGGCCGGAAGGAGGTGCTTGACCTCCATGCCGGCGTCGAGCACGTCATCCAGATGGGGGTCGCCGATCCGGAGAAACTGGGCGTTGGGGGCTGGAGCTATGGCGGCATCTTGACCAACTACCTGATCGCCAGCGATAGCCGTTTCAAGGCCGCTACCAGTGGGGCCGGGGTCGCCTTCCCGCTCGCCTTCTACGGGCACGACCAGTACATTCACCAGTACGACAACGAGATCGGACCGCCGTGGAAGAAGGGCCTCGAACCCTGGATCCGGATCTCCTATCCGTTCCTCAACGCCGACCGCATCAAGACGCCGACGCTGTTCCTGTGCGGGGACAAGGATTTCAACGTTCCGTTATTGGGCAGCGAACAGATGTACCAGGCGCTCCGCAATGTGGGCACGCCCTCGCAACTGATCATCTACCCCGGCGAGAACCACGGCATCGCCCGCCCCAGCTTTCAGCGGGACCGGATGCAGCGGTATCTCGACTGGTACGCCAAGCACCTGGGCCCCCAGTCCAAGAGCAGCGACTAGAGCGTAGAGGAGAGGAGGGATCTAGACGCGCAGGCGCGAAAGGGGGCGCCGGCGACGGGACGCCCTGGCTAATCCAGGGCAAGGCCGTATTCCACCAGGGAAACAGTGTCCCTTGCGGAACCGGAGACGGGCGGAAACTCATCGGGGCGAAATCGGCGATTTCGGCCCCACCCGGATCGGTCACCAAATGGGAGAGCGACGTCCGGCGCAATGGGTTCGTCGGCGCCCGCGACTTCGCGGGGCGATCGCCCCCGGGACGCATGCCATCACTATATATGCGACGGTGAACCCGGTACGGTCCCACTCCCCTAATCCTTTACCGGTGGGGGAAATCGGTGCCGGCTCCGAGTTTTCCTGTAGACCCTTTTGCCATGGACAACACCTGAATCAGGTGTTATGGAGGGCTGAGCCCAACAAAACACGCGGCGCGGGTGTCA
Source organism: Terriglobales bacterium (assembly GCA_027485675.1). GTDB lineage: Bacteria > Acidobacteriota > Terriglobia > Bryobacterales > Bryobacteraceae. The sequence continues at coordinate 103,734 of JAIXQP010000049.1, read as the reverse complement.
TTCACAATTGCGTCACACGGCTGTCCCCTGCGCTTTTCCTTAAGTTTTTTTGAATCCGATTTCGATGTGCTTCTCTTTTCTTCACTTTATGGTTTTTTAGCTTGACGGTATCCCCTCCCCGGCTTACCATTGGAATACGCTCTGGTTGAGCGGCCTTAACAACTCACGGAAGGTGTAATATGGGTCCCTGCACGACCTTTCACATCGGCGATAAAGTGGTTTACCCTAACCACGGTGTTGGAACAATCGAAAACATCAGCACCCGCTCGTTCGGCTCGCAGTCAGAACGGTTTTATCTGTTGCGGCTGACGTACAACAGCCTCACCGTCATGGTTCCCTTCAGCCACGTCTCGGACGTGGGTCTACGCAAGGTAACCAAAGCGACTGAGGCCAACCGTGTTCTTGCCTTCCTTTCTACTGTCGACCGGAAACGGACGCAGGATTGGAAAGATCGCTTCAAAGAAAATTCCGAGAAGATGCGAGTCGGCGGCCTGTCGGGCGTCTCGGAGGTGTTTAAGGAATTGGTGATGCTCCAAACCGGCAAGCCGCTCTCCTTCCGCGAGAAGAAGATGCTCGACTGTGCCCGGCGCATGCTCATCACGGAAATCTCCATCGCCCGCAACATGTCGGAGAAGTGCGCTATCGAACTCCTCACGAAGACTCTTGCTAAGGCCAACCTGCCGATGCCCGAAGCGATGTAACCTGTCTTCGTGCAGATCACGAAGATTGAAACCCTCCGCCTGACCCGTGGCATCACCGTTCATGCCGGTCCTATTCAATGGCTTTGGGTTCGCATACATACTGATACTGGCCTCTTCGGCCTTGGGGAAACCTACCCTCATCCCGCCGCCGAAGAGGCCGTTTTGCATTCCAGCCTCGCGCCGCGGCTGCTGGGCCAGGACCCTTCGCGGATCGACCGCCTCTGGGCGTCGATGTTCGACGCCATCTCCTACTCCGGCTGGGCCGGCGCCGAAATGCGGGCCATCTCCGCCGTGGACATGGCGCTCTGGGATTTGGCCGGCAAAGCCGCGGGCTTACCGGTCTACCAACTCCTCGGCGGCGCCTCGCGGGACCGGATTCGCACCTACAACACCTGTTACGACCACCTGAGCTTCCTCACCGAGCCGTTGGAACTCGCCGCGAGCCTCCTCGACTCCGGCATCACGGCGATGAAGATCTGGCCGCTCGATCCGATTGCCAAGGAGACCGGTGGGCATTCGATCTCCGGCGAGCAGCTTCGCCGCGGATTGACGCCCCTGCGTTTGATCAAAGAGAAGTTCGGCGACCGCATGGATGTCGCCATGGAGTTCCACGGCTACTGGAACCTGCCCTGCGCCATTCGGATCGCCCGGGCGTGCGAGGAGTACGAGCCGATGTGGCTCGAAGAGATGCTGCCGCAGGACAATCTGGCCGCCTACCGGGAACTGGCTTCGGCGACGCGCCTGCCGTTGACGATCTCGGAACGGTTGATGACCCGCTGGCAGTATCGGGAACTGCTCGAAAACCGCGCCGCCCGCACCGTGATGCCGGATATCTCCTGGGTGGGCGGCATCTCCGAGGCGAGAAAGATCGCCAATATGGCGGAGACCTGGTACCTCCCGGCGGCGCCCCATAACTGCGGCGGACCGGTGCTGCACGCCGCTTCGCTCCATCTGGCGGCCAATCTGACCAATCTGCAAATTTTGGAGTCGGTGCGGCGTCACTATGCCGATGAGTATCGGGAGTACGTTGGGGAACTGCCCAGTCCGCGCGATGGTTTCTTTGACCTGCCGATGGGCCCGGGACTGGGAATCGATCTCCATCCGGAGCTTTTCCATCGGCCCGACGCCATCCGCCGGGAGACGATCAGCTAGGCGATTGACCCTAAGAAACTAGGGGGAAAAGCACCGATCGATGCGGAAATTCAGGGTTTTGCTGCGTAGTATTGGGGGAGCGATTTGCCTACCATGGGGATGTCTATTCCTACCCTTCCCGGTATGCGCTGTCAGTTCTGCCAACAACCGATTTCGCTACTCCGCCGGCTGAGCGATCCTGAATTCTGCTCCGCCAAGCACCGGGAGGCGTATGCCCAGCAGGAGGCAGCGCTGGGGGTGGCGCGGATCCAGCCCGTCGTTCGCCAGGCCGCCAGCCGGGCCCGGTCGGCCCCTGAGCCGATGACGGCCGTCGCCGTGCTGGAGCGACCGGTGCCCCGAGAGGCAACCGCGCTGGCGGGAGTGATCCCCTGTCCACCGCGGCAATCGCGCAGCTACTGGTGTTTTGCCTTGCCGGCCAATCCGATGGAACCTCCGGTTGGGGTGATGGTCAAGGAGTCGCCGCCTCGCTGGTCTTCCCTTGCGCCCGCCTGGGCGACTTCGGTGGTGGCCATGTGGCCGGTCGACCGTGTTTCCCGGCGGGAGGCCGCCGCACTGGTTCCGCCCACGCACGTTGCCTTCGCTGTCCCCGTCTCGCCGCTTCGCCCTCTGCCTTGGTTCCCGGAGAAGCTGGACCTGGTTCGGGACGCCATTACGGCCTTGATTCCGCTGAGTGTTCTTCCCACGTGGAGCCTGCCGCGGCATCGGCAAGAAGCCCTGTCGGCGGAGACGTTCCCGGTATCGCTCCGGCATCCGGCTGAGGAGCGGACGCCCGCCGCGGCGCTTGCGCCAGCTTCCCTGGTTGCCCTCGCTCCCCGGCAGTTCCCGGTTCCGCCCGCGACCGTAGAGGCGGCCGAAGCCGGCGCGGTGCGGTTTCCGATCGTGAGCCCGGGGGTGGCCTCCGGTGCGCTCTCGTTTGGCGGCGACTCCGTGGCGCGAGAGTGGCGGGGCTATCTGCACAGGATGGAACATCAGCTGGTGGCGCTCGCCGAGCAGACCGGGCTTGGGGGCCGCCTGCCGGTACCGGCGCCGGCTAGCCGAAACCGGGTGGTGGCGTTGCAAACCGAGGTCTCCGCGGTACCGCACGGAATCGATCGGCGTTTGCCGGAGCGGTCCGGGACCATGCCGCAGCCGATGGTCGCCTGGGGTGGAGTATTGGCGGTGCGCGGCCCGGTTCCGGTAACGCTCGGCCGATCAAGCCAGACAATCGAAGCGGCGCCGCTGCGGAACTTGCCGGTTTCCTGCTGGCCGGCACTATCGAACGGACCGGCTTTGTGCCTCCCCCCCGCGCCCCTGGGAGCTCCGGCGCCCGGCCCCCGGCTTACCGCGGCGGTTCGGCAGACGCCCGGCGTCCCCGATCCCATCCCCGCCACCGTACTTTGCTGGCCCTCGCTTCCGTTTGGGGCGGTGGGCTTGGAGTATAGCGACCGCCTGAGGAAGCTGCCGGAGCTGGTCGTGCGCCCGGCGCCGACGGACATGGCGGCCCCCGAGGCGATACTCGCCCAACCCGCCGGCCCGGTATGGCCCGCTTGGCGAAGCACAGCCGGCAACACCCCAGCCCAGGCGGCGATGGTTCCCATCGCCCTGCCCGGTCCCCGGAGTCTGTCCTTGGAGGCGGGGGCCGAGTTGCATCCCCTCCCGGCTCCGCCCGCGGTCATCGTGCCCGTTTCCAACGGAACCAAGCTTGCGCGGTCCAGAACCCATCAACAGCCGCTGTTGCCGCTGACTCAGCTTTTCCCAGCGCGGCGTGACCAGGCTTTGCGCGAAGCCCGTCTCGATCCCTGTCCCTGGCGGTCGAAGCCGGCTCTGCCGCCCACCCAGCTCCCCCGCATTTCGCTGCAAGAGCGGAACGCGACGCGTGGCCGGGCGCTCAAAGAGGTGCGGCAAGCCCTGCAGAAGCAGACCATCGACCGGGCGAGACATTTCTGGAAGTTCGCGCCCGCCGACTTGAAATGGCTCGCCTTGGCGCTGCCGCTCATCCTGGGTGTGTGGCTCTGGCCGAAACATCCGGTGAGCGTATCCGTACCGTCGCCGGTGACCATGGTCAAGACGGCCGTCAAACCCGTCGCGGGCAACAGCTATCTCGAGAAGGTCCTGCAATCGAATCTGAACCTGGGGGGCTTTGAGGAGCGCATCGCCAACCGTTCGAGCATTCATTTGGAAGAGGACTTTAGCGCGGGCCTCGGCCTCTGGGACGGCGACGGAAACTGGGCGCGGTCGTGGTACTACGACAGGGGTGGTGTGGTTCGGCCGGGGCGGATGGCGATCTATCAGCCCTCGATTCCAATGAGCGATTATCACCTGGTTCTGACCGCGGCCATCGAGCGGCGCTCGATCTCCTGGATGATTCGCGCCTCGAGCCTGCGCAACTACATTGCCATCCGCCTCCACATTGCCGGAAGCGGCCCGAGCCAGCGGTTGAGCCTGGAGCGGTGGACGGTGAAGGATGGCCGGGTTACGCGGCGTCAGGTTCTCCCCTTGGCCACGAATCTGGGCACCGCCACGACGGCCCACATCCAGATGGAGGTCGCCGGAGATACCTTCACCACCATGCTCCAAGATCAGGTGGTCGATGTCTTCACCGATACCACGCACCGCTCCGGAGGGGTGGGCCTGTTCAGCACCGACGGGGATCAGCCCCGGATTTATCAGCTGGAATTGACCCACCAACACGATTTTTTCGGAAAGCTATGTTCTTTTCTCGCGCCACATCCGATCACTAAGACAGGAACTATTCGTCCATGAGCACCAACCGAACCCAGCCGCCCAGTACAAAGCCCGCCGGACCGGACAGTTTACCCAGTTCCGGCCCGGGACCCTCCCTCGCTCGCGCGGTCGCCCTCCACATGGAGAGCCGTACGCGGGAGGCCCTTGGGGAACTCGAAGTTGCTTTGGGATTGACGCCCGATCATCCCGAACTTCTCGCCGCCCGTGGCCACCTGCTCTGTGAACTGGAACAGTACGAAGAAGCGGTTAAGACCTACAGCCGTCTGCTGGAAATCGCCTCTGGCCATACCGCGTCGGTCTATAACCTGGCCGTCTGTCTCGAGAAACTGGGCCGTTGGGAACAGGCCGCCGAACGCTTCTCCGAGGCGTTTTCGTTGGACTCGGCGCGGGTGGAGGCCAAGCTTGGACTCGGCATCTGCCAGTTGCACCTGGAGAAGCCGGAACCGGCACTCGCCGCCTTTGATGAGTATCTGCGCGTAAAGCCAACCGACGAGACAGCGCTTTTCGGCAAGGCCGTCGCGCTGCAGCTGCTGTGGCGCTTCGACGAAGCCGCCGCACTCTATCAGGACGCCCTCGGGCGGAACCCGAAGTCGGAAGAGGCGCTGACCAATCTGCTCGCCATTGCGCTGACGCGCAAGGACGACGAGGCGGTCCATCGCTTTGCCGAGCAGCTTCTCTCGTTCCGGCCGTATTCGCAGGCCGCCATGGAAGGGTTGGCCACCGTCGCCTTCAACCGGGGCGATTATGAAGCCGCCGCCAAGCTCTGCCAGAAGCTGGTTGAACTCACCCCCGATCATTTCGAGCGCTGGTTCAATTTCGGGGTCGCCTGCCAGAAACTGAAAAAGTACGAACAAGCCATGCGAGGCTACGCCGAAGCGGTGCGGATTCGCCCGGATGCCAAGCAGGCCTTCGTCAATCTGGGCATCGTCAAGCAGGAGCTCAACGACCTCGCCGGCGCCCGCGACGCCTATGACAAGGCGCTCCGGATCACGCCCGATATCCCGGAAGTCCTCTTCAATCTGGCCACCGTGCAGGAACTGAACGGCCAGAAGGACGAGGCCGAGAAGATGTATTTGAAGCTCCTGGCCAAGAACCAGGATTGGGACGAGGCGTGGTTCCGTCTCGGCTACCTCCGTCTTGAGCGCTCCGACTACAAAGCCAGCATCGAAGCGTTTGAATCGGCGCTCAGGAAGAATAGCAACTGGCCGGAGGCGCTCGTCAACCTCGGTTTGGCGCAGTGGAAGACGGGCTGCCTGGATACGGCCACCCAGACCTTTCAACGGCTCCTGGCGCTGCAGACGGATTCGGTCGATGCGCTGCGCGGGTTGGCGGCCATCGCCGTCGAACAGCAGGACTTCGAACAAGCGCTCGACTACCAGGCCCGCCTGATCGACCTCGGGGAACGCTCGCCGGAACTGTTTTATAACACCGGCTTGCTCTTGCAGAAGTCCGGACAGTTGGACGACGCCATTCGCCTCTACAACGAAGCGCTTGCCGAAAAGCCCGAGTTTGCCGAAGCCCTGCTCAACCTGGGCCACGCGCTCAAGGCGCAGGGCCGGTCAGAAGAGGCTAAGGGGTATTGGCGCCAGGCCATCGACGCCAAGCCGGAATTGGCTAAGGGCTACTTCGAGTAGCCCTTAGGCCACGACATCCAGATTCACCACACCGATCGGGCGCCGGCCTAACCGAAGATCCAGCAGATGGCTGCCCATCCCGATTGCTTCGGGAAGTCGAAAATTTACCTCGAACCGGGGCGGGAGAGGGTCGGTACAGAAGAACTCCAAGTCTTCGACCGGCAGGTCATCGATGGTGGCTGCAAACTCTTCCGGCTTGGTGATCTCTTCGAGGGTCAGCTTCACGCTGCGCGTCTCCACCCGGTGACCGCTCACCAGATTCACCCCATCGCTTAAGGCGATCAGCCGCGGGACCATCGCCGGTGGCGGGATGATCCGCACCTTTTTGGGCTCCCCCAGCGGCTCCCCCTTCCATCCCAACTGCACGAGTTGCAACCCCGTTCCTACGTCCCAGGGCAGGCGGAGATTGACCTGCGTCAACCCGTCCCGCTCGCGCGGCCCGATGTAGGTGAGCTTCCCGCGCCCGCCCCCCACGGTCACTTCAAAGTTCAACAGATCGCACTCGGGCGGTAAGTTGTCCACCCACAGCGCCAGTGCCGCGTAGCGGCCGCGCGCGGGGGCGAGCGGCTCGGAGGTTTCGGCGTTGGTCACGCGGCGGATGTTCACAGCCCGCTCCGGCTTCCCCACCGTCTCGTACCATCCTTCGGGCTGCTTGCGCAGCGTCGTCCACATGTACTGGGTCGATACCCCTTCGAGCGCCAGCATTTGGAAATCACTCGCCCGGCAGAACTGCTCCAGGTCGTTGGCGCTGATCCGCACGCCGCTCCAGGTGTCATAGCGGGCGGCGGTCTCCGGTAATCCGTTCAGCTGGCAGCGGAGCAGACCGCCGGTCTTCAACACGCGCCGGGCCTCCTGGAGATAGCCCATTACGACTTCCCGGCTCGGAATGTGCTGAAACACGGCGTACGAGTAGACGAAGTCGAACGACTCGTCAGCGAACATTTCGAGGTTCGACCGCAGCGCCACGTGCACATGCGCATGCGGAATCGACCGCAGACGGCCCCGCGCCCGTTCCACCATCTGGTCCGAGATGTCGACGCCGTGAATCTCGCCGAAAAACGCGCTCATCGGCTTCAACAGCCGGCCCGGCCCGCAACCGATTTCCAGGGCGCGGCGCGCGCGCGGATTTCCCTCGGGCAGCCGCCGCATCTCCCACTTCAGACCGTGAACGATCTCCTCTCCGGTCGCGTCGAACCCCTCTTCGTCCTGATCGCGCCGCCCGAAGGCGACATAGTAGTTCGCATCCTCGGCCGCCCGCGCGTTCCAGTCCGCGCGCATCTGTTCGACAACGTTTTCGCTCATAGGGTTCCAGGTTCGTGCCGGCAAAGGTTCCCGCGCACGGTGTTCTCTGTCCGCTTGACGTTCGGGCCGAATCCGACACAGGCACGGTCCATTCGCCAACCGGAAATCTCATTGTCAACGATTCGGTTGCCCCGCGTCACGGCCGGCCGCTCGGCACGCTCGCCCAAGTAAATGCCGGTCCGCAGCATGTCCGGCTCGGCGGCGAGAAACACACATCCCGCCGTCGCCGCCTCGCTGCAGCGCGCACGCTGCATGCCCCGCAGCACGTTGCGTTCCATCACGTGCCCGCTGCCCAGCACAAAGATCCCGCCCCACGGCGCGCCCTCAATCCAATTCCCCACAATTCGAATGCCGACGCTCTGCATATCGGGGTTCGTGTTGTTCATCACGATGCCGAAATGCGCAAGATCGTAGCAACGGTTTCCTTCAATCAGCCCGTGGTGAAACCCATCGAGGTCGATGCACTTGCCGTTCACATCCCGGAACGTGTTCCGCACATAGCGCGAACCCTCCACGTTCCCCGCCGTATCCACTCCCACTGGGGTCCCGCCCCCCTCTACATCCACCACTTCCTTCGGATAGCCGATCCGTTCTCCTTCGTTGGCCTCCACCGTCACCGCCACCGCATGGCCTACCTGCACGGCGTCCCGGCCGATCTCGCGAAACCGGTTCTCCACCACCCGCCCCCGCTCGTTCCGCGGCGCCGTATAGCGCGAGTGCGTCCACACCGCGTTCCCGGTCACCCGTTCGAACACGGACTGGCTCACCTCCCAATCGACCGACCCATCTTCAATCAGCACTCCGCCCGTTGTATTGTTCCGTCCGTTGGCCTTTAAGGAGCCGCTGTCCACCACCGTCACCTCGCGCACCGTGACCCCGCGCACCCGGGAAGCCAGTACGGCGAAGCCCGCCATCTGTTCAAACCGCGCCCGCTCAATGACGACGCGCGCGCCGCCGCGCACCAGCACTCCCCCCGCGCCAAACCAACTGGCGAACGTGCGGTCATACGGCGGCAGCTCCTGCCGCTGCGCGAGTTTCGCCCGATTGCCTTTGACGACGAAATCCCGTAAAGTGAGTCCCTCGACGCCATCGAGAATAATGGCCGCTTCGCCCCGAAAGTCGTCCGCCAGGACGTAGACGCCGCTCACCGACACCGGATTGCGCAGCGGCTGGTGCAACACCGTTTCGGCGGGCAGCGCCCCACCCCACGCCAGCAGCAACGCTATCCTAATCCAAATGGCCATTCAATTCCGCGAAGCCACCCTTGCGCCTCTCGACCAGCTTACCGCTACCGCCCCCGACGGCGCGCTCATTGCCATTATCGGCGAAGATGGCGGCGGCCAGCGCGAACTGCTCCGGCTCGCCGCCGGGCTCGAACGGCCCCACTCCGGCGAGGTTCTCCTCCCCAGTTCCGGCCGCTATCTCGGCCCCGCCGAGCCGCTGAATCTCGCGCCGGTGCCGGTGCTCGCGCTCGACCATACCCTGGCCACCTGCGACGCGCTGGTGCGCGCCCGCGCCGCCCTCGGGCTCGAACGTCTTCGCCGCAGCGGAGCCACGGTCCTATTCGCCTCGCACGAACCAGAGCTGATCGCCGCGCTGTCCGACGAGGTCTGGTGGCTCCACGGCGGCCGCTTGTACGCCCGCGGCGACCACCGGGAGATTCTCCCGAAGTACCAGCATCACATCGCCGCGCGGCAGCGGGCCTGGGGCGAATCCATTCCGCCCGGCGTGTTCCCCGCCCTGCGCCGCGGCGACGGGCGCGCCGAAATCCTCGCCCTCGAAACGTTCGGCCAGAACGGGCTACCGACCATCGTATTGCAATCCGGCGAAGCGGCCGCCATCCGGGTCACGGTGAAGTTCCACGCCGCCGTGGACCAACCGGTTGTCGGCATCATGATTCGCACCCGCATCGGCTTTGAGGTCTACGGCACGAATACCGAGCTCGAACGCCTCAGCCTGGGCCCCGTCGCCGCGGGCGAAACGCTCCGCCTCACCTTCCGATTCCCTTGCCTGCTCTGCCCGCAGGAGTACACGCTCACCGCGGCCTCGCACGACCCCGATGGCGTGTGGCACGACTGGCTCGAAGATGCGCTCGCCTTCTCGGTCGCCGATAGCCGATATACGGCGGGCGTCGCGAACCTCCGCGCTCAAGTCTCCGCCGAAAGGCTATGACCCGCCGCGAACTGCTCCTCGCTTTCGCTGCCCAAACCCAACAGCCGGAAATCTGCATCTACGGCGCCTCGGCGGCCGGCGTCACGGCCGCCATCCAAGCTCGGAAAATGGGCCGCACGGTGCTGCTTCTCGAACCGGGCCGCCACCTGGGCGGCATCACTGTCGAAGGCCTCGGCAGCTCCGACATTAACAACCACTGGTTTCGCAACTCGCCGGCCGTGGGCGGCCTGGCGGCGGAGTTCTACCGCCGCATCGGCGCGGCCTATCAACGAAACGAAGCCATTTACAAGTTCGAGTCGAGCGTCGCCGAACGCGTGATTCTCGCGTGGCTCAAGGAACACGACGTTCCCTACCTGCTCAACGCGTCCCTGCGCTCGGCCACCAAACAAGGCGCCCGCCTCACGCACATCACCCTCGCCAGCGGCCAGCGGATCGGCGCCTCGCAGTTCATCGACGCGTCAATTGAAGGCGACCTGCTCCACGCCGCCGGCTGCCGCACCGTCATCGGCCGCGAATCGAACGCACAGTACGGCGAGACGAAGAACGGCATCCGCGCCGAGAACACCTACCGCAATTTCGAAGTCCGCGTGGACCCCTATTGGCACCCCGGCGTGCCCTCCTCCGGGGTCATCCCGACTATACGAAACGAACCCATTGGCACCCCCGGCGAAGGCGACCATCGTCTGCAGGGATACTGCTTCCGCATGTGCCTGACCCGGAATCCCGCCAACCGGATTCCGTTCGCCAAGCCCCCCGGCTTCGATCGCAAACTGTACGAGATCTACTACCGCTACGTCCAGGCCGGCGGCCAACTCTTCCGCCCCATTGCGAATCTACCCAACGGCAAGACAGATCAGGGCAGCTGGCATGATCTGTCGGCCAATCTCTACGGCATGAACTATGGCTACCCGGCCGGCTCGCCCGCCGTTCGCCGCCGCATCTACGCCGAACATCTTCACTTCACGCAAGGGCTCGTCTACCTGCTGGCGAACGATCCGGCCTTCGGCGGCCATTGGAAGGATTGGGGCGTGTGCGCCGACGAGTTCCCGGACAACGGCGGTTGGCCGCGGCAGTTCTACGTCCGCGACGCCCGCCGCCTGGTCTCCGATTTCGTGATCACGGAAGACCACACGCGCCGGGCCGGCCAGCCTCCCGTCGCCGATCCGGTCGGCATCTCCTGCTGGCCGCCGGATACGCACCACGTCCGCCGCATTATCAAGGACGGCGCCGCCTACAACGAAGGGTTTGTCTTCGGCGGCGACGATTGGGGCGCGTTCCCCATCTCCTACCGGGCCATGCTCCCGCGTCCGGGCGAGTGCACGAATCTGCTGACGCCCACCTGCCTTTCGAGCAGCCACGTCGCCTACGGCGCCATCCGGCTCGAATGGACCTTCTTCCTGCTCGGCCAGGCCGCGGGCACGGCCGCCGTGCAGGCTTTGGCGGCGAAGTCGGCGCTGCAGGATCTTCCGTACGCCCCGCTCCGCGCCCGCCTCGAAGCCGACGGGCAGGTGCTGGCGATGGACCCGGTCCCCCGGCCGAAAGCGTGAGAGTGTTACACTTCGATAAATCTCGTCCCTTCCCCGTCGCCCGTCATTGACCGGGAAGTACCGCAGCTCCAGTCTCGCTGCACCCCAATCCCCTCTTGAGGTGTTTATGATGCGAGCACTTGCGCTCCTCCTGCTTTCTCTCTCCGCGCTTTCCGCGCAGACCTTCCGTGGCAACATCGCCGGCGTCGTTCAGGACGCCACGGGCGCCTCCATTGCGGGCGCTTCTGTGAAACTGGAGAGCCCGGCCACCGGGTTCACCCGGTCGACGCTCTCCTCCGCCACCGGCGAGTTTCTGTTCGCCGAACTGCCCGTGGGTAAGTTCACGGTGATCGTGGCGCAGTCCGGGTTTGAAACCAAGCGTTATGAAAACGTAGAAGTCGCCGTCTCGAAGACCAGCAACGTCATCATCGCTCTCGGCGTGGCGCAGCAGGCGTCGACGGTGGAGGTATCCGCCCAAGCCGTCACGCTCGAAACCACATCGTCGGCGCTGGTCGGCGTCGTCGGCCCCAAACTGGTCGCGGACCTGCCGATGAACGGCCGCGACTTCCGCCAGATGCTGAAGCTCAGCCCGGGCGTCTCGCCGGCTTCGAGCTCCGTCAACGGCATGCGGACCTCCGGCAACAACTACCAGATCGACGGCGCCGACAACAACGACGCCTTCCACAATACCTCGGCTGTCAACCAGGGCGGCGTCTCCGGCATTGCCGGCACGCTGCTGCCGGTCGAAGCCATTGACCAGTTCTCCGTCCAGACCAACGCGAGCGCCGAAGCGGGCCGCAACGGCGGGGCGTCGGTGAATCTGGTGATCAAGTCGGGCACCAATGAGCTCCACGGCTCGGCCTACTACTTCAACCGCAATGAAGCGTTTGCCGAACCGTCGCCGTTGCAGGCGGTGGGCGCCAAACCCCGCGTGGTCCGCTCCAATCAATACGGTTTCTCCGTGGGCGGCCCCATCATCAAGAACCGCACCTTCTTCTTCGCCACGGGCGAGGCGCAGAAGGCGATTGCCGCCAACTCGCTGGCCGCCACCGTTCCTTCGGACGCCTGGGTGGCCGATGCCCGCAACACGCTCGGCCGCTACGGGGTGCCGGTGAGCCAGGTGGGCTTGAACATGCTCTCCTTCTGGCCCGCTCGCGGCAGAACGGCTGCGTTCGGTTTGAACAATTTTCTCTCCACCGACCAAAACGACTATGACTCCTACAACGGGATCATCAAGGTCGACCACCGCTTCAACGATAACCACACCATCGCCGGCCGCTACTTTGGCGGCACCGGCAAACAGGCCGCCGACTCGGGTTCGCCCTACCGCGAATACTTCCAGGTGGCCCCCAGCCGCATGCACAACGTCTCCATCGTGCAGAGCAGCGTTTTCGGCCCGCGGATCGTCAACCAACTCACCGCCGGCGTGAACTTCTTCCTCCAGGTGTTCAACGACTCCGATATCTCGGCCAACCCGGTGGCCATCGGGCTTAACACGGGCGTGACGGAGGCCAGCCTGCTCGGCACCCCCACGACGACCATCAGCGGTTTCGCGCTGGTCGGCGCCACGCAGCCGCTCGGCCGCATTGATACCACCGGCCACCTGGTGGACAACCTTTCGCTCTCGCTCGGCCGCCATCAGATCAAGGTGGGCGGCGAGTACCGGCGGGCGCGTCTGGACGTTTTCTATGACACCAACAAGCGTGGCCGCTTCCTGTTCGACGGCGCCCGCGGCCCCTGGGCCACGGATGCTTCGCTCAACGGAAACCAGCGCGCCCTCGCCGATTTCCTGGCCGGCTACACCTCCACTAACAACGGTGCCCAGATCGTCCGCGGCCAGTTGCAGCGCGACTACTGGCAGAACTCGCTCGACTGGTGGCTGCACGACAACTTTCAGGTCACCCCGCAGCTCAACCTCAACTTCGGGGTCCGCTTCACCTATCACGGCCCGCTGCACGATCAGAAGGATTCGATTTCGACGTTCGTTCCCGGACGCGGTTTCGTTGGCCCGAACGCCGGCCTTGACACGCTCTACCCCCGCGACCTGAACAACTTCGCTCCGCGCTTCGGCTTTGCCTACACGCCCATCAAGGGCGGCAAGACGGTCATCCGCGGCAGCTTCGGCCTCTTCTATGATGTGCCGCCGCTGAACTTCATCGTCGCCAACACCGGTGCTCCGAATGGCGGTTCGGCGGGTGTCCACGCCAACCCCGGCGGCCCGGCTCCGGTTTATTCTATTGCGCTTTCCGGGGTGGACCTCGCACTGAACCAGCCGATCTTCGGCACCGCACAGCCCCGGCCGCCGTTCGGCGCCTACGCCATCAGCCAGGACTTCCGCACCCCCTATGTGCTGAACTACAACCTGAACCTGCAGCATCAGCTGACCAAGTCCACCCTGCTCCAGGGCGGTTACGTCGCCAGCGGTGGCCGCAAGCTCAGCCTGCTGCGGAATATCAACGCCCCGACGCCGGGCGCCGTCGCCGGAGCGCAACTGCGCAGGCCCTACGCCACGCAGTATCCGGAGCTGGCCGCCATCAACGAACTCGGCTCCATCGCCGTCAGCAACTACCACTCCTTCCAGGGCTCGCTGCGCCAGACGATGTGGAAAGGCATGACGGCGACCTTCAACTACACCTACGGCCACGCCATCGACAATGGCTCCGACGTTCGCAACAACCTGCCGACGAACTCAAACGATCTTCGCAACGAACGCGGTTCGTCGTCCTTCGACGTCCGGCACATCGTCACGAGCTTCATCTCCTATGACATCCCCACCTTCGGCAAGGCGCTGCCGCTCCTGACCAAAGGTTGGACCATCAACTCGCTCAATACCTTCCACACGGGCAGCCCGTTGAACATCCTCGCCGGCACCAACGTCAGCGGCACCGGCGACAGCCGCGACCGCGTCGACCTGGTCGGCGACCCGTTCTCGGGCGTCGTGCAGAATCCCGCCGTCCGGACGCTCCGCTGGTTTAACCCGGCGGCGTTCGCCCGCCCGGCGCAGGGCACGTTCGGCAACCTGGGTCGCAACGCCATCTATGGCCCCGGCTTTGGCGCCGTCGACTTCTCGGTCTTCAAGGCGACCCCGATCACCGAGAAGATCACGACGCAACTGCGGTTTGAGATCTTCAACATCACCAACCGGACCAACTGGGGTAACCCGGGCACGTCGCTGGCCAGCACGGCCGGCTTCGGCGTGATCACCAACACCCGCAACGGTGGCTCGGCGCCTGGACTGGGCTTCGGCGAACCGCGTAACATGCAAATTGCGCTGAAGATTATCTTCTAAGCGCCCAACCTTGGGCAGGCACGCTGCTTCCCCAGCGTACCTGCCCTCTCTATGAACCCCCGTCATCCCGTCTGGATCGCCCTCTCCGACCTCTTCCTCGATACCGACACCCGCCTCTCGTTCCCCTACATCGCCCGCACCCTCGCCGCATCCCCCTACTCCGACGACGAACTCGCCGCCATCTTCCAGAACGAACTCGCTCCGGCCGTCGAATTCAATCTCTTCGACATCGCCGGAGAATGGGCCGGGTTCAACGAAACCTGGTTGATCGACACCATTACCCGGCGCCCACCGAAACCCCATAAGCTGCGCGCCACCGCAACCCTCCTGGAGTTCCAGGCCACCCTCGGCCTCGCCCACCATCTCCGCCGCCTGCCGGAAGCCGACCGCCAACCCCGCGTTGCGCTCTGGGATCTCCTCAGCAAACTCTACCGCGACCGGGTCTGCCCGCCGCCCTCGGAACTGGCCGAACTCGCCCTCCCCCGCGCCGAACTCTCCCGGATTTTTCGCGCCGAGGTCGAACCCGCCTACCGCCCCTCCGCCGCCGCGTACCACCGCCAATCGCCGGAGATGTACCCTTCGCCCGAAGAGGTGGAGGCCAACTGGGCGGCTTGGCTTCTTACTATTGAATGATCGTTCATTCTACAATTAGGAAGTGCCCCGCAGCCCCGCCCAGAATCAACTTCTCCGCGCCGCCACCCGCACCCGCCTCCTCGACGCCGCCCTGCTCCTCTTCGCCCGCGATGGCTTCGCCAACACCTCCGTAAAGGCCATCGCCGCCGAAGCCGGCCTGGCCACCGGCCTCCTCTACTCCCATTTCCCGAGCAAAGACGCCCTGCTGCTGGCCCTCTTCGAGCGTAGCCTGGCGGATGTCCAGACCTCGTTCGCCGAGGCCGGTCCCGATCTGCACCTGCCCACGCTGATCCGCGGCGCCGCCGCGCTCGTCCGGCAGCACCTTCCCTTCTGGCGGCTGTTCTACTCGGTTCGTTCCCAACCCGCCGCCCTGGCCGCGCTCGGCCCGCTGCTCGCCACCTGGACCCGGTCCATTCGCGGCGCGCTCGAAAGCAGCCTGTCGGAGGCCGAGGCCTACGCCCTCTTCACGCAGATCGACGGCGTTTGTGAACACTTCGCCCTGTATCAACCCGATCTCCCCCTGGACGACGTGGTGGAAGCCATCGTCGCCCGTTGGACCGCTCCCCGATGAACACCCAAGCCGAACTCCAGACCCAACTCCTCCGCGGCCTAGAGGCGCTCGACGCCCGGCTCCGCCTTGCTGATCTGTCCGCCGCGCCCGCCGGCGGCTGGTCCGCCGCGCAGATTCTTGAACACGTGGCGATGCTCAACAGCGCCTATCTCGCCCGGCTCCGTCCTTTGGCGGGCCGCGGGGAACCGGTTGCCGATGGCGCCTGGCGGCCGACCCTGCTCGGCGGCTATCTCACGACGGCGCTGACCAAACCGGCGAAGCTTTCGACGCCCGCCGCCGCCCGCCCCGGTCCCGTGGCCCGGCCCGGCGTCCTCGATGCCGTGCTCGCCACCCACGCCGAACTCCGCCAACTCATCCGCCAGGCGGAAGACCTGAACTGGCGCCGGCTGAAGCTCACCTCGCCCTACGCCTGGTTTCTCCGGCCGAACTTCGGGGATGCCTGCCTGCTGATCCTTCGCCACGGCGAACGCCACGCGGCGCAGATCGAGCGGCTTACTTCGTCTCGAGTAAGTAAGTCGGGGTAATGCCGGTTACGGTGGAGAAGGTTCCCGCGGCGGGCGTCAACCAACTCGATGCGCCTTGCACTTTCCCGAGGTACACGTGCGGATGCACTTCGACGCGCATGTCCTTGAAATCGAGCGAGCCGTAGTTGTACACGGGGAACTTCGCCGTCGGCGCCTTCACGTTTTCCTGGACCACATAGGCGCTCCGCAGGGCCGTCCGCACCGCCCGCTCCCAACCTGCTTGGTCCATCTCCGCGCCGACGTAGGTCTGCCGCTCCTCGGTATCGTCGTTGGGGCGCAGCACCAGACGCTCGCGGTTCGCCCCGATAAACGGCACCAGGTCCACCTCTTCGGCGCCGTCCCAAGCCACCATCCGCTCGCTGACGACGCGCGTGGTGGGAATCAGCTTCCGGATCGCCGTGCGGTCCGCCGCCGGGAAATGCGCGAGTACGGCCTCGTCGGTCAGCAGGTCGAAAGCGGCCTTCTTCTGCGCCAGATCGGAGCGGAAGCTGTTCACAATACAAACCTTACCGTCGCGATAGGCGCGCACCAGCGGGTGGTTGTTCGGGTCGAAGTGCACGACAAACTCGCGGGTCTTCATCCGGCGGTAGACAATGTCGATGACGAAATCGCCCTTCCGCAGGACGCCGTTTTTGTATTCCAACTGCTCGGGCGAAGCGAGGATGGTCGGCAGGCCATGAGCGGAGAAATTCTCCGCGAGGAGATGATACTCGCGGGATTCAAGCGTCTCAAACGGGTGGCGCATTTCGAGAATGGCCACCTGCGGGGCGTTTTTGCCGCCAAACTCTTTATACGCCTTCAACAGGGCCGACTGGAGATACTTTACGCCGCCCAGCTTGGCCACCTTCGTCACCTTCCGGAACTCTTTCATCGGTCCGGTCTCGTACAACTCCTCGGCCAGCACCTCGGCGTAGAGAACACCCACGGGGGTCTCGGCGCTATAGTCCGAGAACCGCATGTGTCCGTTTTCAAGGGCGGTATCGAGTAGACCGGTGACGGCGAAATGTTTATAGCCGGGGTTCACGGAGGCTAACATGCGCTCGGCGGGCAGCAGGTCCATGCGCGCCATCAGCGTGGGATTGTCCATCGCCATCTTCCGCAGTTGATCCACCGCGGAAGCCAGCAGTTGGCCGCCCGTCACTAACCCGTCGTACTGCTCCCGAGTAACCAGGTGGGGGCGGAGGAACGGGGACACCGGGCGGTTGCCCAGTTCCAGTTTCCGCGTCCGCAGCGTTCCATGGAAACGCTCGACCCAGTTCAAATCGCGGAAAGGTTCCGTATCGAGGATGCTGTGATAACGGGCGATCGCCTCGTCCACTGGATTCATTGCCGTCAGCCGAACCTTGAGTATCTCACACTCAGACACTACCTGTACACTCGGAAACCCGCAAAATCCAATCTAACCCTCTATTCTTCAATGCTTTACAATTTCTGAAATCCACGTATGCAAGAATGGAATTTATGCGCCGACTCCCGCTTCCCCTGCTCGTTCTGCTCCTCGCGGCCCTACCGGGCGCCGCTGAGGAAGGCATGTGGCTCTTCAATAAGTTCCCCCGCGAAGAGGTGAAAAAGCGGTACGGATTCACGGTTACCGACCAGTTTCTGAGCACGCTCCAACTGGCTTCGGTGCGGTTTAACAACGGCGGCTCGGGCTCGTTCGTTTCGCCGAACGGCCTGCTGTTCACCAATCATCACGTCGGCGCGGACTGTATCTATCAGGTCTCTTCGAAAGAGAACGACTATATGAAGAATGGCTTCGCGGCCAACTCCCCGGCCGACGAGAAGCCCTGCCCCAGCCTCGAAGTCAACGTCCTGCTGAAGATCGAAACCGTGACGGACAAGATCAAGGCCGGCACGACGGAGGCGACCGCCCCGGCCGAAGCCGCCCGCATCCGCCGGGCCAACGCCTCGGCCCTCGAAAAAGAGTGCAGCGCGGGCGGCAATCGCTGCGACGTGGTGACGCTCTATTCCGGCGGCCAGTACGACCTCTATCACTACAAGAAATACACCGACGTCCGGCTGGTCTTCGCCCCGGAAGAGGGCATTGCGGCGTTTGGCGGCGACCCGGACAACTTCACCTACCCCCGCTACTGCCTCGATTTCACGCTCTTCCGCGCCTACGAAAACGGCAAGCCGGCGCAGGTGAAGAACTTCCTGCCTTGGTCGAAGTCCGGCGCCCGGAACAACGAACTGGTCTTCGTCTCCGGCCATCCCGGCCGCACCGAGCGGCTGGCCACCCTGGCCGAGCTCGAGTTTCAACGCGACGTCGTCATGCCGATCTCGCTCGAATCGAACGGCCGCCTGATCAAGAAGCTGCTCGCCTTTGGTGAACTGGACGCCGAGAACAAGCGTATCGCCCGCGATCTGCTGGCCGGGCTGCAGAACGGCGTGAAGGCCCGCACCGGCTTCCTCGCGGGCCTGAAAGAGCCCGAGCTGATGCGCGTGAAGCAGGAGCAGGAGACGCGTCTGCGCAAAGCCATCGCCGACGACCCCGCCAAACAAGCCCGCTTCGGCAAGACCTGGGACGAGATCGCCGCCGCCTATGCCGAGTACAAGGCGTTCTACAAGGAGTTCACCTACACCGAACGCGCCCCGGCCACCGGTTCCGAGCTTTTTGGCATCGCCAAGAGCCTGTTGCGCTACCAGGCGGAAAAGGCCAAACCCAACGGTGAACGCCTCCGCGAGTGGAACGATGCCAATCTCTCGGCGCAGGAGCAGGCGCTCTATTCCACCGCGCCGATCTATCCTTCGCTCGAAAAGCTGGCCTTGACGAACTACTTCGAAAACCTCGTCGCGACGTTCGGACCCACCGAGCCGTTCCTGGTCGAGATTCTCGCCGGACGCACCCCGGCCGCCGCGGCTGAGTACTACGTGGCCAACTCGAAGCTCGCCGACGTCGCCGTCCGCAAGTCGCCGGCCGCCTTTGACGACCCGATGATGAAGGTCGCCAAGGCGATCGACCCCAAGGCGCGCGAGCTGCGCAAGCGGTTTGAAGATCGCGTCGAGGCCGTCACGGTTTCAAGCGCCTCCCGCATTGCCCAGGCCCGCTTCGCGATTTACGGCGATAAGGAGTACCCGGACGCCACGTTCACGCTCCGGCTTACGTTCGCCCCGGTGAAGGGCTATACCAATGCGGCCGGCCAGGCCGTCCCCTGGGCCACCGACTTCACCGGCCTCTACAAGCGGGCGACCGGCGTGGAACCGTTCGCCCTGCCCCCTTCCTGGGTCAAAGCCAAACCGGCGTTGAAGCTGAAGACGCCTTACAATTTCGTATCCACGGCGGACACGCACGGCGGCAACTCCGGCAGCCCCACGGTGAATACGAAGGGTGAAATCGTGGGCATTCTGTTTGACGGCAACATCGAAGGCCTCCCGAATCAGTACCTTTACCGGGACAGCCGCGAGCGCTCTGTGCATGTCGCCAGCCAAGGGATCATCGAGTCGTTGCGGAAAGTTTATCGGGCAAATGCGGTTCTCAAGGAACTCGGCTTCTAGTTCCTGCATCTGACCGCTGGAGAAAGTCATTCCATGAAGAAAACCCTCATTGCTCTGCTGCTGCCCCTGGCGGCGCTTGCCCAGAACGGATACCAAGGCCCCGGCCGTTACGAGATTATGAGCAACCTGTCCCAGAAGGTTCTCGACCTCGACCGGAATGACCAGCGGACCGTGATCCAGTTCGAGAACCGGAACACGGACAACCAGACCTGGGACATTCAGGACGCCGGCGGCGGTTTCGTTTATATCCGCAATGGCATGAACGGGTATGCCCTTACGCAGACCCGGCCGAACAACTCCGAGCCGGTCGCCGGCGAACCGTTCAACAACTCCGACATGCAGCGATGGCGCTTCGAGTCGGTCAATAACGGCGCGGTGATCATCGTGAACGCCTCGGACAAAGCTCTCGACATCCCCTACGGCCGCAAGGATAACGGCATCAAGATCAACACCTACAACAAGAGCGGCGAGATCAACCAGCAATGGACCATGCGCCGCGTGGCCGGCTTCGACAATCAGAACCGGCCGGGCGTCAACAATCGCCGCGACCGGATGCGCCGCGACCGGCAGGATCCGCAGCGGAACCCCAACCCGGGCAACAACCGCTATGACGACAACCCGCCCTTCGTCCAGCCCGGCGCGGGCGCCGGCCAGGGCAATCGCGCCAAGTACTATGATCAGAGCGCGGATATGTGGAAAATCGACGGCGATGGCGCCTGCTTCTATACGCAGCCGGACTTTCACGGCGAAGCGTTCTGCGTCTTCTCCGGCGACCAGCGCCTGCGCATGAGCAACGATTGGAACAACAGCTTCAGCTCCATTCGCTTCTTCGGGCGGGCGAGCCGGATCACCATCGCCGACCAGGCCAACCTGCGCGGCCGCACGGACACGATCACGCGCGACGTCCCCAACATGCGGAACTTCAACCGCGGCAACTGGAACAACCGCATCAGTTCGATGCGCGTCGACTAAATGCAGCAACGGTTGGCGGAGTACTTTGCCTTTGCCGAGTTAGGAACCAATTGGCGCACCGAGTTTCTCGCCGGTTGTACCACCTTCCTGACGATGGCTTACATCGTCTTCGTCAACCCTTCGATTTTGGCCGAAGCCGGCCTGCCGGCCGCCGCGGTGACCGCCGCGACGTGTCTGGCGGCCGGGTTAGCCAGTATTCTCATGGGCGCCGTGGCCCGCTATCCGCTCGCCATGGCGCCCGGCATGGGCTTGAACGCCTACTTCACCTATGCGGTGGTGCAGGGCATGGGCGTCGCCTGGCAGACGGCCCTGGGCGCGGTGTTCCTTTCGGGCGCAGCCTTCCTGCTGCTGACGGTGACGGGCCTGCGGCGCCGTCTCGTTGAGGCGGTGCCGCCTTCCCTCTATGCGGCGGTGGCGGCCGGCATCGGCCTGTTTATCGCCTTCATCGGCCTGAAGAACGCCGGGATCGTCGTGGCGCACCCGGCCACCGCGCTCACGCTCGGCAAACTCAATACGGCCGGCCCGGCGACGGCGCTGGCGGGTCTGCTCCTCACGGCCATCCTGCTGGTCCGCCGGGTGCCGGGCGCCATGCTGGCCGGCCTGTTGGTTACGGCGTTCGTCGCCGGGTGGGGTGGGCGTCCGGCGCCGGACGCTTCGCTCACCGCCATCACGGCCACCGCGGGCCAGCTCGACATTGCCGGCGCCCTGCGTTTGGGGCTGTTCGAGATCATCTTTGCCTTCCTTTTCGTGGATCTGTTTGACAACCTGGGCACCCTGCTGGCCGTTTCGAAACGCGCCGGGCTGCAGGACGCCGCCGGGCGGATCCCGCGCGTGGACCGCATTCTGATGACCGACTCGATCGCCACCATGGGCGGCGCGCTGCTGGGCACTTCGACCGTGGTCAGCTATATCGAGAGCGCCGCGGGCGTGGCGGCGGGGGGCCGCAGTGGAGTCACCGCCATCGTTACCGGCTTGCTGTTTCTCGGTTCGTTTTTCGTCGCGCCGTGGCTCGGCGCGGTGCCGGCGTATGCCACGGCGCCGGCGTTAATCCTGGTGGGCGCGTTGATGATGACGCACGCGAGCGAGGTCGACTGGGGCGATTACCCGGCCGCTATCCCGGCGTTTCTTACGTTGGCGGCGATCCCTTTGACTTTCAGCATCGCCACGGGACTTGCCTTTGGCCTGATCGCCCATACGTTGCTGACGGTGGCCGCGGGACGCGCCCGGGAGATTAGTCCGTTTCTCTACGGACTTACTGCTATCTTACTGGCGCGTTTTTTCTGGTCTCCGGCGGGTTAAGAAACAGGGGTTCGGTCTCGGGCTGGAACATGACCCAGACCCCATAGACGCCCACGGCGCTCCCGAGCGGAAACAGGAGAATCGCGGCCGAGGCCGTCAGAATGGCGGCTGTATGCGCCCACGTCTGCCAGTGCAGAATGGCTCGCCCCACGAGGATAAGCGGTACGGTCATGAAGAGGCTGAAGGCGATGTAGACCGCGGCCAGAAGGCGCTCCACCGGGATGGTGGTGATGTCGTTGTGCTTAGCTTCGGAATCAAAGGCCAGTAAGCCCGCAGGCCCGCCAAAGATCGCCAGTACGGCAAGCGAGGCTACCGCGCCGAGGACTCCAAAAGCAATAAAGATCTTACCCACCGCACGGATGTGGTCTTGCAACGATCAGAACTCCGATTCTCTATTGTACGCGACGGCGCCGCTCCAGCCATAAAATAAACGTCACCGCCGCGGCGCCATAGACCACCGCGTTCCATGGGCCCCGCTCCACCCAGCGTCCCGCCTGCCGCCACTCGGTCAGTCCCCAATACTGTAACGGCGTCAGAGCCATCCACACCGCCAGCGGCGGCGCGGCCAGCACGGCCCAATGGGGGAGCAGCCAGGTCAGGTACCACGGATGCACGTTGGCCGAAAGCAGGAGAATCGCCAGGGTGGTCGCGAGCACGGACTGTTCAAGGCCGCGGAGGGGCCAACACGCCACGGCGGCCACCAGCCCCAGAACGATATACTTCGCCGCCGCCCGCGAAGGCGCCACCAGTTCGATCAGCCAGAACAGGCTCGGGTTGTTGGACCATCCGCCGAGAAAGCCACTGGCGAAGTCCGCGTTCTCCCGGACGTCGCTCCCATACGGCAGGAACAGAACCACCGGCACCAGCACGGCCCACGCCGTCCGCCGGTCGGCGCGAATAAATGCGGGCAGCAGCAGCGCCGGCCACCACTTCACGGCAATCGCCAGCCCCAGCGCCAAGCCGGAGCGGTAGCGCAGGGCCAGCGTCAGGGCCAGGATCAGCAGCGCATCGTTGTGGCCCATGCCGGCGAATTCGACGACGGCGAGCGGGCACCAACCATAGAGCAGCGCCGCCCGCGGCCCGTGCCACCGGGCGAGCAGCAGCAGCAGCGCGAGGTCGGCCAGAATCGCCGGCAGTTTCTGGATCCAGACAGAACCCGAAAGCCGCGCCATCTCCCGCTGCAGATGTTCGACCAGCGGGCCGTAGACCGCCTTGAAATCTTTGCCGTCCACGAGCGGAAACGTTTCGTCCCGCAACGCACTCCAACGGGGGTCGCCTGGGCGTTCCTGATATGGGTTCCCTCCGGCCAACTGCAACCGTCCTTCCCAGCGGTAGCGGTAGAGGTCGTCGGTGAACACGGAGGCCATCCAGAACGCCTCCAGGCGAAACAGCAGCGCGAAGGCCAGAACGAACCGCAGGGAACCCAGGTGGCGGGGTCCGGAAAAGTACGTTACTAAGATCAGATATACTAAAGAAATCAACAGGTAGAGGACTATGGCAGAGGTAGGGTGGCTTCGATCCTGAGCTAGCCCGGCCAGCGCCAGCAGTCCTGCTCCGAGAACACTTCCGCCCACCCCTAGCGCGCGCATGCCCACTACCATAGCGTTTTTCGTTGCCAACCAGTCGGCTTTTGAGCAGATGAAGCGGGAAATGCTCGACGATACCTTCGCCGGCGTCCACTCGCTCGCGCTGTTCGATTACCTGCTGATTGTTCCCTACTTCGCCATCCTGCTCGTGCTGAGCTTCTATGGGATGCACCGCTACGAGATGATTCGCGGCTATTTCAAGAACCGCCGCAATCTGCCTTCGACGCCGCCGCAACGCTTCGCCGAACTCCCGCCCGTCACCATCCAGTTGCCGCTGTATAACGAGCGCTTCGTCGTTGAACGTTTGATTGAAACCATCGTCAAGATCGACTACCCGAAAGACAAGCTCCAGATTCAGGTCCTCGACGACTCGACCGACGAAACCCATCCGTTCACCGAACGCCTGGTGGCCGAGTACCGCGCCATGGGCCACCCCATTGAGTACCACCACCGCACCAACCGCGAAGGCTACAAAGCCGGCGCCTTGCAGGAGGGGCTGAAGACGGCCACCGGCATCGTCGTAGCGGTGTTCGACGCCGACTTCGTCGTCCCCACGGACTTCCTGCAGCGCACCATCCACTACTTCGCCGATCCGAAAGTAGGCGTCGTGCAGACGCGGTGGACCTACCTGAACCAGAGCGTGAACAAACTCACCGAAGTGCAGACCATGCTGCTTGATGGCCACTTCGTGCTCGAACATGTCGCCCGCGCCGGCGGCGGCCTCTTCTTCAACTTCAACGGCACCGCGGGCATTCTGCGCAAAGAGATGATCGAAGACGCGGGCGGCTGGCAGCACGATACGCTCACCGAGGATTCCGACCTCTCCTACCGCGCCCAGCTCAAGGGCTGGCAGTTCGTCTATGTGCCGGATGTCGAGTGCCCGAGCGAGCTGCCCACCGACATGCACGGCTTCCAGGTGCAGCAGACCCGCTGGTCCAAAGGGCTCACGCAGTGCGCCAAAAAGCTGCTGCCGATGATCCTCCGCAGCGATCAGCCCTGGCGCATCAAGCTCGAAGCGATCTGCCACCTGACCCCGAACATCGCCTATCCGCTGATGGTGGTGATGAGCCTGCTGATGCTGCCCGTCATGATCTGCCGCTTCTACATGGGCTGGATGCAGATGGTGTTCGTCGACCTGCCGCTGATGATCGCCAGCTTCTGGTCCATCTCGGCGTTCTACCTGGTGGCGCAGCGCCAGTTGCACGGCAAGGGCTGGACGAAGTCGATCAAGCATATGCCCTGGCTGATGATGGCCGGAGTGGCGCTGACGCTCTCGAACGCCAAGGCCGTCATGGAGGCGCTCGTCGGCTATCAGACCGCTTTTGCCCGCACGCCGAAGTACGGCGTCGGCAAGGTTCCGGCCAAGGCTAAGTACAAGAGCAAGATCGGCATGCTGCCCTACGTGGAGACCCTGGCGGGCAGCTACTTCGTGTGGATGATGTGGTATTCGATTGAGACCTACAACTTCCTGGCCATCCCGTTCCTCTCGCTGTTCGCGGGCGGTTATTTCTGGGCAGCCGGCAGCAAGTTCTGGTTCGAGTATCAGAACAAGCAGGCCTTTGAACGCGCCCGTCAGGTGCAGCTCGAAGCGGCCCGCTAGTTACCAGATCCCGAGCAGCTTCCACCAGCCGAAGCCGAAGGTCGCCCAGATGGCGATGTTGACGAGCGAGCAGAGGAAGCCGACGCGCCACCAGAGGGGAAACGCGGCGTAGCCGTGCGCGAAAAACATCGGGCTGGGGGTGGTGCCGTAGTTCGTCAATCCGGCCGAGAAGTTGGTGAAGCAGGCGAAGGCGAACACCACCAGCCCGAGCGGCGCGCCTTTCAGAATCAGGAGCGCGAGAAACGGCGGATAGAGCGCCAGCAGATGCGCCGTGATGCTGGCGAGGAAGTAGTGCGCGTAGAAGTAGATCAGCAGCGCGACGGCAAACAGCAGCACCCAACCCGAATCGGCAAACTGCACCCCGATGCTCTTGGCGAACGCCGTGGTCACCCCGCCATCGTTCAACGCCCGGCCGAGGCGCAGGAGGCCGCCGTACCAGATGAAGATGTCCCACGCCGCCGTTTCCTGCTTCACGTCCTCCCAGCTCAGGACGCCCGTCAGCAACAGCGCGGCGCAGCCGATCAGCGCCGTCAACGTGATGTCCATCTTGTGCCAGCCGCTCGTGGCCCACAGCCCGCAGACGGCGACGAAGATCAGCGCCAGAATCCGCTCGGCCGTGGACATGGGGCCCATCTTGGCGAGCTCGGACGAAGCAAACACCCGCGCCTCCGGCGTCTTCCGGATCTCGGGCGGCGAGATCCACATCACGACGCGCGGAATGATCACCAGCGACAGCGCCCCCGGCACGGCGCCGGCGATGAACCAACTGGTCCACGTGATGGGGAACCCCTGCTGGGCGGCCATCTGCGCCGCCAGCGGGTTCGAGGCCTGGCCCGTCAGGAACATCGCGGCGCTGACGCAGATCGACTGGTAGACGGCCAGCATCAGGTAGGTGCCCAGCTTCCCGGCCGTCTCGCCCGGCAGCGAGCCGTAGAGTTCCGCGATTGACCGGACGATCGGCAGGGTTACCCCGCCGGAGCGCGCCCCGTTTGACGGGATGATGGTCGCCAGCGTCACATCGCTCAGCGCCAGCGCGTAGGTGACCCCAAGGGAGGTGGAACCGAAGGCCCGGACGAAGATCAGGGCGATGCGCCGGGCCAGCCCCGTATTGAGCAACGAACGGGAGATGAAGAAGGCGGCCATCACCAGCCACACGGTCGAATCGGCGTAGCCTTCGAGCGCCCCTTTGATGCTGAGCCCGCCGACGACGGCCGACGCCGTTACCCCGATCAGCACCACGGCCCCACCCGGCAGCGGCTGCAGAATCAGTCCGGTGACCGTGGCGACAAACACCGCGAACAGCCGCCAGTCCGTCTCTTTGATGCCGGCGGGCGGGGGCCAGAGATGAGCGATTCCGAGATAGATCGCCAGCAGAGCCAAGGTGCGCAGGAGCTTGGAGTTCACAAGTTCGGCTATTGTATCCCGTACGGGCAAGGTACATGGAAATGCGACACTTCTAGGATTTCTCCGGCGACTCTGCCGGATCTTTGGATGCCAGACTAGAGGAGAATCCTTCCCATGCGTACCTTGCACCTCATGCTTGCGGCAGTGACCGCTTCCTCTCTCTGGTCGTTGCCTTCGTATCAGGTCTTCGGGCTTGGCAATCTGGGCGGGCCAGCAACGGCCTATGCCATTAATAACAATGGAGTTGTTGTCGGCACCAGCGCCAATGCGCAGGGGGATTTCCGCGGATTCGTCTGGAACGGTGGGTCGTTGATCGAGTTGGCGGGAATACCCGGCAGCTTCCAGCTCTATGCGAGCGGGATCAATAACTCCGGCACCATCGCCGGATCCGCGGACGGGTCGGCGGTGCGGTGGCAGAATGGCGTTCCGAGCACGATTGGGCAAGGCCCCGGCAACGCGATGGCCGTCAACGATGCCGGCCAGGTGGCGGGTATGCAGAACGGGCAGGCGTTCCGGACCGTGGGGGGCCAGGTGCAGTACCTGGGCACCGTAGGCGGCGGGTCGTGGGCCGCGGCGTACGGCATCAACGCGGCGGGCGAAGTGGCTGGATATGGGGAGACCGCTTCCGGCGCCATGCGTGGCTTCGTTTCGCAAAACGGGCAGTTGCAGCAGATTGGAACGCTGGGCGGCAGCTCGAGCTATGCCATGGCCATCAATGATTCCAAGCAAGTCGCCGGACACGCGGCGCGGGCGAATGGTCACCTGGAGGCGTTTCTCTATTACAACGGGACGATGACCGCTCTCGGTACGCTCGGCGGAGTCGCCAGCTATGCGTACGGTATCAACCGGTCCGGAGCCGTCGTTGGCTCCTCGTGGCTCGATGATGACGACGACGACGGCGGCCAGGCGGCGTTTCTTTACGCCGACGGCCAGATGCGCGACCTGAACGCTCTCATCTCACCAAACTCCGGTTGGAAACTGCTGGCGGCGTACGGGATCAACGACATCGGCCAGATTGTCGGCACCGGGCTCTACAACGGCCAACAGATGGCCGTCCTGCTGAATCCGCTGGCTGCGACGTCCCCGGCTTCAAACTTCGAACCGGCAGCGGCCGGCGCCGCCGTTCCCGAACCCGGCACCATCGGCCTGCTGGCCGCCGGCATCGCGTTTCTCGCTTTCGGCCGCTGGCGGCGGAACGCAGCTCCTCCTCAGGAGTAGAGCTTCGTAATCAGGTTGCCGCCGAAGTCGGTGAGCTTTTCGTTGCGCCCGTTGTGCAGGTAGAAGAGCTTGTGCTGGTCGAGACCCATCATGTGCAGCATCGTCGCGTGGAAGTCGCGCATATGGTAGCGCTCGCCCACGCCACGCAGGCCCAGTTCATCGGTCTCGCCGACCACCGTACCGCCCTTGGCGCCGCCGCCGGCGAACCACATCGTATAGCCGTGCGGATTGTGGTCGCGGCCGTTGCCGCTTTCCGACATCGGCAGCCGGCCGAACTCGGAGCCCCAGATGACGAGCGTATCGTCGAGCAGGCCGCGCGATTTCAGATCCTGCAAGAGCGCGGCAATCGGCTGATCGGTCAGGCCGGCCATCTTCTCGTGGTTGGCGACGAGGTTCGAATGCGCGTCCCATTGGATGCTCACCGGGCCGCCGCCGGAATAGACCTGCACGAAGCGGACGCCGCGTTCGACTAAGCGGCGGGCGAGGAGCAGGCGGGTGCCGAAGTCGCGGGTCTGCGGCTTATCAATGCCGTAGAGCTTTCGCGTCGCCTCGGACTCCTTCATGATGTCCACGGCTTCCGGCGCCGCGCTTTGCATCTTGAACGCCAGTTCGTAGCTGGCGATGCGGGCGGCCATCTCGGAATCCTCGGGCTGCGTATCGAGGTCGTTCATCTTCTGCAGCAGATCGAGTGTGCGGCGCTGCCGCTGCGCCGTGACGTCGGCCGGGTTCTTCAAGTGCAGAATGGGCGACGGACCGCTGCGCAGCAGCGTGCCCTGGTAGACCGCGGGCAGGAAGCCGGAGCCCCAGCACGGCGTGCCGCCTTCGGGCGTGCCCTCCGGCTGCGGCATGGCGACATAGGCCGGCAGGTTATCGGCCGGGCTGCCGAGGCCGTAGGTGACCCAGGAGCCCATCGAGGGGTAGCCCGTCAGAATGCGGCCCGTATGGACCTGGTACATCGCCGGCGCGTGCACGACGCTTTCGGTGTAGAAGCTGCGCACGAAGCAGATATCGTCCACGTGCTTGGCCACGTTCTGGTAGAGCGTCGAAACCGGCAGGCCGCTTTGGCCGTGCCGGCTGAACTTCCAGGGCGAAGGCAGCAGCGGCGTATCGCCCACCGTGAACTGGCTCGTGATTTTGCCGTAGCTTTCGGGCAGCTTCTGCCCGGCGTACTTCTCGAGCGCCGGCTTGGGATCGAACATGTCGATCGAACTCGGCGCGCCGACCATGAACAGGAAGATGACGGCCTTGGCCTTCGGTTCAAAGTGCGGGGTCTTGGCGGCCAGCGGGTTCGTGCGGGCCTGGGCGAGCAGATCGCGCTGCAGCAGCCACTCGGCTGCCACGGCGCCGACGCCATGGCGAAGGATGTTCCTACGGGATATAGACGAATTCATGGCGGTTCAGGAGAGCGCGGGCGAAATCGACCAGAGGCATCTTCTGGCGGTTGAGGTAGTCGAGAGCCAACTGCATTTCCGCGGGCTTGGGCTCGCGTTGCAGCGCGAGTTCATAGGCGCGGCGCACCTGGCACTGGGGCGAGGAGCAGCCGGGCTTCAGCCGCTCGGCGAAGGCCTGGGCCTGCTCGTAGGCGAAGTCGGAGTTCATCAGCGTCAGCGCCTGTAAGGCGTGCGTTGAATTCGCCCGCACGGGGCAGGAGCTGACGGCGTCGGGCTGGTCGAAGTTATTCAGGATCGGCAGGCGCACCGTGCGCTTGTTGAGCAGGTACAGGCTGCGACGGTTGTGTTCGCGTTTGTCCGGCAGGACGGGCCAAAGGTTGTCGGGTTCGGCCTCAGTGAAGATGATGTCGTAAATCTCCTGCTCAATCGGCACCTTTACGGGGACGCCGCCCAGGCGGGCGTTGAGTTGGCCGGTGGCTTTGAGCAGGGAGTCGCGAATCGCTTCGCCTTCGAGACGCCGGCGGTTCATGCGCCAGTAGTACTTGTTCTCTCCGTCAATGCCGGCCTTCTTCGCGTCGATGTCGGCGGACTGCCGGTAGGCGGCGGTCGTGACGATCAACCGGTCCATGTGCTTGATGTCCCAACCGGAGGAGACGAACTCGGCGGCCAGCCAGTCGAGCAGTTTGCGGTTGGAGGCCTTGCCGCCGAGGATGCCGAAATCGTTCGGTGTCGGCACCAGACCCGAGCCCATGCGCAACTGCCAGATGCGGTTGACCATGACGCGGGCGGTGAGCGGGTGCTCGGGCCGGGCGAGCCAGTTGGCCAGCGCCGCGCGGCGGCCCTGCGGACCGGCGGGGGCGTCGAGCGCGCCGAGCACAGTCAGAAAGCCTGGCTCCACGGGGTCGAGCTTGTGCCGGTGGTCGCCGATCTTCAAGATGTGCGTCACCGGGGCCTTGTCCATGTTGGCGACGGCGTAGGCGGTGCGCGGCGGCTCCGGCTTTTCGAACTCGAGCTGGTGCATCTGCTGCCGGAGTCCGGCGCGGCGGGCCTTTTCCTTGGGCTCGATCTGCGCGACGACTTCGTCCCAGGTCGGGTTGATCTGCCGGCTGCCTTCCTTGGCGACGATCTCCTGTTCGGGGGTTCGCTTCTCTTTGGGAATCGCCATGGCTTCGAGGAAACGCTTTTCGAGTTTGGCCTTCCGCTCTTCGCGGATGCGTTCGCGGACCGGCTTTTCAATGGCCGCGATCTCATCGGTGATGGGCTTGAGGCGGGCGTTCCACGCCTTCATGGCGGCCTCGTGCGTGGCCTTCTCTTCGGGCGAAACGATCTCGATGTCCTTCAAGTCGGTGGCCGCGAAGACGGCCTGCAGCCGGTAGTAGTCGGCCTGGAGAATCGGATCGAACTTATGGTTGTGGCAGCGGGCGCAGCCGACGGTCATGCCGAGGAATACGTTCGAGACGCCGAGGGTCATCTCGGTGAGGACCTCCTGGCGGTTCATCTCTTCGTCCTGATTGCCACCGACGAGGTGGATCGGTCCGGCGCGATGGAAGCCGGTGGCGACGAGGGCCTGCCGGTCGCCGGGGTAGAGTTCGTCGCCGGCGATCTGTTCCTTCAAGAAGCGGTCGTAGGGTTTATTCGCATTGAAGCTATCGACGATATAGTCGCGATAGCGCCAGGCGTGGGGCCGTTCGGCATCGAGTTCATAGCCGTTGGTGTCAGCGTAGCGGACGATATCGAGCCAGCGAAGCGCCCAGCGTTCGCCATAGGCCGGCGAGGCGATCAGACGGTCGACCATGTTGTCGTAGGCCTTCGGCGAGCGGTCGGCGACGAAGCGGCGGACCTCCTCCGCCGTGGGGGGCAGGCCGGTGAGGTCGAGCGTGACACGGCGGGCGAGGCGGGCCTTGTCGAGGGGTGGCGAGGGCGTGAGTCCCTTGGCCTGCAGCTGTTCGAGCAGGAAGGCGTCGATGGGGTTCGGGCTCAGCTTGGGCGGTTGCGGGCGTACGACGGGCTGAAACGCCCAGTACGACCGGCGGCCGCCGATCCAGGCGTCGTCCTTCGGATTAATCGACGCGGCGAGGAGCGACAACGCTACTGCGGCAAGAGCTACCGGCTTCCACATAGAGACATTATATGGCGATATGATAACCCCAGCCGCGCTCCGTTAAGACCACGTTACGAAGCGCCAGGGAGAAATTTGATCATGATCCGTCTTGCCATATTGTGCCTGGGCCTATTGGCCGCGGCATGGGCACAAACCAGTTCCTCCGTCACCGGAACGATTACCGACAAATCGTCGGCGGCCGTGGGCGGAGCGAAAGTTGCCGCCCAGAACCTCGACACCTCCGCGACGCGCGAGGTGGAATCCGATTCCAACGGCTTCTTCACCATTCCACTGCTACCGCCGGGCCGCTACAAGATTACAGCGACCAAAACCGGCTTCCGCCAAGCCTTCCAGGATGTGACCCTCGAAGTGAACCAAACCGCCCGCTTCGACATTGCGCTCGAAGTCGGTACGGTAACCGAAAGCGTTGAGGTTAAGGCCTCGACTCCATTGATTGAAAGCGATTCGTCGTCGATCGGCCAGGTGGTCGAGCAGCGGCAGGTGGCCGAATTGCCGCTGAACGGCCGCAACTTCGTGCAGCTCGCTACGCTCGGACCGGGCGTGACCGGCGTCGGCTTCGGCAGCCGCTCGACGATCATGAGCGGCAGCCGTCCGGACGACCTCCGCCCGGGCAGCGAAATCTTCGCTAACGGCAACCGCGAAGGTTCGAACAACTTCCTGTGGGACGGCATCGACAACAACGAGCGCCTGACGCTCTCGATCGTCCTGCGGCCTTCGGTGGAAGCGGTGCGCGAGTTCAAGATCCAGACCAGCCTCTTCACGGCGGACCAGGGCCGGAACTCCGGCGCCACCGTGAACGTCATCACCAAGTCCGGTTCGAACGAACTGCACGGCAGCGCCTATAACTTCCTGCGCAACGAGAAGTTCGACGCGCGGAACTTCTTCAGCGCCGTCCGGCCGACGCTGCGGCAGAACCAGTTCGGCGCCAGCCTCGGCGGCCCGATCATCAAGAACAAGCTGTTCTTCTTCGGCAACTACGAAGGCTTCCGCCGCAGCCTGCAGCGCACCTTCGTCAACTCGGTTCCCACGGCAGAGACCCGCGTCGGCAACTTCGGCGCGGTCCGCGACATTTTCGATCCGAACACCTTGCGCGCCGCCCCGGGAACCGCCACGGGCTTTACGCGGGACCCGTTCCCCAACCGGCAGATTCCGCTCAACCGCTTCGACCCCATCATGGCGAGGCTGGTGAACGCCTATCCGCTGCCGCAGCGGGCGGGCCTCGTGAACAACCACGTCACGAACCCCGGCGACAAGCAGGTTTGGGACCAGGGCGACCTGCGCGTGGACTGGAACTGGAACGACCGCAACACCGTCTTCGGCCGCTTCTCGCGGCAGGACACGACCACCACCCGTCCGTCCACCTTCGCTCCGGTCACCTTGCCGGGGATCAGCAACCCGGTAAGCCTGGGGAACGAAGACACCTTCGCCGGCGACTCCGCGCTGAAGGCCTACCACTCGGTGTTGAGCTGGGTGCGCACCATCACCCCGACCTTCGTGATGGAAGCGCGCGTGGGCTTCAACCGGTTCGCGCTGAACTTCGTGCAGGAAGGCGCTTCGCCGGGCGCGCAGTTGGGCGAGAAGCTGGGCGTCCGCGGCTCGAACCAGGGCCCGAACTCGGATGGCATCCCGATCTTCAGCCCCGCGGGTTACACCGGCATCGGCCAGACGCGGTCGCTGCCGATCATCCGTATTGAGAACACCTACCACCCGGGCGTGAACTTCACGAACCTGCGCGGCCGCCACACGTTCAAGTACGGCGTGGACTTCCGCCGCCGGCAGTTGACGCAGTACCAGACCAACCGCGGCAACGGCCGCTTCAACTTCGGCCGTACCTTCACCGACAACCCGAACAACGCGGGCGCCACCGGCGACGCCATGGCGGCGCTGATTCTCGGCACGGCCAGCACCATTGAACAGGACTTCACGCTGTTTGCCCCCGGCATCCGGCTGTGGGAGTCGAACTTCTTCGTGCAGGACGACTGGAAGGTGAATGACCGGCTAACGCTGAACTTCGGCGTGCGGTACGAGTACGACACCCCGACGACCGAAGTCACCAACCGCTGGACCAACTACGACGTGCGGAACGCGCGCCTGCTGATCTCCGGCTTCAACACCGATGAGCGCACGGGCGTGAATCCGGACCGGAACAACTTTGCTCCGCGCTTCGGCTTTGCGTATCGCGTGAAGAACGGCACCGTCATCCGTGGCGGCTACGGCATCTTCTTCAACCCGGTGGGTAGCGAGAGCGTCGTGATGCGGCGTCACCGGCAGTTGCCGTTCGGCCCCATCAACGTCGTCGACATCAACCAGTTCGTGGCCAATCCCCGGCGCGTCTCCGACGGTCTGCCGCCGATTCCGAATCTGAACTTTGATGCGGCGGTGGCGAACCCGGCCGGTAGCTTCCTGGCCGTAGATCCGAACCTGCGTTCGGGTTACGCGCAGCAGTACAACCTGCAGGTGCAGCAGCAGTTGCCGTGGGACTTGGTCTTCAAGATCGGCTACGTTGGCAACCTGGGCCGCCGTCTGGACACCGTGTACAACTTCAACCAGCCGGATCCCGGACCGGGCGCCCCGGCGCCGCGGCGTCCGCTGTTCTCGCGGGCCCCGGGCGTGATCAACGTGGACTTCAACGTGTCGGACGGCCTGTCGGCCTATCACTCGCTGCAGACCACCGTGGAACGCCGGTTCAACAACGGCCTCGGCTTCCTGGCGGCCTACACGTGGGCGAACTCTGTGGACAACGTGCCGAACCAGTTCGGTGGCGGCGACAACGGGCCGATCCCGCAGGACATCCGCTTCCGCCGCGTGGATCGTGGCACCTCCGGCTTCGACATCAAGCACCGGTTTGTCTACAGCACCAACTACGAACTGCCTTTCGGCAAGGGCCGGAAGTTCAGTTCGGGGAACAATGTGGTGGACAACATCCTCGGTGGCTGGGATACGAACCTGATTGTGCAGATCCAGTCGGGCCTGCCGTTTACCCCGACGCTGGCCGCACCGGTGGCGAACGCGGGCGGCAGCCGTCCGGACCGCTACAAGGATGGTAAGCTCGACAACCCGACCATCGCCCGCTGGTTTGATACCTCCTTCGGCACCGCCGCCAGCGGCGCCGCCTGGGGCACTCCGGCGATCTTTACCTACGGCAACGGTGGCCGCAACATCCTGCGCGGACCGGGCCGGGAGAACGTGGACTTCTCGCTGTTCAAGAACTTCATGCTGACCGAACGGTTCAAGCTGCAGTTCCGGGCCGAGATGTTCAACCTGTTCAACCACACCCAGTTCGATATCCCGAATGCGAGCATCGGGAACCCGAACGCCGGCATCATCACCGGCATCGTGGGCACCCCGCGTCAGATGCAGTTTGCGCTGCGGCTGACGTTCTAAAGCGAGGCACCGGCGTGACGGCCCGACGAAACGAACCCAACGAAACCTTGGGGGAGTTTGCCCGACGGGTCGTCCGCCGGAATCTCCGGCACTTCTCGCAAGAGAAAGAGGCCGTGCTCCGGGACCGGGACCCGGAGCCGCTGCACCAGATGCGCGTCGGAATGCGGCGCTTGCGGGCAGCCATCGAAACGTTCGGATTCGCGATCCGATTGCCGGAAGAGGCCAATGACCGGGCGATCAGCAAGATCAGCCGCCGGTTGGGAGGCGTGCGCGATCTCGACGTTTTGCTCGCGAAACTGGAAACGCTCGAAGGCTTGGACGAGCGGGTGTTGCGCGAGCTGCGGGAGCGGCGGGCCGAGGAGTTTGCCGGTTTGCGGCGGACGCTGCACGGCAGGCGCTACACGGAGCTCGAAGAGGCGCTCCGCCAATGGACAAAACGTCCAGTATACCGGACGGCGGCGGCGTTGCCGGTGCGGCCGGCGTTGCCGGATTTACTGCTGCCGATGGGCTGCCGGCTGTTTCTGCACGCGGGTTGGGATGCTACCTCCGGCGAGATTCTGCACGATCTGCGGAAGCGGGTGAAGGCGATTCGCTACCAGGCGGAGTTCTTCGCGCCGGCCTACGGCAAGGAGCTGGGGGAGTGGATTGCGGAGTTGAAGACGATTCAGGATGAACTGGGCGGCCTGCAGGACCGGGTGGTGCTGCGGGAGACGGTGGGCAAGGTGGGGCCGGCCGTCGCAAAGCTGCTGCGCGACGAAGAAGCCGCGTTCGCGGCATGGTGGCCGCCGGTGCGGGAGCGGTACCGGGACGAAGCCTTTCGCCAATCCGTGCGGGAGATGTTAGCTCGTCCGCGTTAGGGGCACTTCATTGGTTTCGTGGAAGCGGACGTCGGGGTAGTCGCGCGCGATATTCTGCAGCTCCCATTTCGTTGTGAAGAGGCAGACGAGCTGATCGAACTGATCGCGGAAACGGACGACGCCGGAGCTGGGCCAGCGGACCTTCGCGAGCGCTTCGGGCGTGCCGCGGGGCCACCGGGCGCAGACGTAGGGCAGCGAGTCGAGGGTCGCGTGGACGCCGTACTCCTGCACGAGGCGAGATTCGACAACGTCAAACTGCAGCCGGCCGACGGCGCCGAGGACGGGTTCGCGGCGGACGCCATCGGGATCGTAATAGACCTGAACAACGCCTTCTTCGGCCATTTGCGTGATGCCCTTGCGGAACTGCTTGGTGCGGCTCATGTCCGTATTCCGCAGGACGCCGAAGAACTCCGGCTGGAAGCTGGGGATGCGTTCGAACTCGATGTCGGGGTTGGTGCTGAGGGTATCGCCGATGATGAACATGCCCGGGTTGACGAAGCCGACGACGTCGCCGGCGAAGGCCATGTCGAGACCCTGGCGGTCGCGGGCGAAGAGCCGGTGGGGGCGGGTCATGCGGAGCTTCTTGCCGAGGCGCGGATGGTTGACGAGCATGTCGCGGTCAAAGCGGCCGGAGCAGATGCGGAGGAAGGCCATGCTGTCGCGGTGCATGGGGTCCATGTTGCCCTGGATCTTGAAGACGAAGGCGGAGAAGTCGGGCGAGTCGGCTTCGATGAGGCCGTCCTTGCTGAGACGAGGCATGGGGGAGGGCGCCAGATGCGTGAGGGCGTTGAGGAAACAATCGACGCCGAAATTGTTCAGGGCGCTGCCGAAGAAGACGGGGGTCTGCAGGCCGAGGAGGAAGCGCTCGCGGTCGAAGGGCGGGATGGCGACTTCGAGCAGGGCGGAGGCATCGGCGAGTTGGGCGGCGTTGTCGGCGCCGACGGATTCGGGGAAGCGGGGATCGTCGATGGACATCTCCTCGGTTTCGGCGCGAACCTGGCCGCCGAGGGTGCGCTGGTAGCGGAGGAGTTGGCGGGTCTGCAGGTCGACGACGCCCTGGAAGCGGTTGCCGTAGCCGACGGGCCAATTGAAGGGGACGGCGACCATGCCGAGGACGCGCTCGATCTCATCGAGGAGTTCCATGGGATCGAGGCCGGGCTGGTCCATCTTGTTGATGAAGGTCAGCACGGGGATGCGGCGCATGCGACAGACGTCGAAGAGCTTGCGGGTTTGGGGCTCGATGCCTTTGGCGCCATCGAGGACCATGACGGCGCTATCGACGGCGGTGAGGGTGCGGTAGGTATCTTCGCTGAAGTCCTGGTGGCCGGGGGTATCGAGGAGGTTGAAGAGGCAACCGCCGTGTTCGAACTGGAGGGCGGTGGAGGTGATGGAGATGCCGCGGGCCTGTTCCATGGCCATCCAGTCGGAGGTGGCGTGGCCGCGATTCTTCTTCGGCCGGACGGAGCCGGCGGTTTCGACCTCTCCGGCGTAGAGCAGCAGCTTTTCCGTGAGGGTGGTTTTGCCGGCGTCCGGGTGGGAGATGATGGCGAACGTGCGGCGACGTCGAATCTCTTCGCGCATTTCGCGAAGGGCGGGATCGGGGGGAGCAGTCAACATTCCAGTGTCCCAGAGGGGTGGAAGGGCTGTCAAAGTTAGCGGCGCTGGAGGGTGGGCGCTGGTTTGGGCGGGAAGAGGGCGCGGGCGGCGTCTTGGGCGGCGCGGAAGGCTTCGGGGTCGAGGGTAGCCGGGCGGACGAGGTCGGCGGCGAAGCGGTCGGCGGCGGCTTCGGCTTCGGCGAGGCGAGGTTGCAGGGCTTTGGGAAGGATGCCGTGGGGGTCGGGGACGATGATGGAGAGGCCGCGGTCGTTCGAGATGGAGAGGGGGGCGGCGGCGTGGCCGAGGGCGTGAGCGATGGCGGTGGCGAGTTCGGCTTCGTCCTTCGCTTTGAGGAGGAGGGACAGGGGCAGGAAGACGGGGCCGCCGGGGAGGGCAGTGGGGCGGGGGGAATCGGAATGGACGAGTTCGACGGGGGTGTTGGCTTTCAGACGGCGGAGCAGGTTGGCGGCATAGGTGGTCAGGGTGGGGTCGTCGACGGGCGGGGATTGGCGGCGGATTTCGGCGGCCTGGTGTTGGGTGAGGAGTTGGGCTTTGTCGGAGGACTGGGCGAGTACGGGGAGGGCGTAGAGGACGGTCAGCAGGTGTTTCATGAGTTACTCCTGGCGGACGGTATGCTTAGATTATGCGGCTGTTGGTGGGGTTAGTGCTGGGGACCGCGGGGTTGGGGTGGGGAACGAGTTGCGGGCCGGAGATTCTTGGGCCACTTTGTCAGCAACTGAACGAAAATGCGATCTTGTTTTTCGGAACTGTGGTGGAGCATGCGCCCCCGATGCAAGGTCGCTGGTCGCGGCTCGCCGTGAAAGAGATCTTTCGAGGGCTGCCGGCGGGAACTACCGAGGTGATTCTATTCCCCGGTTCGTGGACCGGCCTCACGGTGGGAGAGTCTTACCTGTTGACGGCGGATCCCTGGAGGAACTACAACTCGAAGCCTTGGACGTGGGACCGGTTGAAGTTGTGGTGGAAGATCGAGCGGCATTGGCCGGAGGGTGTGCGATTGCAGTCTTGGGATTGCAATTATCTGCGGGAGGGGGTTCGGGTGCCGCAGGAGGACTGGGACTACGCGCGTGAGGTGCGGGATGGGAAAGCGCGCCGCCGGATCTATGGCAGAGTTTCTGCAGTGGGTAGGCTCTGGCCGGGAGGGGGGAGGTGGCCGAAACTTCCGGGAGCAACAGTTCGCATCCACGGTAAGTCGAAGACCTGGTCGGCTACTACGGATGCGAACGGCCTTTACTCAATGGAGAACGTTGAGCCAGGACAATATTGGGTCGAGGCCGAGAAACGGGGATACACGAGCATCGGGTCCAATCCCGAGTTTGAAGTAAAGAGCCAAGGGTGCGGCTTTGGACCGATTGCGCTCACAGCGGCCGGGAGGATCGAGGGGCGCGTCGGGGGGTCCAATGGCTTGGCCGCGGCCGGCGCAACCGTATCTTATCGGTACGAGGATTCGTCAGTCGGGGGCGAGATTGGTAGCACCACCACCAATGAGAAGGGCGAATTCGTTTTCGACGACGCACCCTCCGGCAACTTGATGCTGGAGGCGAGGCCACCGAACAGCGCCGAGCCGTACTCCACGATGGGCGTGCGACTCGGACTCAATGAAGTGCGAAAGGGAATCGTATTCCGGTTGGCGCCAACGCCATTCAAGCGTATCCTCACCGTCCGCGTTCGCTGGCCGGACGGCCGGCCGGCTGCGGGAGTCGAGGTTTTCGGAGAGACGCATGGGTCGTTTGCCGGGCGGCTGACCAGTGGGGCGGATGGCATCGCCAAGCTGCCGGTTTACTCAGGACATGTCTATTCGATCCTCGCTTCTGTAAAGGTAGACGGGAAATGGACCGGCGCGGGAGCGCGGGTCGAGCCGCAAACCACCTCCGTCGACCTCGTCCTCGTGAAGGCCCCCAGCCAATCCCGGTAAGCTAGAAAGACCGCCCCCTGTGCCAGTCTCTATCCTCGCCTGCGACGACAACCCCGATATCCTCGTGGCGCTGAGCCTGCTGCTCCGCGGCGCCGGGCATCAGGTGAAGACCGTCGACTCCCCCGCCGCCGCGCGGGCGGCCGTCGCCGCGAAAGCGTACGACCTCATCCTCACCGATATGAACTTCACGCGGGATACCACCTCCGGCGAAGAAGGCCTCGCGCTCATCGCCGAACTGCGGGGTGGCGCGCCGGTGATCGCCATGACCGCGTGGGGCGATATCGAACTCGCCGTGCAAGCCATGCAGCGGGGCGCGGTCGACTTCCTCACCAAGCCGTTCGACAACCACCATCTGCTTGAAAAGATCGAAGCCCATGTGCAGCGCAAACGGGCGCGCGAAGCCGAGCTCGAACTCGCCCGGAAAGTGCAGCAGCGCCTGCTCGCCCCCGCGCCGCAAATGGCCGGCGTCGAGATCGCCGTGCGGTTCGAACCGGCGCACGAAGTCGGCGGCGACTACTACGACTTTTTCCCACTCCCCGATGGCCGGCTCGCCTTCGTGGTCGCCGACGTCTCGGGCAAAGGCATTCCGGCCGCGCTGATGATGGCCAACCTGCAGGCGCTCTTTCGCGCCGGCGACCACAGTCAGCCGCAGACGCTGCTCGCGCAGATCAACCGGTTGTTCCATGCCGCCTCCACCGATACGTTTTATGCCACCCTCTTCTACGGCCTCTGGGACCGGCGCGAGGGGACGCTGCTCTACGCCAACTGCGGCCACCCGGCCGGGGAGCTCGATGAACAACTGCTCGAATCCAACAACACCGTGATCGGCATGTTCGAACGGATTTCGATTCAAATGGACGCCGTCTCCACCAAAGGGCGGCGGAAACTGCTGGTGTACTCCGAT
This sequence comes from Terriglobales bacterium, assembly GCA_027485675.1. Classification (GTDB taxonomy): domain Bacteria; phylum Acidobacteriota; class Terriglobia; order Bryobacterales; family Bryobacteraceae. Next base: position 63,745 of record JAIXQP010000049.1, on the reverse strand, counting down.
GGATACACCGACGAAGGGGATGACGTGACCGTGATAACGTTCACGTTCAAGGAAACTGACTGATGCATCGCATTCAACAAATTCGGGCGATTCCGCTCTACGGGAAAGCCTATGTGGATTGGCCGTCGCGCTTCTCGGATCTGGAGCAGACGCGGACCCTGGTGGAGGTGGTTACCGACACCGGATTGACGGCGCTGGGCAGCGTCTACACTTCGGCCGGTTTGGTGCAAGCCGCACTCGATCTGCTGCGGCCCCTCTACGAAGGCGCCTCGGCGATTGACCCGGCGGCGACCACCGAAATCCTGCACCAGAACACCTTCTGGCAGGGCCGCGGCGGCAGCGTGACGCATGCGATCTCGGGCATCGATATGGCGCTGTGGGACCTGCTCGGGCAGGTGACCGGGCAGCCGATTCACCGGCTGCTGGGCGGCAAGCTGCGGAGCCGGGTGAAGCCCTATGCCTCGATGCTGATGGAAGAGCCGGGGCTGATGCGGGCGAAGCTTGAAGCGGCATACGCGCGGGGGTTCCGGGCGTTCAAGATCGGCTGGGGCCCGTTCGGCCGGCAGAACGCTCGGGTGGACGAAGCGATCGTGCGGGAGTCGCGCGAGACGATCGGCGAGGATTGCGAACTGATGGTGGACGCCGGAGGCTCCGACGCGCTGTGGCCGCATGGCTACAAGTGGGCCGTGAGGACGGCGGAGATGCTGGCGGACTATGAGGTCGCCTGGTTCGAAGAGCCGCTGCGGCCGGACGACATCGAGGGTTACATTGAACTGACGCGCCACGGCAAGGTGCCCATTGCGGCGGGCGAAGTCCTGACCCGGCGGCAATCGTTTCTGCCGTGGATTGAACGGCGGGCGGTGGACTACCTGCAGCCGGACGTGACGAAGGTGGGCGGGCTGACCGAGCAGCACCGGATTGGCCAGTATGCGGACGACCATAACATTCTGGTGGTGCCGCACGGCTGGAACACGGGCGTGGGCCTGGCGGCGGACCTGCATCTGACGGCGGCGGCGGGCAATGCCCGGTGGGTGGAGTATCTGACGCCGGAGCCCTATCTCGATGAGGTGTTTTTGACGCGGCCCGTGATCGACAGCGAGGGATATATCCAGGTGCCGGACGGGCCGGGGTATGGGTTTGCGTGGAACCCGGACGGCATCGAGAAGCTGTCGCAGGGTGTGAAGCTGACCCGGTAATGGTTGGTCTCGATTTCGGAACAACCAATAGCTCGATCGCGCTTCGCGTCCATGACGAGGTGAAGATGGCGCGGTTCTCGGATGGATCGGAGTCCTACCGGTCCATCCTCTACGCCGAGGCGCGGAAGGCCGCGCGAGCCCAATGGTGGACGGGGCCGGAGGCGATTACGCAGTACCTGGACGCGGACGCCAAGGGGCGGCTGATCCAATCCCTGAAGTCGTTTCTGGCGAGCCGGAGCCTGCGTTCCACCGAGGTGCTGGGGCGGCATTACACGATTGAGGAGTTGATTGCGATTCTGCTGCGGGACCTGCGGGCCGAGGCCGAGCGGCAGTTCGGCGTCGCGGTGCGGGAGGCGCGCGTGGGGCGGCCGGTGCGGTTCGTGGGCGCCGATACGGAGGCCGACGATGCCTATGCCGTCGAACGGCTGCGGCAGGCGTTCACGCTGGCGGGATTTGAGCGCGTGGAGTTCGAGATGGAGCCAGTGGCGGCGGCGGGATTCTACGCGGCGCGGCTGCAGAAGGACGAAGTGCTGCTGGTGGGGGATTTCGGCGGCGGCACGAGCGACTTCTCGTTGCTGCGGGTGGGGCCGGGGGGACGCGAACTGTTGGGCAACGACGGCGTAGGGCTGGCGGGCGATACGTTCGACGCGCGGCTGATTCGCCATGTGGTTTCGCCGGAGCTGGGATTGGGGAGTTCGATCGGCTCGATGGGCAAGCGGCTGCCGGTGCCGGTGTGGCTGTACTCGAACTTGGAGCGGTGGCATTATCTGTCGTTCCTGCGTTCGAAGGAGACGCTGCATTTATTGAAGACGCTGCCAGGGCAGAGCGAGGAGCCGGAGAAGTTGCAGGCGTTGTATGACCTGGTGAACGAGGATCTGGGTTACCGGCTGCATCAGGCGGTGCAGCGGACGAAGCGCGAGTTGTCGCAGGCGGAGTCGGCGGAGTTCCGGTTCTCCGAGGGGAGCGTCGAGATTGGCGCGACGGTGCGGCGGGCGGATTTTGAAGAGTGGATTGCCGACGATCTGGCGGCGATTGCGGGGTGCGTGGACCGGTTGGGGACGCGGCAGGTGGACCGCGTGTTTTTGACGGGCGGGACTTCGTTTGTGCCGGCGGTGCGGCGGATCTTCGAAGAGCGGTTTGGCGCGGAGCGGATTGAGTCCGGCAGCGAGTTTACGTCGATCGCGCATGGGTTGGCGCTGGGGGGTTAGACTACGGCTTATGCTCGATCGACGCGCGTTTTTGCAGGCCTGTTCGCTCTCGGTTTTGGCGGCGGCAGGGGGGAAACCGGTAGAGGCCCGGGTGGGGCCTTGGAACAATAAGCCGACACTGTTTGTGAACGGGAAGCCGGCGTATGCCTGCTTCTACGCGTTGACCGATTGCCCCGGCGGGCGGTGGACCTGGGAAGAAGAGCCGCAGCGGAACCTGCGGGCGTTCGCGGCGGCGGGGTTCCGGCTGTTTCAGATTGACCTGTTCCTGGAGCTGGTTTGGCCGAAGGAGGGGCCGCTGGATTTGGCGACCGTGCGGCGGCATCTGCGCGGGGTATTGGACGCCTGCCCGGAGGCGGCGATTGTGATCCGGTGGCATTTGAACGCGCCGGGGTGGTGGGCGGAGCAGCATCCGGAGGAGTGCGTTCGTTATGTGAACGGCGATCTCGAGAAGATCGAGCGGACGACGCCGGTGCGGATTCTGATGGACGATCTGCGGCGGACGCGGCGGGTGAGCATGGCGAGCGAGAAGTGGAAGGCCATGGCGACGGCGAAGACGGTGGAGTTATTGAAAGGGTTGGCCAAGACGCCGGAGGGAGCGGCGCTGGCGGGAGTTCATGTGGCGTGCGGGGTGTACGGGGAGTGGCACCAGTGGGGGTTTATGCGGAACGAACCCGACGCGAGCGCCCCCATGCAGAAGCTGTTCGGCGGGCCGGTGCCGACGGTGGCCGAGCGGGCGGCGGTGGACGATGGGTACTTTCGGGATCCGGCGAAGCGGAAGCGCGTGATCGAGTACTATCGCTGCCAGCAGGAGTTAGTGGCCGATTTGATTATTTACTTCTGCGGCGTGGTGAAGAAGAACTGGCCGCGGCCGATTCTGGCCGGGACCTTTTACGGGTACTTCTTTTCGATGTTCGCGCGGCAGGCGACGGGCGGGCATTTGAGTCTGCAGAAGATACTGGCGGCGAAAGAGGTGGACTATCTCAGCGCGCCGCAGGCTTACGGGGCGAACTACCGGGACTTAGGCGGATCGGGGATTACGCGGGCGTTGATTGAGTCGATCCGGTTTCACGGGAAGCTGTTTCTCGATGAGATGGACCAGACGCCGTCGTGGAAGTGGCTGAATAACGTGGACACGGCGTTTAATCTGGCCGATGTGCCGGCGGATATCGCGGTGATCCGGCGGAATGTGCTCGAGAGCTACACGCGGGGTATGGGGCTGTGGTTCTACGATTTCGGCCCGGCGAATACCTCCGGATGGTGGATGGATACGCGGCTGATGGCGGAGATCAAGCAGTTGAAGGCGCTGCTGGAGAAGTATCACGAACGGCCCTACGAGCCGGCCGGGGACGTGCTGTTTGTGTTTGATACCGAGGTTTACTACTACACGGGACATTCGGCGGAGACCGATCCGTACACGGACCCGATTGCGGTGAACCGGACGATGGGCGAGGCGTGGCGCAGTGGGGCGGGGATCGAGACGGTGCACCTGGCGGACCTGCCGAAGATGGATCTGACGCGGTATGCCGTCATCGTGTTTGCGAATACGTGGCTGCTGACGGCGGAGCAGCGGCGATGGATCCGGACCGAGTTACTCGATAAGGGCCGGAAGGTGGTTTTCCAGGGGAAGCCGGGTTACTGCGATGGCGAGCGGTTGAGCGCGGCATTTACGGCCGAGTTGACTCCGGGAACGAGACAGATCGAAGGCGCCGGCGCCTGGCGGGAGGTGTTACGGGCGGCGGGGGCGCATATCTATGTCGACGGCGACCGGCCGGTGCATGTGGGGGGCGGCTTGTTACTGATTCATGACAAGGACGGCGGCGCGGCGCGGGTGCATTTCCGAAATGGTAGTACTCTGGAGGTGACGATTCCTCCCAAGTCCTCGTTGATTTTCGACGCCCGTACGGGCACCCGGCTTCTGTAACTCACCCATGGCAACCCGAACTCCCCGCAAGCGCCCCAGTGTGGCGGCAACCACGATTCACGAAGCGATCGCCTCCGTGCGGGAGGCGCAGACGGTGGCGATGGAGGAGATCGCGGCGACCGCGAAGCAGGACCAGATTGAGGCGATTCTCAAAGGGGCTTCGCCGGACGAAGTGGACACCCTGCGGCGGGCGCTGCGCCGGCGGACCGAGACCGAGGCGGCGGCCGATTCCGACCCGGACGATGAACTGGCCGAGGATTGGCTGGACGGGGCGTATCCGTATAAAAACCGCATGTCGCGGCGGAGCTACGAGCGGTACAAGTATCACGTGCAGGTGGAGTTGCTGAAGCTGCAGGCGTGGGTGAAGGCGACGGGGCAGCGGGTGGTGATCCTGTTTGAAGGCCGCGACGCGGCGGGCAAGGGAGGAACGATCCGGCGGTTCATGGAGCACCTGAATCCGCGCGGCGCGCGGGTGGTGGCGTTGTCGAAGCCGAGCGAGATTGAGCGGGGGCAATGGTACCTGCAGCGCTATATAGCAGAGCTGCCGACGGCGGGGGAGATCGTGCTGTTTGACCGGTCGTGGTACAACCGGGCGGGCGTCGAGCGGGTGATGGGTTTTTGCACGGACCAGGAGTACAGCGAGTTCATGCGGCAGGCGCCGGAGTTTGAACGGAACCTGGTGCGGAGCGGGATTCACCTGTTCAAGCTGTGGTTTTCGGTGAGTCAGGACGAGCAGCGGCGGCGCTTTAAAGAGCGCGAGACGCATCCATTGAAGCAGTGGAAGCTGTCGCCGATCGACCTGGCTTCGCTCGGCAAGTGGGATGAGTACACGAAGGCCAAAGAGGCGATGTTCTTCTACACGGACACGGAAGAGGCGCCGTGGACGGTGATTAAATCCGACTGTAAGAAGCGGGCGCGGATCCACGCCATGCGGTATGTGCTGCACCAGTTGCCGTACCACAACAAAGACGTGCAGGCGATTGGGCGGCTGGACACCCTGCTGGTGGGCCGGGCCAACGTGGTGTACGAGCGCGGCGAGATGCGGGGCGGATTGCGGCTCGAAACCTAGGGTTTGCTGGCGCGAATGATGTCGGCGTAAGAACGCAGGCGGCCGGAGGCGAAGTCGGCCAGAAAGCCGTCGAGCGGTTGCACCAACTGGTCGCTATAGGCGTTGCCGCGGGCGTAGGGTCCCATGCCGCTGCGGATGATGAGCGAACTGGGAGTGCGCGGGAAGGCTTCGAGGTTCGCGGCGAAACGGGCCAGTTCCCCGCCCCGGTAGAGATACTGTTCGACGTTCGAGGTGTAGATGGCGGCGACCGGGAGGTTCTCGCGGCGGACGTAGGCAGCGATGGCGCGGAGCGCTTTTTCGCCGGCCAGGTTGGCGACTACGGGGACGATGCGGTTCTCGCGGTGCATCCGCTGGACGTAGCGGAAATCGTCTTCGCTGGCGAGATAGCTGGCGGGTTGGCCGGAGGCGTCGGTGGCGAGGACGAGATCGCGCAGACGGGGATAGTAGGGGCGGGGTTCGCGGCCGTGGGAGTTGAAGCGGAGGTCGAGGCCATCGGCGAGGAAGCGCTGGTGGAACGAGGTGATGGTCTTGCGGTCGTCGGCTGATAGGGGCAGTCCGGGGTCGGCGAGGGGCGCGGGATTCGGGCGGCGGGGAGCGGCGTCGATGTAGCGGACGAGGTCGGCGATGGGGCGCTGATCCCAGGCGGCGAGGTCGGCCGGGAGGGCGCGGCCGAGGAGGAGGCCGAGGTATTCGAGGCGGTTGCGGGATTGGGCAAAGAGGCTGCGGAAGAGCAGATGTTCGAGCAGATTGCCGCGGCGGATATCGACCATGAAGGCGAGTTGGGGGCGGAGGTGGGCGATATACGAGTAGTTCTGGTCCGGGCCGACGCCGAGATAGACGCCGCCGCGGGGGAGGGCGCGGAGCCGGCCGGCAACGGTGAGGAACGTGGACTCGTTCGAGATGAGATTGTCGGTATCGAAGTAGCCTTCGGGTTCCGAGAGGCTGGCCACGAGAGTGGCAAACTCGGCGCGGTCGAGCGACCTGGCCGGGAGGCAGAAGAGGACCAGAGCGCAGAGGTAGGTAGCCAAACGCCGCATGACCTATTATCGTAGGTAAAAATGAAACTGCTCACAGTATTTCTCTTCTCCGCGCTGGCTTGGGCCGCGGATCCTCCGTTAGCGTTTCGGGACCTGTTCAACGGGAAGGATCTGACGGGCTGGGTGAACGTGAATACAGACCCGGATACCTGGACCGTGGAGAACGGGGAACTGGTCTGCAAGGGCAAACCGATCGGGGTGATGCGGAGCGACCGGATGTATGAGAACTTCATTCTGCATATCGAATGGATGCACACCGAGCCGGGCGGCAACAGCGGCGTCTTTGTCTGGAGCGGGGCGCGGCCGGGCGAGAAGAACCGCCTTCCGGACGGCGTGGAGGTGCAGATGCTCGAGCTTGATTGGCCGAAGCTGAACATGCGTGACGGGGTGATGCCGACGGACTCCTATGTAAGTGGGGAGTTATTTGGTGTGGGCGGGGTGACGACGGTGCCGGACAATCCGCGGGCTTCGCGGAGCCGGTCCGTGGAGATGCGTTGCCTGCCGCGCGGACAGTGGAACACGTACGATGTCGTGGCGGTGGACGGGGTAGTTAAGCTGGCCATCAACGGCAAGTTTGTGAACGGGATTGCGAAGTCGTCGCAAAAGAAGGGCTATCTGTGTCTCGAGAGCGAAGGCGCGAAGATCCACTTCCGGAACATCCGGATTATGGAGCTGCCGCCGGGCGTTACGACTCCGGAGCAGAGTGCGGCGCCACTGCCTTAAGCAGGCCGCGCAGGTTTTCCAGCGAGATGGGCTTGGGCAAGTAGCCGTCCATGCCGGCCGCGAGGCAGCGCCGGTGCGTCTCCTCGTCGGTACTGGCGCTGACGCCGTAGATGGGCACGGGTCCTCCTGCTAAGGCGCGGATGCGTTGCGTAGATTCATAGCCGTCCATGACGGGCATCTGGCAATCCATCAGGACGAGACCGAAGTGCGCGTAACGGCACTTTTCGAGGGCGATCTGGCCGTTTTCGGCGTACTCGACAGCGCAACCGAGGCGCGTGAGCAGCGCCCCGGCCACTTTGCGATTGATCGGGTTGTCATCGACGACCAGAACCGGCAGCGGCAAGCCGGCCGGAACGGCGAGGGCCGCAGGATCGGCACCCTGCTGCAAGAGGCGGCAGAGGGTGGCGGGGGTGATCGGCAAGGTGCAGACTGAGGCAAACAACTGGCGGGTGGATTCCGGGATGAGGCGGAGGGCGCGGGGGGAGCTGAAGAGCAGCGTCCGGGAGACACCCAGGGCGGAGGCCCATTGGGTGAGAGCGGGGGCGTCAGGAGCAGCGCCGGCATCAACGGCAAGCCACCAACCCGCTCGCAGAGCGGGCGCCTGCATCTGCGCGGAGGCGGCGTCCGGGAAGTTCCAGACCTCCCAACCGAGCTGGCGAAAATAGTGAGACAACAGATGGGTATTCGCCGAGTTGGCGGCCACGATGACGAACTGTCCCCGGCCGGCGCCGCTTGCGGCGGACTCCAGCCATCCTTGTGCCGTGCCGGAGCCCAGAAACGGAAGCTTGATGTGAAACTGAGAACCAAAGCCCACCTGGCTTTCGAGCCGCAAGGTCCCGTTCATTCCCTGCACCAGAGCGCGCACGATCGCGAGTCCTAAGCCGACGCCGCCGTGGTTGCGGCCGTCGAAGGGGTCCACTTGCGCAAACGGTTCGAAGATCTCGTCGTGCTTTTCGGGGGGAATGCCGATTCCTGAGTCGGCGACGGTGATCTCCAAAACGTCCGTGAAGTTGAGCTGGAGCCGGACGTAGCCGGCCTCGGTGAACTTGATGGAGTTCGCCAGAAGGTTGATGAGGACCTGGCGCAGCCGCGAGGCGTCGCCTTGTAACTCCCTGGGGACGGCCGGGGAGACATCGACGAGGAAATCCAACCCCTTGGCATCGGCGGTGAGGGCCACCGTGGCGATGACTTCGTCCAGGAGCCGGGGCGTATTGAAGGGCGAAGGAGGAGAAGACGGCGACTCGCTGCGAAGCTTGGCGTACTCCATGATGCTGGCGAGCACGGCGAGTAAGGAATTGGTGGCGCGGCCGATATCTTCGACGAAGGAGCGTTGCACTGGCTCGAGGCGGGTTTCGAGCAGGAGGTCCATGTAGCCGAGAGCCGCGTTCATCGGGGTGCGGACCTCGTGGCTCATCATGGCGAGAAACTGGTCCTTGGCGAGCGCCGCGCGTTCGGCGGCGCGGCGGGCGGCCCGCAGGCGGAGGAGCGTCCACGCCAGGCATCCGGCCAAGAGGACTGTTGACGCCGCCAGGGTGATGGAAATGGCGTTCCACGTGGAAGGGATCTGCAACACATTCGAGGGCAGGGGCGTCTGCTCGAACTTGCGGGCCAGTGCACCCAAGGCGCCGTCTTCCGTCATTTCGCGGATCCGGGCGCGGAACCGGTCGGCTAAGGCTGCCTGGGCCGGTTGACTCCCGATGGCCAGACCCATGAGGAAATCGTTCTGCGGCAGCAGCCGGAGCGAACGATCGGCACAGGGCGGCGGCCGTTCCCAGAGCAGTGCGCGGAGCATGGGTTGGGTGAACAGCGCCGCATCGGCTTGGCCGAGGCACACTGCCGCCAAGCGTTCGGCGGCGCCCCGGACCTCGCGGGCCCGCACGCCGGGCAGCAGGCTGGTAATCGGCGCGGGCAACGGAGGGGCGTTCGTAAAGGTCAGAGTCCGGTTGACCAGGTCGGCCGAGGAGCGAATCGGGGAGTCCTCGGCCACGGCATAGTAGCTGGGAACAATCCACCAGGGCTCGGTAAAATAAAAGCTCTGGCGGCGGGTGGGTGAGGGGAAAAGGCCGGCATACAGGTCGATTTTGCCGGAGTGGAGGGCGGCCTCGGAGGAGCTGAAGGAGAAATCCCAGCGGATGTCTCGACCTTCTCGCCGGGCCGCTTCGCGGAATACTTCGACGAAGAACCCCGTCGCCACGCCGTCCGGGGAGAGATAAGCATCCGGCTCCAGAAGCGCCGCGCCGATGCGGACCGGGCTTGGCTGCGCCCAGAGCCCGGAAACGGACACGGCGATGATCAAGACCAGAGGGAACCGCAACACCCTCAGGGTATCGCGAATCAGCTCTTAGTGATCCGCCGCAAGGTGTAGAGCTCCGGACTTACAGAACCTTGCGCGAGCTTCTTCCAGTCGTCGTCGTAGCGGAGTAACTTTCCCGAGACATGATTCGAGGCTTCACTGGCCAAAAACACAGCGAGTTGGAGTTGCTTTTCAAGAGGTACCCCGCCGGTCATGCGGATCTGCCGGGCGTCATCAATCTCCTTCCAGCCGGCTCTCTCCTCTCCGGCCGCGAGGATCTCATCGGTCATGTTGGTATAAGTCCCACCCGGGGCGAGACAGTTCGCTTGCACGTTATGCTCGGCGTACTCGGCGGCGATGGTTTCGACGAAGCGGACGACGGCGGCCTTCGATGCGGCGTAGGCCGAAAAGTGCGGCCGGGGCGTCAAGGAGCCGCCGCCGGAGACAACGATGATTTTGCCCGCGCGCCGCTGGACCATCTCGGGCAGGACGGCCCGGCAAGAGTGCATGACGCCGAACACATTGGTTTCAAACGTTTCCCGCCACGCGCGCGTATCGGCGTCGTGCATGGCGCCGATGGGGCCCTGTACGCCGGCGGCGCAAATGAGAATATCCGTACCGCCAAAACTGGCGCGCATGCGCTCGACGGCCATGATCATGCGCTCGAGTTCGCGAACGTCGCCGGGCAACCGCAGCGCCACGCCGCCGGCGTGCTGAATCTCCAAGTGGGTCAGGTCGATTTCGGCTTTGGTTCGGGCGACCAAACCGACGATGGCGCCTTTGGCGGCGAGGCCGATGGCGAGGCGCTTGCCGATCCCACGGCCAGCTCCGGTAATGAGAATTCGTTTGCCTTGCAAGGGGGTGCTTCTGGTTCACATTATACGGGATGGCGGCAGCCGGGCTTGCGCGGGGACCGGACTACCGTTGACCCGCGGAACGGTGCCGTTTCACCTCATACATCGCTTCATCGGCGCGCCGCAGCAGGGCCGCGGGGCTCTCCCCGGCCCGGTGCTCCACCACCCCGACCGAGACGCGAATCGGAACCCCGAGCGTTCGCCCGTTACAGGTGACCTCATGGCGGCGTTCAAGGCCGCGCAGGATCTGCTGGCTGCGCCGCAGGGCGCCTTCGAGCGGGCAGAACAACAGCGCGACGAACTCGTCACCGCCGATGCGGGCCGGGAGGTCATTGGCGCGAATCTCGTTCCGGAGGTGCCGGGCGAAGTGCATCAGCACCTGGTCTCCGGCTTCGTGGCCGAGCCGGTCGTTGATGCCTTTGAACTCATCGAGATCGTACAGGAGCAGGGAGATGTTTTGCCCCGCGGCGATGGCCTTGGTGAGCAAGGTTTCAAACGAGCGGCGATTGGCGATGCCCGTCAGGGGGTCGGTGGAGGCGAGCGTTTCCAGTTCGGCAACGCGCCCTTCAAACTGAGCCACTTCGGTGGCGAGCCGGGAGGTGGTCCGTTCATGATCGGCGAGAACCTGGGCGACGAACTCGCGGAGATGCCCCATGTGCTCGGTTAACCCATCACGCAGGGTTTCCAGGTCCGGGGCAGCCGACAACTGCTCCAGATTCTTGCCAAGCTGCTCGAAGCCGATCTGGGAGGTTTGCGAGAGTCCCTTTGAATCGTCCGCGGCTTGCGCGAGCAGACCGAGGAGTTCCCGCAGAATTCCCAGGTCGCGCGACTGGATCTCCTGCGCGTGGGCGGCAAAGCTGGCGACGAGCTCCGTCCAACGGCCGGCGCTACCGGCCAAGTTCTCCGGCGCGGCGGCTACCTCTTCGAGAATTCGCCGTACGGTAGGGGCGTGGTCCCGGGCCGGCTTGGGGAACAAGGGAAACAAGTGATGTTGGCTTTGCTCTATCGCCTGCCGGTAAGCCCACAGCGCTTCCCGGGCCACGCGGTCTCGGCTGGCCAGTTGATCCACAGCATCCTTGATGGAAATCATGACGGTCGAGGGACTTATCGTTCACCTCGGCAAATTTTTGAGACTATACTGAAGAGTTGAGAGGCGAATGAGTAAAGAAGATAGCATCGAAGTAACCGGAACCGTTGTTGAGAAATTCCCCAGTGGTCTGTTCAGCGTCCAGTTGGACCAGGAAAAGATCGTACTGGCCCATCTGGCCGGGAAACTGCGCCGCAACCGGATCCGGGTGCTGGCCGGGGACCGGGTGACGCTCGAAATGTCGCCCTACGATTTGACGAAAGGCCGCATCACGTACCGCCACAAGTAGGCGGATCAGCCGATGCCTCTTCGCATCCTCTTTTTGTTTGGCACCCGGCCGGAGGCGATCAAGCTCTGTCCGGTGGTTCTGCATTTCCGGAGTCAGCCGGAGCGGTTTGACGTCCGGGTCTGCGTCACGGCGCAGCACCGCGGCATGTTGGATCAGGTGCTGAGCGCCTTCGCGGTGCAGCCGGATTACGATCTGAACCTGATGCAGCCCGGGCAGACGCTGTTTCAGTCGACGGCCAGAATGATGTCGGCGCTCGAGCCGGTGCTGATGGGCGCGGACGGTTGGAAGCCCGAGATGGCCTTTGTGCAGGGCGATACCACCACCACCCTCTGCGGGGCGCTGGCGGCCTTCTATGCCCGCGTGCCCGTGGGCCACATCGAGGCGGGGCTGCGGACGGGCGATCTGGCGCAACCCTTCCCCGAGGAGATGAACCGGGTGCTGACGGGGCGCATGGCGGAACTCCATTTCGCGGCGACGGCCTGGGCGGCGGACAATCTGCGGCGCGAGGGCGTGGCGGACGACCGCATCTGGGTGACCGGGAATACGGGAATCGACGCAGTGCTCCACGTCAAACGGGGTCTCGAGGCCGGTACGATGAGCTCAGAGGCCGATTGGAGCTGGCTCGATCCGGCCAAGAAACTGATTGTGGTGACGGCGCATCGCCGGGAGAGCTTTGGCACCGGGTTTGAGCGGATCTGCCAGGCGCTGGCCGATCTGGCCGAGCGGCCCGACGTGGCGATCGTCTACCCGGTGCATCCGAACCCGAACGTGCAGGATCCGGTGAACCGGTTGCTCGCGCACCGGACGAACGTCCACCGGATTGCTCCGCTGGACTATGTTCCCTTCGTCGACCTGATGCGGCGCGCCTACCTGTTGATTACCGATTCGGGCGGGGTGCAGGAAGAGGGGCCCTCCCTCGGCAAGCCGATTCTCGTCTTACGAGAGAAAACGGAACGCCCCGAAGCGGTGGCAGCCGGGACCGTGAAACTCGTCGGAACGGACCGCGAAAAGATCGTTACCGAGGCCAACCGGCTGCTCGATGACCCCAAAATGCGCGAGGCGATGGCACTCGTTCACAACCCATATGGCGATGGGCGGGCCAGCGAGCGGATAGCCGACGCAACTGCTTCATTCTTCGGCAGATAAACCTTTCACTTTGTTTCGCAAAGTGGCGTTTTCAGAGCCCCCCGCGGACCGGTTTCTTGGTGGCGTGGGTGTATAGTTCGAAGCGTGAAGACCTTACTGCCTGCCCGTAGCAAAAAAACTGGTTTGAACCCGCGCGGCGCCAAGATGGCCGCCCAGCTCGCTGAACGTGTCATCGGTCAGCCGGAGAGCCTGGATGCGATCATTCCCTACATCCAAATGTATCAAGCCGGCCTGTCGCCGGAAGGAAGGCCCGTCGGAGTGTTCCTATTGCTGGGTCCGACCGGAACCGGGAAGACACGGACCGTGGAGGCGCTGGCCGAGGTGTTGCATGGCAATGCGAAGAACGTTCTGCGGATCGACTGCGGCGAGTACCAGATGGAGCACGAGGTGGCCAAGCTGATTGGAGCGCCGCCGGGGTACCTGGGCCATCGCGAGACGCAACCGCTGTTGACGCAGGTGAAGCTGAACGCGGTGATGAGCGAACAGAATAACCTGTCGATTGTGCTGTTTGACGAGATCGAGAAGGCGGCCGGTTCTCTGCAGCGGCTCTTGCTGGGCGTCCTCGACAAGGCGACGTTGCGGCTGGGCGATAACTCAACGGTGAACTTCGAGCGGTCGCTGATCTTCCTGACGAGCAACCTGGGGGCGCGCGAGATGGCCCGGGAGTTGCGGCCGGAGTTCGGATTGGAGACGGCGGCGGTGCGGCCGATCGACGGGGGGCGCAGCGCGGTGAAGCGCCTCGAAACGGTGGCGGTGGCGGCGGTGAAACGGAAGTTCGCGCCGGAGTTCGTCAACCGGATCGACCTGATGCTGACGTATCAGTCGCTGGATGCGGCGGCGCTCGAAAAAATTCTGGAGTTGCAGGTGCAGAGCCTGCAGGAGCACTTGGACCGGCGCTTGGGGGAGCGGAGTTTTTCGCTGGAGGTACCGAAGCGCAGCCGGCAGTTTCTGCTCCGGCACGGGACGAGCGTCGAGTACGGAGCCAGGGAGCTGAAGCGGACGATGCACCGGTTCGTCATGCAGCCGCTGGCGGCGCTGGTGGCCGAGGGACGCGTGGCGCCCAATTCGGTGGTGCGGTTTGAACTGCACTCGGGCGGCGAACGGCTGGAGGTGCTGCCCGGACGGCGGGCGGCTTAACGGGGGATCAGCCGACCGGCGCCGATCTGGCCGTGAAGATTCTCGGCCGGCTGGGCAGCGTCGCCACCGCCGTACCAAACCCGGAGACTGCCATCGGGCAGGGGCAGGATCTCCGGGTCGCAGACGACCTGCGCGTTCCAGGGTGCCTGACCGGCGATGAGGGGCGCTTGGCTGACGCGCTGCCATTGGATGCCATCGGGTGACACGGCGAGGCCGATCTTGCGGCGTTCGGCGCGGTCACGGCCGGTGTAGAGCATCCACCAGCGGCCATGGGAGGTCCAGACGGCCGGCTCGCCGAGACCCAGCGAGTCAAAGCGGCCGGGGGCGCCGATTTCGAGAATGGGATTGGAACGGAGCTTGGTCCAGGTGCGGCCGGCATCGGCGGAGACGGCGACGCCGAGGCGCTGGCGGCGGGCGCGGTCCTGGCCGAGGTGGAAGAGATAGAGCCGGCCGGCGGCGGCAATGACGTAGGGATCGGCGACGCCGAGTTCGTCCCAGGCGCCGCGGGGGCCGCGGGGGAGGACGACTCCCTGTTTGGTCCACTGCAATCCGTCGGAGCTGGTGGCGAGCGCGATCTGGGGCGGAGTGCCGGTTTGATACCAGTGCAGAAACTGACCATTCTGATGAACGGTCGCCCCGTTGGCGCCGATGTAGTCGCCTTCGCCGGCGGCGGGGTCGGGGGCGAGGAGTGGCGCGGGGTGGCGAGTCCAGGACTGGCCGCCGTCGGTGCTGAGGGCTAAGCCGGTGCGCCAGGTGCGGCCGTCCCAGCCGGAGTAGAAGTTCCAGAGCTTGCCAGCGGCGGAGACGATGGAGGGATTGAGCGCGTCGACGCTATCGAAGGCTCCGGCGGGCCCCCGGCCCAGGACGGGCGTGCCGGAATCCTCCCAAACCCATTGGACCGGCTGTTCAGCGCCGGCGGGCGGCGGCAGGGCGAAGTCACTGTAGCGTCCGCAAGCAGTGAGCAGGGCGAGGCAGAGGACGAGGCTGCCGGATCTCATACGGGGACGCGAATCTTGAGCGAGGCCCCTTTGCCGGGTTGCGAGTCGAGCATCATCTCCCCACCCAGGATCCGGACGCGGCGGCGGATGGAGATGGGGCCGAGGCGGAGGAGATCGAGTTCTTCGAGCGTGTAGGCGCCGCTGAAGGGGAAGCCGGTGCCATCGTCTTCAATCGACAGTTCGAAGGTGTTCCCTTCGCGGCCGACGCCGACGGTGACGCGCGACGCCTTCGAATGCTTCTGCACATTGTGGAGAGCTTCCCGCACAATCTGCAGGACTTCAAGCGAGCTTTGCGAATCCGGACTGACCCGCGTATTACCGCCGACGAAACTGGCGGAGATGCCACTCTCCTTGCCGAAGCCCTCAACGAGTTTGCGCAGCGAAGGAACCAGTCCGGCGCCATCCACCTCCACCGGCCGCATACTGCGCACGAAGGCCCGGAGTTCAGCCGCCTGCATCTTCGAAAGCTCCTGCAACTGGGTGATTTCGTCCATCGCCAGCTTCGGATCCCGTTCGAGCAGCTTGCGGACTACCTCTAAGCGCATCTGGAGCCCGACGAAACTCTGCAGGGGGCCATCATGGAAGTCCGCCGCCATGCGCTGGCGCTCGGCCTCACGGGCATGTTCGGCTTCTGAGCGGAACATCACCGACTGTTTAGCGGCGGCAGAGAGCCGGTCCTGCAGCGCCTTCTTCTGCAACGCCATGATGGTGACGGCCATGCCGGAGAGCAGCAGCGACGGGGAGAGAACGACGATCTCGGTGGGGCGGGCGGCGTAGAAGAAGGCGATCGTCAGGGCGATGACGATGACGACTTCGCGGGTCGTGTGCAGGAGGGCGGCCACGAGAAGGACGAAGAGGTAGAAGAGCGAGGTGATCCCGGCCGAATACTGAAACGGCAGAGCCGCGCAGATCAGCAGAAACACGGTATCGACCAGGAGACTGAAGAGCGGGAAGTCGCGGTCGAGCCGGCGCCAGAAGATGGCGGCGAGGGAGTATACGGTGAAGCCGGCCCAAAGGAGAGCGAAGTTCCGGGCGTCCGGGTTGGCGTCCGAAAACGAAAGGCCCAAACACAAAACGGCAAGAATGGCGCGAAAGATGGAAAGAGCCATCCGCCAGTTCAGGGCTAGCGATATCGGTTCGGCCGCGGCGGGCTTTTCAACAGGGGGAGATGCCACGAGGAATCAGGGAAACCGGTCAGGGTCGGCGGTATAAGTATAACGTGTGACTGCGGCCTTCACCGTCGTCGTCAATGGAGACCTCTTTCTCCGGCGTCCAGCCGGCGATGGTGAAATCGTGAGCGACGATGCGCGCGCCCTTCTTCAACTGCTTTTCGAGCAGAGGACGCACTTTTTCGTTCGAAACGGGAAGGAGATACACGGTGATAACGTCGGCGCTCGTGTAGTCCTGTTCGAGGAGATCGCCGTGGATAATCTTGGCACGGTCGGCGAGGCCGAGGCGCTTGATCCGGTCGGAACTCTGCTGATAGAGATCCTTATCAAACTCCACCCCGACGGCGTTGGCGCCGAACTTTTCCGCGGCAATGATGACGATGCGGCCGTCGCCGCTCCCCAGATCAAACACCTTTTCGCCCTTCTTGACCGCACCCAGTTGTAGCATCTTTTCAACGATGACTTCGGGGGTCGGGTAGTAGGGCGCCAGCTTGGGAGTCTTCTTCTCCGGCGGAGCCTGACCAAGCAGCAGCAGCGGCAATAGAAAAACGAGATAGCGCATAGAGGATTCCTTACGGCTCAACGTGTAGACGCACCCGGTTGCTCAAAACGTTGCCGGCCTGCACATGAAATTCGGCCGGACCGCGGTTGACGAGACTGGGGAGGCGCACTTCGACCAGATAAAAGCCAATATAGCCGGGGGCGAGGGTGGCGCGGAGCACTTCGAGCGGGGCGCCATCGAGATAGGCCTTGACGTCGGCCACCACCCGCGGCAGATTTTCGAGGGGAGCCGGCTGGCCGGCGGGCCAATCCGGAGAGACGCGGCCCAGGCCGCTGAGCAGAAACTGAACCGTTGAGGCGGCACGCGCCGGATTCTGGGCGTCGAGCAGGACTCCGGATTCGGCATCCAGCACCAGGGGCGAGCCGTCCGGATCTACAAAGATGGCGGGCGAAGAGGGTTGCAACGGCAGCCCCAGGGAGATCCGCTGGTTGGCCGCGAGAAACGACAGCGCGACGCCGGGGCCGGCGAGGTCGTACGGGAGCTGCACATGGGTTTCGGCCGCCGAGGAGGGAAGAATCGAGGCGGGCCGCCCATCCGCGAGCACGTCGGAAACCTGGGCGCCCAGGATGCTGAGCAAGGCGCCCGGCGAGGCCGGCCGCGCGGTGTAGTCCGCGGCGTGGACCACCCGCAACTCGCGGCCGCGGTGCGGGGCAATCGCCGTATACAAGCCAAAGCCGTAGACGGCGGCGAAGAGCTGGTTGCCGGCGGCGTCGAGCCGGACATCTAAGACGGGCGAGGCCGGCAGACCGCCTCCGGCGAGCCGGGTCCAGGAAGGAGCGGTCAGGTCCGCCTGATAGACCCCCCCGAGGGCGGCGACATAGACGGCGTTGGCAGCGAAATCGGCGGTGACGCCGAAGGCGGCGGTCTCCGGCAGATTGCTCGTTATGTCGTCCCAATAGAGTCCGCCGTTCAAGGTACGGAGGACCACGGCCGGCGTCCGTACGGCATCGGGCCCCGCGGCTTGACGGCTCAAAACAACGAGCGCGCGGCGCGGATCCCGCTCATCGACGGCGATGGATTCAACGGCGGCGCCGGGGTTGAAAGCGGGTACGGACCAGTCGGCGCCGCGATTGAGCGAGGTCCACAGACGGCCATCCGCGGAACCGGCGTAGGACCAGTCGCCCTGCGACTGCACGACGGTAACGACGGCGCCCAAGCGGCGGGAGGCGGCCAGGAGGGCGGCGTTGGGAGCGGGTTCGGCGGCCGGGCGCCAGGCGGTCCGCTCGCCCGGTTGCCATTCGAAGGCGGCGGCGGCGCCGGGTTGGGGGGCCAGAAAGCTGACGCGGGTCCCCTGCGAGCCGCGGGGCAAGGAGAGAATCCGGCGGACGGGGAGATGGGGCAGCTCGGCGTTGCAACTGGACCAGGTCAGGCCGCCATCCGCTGAACGCCAGATGCCGGTGCCGGTGGCCACGGCGAGGGAGGTGGGATCATTGGGCGACACGGCCAGATCGGCCGCCGCGGCGCCGAGCAGAGAGCTCTGGCGCCATTGGGTCAGGTTGGTCCAGGAGCGACCGCCATCCTCCGAGCGCCAGACGTGCTGCCCGGCAGCGTACAGCACGCCGCGGGCGGAGGTGGCGCGGACGAGCGCGGCGGCCTCCGGCAATCGATCGGGAATCGGCGCGGGCAGCGCCTCGGCTACTGGTTCGGTGGATTCGAGTTTCCAGGCCTTGAAGTCAGTCGTCGAATACCATTGCCCCGCTCCCGCCCGGGCAAACAATCGTCCGTCCGCGCTGCGGAACTGCACCCGGTCCATGGGCCCTGTCGCGAGGCCGGAAAGCTGCAGGTCCACCGCGGCGTTGCCGAGCCGGCGCCACTGCGCGGGGGAGTTCCCAGCCGTAGCCAGCAGCGCGAGAGCGGTAAGAAGAAGAAAGCGCATGAATCGAAGGGAACTGTTGCCGGCTGACCCAAGACCTGGATCTATTTTACTCACATCTATCGGCCGGAATCGGCCAAAGCTGTTGATCCATAACGGATTGTGACGATCGCACCGCATGGGTCCTTCAGTTGCATTGCAATTGGAGTGGCATCCTTCGAACAGGCTGCTTGATGGTAGAATTTAGGGGCGCCGGTCCAGTAGTGGATCTCGCGTTGTTCGTATGATCACTTCGTTTCCGCAAATGATACTTCGCCTCGCCATAGCCTCCGCTATGGGAATGGCGCTGTCGATTGCCCAAGCGCCGTCTTTGTTCTCTCCGGAACGGGAGCGGTCGGCGAAGGTGATCCAGAGCAGCGGCCAGGTTTCCGTGCTGAAAGACAATGCGCCGTGGGCGCTGCAACCAGGGGACTGGGTCAATCTGCGACAGGTGATTGTCACGGGCCCGGATGGGTTTGCCCTGTTCCAGGTCAACGATGGCAGCACGTTTGAGGTGTATCCGAACTCCCGGGTGATCTTCCGCAATAACGCCGGGGGTTGGAAGGATCTGCTCGACCTCTACCTCGGCCGGGTGAAGGTGCATATCCAGAAGTTCGGCGGGCAGCCCAACCCCAACCGGGTCACAACGCCTACGGCGGTGATTTCGGTACGGGGCACTGTTTTCGATGTCCAGATTGAGGACGAGGACGCGACGACGCTCGTAACCGTGGACGAAGGCCAGGTGGCGGTTCGGCACTCGCTGCTGCCGCCGAGCGAGCCGAAGTTGTTGAACGCCGGCGAATACGTCCGGGTGTACAAGAATCAGCCGTTAGCGCAGAAACAGTTCGATAAAGGCGGCGCGCTGCGCCGTACGATGCAGGCTGCCACCGATGCCTACTACAACATCATGCTGCGGATGCCCCGTGGTGGCTCCTCTCCGGGAGGCGTCCCCACCGGTGGCGGCCGCCCCGCCGACACCGAAGCCACCCCGCCGCCGCCCCCTCCGGCAGCGCCGCCCCCGCCTCCGCCGCTGTAGACTGGAGTAGTGAGGATCGGTATCATCATCCGTTGTCTGCTGGGGGGATCCCTCTGGATTCCGTTTGCTTGTCCGCAGGCCGGCCTGCCCCCGGAGTGGGAGACGAGAAAACAGCTCTCGTCGCTGGTCGCCAACGCCAACCGGCTTGACCCGGTCCTGAGCCAGTTGAACCCGGTAGCCTGGAAGGAGAACGGTGCGCCGGAAGCTTACGTGCAGCAGTGGCAGAACACGCGGAAAGCGCTTTCCTACCTCCAAATCTCTGCCGACCGACTAGCGAAGGATCCGAACCGGGTCACGTTCGCAATGGATACCTACTTCCGGCTGCAGTCCATGGAACAACTGCTCGGCTCTTTGGCCGCGGGCGTCCGGCGCTATCAGAACCCGGCCATCGCCGATCTACTGATGGGAATCGCCAACGAAAACGCCGCTAACCGCGACTTCCTCGAACAGTACTTGAAGGATCTGGCGGCCGCCCGCGAATCGGAACTGCAGGTGATGGACACCGAAGCCCAGCGTTGCCGCAGCATTCTCAGCAAGCAACCGCCGCCGGCCGCCAAACGCCCGGCCACCGCCCGCGAGGCCAAAGAGTGAACCCTGCCGGCCTGGCATTTGAGTGCGCGATTTGCGGCGAGCCGTCGCGCGAGCTCTGCGTCTGGTGCACGAAAGATACCTGCAGCCTGCACCGCTGCCACAAATGCCTGCGCTGCAGCGATTGCTGCCAGTGTGAAGTGCCGCTCGACCGCAAGCCGCTGGGTTCTGCTTAACCGAGCTTGTACGGCGCCCGGTATTTGTAGCTCAGCAGTTTGTTGGCCGCCTCGTTGTTCGTGAACCGCTCGGCGTTGGCATCCCAATCGAGCAGCGCCCGGGTACGGAGCGAGATGTGGCCGAGAATTGTGTTCGCGGTGGAGATGTGCCCTTCCTCAATCGGGCAGTTCGGAGCGATGCGGGCCTTCACGGCATCGAGAAAGTTGCGCACATGCGGCGGCGTGGAACTGGCGCCTTCCATGGAACGGGCCGTAATGGTGGCCTTTTTCGAAGGGTTGTAGCCGCGCTCGGCCTCGCGGTCGAGCGGGGTGCGCTGGCCGAACAACATGTCGGTGTAGCGTTCGGGCACGACCTCCCACTTGTTGCCATAGATGTACATCGTTCCCTTCGTGCCGCGGATCTCCATTTCGGCGCCGCGCGCGGCGGAGGCCGGGGCGGCGTTGGCGTTGTATTGCACGAACACCATCATCATGTCGCCAAAATCCCAGAGCACTTCGCAGGTGTCCGGAATCTCGCGATTATCCTTAACGGCGAATCGTCCGCCCATGGCGACCACCGAACGCGGAGACCGCTTCTGGCAGGCCCAACGCAGCATATCCATGTAGTGGACGCCGAAGTTGGTGATCTGTCCGCCGGAGTAGTCGTAGAACCAGCGGAAGTTGTAGAAGGCGCGGTTGCGGTTGAACGGCACTTTGGGCGCCGGCCCCAACCACTGCTCCCAGAGCTCCGCGCTCGGCGGCGGCGAGTCCGGCGCCATCCCGATGCCGTTGGGCGCTTCATTCTGCACGTGAAAGCCGCGGGCGACCGTGATGTGGCCCAGTTCCCCGCTCTTCAGATAAGCGACCGCCTCCTGCAGCATCTTCGAACTGCGGCGCTGAATCCCGACCTGGACAATCCGTTTGGTCTCGCCGGCCACCTGCACCATCCGCCGGCCTTCCGCTACGGTCAACGAGAGCGGCTTTTCGACATAGACGTCCTTGCCGGCGCGGCAGGCGTCGATCATCATGATGGCGTGCCAGTGGTCCGGGGTGGCGATGGCGACGGCGTCGACGTTCTTATCGTCGAGCAGCTTCCGGTAGTCTTTGTAGCGGGCCGGCGTACCGCGAGATTTCTTGGCGGCGAAATCGAGATAGTCGTCGCGGAGATCGCAGATGGCGACGGTCTGCGCATCGCCGAATTCGAGAAACCCGTCGTGCACCTGGTCGCCGCGGTTACCGAGACCGATGAAGCCCATGCGCAGCCGGTCGTTAGCGCCGAGAATGCGGGAGTAGCTGAGAGCGGTGAGCGCGAGGGCTTGGCGGCGGTTCATGGGTATCCTATTCTGTTACGGGATTGCAATGTGGGCTTGCTAAATTGAAGGCGTGCGACCCCTTATTTTACTCCTCGCCACCACGACGATGATGACAGCGCAGATCCAGGTTCATGGACATCGCGGCGCGCGCGCCGTCCGGCCGGAGAATACGATTCCGGCTTTCCAGTATGCGATCGAACAGGGTGTCGATGTGCTGGAACTGGACATGGCGGTGACCAAGGATAACGTCGTCGTGGTTTCGCACGATGAGACGATGAACCCGGCCTACTGCGAAGGTCCGGCCGGGTCGACGCGCGTGATTCGAGAGATGACTTTCGCCGAGTTGCAGCGGTGGGATTGCGGCGGCAAGGTGAACCCGCAGTTCCCGAAGCAACAGGCGATTCCCGGCACGCGGGTGCCGACGCTCGACGCCGTTTTCGCCCTGGCGAAGAAGGCGAAGGTGGAGTTCAACATCGAAACGAAGATGGCGCCGGCGCATCCGGAATGGACCCCATCGCCCGAGGAGTTCGCCCGCCTGGTGCTGGCGGTGGTGCGGAAGCATGGTCTCGACAAGCGGGTGATCCTGCAGAGTTTCGACTATCGGACGCTGCACGCCATGAAGCGCCTGGCGCCTCAAATTCGGCGCAGCGCCCTGTTCCCGACCAAGCGGGAGGAGGCGGGGCTCGATTTCGTCGCGGTCGCCAAGGCCGGGGATGCGGGGATCGTCAGCCCGATTCACCAGTTGGTCACGCCTGAAAAGGTGGCGGCGGCGCGGGCGGCGGGGCTGCAAGTGGTGGCCTGGACCGCCAACACGCCCGCCGACTGGGAAAAGCTGGTGGCCGCCAAGGTCGACGCCATCATCACCGACGACCCGGCTGCGCTGATCGCGTTCCTTAAGGAACGAAAGCTACGGTAGCGCCGGCTTCTTTTTCCGGGTCAACTCGCGAATGATCTCTTCCGTCAGCGGCTGGTGCTTGCCGTCGCTCCAGGCCGATTGCAGGCGCGTCTCTTCGATTCCGGCCATCCGCCCGAGCAGAATGTAGCCGGGCAGAGCGTGGCTGAGGTGACGCCAGCGGGCCATATCGATGAGCGAATCGACGGCGCGTTCCCGCAGCATTTCGAGCAGTCCCGGCTCCCGCTTCTCCGTTAGGGTGAGCAGCGCCGTGGCGGCTTTGTTGCGGTCGCTCCAGACGAGCGAGTTCAACTGTTCGACGAACCAGGTGGGGCTGACCTTCAGACCGAGTTCGGGACTCTTTTCGCTCAGGATGGTGAGCCCGAGCAGGGAGCGCATGGCGTTGTTGCGCACCCCATCGTCGGGATCCTGCAGCGCATACTGCAGATCGTTGACGATGGTGGCCTTCTTCGGGACATAGGCGATCACATAGGCGGCCATGGCCCGCTCCACCTCATCGACGCTCGTGCGCAACACCTCGCGGAGGATGGCTTCGTGCTTTTCGGCGAGCGGCAGGAACTTGAGCTGCGCCGCCTGCGCGTCCCGGTTGGCCATGATGCTGTGGCCGCGGGTGAGATCCTCAACGATATCGCCCTGACGGATGGCCGCCTGCAGCTTCTCGAAGAAGTCGAGATAGGCATCCACGACCTCTTCGGGAAGCTTCGCGGTTCCTTCCGGGGTCTCCCGGTAGTTGAACGCCGGGGCGCCGCGCTCTTCGATGCCGACGTAGAGCACGGCCTTGCCGTTTTCGCAGCACACCGCTTCGAGGCGCGCGCGCACGACGCCGTTGACGAGCTCCATCTTCTCTTCCACCTCCGCTTTCGAACGCGGCAGGGCGCCCCCTTCGGCGACGCCCAGCGCCTTCTTCAGGCGATCGACGTTGGCTTTGCGCACACCGAAAAAGTCGATGATGCCGATGGTGGGAAGGGACGGAGAGGGGCTTTGGGCCTGCAGGAGGCCCAAAGCGACAGTGAGAAGAACAGGAAGGCGAAGCACCACGCTAGAGAGACGTATCGAGCGGCGATCCGGCTACGCTTTTTGTTCGGCCAGCGGCCCGATGATGGGCAGGGAGAACTTCTCGCCTTGGTAGGCCTTGACCATCAGGAAGATCCACAGGCCGAGCGTCACCAGGCTCAGGCCGAGGCTAACGAGACTCACCAGCAGCCCCAGCAAACCGAAGATCTTCGTGGCGATGATGCCGACGATGGAAAGCGCAATCTGGAGAACAAACATGCCGCCGAAGGTGAAGATCGATTGCCAGGCATGGAAGCGGATGTTGCGGTCCCGGTTGTAGGGTTCGAGGAAGAGAAAGAGGATCCCGGTGATGAGGCCGAGGGCGTAGCAGAGGGTGGCGGCGACGTTGTTGGGCATGCTGCTCGGCTGGTACGGCTGCTGGGGAGGAGGGTAGCCGCCGTGGGGAGGAGGATAGCCGCCTTGAGGTGGTGGTGGGAACCCGCCCGGAGGAGGTTGGTAGCCGCCCATCTGCATGCCGGTGGGGAGCCCAGTCGCCAGTTGGGGGGAGGCGGGGAGGAAGGAGAAGAGGTTCATACTATTGTTCTCTATCATGAACAAGCGGAAACCGCGCCCGGAATCGATCAATCCTTCTGAAAATTCATAAATCTCCCACACTGGGCGATATGCCTTTCGAATAGGAGGGTATTGCATGGTACTCGGGAAGAAGATAATACTAGCCGCCACCGGCGGCATCGTGTTGGCGACGTGCACCGCGTTTTTGGTGGTGCGGATAGTGATCCGTGAGCAAGGCGTCACCCTGCTGCAGGAGACCATGCGCAGTACTTTGGTGGAGGCCGAGAGCGTGCGGGAGTCGATCTCCGCCCTCAGCCAGGCCGGGGCATTCGACGCCAAGAAGCTGAACGCGGAGGCCAAGCAGGCCAGCGATTTCCGTCAAACCACGGTGTACCAGACCGTCCCGGTAGTTGCCGCATGGCGCGCCATTGAGCAGGCGGCCAAGGAGCAGGGATTCCAGTTCCGGGTGGTGCGCCAGAATCCGCGCAACCCCAAGAATGCCCCCAGAGTGGAGGAGGCGGATCTGCTCCGGCAGATTGACGAAGGGAAGATCAGCGAGTACTTCGCGGTGGATCAGGCGAAGAATCAAGTTGTCTACGCGCGACCGATCCGCATGACGGCTGACTGCATGGCCTGTCACGGAGATCCGGGAACCAGTCCGACGGGGGACGGCCGGGACCTGATGGGTTTCCCCATGGAAGGATGGCGCGCCGGGCAAGTGCATGGCATGTTCCTCCTGACGAGCGATTTGAAGTCCGTGGACCAGTTGGCGACGGCGGGCATGCTGCGGATCGCGGCATGGATGATCCCGGTCATGGTTCTCGTGATTCTTGTATTCTGGTGGTTCAATGATCGTTGGATTAACGGTCCGCTCCGCCGGGTCATCCTCGACGTGGAACAGGTAGCGCAGGATGCCGCCGCGGCCGCCGCGCAGATTGCCAGTGCCGGGCAGAGCCTGGCGCAAGGGGCCACCCATCAGGCGTCCGTGACAGCGCAGAGCGCCGATCAGTTGCAGACGACGATTACGACCTCGCGGCAGAAGATTCGAATCGCCGACGACGCCCATCAACTGGCCGCCGATGCCAGCGCCGCCGGCACGCAGGGCAAGCGGGAGATTGACGAAATGCTGAACGCCATCCATGCCATTCGGGCCTCGAGCCGCGAAATCGCCAGCATCATCAAGGAAGTGGACGCCATCGCCTTCCAGACCAATATTCTGGCGCTCAATGCGGCGGTGGAAGCCGCGCGGGCAGGCGAATCCGGCGCCGGCTTCGCCGTGGTGGCCGATGAGGTGCGTAACCTGGCGATGCGGTCCACCGAAGCCGCGCAGAAAACCGAAACCCGCATCTCCGAGGCGCTGCATCGTACCGAAAGCGGGGTGGCCCTGTGCGAGAAGGTTTCGCGGAACTTCGACATGATCGTGGGTAAGGGGCAGGAGGTGGCGCAGGTCGTCGATGCGCTGGCCGGAGTCTGCCGCAGTCAACTCACCGATATGGAGGGAGCAACGCACTCGATGTCGGACTTGAACGGCCTCACTCAGTCGATTGCCGCCAACAGCGAGCAGACGGCCGCTTCGAGCCATGAACTAATGGGCCAGAACAGCCGGCTGCGCCAGGCCGTCGAGGAGCTCGGCGTCCTGGTGGGCAAGTAGAGCCTTACGATTGCGGCCGGGGAGGCCGCAGCATTGCGGCTGCCGCTGCCCCGACAGCCGCAATCACCGCCAGCTTCCAATACACCTCGTTGTAGCCGGCGGCCAAGTCGCCGGCTGCCCGCGCGCGGTCCATGATCCCGGCAAAGTAGCCGGGAATCAGGAATCCGCAAAGGCCCCACGCCGAGAACACCAAACCGTAGTTCGCGCCGACGTTCTTCGGTCCAAAGTAGTCTGCCGTGTACGCCGGCATGAGCGCCAGATAGCCGCCGTAGGCGAACGCCGCCAAGCACAGCCCCAGCAAAAGAGTGCTGAAACTGCCGGCGGTCCGCAGAAAGCCCAGGCACGCCAGAACCGAAACCACGCACATCAGCAACACCGCCAGCTTCCGGCCGAAGCGGTCGGAGACGCTGCCCCAAGCCAACCGGCCGACCCCGTTGCAGATGCTCATCACCCCAAGCGCGGCGCCGGCCGAAAGCACCGCCGTCGATTTCGCCATCTCCTGCAGCAGCGGCGTGGCTTCGCCAATCGCCGTCAGGCCCACCGCGGTGCCAAGAAAATAGACGAGCCAGAGCAGGTAAAACTGCCACATCCCGAGCATCGTACGGGGCGAAATCTCGACCGCCGCGGCCTGCCCCACCGGCGGACTCCAACCCGCGGGGCGCCAACCCGGCGGCGGCACCACATAAAACTGCGCCGCCCCCACGACGCCAACGAAAAAGATCCCCGACAGGACAAGGAACGTCCGGGGCACGGTCTCGGCATACTGCGCGGGATCCTTCCCGAGCAACACCTCGAGCAGCGGGCCGAACAGCAGTGGCCCCACGCCGAAGCCCATCACGGCCAATCCCACAATGCGGCCGCGCTGGTCCGGGAACCACTTGATGCACGTTGCAATGGGCGTCACGTAGGCGAAGCCAACGCCAAAGGCCGCCACGATGCCATACGAAAAAATCAGCCCGTTCAGCGAATCGCCGAGCCAGGCCGCGAGCAGGCAGCCGGTACCAAGCAGCAGACCCCCGGTGGTGGCGACGACCCGCGGACCCTTGCGGTCCTGCCAAATTCCACCCAGCACCATGGCCACCGCGAAGGCCAGCATGGAGTAGCGGTAAGGCGCAATCGTCTCCGCACGGGACCACCCATGCAGTTGCGCCAACGGTCCGCGAAACACGGACCACGAGTAGATCACGCCCAGCAGCACCTGCATGAAGATGGCGGCGGAGGCCAGGCGAACACGAGAGACGAGCATCGGTTGATTCTACGCGATCAGGCGGCCATAAAGCTCGCGCAGGGCGGAGACGCTGAGCTGCTCGGCCCGGAGCGAGGCCTCCGGCAAGTCGTCCACCACATGGTGGCCGTAGAAGGGAGCGAGGTTGTTGCGCAGGGTTTTGCGTTTCTGCGCAAAGCAGCGCGCGGCGAACTGGAGAAACGCTTCGGCATCTTCCGCCTCAGGACGCAGCGTGAGCCGGACAACCGCGCTATCGACCTTGGGCGGCGGCCGGAACATGCCGGGCTTAACCTGGAACAGATACTCGGGAAGGCTGTAGGTCTGGGTGGCCACGCTCAGATAGCCGTAGTCGCGGCAGTTAGGTGCGGCGGTGAGCCGTTCGGCCACCTCCTTCTGAATCAGCAGCACGGCCTCCCGCAGGGCCGCGCGGGCGCGGAAGATCCGTTCGAGAATCGGCGAGGTGATGTAGTAGGGCAGGTTACCGGCAAGCACCGCCGGGCCCCACTGCGCCAGATCCACCGAAAGGACATCCGCCTCCACAATGGTCAAGCAGGGATGGTCCGGGAAGCGTTCCCGCAGGATCGCCACCATCGCCGGATCGAGTTCAATGGCGATGACCTCGGCGCCCGTAGCGAGCAGTTGCTGGGTCAACACGCCCTTGCCGGGGCCCACCTCGATAATCTGCTTCGGTTCGGAACGGCAGACGGCGGCGGCAATCCGCTCCACCATGGGAGCGCTGTGCAGAAAATGCTGCCCGAGCTTCTGCCCCAATCAGCCCTTGACTTCCAGCTGGCTGCGGCGGATGGTAATCCGCAACTTGCCCGCCGTCCGCTGCCCAAAAAACTCCGCGGGTTTGAAGCGCATGAAGAGCAGGTTGTTCTCCACGGTCCGGCGGAGTTCCGCATCGCTCATCAGCACGCTTTCACTGTCCGGAACGGAGTAGTCGATCATGCGCCCGTCCTCATCGAGGATCAGATCGAGCGTCAGGTGGTCGGCCGGCAGGCCAAACGGCCCCAGGTCGCTCAACTCGGCGCTTTGGTACCAAGCAGCGGGCGCGTCGTCGTTGGCCATGACGGGCGTTGACAACGTCGGCAGAATCGTCGCGAACAGCAGACAGGCGGTGGCAAAGCCGCCGACGACGGGCATCGCCATTGGGCGCCAGCTGTTCACGGTCCACAACCGCAACCGGTCCCGCCAGCGCAGATGGGAGGCTTTGCGAGCGTAGTGCCGGGAAGCGGACACGCGGAGGGAAACCGCTAAATTGGTCGGAACGGGACGGGCCGGCAGAGCACGAACGCTGCGCCGGAGATGAATCATGCTATCGAGGTGCTGCGTACAAGCCGGGCAGCCGCTCAAATGGCGGCCGATCTCCCGAGCCCGGGCAGCGGTGCACAAACGGTCCAGATAATCGGCAGCTTCACGCTGAATCGCGCGGCATTCCATAGGATGTTGGCGGCTGTTCGCGTTACTCATTTCACGGTCTCCTGCATCCACCCCAAGTCTCCCGACGAGGGCGTCACGTAGGCCCTCGCCTCATTCGTTTTCGCCACCAGAACGCGGCGCAGCGCTTCGCGGCCGCGCAGGATTCTCGATTTTACGGTGCCCAGCGAGACCTGCATCACTTCAGCGATCTCTTCATAGCTGAGCTCTTCCAAATCCCGCAGGACCACCGCCGCGCGGAAGTCCGGGTTGATCTCCCGAAGCGCATCTTCAATCAACTGATGTCGCTCTTCGTTCAAGGTCAGTTCGTACGGATCGCGCGAAGTGTCTGAAATGGACTCAATCCAGCTACGAGACCCCTCCTCATCCGTTTCGAGACCCACTTCCTGCTTCCGGTGGCGGCTGAACCAGCGCCGGTGATTGTATGCTTCGTTCAGGGCGATGCGGTAGACCCAGGTCTTCAAACTGCTCTGGCCCCGGAACGACTCCACGTTCCGGAAAACCTTCAGAAAAACGTCTTGCACCGCGTCCGAGGCATCGGCCGGATCGTTCAGCAGGCGGTACACCAAGTTATAAACCGGCTGTTGAAAGCGGGAGATCAGCACCTCGTAGGCACTCTCCTCGTTCGCTTTCAGCGCCCGCAGCAACTGGGCGTCTTCTTCGTGGGCGTCAGCCGGCCGGGATGCCACCGCGGCATCTTCGTAGCCGAAACCGATAATGGATTCTGCCATAACCGACTTCCTTTCCCTGAGTCCAAAGTCTACTGAACTATTCGACGCCACGCCGGGAGAAAAGTTCCCGTGCCGCTATTCTACCCGATAGTTCGGCGCCTCTTTCGTGATGATGACGTCGTGAACGTGGCTCTCGCGGAGGCCGGCGGGCGAAATCCGCAGGAAGCGGGCCCGCTCCTGGAGTTCGGGAATGGTGGCGCAGCCGGTGTAACCCATGCCGCTTCGCAATCCGCCCACCAGTTGGAAGACCAGATCCGCGATCGGCCCCTTGTACGGCACCCGGCCCTCAATGCCTTCGGGAACCATCTTGTCGCTGCGCGCCTGGCCGTAACGATCGGCCGTCGACCCTTCGCTCATAGCGCCAAGCGAGCCCATGCCGCGGTAGCTCTTGAACGTCCGGCCCTGGTAGAGAATCGTCTCGCCGGGGCTTTCGTCGGTACCGGCGAGGAGACTGCCGATCATGACGCAATCGGCGCCGGCGGCGATGGCCTTGGTGACGTCGCCCGAGTACTTGATGCCGCCGTCGGAGATCAACGGCACACCGGCTTCGCGGGTGGCCTTCGAGCACTCCGCGATAGCCGTGATCTGCGGCACGCCGGCGCCGGAGACGACACGGGTGGTGCAGATGGAGCCCGGGCCGATGCCGACCTTTACGCCATCGGCGCCGAGCCGGATGAGGTCGCGAGCGCCTTCGTAGGTGCCCACGTTGCCGGCCAGCAGTTGGACGTCGGGCAGCAGGTGCTTGACGGCCTTCACCGCGTCCATGACGCCTTGCGAATGGCCGTGCGCGGAATCGATGGCGATGACGTCCACTTTGCGGCGGACGAGCTCCTGGGCGCGTTCGAGGAAGTCGCCGGTGGAACCGATGGCCGCGCCGACGCGCAGGCGGCCCTGTTCATCCTTGGCCGCGTTCGGGTACTTCAACTTCTTCTGAATGTCCTTGACGGTGATGAGGCCCTTGAGCGTGTAGTTGTCGTCGACCACCAGGAGCTTTTCGACGCGATGCTTGTGCAGGATGCTTTCGGCGTCTTCGAGCGTGGTGCCGACAGGCACGGTGATCAGCCGGTCCCGGCCCTGGGTCATGCGGGAAGAAACGGGCAGGTGAAAATTCGTCTCAAAGCGCAGGTCGCGGTTGGTGAGGATGCCGACGAGGTGGCCGCCTTCGGTGGTCACCGGGACGCCGGAGATGCGGAACTGCTTCATGAGTTCGAGCGCGTCGGTGATGGGCTGATCAGGGCGGATGGTCACGGGGTCGACAATCATGCCGCTTTCCGAGCGCTTCACGCGGTCGACTTCCTCGACCTGCCGCTCGAGGGTCATGTTGCGATGGATGATACCGATGCCGCCCTGCTGAGCGAGGGCGATGGCCAGGTGCGCTTCGGTCACCGTGTCCATGGCGGCGCTGACGATCGGAATCTGCAGCGGAATCCGACGGGTGAGCATGGTTCGTGTGTCGGCCTGCCCCGGCAAGACGGTGCTGTGGGCGGGCTGCAAAAGAACGTCGTCGAAGGTGAGTCCTTCCTGAATCTGATCGGGAATCATGTAACCATCCAGGATAGCTGGTAAACTGGGCTTTTATGTTAGCAGCAACTCAATTGCGCCCCGGAATGGTGGTGAAGTTCAACAACGAACTGCATACGGTTTTCAGCATGGTGCACCGGACCCCGGGCAACTTGCGCGGCTTCGTGCAGGTAAAGATGCGCAACCTGCGGAGCGGCTCGCAGATTGAACATCGTTTTGCGTCGGAAGACAAGATTGAAAAAATCGCTCTCGACGAACAGGAGATGGAGTACCTCTACGACGACGGTGAGATGTACTACTTCATGAACACCGAGAACTACGAGCAGATCGGCTTCACGACCGACGTGCTGGGGGACGCGGTGCAGTACCTGATCCCGAATCTGAAGATCAAGATCGAGTTCTACGAAGGGCGCGCGGTGGGTGTGGAGCTGCCGGCTTCGGTTCCGATGAAGGTACTGGAGACCGAACCGGGCCTGAAGGGCGCGACGGTCTCGAACGTGGGCAAGCCGGCGAAGATGGAGACCGGTCTGGTAGTCCAGGTCCCCGCCTTCATTAACGAGGGCGAGACGATTCTCGTCTCAACCAGCGAAGGCACCTACATGCAGCGCGCCTAGCAGCGCGGCTTCTTCGTGCGGGAACACCGTGCGGAGATCGATCAGCAGTTGGCCCTTTTCGACACGGGCAATCACCGGCGGCTTCCCCAAACGGAGCCGCCGTTCCATTTCCGGCTGCGGGATGGCGAGCAGGTAGGTGGGCAGAGATTGGTCCGGGGTGCTGCCGCCGCCGACGAGCGATTGGCCGGGGATGACGGTAGCGGGGAATGGCAGTTGGGCGTGGAGCCGTTCGGCGCGGTCGCGGATCGCCTCCGGCGTTTGACGGATCATGGCGATGGCGGGCAGGTCGTCCCAGCGTTCGAGGACGATGGCGCGGAGCGCATGTTCGAGCGCCTGCGTGACGAGTTTATCGATGCGGAGGGCGCGGAACATCGGGTTCCGGCGGATGCGCTCAATGGTATCGCCGTGCCCGGCGATGAGCCCTGCTTGGGGTCCACCGAGGAGCTTGTCGCCGGAGAAGGTGACGACGCTGACCCCGGCGTCGAGCGAATCGCGGACCAGCGGTTCGTCGATGCCGAACGGTTTAAGATCCACGAGACAGCCCGAGCCGAGGTCTTCATAGACGGGGATGCCGAGCGAGCAGAGTTCGCGGAGAGACGGCTTGCCGGTGAAGCCGGTGATGTGGAAGTTCGAGGGGTGGACGCGGAGGATGAGCGCGGTGCGGTCCGTGATCGCCGCGCGGTAGTCTTCGATGCGGGTGCGGTTCGTGGTGCCGACTTCGACCAGGGTGCAACCGGCGCGGCGCATGATATCCGGGATGCGGAAGCCGTCGCCGATCTCGATGAGTTCGCCACGGGAGACGATGACTTCGGCGCCGTGGGCGAGTTCGTGGAGGACGAGATAGGTGGCGGCGGCGTTGTTGTTGACGGCGAGGCCGCGAGTGTTGAGCAGGTGGTGGAAGAGCCGGTCGAGGTGGTGGTCGCGGCGGCCGCGGCGGCCGGTCTTGAGGTCGTATTCGAGATGGGAGTAGCCGGCGATGGGCGTCCAGGCGCCGAGCGGGGCGCGGCCAAGGTTGGTATGCAGAATGACGCCGGTGGCGTTGATCACCGGTTGGAGCGACGGTTGGGTGAGCGCGTCAATGGTGGCGGCGGGATCGCCGGGGCGGCCCTGGCGAACCTCGCTCAAGGCGGCTTGGGCCGCCCGTTTCAGGACCTCGTGCGGGACCTCCGGATAGAGATCCCGCAGCTTGACGAGCACGGCTTCGACGCTGGTCAGTTCCGTGATCATTTCTTCGGAAGCATGGGGAAGAGCTGGCGGATTTCGTCCTCGGTGGGCCGCCGGCCATACTCGCAGATCTCAAACGCTTCGAGGTATTTGGGCGTTTTGCCGGCGCCGTACCACTTGGCGAAGGAGGCCTTCGCTTCGTCGTTCAGACGCTGGTTGGCGCGTTCGCTGCGGAGCCAAGCCTTGCGGGCGGCAGGGTCTTTGGGGACCTTTTCGGAGACGCCGCTCACCCACGGCAGCCACTCGTAGAACTGCGAGACGTGGGCGTCGAGGCCGTTGATCTTCTGTTCAAAGGCGGCTTCGATATCGATGACGATGTCCGGGCGGAAGGGGTTCGGCCGCTGGAAGTAATCGGAGAAGTAGAGGAAAACGGGGTTCTTGCGCAGCGCCGGGGCGTCGCTGACGATGTTCGGCACTTGTACCATGTAGGCCGCGTCCTGAATCAGGATGCCGGTGTTGCGGTGGTCGGGATGGTAGTCGTTGGTGCGGTGAGTGATGACGACGTCGGCCTTCCAGTTGCGGATGGCACGGATGATCTGCCGGCGGACGTCAAGCGATGGCGTCAGTTCGCCGTCGTGGTTCTCCATCACTTCGTACTCGGCGATGCCGAGGCGGCGGGCCGATTCGGCGGCTTCGGCGCGGCGGCGATTGGCGAGAATCTGGCCGCCCATTTGGTGGTGGCCGGCGTCGCCGTTGGTGACGCTGACGAATTTCACCTGGTGGCCCATCTTGGCCAGGAGCACGGCGGTGCCGCCGAACTTGATGTCGCAGTCGTCGGGATGCGCGCCGATGGCGATGATGCGGAGGGGTTGCGCGGCCATACTAACGGCCAGCAGAGCTAGGAGAAGAAGTGCTCGCATGAGAGGTTTCCGGTTCGTTTTGGGCGTCCATGCGGATCTGGCTCAGCTTCATTTTGGTGGCGAGGAGAGCCACGAAGCCGACCATCCAGAGCGGGACGGTAATCACCAAGAATAGTAGAGTTGCGTAGCCGACGGCAGTTTCCCGCTCGACGCCGAACAGCATGACGCCCATGACGACGAGCCAATGGAAGGTGCCGACGTTGCCGGGCGCTTGGGGCGGCACGGCGCCCAGACGCAAAATCACGAGCAAAATGGCGCATTGGCCCAGGGAGAGCCCGAGTTGAAAGCCGGTGGATAAAAAATAGATCGGCGCCGCCTGCAGCGCCAGGTAGAGGCCGCTGAGCAGGAAGCTGCGATAGAACGAAGGGCTGCGGCCCATGGAGGTGAGCGCGGCCAGCAGATGATGGAACCCCTGCGCCCAGATGGTTTGCTGGATCCAGCGCTCGGCACGGTCCTTAGCGAAGATGGCGAACGCCAGCACGCAGCCGATGACGGCCAGCAGCACGGCGAGAATTCGGCTGCCAACGACGAGCAGATCCGGAAGCTGCACGAAGAATGACGCGACGAAAAAGCTGGCGATGAGCCAGATACCGTCGAACAGACGCTCGATGACGACGCTCGAAACCACGACGGAAAAGGGTACGCCCGACCAGCGGGCCTGCAAAAAGCTGCGGATGACTTCGCCGGGCCGCAGCGGCAGCAACTCGTTGGCGAACAGGCCGACGTAGATGGCCTGCATCGTTCGCCAAGGCGGCAGCGAGCCAACGGGACTCAACAGCAGATTCCAGCGCCAGCCCTGCACGCAGTAGACGGCGATATCCGTCAGCACGGCCGCCAGGATCCACGACGTGGGCACCGCCATGATCCGGGGCCACTGTTCGGCCCAATCGAAGTGTTGATAGACGTGGATGAGACAGGCTATCGAAACGGCGTAGCCAAGAGCAGGAATCACCCAGCGAGGGAAACGTTGAGCAGTTGCAGCAGACATCCGTTAGTTCCATGATAGGCTGACCTTCATGCGAAATATCCGCCAAGTGGCGGTGTTGGGTGCAGGGACCATGGGGGCGAGAATCGCGGCACAGTTTGCCAATGCCGGGGTTTCCGTGCTCCTGCTCGACCTCACAGTGGACGCCGCGCGAAAAGGCCTTGAAACCGCGCTCAAGGGAAAGCCCGGCGGCTTCTTTCTGCCGGAGTACGCGGCGCGCGTCACCGCCGGGAGCTTCGACGCCGACCTGCCGAAAGTCGCCGGGTGCGATTGGATCATTGAGGCCGTGACCGAGAAGCTGGACGTGAAGC
The DNA here is from genome assembly GCA_027485675.1 of Terriglobales bacterium. Lineage (GTDB taxonomy): Bacteria > Acidobacteriota > Terriglobia > Bryobacterales > Bryobacteraceae. The sequence continues at coordinate 29,071 of JAIXQP010000049.1, read as the reverse complement.
GGGAGCTGTGGACCAAGGTCGCCGCCCTGCGTTCCCCTGATTCGATTGTCTCGACGAACACGTCGGGGATTCCGCTCGCCCAGATCAGCGCCGGGTTCGATGCCGGTTTCCGCGAGCATTTCCTGGGGACGCACTTCTTTAACCCTCCTCGTTACTTGCACTTGTGCGAGGTGATCCCCGGTAACGAAACGAAGCCATTGCTGCTGGCCGACGTCGAGCAGTTCCTGGACCGGCGGATGGGCAAAGGTGTGGTGGTCTGCAAAGACACGCCGAACTTCATTGCCAACCGCATCGGCAGCATGTGGGGCGCGAGCGCCTACCAGTACACGATCGAAGACGACCTCACCATTGAAGAGGTGGACGCGCTGACCGGCTCCGTGATCGGGTTGCCGAACTCGGCAAGCTACCGGCTGCTCGATATTGTCGGCCTCGATATCTGGGTGCACGTGGCCGAGAACCTGTACGGCATGGTGCCGCATGACCCATGGCGGGAGCGGCTGAAGCCGCCGCCGTTCGTGGATCAGATGATGGTGAACCGGTGGCTCGGCGAGAAGACGGGCCAGGGATTTTACAAGCGCGTCGGGCCGGAGAAGGAGATTCACGCGCTCGATTGGAAGACGCTCGAGTACCGCAAGGCCAACAAGCCGCGGCTGGCGCCGATGCCGGACGACCTGCCGACGCGGCTGCGGACGCTCGTGAAGAGTGACGACAAGTACGGGCGGTTCGTTTGGAAGGTGCTGCGCGACGCGATGTGGTATTCGGCGTGGTGCGTGCCGGAGATCGCCGATCGCACGGTGGAGATCGACCGGGCGATGCGCTGGGGCTACGCGCATACCTACGGGCCGTTTGAGCTGTGGGACGTGTTGGGCTTTGACGCGACCGCGAAACGGATGCAACAGGAAGGCCTGGCGCTGCCGGCGGGTGTGGAGCGGATGCTCGAACGCGGGGCGAAGGGCTTCTACCGGTCGGCCGATGAAAAGGGCCAGCCGCGGACGGACTACTTCGACCTGGGCACGGGGCACTATCAACGGATCGCGGAGCGGCCGGGGGTGATCTCGCTGGCGGACCGGAAGCGGGCCGGGGGCGTGGTGCGGAAGAACGCGGGCTGCTCGCTGGTGGACCTGGGCGACGGGTGCCTGTGCCTGGAGTTCCATTCGAAGATGAACGTGCTGGGCGAGGACCAGGTCGGCGAGATTACGGAGGCGATTGCCGAGACGCAGCGGAATCACCAGGCGCTGGTGATTGGCAACCAGGGCGATCTGTTCAGCGCCGGGGCCAATCTGGTGCTGGTGCTGATGCTGGCGCAGGAAGGCGAGTGGGACGATTTGAACCTGGCGGCGCACCGGTTCCAACAGGCGAACATGGCGATCAAGTACGCACCGGTGCCGGTGGTGGTGGCCGGGCACGGCCGGGCGCTGGGCGGCGGGGCGGAGATTCTGCTGCACGCGCCGCGGGCGGTGGCTTCGGCGGAACTGTACATGGGTTTGGTGGAGGTCGGCGTCGGGGTGATTCCCGGCGCGGGCGGCTGCAAAGAGATGATCGTGCGGCTGAAGGATCCGCGGAAGGTGTTCGAAACCATCGGCTACGCCAAGGTTTCTGGCAGCGCGGACGAAGCCAAGCAGTTGGGTTTGCTCGATAAGGGCGCGACGGTGGTGATGAACCCGGAGCGGCTGCTGGGCGTGGCGAAGGCGGAGGCGCTGGCGATGGTGGATAGCTACCGGCCCGGCGTGCCGCGGACCGATGTCAAGGTGGCCGGGGAGCCGGGGATTGCGTTGCTCAAGACCGGGGCGTGGATGGCGCAGCAGGGCGGCTACATTACGGACTACGACGTGGTGATCGCCGGGAAGCTGGCGCACGTGCTGTGCGGCGGGGCGGTGGCGGCGGATACGCTGGTGAGCGAACAGCAGCTGCTTGACCTTGAGCGGGAAGCGTTTCTGAGCCTGTGCGGGAACGCGCAGACGCAAGCGCGGATGGCGCATATGTTGAAGACCGGGAAGCCCCTGCGGAACTAAAGCGATGAATGAAGCCGTAATTGTGGATTGCGTACGGACCCCCGTCGGCAAAGCGCCGCGCGGGGCGCTGCGGCTGACGCGGCCGGATGATCTGGCGGCGATCGCGATCGAGGGGCTTTTAGCCCGGTATCCGGCCGTTGCGCGGGAAGAGATTGAAGATGTGATTCTGGGCTGCGCGACGCCGGAGGGCGAGAGCGGGATGAACGTGGCACGCGTCGCCGCGCTGCGGGCGGGGTTGCCGGAGACGGTTTGTGGAGTGACGATCAACCGGTTCTGCTCGTCGGGCTTGCAGGCGATTGCCATGGCGGCCGAGCGGATCCGTGCGGGTATGGCGGAGACGCTGGTGGCGGGCGGGACGGAGAGCATGAGCATGCTCCCGCTTGCGCTGATGCGGATTGCGCCGAACCCGTGGATGGTGGAGCACCGGCCGGAGATCTACATCAATATGGGCCTGACGGCGGAGAACCTGCAGCGGCGCTACGGCATCAGCCGCGAGGAGCAGGACGCGTTTGCGTTGGCCAGTCACCAGAAGGCGATTGCGGCGCAGGAGAGCGGAAAGTTCGACGACGAGTTGATCCCGGTGGGTTCGTTTCGTAAAGACGAGGGACCGCGGGCGGATACGTCGATGGAGGCGCTGGCGAAACTGAAGCCGGCGTTTCATGTGAAGGGAACGGTGACGGCGGGCAACTCGTCGCAGACCTCGGACGGGGCGGCGGCGGCGCTGGTGATGTCGGCGAGCCGGGCGGCGGCGTTGGGATTGAAGCCGCGGGCGCGGTTCGTTAGTTTTGCCGTCGGGGGCGTGGCGCCGGAGATCATGGGGATTGGCCCGGTGGCGGCGATTCCGAAGGCGCTGAAGTTGGCCGGGTTGACGCTTGATGACATTGGCGTGATTGAGTTGAACGAGGCATTCGCCGTGCAGGCGCTGGCCGTGATCCGCGAGGCGGGCTTGCCGCCGGAGCGGGTGAACGTAAACGGCGGGGCGCTGGCGCTGGGGCATCCGTTGGGTTGCACGGGCGCGAAGTTGACCGCGACGATTCTGCGGGAGATGGAGCGGGGCGGGCACCGCTACGGCATGGTGACGATGTGCATCGGCGGCGGACAAGGCGCGGCCGGAATTTTCGAGAGGATTTAAGGCGATGCAAGGCGGCGGATTTTTAGTAGAAGACCAGACAGCGGCGCAGGTGTTCACCCCGGAGGACTTCACCGAGGAGCATCGCGCGATTGCGAAGGCGACCGAGGAGTTTTCGGCCAAAGAGATTGAGCCGAACCTGGAGGCGATTCAGCATCAGGAGCCGGGCGTGGCCGTGCGGGTGCTGAAGAAGTCGGCCGAGATTGGGCTGACCGCGGTGCTGGTGCCGGAAGTGTACGGCGGCATGGAGATGGACCTGACCTCGGCGATGATTGTGGCCGAGGGGATCGCCAAAGACGGCTCCTACGCGGGTTGGCACGGGGCGCATAGCGGCATTGGAACGTTGCCGGTGCTGCTCTATGGGACGCCGGCGCAGAAGGAGAAGTACCTGACGCGGCTGGCTTCGGCCGAGTTGATTGGGGCTTACTGCTTGAGCGAGCCGGAGGCGGGATCGGACGCGCTGGCGGCGAAGACGCGGGCGGACCTGTCGGAAGACGGGACCGACTACACGCTGAACGGCCAGAAGATGTGGATCACCAACGGGGGCGCGGCGGACCTTTATACGGTGTTTGCGAAAGTGGGCGGCGAGAAGTTCACGGCGTTTCTCGTCGAGCGCTCGACGCCGGGCGTTTCGGCCGGGGCGGAAGAGAAGAAGATGGGCATCAAGGGCAGTTCGACGACGCCCGTGTTCCTCGACAACGTGAAGGTGCCGGCGGAGAACGTGCTGGGCGAGATTGGCCGCGGGCACATCATCGCGTTCAACATTCTGAACCTGGGGCGGCTGAAGCTGGGGCCGTTCGCGGTGGGCGGCATGAAGAACGTGCTGCAGCTTTCGCTCAAGTACGCCAAGCAGCGGGTGGCGTTCGGCAAGACAATTTCGCAGTTCGGCATGATTCAGGCGAAGCTGGCCGAGATGGCCATCAAGACCTTTGCCGCCGAGACGATGAGCTATCGCGTCACGGGGATGATTGAAGAAAAGCTGACCGGTTGGAGTTGGGCGCAGCCGGATGCAGCGGCCGTGAAGCTGAAGGCCGTCGAAGAGTTTGCGGCCGAGTGCTCCTATATCAAGGTGTTTGCGAGCGAGGCGCTGGACTACGTGGTGGACGAGGGCGTGCAGATCCACGGCGGCTATGGGTATCACCAGGATTACCTGGTGGAGCGGGCGTATCGGGATTCGCGGATCAACCGGATCTTTGAAGGGACGAACGAGATCAACCGGATGCTGGCGACCGGCATGATTCTGAAGCGGGCGCAGCGGGGACAGTTGCCGCTGGTGGCGGCCGTGAAGAAGTTGCAGGGCGAACTCCTGGCCGGGCCGAGCCTGGCGGGCGGGCCGCCGGACCTCGTGAAGAACGCGAAGAAGATCGCGCTGCTGTGCCTGGGCGTCGCTTACCAAAAGTACATGACGGAGCTCGATAGCCAGCAGGAGATTCTGGCGGCGCTGTGCGATATTTCGATGCAGGCGTTCGCCATGGAGTCCGTGCAGTTGCGGAGCCAGAAGCATAGCGTGGCGCCGAAGATGACGGCGGTGTTTTTGCAGGAAGCGATGGAAGAGGTGGAGCGGTACGCGCGGATGGTGCTGGCGGCTTGTGCCGAGGGCGACGACCTGCGGATTCAACTCGCGGCGTTGAAGCGGTTGACGAAGTTTGAACCGGTGAACACGATCGCGCTGCGGCAGGAGATTGCCCAACGGCTACTGACAGCGCAGCGGTATGTCCTCGCCTAAGCAGCGGGTGTATGTGCTGGTGGGCTTGCCGGCGGCGGGCAAGTCCACGTGGCTCGCCGAGCGCGGGGTGGCGGCGCTGTCGTCCGATGCGATGCGGTTCCTGCTGCGGGATGACGAGGCGGACCAGACGATTCACGGGGTGGTGTTTGCCGAGTTGCGGCGGCTGCTGCGGAGGCGGCTCGAGTTAGGAGCGGCGGCGAGCTATATCGACGCGACGAACCTGACGCGGAAGGAGCGGCGGCAGTGGATCAAGATCGCCGACTGGTACGGGGCGGAGTGCGTGGCGTTGTACTTCGAGGTGCCGCTGGCGGTTTGTTTGGAGCGCAACGCGGCGCGGCAACGGAGAGTGCCGGTAGAGGCTATGGAGCGTCTGGCGAAGCGGTTGACGCCGCCGGAGTTGGCGGAGGGGTTTGCGGCGATCGAAGTTGTTCCCACTTCGAGAGAACAGTAGCCCAGAAGACAATGGGGATTAGGAGCAGGGCGGCGGTGAGACCGGCGACTTGCTGCGGGGTCCAGCCGTGGTCGATAAACATGCCGGCGGAGGAGCTGGCGAGGGACATAACGATGACGGCGATGCCGAACTCGGCCGAGAAGACGCGGCCGCGGAATTTGTCTTCCGTATTGAGTTGGAGCAGGATGGTGGAGCCGACCCAGGTGATGGTGCTGCCGAGGTGGGCAATGATGACGGCGAGGCAGGCCGTGACCAGATTGGGCGCCTGGCTGAGCAGGAAATAACCAAACGAAGCCAAGACGAAACCGATCAGGATGGCATAGCGTTGGCGGGTTTGGTTGCGGCCGGCGACGTAGCCCTGCAGGATGGGGCCGGTGAGGGCGCCGATGCCGCGGCAGCCCATCAGCACGCTGACGCCGAGGGCGGCGGCGCGTTCCGGCTCGACGCCGAGCCAGTTGACGGCGAAGCGGTCGCGGCCAAGCATGGTGAGCAGCACCCAGTTGGAGGCGATGATGGAGTTGCCGGACTTGACGAAGAGGGTGGCGAACATGCGGCCGTCCCGCTTGACGTAGCGGATGCCTTCGGCGATGGGCTTGAAATCGAGCAGGTCGCGCCAATGGAGGGGGGCGTGGCCTTCGGCGTGGGGCTCATGGAAGGACATGCGGCGGACGAGCATGGCGGAGATGAGGAAGGAGCAGGCGTCGATGGCAAACACGGCTTCACGGCCGAGGAGGGCGAGGGCGACTCCACCGACCGTGAAGCCCATGGCGAAGTTGAAGCTCCAGGTGGTGGAACTGAGGGCGTTACCGACGAAGATCTCGTCGCCTTTGGTGATGTTGGGGACCACGGCGGCGCGGGCCGGTTCAAAGAGGCCCCACATGACGGTTTCGAGGAAGAGCAGGACGTAGAGCAGCGGCAGCATCTCCGGCGAGCGGACGAAGAGCATGCAGCCGATGATGGCGGCGCGGGCGAGGTCGGCGAGGATCATGACCTTGCGGCGGCTGATGCGATCGTTGAGTACGCCGGCGGCCGGGGCGGTGAGGCACTGCGGGAGCACCTGGAGGACGAAGGCGAAGCCGATGGATTCGGCCTTGCCGGTGAAGTCGAGCAGGAGGTTATAGAGCGCCAGCGTGAAGAACCAATCGCCGATTTCGCTAATAATCTGGGAGGTCCACAGCAGCCGGTAGTTGCGGTTGCCGCGGAGGAGCTTCCAGTAGTCGGGGATGGTGACGCGGCGGCGCTCCGTCATACGATTAGGGGGCGATGGTGTAGAGTCCCATGCGTTCTTTGACGGTTTTCACGATGCCGGCGGCGGTGGGGGTGACGCGGTCGCGGCCTTCCTGCAGGATGCTTTCGAGGTAGCCGGGATCCTGCATGAGTTCGGCGTAGCGCTGCTGGATGGGCGCGAGGCCGGCGAGGACGGCTTCGGCCACCTGCTTCTTCAGGTCGCCGTAGCGCATGCCGGTGAAGTGGCGATGCATTTCGTCCTGGGACCAATCAGTAAAAGCCTGGAAGATCCCAAGGAGATTTTGCACGCCGGGGCCCATGGTTTCAAAGTCGACCGCGGGGTTTGAATCCGTGGTGGCGCGCATGATTTTTTTGCGGGCCTCTTCAGGCTTGTCGAGCAGGCCGATGGCGTGGCCGGAGCCGGCGGTGGACTTGCTCATTTTCTTGGTGGGATCATCGAGGCCCATGACGCGGGCGCCGACCATGGGGAGGCTCGTCTGCGGCACGACGAAGGTTTCGCCGTAGAGGCTGTTGAAGCGTTCGGCGATATCGCGGGTGAGCTCCATGTGCTGGCGCTGGTCGTCACCGACGGGGACGACGGCGGCGTTGTAGAGCAGGACGTCGGCGGCCATCAGCACGGGGTATTGGAGGAGACCGTCGCCGATGGTTTCCGCCGCTTCGGCCTTGGCCTTAAATTGCGTCATGCGTTCGAGCCAGCCAAGGGGGGTGACGCAGGTGAGCAGCCAGCCGAGTTCGGCATGCTGGGGGACGCTGGACTGGACGGTGAGCGCGGTGATCTTGGGGTCGATGCCGGCGGCGAGATAGAGGCCGGCAACCTGGCGGATTTTTTCACGCAGTTCGGCCGGGGGCTGATAGACGGTGATGGCATGGAGATCGACGATGCAAAAGATGCATTCGTAGTCATGCTGCAGCTTCACCCAATTTCGTAGGGCGCCAAGATAGTTGCCTATGTGAAGGTTTCCGGTGGGCTGCATCCCGGAGAAGACGCGTGCTTTCATCGCAATCTTCCAGTCTACTAGTCCACAATAGAAGACAGTGCAAATAGAAGTTGAAAAATTGGTTTATGGCGGCGATGGACTGAGCCGTCATGAAGGCCGCGTGGTGCTGACGCCGTACGTTCTGCCGGCCGAACAGGTGCGGGTGGCCGTGGCGCGGGAGCGCAAAGATATGCTGGAGGCGCGCGTTGAAGAGGTGTTGACGCCGTCGCCGCAGCGGGTGGAGCCGTCGTGTCCCCACTTTGGAACGTGCGGGGGCTGCCACTATCAGCACGCCGCTTACCCGTTTCAGGTGGAGCAGAAGGTGGCCATTGTGCGCGAGGTGTTCTCGCGGATTGGCCGGATGGAGATTCCCGGTGAGGTCGGGACGATTACGGGGAACCCGTGGGGCTACCGGAACCGGATCCAGTTGCACATTGACGGAACCAGGATTGGCTTCCGGGAGGGCGGATCGCATAAGCTGCAGGCGATTGAGCAGTGCCCGATCTCGTCGCCGAAGCTGAACGAGTGCATTCGCGTGATTCGCGGGATGTTGAAGAACTCGCGGTGGCCGGGGTTTGTGCGGTCGCTCGAGCTCTTCACGAACGAGAAAGAGGTGCAGCTGAACGTCATCGAGACGATGGCGGGGCGGCGCGTGGCGCGGCAGTTTTTCGATTGGTGCGAGGCCGAGATTCCGGGGGCGATTACGGGGCCGCTGGAGTACGAGGGCTTCCGGGTGAGCCATAAATCGTTCTTCCAGGTGAACCGGTTTCTGTTGAAGAAGCTGGTGGCGGCGGCGATTGGCGATGCAACCGGGGAGCTGGCGCTGGAGATTTACGCGGGCGTGGGGCTGTTCAGCCTGCCGCTTTCGGACCGCTTCACGAAGGTGGTGGCGGTGGAGAGTTCGAAGTCGGCGGTGGAGGATCTGGTGTTCAACGCCAACCGGGCGAAGAAGACCGTGGAGCATCACCGGGCGAGCGCGGATTTGTTTTTGGAGACGATGCAGCGGAAGCCGCAGTTCGTGTTGGCGGACCCGCCGCGGGCGGGGCTGGGCGCGAGCGTGGTGAAGGACCTGATCCGGCTGCAGCCGGGGCGGATTGCGGTGGTTTCGTGCGACCCGTCGACATTGGCGCGCGACGCGAAGTTGTTGTTGGCGGCGGGGTATTCCATCGACCGGTGCCAATTAATTGATCTCTTTCCCCAGACGTATCACATCGAAACGATTACGCACTTCGTACACGGAGGATAACCCGATGCGGTGGTTGCCCGGCTTTTTCTTGCTGCTGGCGTTGCCTTTGGCGGCGCAGTTCCCTGCCCTGCGATACGATCCCCTGATCACGGGATTGCGGGCGCCGGTGCAGGTGACGCACGCGGGCGACGGGTCGGGCCGGCTGTTCGTGGTGGAGCAGCCGGGGGTGATTCGCGTTTGGGCGAACGGGGCGCTGCGGCCGACGCCGCTGCTCGATATTCAGTCGCGGGTGCGCTACAGCGGGGAGATGGGCTTGTTGGGCCTGGCGTTTCCGCCGGGGTTTGCGCAGAAACGCTATTTCTATATCAACTACGTCAACCGGCAGCAGGAGACGATTGTGGCGCGGGTGCGGCTGACGGCGGACGAGAACGTGGCCGATTCGGCGAATGAACAGGTGGTGCTGCGGGTGCGGCAGCCGTTTACGAACCACAATGGCGGCCAGATTCTGTTTCATCCGAAGGATGGGCTGTTGTACGTGGGCATGGGGGACGGCGGGTCGGCGAACGATCCGCAGAAGAACAGTCAGAACCCGGCGACGCTGCTCGGGAAGATGGTGCGGCTGGATACTGAGGGGAGCCAGGACCCGCAGCCGGAAATCTGGTCGAGCGGGTGGCGGAACCCGTGGCGGTTTTCGTTTGACCGGGAGACGGGCGATATGTGGGCCGGGGACGTGGGGCAGAACCGTTGGGAAGAGATCGACTTTGAACCGAATGGGGCGCCGAAGGGTTTGAACTATGGTTGGAGCCTGATGGAAGGCAACGCCTGCCAGGACGACCGGAATTGCGAGGCGCGGACGGACCTGGTTCGGCCGGTGTTTGTCTATGGCCGGAGCGAGGGTTGTTCGGTAACCGGTGGGTTCGTTTATAAAGGAACCCAGTATCCGGAGCTGCGGGGGACGTACCTGTTTGCGGACTACTGCAACGGGAACGTTTGGGGGCACAAGGCGGGTGCGACGGTGCGGTTTGGCGCGACGGGGCAGCAGGTTTCGGCGTTCGGCGAGGATGAGGCCGGCGAGTTGTACCTCGTGAACATCGACGGGGTGGTTTCGCGGATTGTGGCGGTGGCGGCGCCGTGGCAGATCCGGGCGGTGACGAACGCGGCGAGCTTTGCGACGGGTTTGGCGCCGGGGGGGATTGGAACGATTTTCACGACGGCGCTGCCGGGGGTGACCGGGACGAGCGCGGCCGAGCGGTACCCGCTGCCCACGACGCTGGGCGGGGTGACGGTGCGGGTGAACGGGACGCCGGTGGGGCTTTATGCGGTGACGCCGACGCAGATCAATTTCTTCATTCCCTATGCGCTGCCGAGCGTGCAGGCCGAGGTGAGCCTGACGGTGGGCGGGGCGACAGCGCCGATTGCGGTGATTCCGCTGCGAACGGTGCAGCCGGCGCTGTTTTCGGGCGACGGGCAGTATGCGGCGGTGACGTTTACGGGGGGCGTGGTGTCGTTGTTCGCGACCGGGTTGGGCGATGTGACGAACCGGCCGGCGAACGGGGCGGCGGCGCCGGCGAATCCGCTGGCGTTGACACGGGAGACGGTGACGGTGTCGATCGGCGGGCGGGCGGCGGAAGTGCTCTATAGCGGTTTGGCGCCGGGGTTTGCGGGGCTGTATCAGATCAACGCGCGGATTCCGGCCGGGTTGACGGGGGAGCCGGAGGTGACGGTTACGGCGGCCGGGGTGCGGAGCCCGGCGCTAAAAATCCGTCTCCCGTAGACCTTGGAATGCTAAACTAGTTGCTTGTCAGGTCTCGGGCTCCGTGCAACGGGCGGCTGCAAACCCCGCCAGATCCGGAAGGAAGCAACGGTAGTGGTTTAGTTCGTGTGCCGCGGATCACCCGGGGCCTGGCATCTCCTCTCTTCGCCCCGCATGTATCAGGTCATCGCGCGTAAGTACCGGCCGCAGTCGTTTTCCGAACTGGTCAGTCAGGAACACGTCAAGACGACGCTCGATAACGCGATCAATCAGCGGCGGATCGCCCACGGCTACATCTTCAGCGGGCAGCGGGGAACCGGCAAAACGACCGTAGCGCGGCTGATGGCGCGGTTCTTGAATTGCGTCGAAGGGCCGACGACGAATCCCTGCGGCGTCTGCGCGAGCTGCAAGGAGATCACGGCGGGCGGCGCGGTGGACGTGATTGAGATCGACGCGGCGTCGAACCGCGGCATTAACGAGATGCGCGAGTTGCGCGAGAGCGTCCGCTACCGGCCGGCGCGCGACCGCTACAAGGTCTTCATCGTCGACGAAGCCCATCAGATTACCAACGAAGCGTTCAACGCGCTGCTGAAGACGCTGGAGGAGCCGCCGGAGTGGGTGGTGTTCATCCTGTGTACGACCGAGTCCCACAAGATTCCGACGACGATTGCTTCGCGGTGCCAGCAGTTTTCGTTTCGCAGCGTGGATTTCGAAGAGCTGCTGAAGCGGATGGAATGGATCTGCGGCGAGGAAGGGATTACGGCGGAGCCGGAGGCCTTGGCGGTGATTGCGCAGGTGGGCGAGGGGTCGGTGCGCGATTCGCTTTCGGCGCTGGACCAGGCGATTGCCTGCTGCGGATCGACGCTGCATGCGGCCGAGGTGCGGGCGCTGCTGGGGATGTTCTCGCAGGACGCGATGGACCAGGTGACGACGGCGCTCGAACAGAGCGATGCGGCGCGGATGCTGGAGATTGTCGATGAACTGGAGCGGAAGGGTGCGAACTTGCAGCACTTCTGCCGGGAGTTGGCGCGGCACATCCGGAACCTGTTGGTGGCAAAGATTTCGGGCGAAGGGACGCGGCTGATTGCCGCTTCGCCGCGCGAGAAACAGAACTTTGCGAAGGTGGCGGCCCGGTTCAGCGAGATGGACTTGACGCGGTACCTGCAGATTGTTCTGGACGTGTTCAAGGACTTGCAGTATTCGCTGCAGCCTCGGCTGCATTTGGAAATCGGTTTGTTGAAGCTGGTGCACGCCGCCAAGTTGACGACGATTGAAGAGGCGCTGGCGAAGCTGGGGCCGGGCGCCGGGCCGGCGCCATCGGCGCAGAAGCCGCCGCCGCGGCAGGCTCCGCCGAGCGGCGGGGCGCGATTCCAGGCGGACGAGGATCCACTGGCGGAGATTGCGGCGTTGCCGCCTTGGCAGGCCAAGAAGCCGGCGCCAGCGGCAGTGCCGGCCAAGGCCGAGGAAGATCCCCTGGCTGAGCTGGCCGCTTTGCCCGCGTGGCAGGCCAAGAAGCCGGAACCGCCGGCGGCGCCCGCGAAGGTGGCCGCCAAGGTGGAAGATGACCCGCTGGCGGAGTTAGAGAAAATGGCGCCGTGGCAAGCAACGGCGAAGGCTCCGGCGGGCAATGCATTCGTGGACGCGGCGCCGAAGCCGAAGGCCCCGGCCGGTAAGCCGGTGGATGGCGACTTGCGGTCGCGGCTGTACGCGGCGGCGCTCGAGTTGGGTCTGAAGTTTACGGCCGACGGCATCGAGGCGGCGGAGATCTCCGAAGGCCCGGGCGGCCTGGAGATCGTGGCGCCGGAAGAGGCCGAGTTCACGATGAAAGAGTCCGATGTGAACCGCGTGCTCGCGGCCATCGGCATGACCGGTGTTCGCGCGAAGATCCGTTTTTCAGCGACCGTGCAAAGCGGTCCCCCCCCGGCGGCCAAACAGGCGGCACAGGACGATGCCACCGAGCGGGCGCTGGCCAATTCCGTAGTGAAGCGATTCCAAGAGACCTTTCCCGAAGCGCAGGTCCGCAGTGTCCGCAACTTGAAGGAGTAACCCCATGAAACTACCCGGCAATATGCAAGGCATGATGGCGCAGGCCCAGAAGATGCAGGCCAAGATGCAGGAGGAGATCGCCGCGATCCGCGTCGAAGCTTCCGCGGGCGGCGGGATGGTGACCGTGAAGATGGACGGGCAGAAGCACTGCCTGGGCGTCACGATTGACCCGGAAGCCGCGGGCGATGCGGAGATGCTGCAGGACCTGGTGCTGGCCGCGTTCAACGAGGCGCACAAGAAAGTGGAAGACGAGACCCAGAAGAAGATGAGCGGCATGCTCGGTGGGCTCGGGCTGCCTCCGGGGCTGTTCTAAACTGCCATGCCTGACTTGGCCGAACCGCTTGCGCGATTAGTGGATGAGTTCCGGCGTTTGCCCGGGGTGGGGGCGAAGTCAGCGCAGCGGATTGCGTTCTATGTGTTGCGGGCGTCGATGGACGATGCGCAGCGGTTGGCGCAGGCGATTCTGGATGTGAAAGAGAAGCTGGGGCTGTGCCGGATCTGCAACAACATCAGCGACAGCGAGCTGTGCCCTTATTGTACGAACCCGTCGCGGGATCAGCATGTGATCTGCGTCGTCGAAGAGGCGCCGAACATTATTCCGATTGAAGTGACGCGGTCGTTCGATGGGCTGTACCATGTACTGCACGGATCGATTTCGCCGCTGCGGGGCATTGGGCCGGAGCAGTTGCGGATCAAGAGCTTGCTTGAGCGGCTGAGCGACGGGGTGGTGACGGAGATTATTCTCGCGACCAACCCGACTGTCGAAGGCGAGGCGACGGCGGCCTATCTGGCGCGGTTGCTGAAGCCGCTGGGCATTAAGGTGATGCGGATTGCGATGGGCATTCCGGTGGGGAGCGACCTTGAATACGCGGACGAAGTCAGCATGTCGAAGTCGATGGAAAACCGCCGGGAGATGTAGCTTAGAGCACGCGGAGCGGGTCGAACTGGCGGAGGCCCGCGTCGGTAAGGGCGCCGATGGGGACGTTGAGCAGCAGGTTGTCCGTGGCGGGCTGGAGCAGCTCGACCTTGAGGTAGTTGCTCGATAGCGCCATGTGGCCCTGGCCGAGAGTGACTACCGAGAGCGAGCGGCCGAGGAAGCTTTGGCGGAACGCCCGATTCTTGCGGTCGGCGAGTTCGCGGAGCTGGCGGTTGCGATCCTTGCGGACGGGCATGGGGACCTGGTCCGGCGCGTCGGCGGCGGGGGTGCCAGGGCGGGCGGAGTAGGTGAAGACGTGGAGATACGTGAACGGCAGTTCGTCGATGAAGCGGAAGGTTTCGGCAAACTCGGCGTCGGTTTCCCCAGGGAATCCGACCATGACGTCGGCGCCGATGGCGGCGTCCGGCATCAGGTGGCGGGCCTTGGTGACGCGGTCGGCGTAGTGGCGGGGCCGGTACTTGCGGTGCATGCGGCGCAGGACGGTGTCGGAGCCGGACTGGAGCGGGGCGTGGACGTGACGGGCGATGCGGGGGGAGTCCGCCATCAGGTGGAGCAGGTCGTCCGAGAAGTCCATGGGCTCGACGGAGGAGAGGCGGAGGCGCTCGATGGGCGTTTCGTCGAGGATGCGGCGGACGAGGCCGGCGAGGCGCATGGTTTGGCCCGGTTCCCTGCCCCAGCGGCCCAGGTTGATGCCGGAGAGGACAACTTCGCGGTAGCTGCGGCTGAGATGTTGAACTTGTTCAATTACCTGGCCGGCCGGCATGGAGCGGCTGCGGCCGCGGACGTAGGGGATGATGCAGAACGAGCAGCGGTTGTTGCAGCCGTCCTGGATCTTGAGGTTGGGGCGAGCGCGGTCTCCGGCGGCGTCTTCGATGGGCGCGGAGAGGAAGTCGTGCTGGGCGAAGATGTCGCCGACGTGGATCTGGCCGTGGAAGGGGGTGAGGGATTCGGCGACGATGTCGGGGATCTGCGTTTTGTGGGAGTTGCCGACGACCCAGGTGACGCCGGGGAGGGCGGCGAGTTCTTCGGGGGCGCGTTGGGCGTAGCAGCCGGTGAGGAGGATCTGCGCGGCGGGGTTTTCGCGGTTGACGCGGCGGACCATGGCGCGGACGTCGTCATCGGCGTTGGCGGTGACGGTGCAGGTGTTGAGGACGACGAGATCGGCGGAGCGGGCTTCGGGCGCAGCGGAGAGGCCGCGCTGTTCGAGGAGGGACTCGAGCGCCGCGCCGTCGGCCTGGGTGGCCCGGCAACCGAAATTGTGAACGAAAAACTTCTCCAACCCTCTATTCTGGCAGTTTTTCTGGCGGTTCTGGCAAGAAGAAGCTGCTGGCGAAGCCGATGAGGTAGACGCCGGTGGCGACGCAGCCGGCGGCGACAGCGAGCTTAGCGGCGGGCGAGGCGCCGGGGGTGTAGTTGGCGAGGGTGGTGGTGATGAGGGCGGCGGAGGTGCCGAGCATGCGGCCGCCGATGTTGGCGGCGAAGCTTTCGCCGGTGCCGCGGAGGTGCGTGGGATACATACGCGGCAAGTAGTTGCCCCAGAAGCTGAACTGGGCGACGGTGAGCAGACCGGCCGCGAAGACGCCCCATTTGAGCACGTCGACCGAGAGGTCCATAGCGTTGAAGAAAACGAGAGGGACAAGGAAGAGGCCGGGGACCTGGAAGACGCGGAGCAGGGTGCGGCGGCCGAGGATGCGGACGGCGAGATAGGCGAGGAGGACGCGACCGACGAGGCCGCCGATCTCCTGGAAGAACTGGACGTTCGAGACCACTTTCTGCTGCAGCGGACGGGCCAGGGGGAGAACTTCGGCGAGGCCGGGGACGATGCGGGGCAGATGCTGAATGGCGCCGAAGGCCGCGCCGTAGCTGGCGGCGTACATGATCATGGTGACCCAAGTGGTGCGGCTATACTTCGGCCGGAAGAGTTCGGCGAAGCTGGGGCGGCGGAGCGTGCCGGCCTCCTTGTGCTGGGCCCAGAGAGGCGACTCCGGCAGGAAGGGACGGATGAACATCAGCGGGATGGCGGGGAGGACGCCGGAGATGAGGGTGTAGCGCCAGGCTTCGTGGCCGCCGCGAATTTCGGGCAGGTTGGGCGCCCAGGAGACGGCGAGATAGTAGGCGCCGGTGACAAGGAGGCCACCGATGGAGGAGAAAGCCTGCGTGTAGCCGAGAACGTTTTCGCGCTGCTTGGGGTCCGGGAAGAGTTCGGCCAGCCAGGCGACGGCGGCGACGAACTCGACGCAGACGCCGATGAAGGTGGTGCAGCGGAAGAAGAGGAGCTGTTCAAGTGAGGTGGCGAAGCCGGCGGCGAGGGCCGAGAGGGCGTAAATCAGAATGCTCCAGACGAGGACGCGGCGGCGGCCCCAGAGGTCCGTGAGATAGCCGCCCACCATGCCGAAGATGCCGCCGGCGAAGGCGGGGATGAAGAAGAGCATGCCGGTCCAACTGTTGAACTCCGGGGTGCCGGGCTTCAGCCCGCCGAGTTCGGCGAGGGCGGGGCCGGCTATGAGCGGGAGGACGAGGAGTTCGTAGATGTCGAAAGCAAAGCCCAGAGCGGCGACGGCGCAGATCAACCACTGGATGGGCGTGAGCTTATTGGATGGGGGCATGGGGATGATTATACAGAGGACTCGGGGAAGTATCGGTTGATCGTGGTGGCGGAGGGCTTGGGCGTGAGGAGGGAGACGCCCCAGACGAGGGCCGCCGAGATGAGGGTCATCGGGACGACGGGGGCGAAGCCGGCGATGGTGAAGCCGCGGGGGAGGAGGTAGAGGGCGATGGTGGAGGCGGCGATGAACAGCGTGGAGGCAAGGGCGCCCCATTTCGTGGAACCGCGCCAGCAGAGGGCGGCGACGAAGAGGGGGGCCATGGCCGCGTAGCCGGCGAAGGCGTACTGGACGGCGAGATCGAAGATGGCGACTTTGGCGTTGAGCGCAGTGAAATAAGCAAAGGCCGTGACGAGGACGACGAAGAGGCGGCCGGTGGCGATTTGCGCCTTTTCGCCGAACTTATCCTTGCCGCCGTAGAAGGCGAAGATGTCTTCGGTGAACATCGTCGAGAGGGCCAGGATTTGCGAGTCGCTGGCCATGACGGCGGCCATGATGCCGGCGCCGAGGAGGCCGGCGACCCAGACGGGAGCATAGCGGCCGAGGAGCTGGAGCATGACGTCGTCGCCGGGGACGGGGCGGCCCGTGGCGGCTTTGGCTTCGAGCTTGGCTTCGATGGCGGGGATGTCGGTGGCCTGGTTCGCGGCGACGCCGAGATAGACGCAGGGGAGCCAGATGAGGAGCAGGCAGATGGGATAGAAGATCACCGTGCGTTTGAACTGGGTGACCTTGCGAGCGGTGAGGCAGAAGATGGCGATGTGGGGGAAGGCGATGGCGGAGAGGGGATTGAAGGTGTAGCCGAGGAAGGTGGTGAGCGAGAACTTTTCGCGGGTGAGGAGGCTGGCGGTATTGGGGTTGTTGAGCAGGCGTTCAGTGACCGCGGTGAAGCCGCCCATGCCTTGGCTGATGAGGGTGACGGCGATGGCGCCGAAGCAGAGGAAGAGTACCGTTTGGAACGTATTGACCCAGGCGGTGCCGCGCATGCCGCCGAAGAAGACGTAGCTCATGACGACCAGGGCCACGATGAGACCGCCAAGCCAGAAGGGGATGAAGCCGCCGCTGATGACGCTCAGCGTGGTGCCGCCGCCCATGACGCCGATGATGATGTAGGGGACGAGCAGGGCGGCTTGGAGGAAGAAGATCAACGTGCCGATGTGGCCGCATTCCCAGCGGTCGCGGAAGATCTGCACCGGGGTGATGAGGCCGAAGCGTTTGCCGACGGACCAGAGGCGCGTGCCGAGGAAAAGCAGGCAGAGCGGGACGACGAGCGCGGAGCTGGAGGCCATGAGGCCGTAGGTGACGATGCCGAAGTTGAAGGCGTGGCCGCTCGAGCCGAGGATGGCGAAGGCCGTCATGTGGGAGCCGAAGAGGCTCAGCAGAAAGACCCAGGGCCCGAGGGAGCGCCCGGCGAGAAAGAAGTCTTCCGATTGGCCGCTGGAGCGGCGGAAGGCGAAGATGCCGATGTAGAGAACAATGCCCAGGTAGGCCAGCACAAAGAGGGCTGGAATCATTCGTCGCGCTCCAATCCCGTGGGCCAGCACCAGCGGACGAGCGCGACCATTAGGAAAGCCGCGGCGATGGTGTAGAGCGCGTGGTACCAGAGACCGATGGGGAGGAAGCCAAAGGCCAGCGGATGGGCCGCGGTCCAGTTCCACCAGTCCTGATGGAGGATGTAGACGACAGCAATCGTGAGGACCACCAGTGCGGGTTTCATGCGCTCCAGATTAGAGTCTTTCTATCATACGCAATAGAGGGGGAACGGGAAGCTGCGAAGAGGGTCGCGTTGGGGAGAGAAATCCCATAGAATGCGGCACCATGAGACGCATCCTCTTTACGCTGCTGGCCGCACTGGCCGTTTTTGTTTGGCAAGGGACTTCGTGGGTCGCGCTCCCTTTCCATACGGGGGCGCTGTTGCCCGTAAAAGACGAAGCGGCGGTGGCGGCCGTCTTGCGGGCCAATCTGCCGCAGGACGGCATGTACATGCTGCCGAACGAGGCGGGGGGAGCCGCCACCATTGCGGACCGCTATGCGGCCGGCCCAGTGGCAACGATCGGCTATAAGGCCGTAGGTGGCGAGATGATGTCGCCGGATATGTTTGTGCGGGGCATCCTGCTCGACCTCGCCGTGGCGGCGATCCTCGTGATCCTGCTCGGAATGACGGATTTGCGCGGTTACCTTCCACGGCTGATCTTCGTCTCCCTGATTGGCTTGGCGATGGGTCTGTTCACGAACCTGAACAATTGGATTTGGATGAGCCAGTCGCTGCAATACTCGGTGGTGGACGTCGTCGATACGTGGGTGGCGTGGACACTCGGAGGGGCAGTGCTGGCGAAAATCTCCGAAAAGTGAGGGTTGGGCCCGGTCGCTTTGATACCCTGAAGGATTGAGGTGAAGATTTGTACTTGGCTCGTGCGACCGGAATCCTAATTTCTTTGTTTGCTGTGGCCTATGGCCAGACCACCGCTACGCTGAACGGCACCATCCACGACCCTAGCGGGGGGATTGTGCAGGGGGCCGAGGTGTCGGTGACGCAGACGGCCACGGGGTTGGTCCGCCAGGTGTTAACGAATAGCGTGGGTTTGTTTCGTATTCCGGCGATTCCAGCGGGGGAAGTGGAGGTGCGGATTACGGCCAAAGGGTTCCGGCCGATGGTGCGCCGGGGGATCGCGCTGTCGGTGAACGAGTCAGCGACGATTGACGTGACGCTCGAAGTGGGCGCGGTAGACCAGGAGATGACGGTGAACGCTTCGGCTTCGCAGGTGAACACGTCGACTTCCGAGTTGGGCTATCTGGTGAGCGAGTCGGCGATGCGCGAGTTGCCTCTGAACGGGCGGAACTATACGGACCTGGCGCTGCTGCAGCCCGGGGTGGTGGCGTATCCGCATCGCGATGGTGGTTCGGTAGTGGCGCATGGATTGGGGACGTCGATCAACGGGCAGGATCCGCGGTCGAACGTATACCTGATTGACGGGACGCCGCAGAACGATATGACGAACGGACCGGCGGGTTCGGCGGCGGGGACGGTGTTGGGCGTCGAGGCGATCCGCGAGTTCCGCGTGGAAGTGAACACCTACAGTGCTGAGTTCGGCCGCAACAGCGGCGGGCAGATCAACGCGATCACCAAGTCCGGCACGAACGCTTGGCACGGCAGTCTGTTCCACTTTTTGCGCAACGACAACTTCGACGCGCGCAACTTCTTCGACCCGGCCAAGCGGCCGGACTTCAAGCGGAACCAGTTTGGCGGCAGTGTCGGCGGACCGATTCGGAAAGACAAGGATTTCTTCTTCTTCACCGTGGAGAGCTTGCGGGACCGGCTGGGGCGCACGATCAGCTCCATTGTTCCCGACAACAACGCCCGGGCGGGCATTCTGCCGGATGGGCCGGTGAACCTGAATCCGGCGATTGTTCCGTTTCTGAACGAGATGCCGCGGCCGAATGGCGCTGCGCGGGGCGGCGGGTTGGCGGACTACATCTTCGGCTTCAACCAGACGGTGGACCAGAACTTCCTGCAGGGCCGCTACGACCGGAACGTGGGAACCCGCGGACAGTTCTTCGCGCGGCACACCTGGGACGATGCGGTGCAGGTGCTGCCCACCGACTTCCCGCAGTTTCCGCGCGAGTTCCTTTCGCGCAACCAGTTTCTGACGACGGAGTACCGGCACATCATTTCGCCGCAGACGCTGTTCCATGTGCGGGGCGGATTCAGCCGGACGCGAATTGGCCAGAACATTGAAGCCAACACGGCCTCGCCGCTGGCCGAGTTCGTCCCTGGGCGGGGCGTGACGGGCAACATCGACATCGGCGGCATGCCGCGTTTCGGCACGCAGAGCTCGGCGAATCTGCGGTTGACGCAGAACGTGTTCAGTCTGGACACCGGCGTGACCATCACGCGCGGCAGCCATCTGATCAAGGCCGGCATGATGGCGGAGCGCTACCAGATGAACATGGTGAACCCGACGTTCTCGTTGGGCACCTTCGCTTTCAACGATGTCCGGAGCTTCCTCGAAAATCGGGCGGCGCGCTTTCTGGGTCTGACCCCGGCGGCCACGTTTGACCGTTACTGGCGCTTCACGCTGATGGGCTTCTATGTACAGGATTCGTGGAAGATTACGCCGCGGTTCACCCTGAACCCGGGCATGCGGTACGAGTTCGCGACGATGCCGCAGGACATATACGGGCGCGATTCGAACATGAAGAACCTGTTTACGGACGCCGTGACGGTGCCGGGTCCGCTGTATGCCAATCCGACGAAGAAGAATTTCTCGCCGCGGATGGGCTTTGCCTGGGATGTGTTCGGCAATGGCAAGACCTCGCTGCGGGGCGGCTATGGCCTGTTCTTCAATACGAACAACCAGCAGAACCTGATCGTCACCGTGACGAACCCGCCGGCCACGCCGCGCGTGCTGATTACGAATCCGACGTTCCCGGTGCCGCCGTTTGCGCGGGGCGTGGGCAACACGGTGCGCCCCGTCGAATTCAACCTGAAGAACCCGTACGTGCAGCAGTGGAACCTGAACGTGCAGCATCAATTGCCGGGTGGCTTCGTCGCTACGTTGGGCTATGCCGGGACGCGGGGGATTCACCTGCTGCGCTCGAACGATGTGAACATTGTCGAGCCGGTGCGGCAGGCTGACGGGACGCTGTTCTTCCCGGCGGGGGCGCCGCGGCGGAACCCGAACTGGGCGACGATCGAGTTGAAATCGAGCGATGGGAATTCGTGGTACCACGCCGGGCTGCTCGAAATCCGCAAGCGGTTGGGACGCGATCTGCAGTTCCAGAGCTCCTACACCTTCTCCCGCAACATCGATACGACGCAGGCCTCGACGTTCTTCTCCGATGGGACGAACGGCACGACGTCGGCGATGCCGGAGTTCGAAGGATTCAACTACAACAAGGGTCTGTCGGACTATCACGCCAAGCATAATTGGGTGGTGAACTTCACCTATGACCTGCCGGTTGCCCGCTCTGCCTCGGGCTGGCGGAAGGCTGTGTTCGCCAACTGGCAGTTGGCGGGCATCAACAATCTGCGTTCGGGCAGCCCGCTGACGGTGTTCGTGAGCGGCAACCGGTCGCGTTCCGGCTGGGCGCCTTCGCTGGGTCCGGGCCTGGGGCAGGACCGTCCGTCGCTGGCGCCGGGCTACACGCACGAGAGTGCCGTGCTGGGCGGGCCGGACCAATACTTCGACCCGCGGGCGTTTGTCCTTTCGGCGCCCGGTACGCTGGGGACTTTGGGGCGGGGCACGTTTATCGGCCCGGGGTTGAGGACGTTCGATCTGGCGGCGCTGAAATCGTTCCCGCTGCGGGGATGGAATGAAAATGCGCGGATTCAGTTCCGCGCGGAATCCTTCAATCTGTTCAACCACACGAACTTCGCCCCGCCGAATCTGCTGGCGATTTCGACCACCACGGGCCCGCTTGGCGGCTTCGGCCGCATCCGGTCTACGGTGACGTCGTCGCGGCAGATTCAGTTTGCGATCCGGCTGCAGTTCTGATTTGGGATAATCGAGGGTCCATGTCATCCAAGGAGAAAAAACGCAGTATGCTCTGGTTGCTATTCGCGCTCGGCGCCATGCTCGCCTGGGGAATCTACGGCCCCATTTTGCATACGGGTCAGGTGAAACTGGGCAACCCGATGAAGGCTTTACTTTGCGTCGGCGGCGCGTACTTCCTGCTCGGGGTGCTCGTACCGATGGTGCAACTGCAATCGAGCGGAGGGATGGGGTCGTTTGACCGCGCCGGCACGATCAGCGCTTCGCTGGGCGGTGCGTTGGGCGCGATTGGCGCCATCTGTATCATCTTCGCCTTCCGCAATGGCGGGGTGCCGAACTATGTGATGCCGATCGTGTTCGGCGGCGCGCCGCTGATCAACGTGCTGTTCACGATGTATCTGCATCCGCCCGAAACGAAGGTGAACCCGCTGCTTTGGCTCGGCTACGTGATCACGGCCGGCGGGGCGGCGATGGTGTTCTACTTTAAGCCGAAGGGTTGATCTACCGGCGGCGGGCGCCGATGCAGTATAGGGCGCCCGCAGTACGGATGAAGATCTGCCCGTCGGAGATGGCCGGCGAGGAGAGGGTGTATTCCTTCATGTCGTTCTCGGCGAGCACCTCGAAGGTGGGACCGGCTTTGACCACGGTGACGAGGCCATCTTCGCTGGTGACGTAGAGTTTGCCGTCGGCCAGAACGGGACTCGATGAGTAGATCGCTGGCTTGATGCGCTGGCCGCCCCAGATCTCTTCGCCGGTCTTGGCGTTCAGGTTCCAAAGAATGCCGCGGTCGTTGGTGACGTAGAGGTATTTGCCGTCCGTAACCGGAGAAGGCACGTCGGGGCCATTCGGGTTCTGCCAGGCCACGTGCGTTTTGGTGACGTCGCCCCGGCCGCCAGGACGCAGCGCCGTGAGCGGTTTGACGCGTGTGGGGCAATAGATGAGGCCGTCCTTGACGACCGCCGAGGCGATGATGCGGTTCATGGGGTTGTTCTGCGGGTTGAGCACGTTGGCGCGCCAGAGCTCTTTGAGGGTGATGGGATCGTGGCCGGTGACGACGTCGCCGCCGGTGATGATGAGCTCTTCTTTGGCGCCTTCCTTCCAGATTTGCGGGGTGGTGTAGGAGTCCGGCGATTCGACGACGGCGTCGGTGGGCCGGTCGACTTTCGTGAGGGTCTTGCCGGTCTTGGGATCGATGCGGAGAAGGTAGGACGGGTCGTCGGTCTTCATGCCATGGAGCACCTGGACGTAGAGAGAGCCGTTCCATAAGAGCGGCGAGGAGGCGTAGCCCCAGTTCAGGCCGAACTTGCCGTAGTCCTTTTGGATATCCCGCATCCAGAGCTCTTTGCCGGAAAAGTCGAAAGCCTTGAAGATACCCACGCCGGTGAGGACGAAGACCGTTTTGCCGTCGGTGACCGGGGAGGGTGACGACATGTTCTGCTTGTTGATCTTGTAGTTGCCTCCGGCGAGCTTCTGTTGCCAGCGCAGTTTGCCGGTGGTCCGGTCGACGTCCCAGAGGTGCAGGTCTTCGCCGTCGGCGACGTTGAGGAAGACGTGTTCGCCCCAGATGATGGGGGTGGCGCCGCTACGGCCGGGTAGGGGGAGCTTCCAGGTGACGCCCTCTTCGGTGGTCCACTTGGTGGGCAACGCTTTTTCGGCGGAGACACCGTCGAAGGACGGGCCGCGCCACTGCGGCCAGTTTTCGGCGGCCAGCGTACCCACGGAGATCATGGCAAGACAGGCGAAGCGGTGCATAGCGTGAGCATATCTCACTTAGGCCTGGACCTGCCCGACATCACAGTGATATCATTTCAATATGAAAGAGCAAATCCAAAGAGCACCGAGCGGCTACCTGATGCTGCTCGTGAATCTCGCGGTCTTCGGCGCGAGTCTGTACTGTTTCTTCGCCGCCAAAGGTAGCGAATCGGCAGCTTCGTTCGTTATCTCCGGAATCGTGCTGGTGATTCTCGGCTTCGTGATGATGCCGGGGAACTTCACCGTTCAGCCGAACCAGGCCGTCGTGTTGCAACTCTTCGGCCGTTACATCGGCACCGTGAAAGATGAGGGCCTCCGCTGGGCGAATCCGTTCTACTCGAAGAAGAAGGTTTCGCTGCGGGTGCGCAATTTTGAGACGAATCACTTGAAGGTCAACGACCATGACGGGAAACCGATTGAGATTGCGGCGGTGGTGGTGTGGCGCGTGGTGGATTCGGCCGAGGCAACCTTTCAAGTGGACGATTATTCGAATTACGTGACGGTGCAGGCGGAGGCGGCGCTGCGGAACCTGGCAACGGTGTACTCCTACGACGGGCACGAGACGAATGAGATTTCCTTGCGTGGTTCGACGGATGTGGTGGCGGAACGATTGAAGACGGAGATTCAGTCTCGGCTTTCCGTAGCGGGGGTGGAGATTACCGAGGCGCGGATTACGCATTTGGCGTATGCGCCGGAGATCGCCGCCGCGATGCTGCAGCGGCAACAGGCGGGGGCGATTATCGCCGCGCGGGCTAAGATTGTCGAAGGCGCGGTAGGGATGGTAGAGATGGCGCTGGAGCAGTTGGGGAAACGGTCGGTGGTGAACCTGGACGAGGAGCGGAAGGCGGCTATGGTCTCGAACCTGCTGGTGGTCCTTTGCAGTGAGCGGAACGCCCAACCGGTGGTGAACGCAGGAACCTTGCATCACTAGACATGGCAGAGAAGAAGTCATTTCTGCTTCGCATCGATGAGAAAACCCTCGATCTGCTCAAGCGGTGGTCCGACGACGAGTTTCGAAGCCTGAACGGGCAGATCGAGTATCTGTTGCGGGAGGCCCTAAAGCAGAGTGGGCGTTTGAAGCAGGGAGAGTGATAGATTACGGGGATCTATGCGTTTGCTTCTTTGTGTGATGACGGTTGGGATTTTGTACGGCCAGCGTGCCGTGCCGGAACCGGCCGCGCAGTTGCTGTGGCCGCAGGGCGCGCCGGGGGCGTTGGGGGACACGGAGAAGGATCAGCCGTCGTTGACGCCGTGGTTAGCCAAGAACCCGAACGGGCAGGCCGTGGTGGTATGCCCCGGGGGCGGCTATGGGGCCTTGGCGATGGACCATGAGGGCAAGCAGATTGCGCAGTGGCTGAACTCGCAGGGGATTTCGGCGTTTGTGCTGAAGTACCGGTTGGGGCCGCGGTACCGGCATCCGGTGATGATGCAGGATGCGCAGCGGGCGATTCGTACGGTGCGGGCGAAGGCGGCGGAGTGGAAGGTGAATCCGGGACGGATTGGGGTGTGGGGATTCTCGGCGGGTGGCCATTTGGCGGCGACGGTGGCGACGCACTTTGATGGGGGCCGGGGCGGGGATGCCGATCCGCTCGAGCGGGTGAGTTCGCGGCCTGATTTTGCGATTCTGGCGTATCCGGTGATCACGTTTACGCAGGAAGAGGTGGTGCATAAGGGGTCGCGGCGGAACCTGTTGGGGGAGACGCCGGATCCGCAGTTGGCGGAGCTGTTATCGAACGAGAAGCAGGTATCGGCCGAGACGCCGCCGACGTTCCTGTTTCACACGAATGAGGACGCGGGGGTGCCGCCGGAGAACAGTGTGCAGTTTTATCTGGCCCTGCGGCGGGCGGGGGTTCCGGCGGAGATGCACATCTATGAGAAAGGGCCGCACGGGGCAGGGTTGGCGTGGAGCGATCTGGCGTTGTCGAGTTGGCCGGGCCGGTTGGCGGATTGGCTGAAAAGACGCTGATCCTGTTGACACTTTGGCCTCCAGTTTGTTGAAATAGTGGAGTCGGCAAGCGCAGTGTTCCTCGGTAGCTCAATGGTAGAGCATTCGGCTGTTAACCGAAGGGTTGTAGGTTCGAATCCTACCCGGGGAGCCAAAGTTTTCAAGTCCCCAAGTCTCCTCTCCTCCAGTTGACTTGGTCGTTTTGCTTTTCGGGCGCAGGTTCCGCCCAAATAACCCGTTTCCGCGCAATGAGTTACCTGGATCGGGGCTTGCGGCGGATACCGGAGGAGACTCATGCGCGGCCATGTTGCGGAGGCGCCGTATTCTCTTACCGGACATTTCTCCAGACCCCGGGAGAGCGACGAAGAATTGGTTAACAGCTCAGGCCCTCACGGAGGGCGCTTTTCGAATCGCGGGTGCTTGTTAGCAGCGGTAGACGGAGAGCCGGCCCGGCTGGCGAGCGCGATGATTTGGGTCTTCAATGCAGACCGCCGCTACCTGCTGGCTCGCAATATTTCGAAATCGTGTTTCCACTTTTCGAACCGCGTGCGTATGTTTACAGAGGAGCGACACGCGCCCGTTCGATGGCCCGTCTGCGCTCCACTCAACTACTCGACAGCGGAACGACCGTAAGGCGGACTTTCGCTGTGGTGCCAATCCACAGCGAGGTGTTTCGTTTTGCGTTTGTCCCCCGATGATTTTCAATCACTGGCGCGTATTTTAGCCGCCGGATACTGCCGGCTACGCGATCGCCGCCAGCGCGATTTGCGACTTGAATGTGTGCCCGTGAAGAGCGTTCATGGACACAAGGTTAACTGCCTTAGCAAAGGAGACTCTTGTGGAAACCATTGAAGAACAGATTGAAGCCCTGAGCCGGATGACGGTCAGTCAACTGCACCGGCGGCACTTGGAGGTGTTTGGCGAACCGACGAGGTCAAACCACCGTCAATTCCTATTCCGGCGAATTGCGTGGCGGATCCAGGCCATTGCGGAGGGCGGGTTGTCTGAACGCGCACGCCGCCGCGCGATGGAGATCGCCAATGACGCCGATTTGCGGATCCGGGCACCACGGATGCTGTTCGGCAAGGACTTCACGCTTGAACGGAAAGCCAGCGAGAGCCGAAGGGTGTCGGGCCAGCAGGACCCGCGACTGCCACCGCCGGGCTCGTTTCTCGAGCGAGAGTTTCGGGGGCACCGGATCATCGTAAAAATCCGGCCCGAGGGATTCGAATTCGAGGGTCGGCCGTACCGATCCCTCAGCGCGATCGCACGGGAGGTGACCGGCACCAAATGGAATGGTTTCGCCTTCTTTGGGCTTGCGGCGCTGGCAGAACGGGGGACTCATGGCGAGGAGTAATTCATCGCGAAACGCATTGGGCGCGGGGGCCGCTCCTGCAGCCAATCGTGTTGTTCGGTGCGCCATCTACACGCGGAAATCGACCGAGGAGGGGCTGCAGCAGGAATTTAACTCCCTGGACGCGCAGCGGGAAGCGGCGGAAGCCTACGTCAGCAGCCAGAAAGGCGAGGGCTGGCAGGTGGTCGCCCAGACGTTCGACGACGGCGGATTCTCGGGCGGCAACATGGAGCGGCCCGCGCTGAAACGGCTTCTCGCGGCGGTTGAGTCCCGGGCCATCGACTGCGTGGTCGTCTACAAGGTTGACCGCCTCAGCCGGTCGCTGATGGATTTCGCACGGATTGTCGAGGTTTTCGACCGGAACCTCGTCAGCTTCGTGTCCGTGACGCAGCAGTTCAATACGACGAGTTCGCTCGGCCGCCTGACCCTGAACATCCTCCTGTCGTTCGCGCAATTCGAGCGCGAAATCATCTCGGAGCGCACCCGGGACAAGATGTCGGCTGCCCGGCGGAAGGGAAAGTGGATCGGCGGGCATCCGGTGCTGGGATACGACATTGATCCCAAGGGCGGACGGCTCATCGTGAACCCCGAGGAGGCCGAGCAGGTGCGCACCTTATTCCGGCTCTATGTCGACGCCGGCTCGCTTATGCCTGCAATCGACGCGGCGCGGCAACAGGGACTGCTGACGAAACGATGGACGACGGCGGAGGGCATCACACGCGGCGGCACGCCGATGAACAAGAACACGCTCCACGGGATCCTCACGTGCGCAGTTTACACCGGGCAGGTCGACCACAAGGGCGTGCTGTATCCCGGGGAACACGACCGGATCATCGAGCAGAACCTGTGGGAGCGGGTTCAGGACCAGCTAAAGCGGAACAAAGCTGACACCGGGAGTCGTCAGCAGAATAAATACGGCGCGCTGCTCCGGGGGCTACTCTTCTGCGTACCGTGCCAGTCGCCGATGATTCATACCTACACAATCAACAAAGCCAAGCGTTATCGTTACTACGTTTGCTACCAGGCCCAGCGAGAGGGATGGCGGACCTGCCAGTCCAAGTCGGTGCCAGCCGAGGCAATCGAATCCGCGGTCTTGAGCAGTATCCGGCGAATCGGGACGGATCCTTCATTAGCGGAAGCCGTCGCGTTGAAGGCGCTCGAACAGGCGGCGGATCGGCGGCGCGCACTGGACCAGGATCTCGACGCACAGCGGCGGCATCTCCGCCAACTCATCAAAAACTCAGCCCCGGGGGATGGCGGCCACCAGGAGATCAGCGCGACCGAGGAGCACATCGCCACGCTGACGGCGGAACGGTCCAGCGGATCTTCGAATCACGTCAACGCCGAGGATCTCCGCCAGATCCTCTTGGAATTCGACGCGCTCTGGGGAACCTTGACCACGACAGAACAGGAACACATGATTCGGCTGTTAATCGCCAAGGTCGGGTACGACGGCCGGAGCGGGAAGGTGACGATCAATTTCAGCAGCGAAGGAGCGAAAGAACTATGCCAAGGAAAGCAGTAGCAGTAGAGGTACCCGAGACCGGAGCGCAGGTGGAGATCCTGTTGCCGCTGGCACGTCGAGGGAGGACCGACGGCGATTGTACGGCGGCACGCGCCGGTGCCGGGGCTAAATCGCCTACCCGCCCCACGATTCCCAGGATCACGCGCCTCATGGCCTTGGCGATCAAGTTCCAGGACATGGTGGACAGGGGCGAAGTGGCTGACTATGCCGACCTCGCCCGGCTCGGGTATGTCACGCGGGCACGGTTGACGCAGATCATGAACCTGCTCTTGTTGGCGCCGGATGTTCAGGAGGCGATTCTGATAGTAGATAGAGTCGCCACCGCGTCGCTGAATGAGCACCAGTTGCGCGCCGTGGCCCGCATCTTCGACTGGGGAGAACAGCGCCGGGCATTCGCCGAGATGACGGCGGGTACGGCGCGCGGGTGCTAAACAGAAACGCTCACGGATCGCAAACCAAGCGGAAGTTTCGAGCTACTTGGTGACCGTGATACTACCGTTCTGAATCATCAGGGTCTGGCTTCCGGATGCCGTGGCCGACGAGCCGTTCTTCTTGACTGTAACGGTGCAGGGGCCATTTCCCAGGTCGCGCGTCGACGATCCGCCAATGGACGTCTGCGCCGTAGAGGAACACTTCACGACCAGATCGTGAGACGTCGAGTCCCGGTTAATCAGTTTTACGGCAAAGGCCAGCGAGGCCGTGGCTGCCAGAATCGTTACTAAGAGAAAGGGCTTCATCGAAGTTGAGTCTACGGCACCAAAGCGGGAGCGTCAAGAACGGTGCCGGCATTGACAATCACCCCCGTTGACTCTACCCCCCCTAGTGTAGTGCTTCGGTAATGGTAACCCGTATGGCGATTTTGGCGTCTCTACCATTGAGGTGCTCGATATTTATGCGTGTTGCTCCGCCAGTCGAGCTTTCCGCCGAACACCGAACGG
>JAIXQP010000019.1 GCA_027485675.1 Terriglobales bacterium | reverse complement strand
GGCCGACTGGTCGAATTACGGAACGAAGCCAAGGGGGCTTCGGCTGGTTGGGCCTGGCCTGGCTGTTGGATTGCGGAACGAAGCCAACGGGTTTGGCGTGGGTGTTTCTGCGGCTTTGGCTTGGCTGGCTGGCCGACTGGTTGAATTACGGAACGAAGCCAAGGGGGCCTCGGTTGGTTGGGCCTGGCCTGGCTGCTGGATTACGGAACGAAGCCAAGGGGGCTTCGGCTGGTTTCGCGGTCCGGGCGGATGGTCCTCCGGTTCTCTACACGTCCCCCTCGCCGGGCGCCAGGAAGAGGTTTTGCTCTAACCCCTGTTGCTTGTCGTACAGCTCCCGGTAGCGGCCTTGAGCCGCCAACAGATTGCCATGCGTCCCTCTTTCGACAATCTCTCCCGCCTCCACCACCAGAATCTGGTCGGCCCGGCGAATCGTCGACAACCGGTGGGCAATCACAAACGTCGTCCGGCCCTTCATCAGGAAGTTCAAGCCCTCCTGAATCAATGCCTCACTCTCACTATCCAGCGAACTGGTCGCCTCATCGAGAATCAGAATTCGCGGGTTGGCTAAAATCGCTCGCGCTATCGACACCCTCTGGCGCTGGCCTCCCGACAACTTCACTCCCCGCTCGCCCACAATCGTTTCGTACTTCTCCGGAAACCGCTCGCAGAATTCGTCAACGCGCGCGATCTTGATCGCCCGCATCAAATCCTCCTCCGAGGCTCCCGGCTTCGAGAACGCGATGTTCTCACGAATCGTCCCGGCAAACAGGAACGTGTCCTGCAACACCACGCCAATCTGCGTCCGGTAGCTCGAAATCGCCACCGTCGACAGGTCAATGCCATCCACCGACACCATGCCTTCGTTCGGCTTGTAGAAGGCCGCAATCAAGCCGATAATCGTCGACTTTCCCGAACCCGAGGAACCAACAAGCGCGGTCATTGTGCCCGGCGACGACAGAAAGTTGATGTTCTGCAAGACCGGCTTGCCTTCCTCATACTGGAAGGACACATCCTCGAAACGGATCTCTCCGTCAATGGGTCCGAGTACAACCTTACGCCGGGGATCGTCCTCCTCGCGCGGCTCATTCAGAATTTCGCGGGTCCGTTCGAGGCCAGCAATCGCTTCGGTCAACTGCGTGCCGATGTTGACGATTTGAAAAACGGGCGCGATCAGGAAGGCCAGAAACGCCGTGAAGGTCACGAAGCCACCGAGCGTCAAGGTGCCGTCGATGATCTGTCCGGCGCCCATCCACATCACCAGGGCGCCGACAATACCCATCAAGAGGGTCGCCGACAGCGACAGCAGCGAAACACCGCTGAGCGATTGCAGAATGTTGTTCAACAGGCGGTCGGCGCCCTGGCGGAACACCTCCTCCTCGCGGGCTTCGGCGTGGTAACCCTTAATGACCCGGGCGCCGCCGAGCGATTCGGTGAGGCGGCCGGTGACCTCGCTCTGGATGAGGCCGCGCTCCTTGAAGACCGGCCGCAGTTTGCGGAACGCGCTTTGCAGGACTCCGGTGAAGACCAGGACGACGGCTACCGAGACCAGGGTCATCGACGTGCTGATCGACAGGAGAATGAACAGCGACAACAGGGCGGTGAGCAGGCCGCCGACGAGTTCGACCAGACCGGTGCCGACCAGATTGCGGACGCCTTCGACGTCGGTCATGATGCGGCTGACCAACGCCCCGGATTTGTGGGCGTCAAAGTAGGCGATGGGCAGCCGGCCGACGTGGGCTTGCACCTTGCCGCGCATCTCAGCGATGAGCCGCTGGGCCGCTTTCGAGAGCAGTTGGGTCAAGGTGTAAGACGTCGCGGCCTGAACGGCCGTGGCGACGAAGACCGCCAGAATCAGCGGGTTGAGCATCGCGTACTGCTGTTTGCCGAGAATGTCGTCGATCAGGTAACGGGTGGAAGCCGGCAGCACCAGACCGGCGACGCGGCTGATGACAATGAGGACGAGGCCCAGGGCCAGCGCGCCCCGGCGCGGCTTGACGAGCGCCCAGATATCGGGCCATAAAGCTCGCAGGCGGGCCGGACTCGGCCGTTTGGAATCTGGTTTCATATGCGAGTGGAACCTCTACGGGAGAGCATAGCGAACGGGTGCAAGTAATTCGGGTGGATTCGGGATATCCTGGAAGGAGGTACCTAGATGAAAGCTTTTCAGTTTGTTGCAGTTAGCGGTATTGCACTTTTTTCTGTTCTGGCTGTGAACGGCCAGACGCCCGCGCCCAAAAAGGCGGCTCCGGCCGCGGCAAAACCGGCAGCGGCACCGAAGCCCGCGGCAGCGGCCAAGCCCGCCGCGGCAGCCAAGCCGGCAGCGGCAACGACCCCGGCCACTCCGGGCGTTTTGGCGCAGGCCAATGATCCGGTGGTGATTCAGATCGGCACCACGAAGGTGACCAAGAGCGAGTATGAGCGCTTCCTGGACGGGCTGCCCGAGCAGATCAAGGCGCAGGCTTCCGGCCCGAACAAGCGGCGCGTGGCCGAGCAGTTCGCCGAATTGAAGATGATGGCGCTCGAAGCGCGGAAGCGGAAGGTGGACCAGGATCCGAAGCTGAAGGCGCAGCTTGAGTTCCAGGTGGACCAGATGCTGGCGTCGACCCTGTACAAGAACATTTCGGACAAGGTGAAGATCGACGAAGCCGAGGTGCTGAAGGCTTACGAAGGGATGAAGTCGGAAGCCGCCGAGGTGAAGGCGAAGCACATCCTGATCCGCTTCCAGGGTTCGCGGGTGCCGCTTAAGGAAGGCCAGAAGGACTTGACGAAAGAGGAGTCGCTGGCGAAGGCGAAGGAGTTGAAGGCCAAGATTGAGGGCGGCGGGGACTTCGCGGCGATCGCCAAGGCCGAGAGCGACGACGCCGGATCCGGTGCGGCGGGCGGCGACCTGGGTTTCTTCGCCAAGGGCCAGATGGTCCCGGCGTTTGAACAGGCGGCGTTTGCGCAGCCGATCGGCAAGGTAGGCGACCCGGTGGAGAGCCCGTTCGGCTACCATTTGATCCTCGTCGAAGAGAAGCGGGCGAAGGGGCTCGAAGATCTGCGGAAGGACATTGAAGGCAAGCTGCGGCCGGAGCTGGCGAAGAAAGAGGTGGACGCCATCAAGACGACCACCCCGATTGTGATTGACGACGCTTACTTCGGTAAGTAGTCGGTGTACCCCTGGGCTCCCGGCGTGTAGAACGTGGACGGGTCGGGAGCCGAGAGGGGAGCGTTGGCGGCGAACCGGGCGGGGAGGTCCGGATTGGCGATGAAGGCGACGCCGAAGACCGCGGCGTCGGCTTGGCCGTTGGCTAAGAGTGCGGTGGCGGAGGCTTGGGTGAGCCCGGCGCCGGCGAAGTAAGGCCCGGCGAACAGGGGGCGGAGCAGGGCGTGATAGTCCGGCTGGGGGACGGTCTGGGCGACGTGAAGATAGGCCAGGCCGAGGCCGGAGATGGCTTGGACGAGCGTCGTGTAGGTCTCGACGGGATTGGCGTCGGTGACGTCGTTGAACGGCATCTCCGGGCTGATCTTGATGGCCACCTTCTCGGGGCCGGCGACGGAGACCATGGCGGTGAGCGCTTCGACGACGAAGCGGATGCGGTTTGCGGCCGAGCCGCCGTACTGATCGGTACGGAGGTTGGTGCTCGTCGAAAGGAACTGCATGGGCAGGTAGCCGGAGGCGGCGTGGAGTTCGACGCCATCGAAGCCGGCGGCGAAGGCGTTCGCGGTAGCCTGGCGGTACTCCTCGATGATGCCGGAGATTTCGTCGGTCTCAAGGGCGCGGGGCGCTTCGAGAGGGAGCATACCGAGATCATCCGTCCAGGTTTTGACGTTGGGGGTGACGGCGGAGGGGGCGACGGCGGCGGCGCGGCCGGGGAGGAGATGGGGATGGGCGATGCGGCCGCAGTGCATGAGCTGGCAGAAGATGCGGCCGCCGGCGGCGTGGACGGCGTCGGTGACGAGTTTCCAGCCGGCGATCTGCTCCGGCGAATAGAGGCCGGGGATGCGGACGTAGCCTTTGCCGAGGGCGGAGGGGACGGTGCCTTCCGAGATGAGGAGGCCGGCAGAGGCACGCTGGGCGTAGTAGGTGGCGGTGAGTTCGCCGACCACGCCATCGGCGTTGGCGCGGCTGCGGGTCATGGGGGCCATGACGATGCGGTTAGGGAGGGTCAGCCCAGGAAGCGAGAGGGGAGCAAACAGGTTTGGCATAAGAAAGTAGTCAGGCCGTAGGATGCCGGGGGGAGGCGGAAGGGTGCAGCTATCGGGTTTTGAGCTGCGGGGTGGATTCGGTGAGGATGAACTCGAAGAGCTGGTTGCCGCAGATGACTTTGAGGATGCCGGGGGGAAGCGGTTTGGCGAGGGTGTTGAAGAAGAGGGCGCCGTCGGTGGTTTCGCCGGGGGCGAGCTTGATTTGCACGAAGGCGATGGCGGAGGCGGCGGCCGCGGCTTTGAGCTTGGCGGATTCGACTTCGGCGAGGGCGGCGCGGCGGCGGGACTCGTAGCCGGAGGAGGAGCGCAACTGCTGGAGGCCGTACAGACCGTTTTCGTAGGCGCCGACGAGGCCGACGACATCGTCGCGGCGCGCCTTCGAGAGCATTTCGCGGACGACGATGCGGGCGGCGACGGGATGGATGGCGGGGCCGGACTCGGGATGCCAGGTGAAGTCGTCGGGGCGAATGATCACGGGCTGGCGGGTGCCGTTCGAGACGGCGACCTGGAGGGTGACATAGTCCCGGACGGTGGCGGCGAGATGGGCGTACATGATGGTGACGCCGTTTTTGGTGAGGGTCTGATACTTCAGGCCGCCCGACTCAAACTCGATCACCTGCGCCGGCAAAAGGGGCGCGAGGAGATAGAGAGTGGTCAGGGCGAGCAGCCGCATATCTACCATTATGCGCCCTCATGCTGCGAGCGGCGGGAGTTCAAAGTAAAGTTCCGGTTGGAGGAGCACTTCGCCTTGTTCGATGTCGGAGGCGATGAGGCGGAGGACGGCGGAGGCGCCTTCGACAAAGACATGGGGGTCGCCGGACTGGACGGCGGAGAACTGGAGGGGATCGCCGGGCAGCCAGATGTTGCCATCGAAATCGACAAAGGGCCGCTTGCACTTCAGGGCGCCGCGGCCGGCGTACTCATTCAGGGCGGGCATCGAAGGGGAGTTCGAAGAAGCGTTCGGGATAGAGCAGGACGGCGGCGTGTTCGGCGTTCTGTTCGTCGAGTTGCAGGACTTCGCCGGCGTGGCCGTGGAAGAAGTGCAGCAACTGACTTTGGTCGCGTTCGTGGACGGCCCAATTGACCTGGTCGCCGGCGCGGAAGGTGCGGCCGTTGCGGTCGGTGAATTCGTGGGTGACGGCGAGGGCGGGTCCGTTGGTGTACCAGGCCAGG
Organism: Terriglobales bacterium; assembly: GCA_027485675.1. GTDB lineage: Bacteria > Acidobacteriota > Terriglobia > Bryobacterales > Bryobacteraceae. The sequence goes on along the minus strand of JAIXQP010000019.1, from coordinate 213,373 downwards.
CGGGGGAGCGGGAGACAGAAATAGTTTTCGGGATGGGCGATGACGTCGAGATCGGAGGGGACGTCGCCCGAGAGGCGGAGGACCGTGTCGCCGTTGCGCGAGAAGGTATAGCCGGACTCGTAGGCGACGAAGCTATAGAAATCGAACTCGATGGCCTGACCGGGCTTCAAGCATTGGCCGTCGTAATCAGTAAATTCCCGAATGACCTGCAGCGGGCCGCAGCCTTCGTAGTCGGTTAAACGGCTCAACGCAATCTCTCCAGTTCGTGTTTCAAAAGGGGGTTCTCCGGATAGTCTCGCACGAGTCCGTGCAGCCAGTCGCGGGCTTCGGGTTTCTTCTTCTCGCGGAGGGCGGCGACGGCCAGCAGGATGCGAGCGAAGGGGCCAAGGTAGCGGCCGTTTTTGGCGGCAAATTTGAGATTTTCGACGGCTACTTGTTTGGAGCCCTTGGTGTCGTCGAACTTGATGAACCACTTGACGAAGAAGGGGAGGCTGCCGAGGATGTACTCGCTAAGGCCGGTGGTGAGATAGGCGTCGCCGTAGTTTTTGTCGACGGCGATGAGGCGCTTGGCGAAGGCGTGGGAGGTTTTGGCGTAGTTGAGGGAGCCGAGCTGGCGCTTTTCAACAAAGGCGGCGTAGTCGGTGGTGAGCCCCCAGGAGAGCGAGTTGGCAAAGAGGGCGGAGGTGTCGTTGGGGTTCTTGAGGAGAATGGCGTCGGCGCGTTCCTGCGCCTGGCGGGCGGCCCAATAGAAGGCGTCGCGGGTTTGGGGATCGGGGCGGAGCTTCTTCTTTTCGGCGATGCGATCGTCATCGAGGAAGAAGTCGGTTTGGAGAATGCTGAGGCGGTCGAGTTCCTGGAAGACGAGGGCGGCGGCGCGGGTGGAGTAGCCGAGGGGGTCCTGGGGCCGCTCATTGACATGCTGGTCGATTAAGGCGCGGGCGCCATTGAAATCGAAGTTGTACATGCGTTGGTAGGCGCGATCGAGCAGGGGCGGATCCCCAGCGAAGGCGGCCAGAGGCAGCAGGAAGGAGACGAAACGACAGGCAATCATGATACGGCGAAGAGACGGTCGAACAGCTCGCGGGTGCGACTACGGATCTGTTCCACTTTATCCGGCAATGGTTGATCGTGCAAATGGGGAGGGGTCCAACGGCCGATAACGTCGGTTAGCATGTCGAGATGGAGGGGTGATTTGGGCAGGTCCGCCTCCGCATGGCCGAAGATAATTCGGAGGCCGTGATCGAGGGCGCGATAGAAGGTGGCGGCGTCGCGGAGGAAGAGCGCGTCGGCGTGATCGAGGTGGCCCATCTTCTCAATCACTTCGATGCGTTGGGGCGTGGAGAGTTGCTTAAAGAAGAAGCCGGCGCTTTTGAGGCGCAGGTACATGAGAATGAAGTCGATGTCGTAGTAGCCGCCGGAGCCGGCCTTGAGGGGTTGGGCCACGCCCTGTTCGCGTTCGAGGCGGAGGCGCATGCGGCGGAGTTCGACGCGGGAGCGGCCGGACTGGCCGTAGCGGCGCCAGTCGATCTGCTGGAGATCGTGGAGGAAGACCGTGGCGGCTTCGAGGTTGCCGGCGACGGCGCGCGCCTTCATATACGCCATGCCCTCCCAGGCTTCGGCGCGGCGTTCGAAGTACTCGCGGAAGGCCGCTTCCGTCTGGACGAGAGCGCCGGCGCGGCCGTTAGGCCGGAGGCGGGAATCGACGGCGAACATCATGCCGTCGCCGGTGTAGGCGCTGAGGATTTCGATGAGGCGTTCGGCGATGCGGGACCAGCGGGGGAGTTCGTCTTCGCTCGAGTTGGGGGCGGCTTGGGGGAGGGCGAAGACGAGGTCGGCGTCGGAGCCGAGATCGAACTCGCGCATGCCGAGGCGGCCGAGGGCGATGACCATCATGCCGGGCGGGGTGTCCGGGCCGGCGGCGATGCGATAGGCGGCGGCGAGGATCTCTTCGCCGAGTTGGGAGGCGCGTTCGAGGGTATCGAAGACCGGGCGGGCCAGGCAGATGGATTCGGCCTGGAGGCGGAACATTTCGCGGCGGAAGTAGCGGCGGAGGGCGGGGGGATCGGCGTCGGGGGGCGGCGGGTTCAGCGGGGTGCGAAAGAGGGCGAACTCGGCGAGGAGGTCCGGGGTGCGGACGAGTTGTTCGGAGAGATAGGGGCTGGTTTCGAAGATATCGAGGACGTGGCCGGCGAGGGTGGAGTCGCGATCGAGGAGGGCGAGCCAGCCGGGGGCATCAAACATTTTCTCTAGGAAATGTTCGAAGGCGAGGGCGGAGCGGTGGAGGGGCCGGAGGGCGAGGAGGGCGGCGAGGGCGGGGGCTTTCTGGTCGAGGAAGCGGACGAGGTTCGAGGGCTGGGCGGCGGGTTCGGGGGCGAGGTAGGCGGGCTGCTGGGCGTGGATGACGCGTTCGTAGATTTCGTGGACTTCGGCGAGATGGACGTGGAGAGCTTCGAGAAGCCGGGGCGCAGAGACGACGCCGCCGACTTCGGCCGGGGGCATGCGGCGGGCGATGTGTTCGGGGTTCGGAGGGAGCGAATGGGTTTGGCGATCGTCTTCAAACTGGAGGCGGTGTTCGAGGTGGCGGAGGAACTGGTAGGCGCTGGTGAGGCGGCCGTATTCGATGGGGGAGAGGAGCTCCTTATCGCGGAGACGGGAGAGGGCGAGCATGGTGCCGCCGTGGCGGACCCAGGGTTCGCGGCCGCCGTGGAGACGTTGGAGGCACTGGACGAGAAACTCGATATCGCGGATGCCGCCTGGGGAGAGCTTGACGTCGATTTCGGCGGCGTTGAGTTTGCGGGAGGCGAGTTGTTCGTGGATGCGGAGGCGGGTTTGGGAGACGGCTTCGATGGCGGTGAAGTCGAGGGAGGTGGAGTAGATGAGCGGTTCGATGAAGGCGAGAAGGGCGCGGCCGGGGGCGGGGTCGCCGGCGGCGGGGCGGGCCTTGATGAGCATTTGGAGCTCCCAGTCGCGGCCGCGGGATTGGTAATAAGTTTTCGCGGCGTCGAGGGACATGACGACTTCGCCGTGGCGGCCTTCGGGGCGGAGGCGGAGATCGACGCGGTAGCAGATGCCTTCGGGGGTGTAGCGGGAGAGAAGGTCGGTGACGAGGTTGGCGACTTTCTTCGAGAACTCTTTGTTGGTGATGACGGCGGGGCCGGCGGTGTCGCCGTTCGAGGCGTAGAGGAAGATGAGATCGATGTCGGAGCTGTAGTTGAGCTCTTCGCCGCCGAGCTTGCCGACGGCGAGGATGGAGAGGGAGGCGCTGGGGAGACCGTGGCGGAGGGCGTAGTGGGCGATGGCGCGGCGGAGGGTGACGTCGAGAATGGCGTCGGCGAGGTGGGAGAGTTCGCCGGTGGTTTCCGGGAGATTGGCGAAGCCGCGGACGTCGCGGAGGAGGATGCGGAGGAGTTCGCGGCGGCGGAAGCGGGCGAGATCGACGGCTTCGGGGAGGCCGGGAGGGAGGGTGGCTTCGAGGCGGTCGGCGTACTGATCGGCGGAGCAGGACTGATGGAGGGTGGGGCCGGCGCAGAGCTCTTCGAGCCACTCGGGATGCTGGAGGACCTCTTCCGAGAGGAAATGAGAATGGGCGAAGACGGCCATGGCGGACTGGTAGGCCGAGGGCTGGCGCGAGAGGCGTTCGAAGGCGTCGGGGTGGCGTTCCTGGAGGCGGAAGAAGTAGTCGGTGGCGATCAACATGGATCTGCGAGGAGGACGATGGGGTCGCCGGGATAGAGGCGGCCGGGTTGGAGAACTTTGACGTAGAAGCCGGCGAGACCCCAGCGGGGGGATTCGGGGCGGCCGGCCTTGACGTCGGGGTCGTAGACGGCTTTTTGAATGGTGGGGCCGTAGGGCGCGAGGGTGCGGCAGGGCTCGCGCATTTTGGTGATTTCGATTTCGACTTCGGCGCCGAGGCGGTAGCGCTGGCCGAGGCGGACCTGGCGGCGGTCGAGTCCGACGGTAGTGACATTTTCGCCGAGGGCGCCGGGATAGACGGGGTAGCCGGCGGCCTGGAGTTCGTCGAGGCCTTCGCTCGTGATGAGCAGGAGGGCCTGGTTGGGGCCGCCGTGATACTTGCGATTCTTCTGGACGTCGCCGGCGATGCCGAGGGGGGTGACGTCGGCTTCGAGAATGGGAAGTTTCGGGACGCCGCCGCGGGAGATGGCGAGTTGGAGGACGGTGGGCAAGTTAGATGTCGTAGTAGAGTTCGAATTCGTATGGGTGGGGCCGGAGGCGGACGGCTTCGGCTTCGTGGCGGCGCTTATACGCAATATACGTCTCGAGTAACTCTTCGGTGAAGACGTCGCCCTTCAGGAGGAAGTTGTGATCGTCTTCGAGGCAGTTGAGCGCTTCCTCCAGAGATGCGGGCATGGAGGCGACCGACTTCATCTCTTCAGGGGAGAGGTCGTAGATGTCCTTGTCGAGGGGTTCGCCGGGTTCGATTTTGTGGAGGATCCCGTCGATGCCGGCCATGAGCATGGCGGCGAAGCCGAGATAGGGGTTGCAGGCGGGATCCGGGGGGCGGAACTCGACACGCTTCGATTTGGGGCTGGCCGAATACATGGGGATGCGGCAGCAGGCGGAGCGGTTGCGGCGGCTATAGGCGAGATTGACGGGGGCTTCATAGCCGGGGACGAGACGCTTATACGAGTTCGTGGTGGGGGCGATGATGGCGGAGAGGGCGCGGGCGTGTTTAAGCAGGCCGCCGATATACCAGAGGGCCATTTGGCTGAGGCCGGCGTAGCCGTCGCCGGCGAAGAGGGGCTTGCCGTCTTTCCAGAGCGACTGGTGGCAGTGCATGCCGGAGCCGGCGTCGCCGTAGATGGGCTTGGGCATGAAGGTGACGGTTTTGCCGTACTGGTGGGCGACGTTCCGGACGACGTATTTGTACGTCATCATGTTGTCGGCCGATTTGACGAGGGTGTCGAAGCGCTGGTCGATTTCGCACTGGCCGCCGGAGGCGACTTCGTGGTGGTGGCACTCGACGATGAGGCCGCAGGACTCCATCACCTCGACCATTTCGGCGCGGAGGTCCTGATAGTGATCGGTGGGGGGGACGGGGAAGTAGCCTTCTTTGTAGCGGGGGCGGTAGCCGTGGTTGTTCGATTCGCGGCCGGTATTCCAGCGGCCCTCTTCGGCGTCGATGTAGTAGTAGCCGGAGTTGGGGGTGCTGTCGAAGCGGATGTTATCGAAGACGAAGAACTCGCCTTCGGCGCCGACGAAGCAGGTATCGGCGAGACCGGTGGAGCGGAGATAGGCTTCGGATTTCTGGGCGATGTAGCGGGGGTCGCGTTCGTAGGATTGGCGGGTGATGGGGTCTTTGACCATGCCGGTCATGACGAGGGTGGGGACCTCGTAGAAGGGGTCCATCATGGCGGTATTGGGATCGGGGATGAGGATCATGTCCGATTCGTTGATGGCGGCCCAGCCGCGAATGGAGGAGCCGTCGATGCCGAAGCCTTCTTCGAAGGCGTCCTCGGTGAGCATCGCGATGGGGTAGGAGATGTGGTGCTGCAGGCCGGGGATATCGGTGAAGCGCATATCCAGTTGCTTGGCGCCGCTTTCCTGGGCGAACGCGAGGACATCTTGAGGGCTCATGGGGGCTCCGGGGTGAGAGAATCGGGGGATGGAATTGGCGCCGCGGCGACAGTACACGGTAAGCGAACTGACGGGTGAGATTGCGGGGATCCTGTCCACCGAGTTTACAAACATTTGGGTGAGCGGGGAAGTTTCGGGGCTGAAGGTGGCGACGAGCGGGCACGCTTACTTCACGTTGAAGGATGAGGGGGCGCAGATCCGGTGCGCTTGTTGGAAGGGGAGTTATCGGCTGTTACGATTCAAGCCGAACGACGGATTAGCGGTGCTGGCGCGGGGGCGGGTGGAGGTGTATGAGCCGCGGGGCGAGTATCAATTGATCGTGGAGACGATTGAGCCGCTGGGGCAGGGGGCGTTGCAACTGGCGTTTGAGCAGTTGAAGAAGCGGTTGGAGTTGGAGGGGTTGTTTGCGGTGGCGCGGAAGCGGGCGTTGCCGAAGCTGCCGCAGCGGATCGGGATTGTGACGTCGCCGACGGGGGCGGTGATCCGGGACTTTTTGCATGTCATTGAGCGGCGGTTTCCGGGGTTGCACGTGCGGCTGTGGCCGGCGCTGGTGCAGGGGGCGGGGGCGGCGGAGCAGGTGGTGGAAGGGATTCGGCATTTTTCGGAGGGGGGTTGGGCGGAGGTGGTGGTGGTGGCGCGGGGAGGCGGGTCGCTCGAAGATTTGTGGACGTTTAATGAGGAGCCGGTGGCGCGGGCGATTTTTGAGTGCGCGGTGCCGGTGATTTCGGCGATTGGGCACGAGACGGATTTCACGATTGCGGACTTCGTGGCGGATTTGCGGGCGCCGACGCCGTCGGCCGCGGCGGCGATTCTGACGGGGACGCGGGAGGCGGTGCTGGACCAGATCGACAACGCGCAGTGGCGAATGACGCAGGCGCTGCGGTACTTGATTCTGGACGCGCACCGGCGATGGAGCGCGGTGGGCGTGGAGGGGGTGCAGACGTCGATTGCGCGGAAGATTAACCGGCTGCAGCAGCGGGTGGATGACGCGGACTTTGCGCTGCGGGGGTTGGGGCGGGAGACGGTGGACGGGGCGCGGGGACGGTGGACGGAGTTGGATCTGCGGCTGCGGCGGATGGATCTGCGGTTGCGGATGGCGGAGGGGCGGCGGCGATTGGAGCGGGCGGAGACGAGGGCGGCGGAGTTGATGGAGCGGCGGCTCGGGGGGGCGGCGCGGCGCCTCGAGTTGAGTACGGCGAAGCTGGAGCAGTTGAGCCCATTGGCGATTTTGGAGCGGGGGTATGCGGTGGTGATGCGCTACAACGGGCAGGTGATCCGGGCGGAGGAGGAGACGTTTCCGGGGGAGGGGTTGCGGGTGCGGTTGGGCAAGGGGGAGTTGGATATCAAAGTTATGGGATAGGATGAGGCCATGGAACGGAGAACGTGGTTAGCAGCTGCGGGCGTGGCGGCGGCCGGGCGGCTGTTGGGAGCTAATGACAAGGTGAGCCTGGCGATTGTGGGGCTGGGGGGCCGGGGGCGGGACCATGTGGGGTTCTTTTCGACGCTCCAGTCGGCGAACATTACGGCGATTTGCGATGTGAACCAGGCGGCGCAGGAGCGGGGCGTGGCGCTGGTGGAGAAGCTGACGGGGAAGAAGCCGAAGGTGTATTCCGAGATGCGGCAGGTGTTCGACGACAAGTCGATTGACGCCGTTTCGATTGTGACGCCGAACCATTGGCACGCGCTGAGCACGATTTGGGCATGCCAGGCGGGGAAGGACGTCTATATTGAGAAGCCGGCGAGCCATAACCTTTTTGAGGGGCAGCAGATGGTGGCGGCGGCGCGGAAGTATGGGCGGATGGTGCAGGTGGGGTCGCAGTCGCGGACGATTCAGCATAAGATGCGGGCGGTGGAGTTACTGCGGCAAGGGGTGATTGGGAAGCTGTATCTGGCCAAGGGTATTTGTTATAAGCGGCGTCCTTCGATTGGGCGGAAACCGGATGGGCCGACGCCGGCGGGGTTAGATTGGGATAAGTTTCTGGGTCCGGCGCCGCTGCGGCCGTTTAATGAGCTGCGGTTTGCGTACAACTGGCATTGGTTTTGGGATACGGGGAACGGGGACATTGGGAACCAGGGCGTGCATGAGATGGACTTTGCGCGGTGGGGACTGGGGAAGAATGAGTTGCCGAAGTCGGTGTATTCGACGGGCGGGAAGTTTGTGTACGACGACGACCAGGAGACGCCGAATACGCAGAGCGCGACGTTTGACTACGGGGATGTGCAGTTGCAGTTTGAGGTGCGGGGACTGTTGACGGGCGAGGAGGGCGGGTTGCCGTTCCGGGGCGGGAACACGATTGGGAACCTGTTCTTTGGGAGCGACGGGTATATGGTGGTCGACGTGGCGGGCTTCCAGGTTTATCGGGGCGAGAAGCACGAGAAGGTGATGGACGAGCCGTTTCGGGAGGCCAAGCAGTGGGACTCGGCACCGCATATGGATAACTTCCTGCAGGCGGTGAAGACGCGGAAGCGGGAGACGTTGACGGCCGAGATTGAGCAGGGGGCTCTGTCGGCGGCGCTGTGCCATATGGCGAATACGAGCTACCGGCTGGGGCGGAAGTTGACGATGGACGCGGCGACGATGCGGTATGCGGGCGATGCGGAGGCGAACCGGATGCTGACGCGGGAGTACCGGAGGCCGTACGTGGTGCCGTCGCAGGTTTAGCGGCGGCGGTTGGCGAGGAGCATGGTGGCCGGTTCGGGCACCGGGTTGTCGACTTCTGGCGGGCGGGGCGGGTCGAAGGCCGACGGCGGCGTGGAGCGCGGGGGTTCTCCGGTGCCGGGCGGGACGCGACGAGGCGACGAGGCGGTACGCGGGCGACGCCGAGGCGAACCGGATGTGGACGCGGGAGTACCGGAGGCCGTACGTGGTGACGGCGCAGGTTTAGCGGAGGCGGTTGGCGAGGAGCATGGTGGCCGGTTCGGGCATTGGGTTGTCGACTTCAGGCGGGCCGGGCGGGGCGCTGGGCTATGCCGAGGCGAATCGGATGTGGACGCGGGGGTACCGGAAGCCGTACGTGATGCCGGCGCAGGTTTAGCGTCGGCGGTTGGCGAGGAGCATGGTGGCCGGTTCGGGCACCGGGTTATCGACCTCCGGCGGGCCGGGCGGGTTACCCGGAGGGGGAAGCCGGGGGGCGGGTCGGAGGCCGACGGGGGCGTGGAGCGCGGGGGTTCCCAGGTGCCGGGCGGTACGCGGGCGGCGCCGCGGCGAACCGGATGCTGACGCGGGAGTACCGGAAGCCGTACGTGGTGCCGATCCAGGTTTAGCGGCGGCGGCGGTTGGCGAGGTAGCGTCCGGCGCCGAGGAGAGCGAGAGCGCTGGCGGCGAGGAGCATGGTGGCCGGTTCGGGCACCGGGTTGTCGACTTCCGGCGGACCGGGAGGATCGCCTGGAGGCGGGAAGCCGGGGGGCGGGTCAAAGGCCGACGGCGGCGTGGAGCGCGGGGGTTCTCCGGTGCCGGGCGGGACGCTGGGCGGCGGAGCGGTCGGCGGCGTTGCCGGCGGCACTACACCCGGAGGCTGCGAGACGGGCGGAATGGACATCGGCGGAAAGCCCGCAGTGGGCGGCCACGAGCCGTTCGGCGGTTCAATCACCGGCGGCTTGCTGGTGGGAGGGATCGCCGCGATGGTTTCGGGCGGCAAGGGCAGCTCGAGGCGCGGCGGTCCGGAGGGGATGACCGTGGGGGGGACGACCGCTACCGAGGGCGGGACCGTGGGGGGGAGGCCGAAGGGTGGCGTTTCGCCACCGCTCGGGGGGGTACCGTTGGGGCCGCCGGTGGGACCGCCGCCGAAACCGCCAATTCCGCCGCCGGGGCCGATGCCACCGCCGCCGGGGCCGCCGCCGCCGACCCAGAAGCCGCCGGGACCGACGGCGTTAGGCCAAGTAATGAAGGGACCGTTTTCGCCGCCGGGCGGCAGCAACAGAGTGCCGGTGGAGGGATCGACCGGGGCCGAGCGGTCGAGCGCGAGAGCGCCCTTGACGGGGCTGGCGGCGGGGACAGGCGGGATGGCGGCTAAGGCCTTGGAGTCCTGCCAGGAGTTGAGTACGGCCTCGGTGGGTTCCTGATCCGCGGGCGCGACCGGGGACATGGCGACCGGGGAGACCCGGTTGCCACAGCGGCCGCGGAGCATGGACTCGCCGTCGGTCAAGACGAGCTCTCCTTTCTTGAGCGTCATCAGGCGGCGGGACCAATAGACCTTGTCGCGGATCCGGTAGGAGACGTAGCCTTTCTGGTCTTCCTTGAGGACGGTCGGCCGGAAGGAGGCGGGTTCAAGGCCGGCGTAGTGGGAGCCCACCACCGCATCGCTTTTCATGGCGTTGGCCATTTCGGAGGGGGTGGTGATGCCACCGGAGACGACGGAATAGGGGAAAACGGGGCGCCCGGGCGCCGACGCCGCCGGGTTCTGGACCGCCGCTTTCGAGACGGCAGCAGGGCGCGCGGGGGGCGCCTCGGCGGACTGCTTTTGACAGGACGTTGCCAGAAGAAGCAGCAGGAGCGTCAGAATGGTGGAGCGCGGGGGCATGTTAAAAAAGCAGTCTTCCCTCAGAGACATCTCGGCAAACAGGAGCGAATTGTGAACTGGATCTGGACTCATCGATGGGCGAAACCGGTGGTTTTCGGCTTGTGCCTGCTGCCGCTGGCCATACTGGCCTGGCGCTGGCAGAACAATGAGCTGGGGATCAACCGGATTGAGACCGTTGCCCGGTACACCGGAGACTGGACGCTCCGATTTCTGGCCGGCGTGCTGTGCATTACACCGCTGCGCCGCCTACCGGGCCAGAGCAGTTTGATCCGCTTCCGGCGGATGATCGGGCTATTCGCCTTTTTCTACGGCTGCCTGCACGCCTGGCATTACTACGCCGTGGATGTGCAGTGGAGCTGGGAGATCATCTGGGACGATGTTACGACGCGAAGATTTTTTGTGGCAGGGCTGATCGGTTTAGCGGTAATGGTACCGCTCGCGGCGACGTCCTGGGCGGGGGCGATCAAGCGGATGGGGGGGAAGCGCTGGCAGCAATTGCATCGACTGGTGTATGTTGCTGCGATTGCAGGGGTTGTTCATTATTACTGGCAGGGGAAGGCGGCGTTGTGGGAGCCGATTTACTGGGGAATGGGGGTAGGAGTTCTATTGTTATACCGTACGGTCCACTGGATTTGGGAGAGCGTTCGGCGTCGAAAAAAAATACTTGACACAAACCGACTCAGGTAATATATTGGTCTTGAGAGTAGATCTCAGGAGAAAATCAACCATGTCGATCACCAAGTTTTCCCCGTTCGCTAACTTGAACGATTTTCCGGTTTCGTTCCGTCTGTTTGAGGACACTTTGAACCGCCTCGTCCATGAAGGCGAAGGCAACGTTCGGCCGTGGATTCCCGCCGTGGACATCCTCGAAGACGAGAACCAGTTGGTTCTGCGGGCCGATGTTCCGGGCGTTGATCTCGCCAAGATCGATATCCGCCTCGAGAACGGCACCTTGACGTTGAAGGGCCAGCGCGAGTTCGAGCGCAAGGACGATAAGACCGGGTATCACCGGGTGGAGCGCCACTATGGCCAGTTCGCCCGTTCGTTCACCATGCCGGAGACCGTGGATCCGGAGAAGGTGTCCGCCGAGTACAAGAACGGCGTGTTGCAGATCACCCTGGGCAAGAAAGAGGTGGCCAAGCCGCGTTCGATCCAAGTCCAGGTAAGCTAGTGGGTTGCTACCGACCGTAACGATTAACCGCCGCGCCGCCGAACGTCTGGCAGCCGGGCACGTTTGGATCTATGCGAGCGACATCGCCGACCGCGAGCAGGCACGCGGCGGCGATGTCGTCAACGTGCTCGACCCGCGAGGACGTCCGTGCGGCGCGGCGCATTTTTCGAGCTCCTCGCAGATTACGCTGCGCATGTTGGGCAGTGATTTCTCCGTGGCCGGGCGGATAGCGGCCGCGCAGGCGTTTCGGGATCGCGTGGTGCGCGATACGGACGCCTACCGGTTGGTTTCGAGCGAAGCCGACCAGATGCCCGCGCTGATTATTGACCGCTACGCCGATTGCTTCGTCGTGCAGACGTTGAATCAAGGCATGGACCGGCTGCAGGGCGAGATTGTGGCGGCGCTGGCCGAGCGCTACGCGCCCCGGGCGATTGTGGAGCGGAACGACGCCGTGGTGCGGCAGAAGGAAGAGTTGCCGCTGCGGAGCGGGGTCGTCCATGGGCAGTTGGACGGGCCGGTGGCCGTCAGCATGAATGGCTTGCAGTTTGAAGCGAACCTGTTGGGCGGGCAGAAGACCGGGGTGTATCTCGACCAGCGGGAGAACTACCTGGCCGCGGCGAAGTGGGGCCGGGGGAAGGCGCTCGATTGCTTTACCTCGTCGGGCGGGTTTGCGCTGCACTTGGCGCGGACGTGCGAGAGCGTAGAAGGGGTGGACAGCGGGGCGGCGGTGCTGGCCACGGCGGAGGCGAACCGGCAGCGGAACGGTTTCGACAACCTTCGGTTTCGGGAGGCTGATGTGTTTGATCTGCTGGCGGGATTTCGCACGGGCGGGCGGCAGTTCGACACGATCGTGCTGGATCCGCCGGCGTTCGCCAAGTCGAAGGCGCAGATTGATGGCGCCTTGCGGGGATACAAAGAGCTGAACCTGCGGGGGCTGCAACTGCTGGCGCCGGGGGGGACGTTGGTCACCTGCTCCTGCTCGCACCATGTGAGCGAGGCGATGCTGATGGAGACGGTGGCCGAGGCGGCGCGGGATGCGCGGCGGAGTTTGCGGGTGCTCGAACGCCGGGTGCAGGCGCAGGACCATCCGGTGCTGCTGAGCGTGCCGGAGACGCTGTATCTGAAGTGTCTGATCTTTGAGGCGGTGTAGGATCTTGTTCGCCGGCTAACCTTTGCGCCCCACGGCAAAAGTTAGTATCGTGTCGGGCGGCCCGAGGTAGGGCCATCCCACGTCCGGAGGAAACAACCGAATGCGCTTGCATTCCCAGCTACGGCTTCTTGTGTCCTTTGCCTTCTCTTCCCTGCTGGCGCTCGCCCAGCAGCCGGCCCATCAGGGCGGCGGTGAGGCAAATCTGGTGTTGCCCGATTTTCATCAGGCAACTTTTCTCGGTGGCATTTCCGGCTTCAATCTGTTGTTGGCCGGGATGTTCGTCGCCGCGTTGGGCCTGGTCTTCGGCCTGCTCATCTATCGCGAACTGCAGAATATGCCGGTCCATCAGTCGATGCGCGATGTCTCCGAGCTCATCTATGAGACCTGCAAAACTTACCTCATCACCCAGGGCCGTTTTCTGATGGTGCTGGAGTTATTCATCGGCGCGATCATTGTCTTCTACTTCGGGTTTCTGCAGCATTTCGAGACGACGAAAGTGCTGATCATTCTTCTGTTCAGCGTGATCGGCATCGCGGGCAGTTACGGCGTTGCGTGGTTCGGCATCCGGGTGAACACCTTCGCCAACTCGCGCTGCGCCTTTGCGGCGCTGCGGGGCAAACCGTTTCCCTGTTACGCCATTCCGCTGAAGGCCGGCATGAGCATCGGCATGCTGCTGATCTCCGTCGAGTTGATTCTGATGCTGTTCATTCTGCTGTTTGTTCCGCGGGACTACGCCGGAGCGTGCTTTATCGGCTTCGCGATCGGCGAATCGCTGGGCGCGGCGGCGTTGCGGGTGGCGGGCGGGATCTTCACGAAGATCGCCGACATTGGGGCCGACCTGATGAAGATCGTCTTTAAGATCAAAGAAGACGACGCGCGGAACCCGGGCGTGATTGCCGATTGCGTGGGCGACAACGCGGGCGACTCGGTGGGCCCTTCGGCCGATGGGTTTGAAACCTACGGGGTAACGGGCGTGGCCTTGATCAGCTTTATTCTGCTGGCGGTGACCCGCGAAGAGGTGCGGCTGCAACTGCTCGTCTGGATCTTCGTAATGCGGGTGGTGATGGTGCTGGCGAGCGCGTTGAGCTACTTCCTGAACGAAGCCTGGGCGAAGGCGAAGTACGGCGAGGCGGAGAAGATGCATTTTGAAACGCCGTTGACGACGCTGGTGTGGCTGACCTCGTTGATCTCGGTGGGGTTGACCTACGCGGTTTCGAGTTTGCTGATTCCTTCGCTGGGCGGCGATATGTCGCTGTGGTGGAAGCTTTCGAGCGTGATTACGTGCGGCACGCTGGCCGGGGCGATTATTCCGGAACTGGTGAAAGTCTTTACGTCAACCGAGTCTTCGCATGTCCGCGAGGTGGTGATCAGCTCGCGAGAGGGCGGGGCGTCGTTGAATATCCTGTCTGGGTTAGTGGCGGGGAACTTCAGCGCGTTCTGGCTGGGGTTGGCGATGCTGCTGCTGATGGGCGCTTCTTACTACATCAGCCTGATGGGCTTGGCGAGTCTGATGATGGCGCCGGCGGTGTTCGCCTTTGGGCTGGTGGCGTTCGGGTTTCTAGGGATGGGTCCGGTGACGATTGCGGTGGACAGCTACGGGCCGGTGACGGACAACGCGCAGAGCGTCTATGAGCTATCGCAGATTGAGGAGATCAAGGGGATTGAGAAGCAGGTGGAAAACGAGTTCGGTTTCCGGCCGATGTTTGAGAAGGCCAAACATTTCCTTGAAGAGAACGACGGGGCCGGCAACACGTTCAAGGCCACGGCGAAGCCGGTATTGATCGGGACAGCGGTGGTGGGCGCGACGACGATGATCTTCTCGATTATCGTTTCGCTGACGAACGGGCTGCAGCCGGACAAGCTGATTTTCCTGTCGATTCTGCATCCGCCTTTTCTGTTGGGGCTGATTACGGGCGGGGCGGTGATCTACTGGTTCACGGGCGCTTCGATGCAGGCCGTGACGACGGGCGCCTTCCGGGCGGTGGAGTACATTAAGGCCAACATGAAGCTGGACGGGGCGACGAAGGCGTCGACCCGGGATTCCAAGAAAGTCGTCGAGATCTGTACGCGCTATGCCCAGCGCGGCATGTTCAACATCTTTCTCGTGGTGTTCTTCCTGACGCTCGCGTTTGCGTTCTACGAGTCGTACTTCTTTATCGGCTATCTGGTTTCGATCGCGCTCTTTGGGCTGTATCAGGCGATCTTCATGGCCAACGCCGGCGGGGCGTGGGATAACGCCAAGAAGATTGTCGAAGTGGAGTTGAAGGCCAAGGGGACTCCGCTGCACGATGCGACGGTGGTGGGCGATACGGTGGGCGATCCGTTCAAGGACACGAGTTCGGTGGCGATGAACCCGATCATCAAGTTCACGACGCTATTCGGGCTGCTGGCGGTGGAGTTGGCCGAGAGCTTTAAGGCGCAGGGTTCCGAGATTACGGGGATTCTGACCGTAGTCTTCCTGGCCGTGGGCCTGTACTTCGTCTGGCGCAGCTTCTACGGGATGCGGATCCACGGCGGGGCTTAGAAGCCGGCCATGCGGCCGTACAACCCGGTGACCAGCAGCGGGAAGTAGTGCCGGTACATGGTGTATTTGAGATAGAAGACGTTCGGGAAGCCGGTGCCGGTGGCGAGATGTTCGTCCCAGTCGCCGGTTTCCTGATTTTGGGTATCGATGAGATAGCGGAGGCCGCGTTCGGCGGCGCCGGAGTCGTGGCGGCCGGCGGCGAGGAGGCTCAACAGCGCCCAGGCGGTTTGGGACGGGGTGGAGGGGGCGGCGACGAAGCGTCCGACCTCATAACTCTGGCAGCTTTCGCCCCAGCCGCCGTCGGAGTTTTGCGTGGATTGCACGAAATCGGCGGCTTTGCGGAAGACGTTGAGGTCGGGCGAATCGGCGGCGCGGAGGCCGCGGAGGGCGAGGGAGGTGCCGTAGAGATAGTTGACGCCCCAGCGGCCGTACCAACTGCCGTTTTGTTCCTGGGTGCGGAGGAGGAAGTTGACGGCGCCGTGGACGACGGGATCGGCGGGTTCGAGGCCACGGCGGCAGAGGGCTTCGAGCACGCGGCCGGTGATGTCCGGGCAGGTGGGATCGAGCATGGCGTTGTGGTCGGAAAAGGGGATGCTGTTGAGGACGCCCCAGTCGTTATCGGCATCGAAGGCCGCGAAGCCGCCATCCTGGGACTGCATGCCGATGAGCCAGGCGAGGGCGCGGGCTTCGACGGCGGCCTGCTGTTCGGGGCGGGAGGCGTGGCAGTGTTCGAGGGCGAGGAGCACCATGGCGGTGTCGTCGATGTCGGGATAGTGTTCGTTCGAGTATTCGAAGGCCCAGCCGCCGGGCTGGAGATGGGGCCTTTTGACGGACCAATCACCGCGGCGGCGCACCTCTTTGGCGATGAGCCAGTCGGCGGCCTGGCGGAGGCTGGCGGGGTCGAGATGGTTGGTTTCGCCGAGGGCGAAGGCGGCGTAGGCGGTGTCCCAGACGGGGGAGAAGCAGGGCTGGAAGTAGAGGGTGTCGCCGGTTTCGGTGAAGAGGGCGTCGAATTTGGCGACGGCTTCGAGGAAGTCGGGGTGATCCTTGGGGTATTCGAGCGCTTCCATGGCCATGATGGAGTACATCATGGAGGGGTAGATGGCGCCGAGGCCGTCGGCGTGGCGGCAGCGTTCGAGCATCCAGCGTTCGGCCTGGCGGATGGCGGCGATGCGGGAGTCGCGATGGCCGCGGCGTTCCCAGAGTTTCAGGAGGCGGTCGACCTGGTGGAAGATCGGCGAGAGGATGCGGTCGCGCTTGGGGAGGCTGAGGGCGTTGCCGGAATGGAGGAGTTCGTTGAGGTCGACGCCGGCGGGGGCGGGGCGGATGCCGCCGACGGCCTGGACGATGGAGAGGGGGACGACGATGGCGCGGGTCCAGGAGGCCATTTCGTAGAGGACGCCGCCGGGGAAGAGGCTGCCGCCGGGGAGGAGCATCAGTTCCGGGGGGATGGTGGGGACGTACTTGCGGGGGTAGAGGCCGAATAAGGAGAGGTTGATTTTGGTGTAGCTATTGCAGGCCTGGAGTCCGCCGAGGTCGAGGATGCGGTGGCGGGCGCGGCGGAGGGGTTCGAAGTCGGCGCTGTAGCCGCAGAGGCGGAGGGCGGTATAGGCTTTGACGGTGCAATTGACGTCGGCGGGGCCTTCGGGATAGATGTGCCAGCCGCCGTCGGGCATTTGTTGGGAGAGGATGCGGCGGCAGACTTTTTCGAGGCGGGGTTCGGAGGCGAGGCGCCAGACGCCGTCGATAGGGGGGTGGAGCCAGAGTTGGAGGAGGACGTAGTCGGCTTCGAGGGAGACGTCGGCGAGGAGTTCGCCGCACCAGTGGCCGTCCGGTTTCTGGATGCCGACCAGGGCTTGGGCGCTGCGGCGGCTGGCTTCGCGGGCGGCGCCGAAGAGGGCGCGGCGTTCGCCGACGATTTGGACCGGGTGAGGAGTTCGGCGATGGGGAGAAGGGTTAGTCCAGTGAGAACTCATCGAGGAGCTTAGTTAATCTTCATTATACGGCGGTATAGGGGTAAGGCAGACCCGAAGGGAGGTACGGATTCATCTGGGCTCTTGGTTCTCGTGGGTGGCGCCGATGAGCTATGTGGTGAAATATTTCTTCGTTTCTTTGTTCTTTGTCTCTAGTTTGATGGCCCAGGCGAAGCCTGCGGTGCGGACGACGCCGATGGAGCCGTTGCCGGAGGAGCCGGCGGCGGCCGAGGCGGCTCCTCCTCCGGCAGTAGCGGCTCCGGCGGCTAAGCCGCCGCGGGTGTTGCCGGTGCGGAAGAAGCTGGCGGCCCCGCCGCCGGGATCGTTTGAGGAGTCGCTGCGGCGGCAGGCCGAGAGTGTGGGGCGCCAGGTGCAGACGCTGCAGGAGCACTATCCGAGTTTCTGGCGGCAGACGATTCCGGCCGGGGCGGTGGCGCCGGAGGGTCATGCCGAGCCGTTCCAGGCGGCGACGGCGAACTGTCCGCCGGTGCCGAAGCTGGACCTGCAGACGATGGTGGAACGGGAGGCGAAACGGAACTCTTTGAGCGAGACGCTGCTGCAGGCCGTGATTGAGCAGGAGTCGGGGAACCTGCCTTGCGCGGTGTCGCCGAAGGGCGCCATGGGGCTGATGCAGTTGATGCCGGCGACGGCGCAGACCTTGCAGGTGAAAGACCCGTTTGACCCGGCCGAGAACATTGCGGCGGGGAGCAAGTTTCTGAAGTCGCTGCTGGACCGCTACCAGGGCGACATGGCGAAGGCGTTAGCGGCTTACAACGCCGGGCCGGGGCGAGTGGATCAGACCGGGGAGATTCCGGATATTCCGGAGACGCAGAACTATGTGGGGCGGATCCTGTCGCGAGTGGCCGAGCGGGAGAAGGCGATTCAATAGATCATTTGGGCGCGAGGAGGATGCGTTCGGAGAGATGGCTCTCGATGGCCGGTTTGGTGAAGAGCATGGGGTGGTATTTGCCGGCGGCCCAATCCTTGAGCAGGTCGCTGTAGTGGGGGGAGTCCGGGTCGCCGGACTCGCCCGGGGTATTGGTCATGCGGCTTTTGTCCCAATCGGAGGTATCGAGCAGCATGCGGAAGCTGGCGCCGTGGGTGGCGCGGGAGTTGGCGCCGCCGGCGGCGTTGATGGTGTTGGCGTCGCCGGGCAGGGCGACGGGGCCGCGGTCGAAGTGTTTGATGCGGCTCGGGTGCGCCATATAGAGGAGATGAATCGCGCCCCAGCGCCAGTTGGCTCGCTGCGGGCCCAGCTTGCGGGTCAACTCTTCGAGAGTCGCGGCCAGGGTTTTTTCGAGGGCTTCCGGGTTGGGTTTGGCTTCGAGGGCTTGGAGGACGGTTTGCAGGGTGGCGCGGGCGCCCAGATTGGCGGGTTGGAAGAGTTCGGCGCCGAGCTTGCTCATCCAAACGGAGCTGACGGCGGCGGGCATGGAGTCGGTGGTCATGCGGCAATCCCAGGCCAGGAGAGCGGGGAGAATGTCCCGCGCCGGACTTTGGGGACGCGGCTTCCACTTCTTGAGGATGGCTTGAAAGCGTTTGGCCGGTTCGGAGACGATGTCGGTTTGCAGACGTTCGAAGTCATCGAGCGACCATTTGGGCCGGGCGGCCAGTTGGGCGCGAATACGGTTTCCGCGGAAGGGTTGGGCCCACTCGTAGTTGAGGATATGCGGGTAGCCGGGGGGGAGGATGTTGTCGTTGGCGGTGGCGAGGAAGCCTTCGCGGGGGTTGAAGGCGCGGGGTAACTGCGCGGGGTCGAGGAAGCCGGCCCACTCGTAGGTGCCGGTCTGGCCGGGTACGGGCAGGAGGCCGTTCCAGTTCTTGCGGATGGGGGCAAGGCCAGCGACGGCGAAGCCGATGTTGCCGGCGGTATCGGCGTAGAGGAGATTTTCGGCCGGCGCTTTGAAGCGGGCGACGGCTTCAAGGAACTGCGGCCAGGTCTGCGCACGGGCGAGCGAGAGTCCGGCCAGGTATCCGGCGGTTCCCGGCTCGGCGCCGACCCAACGCATCACATAGGCCCGGCGGCGGTTGGGGTCGAGACCGATGACCGGGCCATGAGCGGTGTAGCGGCATTCGACGACCTCTTTCTGTCCGCCCTTGATGGTCACGGTATGGCGTTCCACCGTCATCCGCTTCCACTTGCCGGCGTGGAGATACTCGTCGAGATTGGAGGGGCTTAACTGTTCGACGTAGAGATCCTGCTGGTCGGTGCCGGTGATGGTGAAGCCGAAGCCGATGGATTCGTTGTGGCCGAGGGCGATGCCGGGCAGGGCGGGTTCTCCGGCGCCGATTTGGTTGATGCCGGGGGCGACGAGATGGACGGTGCGGCGGAGGCTCGGAATCTGGAGGGTCCGGTGCGGATCGCTGGCGAGGAGGGGCTTGCCGGTGGCGGAGCGTTTGCCAGAGACGACCCAATTGTTGGAGCCCTGGACGTCGAGGGTGACGGGATCGGTGGCGTCGTCAAAGTCGGCGATGGCGCCGCGGGTGATGTCCTTGAGGTTGAGTTCGGGGGCGGCGCGCATGGGCACGGGCGGGTCGGTGGGGCGCACCCGTTCGAGCTTGGCGGCGCCGAAGGCGTCGAGCTGGCGGGCGCGGGTCACTTCGCGGAGAACGTTCGCCATCATGGAGAAGACGGCGACGCGGGAGAGGATGTCCTCGGGTTGCCAGAGGCCGGGTTCGTAGCCGAGTTGTTGGAACTCTTTGGTGCGGCGGCCGCCTTGCTGGATGTAGGCGTTGATGCCTTTGGTAAAGGCGCGGGCGATGTTATAGGTATCGGGCGCGTAGGAGGACCATTCGGCTTTCCAGTCGCCCCGGAAGCGGAGGAGGAGGGCGGTGCGGTCGCGTTCGAGATAGGCCGGGCCGAGCACTTCGGACAGCTTGCCGGATCCGGCGCGGCGCCAGAGGTCGATCTGCCACAGGCGATCGCGGGCGGCCATGTAGCCTTGGGCGAAATAGAGGTCGTCCTGATTCTGGGCGTAGATATGGGGCACGCCCCATTTGTCGCGGAGCACTTCGACGGGGGCGCGGAGTCCGGAGAGCCGTAGCTCCTCGCCATAGAGCGGCAGCGCGATGAGAATCCAAGCTAGGCGCGGGAAGGCCATACGGGTTGGCGTTTCTCCTTCAGTGCCGCGAGACCTTCGGCGTAGTCTGACGATTGCGCGAGTTCGCCGCGCACCTGCACGGCCAAGCGTCCGGCGGCTTCGTCGTCCAAGCTCTCCTGGTGGTGGGCGAAGGACATGCCGGCGCGAATGGCGGGCGGGGAGAAGCTGGCGATCTGGGTGGCGAGGGCGGTGGCGCGGTCGTCCAACTCAAACTCCGGGGCCACCGCATGAATCAGGCTGCTGCGCAGCGCCTCGTCGGTTTGAAAGATGCGTCCGGTGAGGGCCCATTCGAGGGCGCGGCGCTGGCCGACGGCCCGGGCGAGGCTGCGGAAGAGAATCACGGGGAACATGCCGAGGCGCATTTCGGTTAAGCCGAAGCTCGAGCCCATGGCGGCGACGACGCAGTGGCAGTTGGCGAGCAGGCCCATGCCACCGGCGAGCACGGGGCCTTGGACGGCGGCCACGATGGGCTTCGAGAGCCGGGAGCCGGCGGAGAACAACCGCTCATAGGAGGGATCGGTTTCCGGGTCTTCGTCGAGGTCGACCCCGGCGCAGAAGATCTTGCCTTCGGCGTCGAGTAAGAGGCTGGCGGTGCCGGCATCCTCTTCGGCCTCGTGGAGGGCGCGGAGGAGGGCATGGCGCAGTTCCCGGCTGAGGGCGTTGGCCTTTTCCGGACGGGCCAGGGTCAACCGCCGGACCCGGCCTTCCTGCGACACTTTGAGGAGTGAACTCACAAAGGTTAGGATAACGATTCATGCTGGGCATTGATACCCGGGCCGCGCGAGCTACCTGGACGGTCCTTCTCATCCTTCTCGTCGCCGACTTAATCTGGCTCGCGCGCGGGGCGCTGCTCGTCTTTGTGGTGGCGCTGCTGCTGGCTTATCTGCTGGCTCCGGCCGTCGATTTGGCGCAGCGCTGGCTGCCCCAGCGGTGGCCTTACGGGATCAAGCTGGGCGCGGTGTACCTGCTGCTGTTTGGCAGCGTGGGGACGGCCGCCTTTCTGATCACTTCGCACATTGCGCGGGAGGCGGCCGAGTTAGCGTCGCAGTTGCCGGAGTTAGTCAAGAGCGGCGGGGCGCTGCTCGACCGGCCGCTGCCGGCGCCGATTGAGCCTTATCGGGAGCAGATCCGCGCCTTTGTCGAGGAGCATGTGCAGGAGGTGGTGCCGCTGCTGGGGTCGTTTGGCCGGGGCCTGCTGTCGGGCGCTAGCAGTATTCTGTACTTCGTTTTGATTCCGATTTTGAGCTTTCTGTATCTGCTGGAGGCGCCGACGTTTCGGGCCCGGATTGGCGAGTATTTTGCCGACCACGGGCACCGGAGCCGGATCGACGGGGTGCTCGCCGACATTAACCTTTGCCTGGGCGCTTACATGCGGGCGGTGCTGCTGCTGGCGGTGGCGACCTTTGTTTGTTATGGGATTTATTACGAAGTAGCGGGCGTGCCGTATGCGCTGCTGCTGGCCGGGGCGGCGGCCGTTTTTGAGTTTGTCCCGGTGGTGGGCCCGCTAGCGGGGATGGTGCTGAGCGTTTCGGTGGCGGTGTTCAGCGGGTATCCGCACTGGGGTTGGATGATCGTGTTTCTGATCGTCTACCGGCTTTTCCAGGACTACGTGCTGTCGCCGTGGCTGCTGAGTTCCGGGGTGGAGCTGCATCCGCTGCTGGTGCTGTTCGGGGTGTTGGTGGGGGAGACGGTGGCGGGGATTCCGGGACTGTTTCTTTCGGTTCCGGTGATGGCGACGATGCGTGTGGTTTACCGGCATCTACGATGAGGTGGCTGCTTTGGTTTCTGGCGGGGCCGCTGGCCGCCCATATGGTCAGCCTGAGCAGTGGGCAGATGGTGATCTCCGGCGCGACGGCGCAGCTGGTGCTGCGGGTGCCGACGTATGAGGTGCCCGAGGGAGAGAAGATGTTGGGCGACGCCTACCAGATCGCCGGGGCCACGCTGGCGGAGCGGACGTGCGCAACGGCGAATGAGGAGCTCGTTTGCACGTACCGGTTCACGAACGTGCCGGCGAAGCCGCGGGTGATCTGCCGGCTGGCGGATGTACTGGTCGCCAACCATGTGCACGTGCTGACGGCGCAGCGGGACGGCGCGATTGCGCGGCAGGTGTTTTCGGGTCCGGAGCGGGAGGCCGAATTGCGGTTTGACGGGGGCGTGGATCCGTTGCGGGACGCCCTGGATGGCGTGCGGCAGGCCTTCTCCGGCTGGGCGCGGATTCTGTTGCTGTTTACGATTGGGTTCGCGGCGCGGCGGCGTTGGGAAGCGCTGGCGTTCGCGGTGGCGGTGGCGGGGGGCCAGGCGGCATCGCTGTGGTTTGGGTTGCCGGCTTCGCCTCGCTTCGTCGAGGCGGCGGCGGCGATTGGCGTCGGCTATTTGGTGTTTGAAGTGTGGCTGCTGCCGGAGGCGGGCCACCGCTGGGCGCCGGTGGCGGGGGTCGGGTTGTTACTCGGGTTGGGGGTGCCGGCGGGCGGGTCGGCGGCGTTCCACGCGAGCCTTCTGGCGAGCACGGCGTTGGCGCCGGGGGCGGTGGGTCTTTTGGGGCTGGCGGGCCGGCGTTACGCCCGTCCGATGGCCATTGTGTTGCTTGCGGCGGCGGCCTTCTGGTTCGTAGTCCAGTTCCTGCCAGCAATTCATTAATGAAATTGAAACCCATTTTCCTTACACTAAAGGGAATACAGAATTCAGGAGAAGTCCATTCATGGTCCTCGCTTGCCGCTTAATTGCTGCACTTGTTTTGCTCGGTTGCCATTTGGCGGCCCAGACGGACGCTAACAAAGCCCAGATTGTGGGCACGGTTTTTGATCCCAACGGCGCGGTGGTTCCGAGCGCCTCCGTGAAGGTCAAGAATTCGAACACCGGCCTGCTTCGTGATTTGAAAACCAACGATCAGGGCGAATACCGGGCGTCGTTACTCGACCCCGGCGTTTACGAGATTTCGGTTACCAGCCCTTCCTTTGCCGAGTCTAAGCTGACTGGCGTTACGTTGACGGTCGGTTCGGCGGCCCGCATTGATGTCCGCCTGGCGCTGCAGGCGACCTCGACGATCGTGGAGGTGGGCGCGACGTTGATCGACGTGCAGACCGTGGCGCAGTCGGCGACGGTGAACAATGTCGCCATCACGAGCCTGCCCATTAACGGCCGCCGCTTCCAGGATTTTGCTCTTTTGACGCCGACGGTGCAGGTGGAGGGTACGACGCGCGGCCAGATCTCCTTTGCCGGACAGCGGGCGATCTATTCAAACATCATGCTCGACGGCGCCGACTATAACCAGCCGTTCTTTGGCGGTATCCGCGGCGGCGAACGGTCCGGCTCCATCATCACGGTGCCGCAGTCGGCGATTCAAGAGTTCCAGGTGGTACCCACCGGCTACACGGCCGAGTATGGCCGGTCGACGGGTGGCGTAATGAACACGATCACCAAGTCCGGTGGTAACGATGTGCATGGCGAGGCGTTTTATCAGATCCGCCATCGCTCGCTGAGCGCGGAGAGCCCGATCTTCCTAGTGAAGCCCTCGGAAACCCTGCAGCAGTTCGGCGGCGGCGTGGGCGGCCCGATCATCAAGAACAAGCTTTTCTACTTCGGCGCGATTGAAAGCCAGCGCTCCAACATTCCCCGGCAGACGCTGTTCCCGCAGCTGACGACGTTTGCCCCCACCCCGGAGACGCGCGCCGCCTACGACTACTACAAGAGCCTGGAGCAACCGTTCGAGCAGACCAACCGCGCGACGGCGTTGACCACCAAGGCCGACTATCAGTTCGCTTCCGGCGACCGGCTGACCCTGCGTTATAACAACTCCCGCTCGACCGAAAACAATGCGGTCAGCACCGGCGCGGCCGTGAACCCCTTCAGCAACACCGCCGTTTCGAACGAAGGCACCGAGAAGGACGGGATCCACAACGGTAATGCCCAGTACACGAAGCTGTTCTCGGCGACCACGGTGAACGACCTGCGCTTCACGGGTTCGGCGGAGGTTCGGCCGCGTCTGGCGAATTCGAGCCTGCCGCTCGTGACCAACACGATTGGCAATTTCGGTACGCGCAACTTCCTGCCCACCACGCAGAGCGATAAGCGGTGGCAGATCTCCGACGCGCTGTCGATGACGCGCGGCCGCCATACCATCAAGCTGGGCGTGGACCTGAACTTCCTTAGCGCCAGCCAGACGTTCGCCTTTAACCAGTTTGGCACTTTCGGGTTTGCGACCACGGACCTGAACACGATTCTGCGCACGATGAGCGCCAACGGGACGAACGGCTTGAACCGCTTCGACATTCCCGCCGCGACCTACGCCCGCGCCATCGGGAACGGCGAGGCGGCCTTTGATGTCCGGCAGCTTTCGTTCTTCGCGCAGGACTCCTGGAACATCACCCGGAAGTTCAAGGTGGACCTGGGCCTCCGGTGGGAAGGGCAGTACAACCCCACGGTGGAAGCGAACAACACGAATCTGGTGAGCCGGTTGAACAACATCACGGCGCCGATCGGTTCGGTGACCAACATCACGTCGATTCCGAATGCGACTAACCAGTGGATGCCGCGGTTCGGCTTCGCGTACAGCCCGCTGAACCAGCCGACCAAGCTGGTCATCCGTGGCTTTACCGGCCTGTTCTACGGCGCGACGCCCATGCTGAGCTTCTCGGGCGCGGTGAACAACTTCCGGCTGCCTCCGGGCGACGTCTCGCTGCAGTTCGGCAACCTGCCGGGCCAGTTGACGATCTACCAGGCGATGCTCCGCGCGGGTATCGACTTGAACCGGACGCCGATTGATCAGCTTCCGGTGCTGAGCATCGAACAGCTGCAGTCGGCCGCGACGTTCGCCGCCGGCGGCACGGCACGCGATCCGTTTGCCAACGCGAACGTGCTGGGCATGGCCGCGGACTTCCGTAACCCGCGGGCGTTCCAGATGGGCCTGGGCGCGGAGTCGGAGCTGTTCCGCGGTTTCACCACCGGCGTGCAGTTGCACTACGTCAACACCGCCAACCTGATGCGGAACCGGAACTACAATCTGGCGGCGCCAACGATCCGGCCGACGGACTTGTCGCAGCGGCCGTTCTTCGGCGCCCGGCCGATCGCCGGCATCAACCAGTTCACGATTCGGGAAAGCTCTTCGCGCGGGATGTATCGCGCGGCGACGTTCTCGGCGCAGTACCGGCGGAACAAGTTCCAGTTCCAGTCGTTCTACACGCT
The DNA here is from genome assembly GCA_027485675.1 of Terriglobales bacterium. GTDB lineage: Bacteria > Acidobacteriota > Terriglobia > Bryobacterales > Bryobacteraceae. The sequence goes on along the minus strand of JAIXQP010000019.1, from coordinate 188,158 downwards.
GGCGGAGAACTTCTCGGACGACGACAACGAACGCGACGCCGGCGGCTTCGTGTACGAGAACTCGTTCAACCTGCGTCCGGAGTATAACTTCTCGAACATCGACGTTCGCCATCAGTTCACCTCCAACGGCACGTACACGATGCCGTGGGGCTTTGAAGTGAGCGGCATCTTCCGTTCGCGCTCCGGCCTGCCCTTCAATGCGATCGCCGGCACCGACCTGAACGGCGACGGCAACAACAACGACCGGCCCTACCTGGCCGCCGGCCAGCCGATGCTCCGGAACAGCTTCCGGAACCGTGCGACGAACAACGTTGACATGCGGATTATGAAGAGCTTTGCTCTGATGTCCGACCGGTCGAAGATCCAGTTCTCGGTGGAGTTCTTCAACCTGTTCGACGCCGACAACGTGGTGTTCGCGGGCGGCGCGGGGAACTACGGTCCTGGCATCCTGGCGGCGACGGGCCAGTTGGCCCCGATCGACGCCCGGTTCATGCGGCTGCGCCTGGCCGACGGGAGCTATGACCGCAACAACCAGCAGGTGGGCAACCCCCGGCAGGTGCAGTTCGCGTTGCGGTTCTTCTTCTAGAAACGCCGGTTAGCGGGGCGTCGGTTTGGGCCAAGCCAACTCGATGCCCTGCGCCGTCATCCGAGATTGCAGTTCACTGAGCAGTTTTTTGTCGTTGCGAATCTTGCGCGGCGGTTGGCCGGTTCTTACGGCCTCCGCCGCAATCTGACCCGCCGATTCGCCGATGTTCCATTCCACCGGATGCAGACGATAGCAGCCGTTGGTGATGTGGGTCACCCCCAGGTTCTTGCAGCCGGCGAGCAGGTTCTCGACGCGCTTGGGGAGCAGCGCGCCCATGGGGATCTGGAACGGCAGCGAGCTGACGTCGACGTAGTTGTCGCCGCCCGAGGAGGGATGCAGGTCGATGCGGTAGCTGCCGATGCCGACCGTGTCGGCAAACTCCGCGGCGCCCGCTTCCGGCCCGGCGACCTGGCGGCGGGCTTCGGTGCCGACGTGCTGTTCAAGGACGGTGAACTCGGCTTGGATGCGGCGGGACTCGCGGATGTAGGGGTACTTGGCGAGGCCGTCCTCGGTGCCGGCGAGATCGTAGCGGAGGCGCAGGCCGGGCCAGCCTTGCTTGCCGTCCTCGCGGGGGCACTCGGTCTGCATCCAGTAAAGCAGGCTGAGCGAGAGCTGCTTGCCGCGGGCGAGGTGTTTGGCCGCTTCGGCTTCGGGCACTTCGCAGAGGTTGCCGAGCCAGTAATCGTTCTGCGGCCAGTTGATGAGGGAGATGTCGTTGTAGGGTCCGGCGAAGTTGGCTTTGTTGGCGATGCGGCGGTAGAGCCAGAGGTTGAGGGGACCAGGGCGGCCGGAGCGTTCGCGGGGGTCAAAGGTGACGGCGCGGGGGGTAAGGCGGATGGGATCGGACATGGCCCAGCCGAGCAGTTTGCCGGGCCAGGGCGGGGTCATCTTCGGCACGTAGTCGCGCCAGAAGGCGTACTCGGATGGCTTGTCGATGGTGTGGTCTTCGCCGTCGCGGTAGTCGATGGCGTAGCAGACGGTGAAGGCCTGATGGTTCTGGGGCTGCGCGGCTTCAGGAGCGTGGGGTTCGCCGGTCTGCTTCTTCGATTCAAAGCCCATGACGTACTCGGTCTTCGTCAGCGGCAGGACATCGCCGAGTTCTGTGGCATCGATGAAGTAGGGCGCCGTGAGAGTCAACTCCTTGCCGGTGTCGAGACTCTTCACGGTGACGGCGCGGATACGGTCGCCGGTGACATCGGCCTTCGAAGGTTTGTGGCGGAGGAGCAGGGTCAACTGGCCGGCGCTGAGCCAGGGGGCGAGCATCGCCTCGAGGACATGGAGCGACACCGGCGGTTCATGGGTGATGCGGGAGACGGAGCCGTCGCCGGGGTTCAGATACTCGCGGCCGCGCGCTTCGGCGGTGAGAGGGTAGTGGTCGCGGTAGTATTGCCGCACGGCGCGTCGGTACTGGCGGTAGAGTTGCGTGCCGCCGTAGGTCTCCACCCACGGGTGCTCATCGGGGGGGACGAGTTGCGAAGTCAGTTGGCCGCCGACCCAATCCGTCTCTTCCGTCAGGACGACGCGCATGCCGTTGCGCAAGGCCGCCAAGGCCGCGGCCACGCCGCCGGTGCTGGCGCCAAGGATGGCGACATCGGCACGGAGATCGCGACTGGCGGCGGCCAGGGGGCTGGCGGCGAGAATCTGCAGAAGGGTGCGACGGGAGAGCATCACTTACATCGTAGAATGGAGGTTCCCGTCATGGTTGGCTACGAAGCGATTTCCGCCTATGTCTCCGCACAGCAAGAACGCCTGCTGGGCGAACTGCTCGATTTTCTGCGCATCCCCAGCGTCAGTACGCTGCCGGAGCATCAGCCGGACGTTCTTCGCGCGGCCGAGTTCACCGCGGCCGCGCTCCGCGCCGCGGGTATGCCGCACGTCGAAATCATTCCGACGGCCGGGCATCCGCTGGTTTACGCCGAAAGCCTCGCCGCGCCCGGTAAGCCCACCGTGCTCTGCTACGGCCATTACGACGTGCAGCCGCCGGACCCGCTCGAACTGTGGAAGTCGCCGCCGTTTGAACCGGTGATCGAGAACGGCAACATCTATGCGCGTGGCTCGGCCGACGACAAGGGCCAGTTTTATACGCACATCAAGGCCATTGAAGCCCTGCGCGCGTTGAACGGCGAATTGCCGCTGAACGTGAAGTTCCTGATTGAAGGCGAAGAGGAGATCGGGGGCAAGTCGGTAGCCAAGTTCGTGGCCGAGAATCCGGAGAAGCTGCGGGCCGATGTCGCGCTGGTCTCCGATACGGCGCTGTTCGCGCCGGGCCTGCCAACGCTGTGCGTGGGCTTGCGCGGGCTCGTCTACATGGAAGTGGAGGCCACGGGGCCCGGGCGGGATTTGCACTCCGGCCTGTACGGGGGCGCGGCGCCGAACGCCGTCTACGGACTGGCGCAACTGCTGGCCAAGGCCAAGGACGACCACGGGACGATTCAGATTCCGGGGATCTATGAGACGGTGGCCCCGCCATCGCCGGCCGAAGTGGAGAGCTGGGCGAGCCTGCCTTATGACGAAGCCGAGTACTTGAAGGAAGTCGGCTCTTCGGCGTTGACGGGGGAACCCGGGCGGAGCACCTTTGAGAAGACGTGGGCGCGGCCGACGTTTGAGGTGCATGGGATCGCCGGCGGCTTCACGGGCGCCGGGGCGAAGACCGTGATTCCCGCCAAAGCGGTGGCCAAGGTTTCGATGCGCCTCGTGCCGGATCAGGACCCGGAGGCCGTGGTGGCTTCGTTTCGGCAGTGGATTGCCGCGAACCTGCCCGAGGGCGTGCAGATTGCGGTCCGCGTACTGAGCGGCGGCCCGGGGTTGCTCGTGAATCCCGATCATCCCGCCATGGCCGTGGCGGCCCGCTGCTTTGCGGACGCGCTGGGCCGGAAGACGGTGTTCGTTCGCAGCGGTGGCTCCATTCCGATTGTTGGGGACTTCGCCCAGCATCTGGGGATCCCGACGATCCTGATGGGATTTGGCCTGCCCGACGACGGCCTGCACTCGCCGAATGAGAAGTTTGCCGTGGAGAACTACTACAAAGGGATCGCCACGGTTGCCCATTTTCTCGAACAGTACGGAGCGTAAGTGAGTAGTAACGCGGCCGAGATTCCCGGCTCCGTCTCGTCCAGCCAATCGGTGGCGAGATCAGCCGGGGTGACCAGTATCGCCGTTTTGGCCAGCCGCATTACGGGACTGGTCCGCGAGATTACGCTCGCCCATTTTTTCGGCGCCACGGCGGCTTATGACGCCTATTTGCTGGGCTTTCGGATTCCGAACCTGACGCGCGACCTGTTCGCCGAAGGCGCCTTGAGTTCGGCCTTCGTGCCGACGTTTGTCGAAGCGATGCAGAAGAAGTCGCGGGAGGATGCCGCTCATTTGGCGAATCTGGTGGCGACGGCGATCATCCTGGTGGTCGGCACGCTGTGCGCGCTCGGGATGATTTTCGCGCCGGAGATGGTGGACCTGTTGGCGCCGGGCTTCCGGCAGATTGAAGGCAAGCATGAACTCGCCGTCCGGCTGACGCGGATCATGTGTCCGTTTCTGCTGGTGGTGGCGCTGGCGGCGCAGGCGATGGGCATCCTGAACGCCTGCAACCAGTTCGCGCTGCCGGCGCTGTCGTCGTCGATGTTCAACGTCGGCTCGCTGGTGGTTGGGTTGACGACCGGGTTTCTCGCGGGACCGTATCTCGGCATCCCGGCGATTGAGGGGATGGCGTGGGGGGTTCTGGCCGGCGGGATCATACAGCTTTCGGCCCAGGTGCCGGCGCTGGTCCGCAGCGGCTTTGTGTTTCGTCCGGCGATGGATTGGGACCACCCCGGACTGCGGCAAATTCTGCGGCTGATGGGCCCGGCGATTCTGGGCAACGCGGCCGTGCAGATCAACGTGATGGTGAACACGAGCTTCGCCTCCGAGATCAACGGCGGGATGAGTTGGCTGGGTTACGCGTTCCGGCTGATGCAGCTGCCGCTGGGCCTTTTTGGCGTGGCCATTGGCGGAGCGACGCTGCCGGCCATTTCGCGGAGCGCGGCGCGGGGCGACATGGACGACTTCCGGCGGACGCTTTCGCGGTCGCTGGGTCTGGTGTTTCTGTTGACGATTCCGTCTTCGGCGGGCCTGTTCGTGCTGGGGCCCTCTATCATCGGGGCGCTGTTTGAGCGGGGCGAATTCACGAGCTACGATACGCAGCAGACGGCGCTGGCGCTGGGCTGGTTCGCCATCGGCCTGGCCGGCTACAGCGCCCTGAAGGTGCTGGTGCCGGCGTTCTACGCGTTGAAGGACGCGCGGACGCCGATGTTCGTCAGTCTCGCTTCGATCGCCATTAATTACCTGGTGGTCTCCATCATGACCACGCAGCCGGGCTTCGGCCTGGCGGGGCTGGCGATGTCGACCTCGGTGGTCGCCATCACCGGCAGCCTGATTCTGTTCAGCATTCTGAAGGGCCGGATGACGGGCATCTATGGCCGGGCGCTGCTCGCGAGCGTGCTGCGGATTCTGGTGGCGGCCGCGGCGATGTCCGCCGCCGTTTGGGCCACCAGTTGGTTCGTGGGTTCGCGAATTGAACCGGGCCGGCTGCGGTATCTGGTGGATCTCGCTTTGTCGATTCCTTGCGGCTTGGCCGTTTATTACTTCACGTGCCGGCTGTTGGGCGTCGAGGAGATGGCGCTGGCCGCGGACGCGCTCGAACGGCCACTCGCGCGCCTGCGTGCTAGACTCCGCTAAGTATGCTACCCGAAGTGCAAGCGTTGCTCCGCCTGCAGGATTGTGATCACGCCGTGACCCGTTTGGAGGGTGAACTGGCCGAACTGCCCAAGCGGCTGGACGCTTTGCAAAAAGAGACCGCCGCGCAGGCGAAGACTCTGGCCACGCTCGAAGCCAAGCTGAAAGCGGACGAGAGCGAACGGCGGAAACTCGAAGGCGATGTGGAACGGCACAAGAGCAAGATCGTCAAGCTCAAGAAGCAGTTGAACGAGGCGCAGAACTTCACGCAGACGCAGGCGCTTGAACACGAGATCACCTGGGCCGAACAGGCGATCGCCAAGGCCGAGGAGCGGGAGTTGGAACTGCTGATGGAAGAGGAGCAGCTGCGCGCCGATATCGGCACGGCGAAGGGCGCGCTGCTGGCCATGCAGAAGAACTTCGAGACGGAGCGGCAGCAGGCGTTGACGCGTCACAAGGCGGGTCTCGCGGAGATCGCCACGCTGAACGAACAGCGGAAGAGCTCACTCGCCACGCTGACGCCGCAGGTGACCAGCATCTATGAGCGGCTCCGGAAGAAGCACAAGAATGGCGTCGTGGCCGTCGAGGTTGTGAATACGCAGTGCCAGGGTTGCTTCATGGAGATCCGGCTGCAGCTCTGGCAGGAGCTGCGGGCGAATCAGCCGTTTATGACTTGCGAGAACTGCGGCCGGGTGCTCTATATCCATCCCACCACGGGCTTCGACCCGCAGACCGGCCCGGCACCCGTGCAATAGAATATTGGATGCATGCGGAGTGTCGTTATCTTTACGTTGGCGTCGGGGTTCGCTCTAGCGCAGGCGCCGGTTGATTTTCAGCGCGAAGTGCGTCCGATCCTCTCCGACAACTGTTTCCACTGCCATGGGCCGGACCGTACGACGCGTATGGCGAACCTGCGGCTGGATACGCGGGAGGGCGCCTTTGCGGTGCGGAAGAAGGGCGCGGCGATTGTGCCCGGTAAGCCGGCCGAGAGCCTGATCCTGCAGCGGATTGCGCACAAGGATCCGGCGCTGCTGATGCCGCCGCCGCACACGCATAAACAGATTTCGCCGCAGCAGCGGGCGACGTTGACCCGGTGGGTGGAGCAGGGCGCGCCGTGGCAGGAGCACTGGGCGTTTCAACAGCCCGTGAAGCCCTCGCTACCCGCCGTGCGGAACACGCAGTGGCCGCGGAGTCCGCTCGACCAACTGCTGCTGGCCCGGATGGAAGGTGCGGGGCTAACCCCGGCGCCCGAGGCCGACCGGCGGACGTTGGCGCGCCGGCTGGCGCTGGACCTGACCGGCCTGCCGCCGCAAGCGGCCGAGGTGGAGGCGTTCGTGGCGGACGCTTCGCCGGATGCCTACGAGAAGCTGGTGGACCGCTATCTGGCCTCGCCGCAATATGGGGAACACCGCGCCCGTTTCTGGCTCGACGCCGCCCGCTACGCCGATACGCACGGCCTGCATATCGACAACTACCGGGAGATGTGGCCGTATCGCGATTGGGTGATTCAGGCGTTCAACAAGAATCTGCGCTTTGATCAGTTCGTGCTCTGGCAGGTGGCCGGCGACTTGCTGCCGAACCGCACGATGGAGCAGCAGATCGCCAGCGGCTTCCAGCGCTGCAACGTGACGACGAACGAGGGCGGGGTGATTCCGGACGAAGTGCAGGCGATGTACGACAAGGACCGCGCCGATACGACCGGGGCCGTTTTTCTCGGCATGACCGTCGGCTGCGCCAGTTGCCACGATCACAAGTTCGACCCGATTTCGCAGAAGGACTTCTATGCGCTGACGGCGTTCTATCGCAACACGCTGCAGCGGCCGCTTGACGGGAACATTTACGATACGCCGCCGGTGCTCGTGGTGCCGCGCCCGGAGGATCGCGAGCGGTGGGCGAGCCTGTCGAGCGTGGAAGCGGCCGCGCAGCAGCGGCTCGAAGCGGCGAAGGCCGCCGCGGCGCCGGGCTTCGCCGAGTGGTTCCGGAAGGGCCGGCAGAAGAAAGTGAAGCTGCCGGTGGCGGGCGAAGCGTTCCGGCTGCCCGCGGGCGAGTTGACGTTCGAGGCCAAACAGACGCGCGAGTTGGCGAACCAGCCGCTGTTTGCGCGGGGCCAGGCGTTTTCGATTGCCGTGCGGTTCTATTTGCCGAAGAGCACGGAGAACCTGACAGTGTTGAGCCAGCTCGAACGCTACCCGGAGGACAAGGCCCGGGGCATCGCTGTGGAAGTGAACGATCGCCGGCCGTTTCTGCGGCTGGTGGGCGATGACAACAAGGCCATTCAGGTGCGGGGGACGAACGACCGGCGGCTGGCCGTCAACGCCTGGCACCACGTGACGTTCACCTACGACGGCAGCGGCCGGCGGGACAGCATGGCGCTGTTCGTCAACGGCGAGGCGGTGCCCTACGAAGGCGCCAGCGAATCGTTCTTTGACTTGATCGGAGAGATTAAGACCGCCGCTCCGGTCCGCCTGGGCAGCGACGGGAACAAGCGATTCTTCGCGGGCGGGAAGATCAGCGATCTGCGGATTTACGGCCGGGCGCTGACGGCGCACGAGGCGCGGAGCATTGCGCTGTGGCCGGAGTTGCAACAGGGGGACCGCGCCGCCGCGGAACACTACTATCTGGCCAACGTCGACGCCGGCGGGCGGGCGGCCCACCAGCACATCGCCGGGCTGGCCGCCGAGCGGCTCGCCATCCGGCGGCGCGGCGCCATCACGCACGTGATGCAGGAGAAGGCCGATTCGCAGCCGATGTCCAACATCCTGTACCGGGGCCAGTACGACCAGCCGCGCGACAAGGTGGAGCCGGCGGTGCCTGGCGTGCTGCCGCCGTTGCCCGCGGGCGCGCCGAAGAACCGGCTGGGCCTGGCGCAATGGCTGGTGGATGCGAATAATCCGCTGACGGCGCGGGTGACCGTGAACCGCCTCTGGCAGGAGATTTTCGGCATCGGCATCGTGAAGACCGCCGACGATTTCGGCAGCCAGGGCGAAGCGCCGTCGCATCCGGAGCTGCTCGACTGGCTGGCGATTGAGTTCCGTGAATCGGGTTGGGACGTGAAGGCGCTGCTGCGGCTGATGGTGACCAGTTCGGCCTACCGGCAGGCCGCCATCGCCACCCCGGCCAAGCTGCAGGCCGACCCGGACAACCGGCTGCTCGCGCGGGGGCCGCGTTTCCGCATGGACGGCGAGATGATCCGCGACTATGCCCTCGCCGCCAGCGGCTTGCTGACGGCTACGATTGGCGGCCCGAGTGTGAAGCCGTATCAGCCGGATAACGTTTGGGAGACCGTAGCGATGGACGGCAGCAACACCCGGTTCTATAAGCGCGACTCCGGCGAGAGTCTGTATCGCCGGAGCCTTTATACGTTCTGGAAACGGAGCGCGCCGCCGGCCAATATGGAGATCTTCAACGCGCCGACGCGCGAGACCTGCACGGTGCGGCGCGAACGCACCAATACGCCGCTGCAGGCGCTGGTGACGATGAACGATCCGCAGTTTGTCGAAGCCGCGCGGGCGCTGGCGCAACGCGCGCTGCAGGCCGAGAAGAACAACCCGGCCGGGCAGCTGCATTTTGTAGCCCGGGCGGTGCTGGCGCGTCCGCTGGAGGAGCGCGAGCAGACGATTACCCAGAGCGCGTACCGCGACTATCTGCGTTTTTACGATTCGAACCCAACCGAGGCGAAGAAGCTGCTGGCGGTGGGCGAATCGAAGCCGGACGCTTCCCTGCCCCCGGCGGAGTTCGCGGCGCTGACCATGGTCACCAACCAACTTTTGAATCTTGACGAGGTCGTCACCAAATGAGCCTGCTCCCGTTTCTCAAACCGAATCTCGATCCCACCGAAGAGTGCGTGATCAACGAAGGCCGCCGGCAGTTGCTGCGCGGGGGCCTGGGGGCCGTGGCGCTCTCGCAACTGATGTCCGCCGCGCCGAAGTCGGAAGGAGGCGTTCCGGGCTTGCCGGGGTTGCCGCACTTCGCGCCGAAGGCCAAGCGGGTGATCTACCTGCACATGGTGGGCGCGCCGCCGCAGCACGACCTGTTCGACTGGAAGCCGAAGATGCAGGACTGGTTCGACAAGGACCTGCCCGAATCCATCCGCTCCGGCCAGCGGCTGACGACGATGACGTCGGGGCAGGCGCGGTTCCCGATTGCGCCAACGGTGTTCAAGTTCGCCAAACACGGCAAGAGCGGCATGGAGCTATCGGAACTGCTGCCGTGGACGGCCAAGATGGCCGATGACATCACGCTGATCCGTTCCATGAATACGGAGGCGATCAACCACGAACCGGCGATTACGTTCATCCAGACCGGCTTCATGATCGCGGGCAAGCCGTGCATCGGCTCGTGGGTTTCCTATGGGCTGGGGAGCACGAATCAGGATCTGCCGGCGTTCGTGGTGCTCAACGCGAAGCACTCGCACCCGAAGGCGAACGTGCAGGCGATTTCGGCGCGGCTGTGGAGCGCGGGGTTCCTTTCGGGGCAGTACTCTGGCGTCTCGCTGCGCAGCGGCGGCGACCCGGTGCTCTATATCAATAATCCGGACGGCGTGCCGACGCCGATGCGCCGGCGGATGCTGGACGCGCTCGGCCAGATGAACCAGATTACGGCCGAGAAGCTGAGCGACCCGGAGACGCGGACGCGGATTGCGCAGTACGAAATGGCGTTCCGGATGCAGGCTTCCGTGCCGGAGTTAACCGATATCAAGAGCGAGCCGGAGTCGACCTTCAAGCTCTATGGCGAGGCGGCGCGCGAGGGCGGGACGTTCGCCAACTCGGCATTGATGGCGCGGCGGCTGGTGGAACGCGGGGTGCGGTTCGTGCAGCTTTATATGCGCGGTTGGGACGTGCATGGTCTGCTGCCGGAGGTATTGCCGTCGCAGTGTAAGGACGTCGACCAGGCCTGCTACGCGCTGGTGCAGGACTTGAAGCAGCGCGGGATGCTGGACGATACGCTCGTCATTTTTGGCGGCGAGTTCGGCCGCACGATCTACTCGCAAGGCAAGCTGACGGCGACCGACTATGGCCGCGACCACCATCCGCGGTGCTTCAGCCTCTGGATGGCCGGCGGCGGGACCAAGGGCGGCTACACGCACGGGGAGACGGACGAGTTCAGCTACAACATCACGAAGGACCCGGTGCACGTGCGGGACTTCCAGGCGACGATGCTGCATCTACTCGGCATTGACCACGAGCGGTTCACGTATAAGTTCCAGGGCCTGGACCAGAAGCTGACGGGCGTCGAGAAGGCGCACGTCGTCAAGGCGCTGCTGGCATGAAACCACCCGCGGAGTGCACCTCGTTGGCGGACGTCCGTATGGAGATCGACCGTCTTGACGCAGAGTTGCTCCGCACCCTTGCAGAGCGGCGGCACTACGTCCTCGCGGCAGCTCAATTCAAAAGCTCTCCGTCGGCCGTTGCCGATCCGGCGAGAGTGCAGGCCATGATCGCCGTCCGCCGCGGCTGGGCGGCCGAGCAAGGACTCAACCCGGACATGGTCGAGTCTCTCTTCCGTCTCCTCGTTCAGCACTTCGTCGCGGAGGAGCAGGCGCACTTTCAATCCACGCGGACGATGGGATAGGCGTCTTTATCCGGCTCCAGGTACGGTGAGCGTTCGTACCACCACTGGAGCCGGGCGCGCGGGTTGGCCGCGAACTTGGCGTCGGCTTTGAGTTTGGCGTCGAACTCGGCTTTGAGTTGCGGATGGCGGCGGGCCATCTCCTGGGCGATCGGTTCGAAGACGTAGTCCGAGAAGTACTCCTTCTGCTCGAAGATCGAGTTCAGGAAGCCCCAGCGGACGAGCGAATCGGGCGCGGCGGGTTCGAGCAGGTTCAGCGCCACGCGGGCCGCGCGCTGGTTCATCGGGACATAGACGCTGCCGGCGGGAATCGTACGCTTCTCTTTGACGGGCACCACTTTGAAGTCGACGGCGAGGCGGCCTTCAAACGGGGTGGCGCTCCACTTGGGTTCCTTGAGGCGATAGGTGGCGAATTCGCCCTGGATCTCCTTGGTGGTCCGTTCGGTTTTGACGCCGTGGAGTTCGAGCCGCTCGAGGATCTCGATCCACTCGGCCGGGACGTAGTAGCCCTTGGGCACGGTGGCGGCGAGGGTGGTGGTCATGCGGTCGTAGATGGTCGTGGGGATGTCGAGGGTCTCTTTCTGATAGGCGAGCACGGTGGCTCCGTTGAGCTCGCTGGGGCGGGCGACAGCTTTCAGCGCCCGGAAGGTGAATGGCTTCGTTTCGTTGCTCGATTTTCCATCCAGATGGACGGACACGGCGGAGCCGGCGAGGGCGGCCACGGCGCGGTCTGCTTCGCGGACGGCGGCCTGCAGGGTTTTGGGATCCCGGATGAGGATTTCGATGGACCGCTTCATGATGTTGTAGTGGCCCCAGCTGCGCGTCTTGAAGGTTTTGAGGCTGTGGGTTTCGACGAGGAGAGAGGGCCGGTTCTGCGCGGCGAGGTAGCCGTTTGAAAAGCGCGGGGTGACGCCGAGCGTTTCAAAGCCGCTTTCGGGGCGGCCGCGCTGGCGGAAGCCGCCGTAGGGGCCCATGACGTGGCCGTCGGTGGTCATGGCATCGTTCAACGCGGGGAGGTAGCGCTCGCGGGTCCACTGGGCGAGGTTGGCCCAGATGTCCTGGTTCATGGGCGTGTCGATGGTGATGTCGTATTGGAAGTCGGCGCCGTCGGTGACGTGGTTATCGATGAAGAAGTCCGGGAGCCAGGCGTTGAAGAAGCGGAGCCAGGCCTTCATTTCGGGGGCGTCGGCTTTGAGGAAGTCGCGGTTGAGGTTTAGGCGCTGCGCGGTGGCGCGGAAGCCCATGGCGTTGGGGCCCTGCTGGTTGATGCGGTTGTAGCCGCTCCAGATTTCGTGGCCGTCGACGTTGAAGATCGGGATGTTGATGAGGATGACGTGGTCGAGCCAGGCGGCATACTTCTTCGTGACGGCGACGTCGCGAAGGAGCATCTCGCCGGCTTCCTTGCCGTCGACTTCGCCGGGATGGATGCAGCTTTCGAGAAGCACGATGAGCTTGCCGGTCTTCCGGGCGGCATCGGGGGTGAAGGCGCGGTCTTTCGAGACGATGGTGGCGATGATGTCGCGGCCTTGGGGCGACTTGCCGAAGGAGATCGTCTTGACCCAGGGGCTGGCTTTTTCGAGGGCCCGGGCGTAGGCGACGGAATCGGCGTAGCGCCCGGTTTCCGTCCAGTTCGACCGTTCGCCCACGGTCAACAGGGTTTTGGGGGCCGCCGCGGTGCTTTCCGCGAGCGAGGCCGCTGCTTTCGCCGCCGGGGGCTCCCATTGGGAGACCGGGGCCATTACGGGAACCTCGGCAACCTGGGCGAAGCTCAAACTGCATAAGGCAATTGAATTCAGGAGGATCCGCATCCCATTTAGTGTCGCAGAGTCCCCCTTGTCTCCCACGGCCAGGATATGTATGATCCCTAATGAATATGCGCTCTCCCCGAATGGCTGCGTTGCTCTCGGCCCTACTCGTCTTCCAGATCGCCGCGGAAGAGACGGTTGCCCCGCTGGGCACCTATACGGCCGTGGAACGCCGGCATTGGGCCTTTCAGAAACGCACTACTCCCGACGTCCCTACGTTCACCGATCCGGCCGACAACGACTGGGTGAAAACACCCGTCGATGCGTTTGTGCTCGCCCGCCTGAAGAAGGCCGGTTTAAGCCCTGCGCCGGAAGCGGACCGGCGTACGCTGATCCGCCGCGCCACGTTCACGCTGATTGGGCTGCCGCCGACGCCAGAAGAGGTGGAGGCTTTCGTCAACGACCAATCGCAGAACGCTTGGGAAAAGGTGGTGGACCGGCTGCTGGCTTCGCCGCACTACGGCGAACGCTGGGGCCAGCACTGGCTCGATGTGGTTCGTTTCGCCGAGTCGGACGGCTTTGAGTACGATACGCACCGTAACGGGGCGTGGCGCTTCCGCGACTACGTGATCCAGTCGTTCAATGCCGATAAGCCTTACGACAAGTTCCTGATGGAGCAGTTGGCGGGCGACGAGATGGCGCCGAAGGCGGAGCCGTTGCGGGTGGCCGCCGGGTTGCAGCGCATGGGTCCGCTGCGGAAGAACGCGGGCAATCAGGAGGTCGCCAGTTCGCGGAACGAGGTGCTGACGGAGATGACCAACGTGGTCGGCGCCGCGTTTTTGGGCGTGACGCTGGGCTGCGCCCGTTGCCACGATCATAAGTTCGATCCGATTCGGCAGTCCGACTACTACCGGATGCAGGCCTATTTTTCGGCGACCCACGAGAAAGATATCCCGCTGGCTTCGCAGGAGAACCAAGCGGCCTGGGAGGCCAAGGCGAAGTCGGCACAGGAAGAGATTAAGACCCTGAAGGCTGAACTGCGCGGCAAGGTGGGCGATGAGCGGCTGGAGCTTGAAAAGAAGCTCGAAGCCGCCAACGATAAGCTGCCGGCGCCGCTGCCGGCGCTCTACAGCGTCGAGAACGATTTTTCGAAGGCATCGCCGATTCACTTGTTGAACCGTGGCGAGTATACGCAGCCGAAGGACCGGGTCGGCGCCCGTCCGCTGGGGGTGCTGCTGCCGGACGGCGCGCCGGAACGGCTGACGCTGCCCGAGAATCCGCGGACCAAGCTGGCCGAATGGCTGGTGGATCCGGAGAATCCGCTGACCTCTCGCGTGATCGCCAATCGCATCTGGCATTGGCAGTTCGGCCGCGGGATTGTCGCCACGCCGAACGACTTCGGCAAGATGGGTTTGCGCCCGACGCATCCCGAGCTGCTGGACTATCTGGCGAATCAGGTGGTCGCCGGCGGCTGGCGGATGAAGCCGATCCACAAGATGTTGCTGCTGTCGAATACATGGCGGCAGTCGTTTGAGTCGCCGATCGCCGCCAAGGCCGCGGCGGAGGACCCGGAGAACAAGCTGCTGTGGCATTGGAGCCGGCGGCGCCTGGAAGCCGAGGAGCTGCGCGATAGTCTGCTGGCGGTGGCCGGGAAGTTGAACCCGAAGGCCGGGGGCCCGAGCATCCTCGTACCAGTGGATCCAGAGCTGGTCAATTTTCTTTATAAGCCTTCGCAATGGGCAGTCACGCCGGACGCAACCGAGCACGACCGCCGCAGCGTCTATCTGATGGCCAAGCGCAACTTGCGGCTGCCGATGATGGAGACGTTCGATGCGCCGGACCTGCAAATCAGCTGTGCGCGGCGCGAGTCCTCGACCCATGCCCCGCAGGCGCTCGAGTTGACCAACGGCGACCTGGCGGCGCGGATGGCCAACGCTTTCGCGGCCCGGATTCAGGCCGAGGCGAAGGGCGACCGCAATCAGATGATCGAGCGCGCCTGGCTGCTGACGACGGGCCGGCCGCCGTCGGCCAAGGAGCGGACGCTGGCTTCGCAGTATCTCGTCGAAGGGCAACCGCTGCGCGAATTCGCTCTGGCGGTGCTCAACCTCAACGCCTTCCTGTACGTGGACTAACAATGTCTGAACATATCCGCTGGACCCGCAATCGCCGCGAATTTCTCACCGACGCTTTCTGTGGCTTTGGCTCTTTGGCCTTCGCCCAGATGATGGCGCAGGCGGCCGTGAAGAACCCGCTCGCGCCGAAGCCGCCGCACATGCCGGACAAGGCGAAGGCGAAGGCCGTGATCTTTCTCTTCCAAGCCGGCGGCCCGAGCCACATTGAGACCTTCGACCCCAAGCCGCTGCTGAACCAGTTGAGCGGCCAGAAGCGCCCGGCCGAGTTCGGCGAGGCGAAGTACCAGTTTGTTTCGAAGACGGCGAAGCTGCTCGGCACCAAGCGCACGTTTCAGCGCTACGGCAAGAGCGGCATTGAGGTCTCGGACCTGTTCCCGCACCAGGCGAGCATCGTCGATGAGCTGGCGATCATCCGCTCCTGCCACGGCGACATGGTGGTCCACTCGGCGGCGCAATATCAGTTGATGACCGGGCGCATTCTGCCGGGCTTCCCGAATATGGGGAGTTGGGTGGCGTATGGGTTGGGAACGGAGAGCGAATCGCTGCCGGCGTATTGCGTGCTGCCGGATCCGAAGGGCGCTCTCGAAGCGGGGCAGCCGATGTACACGCAGGGCTTTCTGCCGGCCGTGTATCAGCCGACGATGCTGCGTCCCGGCGCCCGGCCCGT
This sequence comes from Terriglobales bacterium, assembly GCA_027485675.1. GTDB lineage: Bacteria > Acidobacteriota > Terriglobia > Bryobacterales > Bryobacteraceae. Next base: position 172,756 of record JAIXQP010000019.1, on the reverse strand, counting down.
GCTGAATTTGGAGCTGCCGGAAGGCATTACGACGCCACAGCGGCGGCGGACGCTGGACCTGCTCCGCAATCTGAACGAGGCGGAGATGAAGCCGGGCGATGCGGAGTTAGAGGCGCGTATCTCGGCCTACGATCTGGCGTTTAAGATGCAGACGGAGGCGCCGGAGGCGTTCGACATCGCCAAAGAGTCCGACGCGATGCGGGAGCTGTACGGCATCGGCAAGAAGGAGACCGACGACTACGGCCGCCGCTGCCTGCTGGCGCGGCGTTTGGTAGAACGCGGCGTGCGGTTCGTGACCGTGGTGGCGGGCGGCGGCCCGGGCAACATGCAGTGGGACGCGCACTCGAACATCGAAGAGAACCACATCCGCATGGCGGGCCATACGGATCAACCGGTGGCGGCGCTGATCAAAGACCTGAAGCAGCGGGGGCTGCTCGATTCGACGCTGGTGGTTTGGGGCGGCGAGTTCGGCCGGTCGCCGGAGTCGGAAGGGACCGAGGGGCGGGACCATCACAACCTGGGCTTCACGATGTGGATGGCGGGGGGCGGCATCAAGGGCGGTCAAACGGTGGGCGCCACGGACGCCATTGGGCTGCGCGCGATTGAAAAGCCGTATCACTTCCGGGACATTCACACGACGATCCTGCATCAGCTGGGATTGCAGCAGGACGCGTTGAGCTACCTGCATCTCGGCCGCCGGGAACGGCTGACCGAAGTGCATGGCGAAGTGATCAAGGAGATCGTCTGATCGCTAGGAGAGGGAGATGGGCCCTTCCCGCTGCGAAGCGGTGAGGGTGCTGGTCATCTCTTCCTTGCGCACTTCGGAGGCTTCGAGCGCGGAGTCCGTGGCCACCCAATAGATCACGGCGGCGATGAGCAGGTCGACGGCCAGCACGGCGAAGAAGGCGGCTTCCGACTCGAGCGCCCAGCGGGCGACGTAGGCCATGGAGATGGGGATCGAGATCACCGGATAGACGAGGAGCATGAAGGCCTGCACCTTGCCGCCGGAGGAGTTGCGCCAGGTTTGCCCGGGGTCGACGGCGCGGGGGTAGTAGACACTGGCCATATTGCCGGCGGCCATCAGGATGAGGGCCATGACGGCCAGCACTACCGCGGATTCAAGAAACTGGAGGAGCGTGAGCTGCACGGGCAGGACGAGGACAATAGTGGTGATGACGACCAGGCAGAAGAGCAGGCAGAAGGCGGCCACCAGATTCTTCGCGCGCAGGACGGTGCGCAGGCTCACCGGGGTGACGAACCAGGCCTGCGCGGCGCCACGCTCCATGCCGAAGACGTTCCAGAGCAGGATATCGCTGAGGATCAGCAGGGCATAGGACATGGAAAGGGTGAGGTAGTTGCTCGTGACGAAGCCGTCTTCGCCGCCGCGGCGCATCCCGATGGGCAACCAGAGGAGTTGGCCCATGGTGCAAGCCATCAGGAACACGAGGCGGAAACGGGAGGCGCGGAAGAGCAGGCGAAGCTCCTTTTCCATGAGGGCGGCCAGGGGATCCGGAAACAGAAGCGCCGGAGCGCGGTAGAGCGTTTCGATCCACCCGTCCTGCCGGCGGGCGGGCGCCTGGGCCGAGGGCAGGGCGCTGAACTCTTCAAGGCGCAGGGAGCGGGCGAACTGCGCGCGGGCGAACCAGTAGGCGCCGGCGGTCCACGCCGTCAGCACCGCCAGCGCCCCCCAGGCGGCGTGCCCACTCGCCAGGTGGCCGGCGGCCTTCCAGGGGAAGAGCCAGGTGAGCGCGACCGCCCGCTTCAGTTGGGCCACCACCGGGGCGGGAAGGCCTTTCAGCGCTAGCATCTGCGGGACGATCAGGATCAACAGGAAGCAGAAAACGAGGATCTCGCGGACCCACTTCCGCTGCAGCAGGCGGTCGAGCAGGGTTTTGAGGCCGCTCGCTAGGAAGAGATTAAAGGCGCCGAAGACGAGCAGCGGCAGGGGTGTCCACCAGGGCGTTTGCGGATTCCACAGGAGGCCGGCGCAGGCGCCGAGGAGGACCAGCAGCATTTCGAGGCCTGTCGATAGCCGCAACGCCACTTCGAGCAAGAAGAGTTGCCCCGGCGGAATGGGATAGACGAGCAGGCGCTTCACGTCGAGAAACGCGCCGCTTGAGGCGAGCAAGACCGGGAACAACTGCCAGAAGAAAAAGATGAAAAAGAGAGCCGAAGTGAGGAGTGGCTCGAGAATCTCCGGGCGGACGCGGCCGCTGGTGAGCAAGGCAGCGCCCACGGCGCCCGCCACCCACAGTCCGTACCAGAGCAGGCTGCTGAACCAGGTGAACAGAACGCCGGCTTTGTGGGAGCGGAGAAAAAAGTTGCGTTGCGCGCGCCACTGCGCCCACAGGATGGCGCGCACCTGGGTCAACACGCTAGAGCCACTCCAGCGTATCGGCGGAGCGGGGGGCGCCGCCCACTACGCGGACGAAGATCTCTTCGAGCGTCTCCGAACCGGCGCGCAACTGCGCCATCGGTTCGTCGATGACCAGCTTGCCGTCGTGAATGATGGCGACCCGGTCACAGAGGCGCTCGACTACTTCGAGGACGTGGGAGGTGAGGAACATGGTGGCGCCGCGGCGGACACGGTCGAGGAGGATGTCCTTCATCAGCCGGGCGCCGACGGCGTCGACGCCTTCAAAGGGTTCGTCGAGGAGGAAGAGTTGGGGGGAGTGGATGAGCGCGGCGGCCATGGCGACCCGCTTGCGCATGCCCTTTGAATACTCACCGATTAGCTTTTGATCGTGGCCGTCCATTTCAAAGAGCGCGAGCAGTTCGCGGGAGCGTTCGCGGGAGAGGCCGGGGGCGAGGCCATACAGGCGGCCGATGAATTCGAGGAACTCGGGGCCGGTGAGGTGGTCGAACAACAGAGTGTCGTCGGGAACGAGGCCGATCTGCCGTTTGATGGCCAAGGCATCCTCGGGCATGCGCATGCCGAGCATTTCGATTTCGCCGGAGGTGGGCGTGGCCAGTCCCATCAGCATTTTGATGGTGGTGGTTTTCCCGGCCCCGTTGGGTCCGAGAAACCCGAAAAAGCAGCCGCGCGGCACCGAAAGAGTCAGCCCATCGACCGCCGCCTTCGTTCCGTAGACTTTCCGGAGATCCCGAACGGCAACCGCCGGTGCTTCGACGAACGGAGGAGGCTCAGTCACAATCTCAGTTTAAGACTTTTCTCTGGCACGCCGAGAAGTTGAAGGAGACGAAGCCGCAATGAATGCTATCTTGACCCCTTCCGCCGCCCGAGAGAAAGCGCTTCAGGCGCTTGGACAACTTCCCCCGTTCAACCCGGTTCTCGCCAAGCTGATGGCGACCCTGGCTCGCGAGGACGTGATGTTGACCGAGTTAGCGGACTGGATTGAGAAGGACGCGGTGCTGGCGGGTAACGTGCTGCGCATCGTAAATTCGGCAGCATATGGGCGTTCGGCGTCGGTTAGCAGCGTCCGGCAGGCGATCGCGATTCTGGGGACGATGAAGTTACGGAACATCGTTCTGGCGATGCAGGTGGCCCGGATGCTCACGCAGCTGAAGCTGCCGAAGGGGTGGTCCGACGCTCGTTTCAACCAGCACGCCATTGCGACGGCTTTGATGGCGGACTTGCTGGCGCAGCATCTCCCGATCGATTACGCCGAGGGCGCCTTTATTGCCGGACTGATGCACGACCTGGGGAAACTGATGTTCGCGGTGGGGATCCCGGAGGCATATACCGAGGTTTGTCAGTTGCAGGCCACCTCTGGCCGCTCGGTATTGGAGTGCGAACTCGAGTTACTGGGCATCACCCATCCGGAGCTTTCTCTGGCGGTTCTCGAGAAATGGCAACTGCCGATTCCGGTCCGGTTAGCGGTCCGCTATCATCACAATCCGGACGCGGATTCGTCCGCCCCGGGCCTGATGTCGCTGAGCCGGGCGATTCAACTGGCCGATCATGCGGTGAACCATTTTGGCATCAGCCTGTTCCCGCCCGACGGCGAACTGGAAGATCCGTCTCCGCTGCTCGAAGCTTGTGGCTTAGGCGATAAGACGCAGCGGGTGGTGGAAGCCTTCCACAGAGACTTTGAGGCGATGAAGTCGGGATTCTAGTCGAACGGGATCTCGGCGACGTAGACCTGCGCGTGGCCGGAACGGTCACTCGTGTAGACTACGCTCCGTTCATCGCGCGAATAAGACGGGTGCGGGTGCGTCCACTGCGGACCGTACACCGTATCGGTGCCCACCTCCATCCAACTCAGCGCCCGTCCACTTTTGGCGGCACTTTGCGCCGCGGCGAAGTCTTCGGCGAGCGCGTAGCGGCTCGAGCGCCACTGCGACCCGCCGTTGCTTGATTCGGAAAGACAAACCAGCCGTCTAGTCCCCGTGGCTACGTCGATGACAAAGATCCCGTCATCCGGATGATTGGTGTCGCAGAGCACCGCCGTTCCCGCCCGGTTCGGGGTGATGTGCCAGGCGTTGCACTCGGCGATGGTGCGGTGTTCCCGCGTTCGCCAATCCATCACCCGGAGGGCCCGCGGCCAAACGGTGTAGACCAACTGGCCGGTCTGGCCGAGAAAGGTTTCGTGCACGACGAACTCGTGATTGTCGTGCTGGTACAGGCACTCCAGACCGGAGCCATCCCGGCGGACGCGGTGCATGCGCGGGGCCGGGTCCCCGGCAAACTCGATCCATTCGGGCTCCAAGGGGTGGAACTGGGGATGGATGACGGTCCGCGGAAAGGGGATTACCTGCCAAGCGGACCCGTCCGCCCGGCCGACGGCTAAGCCGGATTGGCCGTCCTTCTTCACGGCAGCCACGAGCCATTCGCCGGATGCATCGAAGGAGCACTCGCCCATCGAGCCTCCCCCGAAGTCGACGACGCAGCCTTCGGCAAGGGTATCGAGGCGGAGCCACCAGATGCCACTGCCCCGCACGAAGAAGACGCGGTCGCCGGCCGGATGAAAGGCGGGGGAGAAGGGATGGATGGGGGCGCCGGCGGTGAGTTGGACGATGGCGCCCGTGGGAAAGTCCGTCACGGCAAACAACTGCCAGGCACCGCTGCGATTGGAGACGAACAGCATGGTGCGGCCGTCGGGAGTGAAGGAACTTTGTAGAAAATAAGTCGCATGATTTACGGATTCATGCGCGGTGAGCTGGTGAACGCGAGCGCCCGTAACCCTGTCTTGCTGCAGGGAGTATTCGCTTGGGAGCCGTAGGCCCTTAGTCCAATTCATTTCATCTTTTTCTTACAAATGAAGATATGCTGCCAAGGTAAAACGTCCAGGACTTTGTCGATCTGAAACCCTTCCGGCTCCAGTTCAGCCTTCACCTCGGCAATACTCATTTTATGTTCTAGGCGGATCGGGACCGAGGCGTCCTCCTTGCGGAACTCCAGCAGCACTAAGCGGCCATCGTCCTTGAGGGCTTCCCGCATGCGCTGCAGCATGATCTGCGGCCGGGCGAACTCGTGATAGACATCGACCAGCAGGATGAGGTCCTGCGACTTGGGGGGAAGCTTGGGATCGTCTTCGGAACTCAAAACCGGGACGACATTGCCGATGCCCTCAGACTTGAGCCGGCGGGCCAGAATTTCGAGCATTTTCGGCTGAATATCGACCGCATAAACCTTGCCGGTGGGCCCGACCAGACGCGACATGCGGACGGTGTAGTAGCCGCTGCCGGCTCCGAGATCGCAAACGGTCATTCCGGGTTTAATGTCCAGGGCCCGGATCGCCTTCGAGGGGCTTTCCTCGCTCTCCCGCTCGCCGCGCTCAAGCCAATCGGCGCCGGCCGCACTCATCACGGGCGCGATCACGCGGCCGCTGACCGGGTGTTTCGACTGCGCGAGCAGGCCGCCCACTCCCGCGATCAAAATGACCGATTGCAATCCAAGCTGCATTACTCTCATAATTAAGAATCCTTACCTCAAGGTTGAGATGCCACCACCCGCCCCGGGGGTTTGTGGATTTGGTTTTTTCGCCTTACTCCGTGTGCACTTATGTTTGTCCTGCGCCAGCTTTCTATTTTATCCACGGTCGCTCTGTTGGCCTTCACTTTGTCGTGCGGGGGAGACCCTGCCACACCCACGGCGAAGGTCTACCGGATGGGAGATCGTGCGGTAACGGGCCCGATCACCTATGTGGGCCTCACCGCCGAGTATCGCGCGGAACTGCCGGAGGCGAAAGGACCGCTGAAGCACCAGTATCTGGTAGTCTTCCTGTCCGCCACCAACGGCGGCGGCCAGGAGGCGACCTTGCCGCATACCCGGCTGATTGGCGCGGACGGCGCGGAATATCCGGAGGTGACGGAGATTGAAAACATGGGGCAATGGATGGGAGTCCTGCGGCGGGTGGCCCCGTCGAGTACGGAACAGGGATATGTTGTATTTGATGTCCCGGTTGGCGCCTACAAGCTACAGGTTTCGAGCGGTGGCGATCCCGAGAAGGAGCAGCTTGCCCAAATCGAACTCCCGACCAAGATTGTTCCCGCTACGCCTCCTAGCGTGGCTGGGCCTGCTCTCGGCAATTAGTCCCGCGCAAACGCCTCCGGCCGCGCTCGCCATTGACGGATTGACGCTGAGCGCCACCGACGGCGGAGAGGCGGTGAACCGCCCGTTCGGGAGCGGGGAGACGATTTTCGTCCGCTTCACGGTGTCCGGGGCGCGGGCCGCCAAGGCGGACGACGACAGCGACCCGCGTGTCCGGCTGCGCTACCGTATCGCCTTGACGGACGCGGCGGGGCTGGCCCTCGCCAAGCCGGCCAGCGGGGAGGTGGTGGCGGACCTTGCTCCGGAAGATAAGCAGTGGAAGCCGAAGGTGTACGCCGAACTGGAGCTGCCGGTGGGCCTGGTGCAGGGGCAGGCGAAGCTGGCGATTGAGCTGGAAGACCAGGTGGCCAATGCAAAGACGGCCCGGCAGGCGGAGATTCCCCTGGCGGGTCCGGCCATTGCGGAGAATGTGGCGCTGGGCGGCAGCAACTTCGGATTCTACCGGCAAGAGGACGCCCCGCAGCCGATTCTGACCGCGGTCTACCGGCCGGGGGACATGGTGTGGGCGCGGTTTTCGATTGTTGGGTTTAGCCGGGCGGAGGGGAACCGTTACGACATTGCGTACGGACTGGAGGCGTTTAACGCCGCCGGGATCAGCCTGTTCCGGCAGGAGATTGCAGCGGAGCAGACGGGGGATTCCGCCTATCCGCGGCGCTTTTTGCCGAGCGTTTTGAGCTTGCAGTTGGGCAAGGATCTCGCGCCGGGAGAGTACCGGCTGCAGTTGCTGATCCACGACCGGATCGGCGACCGCCGCGTAAGTTCTGACCACCGCTTTACGGTGGAGTGAGAGAAATCCCGGTCCGGCCCACTCCTGTAACATGGGCCTTTTTCGCACCCGTTCAGCCGCCGTTTATGGGATCGACGCGCATCTTGTGGACGTCGAGGTGGACTTGTACAACTCCGGCTCGGCGCGGGACTTCATCACCGTGGGGATGCCGGATTTGGCGGTGCGGGAGAGCCGGGAGCGGATCAAATCGGCGCTGATGAACTCGGGCTTCGGCTATCCGGCGCGCGCGGTGACCATTAATCTGGCGCCGGCGAACGTGCGGAAGGAGGGGCCGGGGTTTGACCTGCCGATGGCGATGGGGATTTTGGGCGCGATGGGGACGCTGCATCAGAGCGAGCAACATCTTTCGATTGGGGAGCTGTCGCTGGACGGCGCGGTGCGGCCGATCCGCGGGGCGCTCTCGATTGCGGTTTGCGCCCGGCAGCAGGGCGTCCGGAACGTGATCGTACCGCTGGAGAACGCGGCGGAGGCGGCGGTGGTGGAGGGTGTGAACGTCTATGGGGTGAAGCACATTGCCGAGGCGGTGGGCATTGTGAACGAGCCGCTGAAGTTCGAGCCGGTGCAGTCGACGCTCGATGGATCGGGGCAGACGGAGTATCCGGACTTTTCCGATGTGCGGGGCCAGGCGACGGCGAAGCGGGCGCTGGAGGTGGCGGCCGCTGGGGGGCACAACGTGCTGCTGGTGGGGCCGCCGGGATCGGGCAAGACGATGCTGGCCAAGCGCCTGGCCGGGATTCTGACGCCGTTGACGTTTCCGGAGTCGCTCGAGACGACGCAGATTCACTCGGTGGCCGGGCAACTCGCCAAGGGCCATGGTTTGCTGCGGTTGCGGCCGTTCCGGTCTCCGCACCATACGGTGTCGGACGCGGGGTTGATTGGCGGCGGCAGCGGTACGCCGCGGCCGGGAGAGGCGAGTCTGGCGCATCATGGGGTGCTGTTCCTGGACGAGTTCCCGGAGTTTGCGCGGAACGTGCTGGAGCAGTTGCGGCAACCGATGGAGGAGGGGGCGGTGACGATTGCGCGGGCCAATTCGTCGACGCGCTTCCCCGCCCGCTTCATGCTGGTGGCGGCGATGAATCCGTGTCCGTGCGGATTTCACGGCGACCCGACGCGCGAGTGCCGGTGCACGCCGGGGATTATTCAGCGGTACCTGTCAAAGATCAGCGGGCCGATGCTCGACCGCATTGATCTGCATATTGAGGTGCCGGCGGTGCCGTACAAGGACCTGCGCGGCGCGGATGCGGCCGTCAGCTCCGAGCACTTCCGGCAGCGGGTGGGCGCGGCGCGGGAGCGGCAGCAGGTTCGCGGTTTTTACAACGCCCATATTCCGAGTGCGCAACTGCGGACGCATTGCAGCCTGGATGAAGCCGGGGAGCGGACGCTCGAGATGGCGGTGCGGCGGATGGGGCTGAGCGCGCGGGCGCACGACCGGATTTTGAAGGTAGCGCGGACGATTGCGGATCTCGACGGCCGGGACCAGATCGGGGCTAAGCATCTGGCCGAGGCGGTGCAGTACCGCAGCCTCGACCGGACGTATTGGAACTGAGTTAGAACTGAGCCGCTAGCGCGTCCAACTCAGCGTGGGTACGTCGGCGACCCACTGGAATCCAAGGACGTCGTCTCGCGGGCCGTACCGCTGGGTACTGGGCATCCAGAGGTAACCGGCTTTAATCAGTTGGCCAGGGCGGGGCCGGTAGCCGGCGGCGAACTCGTAGGCCAGGCGCGTCGGCAGGAAATGCGAGTGGCCGGGCGAGGATTCGTCGGCGACGACGCTGTGCCGTTGGTAGCCGACCCGGGTCGCCACGAACCAGCGGGGATGGAGCGTCCACTTTCCTTCGCCGTAGCCGTACTGCACCGCGGGGCCGGAGCGGAAGTTCGGATAGCTGTATTGCAGGCGTTGCCACTCGCCGCTGACGGCCAGGCGGGAGCGGGCCCATTGGGCGTCGAACCCGAGGCCGCTCGCGTTGAACTGGCGCCAGTGGAGGCCCGGGGCGAGTTGCGACTGGGTGCTCGATTCGAGCCACGGACCGCGAAAGCCGGAGACGCCGGCGCGGAGGCCGGGCAGGAGGGTGACGCCCATCCCGGCGGCCCACTGCGCGGCTTGGCTCGAAGAGGTGAGCTTCTGCGGGTTGGAGGGGGAGGCGTTCGCCAGTTGCAGCCGGGCGTCGAGGCGGCGCCAAGTGAGGTCCACTTCGGCGCCGAAGACGCCATAGGGGGTGACGGGCAGTACGCCATAGGTATAGGACTCAAGGTGGTCGCAGTGATAGGCCGCGACGTTCGGGTGCACGCGCTGCTGATGTTCGAGGTCAAAGTTGGAGCAGGGGATCTGGTCCGGCCGGAGCAGGAGATAGGAGCCGTAGGCCATGGGGGCATCGAGGAGAGCGTTGTCGCGGTCGTTGTAGCGGGTGGCGAACTGGCCGAAGGCGGTGATGAGTTTGCCGGCCTTCACGGTGACGCTGGCGGTCTCGCTGCCGGTGGTATAGGCGCCAAAACCTTGCAACAGGCGGAAGCGGGCTCCGTTGCCGCGGACGTGATAGGCCTCGTAGTAGAAGAAGGGCGAGGTGTTGCCCTGGAAGGTGGCGTGGAAGTACCAGTGGCGTCCGAGCTTGAGCGTGGGGGCGAGCAGGAGGCGGGCACCGGCGGAGGCGACGCCGCGATTCGAGCGCACGGGGTTATCGATGGTCGCCAGCCACTCCGGGATGGTGTTCTTGAAACGGTCCGTGACGGTCGCCCCGAAGGTGAACGTCATGGGGATTTCAAAGCCGATCTGTGCTTCCTGCGCTTCAGCCAGCCAGGGGCTGACCAGCATCAGCCAGAGGCACGCGAACCGCGGGATCGTGTATCGCTTCATATAACTTCTCCAAATTCGCTGCGGTGCTATCGATGGGACTGGCAAAGAAGGCAGCCACGGCGGCCGGGTCAAATTGGGTTCCGCTGCACTCCCTGAGGATCCGGCGGACCTTCTCTTCCGGCATGCGTTGGCGGTAGGGACGGTTGCTCGTCATGGCGTCGTAGGCGTCGGCCACGTGGACAATGCGGGCGTCGACGGGGATCGCCTCGCCCCGAAGGCCTTTCGGGTAGCCGCTGCCATCGTGATTTTCATGATGGAGGCCGACGGCGCCCAAGTACTCCCCGAAGGCGCCGATGCGTTCGAGGATGCGGACGCCGATTTCGGGATGCTTCTTGATGGTGGCGAACTCTTCGTCGGTGAGGCGGCCGTCTTTGAGCAGCACCGCGTCCGGGATGCCGATCTTGCCGATGTCATGCAAGAGGGCCCCGATGCGCAGCCGTTCGAGTTCGGCCGGGGAGAGACCCATCTGCTGGCCGATCCAGACGGAATACAGGCTGACGCGGCGGCTATGGCCGGCGGTGTATTGGTCGCGGGCTTCGAGGCTTTCGACAAGCGCTTCGAGGATTTCGAGATAGGCCTGCTGGAGACTGCGGCGGGCATCGGAGGCCGCCACGGCCGCGCGGTGGAGGCTGTCGGCGAGGACGTCGATTTCATGCACCCCGGCGGGCTGGGTGGGTGGGATCTCGAGAATTCCCTTTTGGATGCTCTCCTGACAGGCATCCGTCAGGCGTTGTAGAGGCGTCGTGACAGCCCGGGAGGTGAACCAGACCAAGGTGAGGACGAGGCCCAGACTGACCGCTCCGACGGGCGCGAGCACCAGACGCAGGATCCGGACGAAGGGCGCCACGGCGGCGTCGACAGAATCCAGCATGACGATGCGCCGGCCGCCGCCAAGTTCGATGGAGACCATCGGCACGGCCAACCAGCGTTCGCCGCCGAGCAGGAACTCGCCGGTCTGCGTCCAATCGCGCTGCAGCCCGGCGAACCGTTCGACCGGCAAGGTCGCCCGTTCCACGCGGCCATCCCGGATGAGCACCGCTTCGGCGCCGGCGGCCAGCGACGCTAAGTCCAACTCCCGGCCGATGACAAGGCGGCCGAGGTTTTCCCGTTCGAGATTGATGGGAATCTCCTGCCGCAGATAGACGCCGCCGGACCGCCGCTGCCACTCCGCGATGATCTCCTCGCGGGCGTTCCCCATGGCCAGAAGGTCGGCGTCGGTGGCCGCCCGGATGGCCGCCAGGCGTTCGTCGAGAGTCCGCCGCAGTTCGGACCGCATCGCCGGATCCCGCAGGGCCCCAGCGTTCTCGAGGTCCCGATGCAACATCAGCGCGGCCTTGAGACCGGCGTTCTCACTCAGCACTTGCAACGCCCGATGTAGTTCCCGGTTCTGACGCGCCTGTTCCCGCTGCCGGAGCAGTTCCCGCTGCTGCAATTCGGCCCGGACTTCGGCGGCGGTCTTCTGCCGGAGGGCTTGCTCCATCCAGACGAGGCTTGCCGCGAACACGACCGCCAAAGGCAGCAGCACGAAGAGGACGACGCGGCGAGTCAGGGAGGAGTCACGCATCGGTATGCATCAGGGACCAACGGACTTGATGGTGGCCAAAGGCAGATTGAAGGTGACGTTTACGGTGCCATCGGCCGGGACGTCCACGTCCTGTTCGAGGAAGCCGGCGCTGCGGTGCCACAGTCGGAGCTTGTGCTTGCCCGCGGGGACGGAGGGGATGCGAAAGGCTCCGTCGGAGGAGGGTTGGGCGAAGAGTGGATTCGGCACGACCAGAATGGCGGCGCTCATGTTGGTGTGCAGGTGGCAGAAGACCTGGACGGGGCCCGGTTTGTCGAAACGGACCGTCCGGGTCTGGCCCTGCGGGTAGTAGCCCAAATCGAACGCCTTCGCCTTCGACAGCGAGAAGACGTTGTGGAAGATGGGGTCCCCGTTTGGAAACGAGACGGTGCTGCCGGCGGGAATCACCAGGACTTCCTTTTCAAAACGCCGGTTGCGTTGCCCGATCTCAGCAGCCGTGGCGGGTGGTTTTCCTTCCGCCGGGGCGTCGACGTAGACCACCGTGCGGCCCCATTCGTCGAGATCCTGCGGGGCGGAGGCCGCGGCCGGGGCACCCCCGCGCGGGGCATAAACATCCACGACCACGCGCTTTTTGGTGAGGGTCCGGGTGATCAGCACCTTTCCGCTGATTTCGCCCGCCCAAAGCAGGGGAAGGCACACCAACACCAGCAGGGCGGTAGACACCGGCTTCATACGGTATATATCGGCCGGAGACGGCCGAACTTTACGGTCCGGCGCGGGACGGCCGCCAGATAGTAGCCTGTAACCATGGCCCAGATTTTGGACGGGAAGCTCGTCCGCGACGAAATTCTTGCTGAACTCGAACCGCGCATCGCGGCTCTGCCGCGGCGGCCGGGGCTGGCCGTGGTTCTGGTGGGTGGAGATCCCGCCAGCGAAGTGTATGTCAACAGCAAGATCAAGACTTGCGCCAGCCTTGGCCTGGTGAGCGAAAAAATCCTCCGGCCGGAGACGACGACGACGGCCGAGTTGCTCGCCATTATCGACGAGTTGAACGGGAACGAGGCGATTGACGGGATTCTCGTGCAGATGCCGGTGCCGCCGCACATCGACTCGCGGCAGGTGCTGGAACGCATCGCTCCGGACAAGGACATTGACGGGTTCCATCCCGTGAATGTCGGCCGGCTTTCGATCGGGTTGCCGGGGCCGCGGCCGTGTACCCCGGCCGGGGTGATGGAACTGCTGCGCCGGACCGGGATCGAGGTGGCCGGCAAGCGGGCCGTGGTGGTGGGCCGGAGCGATATTGTCGGTAAGCCGATGGCGATGCTGCTGTTGCACGCGCACGCGACGGTGACGATTTGCCACTCGCGGACCGTGGATCTGGCGGCAGAGTGCCAGCGGGCGGAGATTTTGGTGGGGGCGATTGGGCGGCCGGCGTTTTTGACGGCGGAGCACATCCGGCCGGGGGCGGTGGTGATCGATGTCGGGATCAACCGGATTACGGAGCGGAGCGAGGCCGCCGCGATTTTGCGAAACGAAGCCAATCTACTGGCGGAGTTCGACCGGAAGGGGAAGATGCTGGTGGGCGATACGCATCCGCTGGACGCTATGGCTTTGGCGGGGGCGTGGACGCCGGTGCCGGGCGGGGTGGGGCCGCTGACGATCGCGATGTTGATGAGCAATACGGTGGAAGCCGCCGAGCGACGCCAGGGATGCTGACGGTTGCGTTGACGGGTGGGCTGGCGACGGGCAAATCGACGGTCGGCCGGATGTTTGCCGAGTTGGGCTGCGAACTGGTGGAGGCCGACAAGCTGGGCCATGAGGTGCTGGCCGGGCCGGGGCGGGAGGCGACGGTGGCGCTTTTCGGGGAGGGCATCTGCCACCCGGACGGCTCGATCAACCGCCGGGCGCTGGGGGCGGTGGTGTTCGCGGACGCGGCCAAGCTGGCGAAGCTGAACGCGATTGTCCATCCGCTGGTGGAGGAGCTGCGGGAGCAGCGCTTCGTCGAGATTTTCGAGCGGGATCCGCACGCGATTGTGCTTTACGAGGCGGCGATTCATATCGAGACGGGGCTGTATAAGCAGTTCGCGCGGGTGGTGCTCGCGACCTGCGACGAGGAGACGCAGATCAGCCGGGCGATGGCGCGGAGCCAGTGGACGCGGGAGGAGACATTGGCGCGAATCCGGCGGCAGATGCCGCTCGCCGAGAAACGAAAATTCGCGGACTACGTCATAGATACTTCGATTTCGCTCGACGACGTTCGCCGGCAAGTCGGAGAAACCTATAATGAGCTTAGGGCTCTCCAGGAGTAACCCTCTCTGTATGAAACGCTTCCGCTACCTGATCCTGACCCTGGTGTTCGTTGGCGCGTTCGTCTACCTGACGACGATCGCCAAGTCCCGGTTCTTCCCGCCGGGCGGAGCGCCGACGGCTTCGGCCGACGGGCCGTTGTGGCAGGAGGCGAAGGTGGTGCAGGGGGCGACCCTGGGCTCGGACGAGCAGAACAATATCGACGTCTACAAGCGATCCCGGGCGGCGACGGTGAACATTTCGAGCACGGTGTACCGGCGAGCGAGTTTCTTTGAAGTGGTTCCGGCCAAGGAGACCGGCTCCGGATTCATTTTTGACCCGAGCGGTTTAATTCTGACGAACAACCACGTTCTGGCGGGGAATTCGAAGGTCGTGGTGACGCTGCCGGATCAGTCTAAGTACGACGCCGAGGTGCTGTACAAAGATCCGAATAACGACCTTGGCTTAATCAAGATCGTGCCGCGGAAGAAGCTGCCGGTGTTGGCGTTGGGCGATTCCGACGCGGTGCAGGTGGGCCAGAAGGTGTTGGCGATCGGCAATCCGTTCGGGTTGGACGGGACGTTGACGACGGGCATTATTTCAGCGGTAGGCCGGACGATTCGCGCCGATGAGAACCGGGAGCTCGAGGGGATGATGCAGACGGACGCGGCGATCAACCCGGGGAACTCCGGCGGGCCGCTGCTCGATTCGCAGGGCAATGTGATTGGCATCAATACGGCGATCTACGGGCCGGGAGGCAATATCGGGATCGGCTTTGCGATGCCGATCAACAAGGCCAAGGTGATGATCAGCGACCACCGCGCCGGGCGGAGCTACAAGCGGCCGCGGCTTGGGGTGGAGGTGATCTACGTGACGGGCGAGTGGGCCGAGGCGCTGGATTTGCCGGTGGATGGCGGGTTGCTGCTACAAGGGGTGCAGCGGGGTAGCGCGGCGAACCGGGCCGGGTTGCGGGGGCCGCGGCAGATTGTGATTGTGGGCAACGCCGAGGTGGGAGTGGGCGGCGACCTGATTATGGCGATTGACGGAACGGCGTGCGACCGGCCGGACGCCATTACGCGGGCGCTCGCCAAGAAGCGGGCCGGGGATACGGTGGAGTTGACGATTGCCCGGCAGAAGAAGATTTCGAAGGTGAAGGTGCAGTTGGGCGAAGCGCCGGACGAATAGGAGCAGCCGTTAGCGGGAGAAGCGGACGAGGAGCGCGGCGCCCTTAGCCGGCGGGGCGCCGATCTGGCTGAGTTCGACGGGGCGAATCTCCTCGCCGACGAGCCAGGCGGCTTCGGTGGCGCCGGTCATGGCGGCGGGGCCGGGGTTGCCGGCCTGGAAGATCTTCACGGAGAGCTTTTTGCGTTCGAGGGTGACTTCCTCGACGTGGCGGGCGATGGCCCAGAGGCCATCGGCGCGGCGGATGCGGAGTTGGAATTTGAGGCCGCCCTGGGGTTGGTCGGGGATCCAGTGGGTTTTCCATTCCGGATCAATGCGGTGCCAGCCGGAGCCGAGGCGTTCGAAGTAGGCCCAGAGTTCGCCTTCGCCTTCGGCTTCGAAACGGATGACGGGGTCGTCCTTGATGACGCCGCCGGGACGGGGGTAGAGGATTTGGCCCTGGGGTCCTGCGATGGAGGCACCGAAGTAGACGCGTACGGGGCCTTCCACTTTCTTGCCGCGGAGGAGGGAGAGGGAGACTTCGCCGGTGGGGTTTTCGGCGCGGAGGGCGCCGGTAAGTTGTTCGGGAGTGACGGTTTTGGCGTCCGGGAACTCGCGGTAGATATCGCCGGGGCCGAGGGCCCAGAGCAGGAGAAGCCACTTCATTTGGTTTTGGCGAGGGCGATCAACTGCCCGGTGTGGCGTTGGGTGTGTTCGGCGATGTGGCCGAGGAGGAGGCCGAGCGGGACTTCGACGCGCTGGCGGCCGACGTAGCGGGGTTCGCGGTAGTCGAGGTCTTCGAGCATGCGGAGCTGGATTTGGACGCGGTCAAAGACTTCGGCGACGGCGGCGAGGAGTTCGTCGCGGTGGCCGGGGCCCTGGTTTTCGGCGGCGAGGTAGGCCAGTTGGACGGCTTCGAGTTGGGCGCCGAGGGCGTAGGTCCAGAGGCGATCGACGGAGCCGGCGATGTGGCGGAGGTGAAAACAGAGGTCGGGGTTGGGCTCGGGCGGGGTCCAACGGCGGAGGTCGGCGAGGGCGTGATCGAGGGAGCAGGCCAGGAGCCGGCGCAGCGGATCGAGATCGGCGTGTTTGCCGGCCAGCCAAGGTTCCATGTACTCAGGATAAGCTACGGGACGAATTCGACCGAGACCAGTTCCCTGGTGGCCCGGATGTAGCCGACGCGGACTTTGCGGTTGACGGGGCCGCAGGCGAGTTCGCGGGAGCCGCCGGTGATGCGGATTTCGCGGGGGCGGAGGACGCGGAGTTCGCCGACGCCCTGGATGCGCATGACGGCCGGATCGCCGCAGACGAGTTCTTCGAGGAGGCCGTCGCTGATGGCGTCGCCCTGGAGGCCCTGCCAGGAGTCGGGGATGACGACGGCAGGTTGGCGGACGGGCGGCGCGGGGTCATTTAACGAAACGAAGCCATTGAGGGCGGCGGCCATTTCGCGTTCGGCGTCGGTGGCGGCGGCGAGGCGGCATTTGAGGGCGGCGCGGGCGGCTTCTTCGCGGCGGCCGGCGCGGCGGAGGGCTAAGGCCATGGCGTGCCAGAAGTTAGCCTGGCGGGGGAGGATGGCGGTGGCCTTCTGGTAGGCGTCGATGGCGTCTTCGAGCTGTTCGCGTTTGGCGGCTTCGAGGCCGAGGAGGAACCAGGCTTCGGCGTGGTGGGGGTTGCGCTGGACGGCCTGGCGGAGGAGGGGTTCGAAGGGTTGCTTCGAGTCGCGGAGGAGCATGGCGGCTTCGAAGTAGGGGGTCGAGTCGGGGGCGCCTGCGGCGATGGCTTGATTAAAATATCTCAATGCTTCGACGTTATCGCCGCGGGCGAGGGCGAGGAGGCCGAGGGGGATGGGGCGTTGTTGGCGTTCGTAGAGGCGGGTGGCGAGGGCGGTTTTGTTGCAGGCGAGGGCGAGTTCGGCGATCGCTTCTTCGGTGGCGGTATCGACTTGGACGCGGGGGGCGTCGAGGGGGTCGCCGTCGACGGCGGCGACGGGGAGGGCGCCGGTGAAGATACGCTGGCGGGCGTCGTTGAGGATTTGGGAGGCGCTGCGGCGGAAGGCGCGGAGGCAGGCCTCTTCGACGGGGACGCCGTCGTCGAGGAGTTCGGCGAAGGCTGGGAGGTGCTCGCGGTAGCCGGGTTGGGTATAGAGCAGATGGACGACGGCCCAGCTTTGGGCGTAGAAGAGGCCGGCGCGGTTGGCTTCATCGTAGACGGAGGAGGCTTTGGCGACGGTGAAGAGTTGGCGGGCGGAGAGCCAGTCGGCGCGGCGGAGGACGCGGATATGGTCTTCGATGGGGCGGCCGATGAGCCAGCGGTCCTTTTCGGGGGTGACGGTGGAGTAGAACTCGGCGACGCCTTCTTCGAGCCAGAGGGGGCGGCGGGCGGTGGTGTGTTCGAGGGAGGCGTGGACGAACTCGTGGGAGAGGGCGCGGAGGTCGTCGGGGCCGGAGAGGACGGCGATGAAGTCGCGTTCGGGACCGGACTGGTAGAAGCCGCGGGCGGTGGGGACGGGGCGAAGGTCGCGGAACCAGCGGTCGTCGCGGAAGAGGTAGGCGCGGATTTGAGATTGGCGGCGGCCGAGGAGTCGCTCCATTTGCTGCATGCGGGCGAGGGCGCGGCGGGCGGCGGGTTCACCGGAGTCGGAGATCACCTCGAGCGTTTCCGTACGTAAACGAATTAGCGAATATTTTGCACCCTCGGGGGCCTGAGCAGCATCTGTTATTCGTGCCCCAGTAGCCACGAGCAAAATAATCTTTAAGGAAGTTTGCAGCATGAGGCTAATAAAGTTTTTCGATTGGACCAGCCTGATCGGGACCCTTACGCTGAGAACGTGGCAAGCACAAGCATGGAGATCCCTACTCCTCAAGTATCACTCCTGCACCGAGTGAGCAATATCGTTTCGAGCGAGCTTTCTCTCGATGAGATGTTGGGAGAAATCGTTGGACTCACCGTCCAAGTAACTGACTGCGACGCCTGCCTGGTGTACCTTTTTGAAAAGGAAGCCGGCGAAATCGTTCTGTGTGCGTCGCAAGTTCCGCACGCACATGAACTGGGCAACCTTCGCCTGAAGATGGGCGAAGGCATTACCGGTTGGGTGGCTGAACACAAATCGGTAGTGGCCCTTCCGTCAAACGCTGCGCAAGACAAGCGCTTCAAGCGCTTTCGGGCGCTGGTGGAGGACACCTACGACGCCTTTCTTTCCGTCCCGCTGGTTTCTAGCGGCGATTTGATTGGAGTGATCAACGTCCATCACCGCGACCGGCACGAGCATACCCCCGAAGAGATCTCGCTGTTGACGTTTATCGGCGAGCAGATGGGCGGCGCGATCTTCAAGAACAAGCTGGCGGAAGAGAACGCGCGGCTGAAGGAAGAGACCGTCGAGGTGAAGCGGAAGCTGGAGGAGCGCAAGCTGGTGGAGCGCGCCAAGGGCATTATGCAGCGCCGGCACGGCCTGACGGAAGAGGACTCCTACCTGCAACTGCGGAATGAGAGCCGGCGGTTGCGGCGGCCGATGAAAGATCTGGCTGAGGCGATCATCTTCACCGAAGAGCTGAGCAAGCGGGCTTCTGGCGAAACGACCGACTAAGGTTAGCGGCTAGACTAGAAGTTTGTCTTCGTTCGAACCGCTTATCCGCAATCCCCATCTGGCGACGATCGCGTCTAACTTCTGGCCGCGATACAAAGAGTTGGAACGTTACCCCGTGCGCGCGGTCCGCTATGAGACCGAGCCCGGGGTAGCGGTGTTGGTGCACGAACAGAGGCCGGCGGGGCGATGCCGCGGGGAGCTGGTGCTGGTGCATGGCCTGGAAGGTTCGTCCGAGGGCGGCTACATGCTGAGCATGGCCTATACGGCTCTCGAAGCCGGCTTTGCGGTGCACCGGGTGAACATACGGGGCTGCGGGGGGACGGAGGCGTGGTGCCAGACCCTGTACCACGCGGGGTTGACGAGCGACCTGCACCGGATTTTGGGCGAAATCGCGCCGCGGGCGGAGGGGCCGATTCTGCTGATGGGCTATTCGCTGGGCGGCAACGTGGTGTTGAAGCTGAGCGGAGAGGGGGGCCCGCAGAAGGCGACCGTGGCGGTTTCAACGCCGCTCGACCTGCATGCTTGCGTGCGGGCGCTGGCGCGGCCGCAATGTTTTCTTTACCAGAACCGGTTTATCAACCGGATGCGGGACCGGCTGCGCGAGCGGGCGCGGCTGCATCCGGCGGTGTTCACGCCGCTGGCCGAGACGGCCGAGCGGGAGAAGGTGCGGACGGTTTTTGCCTTCGATGACAAGATTACGGCGCCGTTTTTCGGTTTCGGCGATGCGCCGAACTACTATGCGACGCAATCGGCGCAGAACTACCTGGGCAAGATCTCGACGCCGACGCTGCTGATTACGGCGCAGGACGATCCGCTGGTGCCGTTTGCGATCTATGCGCATCCGGCGATTGCGGCGAATCCGCGGATTGAGTTGATCGCGCCCCGGCACGGGGGCCATGTGGCGTTTCTCGCCAAGGGGAAGCCGCGGTTCTGGGTGGACGCGACGGCGCTCGCCTGGCTTGAAAGTTACGGGAACAAATAGCCCTTTTGGTTCGTCCCTTGTAACGACCTGATGGCCAAACCAAACAATGCCTCGTTCGCCGAAGCCGCCCGGGTGGCGTTCGGCTCGCTGCGGGCGAGCAAACTGCGCAGTTTTCTGACGCTGCTGGGGATTATCCTGGCGACAACGACGTTGATTGCCGTGATGAGCGTGATCCGCGGGATGGACAACTACATCGCCACGCAGGTGGCGGATATGGGCGTCGATGGGTTCCGGGTGCGGCGGATGGTGATGATCGGGCAGTGGGACCCGAAGAAGTTTTTGGAGATGCAGCGGAGGAATCCGCAGCTTTCGCGGGAGGAGTTCGCGTTTTTGAAGCGCGAGGCGAAGATGCTGCGGGAGGTCGGCATGGAGACGAACCGGCAGACGACGCTGAATTTTCTGACGGAGCGGATGGAAGAGGTGGAGCTGCGGGGGGTGACGGCGAACGTCGGGGTGATTACGAATACCCAGATTGCGCAGGGCCGGTTTCTGAGCGAATCGGACGACGCGCGGCGGCTGCAGGTGGCCGTGATTGGCCACGAGGTGAAGCAGAAGTTTTTCCCGGCGGTGGACCCGATTGGGAAGACGCTGGACGTGGGCGGGCGGCCATTTACGGTGGTGGGCGTGGCGAAGGAGCAGGGCAGCGTGTTCGGCCAGTCGCGGGACCGGTTCGTGGTGATTCCGGTGGAGACCTACTTCAAGCACCACGGGAGCCGGATGGGGATTGGCTACGCGGCGCTGGCGATTGACCGGAACCATCTGGAGCAGGCGCAGGACGAGGTGCGGTCACTGCTGCGGGCGTGGCGGCACGTGCCGCCGGGAGAGATGGACAACTTTGGGCTGTTCTCTTCCGATTCGCTGGTGGCGGCGTGGGACCAGATGACGAGCGCGATTGCGGCGACGGCGGTGGCGATTGTGAGCGTGTTCATGGTGGTGGGCGGGGTGGTGGTGATGAACATCATGCTGGCGGTGGTGACGGAGCGGACGCACGAGATTGGGATTCGCAAGTCGATCGGGGCGCGGCGGCAGGACATTCTGAACCAGTTTCTGGTGGAGTCGAGCGTGTTGGCGGGGACGGGGGGATTGATCGGGGTGGTGATTGCGTGGGTGGTGGCGGTGGTGGTGCGGAATACGACTTCGGTGCCGATGTCGGTGCCGGCTTCGGCGATTTTCATTGGGGTGGGCTTGTCGGCGGTGGTGGGATTGTTTTTCGGGATCTATCCGGCGAATGTGGCGTCGAAGCTGGACCCGATTGAAGCGCTGCGGGCGGACAAGTAGAGACCATGCGAAAGATCTGGTTTGGCATTCAACTGGCGCTCGATACGCTGCGGGGGCATAAGCTGCGGGCGTTTCTGACGGTGCTGGGGGTGATTATCGGGACGAGTACGGTGATCGGCGTGGGGTCGATTATCGCGGGGCTGGACGGAGCGATTACGAACCAGTTGAAGAGCTTCGGGACGAATAATCTGGTGGTGACGAAGTGGGATTCGCTGATCGGGTTCGGCGGGCGGTCGCTCGAGGAGCGGCTGCGGAAGCCGTTGACGTACGAGAATGCCGTGGCGATTCAGGAGCGGTGCCCGAGCGTAGAGAGCGTGAGCCCGTGGCTGTTTGCGCCGTGGAACATGATCCACAAGGGCAAGTACAAGGGCGTGGATGCGTTCAACCTGAACATTGGGGGGACGGACCCGGGCTATGTGGAGAGCGGCGTGGAGATGCTGCACGGGCGGTTCTTCACCGATTCCGAGAATCTGCGGCGGCTGCCGGTGGTGGTTCTGGGGGAAGACCTGGGGAAGAACTGGTTTCAGAACGCGGACCCGGTGGGGAAGAGCGTGGAGATTGACGGCCACATTTTCGAGGTGGCGGGGGTGATGAAGCGGCCGACGGCGTCGATGCCGGGGCAGGAGGACCGGCGGGCGCTGTTCCCCTACTTCACGATGCGGAAGATGTTCCCGAACGCGCGGGAGCACATGCTGATTGTAGTGGCGCGGGAGGGGCGGCAGGCGGCGGCGATGGACGAGGTGCGGGCGGTGCTGCGGATTGAGCGGCGGATTCCCTACGATAAGCCGGACAGCTTCGCGATTTCGACGGCGGAGCAGATGATCGATCAGTTCCGGGGGGTGATTTCGATGGTGGCGCTGGTGATGGTGGTGATGAGTTCGATCGGGCTGCTGGTGGGCGGGATTGGGGTGATGAACATTATGCTTGTCAGCGTGACGGAGCGGACGCGGGAGATTGGGACGCGGAAGGCGCTGGGGGCGCGGCGGATTGATATTGTGACGCAGTTTTTGACCGAGGCCGTGGTGTTGACGTTTTTGGGCGGCTTGATGGGGATGGGGGTGGGCTGGCTGATTTCGCAGGCGGTGGGATTGGTGTTTCCGACGCTGCCGACGGCGGTGCCGGTGTGGGCGGTGATGGCGGGGTTGGGGGTTTCGGTGGGAGTGGGTTTGTTCTTTGGAATTTGGCCGGCGAGCAAGGCGGCACGCCTGGACCCGGTAGTCGCGTTACGCTACGAATAGTATGTCTTTTCGAAATCTTACTTGCCTGGGCCTGCTGGCGCCCGTGCTGCTGTGCGCCCAAAGTTTAGCGGACTTCGAGAAACGGGTGACGGAGTTCACGCTCAAGAACGGGATGCACTTCCTGGTGATGGAGCGGCATGAGTCGCCGACGGTGGCGTTTCACGCGCATGTGAACGCGGGGGCGGCGAACGATCCGGCGAATGCGTCGTCGACGGCGCATATGTTCGAGCACATGATCGGCAAGGGCACGGCGTCGTTGGGGTCGAAGAATTTCGCGCTCGAGCAGAAGGCGCTGGCGGCCGTGGAAGAGGCTTACGACCGGTTGGAAGAAGAACGCCGGAAAGAGCGGCGGGCGGACAAGGCGCAGATTGAGCGGCTGGAAGCGGGCTTGAAGAAGGCCATTGAAGAGGCCGATAAGTACGTGGAACAGAACGCGTTTACGCGGGAGATTGAGAAGAACGGCGGCGTGGGGTTCAACGCGTCGACGGGGTTGGACACGACGAACTACTTCTATAGCCTGCCGGCGAACCGGACGGAGTTATGGTTCGCGCTGCAATCGGAGTGGTTCCGGCAGCCGGTGTTCCGCGAGTTCTATAAAGAGCGGGACGTGGTGCGGGAGGAGCGGCGGATGCGCGTCGAGTCTTCCGCGCAGGGCAAGCTGATTGAGGCGCTGCTGACGACGGCGTTTACGGCGCACCCGTACCGGAACTTTATTGGCTGGGCGAGCGACATTGAGAACCTGCGGGCGAAGGGCGCGGCGGAGTTCCACAAGACCTACTATGTGCCGGCGAACATCACGATTTCGATTGTGGGCGATGTGAATCCGGCGCAGATCAAACTGTGGGCGGAGAAGTATTTCGGGCCGATTCCGGCGGGTCCGCTGCCGCCGCGGCTCTATACGGTGGAGCCGCCGCAGAACGGCGAGAAGCGCGTGACGGTGGACACCGAGGCGCAGCCGTTTATCGCGATTGCGTATCACCGGCCGGAGGGGACGCATCCGGACGACCCGGCGATTGCGGTGCTGGATGGGATCCTGTCGAGCGGGCGGACGGGGAAGCTGAACCGGGAACTGGTGGAAGAGAAGAAGCTGGCGCTAGGCGCCGATACCGGGGCGACGTTCCCGAGCGGGAAGTATCCGAACCTGTTCATCGTGTTCATGGTGCCGAACGCGGGGAAGACGGTGGAGGATCTTGAGAAGGCCTGGGACGAGCTGGTGGAGAAGATGAAGAAGGAGCCGATTGATGAGGCGGCGGTGAAGCGCGTGAAGACGAAGCTGCGGGCCGGGTTCATCGCGGGGCTCGATAGCAACTCGGGACTGGCATCGCAAATGGCGGAGGCGCATGTGGCGTTGGGGTCCTGGAAGAGGGTCTTCACGGAGCTCGAGGATTTGGAGAAGGTCACGGCGGTGGATGTGAAACGGGTGTTGAATACCTACCTGACGAAGAAGAACCGGACCGTGGCGTACAGCGTACAAGTTAAGCCGGAGGGCAAGTAATCCATGCGCACCTTACTGACTCTTTTCGCGGTGGCCGCCATTGCGTTTTCGCAGCCGGCATACAAGCAGTTGAAGTACCCGAAGCTGGGCGAGGTGAAGATTCCGGAGATTGAGACCTTCACGCTGCCAAACGGCATGAAGGTGTATCTGCTCGAGAACCACAATCTGCCGCTGATCAACGGCATTGCGCTGGTGCGGACAGGGACGCTGCTCGAACCGGCGGATAAGACCGGGGTGCACGTGATTGCCGCCGGGACGATGCGGACCGGCGGGACGAAGACGAAGACCGGCGACCAACTGGACGAACAGTTGGAGGCGATTGCGGCGGGCGTGGAATCGAGCATCGATGAGACGCTGGCGTCCGTATCGTTCAACTGTTTGAAGGAGAACACGGACGAGGTGTTGGGCGTGTTCCACGAGGTGCTGACGGCGCCGGAGTTCCGGCAGAACAAGATCGACCTGTTGAAGATGCAGTACCGGTCGGCGATCGGGCGGCGGTATGACGATGCGGGCGAAGTGAACAACGCGGAGTTTTCGGACACGGTCTACGGGAAAGAGACGCCGTTTGGGCGGAGCATTGAATACGAGACGCTGGACCGGATTCAGCGGGAGGATCTGATCGCGTTCCACAAGCGCTACTACTTCCCGGCGAATATTCGCCTCGCGATTCAGGGGGATTTTGACAAGGCGGCGATGCGGGCGCGATTGGAGCAGATCTTCGCCAATTGGACGGTGCAGCAGCCGCCGGTGCCGGAGTTTCCAAAGGTGACCCATGCGGCCAAGCCGGGGATCTACGTCGGCGATAAGAAAGAAGTGAACCAGACGTCGTTCAGCATTGGCCATCTGGGCGGGTTGCTGAGCGATAAGGACTACCCGGCGCTCGAAGTGCTGAGCGATATTCTGGGCGGGAGCTTCGATTCGCGGCTGTTCCGGAAGGTGCGGACGGAGATGGGGTTGGCGTATAGCGTGGGCGCGGGATGGGGCGCGGGGTATCTGAACCCGGGGCTGTTCCGGGTGTCGGGTTCGACGAAGTCGGAATCGACGGTGCTGACGTTCCAGACGATTCAGAAAGAGATTGAGCGGATTCGGACGGAGCCGGTGACGGACCAGGAGTTGAACGATGCGAAGGAGAAGGTGGTGAACTCGTTCGTGTTCAACTTCGACCGGCCGGCGAAGACGCTGTCGCGGCTGTTCCGGTATGAGTACTACGGCTACCCGAAGGATTTTCTGTTCACGTATCAGAAAGCACTGGCGGCGGTGACCAAGCAGGATGTTCTGCGGGTGGCGAAGCAGTACATTCAGCCGGAGAAGTTCGTCTATGTGGCGATTACGAACACGGACCAGTTGAAGACGCCGCTGACGGATTTGAAGCTGCCGATTACGCAGCTGGAGCTGAAGGTGAAGGAGCCGAAGAAAGAGGTTTCGGCGGCGGATCCGGCTTCGCTCGAAAAGGGCAAGGCGCTGCTGGGGCGGATGCAGCAGGCGGTGGGCGGCGTGGAGAAGCTGGCGGGGATCAAGGACGTCGTGATGACGAATAAGGCCGAGTTGGGGCCGATGAAGGTGAACCAGAAGGTGCAGTTGTTGCTGCCGGACAAGGTACGGCAGGAGCAGGAGCTACCGTTTGGGAAGGTGATTGCGGGCTTTGACGGCAAGAGCGGCTTTCTGGTGGCGCCGGGCGCGCCGGGTCCGCAGCCGATGCCGGCGCCGGTGCTGAAGCAGGTGGGCGATGAGCTGTTCGCGATGCTGGTGACGCTGTTGCAGAGCGACAGGATCGCCGGGCGGACGGTGAACGCCGTGGGGGAGAACGCGATTGAGGTGAGTGACGGCGGCGGCAAGGCGGCGAAGCTGGAGATGGATCCGGCGACGGGGCTGCCGGCGAAGCTGATTGTGGAAGCAATCGGACCGCAGGGGAAGATGGCCGTGGAGCGGCAGTACAGCGACTGGCGGGGGGTGAACGGGGTGAAGTTTCCGTTCAAGACCGTGATCCTGCAGGGCGGAAAACCGGCCGGGACGACCATTAGCGAAACCATCAGCACCAACACGGGCGTCTCAATTGAAGAGATCATGAAAAAGTGACCCGACGGACTGCCCTCTTCTCCTTCGCCGCGCCGGCCTTGCTGCTGGCGGATCGCCAATTTGATGGCAAAAAACTGCTGGCTGACGCGCTGGCGGCCCTGGGGGGCCCCGCGTTTTTGGCCGTGAACGACCGGACGGAAACCGGCCGGCTGTACTCGTTCTACCGGGAGCGGCTGGCCGGGTTGACGCGGGCGCGGATCTATACGCGCTACGGGGCGGAGCCGAAGCCGGGGGAGTTGGGGGTGCGGGAGCGGCAGTCCTACGGGAAAGATAAAGAAGACTACGCCGTGCTGTTCGAGGAGACGGCGGGTTGGCAGGTATCGAACCGGGGGGCGCGGCCGCTGGCGGCGGAGGTGTGGGCAAGGTACCAGGACACGACGCTGCGGAACATCTTCTACATTCTGCGGCACCGGCGGAACGAGCCGGGGCTGATTGTGGAACACAAAGAGACCGGGGTGCTGGAGAATCAACCGGTGGAGGTGATTGATATCACCGACGCGGAGAACCGGTTAGTGACGGTGTATCTGCACCGGACGACGAAGTTACCGCTGCGGCAGGTGTTCTACCGGCGGGATGCGATGCGGTACCGGCATGAGGAGATTAGTATCTTCGCCAAATACCGTGACGTGGGGGGCGGGGCGATGTGGCCGTGGAACATAGTCCGGAACCGGGACGGCGAGAAGGCGTTTGAGATCTTCTCCGAGCAGGTGACGATCAACGATAAGTTGAAGCCGGAGCTGTTCGAGTTGCCGCCGGATATGCCGCGGCTGAAGGCGATCTAGAAGAGCTTGGCCTGGGCTTCGGGGACGGCGGTTTTCTTCGGGGCCTTGAGGCCGCTGCCGACGACGGCGAGGACCTGGAGATCGACGAGGGCGGCTCGGGGGACGAAGACGCGCTGGGGGTTGACGCCCTGGTCGGGCGGGGAGACGGTGTAGCCGTGGGGGTCGAGTTGGAGGAGGCTGCCGGTGAGGAGGCCGTCCATGAAGACGCCGTCGCGGAAGCGCATGCGGACCCAGAGGCCGGCTTTTTTGGGACGGCTGACGAACTGGGCGCCGTCGAGGCGGGGTAGGGGGTCGTCGAAATCCTGGACGAAGCAGAGGGCTTTTACGTCGGGATAGGGGATGACGGCGAGGTTGCCGTCCTGCGAGAGGAACTCGATTCCGGACGGAGTCTGGAAGCCGGGAGACTGCACGAAACCGTGCAGGAGTTCCCGATCGAAGCGCAAAACGCGAACCTTTTTACTTGCGGAACTCGCCAAAACGTGCCCATCCCCCCGCAAACGCCTGATTTTGGCCTAAAATGTTCCACATTTTTGCTCCATATTGTATCATTAGGGCAATGTACCGCGAGGGTTCTCTCGCCGCGGAGATCCGGCACTTTATCGACTTCTGTCGCATTGAGAAGGGTCTAGCCGCCAATTCGCTGGAATCGTACGGTCGGGATCTCGATCGGTTCTCCTGTTTTTGTGGAGGGGCGGACGCGTCGGTGCCGTCGGCTTCGGAGCAGGTTGGCCGGTATCTGGATTCGTTGTACGAGAGCGGTTGTTCGGCGAGAACGGTGGCGCGCCACTTGACATCCTTACGAAATTTTTATAGGCATTTGCAGCGGGAACGCCGGATTGAGGTGAACCCGACGGAGCTGCTGAGCGCCCCGAAGGCGGCGCAGGGCATTCCGAAGTTTTTGAATTCCAGCGAGGTGGAGAAGCTGCTGGGGGCGCCGCCGGCGGATACTCCGAACGGTCTGCGGGACCGGGCGATGCTGCAGTTGCTCTATGCGTGCGGGTTGCGGGTTTCGGAACTGATTGCGGTGGAGTTGAGTAATGTGAACCTGGAGATGGGGTATGTCCGGGTAACTGGTAAGGGGAATAAGCAGCGGATGATTCCGATGGGTGCGGCGGCGCAGGCGGCGCTGACAACCTATTTAGCGGCGGTACGTCCGGCATTACTCAAGGGCCGGGCGAGCCGTTTTTTGTTTGTTACCGCGCGCGGCACCAACATGACCCGGCAGGGTTTCTGGAAGTTACTGGCGCAGTATGGCAAGTCGGTGGGGATTTTCCACCATTTGACGCCGCATGTGCTGCGCCATTCCTTTGCCACGCACCTGCTCGAAGGCGGCGCCGATTTGCGCAGCGTACAAGCCATGCTCGGCCACGCCGACATTGGCACGACCCAAATTTATACCCACGTTGCCCGCGGCCGTCTGCGCCGCGTGGTGGACGAGCACCATCCGCGAGCCTAAATTTCCATGAGCGATTATCTGTACACCCTTGAGAGCCATCTGAACTCCGCCCAGACCGCGGCGCTGGCGGCCGTGCAGGATGCGGCGACCGAAGCCGGGCTGAATCTGTTTCTGGCTGGTGGCGCATTGCGGGACATGATTGCGGGGTTTCCGATTCGGGATCTCGACTTCGTCGTGGAAGGCAACGCGAACGCTCTGGCGAAGGCGATTGTGAAGAAGACCGGGGCGGAGATCCTGGCCACCGATACGCGGCGGAACAGCGCCGAGTTGCTGTTTCCGCAGAACGTGCACATCGAGATCTCGATGGCGCGGGAGGAGAAGTACGCGAAATCGGGCGGGAAGCCGGCGATCAGTCCGGCGACGATCTACGAGGATCTGAAGAACCGGGACTTTACGATCAACGCGATTGCGATGTCGTTGAACCGGGCGTCGAAGGGGCTGCTGATTGATCCGAACAACGGATTGGGGGACCTCGAACGGCGGGAGCTGCGGACGGTTTCGAAGTATACGCTTTACGATGATCCGGTCCGGATTCTGCGGCTGATCCGGTTTGCCAAGCGCTTCCAGTTCACGATTGATGAGCGGACGCTGAGTCAGTATGAAAACGTCCGGGATGCGAATCTTGAGCGGAAGATTGGCCCGGAGGCGCTGCGGCAGGAGTTGCACCACATTGCCGAGGAGCCGACGAGCGCCGAGATTGTGAAGGAGCTGGACGATCAAGGGTTGCTGACGTTGTTCTGCCCGGCGATGATCGGCGAGAAGGTGAACCATGCCGGCTTGCTGAAGCTGCAGAAGGCCCGGCTGAACGTACCGCTCGAATTGAACCTGCCGGTCGAGAACATTGGGCTGTTCCTGACGGTGCTGTGTGAAAAGTTGACGGCCAAGGAGAAGGCGGGGTTGAAGACCGCTTGCGCGCTCGATAAGCCGGCGATTCAGGCCTGGGAGCGGTTGGATGCGCGGGCGAAGAAGCTGGCGGTGGAGTTGAAGTCGCCGAAGATGGCCAAGCCGTCGGTGCTGTACGCGACGGCGCAGAAGGCGCAGGGCGCGGATTTGGTGTACCTGCTTTATAAGTCGACCGAGCGGGCGGTGGTGGACCGGATCAAGAACTACGTGCAGAAGTATCTGCCGGCGGCGTTGGAGATTACGGACGAGGAGATCGCCGAGGCGACGGGATTGGAGCCGGGGTCGGCGAAGTACGAGAAGGCGAAGGCGACGTTTATCGCCAAGCGGCTGGACGCGCGGCCGAAGAAGATTGTGGAGCCGGAGCCGGTGGCGCCGCCGACGCCGCAGCATCCGCCGCTGGTTTCGAGCGCGCGGCGTTAGACGTCGAGAACCTGGAGATATTCGCGGGCGCTCGAGGCGTCAATCTGAGCGCCTTTCCAGACCTGATCCGGCTTTTCGCTCGCATCGAAGAGACGGAACAGGGCCATTTTGGCGACGCCATAGCGCTCGTTTTCAACGAGGCGACGGCCGGACTCCTTTTCAAAGGGCGCGAGGGCGGCATCGGGAAGGACCACGGCGACGCGCCGGGGCGATTGGCGTTGGACGGATACCGAGAAGAGAAAGGCCGTTTCCCGGCCGCAGCAGTGGCGGCCCTCAAAAACGTACTGATAGACGTATCCGCTTTCGGCCTGGTAGGTCTTGGTGCGCTGGGAGGCGGGCGGCGCGGGGGCCAAGGGTTTGCGGGCGAGCAGCCATCGTTTCAACCAACCGAACATGTGTACCATGAGAACAGATGCGCGCCGCTGTTGCCATGATTCTTACGATGGCCGCCTTTGGGCAGGCGCCGGAGCCGGCTCCCGCGCCGCTGGTGTACGCCGGGAAACCCTTGCGGGTGGAGGCGGTTTGCACGGAGGATGACATCCAATCGCTGGGATTGGGGTGCACGGTGGAGCAACCGTGCGCGATCTATCTGGAGCTGAGCACGATTGAGACGGGGGCGAACCGGATTGTGGTGGCGGGGAATCTGCACACGGAGACGGCCACGCTTTCGAGCGTGCTGCTGATGAGTGAGGACGGCGGGGTGACGTGGACGGAGCCGCATCCGCGGATCAAGAACGGCAGTCTCGAACAGGCGCAGTTTTTCGATCTGCAGACGGGATGGATTTCCGGGCAGATGGTGGGCGCGCTGGCGCGGGATCCGTTTTTCCTGTTGACGACGGACGGGGGCAAGACGTGGCGGCAGCGGGCGGTGATGAGTGAGCCGGGACCGGGGTCGGTGGAGCAGTTCGGGTTCGAGTCGGCGACGGCGGGAACGGTGTTCGTGGATCGCGGGCCGGGCGCCGAGGGGGGACGGTACGCGTTGCTCGAGACGCGGACGGGGGGCGAGAGCTGGTCGATCCGGACGGTGGGGCGGGAGAAGCCGGTGCTGGCGAAGCGGCCGGCGGGGAGCGCGGCGTGGCGGTTGCAGCCGCACGCGCCAACGAAGTCGTACCAGGTGCAGCGGAAGGAGGCGAACGGGCGGTGGGTGGCGGTGGCGAGTTTCCTCGTGAACGCCGGAGCCTGTAAGCCGAAGGATACGGAGCTGCGGGAACCGCCGCCCGAGGAGCCCACGGCCGCGCCCGCCACGGACGCCGTGGAAGTGTTTCAAGTAGGCACACCCAAGAATGCCAAGAAAGCCACTCCGAAAAAGAAACCCTGAGCCGGAGACGGGGCAGGACCCGATCGGCCTCGAACTGTTCCGGCAACTGCTGGTTTCGATTGCCGAGGAGATGGGCATTCTGCTGCGCCGGACGGCGTTTTCCGCCAATATCAAAGAGCGCCGGGATTACTCGTGCGCGGTTTACGACGGCCACGGGGAGACGGTGGCGATGGGCGACCATATGCCGGTGCACCTGGGGGCGATGCCGCTGAGCGTGCGGGAGGCGATCAATGCGTGCGATCCCGGGCCGGGCGACATCGTGATCCTGAACGACCCGTTCCGGGGCGGGACGCATCTGCCGGATATCACGGCCGTGGCGGCGGTGTTTGTTCCGGGCGAGAACCGGCCGGCGTTTTATGTCGCCAACCGAGCGCATCACGCCGATGTGGGGGGGATGAGCCCGGGCTCGATGCCGCTGGCGCGGGAGATCTATCAGGAAGGGATTCGGATTCCACCGATCAAGCTGGTGCGGGGCGGGACGATGGATGAGCCGCTGCTCGAACTGTTGCTCGCGAACGTGCGGACGCCGGAGGAGCGGCGGGGCGATTTGACGGCGCAGTTGCGGTCGCTCGAACGGGGCGCGGAGCGGTGCCGGGAGCTGGTGGCGCGGCAGGGGTTGGCGGCGGTGCGGGCACAGATGGCGGAGTTGCAGAACTACGCGGAGCGGCGGATGCGGCACGCGCTGGCGGAGTTGCCGGACGGGCGATACGAGTTCGCGGATCAGTTGGATGACGACGGGATCGGATCGGAACCGTTGGCGGTGCGGGTGGCGATTACCATTGCCGGGGACCGGGCGCACGTCGACTTTGCGGGGACGGCGCGGCAGACGACGGGTAGCGTGAACGCCAACTACGCGATTGCGGTTTCCGCGACGCTGTACGTGTTCCGGTGCTTGATTGCGGACGATGTTCCCTACAACGCCGGGCTGCTGCGGCCGATTACGATTGACGCGCCGGCGGGGACGCTGGTGAACGCGCAGGCGCCGGCGGCGATGGCGGCGGGGAACGTGGAGACCTCGCAGCGGATTACGGACGTGCTGCTGGGGGCGCTGGCGCAGGCGGCGCCGGAGCGGATACCGGCGGCGAGTTCGGGAACGATGAACAACCTGAGCTTCGGCGGGACGATGCCGGGGAGCGGACGGCCGTTTGCGTACTACGAGACGATTGCGGGCGGGATGGGGGCGGGGCCGCGGTATCCGGGCTGGTCGGCGACGCATACGCACATGACGAACTCGTGGAATACGCCGGTGGAGGCGTTTGAGCATCAGTATCCGGTGCGGGTGACGGTGTACCGGCGCCGGCCGGGGAGCGGGGGCGGCGGGCAACAGGCCGGGGGCGACGGGATTGAGCGGGAGTTGGAGTTCCTGACCGAGGCGGAGGTGACGATTCTGTCCGACCGGCGGGTGCGCGGGCCCTACGGGCTGGCGGGCGGGGAGCCGGGACGGCCGGGGCGGAATCTTCTGAACGGGCGGCCGGTTCCGGCCAAGTGCCGATTCGCGGTGAAGCCGGGGGACCGGCTGCGCATTGAGACGCCCGGAGGCGGCGGCTGGGGCGGCCGGTCGGCTATTATGGATTGACTGCCGCTCGGGAGCTAGTTTTGTCCGCCGAAATCGATACGGTCCCTATCCCTACAACGAAACGAAATCAGGCCAAAGCCAATGTCATGGTGGGCGGCTGTACCGTGCTTGGCGCGGCGGCGCAGATGCTGATCAAGCGGGGCTTGCTGCACCTGCCGCCCTCGCCCGGCGGCGCGGGTACAGGACTGGAGCCGTGGGTGACGTTCGTGATGGGAATCGCGACGAACCTGCCGCTGATGATGGGGCTTTCCTGCTACGGAATTTCGACGGGTCTGCTGGTGCTGGCGCTGCGGTACGGTGAGCTTTCGGTGCTGTATCCGATCATTGCGCTGACGTATGTCTGGGTTTCGATTTTGTCGGTGGCGCTGCTTGGCGAGACGATGAACGCGTTTAAGATTGTGGGCTTGTGCGTGATCGTGCTCGGGGTGACGGTATTGGGCCGGACCGGTCCGAAGGCGAAGGGATGAAGACACCGCTTACGTCGATTCTCCTGGTGATTCTGGCGTCGTTCATCGGCTCGTTTGGCGCGGTGTTTTTGAAGGCCGGGGCGGATAAACTCGAACGGAATCTGCTGCGGATTCTGTTGAACTGGCGCTTGATGGCGGGCGTGGGCTTTTATCTCGCTTCGTTCGTGATCTACACGATGGGCATACGCAATGGCGAATTGACGATTTTGTACCCCATGGTATCGATGGGATATTTGTGGACGCTCTTGTGGGCGCGGATGATTTTTCAGGAGCCGTTCACGCGGAACAAGTTTACGGGTATTGGGCTGATTCTCGGCGGAATTGTTATTCTCAATCTCGGCAACCGCTAGGCGCCAGATATGCCGGAGCTGAATCCAATTCCCGAGTTTGAGCAGTTGACGGGCCGGCCGTTTTCGTTCTACCCGCCAGTGCTGAATATTGAGCACAACGAGTGGAAGCTGCTGGAGGCGACCTGGTCGGAGATCCTGGTTCACAATACGCAGTCGGAGTTGGAGATCTGGGTGCCGCGGCGCTTCGTCGGGCAAGTTTCGCAGGTGGAAAGGCCGGTGATGATTGTCGGCTTGAATAAAGAGCTCGAGTACAACGCCGGGATCATTCGCCCGCTCGAGAAGCGGGTTTTGAATCTGCCGAAGGCGCCGACGGGTCCGCCGCCAGCGGACGCTGGCACAATTCCGACGCCCGCGATGGTGGGCGGGGTGCGGCTGAGCAGCGGCTCCGAGAGCAAGATCATCTGGCTGGTGGGCGGGGTGCTGGTGTTCGGCCTGCTGGCGGCGTTCGTGGGGGTGAAGCTCTCGCGGAACGACAACGTGGAGTTCCAGGCGGTGATGCAGGAAGACCTGGGATTCAGCGCGCAGGATGATTACTTCGCCGTGGTGCGAAAGCTGGGCGAGCCCAAGAACGACCGCTGGAAAGAGCCCGCCACCGAGATGCAGTACCGGGCGCTGAGCTATCCGGACCGGCATTTGACGGTGATTCTGATGGGGACCGAGCGAAAGAACGCGCTCTACATTGGCGCGATGAACGATGACTGGCGGCCGGTGCACACCGTGCTGCACGCGGGCCGAGGCAATACGCGCTCGCTGCTCGACAAGCTCAAGCGATTCTAAGCGGCGCAACGCTACACTGTTCAAGATGAACAAAATGACTGGGCACCTGCTGGGCGGACTCGGCGCCGTGGTGGGGGCATTCGCACTGGCGGGAATCGCATTGAACCGCGATGAGCCGGTGAATTCGATGTGGCTGGTGGTGGCGTCCGTCTGTGTGTATTTGACGGGCTACCGGTTCTACGCCAGTTGGATTGCGGCGAAGGTGATGACGCTCAATGACGAGCGGGCGACCCCGGCCGAACGGCTACGGAACGGGCATGATTTTGAGCCGACGAACAAATGGATCGTCTTCGGGCACCATTTCGCGGCGATTGCGGGGCCGGGGCCGTTGGTGGGGCCGACGCTAGCGGCGCAGTTCGGCTACCTGCCGGGCACGTTGTGGATTATCGCCGGGTGCGTGCTGGGCGGGGCGATTCAGGATTTCGTAGTTTTGTTCTGTTCGGTGCGGCGGGACGGAAAGTCGCTGGGGCAGATGGCGCGGGAGGAGATTGGCAAGGTGGGCGGGATGACGGCGCTGGTGACGGTGCTGCTGATCATGATCATCCTGCTGGCCGTGGTGGCGCTGGTGGTGGTGAACGCGTTGAACCATTCGCCGTGGGGCACGTTCACGATTGCCGCGACGATGCCGATTGCCGTGTTCATGGGTTTGTACCTGCGGTACTTCCGGCCGGGGAAGGTGCTGGAGGTTTCCGTGATCGGGTTTCTGATGATTCTCGGGTCAATCTTCGCTGGCGAGTGGGTTTCAAACTCGCCGACCTGGGCGCCAGTGTTCACGATTTCGGCAATTGGTTTGGCTTGGAGTGTGATCGCCTATGGGTTTGCGGCGAGCGCGCTGCCGGTGTGGCTGCTGCTGGCTCCGCGGGATTACCTGAGCACGTTCGTGAAGCTGGGGGTGGTGCTTCTGCTGGCAGTGGGCATTCTGGTGGTACAGCCGCAGATGCAGATGCCGGCGCTGTCGCGGTTTATCGACGGGACCGGTCCGGTATTCGCGGGCAGCGTGTTCCCGTTCTGCTTCATTACGATCGCCTGCGGGGCGATCAGCGGGTTCCACTCCTTGATCAGTTCGGGCACGACGCCGAAGATGATTGCTAAAGAGAGCCACGTGCTTCCGGTGGGCTACGGGAGCATGCTGCTCGAAGGCCTGGTGGGAATTATGGCGATGATCGCGGCGTGCGTGCTGGAGCCGGGCGTCTATTTCGCGGTGAACTCGCCGGCCGGGGTGGTGGGCGCGACGGCCGAGGCGGCGGTTTCGACGATCACGGGCTGGGGATTTCCGGTGACGGCAGAGGCGATGGCGCAGTTGGCCAAGTCCGTGGGCGAGGAGAGCCTGTTCTACCGGACGGGGGGCGCCCCGTCGCTGGCGCTGGGGATGGCGCACATCTTTTCGAAGGGAGGCGGCGGCGAGGCGCTGCTGGGCTTCTGGTATCACTTCGCGATCATGTTTGAGGCGCTGTTTATTCTGACGGTGATCGACGCGGGGACGCGGGTGGGCCGGTTTATGCTGCAGGATCTGCTGGGGCAGATCTACGCGCCGCTGGGGCGGACGAGTTGGATGCCTGGGGTGATTGGGTCGAGCGCGGTGATCGTGCTGAGCTGGGGCTATTTTCTGATTCAGGGCGTGCGGGATCCGCTGGGGGGGATCAACAGCCTTTGGCCGCTTTTCGGGATTGCGAATCAGTTGCTCGCGATTATTGCGCTGTGCGTGTGCACGACGGTGCTCGTGAAGATGCACCGGGCGCGATACATGTGGATCACGCTGCTGCCGATGTGCTGGCTGATTACCGTGACGTTCACGGCGGCTTGGGAGAAGATCTTTTCGCCCTCGCCGCGGATTGGCTTTCTGGCGGCGGCGGAGAAGGCGACCAATCCCGCGATTGTGTTCAACAACCAACTGGATGCGGCGCTGTGCGGGCTGTTTCTCGTGCTGGTGACGACGATTCTGGTGGACTCGGGGCGGCAGTGGATCGGGATTCTGCGGGGCAGCCGGGCGGCGAACAGCACGGAGACCCCCTTCGTGGCCTCGCAGTTGCGGGCGGAGGAGGTGTGATGCTGGCGCGGCTGTGGCGGAACGTCTGGGCGATCATCCGCGAGTTATCGGACGAGAACGCTTACGCACGCCATTTGGCGCACCACGGGTGTACCCATTCGGCGGAAGAATACCGCCGCTTCCAGGCAGAGCATTTCGGCAGGAAGTATAAACGGGCGCGATGTTGTTAGAGAGGGCTTAGCGGGCGGGGCCTGCCTTTTTTGAACAGGCCCGGGGGTTGCGGGAGGGATAAGAGCGGAATTAGGCGGTTTGGGGGACCCAGCAGTAGCCGTGGCGGAGGACGGTTTGGATTTCCCCGCCCAAATTGAAAAGTTTCACTTTCCTGCGCAAACGCTGCACATGCACATCCAGGGTGCGCGTTCGGACGCCGCCCGTGTAGCCCCAAATCGTTTGGAGCAGAAAATCCCGGGATAAGCAGTTACCGGCGTGCTGACGAAGAATCATCAGCAGCTCGGACTCCTTTCTCGTCAGGTGGACGGAACCCAGGTTTTCAGGAAGCGTAGGTGTCGTTGTATCCATGACAATCTCCTCTATGCTTGTAACGAAAGGCAGAGGAGATCGGTTTCAAATTTTCTACGCGGCCTGAATTTGGACGAGGGGAACGATTTTCTTGCTGATCATTGGGGCGACCTGGCCATCGGCTTCGAGGTAGGCCCATTGGAAGTCGTGCTGATTGATGAGGCATTCCGGGTGCGAGTACATCCGGCGGAAGGTCTGGCCCGCCTGTTCGGCGGTCATGCCGGAGCAAACGGTGGCCACCGAACGGGCGGCGTGCTCCACGCATGAGCGGCAAGTGATGCCGTCATTCCAGCATTGTTCCTGGTAGGAAGGGTGCATACGGTCCATGCTCCTGAAGTTTTCCCTGAGGGGATGTACCTTTGTAACGGATTTCCCTGGTACGCGGTAGTGTCCGTGGGTGGACTTCTCATCAATTTGTTGCGGGTGGGAATCCCCCCATTTGCGCCAGCTGCGGAGGGGGACTTTCGTACCGTTTCGGGAAACTCCCTATTCCTTGTGGTTTGGCGGACGGACATCCCAATCGACAGGGCCCCTCGGGCCGCTAGGACCGCTGGTACCGCCGAAAAAAGTCCCAACTTTTTCTGGCGCAATCCCCCCACTGGAAGTGGCCGCGGGCTCGTTGCTGACCGGCGGCGCCGAGTTGGGCGCGGAGTTCGGGGGAGTCGAGGAGGCGGCGGAGGGCGGCGGCGAGTTCGGCAACGCTGCGGGGGTCGACGTGGAGGGCGCCTTCGGCGGTGATTTCGGGGAGGCAGGAGGTATTGGAGGTGAGGACGGGGACGCCGCAGGCCATGGCCTGGGCGACGGGGAAGCCGAAACCTTCATAGAGAGAGGGGTAGGCGAAGACGGCGGCGGCTTTGGTGAGGGCGGGGAGATCGCGTTCGGCGACGTAGCCGAGGTAGCGGACGCCGGGAGGGCCGGAGCGGATGCGTTGGGCGGTGGCGCCGGCGGCCCAGCCCATGGGGCCGGCGAGGACGAGTTCGAAGTCGTCGCGGCGGAGTTGGGCCCAGGCGTCGAGGAGGGTATCGAGGTTTTTGCGGGGTTCGACGGTGCCGAGGTTGAGGACGAACGGCTTGGTGAGGCCGAGGCGGGCGCGGAGGGCTTCGGCGTCGGCGGCGGTGACCTGGAAGAAGCGGTTGTCGACGCCGGAATGGATGGTGACGACCTTCTCCGGGGGGAGGCGGAGGAGGCGGATGGCGTCCTGGCGGGTGTTTTCGCTGACGGCGATGAGGCCATCGGCTTTGGCGGCGATCTGGGCGGCGAAGCGTTTGTCGGCTTCGACGTTGGCGGGGGTGTGGAGTTCCGGCATGAGCCAGCAGGTGAGGTCGTGGAGGGTGGTGGTGAGGGCCATGCCGGGGACGGGATGGTGGACCTGGTTGGTCGAGTGGAAGACTTCGGCGCGATGGTTGGCGAGGCGCATGAGCCAGCCGGGGCCGTAGTTGGAGCCGAGGAGGAAGGCGATGCGGGGGACGGTTTGCCAGGGGCTGAGGGTGGACTGTTCGTGGGTGAGGTCGCCGATTTGGTGGAGGAAGGGGAAGGGGGAGACCTGGTGGCCGGCGCCGGTTTGGCGGAGGGCGACGATCCAATGATAGAGGTAGTTTTTTACGCCGGCGCTGCGGAGGAGGAGCGGGGAGGCGTCGACGGCCAGGTGCATGAGGTTCCATCATGGCAGTGGCTACCGGGGGAAAGCAAAAGGGGCCAACGAATCGTTAGCCCCTTATGACTGAACTTGGCCCTGGAGATGTACCTTTCGGCATGGATCGGCCCAGAAGCGTCTCTTGCAGAATACCCCATTATGGCAAACGGTTCAAGCTCGGGGTTCCATTACAATGAGCAGCTATTCGCCAAGCTCGAGCGTACCATCTCCCGAGAGCGGCTTCGCCGGTATCTGCAAGCCGGGCACCAGGACATGGCCAATGCTCTTTGGCTCTACGAGACGAACGTTGAGCTATCGGAAGCGTTGTACGGGATTGTCCAAGGGGTAGAGGTGGCACTTCGCAACGCTTGTCACCATGAGTTAGCTGGCGGGTATGGAACAGGGCAGTGGTACCTCGTAGCACCGATGAGCAGCTATCTGCAGGACAAGGTTCAATCGGCGATCCAGAAATCGGGCGGGCCACGAGCCGTACCCGGCCAAGTAATGACAGAATTGTCGTTGGGATTTTGGGTCGACCTGCTCGCGTCTGGAAGCGAGAAGGCGTTTTGGATCCCGCATCTGCACCGGGCGTTTCCCTTTGCCAAAGGACTGCATCCACTTCGGCCGAAAGTTCATCAACGCTTTGAGCGGCTTCGCTGGCTACGCAACCGGATTGCGCACCACGAGCCCATTCTGACGACGCGAGGCAGCCTCTACACGGGACACGGCAAATTCCTTACGCTGGACGAGGTCGATGAGTGCTTGCGTTGGATCTGCCCGGATACGGCCCGCTGGTTGCGGGCCCGGTCCCGGTTCTATGCGGCAGAAGACTTGCTGGGCCAACTCACCACTGGTCAGATTCAACTCTAGGCGATCTTGCCCCGCTTGATGATCTTCTCCATCACCTCGGCGAAGGTATCGATCTCCTCGATGGTGGTATAGACATTCGGCGTGACGCGGAGCCCTTCGTACTCGCCCTGGGCCCCGGTGGGCACGACGAGAATCCGGTGCTTCTCGAGCAGATGCTTGGCTAAGTCACCCGCCTTGAAGCCATCCACGGAGATTAGTCCGATGCCGCAACTCATCTCCGGATCGTCGCTCGTGAGTAACTTCACGCCGGGCAGGTCGCGGAGACGCGCCGACCAACGCTTGCGGAGATAGCGGAACCGGGCCGCTTTGCGCTCGACGCCGATCGATTCATGGAAGGTCAACGCCTCCGTAATGGCGTTGCGTTGCGAAGCCGGGTGGGTCCCGATCTCCTCAAACTTCCGGATGTTATTGTCCATGTGCTTGCCGGCGGCCATCAGCGGCCAGATCTTACCGATCTTCTCCTTACGCACATAGAGAAACCCCGTGCCGACGGGCGCGAGCACCCACTTATGCAGGCTGGTGCCGTAGTAGTCGCAGTCGAGTTCGTCGCGGGTAAACGGGAACTGGGCGAAGGCGTGGGCGCCATCCACCACCGTCTCAATGCCGCGGGCGCGCGCCATCTGGCAGATCTTGCGCACGGGGAAAATCTGCCCGGACCGGTTGGTGATGTGGCAGATGTGGATCACCTTGGTCTTGGCCGTGATGCCCTTTTCGATGCGATCGGCAAGGTCGTCGAGCGACGGCGGCGGAACGGGGAACGGAATCTGTTTGAGGACAATGCCTTCGCGCCGAACCCGCTGCTCCCAGGTGGTGATCATGCGGGGGTAGTCCTGATTGGTGGTGAGGACTTCGTCGCCGGCCTTGAGATCCATGCCCATTTGCACGATTTCGAGCGCTTCGGAGGCGTTGCGGGTGATGGCCATCTCCTCGGTATCGCAGCCGAAGGACTTGGCGAGGCGGCGGCGGACGGTTTCGATCTCCGGGCCGAGGACGCCCCACATGAAATGGGACGGGCCCATGTTGGAGATTTCGAGATAGCGCTTCTCGGTCTCCATGACGATCTTCGGCGAGGGCGAGACGCCGCCGTTGTTGAGGTTGATCAGGTTCCGGTCCACGGTGAAGGCGTGGCGGATGTTTAGCCAGAAATCTTCGTCCACCGCGACGGAGTCGGCGGGCCGGCCAAACGTAGTCTGCGTGGCGGATTGCGCGCGCAGAAGGGCATCATTCTGAAAAGCAGCGGCTACAAGGGCGCCAGCCTGAGTCACATTCTTGAACAGGTCACGGCGTTGCATTCATTTACGATAAAGCATGCGCCTTCTTTTTGCTTCGCTCACCTGCGCGATCGCCTTGTTCGCCCAAGCCCCCGCGGGCGCGCCCACCGGGGCCGCGGCGGTCCGCGAGAAATACACGAAGTTCGAATTCGAAATCCCGATGCGGGATGGGATCAAGCTGTTCACGGCGGTCTACGTGCCGAAAGACATGGCCAAAGGGCCGTACCCGATTCTGCTGCAGCGGACGCCGTACTCGGTGGGGCCGTATGGTGTGGACCAGTACCGGCCGTCGCTCGGGCCGTCGGAGCACTTTCAGAAAGAGGGCTACATTGTGGCTTACCAGGATGTCCGCGGCCGCTATCTGTCCGAAGGGACGTGGGCGGAGGTGAGGCCGCATAAGCCGAGCAAGGGACCGAAGGATACGGATGAGTCGACCGACACCTATGACACGATCGACTGGCTCGTGAAGAACGTGCGGAATAACAACGGGAAGGTGGGCATGTGGGGGATCTCCTATCCCGGCTTCTACGTCTCGGCGGGCATGATTGACGCGCATCCGGCGTTGGTGGCGGCGTCGCCGCAGGCGCCGGTGACGGATTACTTTCTGGGGGACGACTCTTACCACAACGGCGCGTTTATGCTGGCGGCGAACTTTGGTTTCTACCAGTCATTTGTCGAGCGGAAGGGCGACCCGGCGCCGCCGGCGCCGAGCGTGCCGTTTCAGTTTAAGACCCCCGACGGCTACGACTTTTACCTGCGGATGGGCGGGCTGGGGAACGCGGCGGAGAAGTACTTCCAGAACGCTCATCCGTACTGGCGCGAGAATACGCAGAACACGACGCTGAACGAGTACTGGAAAGCGCGGGGCATCTGGCGGCATCTGAAGGGCATCAAACCGGCGGTGATGACCGTGGGCGGCTGGTTCGACGCCGAGGACGCGCAGGGGCCGCTGCGGACGCACGCGTTTATGGAGAAAAACGCCGCGCCGAAGACCAATCTGCTGGTGATGGGGCCGTGGACGCACGGCAGTTGGTCGCGGGGCGATGGGGATACGGTGGGCAATCTGCATTTTGGCTCGAAGACGGCGGCGTTCTACCGGGAGTTCATCGAGTTTCCGTTCTTTCAGCAGCATTTGAAGGGTAAGGGGGAGGCCAAGTTCCCGCGGGCGTGGGTGTTCGGCACGGGCCGGAACGAGTGGCGGCAGTTCGAGACGTGGCCACCGGCGGAGGCTCAAACGAAGCCGCTGTATCTGGCGGCCAACAACCGGCTCTCCTGGCAACCCGAGGCGGCGGCCGGCTACGAGGAGTACTTGTCGGATCCGAACAAGCCGGTTCCCTACCTCGGCTATACCGTACTGGGCATGGCCCGGGATTACATGACCGAAGACCAGCGCTTTGCTTCGCAGAGGCCGGACGTTCTGACCTTCGAGACCGATCCGCTCAAGGAAGACCTGACGATCGCGGGGCCGATTGACGTTTCGCTGCTGGTCTCAACGTCGGGGACGGATTCTGATTTCGTCGTGAAGCTGATTGACGTTTACCCCGGCGACTATCCGACGCTGATTGAGAAGAGCCCGACGAAGATGGGGGGCTATCAGCAGTTAGTGCGCGGCGAACCGTTCCGCGGGAAGTTCCGCAAGTCGTTTGAAACAGCGGCGCCGTTTGTGCCGAACCAGCCGGACCGGATTGAGTTCGCCATGCCGGACGTGTATCACACGTTCCGGAAGGGGCACCGGCTGCTGGTGCAGGTGCAGAGTTCGTGGTTTCCGCTGACGGACCGGAACCCGCAGAAGTTCATGGAAATTCCCAAGGCGCTGGCGTCGGACTTCGTGAAAGCGACGCAGCGGGTCTATCGCGGCAAAGAGACGGGATCGCGGTTGATTTTACGTATACTCCCCGGTGCAATGTAGGGGATTTCATTGCCTTCCGGCCCAATCCGGTTTAGCATGAGGGATTAGTTTTGCCGCAACTGGCAACGAGGAAACATTATGTGGAAACGTCGAGATCGCGAAGAAGAACAGCCGTTGAGAGGGACCTCTACGCCTGTTCCCGAACCGGTGAAGGAGGGTATTCCTATGTCCACGGCTCCCGCCATCCGCTCCTATGAGCCGGAAGCACCCCGCGGGGTAGCGACGATTGGTAAGGCGGTCTATATCAAAGGGCAGATTATCGCCCGGGAAGACCTGATTGTAGACGGGCAGGTGGATGGTACGGTGGAGGCGCAGGAGCACCGGATCACGATTGGCCCAAACGGGCGAGTGGCGGCCACGATCAAGGGCCGACACATCATCATCCAGGGCCAGGTGACCGGCAACGTCGAGGGCAGCGAGAAGGTGGAGATCCGAAACGGAGCCAAACTGCTCGGCGATGTGCGCACCGTGAAGTTCGTCTGCGAAGAGGAAGGGACCATCAACGGGTCGGTGGCCAGCTTGCGGCCGGAACCGAAGCCGGCGGCGGCCGCGACAGAGACCAAGGAAAAGGCGGCGGCGGCTTCGGCCACGCAGCAAACCCTCACCCCTACTGAAGTCAAGAAGTAGTAGCCGTGCTCGACAAGCTGCGGAATTTCTTTCAGCCCGATGACGAACCGCCGAGACTTCCGGCGTACAAGCCGCCGCCTGTCGAGCCTGCCGCTCCGATTCAGTTAACCCGGGTGTCGAACGGGCTCGACCAGTTTTTCCTCGAGTTGGGCGGGCAGGACCGGTTGAAGATTCTCGACTTGTGCGGGGCTCCGGCGACGACCGAGTACCTGTTCGAGCAGCAGCAGATTCCGCGGCCAGACTCGTTCTACCGGGCGCTGGAGCTGGCGTTTGGGAATGGCCCCGGCTATCTGGACCGGCAACTCGAAGAGGATCGGGTGGAGATCTTCGTGAAGCACACGCTGGACCACAAGGAGGGCGAGTTCGATGCCGTTCTCCTGTGGGACTCGCTGCAGTATCTGCGGCCGGAGCTGCTGGGGCCGGTGCTCGAACAGATCCACACCATTACGCGGCCGGGCGCGCCGATCTTCGCCATCTTCCACGCGGACGAGCGGGCGGAAGAGGTGCCCGTGTTCTCCTACCAGATTCAGGGCCGGAACCAGCTCTATCTGACCGAGCGGGACCGGCGGCGCCTGGCTCAGCCTTTCAATAACCGGAACATCGACCGAATCTTCAAGAATTTCGGGCCCAGGAAGTTCTTCCTGGCGCGGGATCAGTTGCGGGAAGTTTTGATCTGGCGATAGGAACCCGGCTCCCCGGTATAATGGGAGTTTTTGAAGGAGTTCGATATTGTCGCTCGAACATGAGCTGCTGAAGCAGCGGCTCCAACGTACTCACGAGATCAGCAGCCTGGGCCATCGCCCCTACGGCTCCCGCTTCGACGCTTCGCATAGCGTGCCCCAACTTTGGGAGGAGCATGGCGCGAAGACGGTCGAGGAGTTGGAGGCGGCTCCGATTGCCGTGCGCGTGTGCGGCCGCATCAACTCGTTGCGCGGCAAAGGGAAGGCCGGGTTCCTGCATCTCGAACAGGGCGGCAAAAAGATTCAGGTCTACATCAAGATCGACTTTTTGTCGGAGAACGATTTCAAGCTGTATCAAGTGCTCGACATCGGGGACATTCTCGGCGTGGACGGCACGCTGTTCCATACGCGGACCGGCGAGTTTTCGATCCATGCCACCGGGCTGACGTTTCTATCGAAGACGCTGCTGCCGATGCCGGAGAAGTACCACGGCCTCGAGGACGTGGAGACGCGGACGCGCCAGCGGTATCTGGATCTGATTGCGAATACGGACGTGCGGGCCACGTTTGTGGCGCGGGCGAAGGTGACGCAGTCGCTGCGCCGGCAATTGGACGCGCGCGGGTTCGTCGAAGTGGAAACGCCGATGCTGCAGCCGCTGTACGGCGGGGCGGCGGCGCGCCCGTTTGTGACGCATCACAACACGCTGGACCTTGATCTCTATCTGCGGATTGCGCCCGAGCTGTATTTGAAGCGGCTGATTGTGGGCGGCATGGACCGGGTGTACGAGATCAACCGCAACTTTCGCAACGAAGGGATCTCGATCAAGCACAACCCCGAGTTCACGATGCTTGAGTTCTACCAGGCGTACACGGACTACCGCGGCCTGATGGACCTGACCGAGGAGCTGCTGCGCCAGGTGGCGATCGACGTGACGGGCGGGACGAAGATCACGTATCAAGAGCAGGAGCTCGACTTCGCATCCATCCGCCGTTACACGATGCGGGAGGCGGTGATCGAGTACTGGCGGGGCGAGGATAAGCCGTCGCTCGCCGACCTGACGGACCCGGCGTGGCTCGTTCGGCACTCTTCGAAATCGACGTCCGGCGAGATGCTGCTCGACTTGTTCGAGCGCGTTTGCGAAGAGCACCTGTTCCAGCCGACGATGATCTACGACTATCCGGTGGAGGTTTCGCCGCTGTCGAAGAACAAGCCGGACGAACCGAACTTCGTCGAACGCTTTGAGATCTTCTGCGCGGGGATGGAGATCGGCAACGCCTACACGGAGTTGAACGATCCTAACGAGCAGCGGAAGCGCTTCGAACTGCAGTTGGCGATGGCGGCGCGCGGTGACGACGAGGCGCACCAGATGGACGAAGACTACGTCCGGGCGCTTTGCTACGGCATGCCGCCGACGGGCGGCGAGGGGATCGGCATTGACCGG
This sequence comes from Terriglobales bacterium, assembly GCA_027485675.1. Classification (GTDB taxonomy): domain Bacteria; phylum Acidobacteriota; class Terriglobia; order Bryobacterales; family Bryobacteraceae. Next base: position 127,937 of record JAIXQP010000019.1, on the reverse strand, counting down.
TTGACGATGATCCTTACCGACTCCCGCTCCATTCGCGATGTGATTCTCTTCCCGCTGCTCCGGCCGGAAGGAGAGATCGGCATCGCCCAACTTTTGCGCGATTCGGAATGAACTTCGCTTTTGAACGCTTCGTCGCCCGTCGCTATTTGACCGCGAAGCGTAAGCACGCCGTGATCTCCGTCATCACCGGAATCTCGATTCTGGGGGTGGCGGCGGGGGTGATGGCGTTGATCATCGCGCTGGCGATCACGAATGGCTTCCGCAACACGTTGCAGCGGACGCTGCTCGGCGCGACGGCGCATGCGGCGCTGCTGGAGAAAGAGCCGGGTATCGGCTTTGAGGAGTGGCCGGCGATGGCGCAGAACCTGCGGACGATTCCGCATGTGACGAGTGTGTCGCCGGTGCTGTATGGGCAAGTGCTCTATAGCGGTCCGCTGCAGGGGCAGGGCGGCGTGTTGAAGGGCATCGCCCCGGGAAGCGGCGGCGAGTGGGGCGAGATTGCCAAGTATCTGAAGCAGGGGAGCCTGGAGCGGCTGGAGCAGGATACGGGCTACCCCGGCGTGCTGCTGGGCGCCCGGTTGGCGAGCCGGTCCGGCATGTTGCTCGATTCGATTGTCACGGTGATCAGCCCGAATGGTGACTTGACGCCGCTGGGCCCGCGGCCGAGTTATCACAAGTTCCGCGTGGTGGGGATTTTTGAGAGCGGCTTTTTTGACCTCGACAATACGTGGGGCTTCGCGCGGCTGAAGGATGTCCAGATGGTGATGGGGCAGCCGGATGTGGTGAATGCGATTGAACTGAAGCTGGACGATGTTTCGCTGGCGCCGGAGATTGCGCGGCAGGCCGAACAGATGGGCGGCAACAAGGTGGGCGGGACGCATTGGCAGGAGCAGAACAGGCAGATCCTGTCGGCGTTGAAGATGGACCGCGTGGTGACCGTGATCACGATCTCACTGATTCAGTTGATCGCGGCGCTGAACATTCTGATCAGCCTGATCATGATGGTGATGGAGAAGAACCGCGACATCGCGGTGCTGGTTTCGATGGGGGCGCGGTGGGATCAGATCCGGCGGATCTTCATTCTGCAGGGGCTGATGATCGGGGCGGTGGGTTCCGCAATTGGGCTGGTGTTGGGCTACGGGTTGAGCTATCTCGCCGAGCATTACCGGTGGATTTCGCTCGACGCGGAGGTGTATGCGTTGAGCTATGTGCCGTTTGAACCGCGGGCGATGGACGCCATCTGGGTGACGGGCGGAGCGCTGCTAGTCAGCTTCCTGGCCACGCTGTATCCGGCCCGTCAGGCGACGAAGGTGCTGCCGGCGGAGGCGCTCCGCTACGAGTAGGCGGCGCTTACGACCACGGCCGGGCTTCGAGGCGGAGCCGGCCGCGGAGGCCGGGGCGGGTGCGCTGCTCGATGGGGATTTCGAAGGCGACGCCCGCGCCGGGGTTGTTCGGATCGAGTTCCCGCGTTTCGGCGTCCATGCCCGGCTTGCCGGGATTCATGTCCTGGAAGCCGTACTTGATGCGCCAGCCGGCGGGGGCTGTTTTGTCGGGGAACGCCTCCACCAGGATGAGCTCCCGGTAGATGAAGCCGCCTTCGTAGTGCCGCTTGAGGAAGAGCAGCCCATCGACGACATAGTCGGGCACCAGCACCTTGAGGTCAAAGGCGAAGCTCACCGATTTTGAGGCCTTGACGCTCTTGTTGGGATCGAGGAAGAGCGAGAACAGGTGCGGGCTCTTGCTGCGATCCGGCTGGCGCGGGGTGCGTTCGGCGCCGGGGAAGAGTTCATCGTAGGTCCGGAAGACCGCCGAGTTCTCGCGGACTTCGCGGCGGGTCATCTGCCACTGGCAGCCGCGTACGCTGGCCGCGATTTCGAATTGATACGACGCCCGAACGGACTTGCCGTCGTCGTGGGCTTTCTGCACTTCGGCCGGCAGGGTGATGTCGTCGATATCGAGAACGCCATCGACGCGGAGGGCGCCGAAGAGAAAGCGGGTGAGATTCTGGAAGCCTTCCTCGGAGTTGACGATGCCGTAGTGGCCAGAATGGCTGCGGTGGACGAAGGCTCGGGGGGAGGTGACATCGCGGCCATCGGGGCCGGGGCCGTGGGTGGTGGCGTTCTCGATCCGGACGAGGCCGTCGCTCGCGGGCCCGACCGCCCAACTCGAGATGCCGCCGGCGGCGGAGTAGTCGGCGGGGTTGGTGCCGACGAGGTTGAAGATCCGCTCGGGCGGGAAGTTGCGAACGAGAGAGACATCGTCGCCCGGGGGCAAGGCGAGATAGCCGGCCATGCGCTCGCGATTGAAGTTGTTGATATCGCCGAAGGAGAGCCAGCCGGGCACGTTGCGCACGATGCGCATGTCGATGCCATTGTGGGGAGTGGCGTAGGTGAAGAGCTTGTCGACCGCACGGCGGGCTTCTTCGGCGCCGAGAGCGGGGTTCTGGAGAAACGCCCGGCAGACGAGGCCACCCATCGAGTGGGCGACGAGATGGACGCGGAAGTCCTCGGGGGCAACCTGATTGGCGGGGTTCGCGCAGACGCGTTCGCGGAGGCGGAGCACGAGTTGCCCGAGGCCGCGGGCGAAGTGTTCGATGGGAGGCGTCCGGCCATCGCCGAAATCCTTGGAGGCTTCGTCGTAGTAGCGGTAGATGACGATGCTGCGGTACGGCACGGGCTTATCCGTTCGTTGCGCCGAGAGCAGGTCGTCGCCATCGACGAAGACATCCTCGTAGTCGTGGTCACTCATCAGCCGGACCAAGGGCGATTCGAAGTAGAACCGCTTCACCTCACCCGTCCAGGCGGTGCGCGACTTGGTGGAGCCGATATTGAAGCCCATGTAGGGATCGGCGACGGTCTCTTCGATCTCCCCTTGGGTGGCCGCAAAACCGCGGACGTAGATGATGGGGTGGTAGGGATGATGCGTCATCATGGCGTGTCTCCTGTGCCTGACTAGACTACCAAGTCCCTGCTCAACGGCCGCGCACCATCGGGACGAACCGGACCGGGAGGATGGTCTGCGTCTCGGTGGTTCCGTCGAGCAGCTTGTTCACCACCACCAGGCGTTGCGCGTCCACGCCGACGGGGGCCACCAACCGGCCGCCGGGACGCAGTTGCGCGAGCAGTTCGGCCGGGATTTCGGGCGGCGCGGCGCTGAGGAGAATCTTGTCATAGGGAGCAAATTCCGCCCAGCCTTTATAGCCGTCGCCCTCGCGGATGCGGACATTGCGAAAGCCGTTCGTGCGCAGGACCAGGGCGGCCGAACGGGCCAGTTCCGGCACGATCTCCAGGCTGTAGACGCGGCCGGCGAGGCGGCCCAGGATGGCGGCCTGGTAGCCGGAGCCGGTGCCGAGTTCGAGTACGCGGTCTTTCTTTCCCGGCGCGAGCAGTTTGGTCATGAGAGCGACGAGGTAGGGTTGTGAGATGGTTTGGCTGTGGCCGATGGGGAGGGGCCGATCTTCGTAGGCGTAGGGGAGTTGGTCTGGCGGCACGAAGAGTTCCCGCGGGACATTCGCCATGGCGGCGAGGACGCGCGAATCCTTCACCCCGCGGGCCTTGATTTGCTCGATGACCATAACCTTACGCCGTTTCTGGTACTCCGCTGGAGAGATGACTCTCTGTCCCCAAGCCATTGCCATCATGGCCAGGAGGAGGAGGCAACACCCGAGTTGTGGTTTTCCGCTCACACCCTTTCGAAGCTGCCGCATGGGACGCAATGGACCTACTCCGGCAGGACGGGCTTCGGCCCATCCGGCCGAGGAAGTTCCGTCATGGTCGCCTCGGTCAGCAGCAACGTCCCGACAACCGAGACCGCGTTTTCAAGGGCGATGCGCACGACCTTGGTGGGATCGATGATTCCAGCCTCCATTAGATCGACATAGCGGCACTTGGCGGCGTCGAAACCAATGCTGCCGGTGGAAGCCCGCATGCGGTCGATGACCACGCCGGCATCGGCGTCCGAGTTGGTGGCGATCTGCCGGGCCGGGGCCTCCACCGTCCGGCGCAGCAGGCGGATGCCGGTTCGCTCGTCGTCGGCCGCCCTTTGCTCTTCGGCTTCGATGGCCGGGAGGAGGCGCAGCAACGCCAGTCCGCCACCGGGCACGATTCCTTCTTCGGCTGCGGCACGGGTGGCGCTGATGGCATCTTCGAAGGCCTCCTTGCGGTTCTTCATTTCGGACTCCGAGAGCGCCCCGACGCGAATCACCGCGACGCCGCCGGCCAACTTGGCCAGCCGTTCGCGGAGTTTCTCTTTGTCGTAGTCGGAGGTGGTCTCCTCGATCTGACGGCGGATCTCCGCGCAGCGGGCATCAAGCTTGGCGCGTTCGCCGCCGCCTCCGACGATGGTGGTGGTGTCCTTGTCGATGACGACCCGCTTGGCCTTGCCCAATTCGGCGAGGGTCACGTTTTCGAGCTTGGTGCCGAGCTCTTCGGCGATGAGCACTCCGCCGGTTAGAATGGCGATGTCCTGCAGCATGGCCTTGCGCCGGTCGCCGAAGCCGGGAGCCTTGACGGCGGCGCAGGGGATGGTGCCGCGGATCTTGTTCAACACCAGGGTGGCCAGCGATTCCCCTTCCACCTCCTCCGCGATGACGAGCAGGGAGCGGCCGGACCGGAGAATCTCCTCGAGCATTGGCAGCAGCTCCTTGATGTTGCTGATCCGCTTTTCGAAGATGAGGATCAGCGGATCGTCCAGGACGGCCCGCATGCCCTCCTGCTCGGTGGCGAAGTAGGGCGAGATGTAGCCGCGGTCGAACTGCATCCCTTCGACGACGTCCAGGACCGTCTCCGTGGTCTTGGCCTCTTCGACGGTGATGACACCTTCGGGCCCGACCCTTTCGACCGCGTCGGCCACCATGTTGCCGATCGATTCGTCATTGTGGGCCGAGACAGCCGCGACGTAGACGCGCTCCTGACGACCCTCCACCGGCCGCGAGAGGGCGGCCAGCGCACTCACGGCCGCGCGCAGGCCGCGGTCCAGGCCGCGCTTCAGCTCAATGCTACTGGCCCCGGCGGCGATGTTGCGCATGCCTTCGGCCAGCATGGAATAGGCGAGCACCGTGGAGGTGCTGGTGCCATCGCCGACCGCCTCCGCCGTGCGCTCGGCCGCTTCGCGGAGCATCTTCGCGCCCAGGTTCTCGACCGGCTCCTGCACCTCAATCTCTTTAGCGATGGTGACGCCGTCGTTGCAGACGAGCGGGCGGCCGAACTGCTTATCGATGAGGACGCACTTCGATTTCGGACCGAGGGTCACACGCACGGCATCGGCGACGACGGCCGCGCCGCGGAGGAGTTTCTCGCGGGCCGCGGATTGAAAGTAGAACTGCTTGGCTGCCATAGAGAAATCACCCGTGCAGTTGGCGGGCCACTCGCCCCGGCGGGCCCAGGCCGGGAGGGGCTGCGTGAGATGACGCAGCGGCTGGCGGGTTTGCGCAATGCGCCGTGGCTGGCTCCTCACGCCGGCCAGCCTCGGCGCATACCATTCCATCGGCGTGTCCCCGTGGAGGCACGAAGCAAGGAACTGGTTCTGGATGGGAGGTGGATGAATCGCCGCGGGAACGGATTGGCATCGCGATTGCAGTTGGCATCCGCGCAACTTGTTTCCCTGGGGGGTTGGAATGAAGTACCTAACATCTATCGGTATCGGGCTTTTGCTGGTTGGCGGCCTCGCCTTCGGTCAGGAGAAGCTGAAGAAATCGCCGATCGGCGCCGTGCCCGCTGACTCGGGAGCAGCCATGTTCAGCAGTTATTGCGCCTCCTGCCACGGCGCCAATGGGAAAGGCGGCGGGCCGGCCGCCTCGGCTCTGCGCGGCGCCATGCCGGACTTGACGCTGCTGGCCAAGAACAACGGCGGGAAGTTCCCCGGCGAGAAAGTGATGATGACTCTCGGCCGCATTCCGGCCGCGGGGGCGCACGGCAGTTCAGACATGCCGGTGTGGGGGGATGTCTTCCGGCAGTCGCAGCAAGCCGAGTCGATAGCCCAGATGCGGATCTATAACCTCACGCGGTATGTGGAGTCGATTCAGGCGCCCGCGGTGCAGAACCCCATGCCGGCGAAGAAGGACGAGATGCCGAAGAGTCTGTTGGCGCTTCCCGCCAACTCGGGCCCGGAGATGTATCGCTGGCTGTGCGCTGGATGCCACGGTGCCAACGGCAAGGGCGACGGTCCGGCGCTCTCCTCACTCAAGACCAAACCCACGGACCTGACGCAGTTGACCAAGACTCATGACGGCAAGTTCCCCAGCCTGCACCTGACGAACATGCTCGAGAAGGAGCCTGGCACGACGGCGCACGGCAGCAAGGAGATGCCGGTGTGGGGAGAGTCATTCCGGGGGAGCGGGGAGGACCCGGGGGTGACCCGGTTGCGGATTCGGAATCTGGTGGACCACCTCCAGAAGATGCAGGCCCACTAGCCTTTGCGCAACCAATCGGTCGCCCGCTGTACGGTGGCAGGCAGCGCTTCGGCAGTATCCAGCCGGAGCGCGCCTCCGCCCCAGGGGCGGTAGGCCGCGAGCTGGTGGAGATAGATCTCCCAGTTTGCATCGGAGAGGCCATCGCCCTGCCCGGCTCGCCGCGCCAGACGCTCGCGCACGAGCTCTGGCGCGAGCGTGCACTCGACAACACGAAGCCGGGCTCCCGCAGCCGCCGCGCAGGCCTGGGCGGCCGTTCGCCGGTCTTCGCCGGCAAAGGTCCCGTCCAGAACAACGCCGCCATCGAGCCGCAATAGCTCAGTGGCCTGCGCGAAGAGGGCTTGGTAGGTTTTGTTTGACTGCGCCGGACCATAGACGCCTTCGCCGAACGCGGCCGGCGTTTTGGCCTCACCGAAGAGGTCCTGGCGTACGCGGTCCGTCGAGATCACCCGCCAGCCGAGTTCTCCGGCGATGCCACGGGCGATGGAGGTCTTCCCGCTGCCGGATAGGCCCGCGACGACGAGCAGCGTCGGTTGTTTCGGGCGATCGGCGTAGCGGCGGGCGAGTTCGAAATAGTGGACGGCTTCGGTGCGTGCGGCGGCCTTCTCTGCCTCGCTGAACTCCGCCTCCGCGGCACGGAAGCCGGCCACCTTGCCACGGACAAAGGCGCGATAGCAGCGGTAGAAGGGCTGCAGCGCGAAGAGGCCGCTATCCGGGCGCTGCCGCAGATACTCCTCGACGAAGTAGTAACCCAGATCCGGGCGGCCGCGCGCGTCCAGGTCCATGGCCAGGAACGCCACTTCGCTGGCCGTGTCGCCGCAGCGGAAGCGTTCGTTGAACTCGATGCAGTCGAAGATGTGGATGCGATCGCCGATGTTCACGCTCTCGCTGCGCAGGTCGCCATGGCCATCCACAATGTGGCCGCCGGTTACGCGCTCCTCGAAGCGGGCGGCATTGGTTGTGAGTTCCTGCTCCACCCACCGTTGGACGAACCCGCGTTCCCGCGGCGCCACGTCCGCCCAGGCAGGCCCGGCCGTCTGCTCGAAGTTCTCGCGCCAGTTTTCCTGAACGGCGCTGAGCCGGCCGTACTGGTCGACGTCCGGGCCGCGCCGGGCTTGCTGATGGAAGCCGGCCACCAGCCGGGCAATCTCGCGGATCATGGCTTCGGTCACTTCGCCGCGCTGGACCAGTTGATCGAGCATGCGCTCCGGGCGGAGCCGTTTCATCAGCACCCCGTAGTCGAGCGTGTCGCCCGCGCCAAGGGTCTCTACGCCGAGGTAGATGTCCGGGCTCAAACGGCTGTTGAGTTCCACCTCCGCCCGGCAGGCGGCGAGGCGCTTAGCCGGGGTGGTGTAGTCGAGAAAGCCGAAGTTCACCGGCTTCTTCATCTTCAACACGCGGTCCCGCCCCAGCAGGACCGCAGAGATGTGGGTTTGGATCAACGGCTCACCGGACCACTCCGGGAGCTGATGGAGTGCGGTGATCCGGTCGATCCAGGAGGGCATGGCCGGCTATTCCGCCGTGGTCTCCATGAAGTAGTAGGCGATCATGTGGCACGTCATCATGTGGACGTCTTCGATGCGGCCCATGTGCTGGTTGGGGACATGAATGTTCAACTGCGCGAGTTCGGCGAGTTTGCCGCCGTTGCGGCCGGTGAGCCCGATGGTCTGGCAACCGATTTGATTGGCGTACTCCATCGCCTTGACGACGTTGGGCGAGTTGCCGGAACCGCTGATGGCCATGAACACGTCGCCGGGCTTGGCGAAGTTTTTCAGCTGTTCGGTGAAGATGACGTCGTAGCCCACATCGTTCGAGTAAGCAGTTAACGTGCCAATGTTTTCGTTCAACGAAATGATGCGGAAACGGCTGTCCCGGCCGAAGCTAGCGCCTTTCACCATGTCGCAAACGAAGTGCGAAGCAGAGGCGGCGCTGCCACCGTTTCCGCCCAGGAAGATCGTCTTGCCGTTGGCGCGCGCGTCGGCGAAAATGGCGGCCGCCTTCTCGATGCCCGGAATGTCGAGGGTGTTCAGGGTGGCGATCAGATCGGCGCGGTAGTTCTCAAAAAAATTCATAAAATTCAATGTTATCTTTAGGATAGCATTGGAGGCCCGCCGTGAAGATCTTGCTTGTACTCGCCCTCAGCGGCCTGCCGCTGGCCGCTGCCGATAGAGCGGTAACCTACACGTGCCCCTCCGGCGAGACGTTTCAAGTGACGCTGCAGAAGAAGGGGACGCGCGCGTTGGTGGCGGTGGCCGGCAAGCCGAAGCTTACGCTTCCGCAAGCAGGCGCCCAATACTCGGATGGGTACACGGTGCTGACGGTTCAGGGGCCGCAGGCGACCTTGGCCGCCGGGTCCGTCAGCTTCAAAAGCTGCACCGATGGGACCGTGAAGGCGGCGGCAGTCCCGGGCTTGACCGGCAAGTGGACGCTGACGACCGTCGCCGGACGGCCGGCGACGCTGCCGCGCCCGGCGTTTATCGAGTTCCAGGCGGACGGGGGCGCGGCGGGGCTCGCCGGGTGCAACCGGTTCAACAGTGGCTTCGTTTCGTCAGGGAGTTCACTTCGCTTCGAGGGCGCCGCGGTGACGAAGATGGCCTGCATTGGTGAGGCCATGCAGGTGGAAGAGGAGTTCCTGAAAGCGATGAACCAGACGGCGGGGTATACAATTTCTGCGAAGACCCTCACACTGCGCAACGCGGCCGGCCAAACGCTCGCCACGTTGACTAAGGACTAACATGCACCGTCTGGTACTGCTTCTCGCAATCCCGCTGCTGGCCGCGGACTCTCCCGTCGCGCCCGGCGCCAAGCCCACGCAGGTGGACGCCGGCGGCGCCGGAGAAGGTCCAACGTGGGGTCCGGATAACGCCCTGTACTATAGCGGCCGCAACCGCATTCAACGGCGCGCCGCCGACGGGACCACGACCACCTTTCGCGACAACGCCGGTTCAAACGGACTGCTGTTTGATGCCCAGGGCCGGTTGATCGTTTGCGAATCGGGCAATCGCCGCATTACGCGCACGGAGAAGGACGGCAGCATTACGGTGTTGACGGATCGTTACGATGGCCATCGGTACAACTCGCCGAACGATTTGACGATCGATTCGAAAGGCCGCATCTACTTCTCCGATCCCCGCTACGGCAACCGCGACTCGATGGAGATGCGCGACGCGGCGGGCAAGCTGGTGGAAGGGGTTTACCGGATTGATGGCCCGGGCAAGGTGACGCGCATCCTTACGCACGAAGTCAACCGGCCGAATGGCGTTTTTGTCACCCCGGATGATCAGACCCTGTATGTGGCCGATAACAATAACAACAGCGCCGGCGGCCCGCGGAAGTTGTACCGGTTCGCACTGCGCGCGGACGGCACCGTGGACGTGGCTTCCCGCAAAGTGATCTTTGATTGGGAGAACGGCCGCGGTCCCGATGGCATCAAGATGGATCGCCAGGGCCGGATCTTCGTGGCGGGCGGCTTGAACAAGCCCCATCCGCCGCACGAGACCGACAAGTTCAAGGGCGGCGTGTACGTCTTCTCGCCGGAGGGCAAGCTGATCACCATGCTGCCCGTGCCGGTGGACGAGGTGACGAACTGCGCCTTCGGCGGTGCGGACCGCAAGACTCTCTACATCACGGCCGGCGGTACGCTTTGGAGCATCCCGGTCGATACGCCGGGAGTGCGGTGACCAGCCGGCGGCAGCTGATGCTGGCGGCGCTGGCGCCGGCGCGGACCTGGCCGGTGGGCATCAGCCTGAAGGGCTTCCCCGGTTGGCCGCTCGAACGCTCGCTGGCCCTTTGCGCCGAACTCGGTTACTCGGGTGTCGAACTCCTGGCCGGATCGCCGCCGGTGCGTTCGTTTCCCGTGCTGTCGATCATGGAAGACCTGCGGCTCACCGGGCCGGAGGAGCCGGAGCGGTTGGAAGCCAGCCTGCGGTTGGCCAAGGCGATCAGCAGCCGGCGGCCGCCGGTGGTGGAGACCGTAGTGGGCGGTAAACCGGCGGAGTGGCCGGCGATCCGGCCGCAGTTTTTGGAGCGGCTGAAAGGCTGGGCCCGCCTGGCGGATCGCCACCGGGTCCCGGTGGCCATCAAGGCGCATGTCGGCAGCGCCCTGCATCGTTCGGCCGACGCCGTGGCGCTGATCCGGGAGATTGGCAGCCCGTTTCTGCTGCTGAACTACGACTACAGCCACTTCCAGTTGCAGGGCGAAGCGCTGGCGGATTCGCTGGTGGCCGCGCTGCCCTACACAGCCATGATCCACGTCAAAGACTCGACGGGCCAGGCCCCGAACCATCGCTTCGTGCTTCCCGGCGAAGGGACGATTGACTATGCCGCCTACGCCGCCCTGCTGCGCCGGTACCAATACCGCGGGCCGATTGTGATTGAGGTTTCCACGCACGTGCTCCAAGCCCCCGGCTACGATCCCGCGCGTGCCGCCCGCGAATGCGCCCTTCGACTTTTTCCGCATTTCCCGCCGTCTTCTTCTAAGAACGCATGATTCCTTCTGTTGCTGAAAGCCGCGCCGCGCGCACGCTGCGCGAGATCTATGAATCCGGCCGTCCGCTGGCCTACATTCGCTCCTCGGAGGAGCTGCGCATTGGCCGCCTGCTGACCGCCCTCGGCCTTCCCGTTTGGACCTGGAGCCTGACCGATGGCCTCCATGCCGCGGGCGAAAGCCCGGTGCCGGGTACCGCGGACCCCCGCGCCGCGCTCGACTTCATCATTGCCCATCGCCAGCCGGCCATCTTTCATCTCAAGGATTTTCACGAGCCGCTCCGGGATTCGGCCTCGGTCCGCCGGCGTCTCCGCGACGTGGAGTCCGCTTGCTTCGACCGGCAGAAGTTCGTCGTCATCACCTCGCCGGTTCGCTCGGTGCCCGAGGAGCTCGAACGCAGCATGGTGTTCGTCGAACTGCGTCCGCCGGATGAGGTGGAGCTCGCCAGCTTCCTGCACGACGAACAGCCCGACGCCCCTCCCGCTCTATTGCCGCAGTTCGCCCGCGCCTTGAAGGGATTGACGCTGGATGAGGCCCGCTATGCGCTTCGCCGCGCACTGGCCGCCAAGCCCGAACTGTCGGCCGCTTCCCTGCCCTTCCTGCTTGAAGAGAAGCGGCTGCTCGTCAACCGCAGCGGCGTGATTGAGTTTCTCTCGACGCCCACGAACGTGAACGAGATCGGTGGCCTTGACGGCTTGAAGAAGTGGCTCTTTGAACGTCAGCGGCTTTTCGAACTGCGCGACGAAGTGAGCGCGGAGATTGTTCCCAAAGGGGTTCTGCTGATGGGCATCCCCGGCTGCGGCAAAAGCCTGTCCGTGAAGGCGATCGCCAGTTGCTTCCAGTTGCCCCTCTACCGCATGGATATGAACGCGATCTTCTCCGGACGCCACGGGAAACCGGAGGTGGTGTTCGCCGAGGCGTGCCGCATGATGGAAGAAATGGCCCCGGCCGTTCTGTGGTTCGACGAAATTGAGAACGCCGTTTCGACGCAAACCGTGGGTGGGGAATCCGGACGCATGTTTGGCTTCTTCCTCACGTGGATGCAGGAGAAGACGCGCGGGCTCTTCGTGGCGGCCACGGCGAACCGGATCGACGTGCTTCCCGCCGAGTTGCTGCGCAAAGGCCGTTTTGATGAGGTGTTCTTCGTGGATCTGCCGGTGGATGACGAGCGGTTGGAGATCTTCCGGATCCATCTTGAACGCCGCGGCGTGCCGGTGGCGGGCCTGGATCTCGCCCAGCTCACGCAGTTCACCGCCGGCTGGTCCGGGGCGGAAGTGGAGCAGTGCGTGGTGTCCGCGATCACCAAAGCCAAGCTGGCCGATCGGGCGTTGAACATTCAGGATCTGATCACGACGGCCGTCAGCATCGTCTCGCTCTCGCGCACGATGAAGGAACAGATTTCGAGCATCCGCGCCTGGGCCTTTGAACGGGCGGTTCGCGCTTCGCCGCCAGCGAGCCGGGCGTCGAAGCCTATGATGTAAAGATGTTTCGCCGGACATTTCTCAGCCTCGCCCTGGCCAACCGCGGCCTCCGGGTGGCGACCTTTCTCGCTGACGTGACTCCGCCGCTCGGCTCCGCGCTTTGCTACGGGTTGGTGCCGCCGGCGGAGTCCGTGGCCGATCCGCTTTCGGCGCGCGGGGTTGTTCTTTTCCCCGGCGGACAACGGCCCATCGTGCTTTGCGCCGTCGATTGGCTCGGCATCGGCAACACCAGCCGGGACCGCTGGCGTGCGGCGCTGGCGAAGGCGGCCGGCACAACGCCGGACCGGGTGGCGTTGCACACGGTCCATCAACATGACGCCCCCGGCGACGATGCCGCCGCGCTGGCCCTGCTGCCGGCCGGGATTCCGCTGGGGCCCGATGCGTTTGCCCGCGAGGCGGTGGACCGGGTCGCGCGCGCCATTCGCGCGGCTAAGCCGGTGGCGATCACGGAGGTCACGGCGGGCGCGGCGCCGGTGGTGGATGTCGCTTCGAACCGGCGCATTCTGGGGCCGGACGGCCGCGTGGCGTTCGGCCGGATGACGGCGTGCCGGAACTCGCCCCAGTGTCAGGCGCCGGAGGGCGTGATTGATCCGCTGCTGCGCTCGTTGAGCTTCTGGGCCGGGCCGCGCCGCGTGGCCACGCTGAGCTACTACGCGACACATCCGATGAGCTACTACGGCAAAGGCGTCGTATCGGCAGACTTCGTGGGGCAGGCGCGGAATCAACAGACGGACACGTTCCAGGTCCATTTCACGGGGGCGGCCGGCAACATCGGCGCGGGGCGTTACAACGACGGCTCTACGGCGATGCGGCCGGTGTTAGTGCAGCGCATGGCCACGGCGATGGTGGCCGCCAAGGCAGCCGAAAAGCCGATCCAGTTCGGGGAGGTCCGCTGGCTATCCGAGTCCGTGGCGCTGCCGCTGCGCGAGGGGGCGGGCTTCGCGGAAGCGGAACTCGCAGCGGCCATCGCCAACCCGTCGATGGAGGCGAAACTGCGGGCTAATCACGCGCGGTATCTCGCCTTCTACCGGCTGACAAAGGCGGGCCGCCGGATCGATATCACCTCATTGCGGATTGGCTCTTTCTCCGTCGTCCACATGCCGGGCGAGTTGTTCGTGGAGTATCAACTCGCGGCGGCCGCCGAGCGCCGGAACGAACTGGTGGCCACGGCGGCGTACGGAGACTACGGCCCGATGTATATCGGCACCAGCCGGTCTTATGCGGAGGGCGGCTATGAGACGAGCGCCGTCTCCCGCGTCGCACCGTCGGTCGAGGATATTCTGCTCTCCGCGACGCGGAAGGTGCTGGGCTAACTCCATGGACGAGGGGCCGAAAGGCGCGTCGCCGCAAGCCACGGCCCCCTGGCAACTTCGGTTCGGCTCGGATATGCTCGATGCTGGTCGTGTCCCAGTCTGCCATGCGTCTCTTTTTGAGCCTTCTCTTTGCCACGGTTGTTTGCGCCGAGGAACCGAACTTAATCGACCGCCATATCTTCGGCAAGATCCAGGCCGACAAGGTCCCGGTGGCCGCGCCGGCGTCGGACTCCGAGTTCCTCCGCCGCGTTTATCTGGACCTTACCGGCCGCCTGCCGGACCCCGCCGTCTCCCGCAAGTTCCTCGCTGACACCGACCCGCAGAAGCGCGCGAAGGTGATCGATACGCTGTTCCCGGCGCTGCCCGTCAGCGGCATGCGCTCGGTGGACCAGGCTCCGTTTCTGGATCGTTGGACCTACTTCTTCGACGACCTGTTCCGCAACGGGCAACTGCTGCAGGAGGGCATCAACACCTTCCATGACCACATCTACAAGGCGCTGACGCTGAATGTTCCCTACGATGAGTTTGTCCGCGACCTGATCACGGCCTCCGCGGTCTCCACCTGGGCGACGGGCTCGGCCAACTTCATCGCCCGCAGCCATGTGTTCGAAGGCGATGGCTACCAGATGAATCACGAGGACACGGCCGACGAGATTGCCATCAACACGACCAAGCTCTTCCTGGGCGTCAACCTCGAATGCATCTCCTGCCACGACGGCGCGAACCATCTTGAGAAGGTGAACCTGTGGCTCTCCACCCGCAAGCGCGCCGAGATGTGGCGGCAGGCGAGTTTCTTCGGCAAGACGTTTATCGACCCTTCCTATGGCCGCTTTCCGCACTTCCAGGTGCGCGACTCGCGCAAGGGCTACGACCTTTCAACCCGCAGTTCCCTGCGCCCTCCGCGCAACAAGAAGGCCGACATCACGCCCACGTTCCTCTTGACCGGCGAGCAGCCGCTGCCCGGCGAGAACTACCGGCAGGCCTACGCCCGCCAGCTCACGAGCCACCCGCAGTTCGCCCGCGCGGCCGTGAACCTGTTCTGGGCCGAACTCATGGGCCAAGGCATCGTTGACGGGCCATTCGATTTCGATCTCGCCCGGCAGGATCCGAAGAATCCGCCGCCGGCGCCGTGGACGATTCAGCCTTCGCACCCGGCGTTGCTCGACGAGTTAGCCGCCGACTTCCGCGACCACGGCTACGACCTGCGCCACCTGTTCAAACGCATCGTCTCGTCCCGCGCCTATCAACTCTCTGGCAAGGCGCCGGCGGGATGGAAGTCCACCTATGATTCGTACTTCGCGCGTCGCATAACCCGCCGCCTTTCGGCCGAACAGGCGTGGGACGCCGTGGCGCATGTCACCGGCAATCCGCAGTCGTATAAGGTCACCTACGCGGACAAACGGGCCGCGACAGTGATGCAGACGCGGTCGCCGCAGGACGTGGAGAAGTCCGACAAACCCACGTTCACAGCCCTCCAGGCGTTTGGCCAGTGCGACCGCTACGCCATTGAAGCCAGCCGCAAGCCCACCATGGTGCAATCCGCGATTCTGATGAACGACCGGGTGATCCGGGAGCGAGTGAAGGTTGGTAAGGGCAACCGCCTGGATACGCTGCTCCATGCCGACCCGGCCCCGGCCAATGCGGCCATCGTCGAGGAGATCTATCTGACGGCGTTGTCCCGTTTCCCCACCAAGGAAGAGTCGGCGCTGGGCGTCGAACTCCTTCGCGAGTATCGCGAACAAGGCGCGGAGGACCTCGTCTGGGTTCTGCTCAACCGCCTCGATTTTCTCTTCTACTAGGCCACCGTTATGACTTCCCTACACCGCCGTCATCTGCTCCGCCTCGGCGCTCTCACTGTCTCCGGCTATGAGTTGGCCCAGTTCCTGCGGCCGTCGAATGTCTATGCCCAAGGCAAGGCGACGCCTCGCGGCTCGGCCAAGTCGGTGATCTTTCTGAACCTGCAGGGCGGCCCTTCGCAGATGGACATGTTCGACGTGAAGATGGGCAAGTGGGCGCCCGAGAATCGCGACGTTCGCATGACGCCGCAGGGCTATCCGTTCCCCTACGGCCTGATGCCGAAGCTGGCCGAACGGTTGGGCGACCTGGCGGTGGTCCGTTCCGCCTCGGCGTGGGAGACGGTGCACTCCCGCGGCCAATACTATCTGCAAACGGGCCATGCGGTGAGTCCGGCACGCATCAAGGAGGCGCCGGCCCTCGGCTCCGTGATTGCGTATGAGGCGTTCCAGAATCGCCGCTCGACGGACTTCCTGCCGCCGTTTGTTTCGATGAACTACGAGCCGTCGACGATGTACGGCCCGCTGCAGGGCGAAGGTTGCCTGCCCGCGGATTGCTCGCCGCTGATCCTCGACCTGAAAGACCGGAACCTTCCGTTCGTGCTTGACGCGAAAGACCGCCCGCGGTTCGACCGCCGGTGGGAGCTCCTCAACAAGATGGACACTTCGCGCCATGCGCTCGACGATAGCTCGCCACAGGGCATGCGGCAGTTCGAGAGCTTCGGCCGGGCGGTGCACAAGATGATGACGAATCCGGCCATTTCGACGGTGCTGCAGACGACGCCGGAGGAGCGCGCGGCTTACGGATCGACGCCCTTCGGCGACGCCTGCCTGATCGCCCGCAACATGGTGGCCGCCGACGGCGGTGCGAAGTTCCTGCTGGTGACGCAGCCCGGCTGGGACCACCACGGCAGCATCTACGGCAAGGAGGGCAAGGGCGGCTTGTACAAGACCTGCGCCGATCTGGACGCCGCGTTTTCGGCCCTGCTGCTGGATCTGCGCCGGCTGAAGCTGCTCGATTCGACGTTGGTCGTATGCATGGGCGAGTTCGGCCGTACGCCCGGCGAGTTGACGCCGCTGGCGGGTCGCGAGCACTACGCCGATACGATGTTCGCGCTGTTCGCCGGAGCCGGGGTGAAGGGCGGGCGCGTGTATGGCGCAACGGATACCGAGGGCGCGCACATTACGGATTTCGGGTGGTCGGCCAAGCGTCCGGTTTATCCGGAAGATGTCTGCACCACCATCTATAGCGCGCTGGGCATCGACTGGACCAAGCGAATTACGAACACTCCCTCCGGCCGGGACTTCCTCTATGTCGACCCGGCGGCCGGCACCAAGAGCATCAACTTTCGCGAAGTCGCCGAGCTTTACTCTTAGCCCGAATGGCGTCCCAACGGCGGCGGACCCAACCCCGGCTTCTTTCTCGCAGACGGCGCCATAGACGGCCGGCCGCGGAGTTCGCCCACAACCCGTAGGCTGCGGCGCGCAGGGCGACCACCTTCTCATAGCTCCAGCGGAACCAGCCAATCGTGAGGAGTTGCGGTTGCGTCAGTTGAAACAAACGGGCGACCACCGCGGTACCGGTGACCTTGGCCGTGATGATGGTGCCGATGCCGAGCACGGGGTGGCCGCCGGCCATCCAGTACAGCGCGAGGAACTTGATGGGGGCCAGGGCGACAGACGGCACTCCGAATAACGCTAAGGCGCCCCACGGGGGCACCCGCCGGATCCGCTCCTCGATCGCATGCAAGACGGGCAGCTTGCCCAGGAGGGCGAGCAGTCCGGAGAGCCGCCACAGGGCTTCTTCCACCAGCAGCACGATACCCGCCACCAGCAGCAGCGGATAGGTGATCACTCGTTTAGTGAAGCGGCGCAATCATCTCCATTGTGTACTTTGCGCGATGCCGAATTGGCTGCCTAAAGTTCCGTAGTCGAGCCCGCTGGCTTGCACGCGGGTTCCCCGCCCCACCGTGGCCAGCGCCAGCGAACCGCGCTGCAGCAGGGTGACTCCCGGAGCCGGCGTCAACGTCTGGCTCGCCGGCATTGTGAGCAGGACGGTTGCGGGGATGGTGAACTGGCGGTCGGTATTGCGCGCCCAGCATTGAAAGGAGCTTCCCGTCACTTGGGTCCCCTGCGTCACAAAGCTCTGGCCTTGAATGGTCACGAAGGTCGAGGGCTCGCCACCCGTCCAAGTGACGGTTACGCCGGCCGACCGCGTGATGGCTTCGAGCGCCGCCCGGTTGGTCCATTCGAGCTCCGGCGCCACGGTGATGCTGCCGCTGAAGTTGCCGATGTCCACGCCGCCCGGCCCGCTCATCGTGTATCGTCCCGCGTCGAGATAGTTGCCCGCCGAGGCGTTGCCGAGTTCCGCCGCATAGGAGATGACCCCCACGGAGTTGGTCGATCGCGCGACGCTGCGGCTACCCGCCGGGCACGCGATCGAGAGCGGTGTCCCCGCGTCGAGGCCCTGGTAAACCAGGTCGGGAAACGGATTGGTGAGTCCGGTCGTGACGATGCAGGAGTTGAGGGTGGGGACGAAGAAGTTCGAGTTGAACAAACGCGCGAGGTTGCCGCTCACGCGGCTGTAGCTGGCCGAAGCGATGTCGCTGCGCAGCACGGCTCGCGTGGTTGCGCCGCCGGCGCCATCGGCGACCGTGTAGGTCGACTGGCGGGTCAAGCCGAAGCTGCCGGTGGTGAAGCGGCCGGCGCCTACCCAGCGGGTGATCTCATCCGGGGTGATCGTCAACGCGTCATCTCCGCCTTCGAGGGCCGGGCACCGGGCGCCGCTCGGCGCCACGGGAATCGTTGTGAAGTTGCTGACGTAGGCGCCGGAGGCCACGGCGACCGAGACGCCGCAACCCGCCGCGACGCCGGCCGGAACCACGACATTGATCTGATCCAAGCCGGGGAATACCGTGCGGCCATGGTAGAGAACGTTCGCGGGTTTTCCGCCAATCTCGACGAGAATCGGCACGCTGGTCAAATTGGTCTGCGTTTGGGTAGCCGTTTCATCCCCGGCCGATGGCCCCGCGCCCGTGCCGTAGAGGACGATGACGTCGCCCGGATGGGTCGCGTTGTCCGGACTCAGCAACTGGTTCGCCGCGTCGAACACCGCCGCCGGCCCGCTGCCGGTGCCGTCCAATGTCAACGTGCCGAAGGCGCTCTGCACCACGCGGATCGGCGCCGCGGCGCTGGTGCGGCCGTTGTTGGTCAGGGTAATGGTTCCCGCGCCGGCGGGGGTGCTGGAGGGCAGGATGCCCGCCACCTGCGTGGGCGTGACGTAGTAGAGGATGACGGCTCGGGTGACGCCGCCGACCGTGACTGCCGCCGACACCCCTTCGAGCGTCGTCCGCAGGGGCACGCTCTGCAGGCCAGTCGATCCGTTCGCCAGGCCCGTGCCGAAGATCACGAAGATCGAACCCTGCGCAATGCCGTGGTGGGGCAGCGGCGAGGGCACATAGCTGTAGTTATTCAGCACCGCGGAGACTACAGGTTGTGCGGAGGCCCAGCCTCCGCACAACAGAGTTGCCCACACCAGGCGATACACTACTCCGTGCCTTGCGCGAACGCGCGCCACTTCTTAGCAAGTTCGGCTTTGCCGCCCATGCCCGGCGCGCCGGAGTACATCATCGAAAGGTTCCGCGCCGCTAACCGATGGCCGCCCTCGGCCGCCTTGGTCAGCCAGCGTTCCGCTTCCTTGAAGTTCTGTTCCGTGCCGTTGCCCACCACGTACAACATGCCCACCCGCGCCGCCGCCGTGACGTCACCCTTCTCGGCCGCCGCAAGCGTCTCCGGGAAATTGCCCAGCGGGCCGAATCCTTCGTTCTTGGCCGTGATGTCGGCGAGCCACTTTTCCCAACCGCCTTCCGGCTCCCGGTTCTGCTTGCGGCCCAGGTCGCCGCGGAAGTCCCGATCGCGAATCGTCGCCAGGGCGTTGCTGGCCATGGTCCGCAGCTCTTCATCCTGATCCTTCAACAGGCTGACCAGCGCCGCGAAGACGGGCGGATCCTGCTTCACACCGTTAATCTGCAGCCGGACGGCGTTGATCAGGCCGTCCGTCGCGCTGACGCGGTGGGGGCCTTCGTTCAAGGCGAGCTTGATCAGCGCCGACTGCGCGGCCTGGCTGCGCCAGTTGGCGTTGATGGCCAGGACGCGGATAGTCTCCGGCGTAGGCGGGAGGCCGGCGATGGCCGCAATCGTGTCCTCGCCGCAGTTGGTCTTGGCGCACACCTTGATGTTCTCCGGCGTCAGCTTCTTTTTCACCACTTCGCCCGCGGCGGCGCCGCCAACGATCGCGAGGCCGGTGCCCTTGGCCAGCAGCGCCTTCTCGGCCGCCGAAAGCGGCAGCCGCTTGTTGCGCTGCGCTACGGCCCAGGCAATCGCGTCGTCGTTGGTCACGGGGTGATAGGTCCGCTCGCCGAGGTCATCAATTTCGCGGTAGATCAACGGGTAGCCTTTCGCCTGCACGCGGCTGTAGCCGTCGCGCACGTTGGTCAAATGGTGCGAAAGATCGCGCATGCCGAGAACCATATAGATGCCCGGGCCTTCCTTCTCCGCGTTAAACGGCTTGACGTGGGAGGGCATCAGCCACCAGGTCCAGCTGTAGGAGATCGAAGCCGCATACAGGTCGGGGAACAGCATGGCCATCTGGCCGGAGATCTTGCCGCCCTCGCCCTTGCCGTAGAGATAGACGCGGCGGGGATTGATGGGATAGGTCTTCTTCGCCCAAGCCAGCACTTTCTGAATCGGCTCATGATCCGCCGGGCCGAACTTGCGCTCCTGCGGATGCACGCCAATCACGACGAACTGGTCGCTCAGCCCCAAACGATCGAGCGCCGCCTTGACGGGATACATCTCGTCGCCGGTCGGGCGGTCGTGCTCCGGGAAACAGAGGAACACCCCCACCTGTTTGGCTGGATCGGTGGTTCCGGCCGAGGCGATGCCCGCGGGCGCCGAGACGGCATAACGAGCGATCGTCTTGCCGGCCTCGTCCTTCAATTCCTGTTCCGGGGGCGTCAACCCCCACATCAATCCGACGCTCAATACGCTCAGCAGTGCCGCTTTCATGAACAAGACTATATCCGATTCCGCATTCGCTATCATCAACGGACATGCGCCTCGCCGGAATCTGCTTCCTCACCCTGCCCCTGTTCGCCCAATCGCCGCTCACCCACACCGATGTCTTCCGCGCCGGAACCGGCGGCTACCACTCCTATCGGATTCCAGCGCTGGTGACCGCGGCTAACGGCCACCTGCTCGCCTTCGCCGAAGGCCGCCGGGATAACCGCGGCGACCCCGGCCTCGGCGATATCGATCTGGTCGTCTCGCGCTCCACCGACCAAGGGCGCACCTGGACGCCGCTGCAACTGGTTGACGATCCGGGGGAGAAATGGTCTGCCTCGAACCCGACCCCGCTGCTCGACCGCTCGAACGGCCGCTTGTGGATCTTCTACAACCGCTGGCAGCCGGGCTACGGCACCGATAAGTCACAACCGGGCCAGCCGCACAACCAGATGTGGGCGCGCTCGAGCGATGACCATGGCGTTACCTGGTCCGCTCCCCGCGACCTCACGCGAGAGAGCCGGGAGTACGATCATTGGGGCGCCATGTTCCTGGGCCCTGGCGGCGCAATTCAGACGAAGTCCGGACGGCTGCTGCTGCCCGCCTCGATGAAGGCGGATCTGTTCTCCATCCAAGCCACCATCGGCAGCTTCACAGGGTCGCTGGGGTTGATGCGAGCCTATGTGCTCTACAGCGACGATCGCGGAGTGACCTGGAAGCGCGGCGATCTGGTTCCGGCGCTCACCAACGAGAACCAGCTCGTCGAACTGGCGGATGGCAGCTTGCTGATGGACGCCCGCCAGAACAACGGCGACCACCGTTGGTTCCTGACCTCCGCCGACGGGGGCCAAACCTGGCTGCGCCCCCGCCGCGGCCTCGCCGTCACCGCCGTCGCCACGGCCATCGAACGCATGGGCAACCGGCTGCTTTGGACCGGACCCACGATGAACAACCGGCAGAATCTGGTCGTCCGGACGAGCTTCGACGAGGGGCAGACGTGGATCCGGGAACGCGTGATCTACGGGGGCTTCGCGGCCTATTCCGATCTCGCCATTCTGGGCGACGGCTCGGCCGCCGTGCTCTGGGAACGCGGGGGCACGGAGTCTTACCAGGCCATTACCTTCACTCGCCTTCCCGCGGCGTTCCTCGAATAACGAACTCCGCCACGGGCTCGCCGCCAATCAGGTGCTCCTGCAAAATCCGCTCGAGCACCTCCGGCGTCGCGTGGTGATACCAGACCCCTTCCGGGTAGACGACGGCGATGGGTCCTTGTTCGCAAACCCGCAAGCAGTTTGCCTTCGTGCGGAATACGCACGGTTGGGCCGTCATCAGTCCCTCTTCGGCAAGCCGCCGTTTCAAGTAGTCCCAGGAGGCGAGTCCTTCCTCTTTACTGCAACACAGTGGCTTGGTCTGGTCGGCGCAAAGAAAGATGTGCCGGCCGATTTGGCCCAAGCCCAGCTTATCCGCCTGGGCGCGGAGGGCGGCCGGATCGTTTTTATCCATAAAAGCTACAGTATCGAATCCGCCGGCGGAACCACAATTCAATTTGGACCAATTTGGTCGTCTTGTGTTACGATCATTTTGTGAATGCAAACAGATTGCAACTGCCAATCCTGTCGTGGGCAGTTGCTTCGCTCCTCGCGGCGCAGTCGGCGCCCGTCCCGGTCCGTGGCGTCGTCAAAGACACCTCCCAGTCCGCTATCGCCGGAGCCCAGGTTAAATCCATCGCGGGCCAGGATGGGCGCGCGTTGACGGCGCTTTCCGATGCGCAAGGCAACTTTGAGCTTTCGTTGGCGCCCGGCGCGTACCGGATCCTGACTTCGGCCAACGGCTTCTCCGCCGGGGAACAGAGCATCACCGTAGCGGCGAATCCGTTGCAAGTGGATATCACACTGGCCATCGCCCCGTTGGCCGAAACCCTTCGGGTGTCGGGCGGCCGCGTCCTCTCTTCGGGCGCCGATCTCCAACGCCTGCCTGGCTCCGCCGAGACCCTCACCGCGGAGGTGTTACGCGAGAGCAACGTGATGACCACCGAAGAGGCTCTGCGGAAAATAACCGGCGTCCATGCCCGCGGCGAAGATGCCTTCGGCCTGCGGCCCAACATTGGCATCCGCGGTCTCTCCCCCACTCGTTCCACCAAGGTCCTGCTGCTCGAAGACGGGCTCCCGCTCTCCTATGCGCCTTACGGCGACAACGCCTCCTATTACCATCCGCCGGTCGACCGCTTCGAGACGATCGAGGTGATCAAGGGCGGCGAACAGATTCTCTTCGGGCCGATGACGGTTGGCGGCGTGGTGAACTATGTGACTCCGCAGATCCCCGCCAAGCGGGGCGGGTCCGTGATGCTGATGGGCGGGAATCGGGACTATCTCAACGGACACGCCCGTTATGGCGCGAATTTCAAGAACACCGGCTGGATGGTGGATCTCCTGCGCAAGCAGGGCGAGGGACTGCGGGACAACGTGCGCCACGGCGTTACGGACTTCAACGTCAAGACCTTGACCAGCCTCTCCTCCCGCCAGACCATCGGCCTCCGGTTCAACTCCTACGCCGAAGATTCGAACATCACGTACAGCGGCCTGACCGAACGGGAGTTTCTCGCCGATCCCCGCGGCAACCCATTCCGCAACGACTTCTTCAACGTCAAGCGGTACGCCGGCGCGATCACGCATACCCTCGCGCTTTCGGACAATCTCGTCCTCACCACCAACGGCTACGCCTCTGCCTTCCTGCGCGACTGGTGGCGCCAGTCGAGCAACTCCGTTCAGCGCCCCAATGATGCGGCGGACCCCGCGTGCGGTGGCATGGCGAATCTGTTGACCACCTGCGGGAATGAGGGCCGCCTGCGGTACTACCACACGTGGGGTGTTGATCCCAAGTTGAAAGCCACTTTCAAGTTGGGGAGTGCGCAGAACGAGATGGACCTCGGCTTCCGGTACCACTCCGAAATCCAGGAACGCTATCAGAAGAACGGTCCGTTGCCCACTTCCCGCGATGGCGTGACCGTCGAGAACAACGACCGCCGGGCCCAGGCCGCTTCGTTTTTCCTGCAAAACCGTTTCGTCTTCGGCAACCTCGCCATCACACCCGGCATCCGTTTTGAGTCTGTGAACTTCCGGCGGGTCAACTATCTCAACAACGCCCGGGGCGAGACGCGGCTCAACCAATGGATCCCGGGCATCGGCGCCGCGTACACCGTTGGCAACCGGGTCACGTTCTTCTCTGGCCTGCACCGTGGCTTTGCTCCGCCCCGTGTCGAAGACATCATCAACAACAACACGGGCGCCTCCGTGGACCTCGATGCCGAGTTGAGTTGGAACTATGAAGCCGGCGCCCGCGTGAACCTCATCGGGGATCTGCGCGCGGAGGCGACGTTCTTCCGCATGGCTTTTGAGAATCAGATCGTCCCGGCCAGCGTGGCCGGCGGCTTGGGCGCCACGCTCACCAATGCGGGCTCCACGCTGCACCAGGGCGCGGAGTTTTCAACGGCCTGGCAACTCAACCGCTTCCTGCCCCGGCAGCACAACGTCACCCTCCGCACCGCTTGGACCGCGCTGCCCATCGCGCGCTACACGTCGGACCGGTTCAGCACGGTCCCCGGATTCACCACCGTCCGTATCACCGGCAACCGGCTTCCGTATGCACCCAAGAATCTGTTGACCTCCAGCCTCAGCTACACCCACGCCAAGGGCGTCAACATCTTCTTCGAAAACGTCTATACGGGCCGCCAGTTCGGCGATGACTTGAACACCGTCGGCGGCACCCCGGATGGCCAGCGCGGACTGCTGCCCGGCAACGCGATCTGGAACGCTTCGGTGAATGTGCCAGTCAACACCCGCACCACACTCTTCTTCACCATGAAGAATCTGACCGACCGCTTGACTATCGTCGATCGCAGCCGCGGGCTGCTGCCGGGCATCCCGCGGCTTGTGCAGTTCGGTTTCCGCTTCAACTTCTAACTACGGCTTGTCGACGGGAAGTTCCGGATTGGCGCTCCACTCTTCGAACGAACCGTCATAGAGCTTCACGTCCCGCCCCGCCAATCGCGCGGCGAAGTACGGTACGGTGGCCTGCATCCCGATATGGCAGTAGGTCACCAGCGTCTTCGCCTCGCCCAACTTTGCCGCGAGCGCGCCCACCGGCTGAAAGGACTTTGCCTCCGTCAGGAGCGTAGGAAACGGGATGCTGGCGGCCCCGGGAATGTGCCCGGAGCGCGGCATGTTGTTGGCGCTCGCCCCCGTGTAGAACTCGGCCAAGCGGGCGTCAACAATCTTCACGGCTTCATCCCGCAAATGTCCGTTCACCCACGCCGCGTCCACGATCAGTTCTGGACGTGGCTTCACGGTCAACGCCGTCGCCGCCGTCACCGCCGGCGCTTCGGTGGTCACCGGCAACCCCTTCGCCTTCCATGCCGCCAGCCCCCCGTCGAGAAGCGAGGCGCTCAGGCTGTGATACTCGAACGTGAACCAGATCCGCGTGGCGGTCTGCACCGACTCGTTGCCGGCATAGATCACCACGCGTGTGCCGTCGCCAATGCCCCACCGCATCATCCGTTCCCGCATCAACTCCGCGGGCGGCATCTCCAGACGCAGCTTCGACTCCGGCTTGGACACATCGGCCAGCGTCACGAGCCGGGCCCCGGCAATGTGGCCTTCGGCGTAATCCTTCGGCGAGCCGGCGTGGAGGA
This sequence comes from Terriglobales bacterium, assembly GCA_027485675.1. Taxonomy (GTDB): domain Bacteria; phylum Acidobacteriota; class Terriglobia; order Bryobacterales; family Bryobacteraceae. The sequence goes on along the minus strand of JAIXQP010000019.1, from coordinate 102,710 downwards.
TCACCACGTCCTTCTCGGCGGACAACCACTCCGGAGTTACCAGCAAATTCACGGCGGCAAACAGGATCGGCATAGCAAGCATACTTATAGTGTGCGCGAACGCGGGTACGGCGTGCTCCACCCCTTCACGGCGTGCCAGATGATGCGGTCCAGGACGTCTGCGGGCGCTTCGTCCGGCTCGCTGAAGTCCATGCGCAGCGAGGCCTTGGCCCCTTCGAGTTCGGCTCCGCGCAACGCCCGCAATGGCGGGTTCATCTCGTCGAGCGGCACCCGGCTCTTCTCGGCCACATACGGCGAGAGATCGGCCTTTTCCGCGAAGACGCTAAACATCGGCTCGGCCGCCAGATCGAACTGATTTTGCGGCGGCAGTCCCAGCAGATGCTGAATCGTCCGGTACATGTGGATGGTCGTGTAGAACGTCGAATCGAGGGCCTTCCGCTTCACCCAGGGCCCGATCACCATGCCGATCGTCCGGTGCCCGTCGACGTGGTCCAAGCCGCTCTGCGCGTCGTCCTCGGTGACGAAGATCACCGAGTCCTTCCAGTACTTACTCTTCGAAATCGCTTCGACTAACCGCCCCAGCGCCAGGTCGTTGTCCGCCACCATCGCGCGTGGCGTGGGGAAGCCCGGCGAAGTCCCGCTCGTATGGTCCTGCGGCAGCAGAATCACGTTCAACCGCGGCAGATTGCCGCTTTTTTCGAACTCCGCGAACTCGGCCAGGAACCGGTCCACCCGCAACTGATCCGGCACCGTCAACCCGTAGGCCGGTACGTTCGGCGAGTAGACGTCGCGCAGGCCGACGATCTGCGCCCGCGGCGTAATCTTCACGTTGCTGGTCCCGTTCTTCCAGTCGGCGTAGATGTCGCTCCAGGTTGCCTTCGCCGGCGTGATCGTGTTCAGCCCGCGTTCGCCATAGCTCCGCACGCTCACCCCGTGCACCTTGGCCGCATCCCACAGGAAATCATTGGGCGCGAACAGCATGGGGTTCTGATCGTTTCGCCCGTTGCCGTACTTGTGTACCCAGTCGCTGGCGTAGCCCTGCGTGCACCACCGGTGCCCCAGCGCCGACTGGTCCGCCGGCGTGTAGAAGTTATCGAGCAACACGTACTCCTCGGCCAGCTTGTGATGATTCGGCGTCACGTCCCTACCGAAATGAACGAGCTTCGGGTCGCCGTTGCCTTGCGGCAGGTCACCGAAAATCTGGTCATACGTGCGGTTCTCTTTGATCACGTAAAAGACATGCTTCACCGGTGCAATCTTGCCTTTCATCCCGCGCCGCAACTCGCCCGTGTCGTTCGCCCGCACCGTCTTCGACCACTCCGTCAACTGTTTGGGCGAAGGTTGTGGAATCACGCTGATCAACCCTTTCCGGTTCCTGTACGTGGGCGGGAGGGAACCCATCCCGTACCCGCTCGCCACCACGATCTCCCGCTCATCCGCCGATAACGCGACAGCTGTCGGATACCACCCCGTCGGGACGAACCCGCGGGTCTTCCCGCTCGCCGTATCGATGATGGCCACGGCGTTGTCCGCCCCGTTGGCCACGTACAGCGTCTGGCCGTCCCGGCTCACCGCCAGCGCATTGGGAGCGCTGCCCACGGGCGCCTTCGGCGTAATCCGCGCCGGAATCGTCTGCACCACGCGGTCTCCTTCCGTATCGATCACGGATACGGAATCACTGTTCGCATTCGCCACGTAGAGCCGCGTCCCCCGCAGCGCCAAGGCGCTGGGGTGCAACCCGGTCTCAATCTCCTTCACCACCTTCCGCCCCGCCACATCCACCACGGAGACGGTCCCCGACTTCGGAATCCCCGTCCGCGGGTCAACCACCACCGGGAACACCCCGTCGGTCATGTCGCCCGGCCCCGGCCGCCGGCCGCCCCAGTTGGAAACGTAAGCCTTCCCGCCGCTCACCGCCACGGTGTAGGGATAGCTGCCCACCGGCACCGTCTCCACGCTCTTCTTCCCGATGTCCACAATCGCCAAGGCATGCTTCTGGTTCAACGCCACCAGCACCGTCTCTCCCATCACCGCCAGTCCGCTCGGCGCCCCGTCCATCTTGATGGCCCCGTCCGCCGCAAAGCCCGCCGCCGTCCGCCGGAAGAGCTTCAACTCCTGATCCTGTCCGCCGCCTACGAACAGGCGCTCCCCATCGCCCGAGAATGCCACGCCGACGAAGCTATCGCCCAGCGGGATCGTCTGCTCCACCTTGCGGGCGCCGACGTCGAGCAGATGCAGCGCCCGCGGAGCGAAGTTCGACCCCGTCACCACGGCCATCCGCTTGCCGTCCGGACTCAGCGTGATGCCCAGGGGCCGGTCGTTCACCTCGAGCGAATCGCCCGCCGGCGTCACCCATTGGCCCGTCGGCAGCAGCGTCCGCCCATCGGCCTGCTTGCCCACCTTCACCGTCCACACCGCCATGCCCAACAGCGCTACGCCACAGAGTCCAACCAGTATTCGCATCGCCCGTCAGGGTAGCACTGCGGGGTCCTAGCTCGCCGGACGGAACCGGTCTCCGGTCTGCCGGCTCCATTCGGCCAGCATGCGCCGGTGGCGCGCTAACTCGCCGACCGCCTCGGGCCGCCGCGCGAGGTTTTCGACTTCGCCCGGATCTTGCTCGAGGTCGAACAGTTGCTCGGCGTTCGCTCCGCTCCGAAACACGACGTACTTGTACCGGGCGCTCCGCACCATCCGCCCATCGCGGCTCGCGTCTTGATAGCGGAGTTCACTCACCACATACTCCCGGCTCGCCTCCTTCCGCAGGCTCACCCCGCGCACGTCGGACGGCGCCGCCACGCCGGCGTAATCGCAGAACGTCGGCACAATATCGAGCAGCGAAGCCAACCGGTTGGTCACGCCCTGGCTCACCCCCGGCCCGGCCATCATCATCGGCACATGGACGCTCTCTTCATAGAAAGCCGCCTTCTGCGCCCACCGGTGCCCGCCCTGGCCTTCGCCGTGGTCGCTCGCCAATAGCACCACCGTCCGCCGGTCGAGCCCCGTCTCTTCGAGCGCGCGCATCACCGTGGCGATATGCCCGTCCACCGTCTCCACCATCCGGTAGTAGTCGTGCAGATACTGCCGCACGTCGTTCCGCCGCCACTCCGCCGCAACGCCAATCCCCTGCGACATCAGGTCGTATCCCTCGCTCCGGTGATACTGCATGCACTCGGGCTCGTCCGGATCCACCGCCATATTCCCCGGCGCCGGCGGATACTGTGAAACGTTCACATGGTGCCGCGTGCCCGGATGCTGGCGAATCCAATCGCAGATATCGTGCGGATTCATGAAGGACACCACCATCAGAAACGGTTGCTGCGCCCCCGGACCCCGCAACCATTTCGCGCACTCCCGCGCCACTGGTTCATCCATATCCCGGCCCAGCGCGCTTCCGCCCACCAGCTTTTCAAACCCTGTCATCCCGTCGAACGACTTCGGCAGATGCCACTTGCCCGCGTAGACGGTCTTGTACCCCGCGCTCGTAAACACTTCGCCCATCGTCGGCATTCCCGCCACGATCGGCCGGCCGTTGACTTCGACCCCCGTCTCATGAGGCATCCGCCCCGTGAAGATGCTCGACCGTGACGGCGAACACACCGGATAGGTGCAGTACGCCTCGCTGAACGTCGTCCCCCGGGCCGCCAACCGGTCCATCGCCGGGGTCTTCAGGTAGGGGTTCCCGCAGCCCGACCACGCCGTGTGCCCCTGCTGGTCCGTCAGAATCAGCAGCAGATTCGGCCGCTCCACGGCGGCCCACGCCGGCGCCGCCATCATCCCGCTCAACATCGCCCGTCGACTGATCATCGACGACATCATACTGCGCTGTAGAAATTCTTCGCCCACGCGTGGCGCCGCAGCCGCTCCATCACCTCCGCCGGCAGCGGCCCCCGCTCGCTCGCGGCGATGTTCGCCTCCACGTTCTTCACCTGGCGCATCCCCGGAATCACCGACGAAACCTCCGGATGCGAAAGCACCCAGCGCAACGCAATCTCGGCCAGGCTCCCCGGCACGTCGGCCAAGTCCGCGCTCAGCGCCGCCACGCGCTCCACCACTTGCCGCTTCCGGTCGCCGCCGAAATACATCTCCCGGAATTCGCCCGGCGCAAACACCGTCTCTTCCGTAATCGCTCCCGTCAACGCGCCTTCGTCGAGCGGACACCGCGCGAGCACCCCAATGTTCCGCGCCGCGCACAGCGGCAACAGCTCCGCCGCCGGCGTCGGGTCGAAGATGTTGAAGATTACCTGCACGGTGTCGATCATGCCGGTCTCAATCAAGGACAACGCCGACCCCGGCTGATGATCGTTGATCGAAATCCCGAAGTGCTTCACTTTCCCGGAGGCCTTCAGCGTCTCAATGCCCCGCCGCCAATCTTCGGCCGCCAACCACTCCGGGTTCCAGACATGGAACTGCTGCAGGTCGATCTGCTCCACGCCAAGGTTCCGCAGGCTCTCCTCGGTCGAGGCCACGATGTAGTCGAACGGGAACACCTCTTCAATCCCCACGCCCGGCTGCGCGGGCCACACCCGGTTCTTCGGCGGAATCTTCGTTGCGATGGTCACCGCATGGCCCGCTTCCCGCGCCGCCGCGCCCACCAGCTTCTCGGAGTGGCCCTCGTTATAAGCCAGGGCCGTGTCAATAAAGTTCAACCCCATCTCGAAGGCCCGCCGCAGCGCCGCGAGCGATTGCGCATCATCGCCGCCCACCCATTGCCGCCCTCCGATCCCCCAAGCGCCGTACCCCATCTCGCTCACCGCAATCTCCGTTCTGCCCAGTTGTCGAAAGTGCATCAGACCTTCAGTTTAGAATGGGGAGGTCTATGGAGACCCTCCTTGACCCTCAGGTCCTCGCCGCCACCTGCCGCCGTCTCGAAGGCCTCACGGTGGACTCAAAAGCCCTCTGGGGCCGCATGTCGGCTCACCAGATGGTCTGTCATCTCAACGACAGCTTCCTCCTCGCCATGGCCGAGAAGACCGCCTCCCCGGCCACGGGCGTCCTCCAGCGCACCGTTATCAAGTGGCTCGCCCTGCGCCTCCCGCGTCCCTGGCCCCACAACATCCCCACGCGCCCCGAGATGGACCAAGCCCTCCGCGGCGCCCCGCTCACCGACTTCGCCGCCGACCGCGCCCGCCTCGCGAGTCTCCTCCACCGCTTCGCGCAACCCGCCCCCACCTTCGGCGTCCATCCCATCTTCGGCCAAATGACCTCCTGGGAATGGCGCCGCTGGGGCTACCTGCACGCCGACCATCATCTGCGTCAATTCGGACTCTAATGCAACGCCGCCACTTCCTCTCGCTCCTCGCCGGCTCCGCCCTCGCGCAGCCCTCCTTCACCCCGCCGAACATCGTCCTCATCCTTGCCGACGATCTCGGCGCCACCGACCTCGGCTGCTACGGCTCCGACCTGCACGAAACACCGCGCATCGACCGCATCTCCCGTCAGTCCCTGCGCTTCTCCCACGCGCTCTCCCCCGCCCCCGTCTGCTCCCCCACGCGCGCCTCGCTCCTCACCGGCAAGCATCCCGCCCGCCTCGGCATCACCATCTGGAGTGAAGGCGCCCTCACCCCGCCCACCAATCAGCCCCTCCTGCCCGCCACCTCGGAACCCAACCTCGCGCACGCGGAGACCACGCTCGCCGAGGTCCTCCAGCAAGCCGGCTACTCGACGGCGCTCATCGGCAAATGGCACCTCGGCGACGCGGGCCACTACCCCGAGACCCAGGGTTTCGAGGTCAACATCGGCGGCACCCATTGGGGCGCCCCGCCGACGTACTTCTATCCCTATAGCGGACCCTTCGGCAGTCAGAAGGAGCTCCGCTACGTTCCCGGCCTCGCCCCCGGCGCCGAAGGCGAATACCTCACGGACCGCCTCACTACGGAAGCCCTCCGCGTCATCGACGCCTTCCACGCCCGCCAGAAGCCGTTCTTTCTCTACCTCGCCCACCACGCCCCGCACACCCCTATCGAAGCCAAGCCCGCCCTCGTCGCCAAGTACGAAGCCAAGCTCCCGAAGGGCGTGAATCATACCAACGCCAAGTACGCCGCCATGGTCGAGTCGCTCGATCAATCGGTCGGCCGCGTTCTCGACCATCTCCGCATCCGCGGCCTCGACCGCAACACCATCTTCATCATCACCTCGGACAACGGCGGCTATCTGCAGAGCGGCAATGGCCCCCGCATCACCAGCAACGCGCCACTCCGCTCCGGCAAGGGCTCGCTCTACGAAGGGGGCATCCGCGTGCCTCTCATCATCAACTGGCCCGGGGTCACCCCCGTAGGCGCCGTCTCCGCCGAACCCGTCGTCCTGACGGATCTCTTCCCCACTCTCTGCGCCGCCGCAAAGGCCCCCGCACCCGCCGGCGCCACCGATGGCCTCGACCTGCTCCCCGTCCTGCGGAACCCCGCCGCCCGTCTCGCCCGTGAAGCGATCCATTTCCACTATCCCCACTACTACCCGACCACCACGCCCGTCTCCGCCCTCCGCACCCGCGACTGGAAACTGCTTGAGTACTTCGAGGACAACCGCGTGGAACTCTACAACCTCGCCCAGGATCCGCACGAGAAGACCGACCTCGCCGCGAAGAACCCCGCCAAAGCCCAGGCTCTCCGCGATCAACTCCACGCTTGGCGCCAATCCGTCGGCGCCCGCCTCCCCACCCCCAACCCGAAGAAACCATAACCTCCCATGCGCCTCGCTCTGCTCCTGCTCCTTCTCCTCGCCCTCCCCCTGGCCGCCCAGTCGCCCTTAGCGTGGCTCGCCGGCTCCTGGACCGCTCAGCAAGGGCGCGCCGCTTTTGAAGAGACGTGGCTGCCGCCCGTCGGCACGTCGCTCCTGGGTCTCAGCCGCACGGTAGCGGGCGGTCGCATGGTAGCCTTCGAGTATCTCCGCATCGTCGAGCGCAATGGCGAAACGTTCTACGTCGCCCAGCCCAACGGCCGCCCGCCGACGGAGTTCAAGCTCACCTCCTTCACCGCCACCAAGGCCGTCTTTGAGAATCCCGCCAACGACTTCCCCAAAGTCATCAGCTACGAACTGACCGCCCCTGACAAACTGACAGCCACCATCTCAGCCGGCGAAAAGAGACAGGAGTTCCGCTTCGAACGGGCCCAGCCGTAGTCAGACTGCTCCCGCCGCGCCCGTACCCCAAACAGGTCATCAACCTGCCACCCTTCCGCCATCGGACTGAAACAGTTAGCTCGTTACGCTTGTTTCATGTATCGACATCTCGCGCTCGCGATGTTCTTGGCCCCCACCCTCTTCGCCCAAGGACTCTCCACCGCCTCCCTCTCCGGTCAGGTTACCGACCCTGCGAACGCCCTCGTGCCCAATGCGACCATCGTGCTCAAAAACCCCACCACCGGCTGGGAGCGCTCCACCACCTCTTCTCTCGCCGGCCAATACAGCTTCTCCGCCGTCCCCGTCGGTGTCTACTCCCTCACCGTCGCCGCCCCCGGCTTCTCCAGCTTCTCCCAAACCGGCCTCCGCCTGAACGTCAATACCGCCAGCACCCTCAACATCAATCTCACCGTCGGCTCCGTCTCCGACTCCGTCACCGTGCAAGCCGACGCACTCATGGTGAACACCACCTCCGGCACCCTCTCGCAAACCGTCCAGCAGCGCTACATCCAGGAACTCCCGCTCAACGGCCGCAACGCCGCCAACCTCGTCCGCATGGTCCCCGGCGTCGTCACCGGCAGCGGCACCACCACCGCCGGATACGCCAACTCCTCCGATACCATCGCCATCTCCGCGAACGGCTCCCGCGGCAACGAAGTCAACTACCGCCTCGATGGCGCCACCCATATGGACAACGTCACCAACCTGAACGCGGCCTATCCCAACCCCGATGCCGTGCAGGAGTTCACCGTTCAAACTTCAAACTTCTCCGCCCAGTACGGCAACTTCTCCGGCGCTGTCGTCAACGTGGCCACCCGCTCCGGCTCGAACGAGTTCCACGGTTCCGTCTTCCATTTCGTCCGCAACGGCGCCATGAACGCCCGGAACTACTTCGCTGCTCAAGCTGACAATCTGAAGCGCAACCAGTTCGGCGCCACCCTCGGCGGGCCCGTCCTCCGCAACAAGCTCTTCTTCCTCGGCAGCTTCCAGGACACGATCATTCGCAACGAGAGCTTCTCGAATCAAGCCACCGTCCCCAACGCCGCCTTCCGCGCCGGCAACTTCTCCTCCCTCCTGCCGGGCACCTTGATTCGCGACCCCCAAGCCACGAACACCCCGTTCCCCGGCAACCTCATCCCCACCTCCCGACTCCGGCCCATCGCCACCAACCTCCTGGCTAAAGTCCCCGCCGCCACCACGGCCAACGGCATCATTCGCTACGCCCGGCCCGACCGTTCCGACACCATCCAATACCTCGGCAAACTCGACTACAACATCGGCAAGCACCACCTCTCCGGCAGCGGCTTCTTCAACCAATTCGAAGATCCCGGCTGGGACGGCGCCAACACCCTCCTCACCGTCCGCATCGGCCAGGATCAACGCACCAACAACTGGAAGCTGCAGGACTCCTGGACCCTCCGCCCCAACCTCATCAACTCCGTCATCGTCTCCGGCCTCATGCTCGACTCCTTCAACGTGCGCCGCAGCACCGTCTGGCTCTCGCAGTTCGGCCCCATCCAGTTCAATGAGCCCCAGGAGTCCGACCGCCAACTCGAACTCGGCGTCACCGGCTTCGGTGGCTGGGGGAGCGTGACTAACTCGCCCCCCGGACAGTGGATCCGCCGCAACGTCGAACTCAATAACGTCACCACCTGGGTCCGCGGCCGCCACACCCTCAACTTCGGCGCCGAGTACTCCCCCTGGACCGCCTTCGACTCCAGCACAAAGTTCCAGCAGAGCGGCAACTTCACCTTCTCCGGCCAACTCACCGGCAACGGCATCTCGGACCTCCTGCTTGGCCGCGTTGCCACCTTCGTCCAATCCGCCGGCAAGTTCAAGCAAACCCGCGGCGCTCAGATCAGCCTCTTCGTGGATGACACGTGGCGCATCTCCCGCCAACTCACCCTCAACGCCGGCCTTCGCTGGGATCCCTACTTCGCCTGGCACGATCAGCTCGACCAGGTCTCCGGCTTCCGCCCCGGCTCCCGCTCCCAGCGCTTCCTGAACGCGCCCCCGGGGGCCATCTTCGCCGGTGACCCCGGCTTCCCCAAAGCTGGCCAGCAGCACGACGTCGATAACTTCTCGCCCCGTTTTGGCTTCGCCTGGCAGCCCTTGGCGAATAAAGCCACCACGGTCGTTCGCGGCGGTTACGGCATCTTCTACGTCCGCCCCTTCCCGCGGCTCTATAACAACTTCGTCGAGTCCGCCCCGTTCTCCCCCACGCTCACCTTAAATGGCGTCGACATGCAGGACCCCTATGGCTCCTCCGGCGTGCGCAATCCCTTCCCGCCCTTCGCCCCCGTCGACCTCAACGACAAGAACATGCCCTTCTCCTTCCCCATGCCGTTCGCGTGGTTCAAGGAGGATTGGCGCGTCGGCTACTCCCAGGCCTGGAACTTCACCATCGAACAACAGCTCGGCGCTGACTATCTCGTCCGCGCCGCCTATGTCGGCAACAAAGGCACCAACCTGCAATCCTTCCGCGAGCGCAATTGGGCCATTTACTCGCCTACCGCCACAGTCGGCAACACCAATGCCCGCCGCCCGCTCGGCCAGTACTTCTCCTCGATGCGGGAGCTGGTGGACTCCGGCAACTCGCAGTATCACTCCCTGCAGCTGACCCTCGACAAACGCTTCAGCCGGAACTTCTCCGTCCTCGCTTTCTATACCTGGTCGAAATCCATCGACGATGAAAGCGCCAATAACCAATTCACCATCTCGAACCCCCATCCCACCGACGGCCGGTTCAATCGTGGTCTCTCCGACTACGACATCCCGCACAACTTCCGCCTCAGCGGCGTCTTCGATCTGCCGAAGCTCCAGAATTCGAACCAGTTCGTCCGCCAGGCCCTCGGCGGCTGGAGCCTGCTGAACATCCTCGATGTCCGCTCCGGCCTTCCCTTCGGCCTCAACTCCGGACGGGATAACTCCTTCTCCGGCATCGGCCTCGATCGCGCCGACCTTCGCGGCAATCCCGCGCTCTCATCGGATCGTCCTCGCAACGACTATCTCAGCGCCTACTTCGATCGGAACCAGGTCACGTTCAACGCGGTCGGCACCTACGGCAATTCACCCCGCAACTTCCTCCGCGCTCCCGGTGCGGTCAACCTCGATCTCACCATTCAGAAGACATTCCCCATCCGCGAGCGCATCAAGCTCAACCTCCGGGGCGAGTTCTTCAACGCGCTGAACAAAGCCAACTTCAGTGCCCCCGGCAACAACGTTAGCGCCGCCGCGAACTTCGGCGTCATCACCAATGCCGCCGAACCGCGCATCCTGCAAATCGGAGCCCGCTTCACGTTCTAGATCGGTTAGGCTACCAGCATGCGCCCCGTGCTCCTGCTGGTAGCCTTCGCCGCCCTTCTCCCCGCCCAACCCAACACCCTCACCCCCGCCGAAGTCCAAGCCGGCTGGCAGCTCCTCTTCAACGGCCACTCCCTCACTGGCTGGCGTTGGGCCACCGAGTCCCCCGCCCCCACCCCCTCCTGGGCCGTCACCAACGGCACCCTCGTGACCACCCCCGGCCAGGGCAAAGCCGTCTACCTCCTCACGGAAGCCTCCTTCACCGACTTCGAACTCGCCTTCTCCTGGCACGCCTCCCCCGGCGCTAACTCCGGCATCAAGTACCGCATCCAGTCCATCGCCGAAAAAGCCCGCCTCGAACCCACCGGCCTCGAATACCAGATCACCGACGATCTCGCGAACCCCGACTCCCTCTCCACCCCGCGTCACTCCTCTGGCGCCCTCTACGACTACGTCCCGCCCCGCCGCTCCGCCCCCGCCGCCCCCAACGTCTGGCACCACTCCCGCATCATCGCCCACGGCCTCCACATCGAACACTGGCTCGACGGCGAAAAGGTCGTCGACGTCGATCTCGACTCCCCCGCCGCCGAGGCCCTGTTCTCGGAAAGCAAGCGCACCGAAAGCAAAGTCACCCTCCGCCGCCAAGCCCGCCGCGACTCTCCCATCGCCCTCCAGATCCACGATGGCGTCGTCGCCTTCCGCGACATCAAACTCCGCCCCCTCCCCCTCACCGCGCAACTCGCCGTCTCCCAACTCGCCGCCACCATCGGCACCAATGCGCCGCTCGGCGCCCATCGCGCCGGTTACAACGGAGTCTTCGGCCTCTCGACTCCGGCCAATTCCAGGAACCCCTTTGTCCCCGCCTACGCCGGCCTGAACCTCGAACACTACTTCGACGGCCGCCCGCGTCCAGCCGACGCTCGGGTCTTCTTCGAACCCCGTCACGCCCCCATGGCCCTCCGCCAACTCTCCCCCACGGAGGCCGAACTCACCCAGGCTCCCACTCCCGTCTTCGGCGTCGCCAGCACCACCCGCTTCTCACTCCAAGAGCCCTACTACCTCGACATCGCCTACCGCGCCACCCCCACCCACACCAACTTCACCAACAACTTCCTGGGCATCTTCTAGGCCTCCTACATGAACGCCCCCGAAGACAAGAGCATCTATTTCCGCGGCCCCCAATCCCGCTGGCAGCAACTGGCGACGCAACTCCACGGCCGCGATGCCAGCGTCCTCCCCGTCGACGCGCCCGCCCCGCCCCCGGCTTCGGAAGACCCCGCCTCGCTCTACCGCAACGTCTCCCCGCTCCGCTACGCCGAGCCGTTCTTCTACGGCCGCATCGGCGACATGGTGCTGATCTATATCTTCCGCCCGAACCCCTATCTCCGCTTCGCCCAATCGCCTTCGGGCGGCGGCGTCACGCCCGAAGGGGACGATACCAACCCCGCCTGGGACTTCCAACTCGTCATCCCTAATCCCGAAGCCAACCGGACGTATCCCCTGGACCTGCGTGTCGTCTACAAACCCTGGGCCGGCCGGGCGGACGTTCTCGCCGAAGTAAAAAAGTTTCTACCGTGATCGGTTTTCCCCCGCGCCTCCGCCCTACTGAGTGAGAACCGAACAACATGACCCGCAGACTCTCCCTCCTCTCCCTCACCGCCGGCCTCGCCGCTGGCCTCGCGAACGCCCAGCCGAGCCCGGACGGCGACTGGATCCTGAACCTGCTCCGCGCGAGCCAGGAAAGCAAGAAAGGCGTGACGCTTCACGTGAAAGGCCAGACGATCCCAATGGTCGTCACCGCCATCGGTGACCATTTCGTCGAAGGACGCAGCCAGCAATCGTCGAAGATCGTCGTCCGGCTCGCGTCGATCGACGCTGCCCTCATGGCCTAAAGTCTTTGTCTGAGGGGCCGATTCTCCTGAATAAAGGTCCCCCCAACAAGTGTTACGAGCTATCCTCGTTGGCCCGGATGATGCGGCCAGCCGCACTCTACTTGATTGCCTCCCGAGGTTCCCCTGGAGATTCCCTTGGTGATGGGCCATCATCCTGGTGCAGAGGGACTTCGCCGGGCAGTCCAGGTTCGCCCTCCGGACTTCGTGCTCGTCTCGACCTTGGATCTCAAGGAGTTTACGGCGATCGTTCAAGCTCTGGAATCCCTGTGTCCCGGTCTCCTCGTCGTCGGATTCGGGGCCGAGAATTCAGTCGAAGTGCTCACCGCGCTGATGCATCTGGTAATCCGCGTCCATCTGACAACCCCGATTACTACAAATGACCTTCGGGATGCGGTTAGGACCGTCGCAAGTCATAGCAAGGGCTTCCCTGCGCTGTCGCTCCTCCGCGCCGATCTGTACTCTTTCTTGCCCGCCAAGGGCGGCGTCGGCGCTTCCACACTCGCGGTGGCGGTCAGCGGAGTGTTGGCCACACAGTGGAACCTCAAAACGCTGCTCATCGATGGCGACCTCAGCGCCGGAACCATCCAGTTTCAACTCAAACTGACGAACAACACCTCCATCCTCCACGCCGTACGCCGTTCTCGCGAGCTCGACGAAAGCCTTTGGTTGGATCTTGTCGCGCAGCAGGGCAATCTCGATATTCTGCACGCGGGCGGGTCCGACTATTACCCCATCCTGGAATCAGCCGACGTTCACGAGGTCATTCAACTCGCCCGGAGCCAATACAGCGTCGTCTGCGTCGACCTCGGCCACAATCTGTCGCCGTTCACTGCGGAATTCCTTCGCGAGTCCCGGCACATCTTCCTAGTGACAACCTGCGAACTCAGTTGCGTTCATTGGGCCGCCGTCCGAATGGCGAGATTTAAGGAATTGGGCATCGCCGATCGTGTCACCGTGCTGCTCAACCGGCAACCGAGCCATCGGGCGCTCCTGAGTCCCGAGGAGGTAGCCGGCATCCTGGACCATCGGCCGCAGCTTTGCTTTCACGAAGATCGCAAGACCGTTGACCAGGCGACCCTCGACGGCGAGTCGATCCGCCCCAACACTCCACTGGGTGAGGCGATTTTCGATCTGGCGAAGTCGTTAGTGCCAGCTCAACCGGAGGCTCGCCCGGAAAGGGCGCCGAAGCATCGGTTCCTCGAGTTCTTCCACCTGCCTCATCCGGCAGCAGAGCCGACGCGCTGGCAGGACTGATTGACGGGCTAACGGACCTTCGGCTGAGCCTTGGTCGTCAAAGCGCCAATCAATCGTGTCGAAGTGAAGGTAATATCCTCCACCGCCTGCAAAAACGCTGGCTCATTGGCCCGTGACGGTTTGTTGTACCCGCTGATCTTCCGGACAAACTGCACGGCGGCCGCGCGGATCTCCTCTTCGGTCGGCGGCGGGTCCAGCGGGAAGAGGGTCTTGATGCTCCGGCACATGGACTCAAACTAGCAGAACCGGGACGCAAGCGTGCTGGGTCGCTTCGCTATACTGGCTGCGGATACTCGATGGAGAACATCGCGCCGAGCCAGTCTCGCTCCCGCATCCTTACCAGCACGGTGCTCTTCCTTCTCCTGGGACTGTTTGGTAGTTGCTATCGAACGCGGGTGCAATCCGATGCGCCCAGCCGGAAGCACACGATCGCCATTCAGGAGTGGTGTCAGCTCATCGACTGCGCGATCAAGATCACAACAACGAGGTTTGGACTGGAGCAGGTCCTCTGGAGAGGAGGGGATTGTGTGATCCGGATGGCGAGTATCGTGTGGAACGAAGATGGGACGAAGGCGGGCGTCCTTCTCGCGCTCTCCTATTGTCCCAACGTGTACATGACTTACGACTTCATGACCGGCACACTGCGCCCGGGCGAGGAGATGGAGGTGTTGCAGGCCGCGAGTTTGTTGCAGCACTATGGAGTCCCGGTTGGACTGCCCGACCGCAACCCTCGCACGATAGTAGATAGCGCGCTCGACCCAAGCTTTGATGGCGGACGGATGTCAGCCACCTTTCAGAGGAGGTATCCGTAGTGGCCGACCACGGGCGGATGAACCTGGGCATCGTGAGACCGGCGTTAAGCGCGTCCTGGCGCTGCCGCGTTTGATGCTCGTGGACCACAACCATGAGCCGCGGCGAAAACACGTGGTGCGTCCTAGAATCGAATGACTGGTTCTGGCCGCTTGCGGGAGGCGCTACAACTCGGGCTAAAGGAAGTGCGGATCCGCCCCGGGTTGCGCTCCGACCGGACTGCCCATCCCCATGGCAGGTTACCATCTCAGCTAAAGATGCCGGAACTGACTATAGCCCTGCTCGTCTGCGACGTTGCCGTGCTCCTGTTTGTCGCCATCAGGCTCAACCGCTATACCTTCTCGCTCCAGGATCGAATTCGCGAGGACCCTCGGTACGAGCGAGACAGAGAGTGGAGCAATCGGGCCTCCTGGGCGATTCTATTTCATACCGTGGCAAAGTTCGCCCAGCAAGAAGGCTTGATAGAATCCGTGCCGCCCTGGGTTCGCCTATACGAGAGAGTGTTTCTTATTGGTGCCGCTTTAGGTATGTTCCTGTTCGTCCGCGTAATCCACGGCGAGTAGCGAGTTCGATTCGGAAGCCCGGCGGCAACCACAGATCACCGCCAAAACCGCGCATACGGCGGCGCCCCCGGCTGCTCCGCCGCCACCCGGTCCGCCTCCTCTGTATCCGCCGTATCCACCCCCTCCGGATACCGGTACTTCTCGACAAACGCCTCCTCCATCTCCAACCCCCATCCCGGCGCCGACGGCAGCACCCAATGCCCATCCCGCACCACCAACGGATGCCGGAACACCCCCGCCTGCAAAAACTCCAAATACTCCAACCACCGCCCCTCACTCCCAAACCAAGCCTGGTCAAAAATCGACATCGGCCCCACCAACTGCCCCAACCCGATCCCCCCGCTGTGCGGACACACCGGCACCCCAAACTTCGCCGCCATCGCCACAATCGCAAACAACTCGTTCACCCCGCCCACGCGCGCCCCGTCAATCTGGCAGTGCGTCAACCCGCCCCCCGCCAGCAACTGCTTAAACGTAATCGCGTCCGGCGCCTGCTCCCCGCCCGCTACGCCCATCCCCAACGGCGCCAGCGCCTCCCGCAGCCGGATGTACCCCAGCACGTCGTTGTACCCGATCGCCTCTTCAATGAACAGCAGCTTGTACTCCGCCAACTCCGTCATGTAGCTCGCCGCGTTCTTCCAGTCCCCCAGGTTCTGATTCGCGTCCGTCAATAGCAACGCGTCCTCCCCCGTCGCCGACCGCATCGTGTCCAGCATCCGCCGGTCCTCGTCGAGCGCCCGCGCCCGGTCGTACTGCTGACCCCGGCCCACCTTCGCCTTGAACGCCCGCGTCCCCTGCTGATACAGCCCGCTGCACAGCGCCCGCACCTCTTCGAGCGGCCGACCCGACCATCCCGCCGTGCTGTAAACCCGGATCCCCTCCCGCTCCAACCGCGCCAGATTCTCCGCCCGCGCCCCCACGCGCGACTGCAGCATCTCGAGCAACTCGTCCTCGGTCAGCACATCCCGCAGATGGTGGAAGTCCACGCACTGCACAATCTTTTCGGGCGGCAGGCTTGTCAACAGCCGCCACATGGGTACACCTTCGCTCTTCGCCCACAGGTCCCACAGCGCGTTGATCACCCCACCCACCGCCATGCGATAGGTCCCCAGCGCCAGCCAGCGCAGTTGATGATGCTCTGCCAACGCCTGCGCGAACAGCCCCGGCTCGGCGATAAACTCTTCGAGCGTTCGCCCCACCACGAACCGCCGCAGCGCCTCAATCGCGGCCTTCTGAATCTGCGTCCCGTCACCGATCGTGAACACCAGCGACCGGCCCTCCAATCCCCCATCGGTCCGGATCACCGGCACTGCGCACGAATAGTTCGGCGCCAGGTGCCGCGGGTCGCTGCCTGCCATGCCCAGCCGCACGGTCGGGTAGCGGATATCAAGAACGTCGAGAGAAATGATGGTCTGTTTCACGGTACGAACTCCCATCATAATCGGCGCCGCCCACCGGGAACTATCCGGCGGTCGCCCGTGTCCAATCGCCCATGCGAACGCTTCGCCTCTGCGCCACGCTGTATGCCGCCTACGCCCTCTTCTCGCTGCGCCTGCCCGAACCGCTGCCCCCACCCGCTCTCGTCCCAATGCCCCCGGACCAATGGAGCCCCGGCCTCGGCACCTTCCAATGGGGCACCGGCTCCGTCCAGTTCCCACCGAACTTCCGGTTCGCAGGCCGCACCACGACCGACACCTACTCCGGCACATTCACCTCACCCGATGGACGGCTGGTCGTCCACCTCTCCGCCGGGTACATGGCCGGTACGGCCGCCACACCATACCCGGGCACCCTATTCTTCGCGCAAGGCTTTCGCCAGCGATCCCGGATCTGGATGAGCACCGCCCGCGTCGCCAAGACCGCGCTCTTCGTGCACCACCTCTCCTTCCCGGACGCCGGCTGCACGAATTTCTCCACGTACTCTGCAAACGAGGGCGGCCGCGAATTTCTCCTCGAACTTGCCGGCACCTTCCGCCCCATCGGCCCGCTACTCCCCGCCCACACCTGCTCCTAGCTGGCTCACCGCAGCAACTCCTTCACGAACTCCTCATCCGGCTGCCCCACATACCGGTACCGCGCCCCCGGCCCCGCCTCCACCACCTGGTTCATCCAGTTCGCCGGATCCGTCCGCAGCACTCGCTCCTCCGGCACGAAGTCCCGCAACTCCCAGTGCCGGCCAAACCCCGGAATCATCCCGTCAAACAGAAACCCCGCGATCGGTGCCGTCAGCGCCGCTTCCCAACTCACCGGCATCCGGTCCAGCCACATCCGTCCCAACCGCTCATCCAGCGCCCCCGCCAGCAGCATCCAAAACCCCTTCACTCCGCGGGCATACCCGCGGATCCGCGCCGGGTCCACCTCCGCCCTCGCCGCGAGCAAATCCACCCCCCGCCCAATGTCCTGCGCCCGCATCACCGGCAGGTTCCGTCCAATCAGGTCCGCCCGCTCATTTGTCACCCAGCTGCCCAAAAATGGCCGTCCCTCGTAAGCCCCCGGCGAATCCCGCGGCTCCAACTCCAGCACCACGGCCCCCGCCTTCACCAAACCCTCCGCCACTGCAGACGTCGACTGGCTCGGTTGCACATACAGGGGCACCCGCAGCCGCTTCTCTTCTACCACCACCACGCCCGGTCGCCGCCCCGTCCCGTCCGGCAGATACAACTTCGCTGCCAACTCAATCCCCGGCTCACTCTCGAACCGGATCTCCTGCACCCGGTATCCCGCGCCCCGCGTCTCCTCCACCACGCGCACCTCCGGCGCCGCTCCCCGCTTCCCTAATCCCCTCCGCCGCAACTCCGCCTGCAGCTCCGCCGCCGGCTTCGGCGCCCGCCGCGCCCGATACTCGTCCGCAATCACCTCCCACACCTTCCGGCTCCCCGCGATCTCCTCCACGTTCCCCGTCCGCGTCACCCGCAGCTCCCGGTTCGTATACAGCTTCACTGGCCGATCCGGCCCCGCCGTGCCCCGCAGCCACCGGGCAAGAAACGCAAAGATCGCCTCCCGCGAATCCCGCGGCGTCCCATGCGGCCCGGTCCCCACATGGAACTCCACCCGCTCCGCCGACCCATAGAAGCCGTACCACCGCCGCGCCTCTTCATAGACAGGCCGGGCCCCCTCCGGCGTGAAATAGTCCTCGGTCGTCGCCAGCAGCAGCCAGGGCAGCGGCGCCGCCATCTCGACAAGGTCCGCCACGTCCAAGCCGTTCGCCAGAAACTGCGGCGGCGCCATCTCGGAATCCGGCGTCGGCCCCGGAAACAGCTTCCGGAACGTCTGGATGTAGCACGCCGGCGCCGCCGCTTTCACGCGGGGATCGAGCGCCGCAATGTACGTCGTGATGCACCCGCCCCCCGAACACCCGACCACCCCCAAACGCTCCGCGTCCACATCCGCCCTGCCCGCCAGGTAATCCAATCCCCGCCGCGCATCCTGAATGAAGTACCGCGCCACGCTCTGCCCAATCAGCAAGCTCCGCGCGCCGAGTTCGAGATGCTCATTCCCCCCGCCCCCGGAAAGCCCCCGCCCAATCTGCGGCAGATACGTCTGCTCCCGCTCCCCCTGCCCGATCGGATCGTAGGCCAGCACAACGTACCCCTGCAAAGCCAGATTCGCCGCCAGCAGTTGTCCCTCCGGCTTGCCCTCCTGCGTATGGCCAATCGGCATCAGCACCCCCGCGCGCCGCCCGTCTCCGTTCGGCCGGTAGACGTTCCCGGTCACCCAAACGCCCGGCAGACTCTCAAACAACACCATCTCAATCGAGTACCCATCCGCGGCCAACGTTCGCGTCGTCCGCGCCTGCAAGGGGCCCGCGTACTCCGGCAGTCCGCCGATACTCGCCAAAAACTTCTCTCGCGTCATCGCCCGCCGCCGCTCGGCCCCCGCGCGGTCCGACACGGCCGCCACCGCCGCCTCCCGCGCCGTCAACTGCGCCTGAGCCATCCGGTCCATCCAGGCGAGCAACGGGTCCCCCTGCCCCCACAGCAAACCCACCGCCACCATCGAGCCCAGCCAAAGTTTCCACATACGCCCCACAGTCTGTCAAACTTGCCGGCCGCTCATCATTCAAGTAATCTATTGAGTAATAGAGTTATGCCCAATCCCAAGCAAGCCCTCTTCGCCGAATTCGCCCGCATCGGCCAAGCCCTCGCCAATTCCTCCCGCCTCGAAATCCTCGACTTCCTCGCCCAAACCGAACGCTCCGTCCAGGACCTCGCCCGCCTCTGCGGCCTCTCCGTCGCCAACACCTCCCAGCACCTCCAGACCCTCCGCGCCGCCGGTCTCGTCCAAACCCGCAAGCAAGGCCTCCAAGTCTTCTACTCCCTCGCCGGACCCGCCGTCTGCGAACTCTTCCGCTCCCTCCGCCACTGCGGCGAACACCACCTCGCCGAAGTCGACCGCATCGTCCGCGCCAACCGCTCCGGCGCCACCGCCGAGGCCGTCTCCCTCCCCGAACTCCGCCGCCGCCTCCGCGCAGGCTCGGCCGTTCTCCTCGACGTCCGCCCTCCGGAAGAGTTCGCCGCCGGCCACATCCCCGGCGCCCGCAACATTCCCCTCGCCGAACTCCGCGCCCAACTCCGCCACCTCCCCGCCGGAGTCGACATCATCGCTTACTGCCGCGGCCCCTACTGCTTCCTCTCGGACGAAGCCGTCGCTCTCCTGACGAAATTCGGCCGCCGCGCCCTCCGCTCCGCCGCCGGCTTCCCCGAATGGAAAGCCCGCGGCTGGAAAGTCGCCAAGGTGGCCGCATGAGCTACCCCCTCTGGCTCTTCGGCCTCTCCCTGCTTTTCCTCGTCCTCGAGCGCCTCTGGCCCCGCCGCTCCCAGCCCATCCTCCGCCGGGGCTTCTTTACGGACCTCGCCTATCTCGTCTTCAACAGCGAGTATCTCGGCGTCCTCATCGGCGCTCTCACGCTCCGCCTCCCCCTCCCCACCATCCCCCCGGCCAACCTCATGGCCGGCCTCTCCATCCCCCTGCAGTTCCTCGTCATGCTTCTCGTCTTCGACTTCGCGCAGTGGAGTATCCACAACCTCCTCCACCGCGTCCCCTTCCTCTGGCGGATCCACAAAGTCCACCACAGCATCATCGAGATGGACTGGATCGGCAACTGGCGCTTTCACGGCTTCGAGATCATCGTCTACCGTGTCCTCCTCTATCCCCTTGCCGCCCTCTGTGGCTTTGGCGTGGAAGCCATGTTCGCCTACGGCGTCTTCAACACCGCCATCGGCCACTTCGCCCACTCCAACCTCAAAGTCCGCCTGGGCCCGCTGCAATACGTAATCAACGGGCCACACATGCACCTCTGGCACCACGGCCACCCAGATGCGGGCCCCGTCAATCAGAACTTCGCCATCAGCCTCAGCCTCTGGGACTGGCTTTTCCGCACCGCCTACGTCCCCACCGGGCAAGACCCTAGCCGCCTCGGCTTTGACGGGATTGAGCGCTACCCCACCAACATCCTCACGCAAACCATCGAGCCCCTCCGGCCCGGCCGATCCTAGGCGCTCACCACCTCGCGGAGCAGACCCGGTGTCCCATCATCAATAGCCCGGCAGCAAGCCGGTTTCCCTCAGTCGATCAACCGCATCGGCAACGATCGCCGCGCACTCCCGCCCGCCCGCTGATACACGTACACGCCGCCCAAGTACGGACCCGGCACATGCTTCACCAACTCGTACCGCCGCCGGATCGTCTCCATCTGTGCCGCCGTCAACCGGGGAAACTCCGGGTCCGGATCCGTCGCCGCCGCTAGATCCTCGTAGAGCAGAATCGACTCAAACCGCCCCGCCTCCAGATCCCGCTGCACCGCCGCGCCGTCAATCCGGCCCGCCTCCACCAACAGCCGGTAAATCAGAGGTTCCACCTCAAACAGCCGCCCCGCCTGCACCAAAGCATTCGAGTCGGCCGACAGGATCCGGCCCGTCCCGCCTAGGTAAGGCCGTAACCCTTCCACCTGCCGCGCAAACTCCTGCTCCCGCGCCACCCGCTGCACCAGTGCCGGCGCCGCCACCCGCAGATTCTGCACCGCATACAACGCCACCGGCAGCGCCAGCAGCGTCACCCAACTCTTGCTCCCTGCCGCCGTCAACTCGAAGTACCGCAGAGCCTGCAGCGCACAGCAGGCGCCAATCACCAGCAGCGCCGCCGTCTCAATCAGATAGTTCGAATCCGCCCCCACCTTCGGAGCCGTCAGCAGGAACACCGTAAACGCTAACCCTAAGTACACGAACGGCGCCCGCATCGCCCCCCCGAAACTCGCCCGCGCCCCCGCCAGCACCACCAGCACCAACGGCGCCAGCACCACCCCCAGATACTCCAGCGGCTGCCGCAGCTTGTACCAGGCAAACGGATTCATATTGGCAAACACGGTATTGGTCAAGAATCGCCCGTCCAGCAGCCAGTTCACCCCCAGCACCGTCAACCCGCCCACGCCTCCCACCAGGAAAGCGAATCGCGCCGCCCGCCGCGGGGCCGCCAGCAGCAGCAGGACGAAGATCGCCGCCGGCGCCGCCAGAAAAGTCTGCTTCGTAAACAAGCCCGCCACAGCAAGCCCCGCCGCCCAGTCCAGGCTCTCCCGCCCCTCCACCTCAAACCGGGCGTATTGATGGAACGCCGCCAGACTGAACGCCAGCCCCAACATGTCCACCTGCCCCGTCGTCCCCCAACCTACCAACAGTTGCGTCACCCCGGCCAACCCCAATCCCAGCCATGCCGCCAGCCGCCTCCCTGTATACAACGCCACCAGCCGCCATACCAACCCTAGTACCGCCACCAGCGCGAGGAAACTGACCGCCCGGCCGCCCAGCAGAGGAGGCAGCCCCAGCTTTACCAACCCCGCCGCCAGTCCATAGAAGACCGGCATGTACGCGCAGACCGTGTAGGGATACTGCTGCAGGCTGTAGTAGAGCGTACCCTCCCGCGCCAACGCCCGTACCTGCGTCGCGATAATCCCTTCCGGCTGCGTAAACTCGCTCGCGCCCCACATCGCCACGCCGCCGTACGCCGCCACCAGCAAAAACGCGAGCCCCACCAGAAGCCCCACCAGTCCCTTTCTGTTCGGCGATTTGTTGCTCCCGGTCATCACCGCATCCATCGGCAAACGGCCGGGCAATCTTTAGCTACCTCCCGATCGCGATCAGCTCCTTCGCCGTCCGGTGGTAGATCCGCTTCCCGTCAAACGAAATCGAATTCTGGCTCCACGTTTTCCCCAGCGGCCCCAAATCATTCACCGCCACAATCGCCGCCTCGTCCAGCACCTTCGCCCGCGCATCCAGAACGTACGTCGTCCCCAACGAAGTCGTGAAAAACACCTTGTGGTTCAACGCCACCGGGCTTCCCCAAAACGCCGGCGTCTCCCACCCGTCCATCCGGCTCCGCTCCTCCGTCGCCACGTCCACTCCCTCGGCATTCGTCGTCTCCGTCCGCAGGGCCTCCCCGTAAATCCGCTTCCCCGTGTCGTCCACCGCCACCGGCAACTCCAGATACTCCACCTTCCCCGTCTCCACCTGCACCCGCCCCACGCAATACGCCGGACCCGCCCGTCCCTTCGGCGGCTTCCGGTTCCGCCGGTGCCCCGTGCTCACGAGGAAGTAATGAAATCCATCCACCACGATGTTCGCGTGCCAAGCCGGCTGCACCCGGATCACCTCCCCCCCCCCGAGCGGCCGCGAATCCTTCACCTCCCGCAAATTCACCCCCGCCAGCAACTCGTACCTCCCCGTCTCCCGGTTCCATCGCCGGTAATCCACGCCCCGCACGAGCGACTGCGTCTTCACCAACCTCCCCGTCCCCGCGTCCATCACCAAATGCGACTCCTCCGGGTTCATCCGGAACCAGTAGGCATACCGCGCATCCCAATGCATGACATACAGCGCCTGCCAGGTCGGCGCTCCCTCCGTCCCCTCATCCGCCACGAACCGCCACCAGCTCCGCCCCGTCTCCGCATCCGTCAAACTCAACCCCACCGGCGCCTCCGGCACATCGTGCCACCCACCGCGTCCGTGCAGAATCGCCACCTTCCCACTCTGCGTCTTGCCCAGCCGCGGGGTATTGTACGCCGTCGTTCCGTCCGCATTCGTCCAGACCACCCGCCCTGTTTTCTTGTCAATCGCCCGCAGGTAGTTCCAACCCTCCTTCGCGTCCGGCTCCACGTTGTAAATCAAATCGCCGCTCACCATCGGTTCAAACTGCTTGTTGAACGGAAACGGCTTCCCCCACGGCGTAAACCGGCGCCGCCAAACCTCCCGCCCCTCCCAATCCCAACACCCCATCTCGCCGCTCGCGTTCCAGAACCACACATGCTTGCCGTCCGTCACCGGCGTCGGCGTTGTGGCGTCGCTATAGGCGTACAGCATCGGGCTCTTCTCCACGCCCTCAAGCGCCACCGACCACAGCGTCTTCCCCGTCCGCGCGTCCACGGCCAGCCCCAGAATCTTCCCGCTGAATCCCTTCTCGCCTTTGGCGAAGGTCGTCAGGAACAACCGGTCCCCCCACACCGCGATCCCGCTCTGCCCCGCGTTCGGCAACGGCGCCCGCCAGGCGATGTTCTCATTCCGCGCCACGCTCCACCGTACCGGCGGCTCCGCGCCGGTCACCTGCCACGTCCCCTCCGGCCCCCCGGCCTGCGGCCAGTTCGCCGCCCACAGCACCACCGGCACGAAAAACAAAATACGACCCATCGTAGTAGCATATGCGTTCGCGCCGGACTCCTCTCGCCATCAGGATTCACGGCAGCGACGCCCGCCCCGCGGCCGCGCGCTTCCCCTAGCTTTCTGTCGCCACTAAGCGGGCGCTGGCGCTGTCCAAGACTCGTTTCAGTTCTTCGAGCCGGATCGGCTTCGTCGCAAAATCATCCATCCCCGCCCGCAGGCAGCGGTCCCGGTCCTCGGGCAGCACACTTGCCGAAAATCCGACGATTCTCGGCTCGGTGTCTCTCCGCGCTCTTGCCCGCAGTTGCTCCGTCGCTTGCAACCCGTCAAGGTCCGGCATATGCAAATCCATCAGGATCAGGTCATAGTGTGCCGCTTCGGTCAACTGCAGCACTTCTCGCCCCGTCTGGGCCATATCCGCGGTGTAACCCGACTGATTGAGCATCCGGCAAGCCACCAGCCGATTCACCGCGTTGTCCTCGGCAATGAGAATGCGCAAAGGATGCCGCGCCTCGCTCCGCTCGAGCGAAGCATCGGCCGCGCTTACAGGCGCCACAGGCGGGCTGAACAGGCTGTAGAGGATGCCGCACAGAGTCGATTCCCGGAGCGGCCGCGCCAGACGAGCCTCCGCCCATTCGCTCACCTCGCCCCCACTCGTCACCCCGGCCTGGCCAAGGGTGATCCAATGCTTCCCCGTCACGCCGTTCGGCCGACCGTGCACGAGAGCCCCTTCCTCGATAAGCACTAAATCCACATCGGCCTGCGGTTGCGGGCCGCTTTCCACCACGAGGATTCCCCGGGCCGTCAGAATCTCCCGCAGCATACGCCCTGTCGGCTCATGCCCGGTACCAATCCATGCCGTCTTTCCGCTGTAGTCGGGGCGCCGCGGAGGTGACTCCAGGATCGCGCCTCGCACCGTGGCGTAGAACGTCGATCCTTCCCCATACGTGCTCTCCGCCCACACCGTGCCCCCCATCAACTCCGCCAGTTGCCGGCTGATCGCCAACCCCAACCCGGAGCCGCCGTACTGCCGCGTCGTAGAGCTATCCACTTGGCTGAACTTCTCAAACAAGTGCCCCATCTTCTCCGCGGGAATCCCAATCCCCGTATCGCTCACCGCCACTTCGATCTCACACTCTCCGGAGGCCACCTCCTTCGATCGCACGGCCAGCGTCACATCCCCCGCCGCGGTAAACTTCAACGCATTCCCCACCAGATTGACCAGAATTTGCCGAAACCGCCCGGAATCGCCGCGAATCGTCTTCGGTACGCCCGCCTCAATCCGGCAGGTGAGCGCCACATTGGCCTCCGCTGCCTTCAGTCCAAAAAGAGCCATCGTCTCTTCGACGCTCTGCCGCACATCCATCGGCCCCTGCTCAATCGGCAGTTTGCCTCTCTCGATGCGGGCCAATTCGAGAATCTGATTGATTACATGCAACAGCGATTGCCCGGCGGCATTCACGATCTGCATCAGCTCCATTGACTCTGGCGGCAAATCCGACTTCAGCAACAGATCCGTTACGCCGATCACCGCATTCAACGGCGTGCGGATTTCGTGGCTCATGCTGGCCAAGAAATCGCCCTTGGCCCGGGCCGCCGCCTCGGCCGCTTCCTTGGCCTGAATCAGCTTCTGGTTCGATGCATGCAGATCTTCGGAACTCAGTTCGAGCGAACGCTCAATCATCCGCCGGTCTTCATCGGCCTGCAGGTAGGCCTCGTCCACGCTCTGCAAAAACGGCGCCCACCCCGCGGGGAGTTCTTCCCCGACACCCAAGTGCCGCTTCAGTTGACGCCGCAGCAGGGGGTGACGCACCGGAACCATAGCTTTAATTCTCCCGCAGCGCGATCATCGTCATGGTTTGGTTGTGCAATTCGCAAGGCAGTCCAGCCGCGGCCGGTGCCAGTTCGCCATAGGAGTAGAACCCGGTCAGCGCCGTCCCCACGCCCATTACCTCCTGGACCGCCTCCACCTCTTCCTCTACCCGCTGCCGCAGCACCAGTCGCCGTCCCACACAGCTCACGAGAACCGCTACCTGCGCCTCACCGCCCCGCAGCTCCTCCCGTACGATGCCGGCGGCCTCCGCCGATCCATCCACCAAACGGTCCAAATTGGCTCGCATCAACCGGGCGTACCATCCCTCCGGCATATCGCCGGCAAAGGTCATGCTCTGCTGCTCTTCGTTCACGCCCAGGATCGTCCGGACCAGCGTCCGAGTGCCCGTCCCCTCCGGCCGGATCGCCAGCGGAAAGTGTAATCCCGATCCCGGCAGCCCTGCCGCGTGCTCGCCCAGATATCGCTTGTACAACGCGAGAGCCGACTCTCCATCCAGCTCATACAGCACGTTGCCCACCGATCGGGAAATCCGGCGTTCCACTCCAAACGAGTCCCACCCGCTTTTGGAGCCACAGGCCGCTTCGAGTTGCTTGCCATACAACCCAATAGCGGCAATCACCCCGGTGTCAACCTTCCCCTCGGCCAGCACCAGAGTCTCCCGAAACCGGTCGCCATCGCCCGCCAGTCCTCCAGCCAACTTGACTCCCGCCGGCAATCTCTCTGCAATGCCCCGCAAAAGTTCGCTCCCGTTGACGCGCGTCCCGTCCGAAAGCACGATCAGAATCACCAGGTCTTCGGCGTCCACTCGCTCGCCCAACTCGAGCCCCGCGCGGTAGCTGTCCTCCCCGAAGGCCACCGGCACGGTCAATCCCTTCACCCAACTCGTCGCGAACTCCAACCAGGTAACCACCAGAGAGTCTTCCGTCACTTGTCCACCCAAGATCTCTCCTGCCGTTGAACAACCATAAATCGCCGCCCCAGGATACCTCTGCTGGACGTGCTCGATCAACGATCGTTCGCGCAATCGCCGCGGGCTCCCAAACACCAAACCCAACTGCGGCCGGTTCACCTCCCCTGCGCCCACAAGATCCGTCCACCCGTCCCCCTCCACCCAACGGCTTTGCGCGGTTCGAATCCCTCTACTGGCTAAGTTTTCAAACATCTCTCTTATCCGTGTCGGCAAATGGGGGAATAACTTGAGCGAAAAGCCTGAGCCTCGGCTCCCTGTCCCCCGCGCGAAATCGCAGTGAAACCGCCGCGAACGGAATGGCCCGCTGCGTGCTCAAGAATGAGCAAGTCATGCCGTCCAACCGCGCACTTCGCCTTCCCAGATGCCCGAAATGCCACGCCACGGCCATCCGGCGTTCGAGACTGCGCGGACTGGAGCGGATTTTGGCGCTCGTCTGCTTCCCCGTGCGCTGCCGTGGTTGCTGCCAGCGATTCTGGGTTTTCCGTCTCTTCGGAGCGCGACCGGCCTGAACGATTCCCGTTTCCCATGCCTCGCTCACCAAGGGTCAACTCCGGCCAAGCCATCACCAACTGCTTCCGCTTGCCGTGAGGACTTCTAGGCTCCCGCGCCGGGAACCTGCCGCTCGGTCCCGTCCCCCTGGTCGGCCCGCCGCCCAGTTGCAGCGGTTGCCTTACCGCAACTACCGTGCCTTGTCCCCCCGCACCAGCGCCAACGCCAGCAACCCCCACGCCGCGATAAACGACGCCCCGCCAAACGGCGCCACCGCCCCCAGCGTCCGCACCCCGCTCACCGCCAGAAAATAGAGCGATCCCGAAAACAGCAGGATCCCCAGCGTCAGCAACCAGCATACCCGCCCCGCCGCCGCCGTCCCCAACCGGGGCAGCGAGCCCACAATCAGCATCCCCATCGCGTGCACGAAGTGGTAGAACACGGCTTTCTCATAAACACCCATCGAGTACGCATCCAGCCGGTCTTTCAACCCATGCGCGCCGAACGCCCCCAACGCCACCGCCGCCGCCAGAAACACCGCCCCAACCGCACTCCAGTTCATCATCTCTCCTTGACAATACCGGATTTAACCGGCCCCGTCCGCCTTCTTTCTTCCCATCCCCGCCGCCAACTGCCCTGACATCACCAACTCCCGCGCCTCCGCCACTCGCTTCGCCACCGTCCCCGCCGTCTTCGCACTCTCCACCCGAACCACCACCGATCGCTTCTTCCCCGCCGTCAACCCTTCCCAAGCCGCCCGGAAGGCGTCATCCTCCTCGAGCGCCGCCGCCAACGCCTCCGGCATATCCACAGCCTCCTGATCGTCAATGTTGAACCGCACATTGATCCAGTCCCCCAACCCGTATCCCCCCTGCTTCAGCACATCCTTCGGAATCATCAGAAACCATGTCCCCCCGGCCGGCTGCCACGCCCGCGCAAACGGATACTCGTCCATCTCCCCCCGCACCCGCAGCCGGGGATTCTCCCCTAACGGCAGCTCCGCCGCCACCTCCGCCGGCAGAAACACCACCGTATAGCTCCACGTCCCCACCGAATGCCGCGCCACCCGCCCCGTAAACTCAAACGCAAACCGGCTCACTTTCTCAGTATCCAACACCAGACTTGCTACACTCTCCCCCAATGTCCCCGCGCCCGTCGACCGGAACCACTCTTCTCCTCGCCGTCGCGCTCCTCGCCGCCCTCCTCCATGGCTGGGACTCTCTCCAAGACCCCTTCTTCGCCGGCGACCCCAGCCTGCGCGTCTTCCAAGCCGAACGTCCCGTCATTAAGCTCGGCAACCGCGTCTGGCTCCCTTTCCTCCAACTGCACATCTGGCTGTACCACCGCCTCCTCCTCCCCGCTGCCGGCGTAAAGCTCATCAGCGTCGCCTATCTCCTGCTGGCCTTCGGCACCCTCGGCCTCTACTGGCGCCGCATCCTCGGCCCCGGCCCGCTCCCCCTCTCGCTCGCCGCGCTCGCCGTCCTCTGCTTTGCCCTGCAACCCCTCAACAGCCCCGTTCGCGATCTCATGCAGGAACCGGTTGGCTACGGCCTCCTGTTCACCCTCGCCTGGCTCTTCTCGCGGCAAAACGCCGTCAGCCCCCTCGGGCTCGCCGTCGCCGCCGCCGCGCTCCTCACCCGCGATACCTACTGGATCTACCTCTTCGTTCTCACGCTCCTCCATCTTCCGCAACTCCGCTCGTTCGCCATCCTCTGGATGATTCCCCTCTCCTGGCTCCTCGTCGCCGTTCCCGCCCTCTATTGGTTCGTCTATCACCGTCTTCCCCTCTTCCCCCACGAATGGCCGCGGATGACCAACCCGGCCGCCCACCCTCCCTCCCTCCTCGACTCGCTCGATAGCCTCAGCACCGCCCTTCTCAGGAGCCGCGTCGCTTTCCTCGCCGCCGGCATCGCCCTCGCCGTCCTCCTGCTCCTCTGTACGCCGCGCCGTACCCCTGCCGATCCCTTCGCCAATAGCCTCACCCGCGGTGTCCCGATCGCCCTGCTGCTCGTCTACGGTCTCATACTCGCCTTCGACCCTTGGCAGGCGACGCCCGGAAACATCCGGCAGGCCGCTCCCCTCATGGAGCTTTGCTTCCTGGTCGCCCCGCTACTCCTCCGGGACGCCGCCGCCGCGCCCCTCCCTCTCCGTCTGGGCGCCACCGCCTCCATCCTCGCCGCGCTCCTCGTCAGTGCGCTGCCCTCTCTCGCGCCCACCCCGTCCCCCAACAGACCAGCCATCCATGCCGCGCAATCCCACCTGAAGCAACTGCTCGACGACGCCGGGCGCAACGGGCCTGCCAGCGCGTGCTTCTCGGCCCCTAGTAATTGGACCGTCTTCCGGGAGTTTGCCGTTCCCGCCTTCCATCACCGCAAGACATTCATCCCGCCGGGAAACCCCTTCCCGGCTCACTGCCAAGTCATCCTCCTCGAACAAACCCTCGCCGTCCGCCCGCCCCCGCACTTCCGCCCCGCCGGCGACCCGTTCACCATCGAATCCCGCTGGCTCGCCTACGTCGCTCCCCTCGCAAACGGCGGCGCGGCCGGGAAACCCGGATCTTCACGACAATCGCCTCCGGGTCCACCAGCGGAATGATGTTTCTAACTGCTGCCTGTTTGTCACTGGCCATCGCCAGGTAATCCCGGCAGATCTCCTCGCCAATCCAATAGCCCACGTCCGCGGGCTCTACCGTCACCCGGGAAGAGTTACACAGCCACTCTTCCCTTCGCTCCGGAGTTTCGGCCAGATCCTTGGCGTATCGCTGCAAAAGAGCCTCCCGATTAGCTTGTGCGTAGTCAGCCCGGCTTTCTACGGCGGTGCGGCCCGAAACCAGGTTGGCGACCAGATCCGCCGCGCCTTCCAGCACGGTAATCAGAAGCAGGTTGGGAATTCTCGGTCGCGAACGCCGCAGAATCTGGGCGTGAACCAACCCATGAGTAACGATATGGGGCAGCTTCAGGCTGGTTCCCATCGCTTCGTAGAACGCCGGGATCCTTTCCTGCAGTTCGCTGCTATCGACTCCTGGCCCCAGGGAAAACACCTCGGTACCGATCTGTAACCCGCCGTCACTTATGGTCCCGCCGCTCGAAAGCCTCCTAATTAGGAAATAGAGGGAAGGTAGAGGTCGATCTGCGTCCGCTGCTCGTTGACTGACTCGGCCAAAGAGTAAGACTCACTTCCACATGCCACCAAGATTAACCTCCCACCCCTCTCCGTGCCGGGAAGCGGCGAACACAACAACTGATTGGTCCCGGAGCACGCGATCCCGCGATACTAACCGGGTCTACCCTTTCCTCCCCTTGCTCTTCCCGCGCCCACCACTCCCGTCGTTCGCCATCCCTTCGAAGATCCCCCACTCCCTGCTCACTCACGCCAACATTAAGGTTTATCGAGCCAACTCCGCCCCTCCCCGCATCTGCGATAAAATCGCGAAACCCTCATGCCCGCGATCGTACTGTTTCTTCTGTTTTCTCTCGCTGCATTTGCTCAGTCCAGCGCCGGCGGCGGCTCCATCCAAGGGACCGTAAAAGACCCCACCGGCGCCGTCCTCCCCGGCGCCAAAATCATCATTCGCCACCTCGATTCCGGCCGCACCACCAATACCGTCGCCAACGCCGAAGGCTTCTTTGCCACCCCGCCCCTCAACATCGGCGTCTACAAAGTCCGCGTCGAAATGACCGGCATGAAAGCCTGGGAAAGCGAACTCACCCTCGGCACCGGCAGCGTCGCGGCCATCGAACCCGTCCTCGTCCCCGGCCAAGTTACCGAAACCATCCAAGTTACCGACTCTGTCCCCCTCGTTAATACCACCGACCCCACCGACGCCTCCACCCTCGACTCCCAACGTATCAAAGAACTCCCCATCAACGGCCGCAATCTCAATACCCTCCTCGCCAACGTCACCCCCGGCGTCGAAGATTCCGACGGCGCCGGCGGCGCCATTCGCGTCTCCGGTCTCATGAGTTACTCCACCGACTTCGTCCAGGACGGCGCCGCCGCCAACAACCGCGAATTCGGCGGCTCCGCCAACCTCCAGGGCCTCGAATCCATTGGCGAAGTGCGCGTCGAAACCAGCACCTCCTCCGCCAAATACACCCGCCCCACCTCCGTCATCGTCTCCACCAAGTCCGGCTCCAACCGCCTCCAATTCGCCGTTTTCGAAACCCATCGCAACAACGCCTTCGGCGTCGCCCGCGCCCGCCAGGATGTCTTTCTCGATGGCCGCCCTTTCCAAACCCCTAAGCTCATCCGGAACGAGTTCGGCGGCTCCGTCGGCGGCCCCATCGTCATCCCCTCCTTCGGCGCCAACGGCCGCAAGTCCCTCTATAACGGCCGCAACCGCAGCTTCTTCTTCTTCACGCGCGAAGGCAGCGAGTGGGTCCAAGGCGTCACCCGCGATTTCCGCGTCCCCACCGCCGCCATGCGCGCCGGCGACTTCTCCGGCCTCGTCGATACCCAAGGCCGCCTCCTACAGCTCTACGACCCCGAAACGACCCGCTCGGAAGAGTTTCCCAACGGCCGCTTTGTCACCGTCCGCGATCGTTTCGTCAATAACCAGATCCCCATCGACCGTCTCAACCCCGTCACCCGGCGGCTCTTCGAAATCACCCCCCTGCCCACCGACATCACCAACCCGATCGTCGCCACCAACCTCCGCATGGTCGTGCCCACCACCTCCTACCCCAACCTCAGCGATACGCCCACCGTCCTCCGCATCGATCATAAGTTCACCGAGAAAGATAACTTCTTCATCAAAGTCAACGGCGGCACCCGCTCCTCTCACTATCTCGGCACCGCCACCAACAACGGCCCTCCCACCCTCAACAAAGAAGCCAACGTGACCTATAACCCCGTCACCGGCCGCTCCGTCGCCCTCAGTTGGATCCATACCTTCTCCGCCGGCTTCTTCGTCGAAACCCTCGCCAACCGCACCTGGCAGCTCTCCTCCACCGTCACCGGCCCCACCCAGCAGGACTGGTCAAAAGAGTTAGGCCTGCCCAATCCCCTCGGCGAAATCGGCTGGCCTAACATCACCGGCACCGGCCTCACCAACTACAACCTCATCGAAGGCGACAACCGGCGCCAGCTCTACAGCATGATCTCGAACCTCGAGCAAAACTATAGCCTCATCCGGAAGAAACACAACTTCGCCTTCGGCTTCCGGGCCCACGATGAGAAGCAGCACCTGCTTCCCGACCAGGGCGCCATCTCCGGCTCCGTCGCCTATAGCCCCCTCTCCACCGCGCTCGAATCCTCCACCCTCGGCACCGCCGTCAACCCCGGCACCACACCCCAAACCGGCCACGAACTCGCCTCCATGTTCCTCGGCTACGCCGGCACCTATACCGTCGGCCTCAAGCGCGGGCTCATGCGCGTCCGCGAGAAGAACTACGGGCTCTATCTGCAAGACACCTGGCGCCTCTCCCGCCGCCTCACGCTCACCCCCGGCGTCCGCTGGGATATCAACCCGGCCTTCACGGAACAGAACAACTTACTCACCGCCTTCGACCTTGCCACTAAGTCCATCCAACTCCCCGAATCCCTGCAGTATTACTACGATCGCGGCTTCACCACGCCCCGCGTCGTCGAAAATTTCGAACGCGTTGGCATGTCTTTCCGCAGCGCCGAAGAACTCGGCAAACCCAAACAGCTCTTCCCGTCGAACCTCTACGACATCGCCCCCCGCGCCGGTTTCGCCTATAACATCACCGAAGGCAATCGCCCCTTCGTCATCCGCGGCGGCTACGGGCTCTATATCTCCGCCCTCCCCATGCGCACCCTCCTCGCTCAGTTCTCGAATCTGGCTCCCTTCCGCGCTACTTACACCTACAATCCCAACTCCGCCGCCCAAAGCCCCGACGGCATTCCGAACTACCAGATCCGCACCCTCCCCGACGTCCGCACCGGCGTCAATAGCACCGACGTCATCGACCTCAACAACCCCACCTCCCTCGGCCGTGGCCAGGGCGTCGTCGCCATGGACGGCAAACAACCCTCCCTGCGCATTCACGAATGGAACCTCGCCCTCGAAAAGCAGCTCGCCCCGTCCACCGTCATCCGCATCACCTACAAAGGCAAGTACGGCGTCAACGCGGACCAGCTCTTCAACATCAACCCCCAGGCCAACGACTACATCTACTACCTCACCACCGCCCGTCCCACCCCCACTGGCGAATTCTCAAGCGTCCTGCGCCGCCCCTTCGATCAAAACGCCTACACCGATATCCGGATCCTCCAACGCTCCGGCTACATCAGCTCCTCCACCTGGGCCCTCGAGTTCGAACGGCGCTTCCGCAACGGCCTCGGCTTCCAAGCCTTCTACACCCTTACCAACGCCCTCCGCCTCGCCGGCAACTCCTTCCGCGACGATCAGTCCTCCGCCGTCTCGGCCTTCCTCCCAGGCACCGTGCCCACCGACTTCCGCGAACTCAACCGCTTCTTGTTCTACGACCGCGACACCGGCGTACCCAAGCACCGCATCCGTTGGAACTGGAGTTACGATATGCCCTTCGGCAAGGGAAAGCCCATCGCCGGCAACGCCCGCGGCTGGCTGCAGTCCCTCATTGGCGGCTGGCACATGCGCGGCACCGGCACCGTCGTCAGCACCTGGTTCAGCATGCCCACCAACAACTGGGGCGAAATGGGCAAGTTCGAAACGTACCGCAACAAGCAAAAGATTCTCGATTGCCGCGCCACCCCCGCTCTCTCCACCAATCCCGCCGACGAGCGCTGCATCGAAGGCTACCTCTGGTTCAACGGCTACATCTCCGAACGCGTGATCAACAGTCGCAACGCCGCCGGCCTGCGCAACGGCGTCTTCGGGCTTCCCGAGAACTATCAGCCCGCGCAAAAGCCCATTAATCCCTGGCCCCGCGGCGGTACCCCCAACGATCCCAACAACGCCGATTACGATACCAACTTCGTCTATCTGCCCCTCCAAACCGGCGGCGTCGTTCGCGTCAACTACGATACCGGCCTCCACCCGTGGCGCAACCAGCACCGCCTCGGACCCTTCAACTGGAACATGGACTCCTCCATCGGCAAATACTTTACGCTCACCGAACGCACCCGCATCCGCCTGAACGTCGATGTCTTCAACGTCTTCAACGTCCAGGGCCTGGTCGTCCCCACCTCGGAAGGTATCTCGAGCCTCGCCACCTCCTACGCCGGCTTCGGCATCCGTCCGCGCCAGTTGCAGCTCTCCGGCCGTTTCGAGTTCTAACGAACCGTCACGGCCAGCGGCTTCGATTCCTGCCCGCCCACCCGCAGCACCAAGGGGTAGCTCCCCGGAGCCACCCCCTCCGGAATCGCCACGTTCACCTGATACACCCCACCCAGAATGCCCGGCGCCGCGCCGGCAAACTCCACCGTCGCCTCCGCCCCGCCCAGCGTCGCCGTCACGGTGGCGGTCACCGGCAACAGCGGCGTCGCCGGCACAAAGTCCCCCAGCGCCAGCGTCCCCGTCAACACCCCCAGCCCCGTCGCATACACCGTCAGGCTCCGCCCCTCCTGCACCGCCGCGAACAACCCGGGCGTCGCCGCCTCCACCCGAATCGTCGCCGGATAAAACAGTTGCAGCCCTTGCCAGGAAAAATACAGTCGATACGAGTTCCCCGCCGGAGCCGCAATTGGCGTCGCCACCGTCATCTGCCGGTCATTCGAGAACACCACCGGCAACGTCGTCCCCGTCAAAGCGGCCTCGGGGATCGTGCCCGAAAAATTACCCAACACCATCGCCGGGTACGGTGCCGGCTGCCCCCCCGCACGCAACGATCCATCCAACACCAACCCCTGCCCCTCGGCCGGTCCCAATCCCGTCCCAAACAGCGTCACTAACGTTCGCGGCGAAACCGTGTCGGCGAAATCATACGACGCCGCGTTCACCACCGCATCCACCCGCGGCTGCCGCGTCCACGCGCACCGCTCCGCCCCCTCCAGCCGGTAGAATCCGCCATCGGTGAAATGCACAAACGTAGACCCGCCTCCCGACGTCACAAAGTCTGGCGTCAACGTCGTCTCCAGCCATTCAATCCGCCCCGGCTCGCCCCGAAACAGCCGCCCCGCCGCCACGAAATACGGCGGCGCCACCGCCGCCAACGGCAAAAACCGCAATCCCCCACGCAATTCACCTAACCCCGCGGGCGTCAACCGCCACGCGCTGCGCAAGCCGGCCGCGTTGCCCCCAATCGCCACCGCCGTCCCATCCTCCAGCCGGCTCATCGCGCTCAATCCCGGAATCGAAATGCGGCTCACCGTCTGGCTCGCGCGCGTCCATACCGTCACCTCTACCGTCAGCACCCCGCCCACCGGCGTCGCCGCCGCTGAACTCCAATAAATGTTCCCCACCTCGTCCGTCGTAATCCGCTGCAGCGTCGAAAACGTCCCCAGCGGCGCGTACACCACCGGCTGCCCGTCCGCCGTCTTCAGCTCCGCCACGCGCCCATCCGTACCCACCACCAGAATCCGCCGCCGGTTCACATCCGTCAGCACAATCCGCCCCGCCGGGTCCACCGCGAACGTCACCAACCCAAAGATACTCAGGTCGGTCGCCGCCTTCCCCTCGGCGTCACCAATGTCGTTGCCGCCTCCCACGATAAACCTCCCCGGCTGCCCCGGCCGGGCCTCGACGATCCCGCTGCGGCCTTCTAGCGTCGCCGCATACAGCAAGGAGTTGTTCCGAGCAAGATACGCGCCAAACGGCGGCGCCTGCCCATCCACCACGGCCGCCACAGGCGCGCCCGCCAGCACCGTCTGCACCCGGTTCGAAATCCGCACCAGCGGCGTCCGCTGCTCAGGCCGCGTCGATCCCTCAAAAAACAAATCGCCCGTCGGCCCCACCGCCCGCGGCGTACCCGTAAACGGCGGATACGGCGCCGTCCCCGTTTCAATATTCCCATCCGGCCGCAGCGGAAACACCCGGTTCGCCGTCGCCGCCGCCGGCGTCCCGTTCGCCAGCACCAGAATGTTGATCGAAGCATCAAAGTTCGTATTCACCGTCCGGATAATCCCGTCCGGCGTGATCCGCCGAATATGCCGCCCCGCCAGGTCCCGCAGCCAAATGCTCCCATCGCGCAGCGGAATCACCTGCCGCGGCCCGGACAGCGACGCCTCCGTCGCCGGTCCATCGTCCCCCGTCCGGCCCGTCGCCGCCGCCACCCGCGTCGAACCCGCCACCGTCCGCAGCCGCCCGTCCCCCAGCAACTGCCGCAGCCGGTTGAACCCATCCAGGATCAATAACGTCCCCTCGCCCGTGAAGGCAATGTTGACGATCCCGCCCAGATTCACCTCCGTCGCCACGCCCTCCTCGCCGTTAAATCCCGGCCGCCCGGACCCCGCCACCGCTTCAATCCGGTCGCCCACGATTCGGAACACCCGTCCCACCGACACGAAATACACAACGCCGTCCGGAGCCACCGCCAGTTGCGTCACGTTCGCGAGCGCCGTCTCCAGCGCTCGTCCCGGCCCCATCGTCTCCGCGCGCACCCCGGTCCCGGCTACCGTCCGGATCCGTCCGTCGGCGTCAATCCGCCGGATCCGGCTCGCCGCGTCGAACACATAAGGAACGTTCGCCGGCGATACCGCCATCACCGCCGTCTGAAACGTCTGGGACTCCGTCGCCCGCTCCCCCTCTTCCATCTTGAGCGGAGGCTGAGCCGGGCTCAACGGATTCAAACGGCACTCCTGTGCCATCGCAGTCAGAGTGAAGAGAAACAGGAAAAGGGTGCGCATGCGGACCAGAACATAATAACCCGCGGCTCCGCCGAGTCGCGGTTCCGCTCTAGAAGTTCACGCGTCCTCCCACCACGACAATCCGGTTCCCCCCCGCCGTCGTAATCCGGCCAAAGTTCAGGTCGTTGATATCCAGCGTTGGATTCCCCCACTGCGGCGAATTCGTCGCGTTCTCGAGAATCGCATTGATCTGGAAGTTCACCCGCTCCGTAATCCGAATCGTCTTGATCAGATTCGCATCCAGCCGGAACGTCATCGGGCCATACAACGACCGCTGACTCATCGGGCCCAACTGCCCCGGCGACGGATTCGACAGCAGCAACGGGCCGTTGGCGTCGCCCACCCGGATCGCCCGCAGCGTAGACCGGCTCCGCAGCGTCGCGTTCCCCAGCGTTTCAATCCGCGGGTCCGCCGTCTGCACCAGGTTCGGGAAGAACACCACCCCGTTACCCGTTCTCTGCACCGTCCCCATATGCCGGTCCACCGCCTGATGATTCACCGGCGTATTGTCGTTCCACGCGTTGAACGTCGTCGCTCCCAACGCTTCAATCTGCAGCGGATCCCCGGAGAAGATGTTCAAGATCCCGCCCAGCTGCCAACCGCCCACCAGGTGCCGGGTCCAGTTGTTGGAGTTCGCCCACCGCCGGGTCGGCCCAAACGGAAGATCGTAAATCGCGTTCGAACGCATGATGTGGTGCGCCGACAGCCCCAGCAGCCGCTTGTCCAGCCGGCGGTTCCGCTGCGTCCGGAAACTGTCGTTCTGCTCCTGCGCGTCCCCGTCTTCATCACCCAGGCCCTTGGCGAACGTATAGTTCCACTGCAGCGTCAGGTCCCGCGCCCGGTGCAGATACTCCACCTGCAGCGAATGGTAGGTCGAACTCGAAAGGTTCCCAAACAGACGCGCCGAAGCAAACTGCGGATTCGCCATCACAAAGTTCTCCGGCAGCCCGCCATTCCGCAACAGCCCGCCGTTCTGCCCCGTCAGATACACGTTGTTGCTCAGGAACGAAGCCAGGGTCCCCACCGCCCCCTGCGCGAAGTTCCCCTGCGTCGTCGTGTTGATGTCGCGCAGCACCTGCGACCCCGTCAAGGTCGTCCCGTTCACCACGCCCCGCCCCGGCACGTTCAGCCCCTGCAGCATCCGGTCGAACAAGGGCGCGTTCCCGCCCGCCGCCGTCACCTGGAACGCATCCAGAATGCCGTTCTCGAAAATGTTGTGCTCATTCACATCCGCGCCGCGCAGCAACCGCACCCCCTTGCTGCCCACATAGTTCACCGTCAGCGTGCCCCCCTTCGGCATCGACCGCGTAATCCCGGCGTTGAAGTTGTGAATCATCGGAACCCGCAGCCCCGAGTCGTAGACCCGCACCGTCTGCGTCCGGTCCGTCAGCGGCACCAGCGCGAGCGGCGCCACCGTCGTCGTCACCGGGAACCGCGCGTTGCCCAGGTCCAGCTTCTGCGCCGTCTGGAAGTTCGCCACCTGCCGCAATCCCGGCTGGTCCCCGGAAACCACGTCCAACAGGCGAATCGAAATCCGCTCGTACGCAATCGAATACCCCGCCCGGAAAATCGTCTTGTCCTTGCCGAACCACGGCAACCCGTAAGCAATACCCACCGCCGGGCTCCAGTTGTTCCAGTCGTTGTTGTACAACCGCCGCCCGGGGTTACTCGACCCCGGCCCCAACAACTCCACGCGCGTCAACGAGCCGTCCGCCGCTCCCGGCCGGAACATACTCCCCCAATTCGTCCCCGAAAGTCCAAAGATCCCCTGCGATCCTCCCGCCAGGCCCGCGGTCTTCCCGTTCGGGTCACTCGGCACCCCGTACCACTCATACCGCAGCCCCAGGTTCACCGTCAGCGACTTCGATACCTTCCAGTCATCCTGGAAGAACAACGAAAACTCCGGCGCTCCCCACGTCCGCTGCTTCGGCTCGCCCGGCAAGAAGCTCGGGTTCGGGCCTCCCGGAGCGTTCAACGCCTGCGTCAAACTGCCCAGCGACCCGTTCAAGTCGTTCAGTATGTTCTGCGCCCCCGTCTGGTTCGCCCCAATCCCCGGCAGCCCGGCAACCCCTTGCACCGGCACCCCGCCCGCCCCCACCACGCCCCGCGGCAGAACGCTGAACGAGTTGAAGCCGTTCGACGACACAAGCCACAACTGTCCCCCAAACTTGTAGTTGTGCGATCCCCGGATCACCGACGTCTTGTTGAAGATCTGGTAGTTCGGCGAAATCCGCCCCTGCGGATCGTTGTCAATCCGCACCGGGTCCGTAATCGTCGCAAAGTCCACTGCAAACGGCGTGCTGCCCGAAGTCGGCAGCATCGCCGGATCCAGCTCCCACGGCGCGAAAAAGCGAAACCGCGGCCGCAGCGCCCCGGCCCGGAACTCATTGAGCACCGACGGACTCACCACCGAAGTCAACGTCAACGAGTACAAATAGTCCCGCTGCTGCACCGTCCCGCCCCGCAAAGTCGGCCAGTTCTGCGCCATGAATCCGTTGAACTCATCGCCCCGCTCAATCGACGTCGAAAAAGCCAGCCGGTGCTTATCCGTGAAAATGTGGTCGAACTTGATGTTGTACTGCGTCGAATCAAAACGGCCCGGGCGATTCCACGTAAAAAACGCCGTGTTCAGCCCATCCCCGCCGCGAAAGTTGTTCGGCAGGGGCATCGCATCAATGTACCGGCGCACGAGCCCGGTCGAGTCCAGGCCGGGCCGGCTCGGGTCCACCCCGAACAGACTCACGCTCTGCAGCGCCGCCCCCGCCACCGGCGGCAGCGGCGACCCATCCGGACTCACCGTCGGCCGCGCCGCGTTCGCATTGCCGTTCTGGACGTTCGGGAAATAGCGGTAAATTCCCCGCCGCATCGGCTCCGTCCACACCGTCGTGTTCACCGTCCCGTTCGAACGAACCTTTTCCCCCTCGTACAGGAAGTGGAAGAACGTCCGGTTCTTAATCACCCGCCCGCCCACGCGCCCGCCATACTGGTTCCGGATCAGGATCTCCCGGTCCACCCCGTTCAGGTTGTTGAACCACGTGTTCGCGTTCAGCGCCGTGTTCCGGTGGAAGTTGAACAGCGAGCCGTGGAACTCGTTGGTTCCCGACCGCGTAATCATCTGCACCTGCCCCGATCCGCGCCCGAACTCAGCGTCCACCGGCTGCGCAATAATCCGGAACTCCGCAATCCGGTCCACCGAAGCGGTCACCGTCGAATTCACCCCCGAATTGATCCGCGCGTCCATCACGTTGATCCCGTCCATCTGCACGTTCAGGTTCCCCCGCCGCGCACCGTTGAAGTTCGGCCCGTTCGTGCCCGCCATCGTCGTCGTCAGATTCAACGCGTTCCGCGACGAGACCGGCAACTCCAACACCTTCCGCTCTGTTATCACGCCGCTGATCGAAGACGTCGCATACGCCATCGGACTGTCCACCCCGGCCACTACCTCCACCACGTCCGCCGTCGTCCCCAGGCTCAAGGCGACCTCCCGCGCCAACCGCGCGCCCACCTCCAGAATCAGGCCGTTCAGCACCGTAGTGCCGAATCCTGTCTTCTCCACCTGCAACCGGTAAGTGCCCGGCTGCAGCGAGGGAAACGAATAAGAACCCGTCGCATTGGAAACCGTTCGCGTCGCCACCCCCGTCTTCGTGTTACTAATCGTCACGGCGGCATCCGCCACCGCGGCGCCAGTCGGGTCAATCACCACCCCCGTCAACGAGGCGTCGGTCGACTGGGCCCAGGTCGAGCCCATCCATAACATTCCAAGAATCAATAAATGGGCCAGAGCCCTCACTGCGAAACGGTCTAACATGATTCGGTCTTTCCCCTCGGGCGCGAGCCGCGTAATTTGTAAGATTGTAACCCACTCGCTCGTGCTGTAAACTTTTCCCGTGCACCCCCGACATGACCCCGGCCCTACTTGCCGGTAATGACCACTCGTACGCCCCGCAAAGCGGCCCCCAAAGAAGCTGCGGATAGGCGACCCACTCGCTCCGTCAGTTCCGATTTATCCACAGTCGTCATCTGCGCCACATTCCCGACCGCGGGCTTCGACAGTCCTCCGTCCCCCATCCGCAATTCCACATTGCCCGGCGCCGAACCCCGCCTACCATCGGTCAATCCGCGGGAGTTTCCGCTTCAATCGGCGCACCAGCCGCGTTTCCCTATTGGCCGGCTGCACCGTATAGACTGCGTCGAGTTGCGCCGTCAGGCTTCGCTGCCGCCGTTCGTCGAGATATCCCCGCAGCGCTTCCGCCACCAATCCGCTCCGGCTCATCCCCAATTCCCGAGCCACCGCGTCCGCCTGCTCCATCAACGCATCGTCAATGGAGATCTCCGCTTTCATACTTTGGGTTATACCATTCCTCCGACCACCACCTCCCCCATTGCAACCTCCGGCCCAGCATCCGCTCTGCTACCCTCCTTCCATGCGGCACACCGCCTGGCTCCTCCTTCTCCTGGCCGCCTCCGCCGCTCTCTCGCCGGCCGAACCCCTCCCGCGGCGCCACGCCACCCTGTCCCCGGAAGAACTCCTCACCCACCTCACCTCCAGCGACCCGTCTCGCCTCCACACCGCCCTCAACGCCTGCGACCTGGCCACCGTGCTGTTCGCGCCCATCACCAGCGCCACCCTCGCTGCCGCCCCACTCGATTCCTCCCCCGGCCTCGAACGAATCCTCACCATCCACACCACCGGCGACACCGCCGTCCTCATCTACCAGCAAGACGCTTCCGGTCGCTGGTGGAACCTCTCCACCTTTCTCACTGGCGGCCCCACCAACCAGCGGCAGGAACCCTTTCTGGAACTCCGCGCCACCGTCACCCCCGGCATCCAAGACCTCATCCTGCGCCAAGGAGGCAGCCAGGGCACCGGCGTCGGCCAGGTTGAACTCTCCATCTTCCGCCTCTGGCGCGGCCATCTCTATAGCGTCCTCACCCTCACCGAAAGCGCCCACAACTGGACCCGCCTGGAATCCAGCCGCATCACCTTCCCCAAGCCTGGGGCCCCCTCACCTCGCCTCCTCGTTCGGACAACCATCCGCACCAAAGGTCGCACCACCACCACCCGCCGCACCTACCAGTGGCACCCCACCCACTTCGCATTCCTCCCCTATCCCCTCGACGCCACCAACCGCCCATGATACACTCCCCCCGGAGAATGTCCCTTAACCTCGCCGCTGCCGCTGCGACCCCTCACGCCGTCAAGGGGCTGCTCCCCTTGTCCCTCTGCCTCCTCCCCTTCCTCGCCCTGCCCACCCGCCTCCCCGCCGCCGACCCCGCCGCCCGCAAGGCCGAAGCCGAACAGTTCTTCCGCCAAAGCGTCACCCCCTTCATCACCACCTACTGCCTCCCCTGCCACCAAAACCGCCGCCCCACCCGCGGCGGCGTCAACTTCTCCCCCGCCCTCAAAACCCCCGGCCACGCCGCCTTCACCCAACACTGGAAGCGCGCCGACGCCCGCGTCAAAGCCCACGACATGCCCCCCAAAAGCTCGCCCCAACCCAGCGAAGCCGACCGGGTCATGTTCGGCGAATGGCTCTCGAAACTCAAATACCTCAGCGACAAAGACCCCGGCCCCTTCGTCATCCGGCGCCTCACCAAGACCGAATACGCCAACACCCTCCGCGACCTCTGCGGCGTCGATCCCTCCCTCGCCGATGGCCTCCCCGACGAAGTCAGCGGCCAGGGCTATCTCAACTCCCTCTCCTCCCTCCAACTCGAACAATATCTCACCATCGCCGGCCAGGTCGTCCGCCGCCTCGCCGCCCTCCCCACCGCCCAGCGCCAAACCATCGAGCAGCGCCTCTTCGGCCCCAACCGCCCCACCCCCAGAGATGCCGCCCGCACCCTCGCCCGCCAAGCCTACCGCCGCCCCCCCAAAGAGGCCGAACTCGACACCCTCCTCGCCACCTATGATCTCGGCCGCCGCAACCAATTGAGCCACCAACAGTCGCTCCACCTCATGCTCAAGGCCGTCCTCGTCTCGCCCCAATTCCTTTTCA
The DNA here is from genome assembly GCA_027485675.1 of Terriglobales bacterium. Taxonomy (GTDB): domain Bacteria; phylum Acidobacteriota; class Terriglobia; order Bryobacterales; family Bryobacteraceae. The sequence continues at coordinate 60,112 of JAIXQP010000019.1, read as the reverse complement.
TCACCCCCGCCGCCGAACCCGAATCCGGCGCCGGCATCGTCCCCCTCGACGACCACCAACTCGCCTCCCGCCTCTCCTATCTCCTCTGGGCCACCATGCCCGACGCCGAACTCATGGCCCTCGCCGACCGCGGCCAACTCCACGACCCCGCCATTCTCCAGGCCCAAACCCAACGCCTCCTCGACCATCCCCGCTCCCGCGCCCTCTTCGACGGCTTCGGAGCCCAATGGCTCAGCGTCGGCGGCCTGCAGCGCCAGGTCTTCGACCCCGCGCTCTTCCCCCAAATGACGCCCGCCCTGCGCCAGGCCATGTACGACGAAGTCCGCCTCTTTTTTGAAAGCATCGTCCGCGACAACCAACCCGTCATCCGTTTCGTCGATAGCGACTACACCTTCTTGAACGGCCCCGTCGCCTCGCTCTACGGCCTCGAAAAGTCGGTCCAGGGCCCCGCCATGCGCAAGGTCCGCCTCACCGACCGCAACCGCGGCGGCGTCCTCGGCATGCCCGGCATCCTCGCCGCCACCTCCTTCCCCAATCGCACCAGCCCCGTCAAGCGCGGCGTCTGGGTGCTCGAACAGGTGCTCGGCCAGCAGGTCCCCGCCGCCCCGCCCGACGTCCCGGCCCTCGATAAGCAGGATCAAACCGCCGTCGCCAACCTCACCCTCCGCCAGCGCACCGAACTCCATCGCACCAACCCCGTCTGCGCCAACTGCCACCAGATCCTCGATCCCATCGGCTTCGGCCTCGAAAAGTTCGACGCCATCGGCCGCTGGCGCGATCGCGACACCAACTGCCAGCCCATCGACTCCACCGGCGAACTGCCCGGCGCCAAACAGTTCTCCGGCCCGGCCGATCTCAAAGCCATCATCGCCAGCCGAAACGTCGACGTGGCCCGCAACATCGTCGAAAAACTACTGGCCTACGCCTTAGGCCGTAAACTGGAAGGCTACGACGAAATCGTCGTCGAAAGCCTGGTCAGCGAACTGGCCCCCCAGGGATACCGCATGAGAGACCTCATCAACGGAGTCATCACCAGCTATCCCTTCACCCATCGCCGCATCGAAGAACCAAGGAGACCCCATGAGCAAAACTAGCCGGCGGACTTATCTCAAAGGATTGGGCGTCTCCCTCGCCCTCCCGCTCCTCGACTCCCAGGCCTGGGCCGACAAGGATCCCAAGCCGCCCTTGCGCCTGGGCTTCATGTATATGCCCCACGGGGTCATCATGGATCAGTTCTGGCCGGCCAGCGCCGAAAGCTTTCTCTCCGCGCCGCCGCCCGCTCTCGAGTCGTTGCGCCCGGTGCTCTCGCAGTGTGTCCTGATGAAGGGGATCTCCGGCGTCCCCATCGCGCCCTTCAACGGAGCGCCCCACGCCCTCGAACTCTCTACCTGGCTCACCGCCATGCTGCCCGCCGCCGATAAGCGAAACGAGATCCACATCGCCATCTCCGCCGATCAGATCGCCGCCAACCACGTCGGCGCCTTCACGGCGATCCCGTCTCTCGAACTGGCCACCATGCCCCAAACCTGGAAAGAGAACCAGGAGGGCTTGAACGAAGGCTATTATTCCCACTGCAGCTTCCGTTCGCCCACCCAGGCGCTTCCCGCCGAGGTCAACCCCCGCAACGTCCTCTATCGTCTATTCAACAAGCAGGAGCAGACCGGCGGCGCCCGCTCCTCCTCCCCGATGTCACCGCTCGACCGCAGCCTGCTCGACATCGTCTTAGGCGGTGCCAAGGACCTCCGGCGGACCTTGCCCGTCTCGGACCAGCGCAAGCTCGACGAGTATCTCGACAGCGTCCGCTCCGTCGAGCGGCGCATCGCCGCCATCGAACTTCGTCAGAAGGATGCGGCGCTCGAGAAGGCGGGCGTCCGCCCGAGCAACCGCCGCGCCTCGGATTCGCCGCCCATCGAGATCCGGATTCCGGAAGGCGATAAGCGTAGCGAGTATATGCAGGTGATGTGTGACCTGAACATCCTCGCCTTCCAGACGGATACGACGCGGGTGAGTACCTATATCGGCTCGACGCCCAACGGCGCGTCGTATCCCGAACTCGGTTTCAACGACCAGCATCATTCGAACACGCATCACAACAACGACCCCGAGAAGGTGCGCAAGGTGGCCCGGATCACGGAGTTCAACATTGCGCAGTTCGCCTACATGGTGAAGAAGATGGCCGGCTTGCGGGAAGGGAGCGGCACGCTGCTCGACAACTGCATCATGATGTGGGGCTCCGGGCTGGAGGATGGCAACAAGCACACGCGCGAGAACCTCCCCTTCATCCTCGCCGGCGGCGGTGGCGGTTCCCTCAAAACGGGCCGCTTCTTCCCGGATACAAAGGGAAATCAGGGCGACCTGCTGACCACCCTGCTAGCCTGCGCCGGCATCCCCGTCGACCGCCCCGTCGGCATCGCCACCAAGCAAATCGAGGAACTCAAGGCCTAGGCCTTTACCACTACCGCAGGCCAGCAGGGGCGCCCCGACCTATCGGGGAATCCAACGGACTTTGTAAATCTTCTCCCCAGGGCGGACGATCGTTGTAGACGGCTGCAGCATACGGATCTTGTCCGTCCACCAGTTCGGCTTCTCCGCTTGGGTGTAGACGACAGGGCCGTCCGGGCCTTGGTAGCTCAACGATTTGATGTTGGGTTGACCTTGCAGCACGGAGTGCGGGGAAAACTCCTGGCGCTCCCGATTGAATCGATACACATCGCGCACCGTCGTTACCGCAAGATCCGCCGTTCCTGGAATCGGCAGAAGCTCATGTCCACCGCCGGTTGGCAACGGGAAGGACTGAACCAGCCGCAGCGCCGGCGTCTCGCTCTCCCACCGATCCAAACTGTAGGCGCGCAGATCTCTTCCGGACAGCGCCCACAAGGTTTTCCGCTCTTCATCCCACACCACACCGTGCCCGGAGTAGAGCTCCGTCGAGAAGATCTCCCTCTCCGGAGTCTTCGCGTCAAAAACGGCCAGCCGGTTCCCCCCCTTCTCCCGGACCGAACAGGCCACCGCGATCCGCTCTCCCGGCAACAGCTCCGCCGAGTGGGCATTGGCACACTGCCCATAGAACGATGTCTTTTTCGTCGCCCGGTCCACCAGCGCCACCCCGTCACTGGAGGCGGTGATGAGAATCCGATTTCCCGCCACAGCCTTGCAATCGTCGGTCGTTCGAAACTTCGTCTTGTAGACCTCCGGCAATTCGACCGCTTGCGCCGCGGACCAGCGCCACACCACCGGCGGATTCTCGGCATCCTTGGCCAGATCGAGGATCATCACTTCGTCCCAGCCACAGACGAGCATCTCGGCGGCCTCCGCGCCCGTCACGAGCAGGAAAGCCAACAGAATCGATTTCATTAGAACTTCACCTTCAAATTGAGGGTGATGATACGCCCAATGTTCGAGCCGGACGCCTGGCCGAACGTTGGATTCGTGAAGTTCGCGTTGATGTCCGTGAATCGATGACGATTCAGCGCGTTAATGAACTGCGCGGAGGTCTCAATGCTGACCCGCTCACCCACCCGCGTATTCTTGATCAGAGAGAAGTCCTCACCGAGGGTCGCGAAGTTACGAAGCGCGTTGTAGGAAAGGGCCGCGTCGCCGAAAGAGAACGGCGCCGGATTGCGGAACGCATCCCGGTTGATCAACCGGTCGGAGTTGGCGTTGAAGTCCCCGTTCGCAATTCCCGTGCTCAGATCTACTCCGGGAACCACGTTGGGCCGCAAGGTCCGGTTGAAAATCGGCAGGGTATTGTTGATGACGACGTTCAGCGGTGCTCCCGATTGGTAGCGCTGAATTCCGTTGACGCTCCATCCCCCCACCAGCTTAGACGTCCAGCCGGTCGAGGTCGCAAACCGCTTCCCGGGACCAAACGGCAGTTCATAGGTGTAGTTGATGACCATCGAATGGGGGATATCGAAGGCCAACAGTCCATACTCCAATCGGCGATTAAAGTTGTCCTGCAAGCTACCCGAGTAGCCGATATTGCGCGAGAACGTGTAATGCGCGTCAAAGGTAAATCCGTTGGTGTACCGTTGCCGGATGCGCGCCGTAAAGGCGTTGTAGAAGTTGGCGCCCGCCTTGGCCGACTGCTCGGTGATGTTCAAGTACTGCGGATACGCGCGCAGCGCCTGATTCACGCTGCCAGTAAACGACGGATAGGGCCGCTGAATCCCCGCCGCAATGGCGGCCGCCGAATTCACGTTTTGCGTCAGCAAACTCCCGAGCGCCAAATGCCGGGGATCCACTTGGTTCTCATTAATCAGGCCCGACTGCGCCTGGCGGGTGTTCTTATTGGCCACATAGCTCAACTCCATCGCCCAGTTGGTTCCCAGGGAACGCTGCACGCTGAAACTCCAGTTTTGGGTGCGCGGCATGGTGCCAATCGTCCCCGAGCGCGAAGTGACGTTCTGATCATTGAGGATCGACGGGCTAATCACAGGATTCGGGGACAGCGTCCCCGGAAATCCATTCCGCAGCAGAAATGGCGCGGTGATTCCCTGGTCCAGCGATTGATAGTTCCCAATCACCCGGAAACCCGTGGTCACAGGAAAAATCTCGTTGTCCCCGTAGAACAGACCGTACCCACCGCGAATGACGAGCTTCGACGCAGCCTGCCAGGCAAATCCAAACCTCGGCCCAAACGCCGAAAGATCGGTCTCCGCCAGCGTTCGGCTCCCGATCCGATCCGTGCCGCTACCGGCGAACACCGAGGCGCCGGGTCGGTTTCCCGCCGCGGGATTGGGCGTCGACAGGTCCACCAGCGAATACTGATCGTCCACCTCCGTCGGTGCCACCGTCACCTCGTAGCGGAACCCCAGGTTCAAGGTCAGTTTCGGCGTCACCTTCACGTCGTCCTGCAGGAAGAAGCCCCAGTACGGCTTGCGGGCATTCGAGACGAACGGCAGATTCAGATTGGCGCTCTGCACCCGGCCCAGCAGAAAACTCGCGTAGCCGTCACCGGTCGTGTTGGGAGTCGTGGGCAGCGCGGTCGCCAGATTAGAGAAGGTGTAGTTGCCTGCCGTCGCACTGTCGTCGGAATTTCGTGGCCGGTTCATCCGGTACTCCACCCCGGCCTTGATCACGCTCCGTCCCCGCGAGTAGCTGGTAATGTTCTTGACAATGAGCGAGGCTTCGGTAGAGTTCGACAATGAATTCCGCCCCAGCCCAGCGTACCCGTCACTGAAGTTAAACGTGGGAAAGGCATCACCCACAGCGCCCCGAATCCCCAGACGCTCCGCAAACCCCTGGTTGGCAAAGAAGCTCTGAAACGGATTCCGGAAGTTGTTCCAGCCGATCAGGAAGGTGTTCAACAGGTTCGACCGCACGGTCCAGTCGTAGTTGCCGCGAACAATTTCGCTCGTAATCAGTTGGAGCGTCCGGTCCGAGAGCGGGTCGGTCAGGGCCGCGGTGATATTCTGGCGCGGAATCTTCGTCCGGTTGAAGGTGCCGAAAATCCGGTGCGCCGGGGCAAAGGCATGATCCACGCGGAGCAGATACACATCAGGATCGAGCAACCGTTCGCCGATGAAGTCGGCATAGTTCAACACTCCCGCATTGGCCAGGTTCGGCGGGGGGAGCAATTCCGTTACTTTCAAAGCCACTGGGTCCAGCATCGAAGCCGGGATGCGATTTCCCGGAAAGACATCGCGCACGAACGTCGTCCCCACCGTCCGGGTGGTATTCGGATCATAAATAGGCCGCGCGTTGGCCGAGAAGTCTCCGGTACGCTCGGCCAGGGTGGGAATGCGGCGCCGCTGAATCTGGTCTAGACCGCGCTTCCGGCTGCCCGTGTAGGCGAAAAAGAAAAACGTTCTGTTCTTGCCGTTGTAGAGTTTCGGAATCCAAACCGGCCCGCCAAAGGTCGCGCCGAATTCGTTCTGCCGAATGGTAGACCGGGTCGGCGCGAGAAAGCTCCGGGCATCCAGTTTTTCGTTCCGGAACAGATCGAACACCAATCCGTGAAAGTCGTTGGTGCCCGACTTGATGGAGAAGCTGACTACCGCAGATCCGGTATTGCCGAACTCGGCGGAGAGATTGTTCGCCTGCAGTTTGAACTCTCCAATCGCATCCACCGGCGGCGCCGTCTCGTTGAAATTGGTCCGTCCGGGCAACCCGTCCATGTACAATTCGTTGCCGTAGCGGGGGCTCCCATTGATCAGGAGCTGATTCGAAGCGGCGACGTTCTCCCGGCCGTTGGCGCTCACCTGGCCGAACACGCCGGGGCTGAGGTAGAGGAAGGTCGCCGGGCTGCGCATGCGGTTGTACTGAATCTGCGGCAACCGCTCATAGTCCAGCGAGTTCACCGTGGTCGTGACGGACGCCGAGCTCACCTCCAGGACGGAGGCATCCGCCGTCACGCTGACCGTCTCGCTGACCGCGCCCAACTCCAGCCGGATATCCAGCCGGCGTTTGTCTGCGGTCGCCACGGTGATTCCCGACCGTTCCGCCGTCTTGAAGCCCTCTCGCGCCACCGAAATTTGATACGTTCCGCTCGGCAGGTTCGGGTAGACGTAGTAGCCCGACTCGTTCGACACCGTCTCAAAAACGGTTTGCGTCGTCGTCCTGACAATGCGGACGCGCGCCCCTGGAACGATCTGGTCCTGCGGGTCCGTGATCCGGCCAGTCAACTCCGTGCTCTGCCCATACGCTGCGCCAGCAGCCAGAAAGCAGCACCAAAGAACCTGTGAGAGCTTCATGCCCCTAAGATTAAAGAAGCATTATGAACGTCGAGCAAACGGAGCGTGACAGAACCATAAAAGTCAGCCGGGGAGGTGACCGGATCCCCAGGAGTTCATCCACCGTCAACAACGACAGAGGGTTCGTAAGAAGCGGAGCCTGCGGTAAACCCGATACAGGAAAGAGCAGACCCGGTTGGCGCGCAAACTATGGCGCATCAGACGAAGTTCCGAATGCTGCGCCTGGCGGCCCATCACGCAACTCGGCTTCTCCGCCTGCTGTAACGAAAACGGTCTCTCCAACCTGAGCCGCCAGCCATGCCACGACGAGTTCCGCCGGTTCTGGCCGCCGCCGTTCCAGGAAGGTGTCCGGGGCGAGAACCATCATCGCCCGGCCGGGCGCTCAAGGCCAATCCGATCGGTCGCGGCGACTCGCGCCAGAATCGACGCCCCGAGATTCCGTGGTCATGGGATCCCAGGAATATCCGCACCGGCTTGAAGACGCCGGGAGCGCAGTCCCATTTTCCAGATGCGCAAGCGACGTGGCCCGCCCGCCCGCGGGATACGGGAACGCCCAAACCTGCGCTCCCTGATAGGCTGAAGCCCGAGAGGTACTTCATGAAGCGCGAATCCGTCATCGTCAGCGATCCGGAGATTCTGGGCGGTACGCCATGTTTCCGAGGAACCCGTGTGCCTTTCGATTCTTTGATCGACTACCTCGAAGCCGGCGACACGCTGGATGAGTTCCTCGACGATTTCCCTTCCGTGACCCGAACCGCTGCCATCGCCGCCCTGGAGGAAGCCAAGGCCCTCCTCTCCGGTCCGCGATGAGAATCCTCATCGACGAGAACCTTCTCCGCAAGCTCCACCCCCATCTCCGCGGGCACGAATGCCGTACGGTCGAGGACTTTGGCCGACCCGCTCTTGGATGCTCTCCTGACCCTCGATAAGAACCTACCGTATCAGCAGAGCGCAGAATCATTCCGCATCGCGGTGCTGATCATTCACTCCTACTCGAATCGGCTTGCCGGCCTGCTGCCACTGCTTCCGGAATGTCTCGCGGCGTTGCCAACCGTTCAGCCGCGGCAAGTGATTCGGATCGGCAAATTGCCCTCGCGTTGAGTTCGGCAGTCCGCGTCCGTCCGTCGATGGACCATCAAACGGCTTACTGTGTGCCGTCGGCCAATTGCACTCTCCGCCGGCCCCACACCACAGCGGCTACAATGGCCCCGTGACCGCCCCCGCCCACGAGCCACCCATGCCCGAAGAGTTCCGCCGGCGTCTCGAACAAGCCCGGAGCCGGGTCGCCGCCGCCCGGGCGGACCAGGATCCGCACCGGCTCGCCCAAGCCCTGCGAGAACTCGCCAACGTCGAACGGCGGCCGCCGTTCCTCTATGAAGCCGCTCTCGGGACCCTCACAGAAGCCGCCACACTCTGCCGCGATCTCGGCCAGCCGCTGGACGAGGCGTGGTGTATCCGCCACATCGGCATCATCCGGGAGTATCAGCACCGGCTCGACGACGCCGAGAAAGCGTACGACGAAGCACTGGCGATCTACCGCGGCCATGCGGCAGCCAACAGCCTCGACTATGCAAACACGGTCCGCTATCCGGCCGTGGTCAAGAACCGTTTAGGAAAGCGCGAGGAAGCGGCGCGTCTCTGGCAGGAGGCCTACGATCGGTACGCGCAGGTAGGACCCGGCGGCCAGCCGGAGGGGTTGGCCGAAGCCGCCGTCTGGCTGGCGACTTTTGCGATCGAAGCGGACCGCCGAGATCTCGCCCAACAGTGGCTCCAACGGGCCACCGAAGCCGCCGTCGCATCGGCCGACCCGGAAACCCACATTTTCGTTGCCTCCGTGGCCGCAAGGCTGCAGAGCCGCAACGGCGACCCAAGCAGCCCGGAATGACCCTGTATCTACGCCGAGCCGCGCCCGCTGCACCACGCCATCGCGTGTCCTCCGGCATCCAACCACACCTGCGGGAAGCTCTGCTGGATGGACGTGTCCGCAACCGCAACTTCGCCCACAGATAAACCGCCGCCCCAAAGGGCGGGAAAAGTGGCCAATCACAGCCAGCATTCCCAGAAGATCGAAGAAATTCCGCGGATCTTGTTGAGCCCATTCCTTCGACTGACGCGGGACAGGTAAACGGAGGTCGTTCGGGGTGAGGCCAAACGAATCGCATTTGGGCGTCTGATATGGCCCCGCCGTCCCGGTGACCTGCAGCTGCTCGTCAACGGCGGGCATCATCGGTAACCCTGTCGAAGCACGCTCCCAAACAAAAGCGCCACGGCCCGGGAATGCCTCCGGGGCGTCAAACTCGCTGCGACGATTCTACAGCGACGATACGCATCGGCCGCACATTGCCGTGTGGCGTCTGCCATGCGGCCTCCGAACCAACAACGGCGGCGCGCCGCCAGTCGGGGCTCCAGCCGATGACCACGGGCACGCAGAGCAGTGCCGCGGAATGACGCATAATGAGAACACACGCCATGAGCAGTAGCTTGCGAATCGGAACCGCAACGATCGAGGACTCAAAGCTGTTTGAACTCTGTCGCCGCTACGGAGTCAAGGAACTCGCCTTATTTGGCTCCACCGCTCGGGGAGAGTCGAGAGTGGATAGCGACATTGACCTTCTTGTGGAGTTCACCCCAGGAGTGCGCGTCGGCCTCTTGAAGTTCGAGTCGTTAGTCGAAGAACTGGAACTCCTCACCGGTCGGCGCGTCGATCTCGTCACCAAGCGCGGACTGAAACCCTGGGTGCGCGACACTGTGCTGAAAGATGCTCGCCTGCTCTATGCGGCATGAGTCATCGTTTCTCCTGGACATCGCCTCCGCCTGCCGGAAAATGGAGTGTCTCATCGCCGGCACCTCCGAAGCGGAATTCCTGGTCGACGAAATCCGTCCCGCCGCGATACTGCACCACCTAACCGTCATCGGGGAAGCAATCGGTCGGCTGTCCCCGGCCCTCAGGGAACGGCATCCCGAAGTCCCTTGGCGAAAAATCATCGCTGTCCGCCATCGGATCGTCCACGCCTACTTCGATCTGGATTGGCAGATCCTATGGGATGCTTGCATCGAAGACATTCCGATCCTCCATCGGCAAATCCTGAACATTCTGGCGCAAGAATTCCCAGCGGACGTCCAGGATTAGGTGTGTCGCGGTACAACCTGATGGTCCGCTTCCGTTAGTTGGCCAGCAATGCTGAATCCTTACCCACGACACCGATTGTGAGGAGACTCCGGAGAGATCGGTGACGAGGACGAAGCGTCCACCGCCACCCGCTCTCGCAGCGGCTGCGGACTGGTCGAGCCGCCTAAGACGCCGGACGCAAAGCATCTTCCACAGCATCCGGATGCTTGGCGATCACCGCCAACAAGACCCGTGCGGGCCCCTCCGGACGCGACCGCCCTTGTTCCTAACTCCGCACCGACGCCGCCGCGAAACCGAATCTCGCCGCGAACTGCGTCTGGCTCAACCGCAGCTTCCGCCGCACCTCACGCACGTCGATCACCGGCACTTCCACCCGCGTCACGCGGACCGGTGCATCCTCGCCTCGTGCCCACGCGATCGCTTCGCGCAAGCTGGCGGCGATCTCCTCGCCGGGCGTGATCCGCTTTCTCATCGAAGTCTCCCTTTCCATAGCTCCGCCACCAGGACCGGTGTCCCCCGAGGTCAGACTGGACCCGGGATCGACGGGGATGATGCCGTGACCTTGATCCACCATTTTCCAGCCCAACGTGCCGAACTGGCCGAGAAAGGGCTTTTCGACATGTTGGTATTCAGACATGCATCCGCCGGTTCTCTGTCTAACCTCAAGCTAAACAATTGTGCCCCCGCCTCACCAGACAGAGACAAGGCCAATGCAATCAATGAGTTCCGAAGTTCCCGAAGCAGTTTTCTAGCTAAACTCACCGGAACGCTCCGCCTTCCGGGGCCGGTTTAGACAGACGCCACTTCACCCAGCGCGTCGTCCCCTCGGGCACAATCTGCCCATCATCTTTCATCTCCTGAAGCATATTGCCAATGAAGCGTTTTTTCTGATTCGTCGCCAGGACGTCTGAGAGCTTGCCGAGGAGCAGTTCATCCACTTCCGCGCGCGTCGCATGCCCGTACTGGTTCAGATATTTGACCACCAGCTCCTTGTAGTGCTGCTTATCGAAGGCTCGGTTCTTGATATACGTCGCCCTGTCGCCGGTAGCGGCGGCGATCTTCGCCGACACGAACACGTTCGGCCGCCGGCCCTCAATCAGATTGCGAGCCTTCAGGCGCTTAAACGCCTCCTCGTCGAGCGGGTGCTTCTGCTGAACCTTATCCAACGCGATCACGTCCGTCAGGTCGAGCTCGATCTGGCTCAACAGCAGCCGCGTGTAGTTCTCGTCTAGCACCTGGCCGGTCAGCAGAACCGCGACCTTCTTCGGATCACTGAGATCGTAATCCGGCATCGGGAAGCTGCGCTCCCGCTGCCGCGTGAACATTCGCTTGATCCCGCTGCCGATGGTGTCGATCATGTTCAGGTTTACCATCGCCTGCGCCAGAAATGGATTCCGATAGACCTCCGGCGGCGCATCGCTGCGAATCATCTCCTCGACCGTACCGGGAATGAAGGAGCCCAAATTGGTGAACAGCAGCGTATCCGTTGTTTCCACTACATTGATACGCCCACCCATCTTGTAGTCCTGATGAGCGATGCAGTTATGCAGTGTCTCGCGGATCACCCATGGATCGTATTGCGTAACCTCCTGAGGGAACAGGGTTCCACTGGGAAGATGCCGGACCGTGAGATTGCGGATCTTCTGAAGCACAGTCGCCGACGAGAATCAGCGGCAAATCGAAGTGCTGGTAGTCCTTCTCCTGCTTCTTTTCATCCCGCAACACCCAGGTGACACGAGCCTGGGCGGGTGAAAGGAGATACGCCGACTCGGTCTTGCCGAGAAGGAGCAGGGCCGCTCGTGTCACATTCCCGTTGACGCATACTTTCACCTTGTTCAAAAATGTCGCGTCGTCCCACCGATCCAGCTCCTCCGCTCTCTGGGGATGCTTCTGCCGGTACTGGATGCGTGCAAACGCTATCGCGTCTCTGTCGAGATCGCCGAGAGTTGCGCCTTCGACAATCTGAGCAGACCAGTCCACCGGCGATTCCGAAAGAATTTGCCACAGCCGGCGCTCCTTCTCTGGAAAGTCTTTCAGCTTTCTCTTATAGCTACCGACGCGGATAAAGGCTTCGCCACCAAAGCGGACCGGAATCGAATTGGCGGCCTGAACGGCGAACATCACAACGGGTGCGCCGTGATGCTCGAATTCGTGAATCGTAAAGTCAATCCTCGGGCTCAATTCACGCAGTAGCCAACTCTCCAGATTCTCATTCCCTTTTTTAGCTTGTTTGGGACGAAAGTTGGCACCGAGAACGCCATGGCTACCGTCTTGAATTCCCCATACTATGTAGCCGGTCCGCTTGCCATGCAGCGCGGCGCCGTTAGAGATGGCGGAAAGGTATTCGCCGATCTCCTGAGGGTTGTCGTTGTTGTGCTTGAACTCTACCCATTCCGGCTCGGAGGGAAGTCGTAGAAGTTCATCGAGCTTGAACCTGAGGTCGGAAATAGTCATGACACAGGAACGATTACGCGACTAGTCGATAGATCGTACTCGAGTCCTTCTTTCAATCCACGCAACTTCTTGAGGCGGGATGCCTGGTAATCCAGTTTTGCCTGCACCGCGGAAAGGCGTTGCTCGATGATGCATTGCTCTCTGAATGGAACAGCCAGCAGCATCTTTGCGAAACGTTCAGCGCCTAGGTGTGCCACGGATGTGGTCTGCTTGGCAATAGGCACAAATTGTCCGAAATCGAGAAACCATTTCAAGAGAAACCGATAAAAGAGTGGAGATTGGTTACCGAAACAGCGAATAAGCGTGTTTTGAAAGCAGAAGGTATCCTCTGGTCCCTCGAAAAGAGCGCATCGGCCGACAACCAACTGCAAGAAAGTCGACGATGAACTCGACAGCCAAGCGTGTACCTTTGATAACTGGTTTGCCCACAAGGACCTTGGGAGCGACCGCGATTCGTTCGCACTAATTCACGGCCATCGAATATCAGGATATCAGCCGCGTCGCCTGTCGAGGCAATCGCGGCTTTCTTCAACCGCCGCCGTTTCTCCGGCTTAGCGGGCCGCTTGAATCGGCCTGCATGGCGCGGGATGTATCCAATCATCAGATAGAAGGCCCTTGATGTCTTGAGTGGTACTCGGGTGGAGTCGATGGGTTCCGCGGGAACCGGAGCGGAAGTCAAGGATGCGAGTACAGCGGTTCGAGCGCGTGACTTGTGCTGTGAATGCGGGAGCAGCTCACCTGGAGCACCTCGTCGCCAAATGAAAGGGTCTCGGAACTAACGAGCAGGACTCTCAACAGAAGAGCCGGACTCTCAACAGAAATGGACCTGTGCCCGTAGAGCCAGATGCCTGGAGACGGGCTTACCCGTGCTCGACGGAGTCTCGAAATTCTCGTCCGCGACGAATTTCATGCAGGTTGGAGGGGCACGACGTGCTCCGTACGCAGGAGTTCAGCTGCGTAGGCCAAGCAGGCTTGAATGTCTTCCTGACGAATGTGCGGATAGTTGTCCAGGATCTGCTCCTGGGTCCATCCGGCAGCAAGCAGGTCGACGATGAACTCGACGGCCAGGCGCGTACCTTTGATGATTGGTTTGCCAACCAGGACCTTTGGGTCGACCGTGATTCGTTCGCGCCAATTCGTTGCCATCGAATCTCAGGGTACCAGCCGGCAATCAGACGCGACAGGACCCGCACGCCCTTTAGCGAACGACACCCTCCTCCCGCAACTAGTTCAAAACTGCGAACAAACCACACCCCAAGCCCGCACCAAGAACAAACAGAGCGGTACAGACTCGGATCCCCTGCGGATACTCGGGCAAGATGCCATGCTCCACGGCAAACTGCGTCGCCCCATGACTCCAAATCGCCGCCTCGGCCCTCCGCCGCCCAAAGGCCTCCCGCTGGTAGCGCCCATCGAACCGGATCCGGCCCGGCACACTGTACTCGGAAAGCATCACCTGCCAGCTCAGGTAGAACAAAAACGCTCCGTCCAGGGCCAAATCGACCCGGAGTGCCCCGCTCGACATACTCAGCCAGAGAACGGGTGTTCCTCCGGCCAACGACAGTCTCGGCTCGCTTGCCGGCGGTTCCAGGTCGACCTAATCGGCCGCCCCCCGCTCGGATACGGAAGCCAAGCAACGCATTCGCATCAAGAATTCGCCAAAATTCGCCATAAAATACGGAAAAACTACCAATTAACGAACCGAAGCGAAGCCAATCCACCATCCCATGCGGCATCGGGAACGGCGCGCCCGCGCGATTCCGTAGCCGCTGGCGAACTGCCCTTGGGAGACAGCAGAGGATGCTCCGCGCCTCCCGTCCCCTCTGATCCCGCTGCTGCCCACAATCTACCTATGGCTCTCCGATTCGGTCTCCTGCTTCCACCGATTTCGCTGCCGCCCTGAACCCTCCCCATACGCCGAACCCCGTCAAACCCATCGCCATCGAACCTCATCTGGCCTGATGGCCAACGCCGGTATCCCTGCGACGCCCAGTCGCTTCCCAGGTCCATCCCCTCGGCCAACACACTCAGTCGCGCAAGCGGCGCACTGCCAAGGATCCACCACTTCGATCCCGCAACCGTCATACTCCCGAATGTTGCGGGTGGCGACCACTGCCTGATGGGAGCGTCCCATGGCTGCGATCTGGCAATCGAACTGGCTAATCGGGCGCCCGGCCGCGCGCCGTTCGGCGGCGACCGCCGCATAGGCACACGCGGCAGCGCGGTCGAATGGAAGAATACGGTCACGAAACTCCTCTTCCAGAATGTCGTCGATCGCCAGCGACAAAGAACTGCGCCGCCTCCCCGGCCGCAGGATGGCCACACCATGACGCAGCTCAGCTTCTCCGACTGCCGCAAAGAGAACGGTGTCCCCATCTTGTGCCGCCAGCCACGCCACCACGGGCTCCGCCGGTTCTGGCCGCAGCAGTTCCGAGATTACGTTCTTGTCGAGAATAATCACCGGCGGGCCCAGCCCAAGGGAGGCAACAGCCGCATCGGTTCTCGCGCCGGCAGCTCAAGGTCAATCCGGTCGGCAGCGGCCACTCGCGCCAGAATCGACGCAGCGAGGTTCCGTGGGGGGTAGGCCCTTACCCACTACCTGCCGCAGAATATCCTGCACCTCTTCTTCCATCGAGCGGCCGTGCTGCGCCGCCCGGATCCGCAAGCGCAGCTTCAGATCATCCTCCAGATTGCGAATCGTGAGACTAGCCATGGTGAAGATCCCCCACATCGATTCGCTTTTCCAATTGAAATCGATGATTGCAATGCGATCATTGCAAGCCTACTCGAATAGGCACGATATCGAAACCGCAAAACCCTGACGCACTTCGGCAGGGCTCTGAAAACGAGCTACCACGATCTACCGGGCAACACGTTCGGCGTGGCCGTCCGCCGCGCGCCGGAACCCTCCCGCCTCGCGATCCGCCAGAGCGTAAAACTTCTCGTCCAACTCCCTAAAGCAGCCCTCCGGCAATCGTTCCAGCGCCTCCTGTCGTTCCCCCCGTTCCCGGACATAGGGAGAGCCCAACCGCAACATCGCTTCCTGCACCACCGCCCCGGTCTCCGGCAGCCCAATCGCCACGAAACCCTCCACCGCCTCCGGAGCCAACACCCCGCTGCCGTTATAGAAGAACTGTTCAAAGCCACCATTCTGGACTTCCGACAAGCAAAGGTGCGCTGCAAACAGGATGCCGGACTCCCGCGGCGCTTGCCCAAACGTCCGCAGGAACACCTCCGGCCCCTGATAGATATCAATCAAATCCCAAAGCGGAGTCACTATGCGCAAGTAGCCCTTATCCAGTGTCATCCTCTCCTCCAATCCGCAAAAGCAGGGTCCACCCGGCTCCCTCCCCAGAAACCTTCCGGTCCGGCCGCGAGTTCAGGGCATTCCAATTTTTATCTCGCTCCAAATCAATACGATACACACAATCCACCCTCCCTCGGCTCCCCCAAGGCCCTATCCTCAAAACGGGTGGTGTGCTTCCTCCATCAGAACCGGCCAAAAACGAAGCCAGGTTTTCGGCCGGTTCGTTTCTCGGAATTCCCTGCAAAATCAAGCAGTTAGCCTCTCGGCTGCTTGGTTTTTTCGTGTTTTTTGAAAACGAAGCCAACCCCGTCCAGCCTATTGCGTCGGCGTCTCAAACGTAATCGTCGAGTCCGTCGCAAACTTCCGGAAGTCGCTGTAGCGCACCGTCACCCGAACCCGCTTCATCATCCCCAGCAATCGCGCATTCGCCGCCACGTCAATCTTCGACGGAAAACACACCTCATCGTTCACCCGCGTCTGCTCAAGGCGCACCGTCGCCCCCGACTGCAGCCGCAACACAAACAATCCAAAAGAGATCGTGTCCGTCGTCTCCATCTCCAGCCGCATCCAGTCCGAAGTCACCTTGTCCACACACGCATCCCCCTGGAACTTCTTCAACTGGTCCGCCCGCCGCCCCTTCGGCCGGAAATCCCCCCGCGGCTTCCCATGAATCAGCCAACACGGCCGCCCCGCCACCACCGTCTCCCCCTTCAGCGTCAGGTCAAACGCCTCCATCACCTGCCGCCTCCCTTCCGTCTCCTCCTTCAGCGCCGCCGCCGATTCCCCCCGCCGCTTCGCCCGCGCCGCCGGCGACTCCCGCTTCATCTTCGCGATCTCCCGGTCAATCCGCTCCTTCTCCTCCCGCGTCTCCTTCTCACTCAACGGCTTCCCGTCCTTCGCCACCAGCCGCTCCAACTGCGTCCCGTCATAGAACAGCACCTCCTTCGTTCGCCGCTCCACCGACTTCGGACGCCCGTCCTTGTCCAGGAACTCCACCGTCGACTCCTCCCGGAACGTGTACTGGTCCCGTACCGCGTAGTTCCGCTCGTCCTTCTCCACCGCCCGTCGAAAGATCTCCCGGACGTCCTGCCCGGACGCCACCCACGCCGCCACCATGCCTATCAGGAGTACCCGCACACAGGTTGAACGCACCAGAAGCCCCTTCCGTTCCGCGCCCTTACAATAAAACCTATGCCCCTTCCCGCCACCGCCCAGCAATTCCTCCACCAGCAGCAGGAGCAGGTCCGGGCCCTCCGCCCCCGGCGCCGCATCGTCTTCCCCGAAGGCGCCGACCCGCGCGTCCTCGCCGCCGCCGATCGCCTCCGCGCCGAACAGTTGATCGACCCCATCCTCGTCGCCGGCCCCCAGGACGATCGCTACTGGCGCCTCTACTATGAACGCCGCCGCGCCAAAGGCGTCACCGAACTCGAAGCCCGCGCCACCGCCCGTACCCCGCTCTTCTACTCCGCCCTCATGGTCGCCGACGGGGACGCCGACGGCTTCGTCGGCGGCGCCGCCAACACCACCGCCGATACCGTCCGCGCCGCCTTCCACTGCGTCGGCCCCGCCCCCGGCGTCCGCACCGTCTCGAGCGTCATGTTCGTCTGCACCGAAGCCCGCGTCTACGCCTTCGCCGACTGCGCCATCAATGTCGACCCCGACGCCGTCCAGCTCGCCGAAATCGCCATCGCCACCGCCGGCAGCGTCCGCGCCGTCCTGAAGGAAGAGCCCGCCGTCGCCCTGCTCTCCTTCTCCACCAAAGGCAGCGCCTCCCACCCCTGGGTCTCGAAGGTCCAGGAAGCCGTCCGCATCGTCGCCGAACGCGCCCCCCATCTCGCAATCGACGGCGAACTCCAGGCCGACGCCGCCCTCGTCGCCTCCGTCGGCGCCAGCAAAGCGCCCGGCTCCCCCGTCGCCGGCCACGCCAACGCACTCATCTTCCCAGACCTCAACAGCGGCAATATCGGCTACAAACTCGTCGAACGCCTCGGCGGCGCCGCCGCCTACGGCCCCTTCCTCCAAGGCCTCGCCAAGCCGCTCAACGACCTCTCCCGCGGCTGCTCCGCCGACGATATCTACGCCGCCGCCCTCGTCACCGCCCTCCAATCCTGATGCTCCCGCTCGTCTACCATCTCGGCTACGACCTCAATCTGGGCAGCCACGTCTTCCCCGCCCAGAAGTACCGGCTCATCCGCGAGCGCCTCGCCGATTGGCCCGTCCAGACCCCGGAGCCCGCCACGGACAACCAGGTTCTCCTCGTCCATACCCCCGCCTGGACCGCCGCCCTCCGCGACGGCACCCTCACCCCGCGGCAGATCCAAACCCTCGAAATCCCCTGGAGCCCGGAAATGGCCCGCGGCTTCTGGCTCGCCGCCGGAGGCACTCTCCTCGCCGGCCGTCTCGCCCTCACCCACGGCGGAGCCTATAACATCGGCGGCGGCTTCCATCACGCCTTCCCCAACCACGGCGAAGGCTTCTGCGCCCTCCACGATGTCGCCATTGCCATCCGCGCCCTCCAAGCCGAAGGACTCATCGAACGGGCCATCGTCGTCGATACCGACGTCCACCACGGCAACGGCACCGCCGCCATCTTCGCCACGGACCCCTCCGTCTTCACCCTCTCCATCCACCAGCAAAACAACTACCCGGCCATCAAACCGCCCTCCGACCTCGACCTGCCCCTCGCCGACGGCGTCGGCGACGACGAGTATCTCGCCATCCTTCAGCCCGCCGTCGAGCAGGCAGTCGCCAGCTTCCAGCCGGACATCCTCTTCTACGTCGCCGGCGCCGACCCCTACTATGACGACCAACTCGGCGGCCTCGACCTGTCGATCGCCGGCCTGGAGGCCCGCGACCAGGCCGTCTTCGCCGCCGCCCGCCGCCGCCGCATCCCCATCGCCGTCACCCTCGCCGGAGGCTACGCCCGCCGCGTCGAAGACACCGTCACCATCCAGACCAACACGGCCCTCGCGCTCTACAAAACGCTGTCTTCATACGAATAGTCCGGCGCCGGCAGCGTCCCCGCCAAGGCCTTCCACGCCTTGTAGGTCTCCTTCAGCCCGGTCTGAAAGTCGGTCGGCTTGAACCCCAACACCCGCTGCGCCTTCGTCACCAGCATCGTAATCGGCGGCAGGTCGAAGTAGAAGCCAAAGTACAGCTTGGGCCCCATCGGGTGCCCGCCCGCCTTCAGGAGCTTCTCCCGCGGCACTTTCACTAGTTCCACGCCCTTCTTCCCCGCCACTTCGGCCAGCGCCTGCACCGTCTCCACCTGCGTAATCGCCTTCGGGCTCGCCACGTTAAACGCATGGCCCACCGCCGCCGGCGTCGTCATCGCCGCCATCGCCGCCGCCACCAGGTCCTTCACATAGACAAACTGCATCAGCCGCCGCCCATCCCCGGGGATGATGATGTTCCGCCCATCCCGAAACCGCTCCCAGAAGAACGACTCCCGGTGGAACGGGTTCCCCGGCCCGTAAATGTAAGGCGGCCGCAGCGTCACCGCCGGCAGCCCGTACCGCTGATGCAGCCGGAACAGCGCCCGCTCACTGTTCGCCTTGTTCCGCACATAGGCGTCCGGATGATCCTCGCCCGCCAGCCCGTCCCCCTCGTAGTGGTTCAACCCCGCACCGTAGGCCGCGACGCTCGAAACAAACACATAGCGCCGCAGCGAATCGCCCGCCGCCAACGCCGTCGCCTCCACCTGCGCCGCCGTCGTGCCGCGCTCCCAATCGTAAACGTTGTCGAAAATGACTTCGAACTTCTGGCCCGCCAACGCCTGCTGAATCTGCGCCGGATCGTTCCGGTCCGCCATCAGATTCCCGATCTGCTTCCGGCCCACCGTCCCCAGGTCATGCTGCGCCCGACGGTGAAGCACCGTGACGTCGTGACCCGCTTTCACCAACTCCGTGACGAGTGCGCGGCCGATGAAAAGGGTACCACCGATAACCAGAACCTTCATGCCAACAAATCGCGCATCAAAAACAGTTGCCCTGCCTTGCTATCCTAGCATCGGAATGCAAAGTCGCGCCGCCGCTCCCGTGCAGACCATCACAGCCATCCTCGTGGATGACGAAGCCCTGGCCCGTGATGAGTTGGCCTTCCTCCTCAAGGATTTCCCGGACATCGAAGTCGCCGCCACCGCTGCCAACGGTCTCGAAGCCGTCAAGCTGATCGAAGATGTCGAGCCCGACCTCGTCTTCCTCGACGTCCAGATGCCCGGCCTCGACGGTCTCGGCGTCATCAAACGCCTCCGCGAGAAAGACATCCCGCTGCCCCACTTCATCCTCGCCACGGCATTCGACAACTACGCCGTCGAGGCCTTCCAACTCGAAGCGATGGACTACATCCTCAAGCCCATCGAAAAGGACCGTCTCGCTCAGGCCATCGACCGGGCCCGCCGCGGCATCGCCGAACGCCAGAAACCCGCCCCCGAAGCCCCCGCCGCCGTCCGCACCGGACCCGTCCGCGCCAAAATCCTCGTCCGCCGCGACAACCGCAACTTCATCGTCGATTCGCAGGACATCATCTTCGCCACCATCGACGACGGCCTCATCACCGTCGTCTGCCAGGGCCTGGAAGGCGAATCCACCTACAAGACCATCGAAGAGCTGCAGTCGAATCTCGATCCCGACACGTTCTGGCGGGTCCACCGCTCCTGGCTCGTCAACATCAACCGGATCAAGGAAGTCATCCCCTGGTTCAAATCGAGCTTCCAGTTGAAGATGGACGATAAGCGCGGCACCGAAGTCCCCGTCAGCCGGGTCCAAACCAAGCGCTTACGCACGCTCTTAAAGCTTTAGCGCCTGCCGTTCAATCCGCTGCCAGTAGCGCGAAAACCGCTTCAAATCGAAGGGCCCCGCCGCGGCCACAAACGGATCGTCGTTCACCACCTCGGCCCCCAGCGTCTTCGCGTACCCCATCAGCCGGGGGCACTCCGTAAAGGCGGTGACGATCTTCCCCGCCCCGTGCCGCGCCGCAAACGCCCGGACCAGCGGCGCGATCTCGCCCTTCTCGATCTCGACGTCCAACTCGAGCAGGCACTCGTAAAGGAACACCAACCGCTTCAACGAATGGCCGTTGTTCTCAAAAACGAAGATCGCCGGCGCCCCCGGCAGGATCGGCCGCAAGCAGTCCTCATGCATCCAGACCACCGGTTTCATTGGAAAAGCTCCTGATCAATCTGTTCGTACGACTTCGCAAACGGGCAGTCCTTCTCCCGCGCACACTTCCGGCAGAACTTGCCGTCCGTGTACTTCTCGAGGTTCTCCCGGTTGAACAGGTACGGCTTCGCGCCAAACGTCGAGGCCACCCATTGAAAGGACAGATTGTTGCTCGCCGGGTCGCCATCGAGCAGATGCGTCAGGAAAAACTTCGCCGCCGCCTGCCAGCGAACTCGCCGCCAGTGGATCACATAGGAGGCAAACCACATCCGTGCGTGGTTGTGCATGTACCCGGTCGTGGTCAACTCCGTGACGAATCCATCCATGCACGCCAACCCCGTCCGCGCCTCGGCAATGTCGGCTGGCAGCTCCGCGGTCTCCCGCTGCTCCCGCCACCGGCGCTTGGCCTCTTCGCGATCCTTCCAAACGCCCTCGCCAATCTGCCCGTACACCCGCCGCCAGTAGTCGCGCCAGGCGTACTCATTCACGAGCTTCTCGTGATTCGGCTTCGTCAACGCCTTCCGCCGCACCTCGCCCAAGGACAACACGCCATGGCGAAGATAGGGTGCCAGCCGGGTCACCGCACCACTCAGAAAGTTCCGCGACCGCGCGTACCGGTCCGGATTTACTTTTTCAAGCAACGCCTCCGCCGCCTTCCGCCCGCCCCGCGTCTCGCTCACCTCTTCCCCGTGCACCAGGGACTCCGGGAACTCTGCCTTGACGTAGGCCACCAGCTCCGCGCGGGAGCCAAAATCACGCTTCATCCTTTCCCCTTTGCGCCGCGGCAGCGGTCACTGCAATAGAGCACCTGCTCCCAATCCCGTTCCCACTTTTTGCGCCAGGTGAACGGGCGGCCGCACGTCTTGCACACCTTCGAGGGAAGGTGCTGCTTCTTCACACCCTTCACCGCGCAACCGGCCTAAAGGTTAATGCCGGCCGTCCACAACGTGTACCCGGCCGCTTGGCGCAGATACAGCCACCAGTCCTGCGGGCTGGTCTCCTGCTTAATGGAGCGTGGCGAACCGTACACTTCCAGACCGCGAAATTCGAGCATTTTCTTCGCGCGATAGATGTGATACCCATCGCTCACTAAGATGCAGCTGCGCAAACCGGAGCGCCTCATTATTTCGGCCACCACCGTCGTCGAATGGGCCGTGGTCGCCCCTTCGTCCTCCAGCAGGATCGATTCCGGCGGCACTCCATGGTTCATTAAATAATTCCGGCCCACGACGCCTTCCGTGAACACCGGGTCGCCGCCCGCGCCGCCTGTTGTGAGAATCCGCCGGGCATAGCCCTGCTGAAACAGCTCCAAGCCATGGTCCAATCGCGCCCGCAACACCGGCGACGGCCGCCCGTGATACTCCGCCGCGCCCATGATCACAATCACATCCGCCGGCGCCGCTTCGTCCACCACCGACTGCTTCCGAATCTGCACCGTCACCCAGCCCATCCACCCGAGCAGGGTCGCGGCAGCTAGGGCCAGTCCCAATTGGACGCTTCGTTTCATGAGCCTGTGCGGTATCCTTAGCATTCTACTGGAATGGCCGCAATCGTAACTCCCCTCGGCGCCCGGAACCCCCTCTGCACGACCATCCGGAAGGCCATCCAAAAAGGCCTTCGCACCGACGACGGGTTGGTTGTCGCTGAGGGATTTCATTTGCTCGAAGAAGCGAAGCGCTCTCGCTGTCCTATCGAAACAGTGATCGGCACCGAAGCCGCGTTACAAAACTGGAACGGTCTCGAACAGAGTCATCTGGAAACGCGGATTTTCTCGGTGGATCCGGTCACGTTTTCAACTTTTTCCACCACCGAAACCCCGCAAGGAATCCTCGCGCTCGTCCGTCTACCCGAATGGACGCTTTCTGAACTTCTCCGGTTCCCTGCCTTATTGGTCCTGCTCGACGGGCTGCAGGACCCTGGCAACGCCGGGGCCATTGTCCGCTCGGCGGAGGCCTTCGGCGCCACCGGCGTCATCTTCCTCAAGGGCTCCGCGAGCCCCTACCACCCCAAAACACTGCGCGCCGCCGCCGGCTCGCTCTTTCGCCTGCCGTTTGTCACCGCCGCGGAACTCCCCTCCTTCGACTTCCCGATCTACGCCACATCCAAATCCAACGCCGAACCCATCGACGCCATCGACTGGCGCGAACCCTGCGGCATCGTCATCGGGAGCGAAGGCCGCGGCGTCCGCCCCGAAATTCTCGCCGCCTGCCAGCCGGTCACCATCCCGACCGATACCGTCGAAAGTCTCAATGCCGCCGTCGCCGCCGGCATTCTCCTCTATGAGGTCCGCCGCCAACGGAGCCGGCCATGAGCCTCTTCGATACGCCGCCGCTGGACGCCACCCGCCCCCTCGCCGAACGCCTCCGCCCCCAATCGCTCGACGATTACATCGGCCAGGAGCACATCCTCGGCCCCGGCAAACCGCTCCGGCGCGCCATCGAAAACGATCAACTCGGCTCCATCATCCTCTGGGGTCCGCCGGGAGTCGGCAAGACGACCCTTGCCTCCATCATTGCCCGCACGACGAAGGCCGAATTCGTTCCCTTCAGCGCCGTAATGAGCGGCATCAAGGAGATCCGCGAGGTAATGGCCCGCGCCGAGCAGACGCGCCGCTTAGGCCGCCGCACGGTCCTGTTCGTCGACGAGATCCACCGCTTCAACAAGGCGCAGCAGGACGCCTTCCTGCCCTACGTCGAAAAGGGCGACGTCACCCTGATCGGCGCCACCACCGAGAACCCTTCCTTCGAAGTCGTCGGGGCCCTGCTCTCCCGCTCGCGCGTCTTCACGCTGCAGGCGCTCTCCACCGGGCAACTGATCACGCTGCTCCGCCGCGGCCTTGCACTGCTCGGCAAACAGGCCACCGACGAACTGCTCGAACAGATCGCCGTCTTCTCGAACGGCGATGCCCGCACGGCGTACAACATCCTCGACCTGGCGGCCACGGCCTCCGACGGCCCCGAAATCCCCACCGCGATCCTCGAAGAGGTGCTCTCCCGCAAGGTGCTGCTCTATGACAAGGGCGGCGAGGAGCACTACAACCTCGTCTCCGCGCTCCACAAGTCGGTCCGCGCCTCCGATGCCGACGCCGCGCTCTACTGGCTCGCGCGCATGCTCGAGTCCGGAGAAGACCGCATGTATATCGCCCGCCGCCTGGTCCGCATGGCGGTCGAAGATATCGGACTCGCGGATCCCCGCGCCGTCGAACAGGCCATCGCCTGCCAGCAGACGGCCCATTTCCTGGGTATTCCCGAAGGCGACCAGGCGCTCGCCCAGGTCACGCTGTATCTGGCGCTCGCCGCCAAGTCGGACGCCGCCTACAAAGCGCTCAACACAGTCCGCGCCGAAATCCGCCAGGGCGTGGCCGAACCGGTCCCGATGCACCTGCGCAACGCCCCCACCAAGCTGATGAAGGGCATGGGTTACGGCGCCGGCTACAAACACGCTCATCAGTATGCCGACGCCATCACCGGCATGGAATGTCTCCCCCCGTCGCTGGCCGGCCGGGAGTTTTATCAACCCACCGACCGGGGCGTAGAGAAGAAAATTGCCGAGCGGCTCCGCGAAATCCGCGAATCCAAGCGGCCCTGACGGCGGCTACTTCCGCGCCGTCACCGTGATCTCAATCCGGGCCTTGCCCACGAGCTTGGCCACCCCAACTGTCGTCCGCGTCGGACGCGGCTCCGGAAAGGTCGCCATATAGACGGTGTTCATCCGGCCGAAAAGCTCCATGTCGGTGAGATACACCTGCACCGCCACGGCGTCCGCGAAGGTGTGTCCGCCGGCTTTCAGGATCTCTTCCACGTTGGCCAGCGTCTGCTTCACTTCATCTTCAAATTTTTCCGGATAGTTGCCATTTTTGTCGGCCCCGGTCTGTCCCGAAACGTACAAAGTGCCTCCGCTCAAGATCCCCGGCGAGAACGGACGGCCGGGTTTGGTGTCTTTGGGAGCGACCACTTTTTTATCAGCGGCAGTCAAAAAACTGCCTGCGAGCAAAAGGAGGAGGAGGATGCGCATAGTGAGTGTAGGATACCCCACCTGTGCGCTGAGGACCTTAGAACCATTGCACCATGCGGGAGGTACTACCCCCGGACGAGCCTCCCGGCCTCTTCCGCGGGTGCTACGATTGTGGAAAATAAGGGGTTATAGGACACAAAAAACTTCTCTGCCCGTTGTACTGCCTTTTCCTCAAATTCGTACCCCTTACGCCGCCCCGCCCAGTACCAATTGATATTGAACCTCACGTTCCATTGTTCGTGTTCCTGCCCCGTTGCAACCTAAATGGAGACGTTACACGACATCACGAGGCCCACGAAGAAGGGGCTAGTGAAAAGGCTTCGCCGAGAGCCTGCAACCAGGAGACCGACAGTGACCCCAGACAAAAACCAAAGTGACCGCCGCACGGCAGACAGGTTCCCGATTGAGCGGGAGGTGCGATACAAGGTCCTCAACAAGAAGAATGGAGACGAAATGGGCATCGGCCAGACCGTCAATATGAGTAGCACTGGGGTGTACTTCACGACGGAACATATCCTGCTTCCCGGCAAGCGCCTGGAACTTGCCATCAGTTGGCCGGCACAACTGAACAACCAGACGGCTCTCAAACTGGTGGCCCGCGGCCGGATCATCCGCTACGACGAAGGACGTGCCGCCATGGAGATTCAGCAGTACGAGTTCCGCACGGCCAAAGCCGCCCTCTCCTAAGCCAATCGGCTACAGTAGTAGCCATGAAGAAGCGTTTGCTTCTGTTCGCCGCTATTCTCACGTTGGTGGTCCTGCTGGCGCTGGTCGTTTGGCAGGGCTCCTTCAACATGGGCAAGTTTGGCCCCTCCTCCACCGATCAGGTCCTCCTGTTCTGGGCTATGAGCACCTTAGTCTTTCTGCTCATGGTCACGATGGCGTTCCTGCTCTTCCGAATCCTGATCAAGCTCTATATCGAGCGCAGTAAGGAGCGGGAGGGATCCGGCATCAAGGCCAAACTGGTGATGGGCGCGATGATCCTTAGCTTCCTGCCCGTGATTTTCATGGTGCTGTGGAGCTATCAGGTTCTTAACCTCAACATTAAACAGTGGTTCAGCCGGCCGGCCGAGGGTGTCCGCCTCGAACTGATCGAACTGGGCAGTTCGATCAAGGGCGAATTTCAACTACGCCTGAACGCCCAGGCCCACTGGCTCGCCAGCCTTCCCGAAACGGAGGCCTATGCCGCCGGAGGCGAGCGCCCAGCGGCGGTTTTCGATCGTTTTTGCGCGTCGAACGACATCGCCGAATCCTACATCCTGACCAAGGAAGCCGCCCGCCGCACCGTCTGCAGCTACGACAGCCGGGGCCGGGCGGAGAGCAGCAAACCGTCCGTGCTGCGCATCCCGCTGCCGTCCGGCGCCACGCTGGTGCTCGCGGCGCTGCTGCCCATTGATCTCGAAACCACCGAACGGGACATCGCCCGCTACGTGGCCGATTACGATCAGCTCAGCATCAACCGCAAAGAGACCCGCCAACTCTACCTCACCTATCTCACCCTCATTACCCTCTTCATCCTGTTCGTTGCGGCCTGGGTCGCCCTCTTCCTCGCCCGGCAGATCACCGAGCCGATTACCGCCCTGCTGACGGCCGCCCGCGAGGTTCGCGGCGGCAACCTCAACCACCGCGTCAACGTCGGCGCCATCGACGAACTGGCCACGCTCGTGCGCGCCTTCAACGAAATGACCCAGGCCCTCGAAACGTCCAGCCGCGAACTCGAAGCCCGGCGCCGGTTCACGGAAACCATTCTCGAATCGATTCCCACCGGCGTCATCAGCGTCGCGCCCGATGGCCACATCCAGACCGTCAACAGTGCTCTCCAACAGATGTTCCCCGGCACACGGATTCCAAGCTCCATGCGCCTTGAAGATCTCTTCGGACCCGAAGAGGCCGCCGAACTCCGCTACCTGATGAACCGCGCCCGGCGCACCGGCGTCGCCTCCCGTCAATTCGATCTCACGCGGACAGACCGCACGCTGCACCTGTCCGTCACGGTCGCCCCGATCGACCAGCGCGTCACCTCCGGCTTCGTTTTGGTGCTCGAAGACACGAGCGAACTGCTCCGGGCCCAGAAGGCGGCCGCCTGGCACGAAGTGGCGCGCCGCATCGCGCATGAAATCAAAAATCCGCTCACCCCCATTGCGCTCAGCGCGGAACGGATCGCCCGGCAGCTCGATAAGTCCCCGACTTCGGCCGAGTTCGCCCGCATCGTGCGGGAGTCCACCCGGACCATCGCGCACGAAGTGGAGAGCGTCAAGACGCTGGCGGACGAGTTCTCGCAGTTCGCCCGCTTCCCCGCCGCGCAGCCGCAGGCTTCGGACCTGAACCAGATCATCGAAACCGCGCTCGCCGTTTTCGCGGGGCGCCTGGAGGGGATCACCATCACCCGGGAACTCACGCCGGGCCTGCCCCCCGTGAACGTCGACCGGGAGCAGTTCAAACGCGTGATCGTCAATCTGGTGGACAACGCCGCCGAAGCGATGGAAGGCCTGCCGCTGCGGCGGCTGCATATCGCCACCGCCGCGCCCACGCCCGAGACCGTTGAGTTGACCATCGCCGATACGGGCTGCGGCATCTCGGCCGAGGATAAGGAGAAGCTGTTTCTCCCCTATTTTTCGACCAAGAATCGCGGAACCGGCCTGGGCCTCGCCATCGTAAACCATATTCTCGGCGATCATCAGGCGCAAATTCGCGTTGAAGACAACGAGCCGGCCGGAGCACGATTTATCATTGAGATTCCGGTCCTGGTGCCGGAAGAGGTCACACCCCGCGCATGAAGCGCCATCACATTTTAGTCATTGACGATGAACCGGGAATCCGCGAAACCCTTTGCGCGGTTCTCGAAGACGAAGGCTACGCCGCCGAGGCGGCGCCCGACGGAGAGTCCGGCCTCGCCCGGCTGGCGGAGTTTCCCTTCGACTGCGTGCTGCTCGATGTCTGGATGCCGGGCCTGGATGGCATGGACGTTCTCAACCGGATTGAGGAGCGCCCCGAGGCCGAACGGCCGGCGGTGGTGATGATCTCCGGCCACGCTACGATCGAAACCGCGGTGCGCGCGACGAAGATGGGTGCCTTTGACTTTCTTGAAAAGCCGCTCACCATCGAGAAGGTCGTCGTCGTCGTCAAGAATTCGATTGAACAGCGCCGTCTGGCCATGGAGCTGGCGCGCCTGGGAGAGCCGATGATGCGGTATCCCATCATTGGCGACAGCGTACCAATGAAGGCCGTCCGGCAGCAGCTTTCGCTGATGGCGGCCACCAACGGGCGCGTCCTGATCTACGGCGAAAGCGGAACCGGCAAGGAGCTGGTGGCTCACGCCATTCATGCCCTGAGCCCCCGGGCCAAGGAGGCCTTCGTGGAGGTCAACTGCGCCGCCATCCCGGAAGATCTGATTGAGAGCGAACTGTTCGGCCACCGCCGCGGCTCCTTCGCCGGCGCGAGCGAGGACAAGGTCGGGAAGATCCAGAAGGCGGACGGCGGCACCCTGTTTCTCGATGAGGTGGGGGATATGAGTCTCCGGACGCAGGCGAAGGTGCTGCGGGTGCTCGATGAGCAGCGCGTGGAACCCCTGGGGGCCAATGAAAGCATCCGGGTGGACTGCCGCGTGATCGCCGCCACGAATAAGCAGCTCGAACAGGAGATCGACCGGGGCAACTTCCGGGAGGATCTGTTCTACCGGCTGAACGTGATTCCGATCAACGTGCCGGCGCTGCGAGAGCGGAACGAGGATGTCCCCCTGCTCGCCCGCCACTTCCTGCACGAGTTCACCACCGCCTATGGCCGCAAGGCGAAGGAGTTGGCGCCCGATGCGCTGGCGCTGCTGCAGGAGTACGCCTGGCCGGGGAACGTGCGCGAACTGAGGAATCTGATCGAACGGATCGTGATCATGAATCCGCAGATGCGGATTGATGCGCGGCATATTCCGCTGCCGGTGAATCGCCGCGCGCCGGCGGAGACGTTTTCGAGCCTCCAAGAGGTTCGTGAGGCGGCCGAACGCGAGTACATCCTAAAAAAGCTCGAAGAGACGAAAGGAAACGTGAGCCGCACGGCCGAGCTGCTTGGCTTAGAGCGCAGTCATTTGTATCGAAAAATGAAAGCGCTCGGGATCGCCTTGAAGGATTAAATTACGCGTATGATTTCATATGATGAAACGTTTCCTACCCCTCTTCGGCTTGGCGGGCCTGCTGGCCGCCACCGCCGCGGCGCAACCGGCGATTACCGGTGCGCTTAACACTGCCAGCTACGCCCTGCCCGGCCTGCCAAACGGCGGACTGGCGCAAGGCTCCATGATCGCGATCTTTGGCCGCAACCTCGGCCCGGCCTCCATTGCCCAAGCCCAAAGCTTCCCTTTACCCACCACCCTCGGCGGCACTTCAGCCCGGCTCAGCGTCGGCGGCGCCAACTTCGACCTGATTCTGACCTACACCCTGGCTTCCCAGGTCGGCGCGATCATTCCGTCGAACACCCCGGTGGGCACGGCCCAGTTGACGGTCACCTTCAACGGGCAGACCAGCGCCAACTTCGCGGTGAACATCGTCCGTTCGAGCTTCGGTATCTTCACCGCGAATCAGGGGGGCAGCGGCCCGGCCATTGCGCAGAACTTCAACACCCAGACCGATCAACCCATTAACTCGATCCTGAACGCCGCCCGTCCGGGCCAGACGATCACCTTGTGGGGCACCGGCCTGGGACCCATCAGCGGGAACGACGCCGCGGGCGCCGCTCCGGGCGATCTGGGTACGGCTGTAGAGGTCCTGGTGGGCAATCGCCCGGCGACGATCCGTTACCGGGGCCGCTCCGGCTGCTGCGCGGCGGTGGACCAGATTGTGTTTGACGTGCCGGCCGGCGTGCAGGGCTGCTATCTGCCGCTCACCGTCCGCATCGGCAACATCGTGAGCAACTCGACCTATCTCGCCGTGACGCCCAACGGCGGCCGCTGCACGGCGGGCACCCCGTTCACCGATGCCGATCTGCAGAAGGTGATCAGCGGCGGCACGCTGAGCGTGGGCTCCGTGAGCCTCAGCCGCAACAACTTGAAGCTTTCGCTCGGCCCCCTGGGGACGCAGGAGCTGAAGCTCGATGTTGGGGCGGGCACTTTCATCCGCTACAATGCGGCCGAACTCGCCGCGTCGCAGTTCGCCGCCGAGAACGCTCTGCCTGCCGGCAGTTGCTTCACCTTCGCAACCAGCGAACAGGCCACCAGCCTGCCGGATGATCCGATCCGGGGCACGGTTCTGGATGCGGGTCCGAAGCTGAACGTCACCGGCCCTACGGGCACCCGGGAGATGCTCAAGGACGCCGCCTCCGGCAGCTACTTTGCGACCTTCTCGACCGGCACCCCGAGCATTCCGGGTCTGCCCAGCATTCCGGGTCTGCCCGGCGGCGGCGCGGGTCCGTTCCTCGACCCCGGCGCGTTCACCATCGACAACGGCGCCGGCGCGACCGTGGGCGGATTCCGCACGCAGTTGAACATTGCCGCCAACTTCGCCTGGACCAACGAGAACGCGGTGAACACGATCAACCGGGCCAATGGCCAGGAGTTCACCTGGAGCGGCGCGGGCGCGAACTCGACGGTGGTTATCTTCGGCTTCTCCTTTGATGGGGTCGCTCGGGCGGGCGCCGGCTTCTACTGCCTCGAACGTGGCAGCGCCAACCGCTTCACGGTTCCGGCTTCGGTGTTGCTCGCGCTGCCCCGCACCGTGGCGCCTCCCGGAGCGGGCGGTGACCTGGTTCCGGCGGCGCAGGTGGGCGTTGGCTTGACGAGCGACCCGGTTCGCTTCACCGCCAGCAACCTGGACATCGGCGTGGCCACCCACACGGCGCTCTCGCTGAAGGGAGCGACCTTCCAGTAACCCAGGCGTGAGCCCGGCGGCGGCGTGACCGCGCCCCGCCGGGCTCGCTACACTGGATAGTTACCCAATGGACCATCCCCTGTCGGCCCTGCTGGCCGGGCCGCTTGCCGGTCTCCTTCTCGTTCTCCTCCTTCCCGCCGCATTCTCCCGGATCATCGCTCTCACCGTAGCGGCCGCCGAACTGGTGGTTTCGCTCACGCTGATTCCACGGTTCGACCCGGCGCAGGGCCGCCAATTCCTGGAACAGGCGGCGTGGATTCCCTCTTTCGGCGCCGAGTATCTGCTGGGCGTCGACGGCATGAGTCTCGCCTTCGTGCTGCTGACCACCAGCGTCTGCTTTCTGACGCTGCTGCTGCCCGCGCGGGACCGCGCTTATTACGCCTGGTTCCTTTTGCTCGAAGCGGCGGTCCTCGGCAGCTTCGTGGCGCTCGATCTGCTCCTGTTCTTTTTCTGCTTCGAGATCGTGCTGATCCCGATGTACTTCCTGATCGCGGGCTACGGCGGCGACCGCGCCCCGCAAGCGGCCATGAAGTTTCTGATCTACACCGTGCTGGGTTCGGTCGTGCTGCTGGTCGGCATTCTGGCGCTGCATCACCAGCACTTCCTGGCGACGCAGCAGCGCACCTTCGCCCTGGCTACGCTCGCCGCCGCGCCTCTTTCGCTCGAGGCGCAGCGCTGGCTCTTCTGGGCCTTCTTTGCCGGCTTCGCCATTAAGATTCCGATGTTCCCGTTCCATACGTGGCTGCCGGACGCCCATACGGAGGCGCCGACGGCGGGCTCCGTGGTGCTGGCGGCGCTGCTGTTGAAGCTGGGTACCTACGGCCTGTTCCGCTTCTCCGTGCCGCTGTTTCCGGATGCCGCGCGCGAGTCCGCCGGCGTGATGGGCGCGCTTTCGCTGATCGCGATTCTCTATGGCGCCTTCGTCTGCCTGATGCAGACCGATTGGAAGCGACTGATTGCCTACTCTTCGATCAGCCACATGGGGTTTTGCACCCTCGGCCTGTTCGCGTTTACGCCCAACGGCCTGGCCGGCTCGCTTTTGCAACAGATCAACCACGGGATTGCGAGCGCGCTGCTCTTCCTGCTGGTGGGCGCGGTGTACGACCGCTACGGCTCCCGTGCGATTGCGACCTACAGCGGCCTCAGCCGGAGGATGCCGGTGTTTGGCGGCATCTTCCTCGTCGCCATTTTGAGCTCGATGGGCATGCCGCCGCTGAACGGCTTCGTTGGCGAAGTGACGATTCTGCAGGGCGTCTACCCTGTGTCTGCTTGGTGGGCGGCCGGGGTGGCGGGCGGCATTCTGCTTGGCGCGGCGTATCTGCTCTGGCTCTACCAGCGAACCATGTTTGGCGAAACGAAGCCAATGGGGGCGGTGGATTTGAACCCGCTCGAAATGGCCATCATGGCGCCGTTCGTCATCGCGATCTTCTGGATCGGGTTGCAACCGGGCCCGCTGCTCGGCTGGTTCGCGCAGCCGGTCAGCGCGATTCTCGGGTCCCGCTGATCTGGACGAGGTCGTCCTTGGGCGGCGGCGGGGGCGCTTGCGGTTTTAGCCAGCGGCCGGGCAGCTTGGTCAGGTAGACAAGGCGCTCGACCACCGGCAACAGCTTCCGGACGGTGCGGCCATGGAACAGCAGGCTGCCGGCGACGAGGAGCGGGTGCGGAATGGTGGTGCAGCAGCGGGAGCAGATATCGATCTCGCCGGCGCGGCCCTGCCGGTGCAGCCGCCGCATGCGCTGCATCTCCGGCGCGTTGAAGATGGCGGGCAGCGGCTCCTGGCCGATGTTGCCGAGCGGCTTGCCGTCGAGCATGTAGCTTTGGCAGCAGGGGTAGACATCGCCGTTGTGTTTCACGTACATCGCGCCGCGCCAGAGATAGTGGCAGGGATGGGTCCAATCCGCGGCGGTGTGGCCGGCTTCGGGGCGCATCAGGTTGGTCTCGTCGGCTTTGACCCGTACCTGATCCACTCCCGGCACGGCGGACCAGAACCGCAGGAAGTCGTCGACTTCGTTCCAGTTCTTTTCCATGCGGACCATCTGGACGACGACCTGGATCTTGGCTCCGGTTTCGTGTTTGCGGCGGCAGAAGTGGAGGAAGTTGTCGCGGACGCGTTCGAACTTCGCGCCTTTGCGGTAGAACTCGAAGCTCTCCTTGGTGGAGCCGTCAAAGCTGAGGGTGATGTGTTCGAGGGTGCTGTTCAGAATGCGTTCGGTGGACTCGGCGTCGAGCAGGGTGCCGTTGGTGGAGAGCAGCGTATAGACGTTGTGGTGGTCGCAGTACTCGATGCGTTCGAAGATCTTGGGGTCCAGGAACGGCTCGCCGAGGCCGATCAACATCATGTGCTCGCCGGTCTGGCCGGCTTCCTGGACCAGGCGTTCGAAGATCTCGCCGGTCATATCCTCTTTCGGCTGCTTGTGCGTCTCGCGGGGACACATGGGGCAGTAGAGGTTGCACTTGGCCGTGGTCTCGACGATGTACTCCACGGGGAGTGCGTTGACGCGCTCCTGGCCGCGCAGATAGGCCCCCAGCAATTTCGCGCGATTCCAGATTCGCATCCTCTTCCATTATTGCAGCGGAAGCGGGCGCTTCTGCATCACTAAAGGGTGATTCTCGAACACCGCGTCCGCCCGCTGAACGACGCTCCCGTGCGCACCACCGGCGCCGAGTACGTCCTCTACTGGTGCCAGATGAACCGGCGGGTGCCGGCGAATCATGCCCTGCTCTACGCGGTGGAGAAGGCGAATGAACTCGGGCTGCCGGTGCTGGTCTATGAGGGGCTCACGTACTCCTACCCCTACGCAAGCGACCGCGTGCACACCTTCGTCGTCGCCAACGTGCCCGAGACGCAGGAGGCGCTCGACGCTTTGGGCATCGGCTACTGCTTCTATCTTCGCCAGCGGCCGGAGGACCCGAATGACCTGGTCTATCAACTGGCGGCGCGAGCGGCGTTGGTGGTGACCGACGACTATCCCACCTTTATCGCCTCCTGGCAGAACTCCTCCGTTCCGGGGAAGCTCGGCCTCGCCTACCATGCGGTCGATTCGAGCTGCATTATTCCGATGAACCGGTTCGAGAAGCGGGAGTGGGCCGCGTATTCCATGCGTCCGAAGGTGAAGCGCATGCTGGCGGATCATCTCGTCCCGGCGCCGCCGCCGCGGCCGGTGCATCGCTGGAGCGGGCCGCGGCCACAGTGGCACACGGAGGTGCGGCCGGAGAATGTGGCGGCCCTGGTGGCCGGCTGCGCCATCGACCATTCGGTCCCGCCTTCGATTGCCTTCGCTGGGGGCCGGGCGGCGGCCGAACGCTCGCTGCAGCGGTTTCTGGTAGACCGGCTGAGCCGGTATGCGCGCGACAAGAACTCGCCGTCCAATCACGCCACGAGCGAGCTTTCGCCGTACCTGCACTTCGGCATGATCAGCTCGCTTGAGGTGGCGCTGGCCGTGGAGGGCTACGCCGCCGAGCACAAGCTGATGGCCGCCGAGTTCCTCGAAGAGTTGATCGTCCGCCGCGAGCTGGCGTTTAACTTCGCCCGGTTCACCTCGAACTACGATCAATTGGAGTGCCTGCCGGATTGGGCGTTGAAGACGCTCGCCAAGCACGCCGGTGACCGCCGGGACTCCGTCTACACCGAAGAGCAGTTCCTGCAGGCCCAGACCCATGACGCCCTGTGGAACGCCTGCCAGCAGGAGCTGCGGCTGCGCGGCAAGATTCACGGCTACTATCGGATGTACTGGGGAAAGAAGATCATTGAGTGGTCGGCCACGCACGCCGACGCGCTGCGGACTATGATCAAGTGCCATGACATCTACGCCCTCGATGGCCGCGACCCGAATACCTACACCGGCATCCTGTGGTGTTTCGGCCTGCACGACCGCCCTTGGCAGGAGCGGGGCGTGTTTGGCATGATTCGATTTATGTCCCTCGACGGCATGAAACGCAAGACTGACGTCGATTCTTATCTTCGCGATATCGCCCAGATGCTGCGAACTGGGCAGGATGTCGCCCCTGGACCCTCGCTCTTATGTTCCTGACCATCTCCGGTGCGACGGGCTTTATTGGCCGGCGCCTTTTACAACTCTATCCTCCTGACCAAAACTCGCTGGTGGTGCTGGCGCGGAAGAACCCGTGCCTGAACCCGTTGATTCACTACGGGCACTGGGATCCGGCCGTGGCCGAGCCCAGCCGGGAGTTGCTGCACCGGTCCGAGGCGGTGATCCATCTGGCGGGCGAGCCCGTCTCGCAGCGCTGGACGCCCGCCGTCAAAACCGCCATCCGCGACTCCCGGGTCCTCGGTACGCGCAATCTGGTTTCCGCGATTGGGAAGATGCGGCACCGGCCAAAGACGCTGGTTTGCGCGTCCGCGGTGGGGATCTACGGCAACCGGGGCGACGAAGTCCTGGCCGAGAGCGCGAAGCCGGCCAAGGGCTTCCTGCCGGACGTCTGCGCCGATTGGGAGGCGGAGGCCGACAAGGCGCGGGAGCATGGCCTGCGGGTGGTGAAGATCCGCATTGGCATCGTGCTGGGCGCCGATGGCGGCGCGCTGGAGGCGATGGCGCCGCTGTTCCGCTGGGGCGTGGGCGGGGTTCTGGGGAGTGGCAAGCAGTGGATGAGTTGGATCCACGTGGACGATCTGGCGCGGATGATTCAGTTCGCGGTGGAGAACGAAAAGGTTTCGGGGGTGCTGAATGGCGTAGCGCCGAATCCGGTGACCAACACGGAGTTCACCCGGCAGCTAGCCGGAGCGCTGCACCGGCCGGCGTTTCTTCCGGCGCCGGAGTTCGGGGTGAAACTGCTCTATGGCGAAATGGCGCAGATCCTGTTCGCCTCGCAACGGGTGAAGCCGGCGGCGGCCGAGGCGGCCGGGTTCGTTTTCCGGTATCCGCAACTTCGTCCGGCCCTGGACGCCATTTTCGCCTAGCGCGTGCTATTCTGGAGTGGATATGGCAATTCCGAACGTTAAGCGCTTCCGTATTACGAGCCCCGATGGTCTCAACACGGCGACCCTCATGGCCGTTGTCCCGAAGGGCACGGACCACGACACCTTTCTGAAAGACGCCTCCGCCCGTTTCGACTGGAAGGCGTGGAACGATCAGAAAGCGTCGATCAACAAGGTCCGCGTTGGTCAGCAGAAACAGAAGAAGGCGAAGTAGTCTTTTCGCTCTTCCCCCAGAGATACAAAAAGCCCCGCCACGGCGGGGCTTTTTGCGTTGCCGGTTAGGGATTTACCGCGCGCAGCGTCCGAATGGCGCGCAAGGCCTCGCTTGCTACTTCGGGGTCCGGATCCTTCGATAGCGTCTCGAGCATCGGCGCGCCGGCCGCGGCGCCGCTGCGGCCCAGAATAGCCGAAAGGCTGATCTTCTCCTGCTTGGTGGCCGTGGGCAGCACGGGCGCAATGGCCGCACGAATGGGTTCGTTCCGGGCCAGTTCGATGAGATAGGCTTCGGCAATGCCCTTCCAGGCCTTCTGATTCAGCGTGTTGACGAGATAGCGCAGGGGGTCGAACTCGCCCATGGCGGCTTCGCCCAGCAGAGCGGCGCCGAAGGCTTGCGCCAGGCGGGCCCGCATCTTGGTCTCGGCTTCGAACTTGGTGTGGAGGAGTGGCCCGTCTTCGGCCCGGCCCAACCGGGCCAGACCTTCGGCCGCGCCCGCGCGGAGCGATTCGTCGGCGGAGTCCAACTGCGCCGTGAACAACGGGCGGGACGCCTCGGCTGGGATCTGCGCCAGGGCGCTGAGGGCGGCGCGGCGGACCTTGTCGTTCCGGGCGCGCTCATAGGCTTCGCGCAGGGGGGTCACCGATTCGGGGTTCTTGAGGATCCCCACCGTTTCGAAGGCCGCCAACTGCACCTTTTCATCGAGGTCGCGCAGGAGGTAGTGAATCTTAGGGGCGGCGGCGCGGTCGCGGATCTTTTCAAAGGCCACCAGCGCCTCGTAGAGCAGCTTACTGTCCTTCGAAGCCAGGCCGGCGACCAGGTCGTCGATCGCGGCCCGCCCCCGCAGCACGCCGACGGCGCGGGCCGCATTGGCCCGGGCGGGCAGCGGGCCATTGCCGCTGACGACCTTGCCGAGGGCGGCGACGATCTCGGCCCGCGGCTCGACATGCGGCGGCACCACCTGATCGTTCGTATCGGTCCAACGGCTCATGAGCCTGGAGCCCGCGCGCTTCATGGAGCCGCTGAGCCCCCGTTCCCAATAGCCGGGCAGGTAGAAGTTGACGAGCCCGTCGGTGGCGCGGATCAGAATCTCTTCATCCGCATCGGCCAGGGCTTGCGTGAGCGGCTCGAGCGAGGCGGGGCCGCCAATCGTCACCATGGTGCGGATGACCTCGCGCCGAACGTCGATGTCCGGGTCCTGGGCGTAGGGGAGCAGCTTGGGGATGCCGGCCTGCCCTTCCTTGGAGAGGGACTTGACGTAGTTCTGGCGTTCCTTTGGTGTCGAGGCGGGCGTCGAGGCTTGTGCCAGCAACAGGGCCGGGCACAGCAAGGCTAAGGTCGCAAAGCGCATACCCGTAGGACGGCTCGCGCGGCCCAAAAGTCTACCGGATAAATTCGAGCTGGACGCGGTTCGGGATCAACCCGATGTCGTGGCCCATATCGAGCAGCTGCTGCGCGGCTTTGGGGATGATGTCGCCGGCGTCGACGGTGTAGTGGTTGACGTACATGCCGACGAACTTGGTGGCCAAATCAGCTTCCATATCGCGAGCGAACTGCATGGCGTAGGCCAGCGCTTCCTCGTGATTATCGAGCGCATACTGGATGCTCTCCCGCATGAGACGGCAGCTTTCCGTCCGGACTTCGGGAGCAAGATCGCGGCGCAACACGTTACAGCCGAGCGGCAACGGCATGTTGTAGGTTTTCTTCCACCACTTGCCGAGGTCGATGATCTGATGGAACCCGCCGCGGGCGTAGGTGAGCTGCGCCTCGTGGATCACGAGACCCGCGTCGGCGGCTCCGTCCTTCACGGCATCGAGAATTTTATCGAAAGGGACTTCGACCGGAATGAAGTCCGGCTGGAAGATGCTGAGGGTAAGAAACGCCGTCGTCATCTTGCCGGGAATCGCGATGCGCTTACCCTTGAGATCGGTGGCCGCCATCGGGTGGTTCGAAACGATCATCGGACCATAGCCGTCGCCGACGCTGGAACCGGAGGCCATCACAAAGTATTTGTCGGCGACGTAGGGGTAGGCGTGGTAGGAGATGGCTGTCAGCTCATACTCACCCACCAGGGCTTTGCGATTCAGCGTCTGAATGTCATCCAAAACATGCTTAAAATTCACGAATTTGGAACGAATTTTCTTCGTTGCCAAGCCATAGAACATGTAAGCATCATCTGAGTCCGGGCTGTGCGCGCAAACAACGTCCGTAACCGCCATAGGGAACTTTCACTATAGCAAACGGGCGGTTTCGCCCACGCATTTATTATTCTTGGGCCGCTAATTCGACGAGCGCCGGATGGATGTAGGAAAGGGCGTCTTCGAGCGCGACCAGGCCGCTGCCGGCCTGACTCATCTCCTGATTTCGCCCGATCATTTCGAGGGTGAACGCTGCTTGATAGGCGGCGTCGGCGCCGAAGTTGGAGACCGATCCCTTCAAGCTATGAGCGGCACGCTGGAGCGCACCCGCATCGTTCGCCGCCACCGCGGCACGCACTTGCGACAACAAGGCGGGATACTCTTCGAGGAACAGCTGGGCGACCTCCCGGAGCAGTTCCTCATCGCCGCCAAGCCGATCCAGCGCTACGGCACTATTCAAGCGGGCAATTTGAGATGTGAATTGCACACAAGGCTCCTTCGGACACGAACGACGCTCAGTTGGCTACACAAAACAATGCGCCCTTAAGTCATTTCGTCCCGTCGTCATGATTTTTGAACAAATTCTGGACGAGCACAAGCCCCACCGTAACGGATCGCCCGCTGGGGGCGAACTCCTGCCATGAAACCTTTACTCCCCCTGCTCTTTCTCTTGGCCACGGCTGGTGTCTGGGCTTCGCCGCCGGCCGTAGGGCAGGCTGCGCCCGACTTCACCCTGACGGCGCTGGACGGACGGCCGACGCGGCTCGCTTCGCTGCTGGCGGAGGGCCCGGTCGCCCTGATTGTGCTGCGCGGCTTTCCCGGCTACCAATGTCCGCTCTGCAACCGCCAGGTTCAGGACCTGGTGCAAAACGCCGACGGATTTTCGAAGGCCGGATTGCGGGTGCTGCTCGTCTATCCCGGCCCCGCGGCGGAGTTGAACAAGCGGGCCGCCGAGTTCGCCACCGATAAGAAGCTGCCCGCCCACTTCACGATGGTGCTCGATCCGGACTACACCTTCACCAATCAGTACGGTCTGCGCTGGGACGCCAAGAACGAGACGGCTTACCCGGCGGCGTTCCTGCTCAACCGTTCGGGCAAAATCACTTTTGCCAAGATCAGCGACTCCCACGGCGGCCGCGCTTCGGCCAAGGAGCTGCTTACTGCGCCGGCTCCTCAGTAGGATCGACGAGGCGGTCCACCGCCATCGAATAGATCACCATCTTGCCGTGGCGGTCCGTCTGGAAGAAGATGCGCTGGGAGTTGGGCGAGAACGTGGGATTGGCGAGGCGGGCATCGGAACACTTGTGTTCGCAGATGGTGAGTTCGCGCCGGACCGTGCGGAGCAGGAGCAGGAGGGTGGGCTGGGCTTTGCTGCCGCTGGCGCCGAGGAAGACGGAAGCGTCCCCGTTGGGGGCGAAGCGGACGAACTGGCTGGTTTTCGACAGCAGGACGTCCGTGTTCGTATCGGGGGCGATCTCGCGCATCTCGTTGAGCTTGCCTTCGCCTTCCGGTTTGTGGAGGTAGAGAATCGCCCGGCCATCGGGCGACCATTGGGCCTCGAGCACCTGTCCCGGCGGCGTTTTCAACTCGCGGTTCTCCCGGCCGTCGAAACTGGCAAGCCACAGAGCGCCGTCCCGAACGTAGAAGAGTCCGGCGCGCTTGGGGCGAACGCCGACCTCGGTCAGCGTCCCGTCGAACTCGGTGACGGTCTGCGGGACCGGCTTCCCGGTGGGCAGGAAGCGGAGCCGCGTCTTGCCGCCGTCCTTTTCGGCGTAGACGGCATTGAAACCATCCTCGGAGAGGCTGAGCTTGCGCGCGCTTTCGGTCAACTCCGCCAACGGGCGTTCCCGCAAGCTGCCGAGATTGATCTGCAACAGACGGCGGCCATCGATGGCGTAGAGCCAGCGGTCATTACCGGCCAGGGTCATCGTCTCCGGTTCAAGCGCGGTTAACTCGGTCAACTGCCGCGTCTTTCCGGTCTTGATGTCGATCCGGTAGGCTTGCATCCCTTGCCCGCGGTCGGAAGCGCAGATCAGGAAATCGGCCCGCTTGGAGACGGTACGGCCGGTGTTCGAAGGCAGGATGCTTTCGTGGTTGGGACTCGTGAGGCGGACGACCTCGAACTCGGTGGTCGGATCGAGGAAGCGCTGCCGGTCGCCCTCGGTCTCCTGGCCCTTACCGGTGGCGGACAGGATGGGCCGCGCGCTCATCAGGGCGAGGAACGCGCGGCGTGGGATCATACTTTCAGTTTAGCGTGGCTTATTTGCTATGGCTTGCCTGCACGTGGGCGCCGAGCAAATCGTAACCAAAGTCGCCGGCCAGATCGCGCCAGACCGAGTGGACGTGGTTGTTGTTGTTCTGCGTGTTGTCGTACTCGACCAGGAACGTGGGGCCCTGGACGCGGTAGTAGTGCCCTTCGCCCTGACCGGCCGTACCGGCCCAGGCAAAGAACAGATTGTTGCCGGCCGCTTTGATCTGCGCGGTACGCGTAGCAGCGGCTTGTTCGGGCACGTTGGAGGCGTATTCATCGAGCAGCGCCGCCAGCAGCTCCCGCTGCTTGGGCGTCATCTTGGCGGCGGAGAGACCGTTCGGCTGACCCTTCAGAGCGGCCTTGCGGTCCGCCATGGTGAAGATGTCTTTGTAGGCCGTCTCGGAGACGACCGCCGTCTTTAACTGCTCCGGCGTCAAGGCTACGCGCAACGCCCGGCCCAGATCCTCTTCGCGGCCCAGGACTCGGAGACCTTTCCGCGGTCCTTCCTTGATTTCGGCCGGATTGGTGCCGAAGAACATGGGGCTCGAGGCGACGCGGTTCTTGACGATCGTCCAGTTCAGGGCGAGATGGTGACCTTCGACACGATAGGCCCAGGTTCCGCTCTCGGACGGGGTGCCGAAGATCGAGAAGAAGTACTGTTCGGGATCGCGGCGGCCGGTCGTATCCTTTTCCAACTGCCGGAGGATATCTTCGAGACTCATGATGCTGGTGGCCTTGATGTATCCCTGTTGGGAGAGGCCGGCGCTGAGCAGAGCATGCGCCAGAGCGCGCTGTTCATGGCCCATCTGCTTGAGGGGCAGGCCCTTGCGGACTTTCGGGATGAAGTGCCAGTTGAGGCGCTCGTCATCCTCAAACGCAAAGACCGCTTTGCTGCGCTGTTCGGCGGACAAAGAGGCGAGGAACGCAGTCGCGGTGTCAGACATCACGCGCGGCGTCTGCGTGCGATAGGCGGCGGCAACGAGCAGGAGTGCCGCGCCGGAGGCGGCGAATAATCGCAGATGGTTCGAATTCATCGTCAAAGGGCCCTTCTACAACCCTCGATGATTCTATTAGAAAGGCAGGTCCTTTTGCACGGTGGGGCTCAGCACCAGCGACTTGGCCAGATACTTGTACGGGTTCACCGGAGCGCCGCCCTGGCGGACCTCATAGTGGAGGTGCGGCGAGGTGGCCCGGCCGGTACCGCCGCTGCGGGCGATCATCTGCCCCCGGCGGACTTCCTGGCCAGGGATCACTTCAAACGACGAGAGGTGGGCGTAGTAGGTTTCAAGGCCCCCGCCGTGCGAAATGACGATGAGCTTACCGTAGGCTCCACTCCACTGCGCCGACTTCACGATGCCGTCGGCCGCCACTTTAATCGGGGTGCCGGTGGCGCAGGAGATGTCGACGCCCGAGTGGAAGGCGGAACCGCCGGTGAAGGGATCGGACCGGGAACCAAAGGAGCTCAGTAGACGCCCGTTAGTCGGCCAGATACTGGGCACAACGTTCTGTTGCCACATCTGATTGATCCGGCGGGTGGCCGGGTTAAATAGGCGAGTGGTACGGAGTAGGTCGAACTGCTCAATCGATTCCTGGAAGGTGGGCATCAGCTTGCCCTCGGACGCAATCGACTGCGGACCGTCCATCCGCTCCTTGATGCCATAGGCCATCGAGACTTCCGAGGCCAGCATTTGGAGGGTCGCCAACTGTTCTTTCGTCTGTTCGGTAGAGCGCTGGAGGTCCTGGTAGCGCTTCTGCAGCGTCGAAACCTCGTCCCGTAAGTTGTTGTAATTGGTCACTTTCCAGGCCATGCGGGCGTAGGAAGTGACGAAACCCACGACGGAG
This sequence comes from Terriglobales bacterium, assembly GCA_027485675.1. Lineage (GTDB taxonomy): Bacteria > Acidobacteriota > Terriglobia > Bryobacterales > Bryobacteraceae. The sequence continues at coordinate 18,120 of JAIXQP010000019.1, read as the reverse complement.
AAGCAGCCGATGACAGCCAAGGCCAGGACCGTATAAAGCACGGTGTGCGACAAATGCACCCGGCGGAGGCGGCCGTGGACGGAGTGGGCGATTACGACAACGAAATGTGGCTGTTTCATGCTCGATCAGGCTTCGGACGCATGAGACACGCTGGGGCAAAGATGACCCAGTACGTGTGTCGCATTTCCGACCGTATCATCGTTTCGCTTCCCCCGTCAAGGGAAAAGCTATAGCCTGGCCGGCCAGCCCGGGGCAGTTGGGGGTAGGAAATCGTAAGTCTTCTCCATCCATTCGTCCAGTTTTTTCTGTAAATCCAGCCGGATGGCGGCATGGGCGGGGCTGTCGGCCAGGTTGTGAAACTCGTCCGGATCGGTGGCGAGATCGTAGAGTTCGACCATTGGCCGGGCTGGTTGGACCAAGCGGCCATGGGCGGGGGAGAGCTTCCCTTTCCGGGCGAGGTCCAGGTAGCTTTTCCAGGTCAGGCTGTCGGCGAGGTCCCAGGCCGGGCGGTAGGGGAAGTGGGGCGCGGCGTTGAAGATCAGCTTGTAGCGTTCTGTGCGGATGCTGCGGATGGGGTCGAAATTGTCGTGCCAGTTGCGTTCGCTATAGACGGCGTCGCGCTTCTGATACGGGGAGCCGTCGAGGAGGCCGCGGAAGCTGCGGCCTTGCATTTTCGGGGTGGGCGGCGCTCCGGCGAGGTCGAGCCAGGTGGCGGGCAGGTCGACGTGGGAGATGAGTTCCGGATGGACGGCGGCCTTCGTTTTGCCCGGCCAATGGACCAGCAAAGGGACGTTCAGGCCGGGGTCGTAGCAGGTGCCTTTCGCGCCGGGGAAGGGCATGCCGTTGTCCCCGGTGAAGAAGACGATGGTGTTTCCGGCGAGTCCGCGGGCGGCGAGGAGGTCCAGGAGCTGGCCGCACTCGGCGTCCAGGCGGCTGATGAAGTCGGCGTACATGCCGAGGTCTTCGCGGATTTCGGGGGTATCGGGGAGGAAGTTGGGGAGCCGGACCTTCGTCCGGTCGTGCGGGGGAGTGACGGCGTTGGGCCGGTAGGGGCGGTGCGGGTCGGTGAAGCCGATGTGGAGAAAGAAGGGTTGGTTGGCCGGCCGTTGGTCAAAGAACTCGGCGAAGGGGGCGGAGGCGGCGGGGCGGTAGAAATCGAAGCGCCGGTTGAAGGCGTCGCCCTGATGCACCTTGCGGTAGCCCCCGGTGTGGTAGCCGCGTTCCTTGAGGGATTCGAGAAAGGTCTTTTCCCAGGGCGGCATGGGGGTGTGGAGCCGGGAGGTGCCCGTGGTGTGGGCGGTCGCGCCGGTGAAGAGGGCGGAGCGATTCGGGCTGCACTGCGGGGAGGTGACGAAACAGTGGGTGAACCGGGCGCTGCGGGCGGCGAGCCGGTCCAGGTTGGGGGTGCGGATGTGGGGATTGCCGTAGCAGCCGAGGTCCGCGGCGGTGTGATCGTCCGAGCAGAGGAAAACGATGTTGGGCGGTGGGGCCGGCGATTGTGCCATCGCCGCTGTCATACTGAAAAAACCGCGCCGGGTTAGACCGTTCATCAGCGAACAGGATAGCGTAGTAAGATGCAGATCGATTTTTCCGGCCGGAGTGCTATCGTAACCGGCGGCGCCAATGGAATCGGACGCGCCATGGCACAAACGCTCGCGGCTTGTGGAGCGCAGGTTACTATCTTCGACCTAGAGTCCACTCCTTCAGTGGACGTTACGGACCGCACCAGTCTGGAGGCCGCCTTCGCCGCGGGCCCCGCGCCCGACATTGTAATGATTAACGCCGGCACGGCATTTATCCGGCCGATCCCGGAGACGACCCGCGAAGTGTGGGACAAGACGATCGCGTTGAATTTGACGGCGGCGTTTGAAACGTTGCAGGCTGCCGCGGGACGGATGCGCGCCGCGGGGAAACCCGGGGCGATTGTCTTGACGGCTTCGACCAACTCCTATGACGGCGAAGAGAACCTGATCGCCTACAACGCGACGAAGGCCGGGGTGCTCGGCATTGTTCATACCGCGGCGAACGAACTGGGCCCGTACGGGATTCGCGTGAACGCCGTGAACCCCGGGCTGATCCGGACCCGCCTGACGGCGGACTCCTTCAACACCGAGCCCATTATCAAAGAGTATTTCCGCGCCATTCCGATGGGGCGGGGCGGCGAGCCGGAGGAGGTGGCCAAGGCCGCCGTCTTCCTGGCGAGCGACTGGGCGAGCTACATTACCGGGGCGACGCTGCTGGTGGACGGCGGGCAGATGGCCTGCAAATTCGGGCCGTGGCGCGACAGCGAAGCCGAGTTCCGCGACGGCCGCTGGCAGCGGCGCTAACGCGGATAGAGCGGCGAATACTGCACCATCTTTTCACGGGTGGCCAGCTTGCCACCCTTCACCCAGGCGTCGCCGCGGGCTTCGAGATGGGCGATCATGCGGCCGCGCCAAAGGCGCAGCCGTTCGGCATCGTCCGTACGGTTGTGGAGTTCAGCGCGGTCCTTGGTTAAGTCGAAGAGCTGCTCCTCGCCGGTGTAGCCGTGGAAGATGTACTTCCAGCGGCCATCGGTGAGGGCGGTCCATTGGTTGGCGTTGTCGTAGCAGACGCCGTGTTCAAGGTCGAGCCACTCGCGCCAGCCTTCGGTTTTGCCGCGGACGAGATCGAGCATGGAACGGCCGTCGACGGGCCGGGCGGGGGTGGCCTCGGCGGCGGCGAGGACCGTGGGGAAGAGATCGCGGAGTTCGACGGGCTGCTGGATGACTTGTCCCTTCGGGGCGCCGGGCAGGCGGACGATCATGGGGATGCGCGCGGAGCCTTCGTAGGCGTAGGACTTCCGCCACAGGTGGTGGTCGCCGAGCATGTCGCCGTGGTCGGAGAGATAGACGACCATCGTGCTGTCGGCGAGGCCGCGCTTTTCGAGGGTTTCGAGAATGCGGCCGATCTGTTCATCGATGAAGGAGACCGAGGCCCAATAACCCTGGCGCGATTCGCGGACGGTGGCCGCACCCATGTCGCCGTGCCAGATGTCGTTCTTCTCGGTGTTGCGTGGGCGGTAGCGGTCCGCCCAGGGGGCGACATCGGCGGCGGGGAGGGGGCGATCCTTGTAGAAATCCATCCAGCGCTGGGGCGGATCGTAGGGGCTGTGCGGGCGGGCGAAGGAGACCTTGAGGAAGAACGGTTCCGGGCGTTGGTAGCCTTCGAGGAAATTGACGGCGCAGTCGGCGGTCCACCGGGTGGGGTGGAGGCGTTCGGGGAGGACGTAGGGTTTGGCGTTGTAGTCGTTGAAGCCGACGCCGGTGGCGTCGGGACTCAACAGCGGGGCCTGGGAGGCGAACCAACTGCGGTAGTCGCTGCGGAAGTCGGGACTTTCGACGCGGCCGCTTTCATCGAGCAGCACCATCTGAAAGCCATGCGAGTTCCGCTGCGGCGCGTAGTGGAGCTTGCCGATGGCGGCGGTGAAGTAGCCGAGATCGTTGAGCGCGCGCGGCATTTCGTAGGGGTACTTCGCGGCCACGCGGCCGTAGGCCAACATGCCGTGGTTCCAGGGCGAGAGGCCCGTCAAGAGGCAGGCGCGTGCGGGGGTGCAGGTGGGCGTCGAGGAGTAGGCGTTGACGAAGCGGGCGCCGTCGCGGGCGAGGCGGTCCAGGTTCGGGGTGTGCGCCGTGCCGCCGAGGCAGTCGGCGCGGTGCTGGTCCGCCATCAGAAAGAGAATGTTTCTCCGGCTGGGCACTCGTTGCAAGAGGGCCGGAGCGGCCAACAGTTCCCGTCGCGAAATCATACGTCAATCCCCTCCACTACGGCTTCGATGGTTGAGGGCGCGTTGCCCTCGAAACGATTATTCACGAAGATGTACGCCGGCTGCTCCATGCCGAGCGACCGCTGGATGAGCGCCCGCAAGGCGTCGCGCGATTCGAAGTTGGGATCCTGAATCCGGTCGTAGGGCGAGAAGGTTTTGACGGCGTCTTCATAGGCGCGGCCTTGGCGCAGGAGCGCGCGGACGACGGTGAAGTCGGCGGTATAGGCCTGGGGCAGAGCGGTCTGCGTGGGTAGGTCCGGCATGCGCGTCCAGGCGTTGAAGATGTGGGAGACGCCGCGTTCGTGGAGCGCGTCGAAGTAGTCGCGGGTGAGGAACTCGGCGTTACGCAGTTCGATGGCGTAGCGGGGGCCTTCCGGCAGCTTGTCGAGAAAGGGCACGAGTTTTTCCAGGAAGGCGTCCACGTCCGGCATGGTCTTGCGCGACATCTGGCCGAACTCGAAGATCAGCACGATGGCGCGGTTGCCGTAGGGGCGGAGCATTTCGAGGAACAGTTGGCGGAAGAGATCGAAATCGAGGAAGTTGGGGTTTTCAAGGCCGGCACGGCGGCCGTAGCGGGCATGCGCGGGGAAGACTTTGACGGTGATCTCCTCCGGTACTTTGAAGGCGAAGCGGAGGGAAGTAGGGGAGCTCGAGAACAGTTTCCGCCAGAACTCTTCGGAGGGGAACTGGTAGAAGCTGAAGTCGCCGCAGACGATGGGGAAGGTTTCGGCGTACTCTTCGAGGCAGGTATCTTCGAACTTCTTGGCGGAGAATTTGCCGCGGGTGAAGTAGCGCTCCGGGGTGTAGATCTGGCCGAGCCAGCCTTCGTACTTCCAGGAACTTGTGCCGATGAGGATGCCGCGTTCGGCGAGCCGGGCCAGTTTTTGAGCTAGCTTCGTGGGTTCGGCGGCGAAGAGGGAGAGATTGCTCACCAGGCTCGTGCCGTCCGGTAGCCGTAGGGGTCCGCCCCCGCTTCAATCGTGCCGCCCGGAACGTAGCGGATCATGACGGGCGCCGAGCCGCTGGCCCATTTCGAACGGGTACTGACCTCGTGGCCGCGCTGCGCCAACTGCTGCACCACGCTCGGGGAGATGCGTTCGTCGAGCATCAGGTCGCCGGGGCTCATGGCGTGATTGTCGAAGCTCGAAACCAGGTGCCTTGTCTGTAGCCGGGGCGCTTCGACGGCGGCCTGCGCGTTCATGCCGAAGTCGACGACGTTGAGAAACATCTGCAACAGGGCTTGATCCTGATTGTCGCCGCCGGGCGTGGAGAGGGCGAGGAAGGGCTTGCCATCGCGCGTGACGATGGTGGGGCTCAAGGTGACGCGCGGGCGCTTGCCGCCGGCGAGTTCGTTGGGGTGGCCTTCGATCAAGAGGAAGCTCTGCGCCCGTTGCGTGAGCGGGATTCCGGTATCGCCGGCCACGACCGAGGGTAGCCATGAGCCGGACGGGGTGACGGCAAAGATGAGGCCGTCGGCATCGGCGGCGGTGACGCAGGTGGTGTCGCGCGCCATGAGTTCATCGTCGATCTTGTGGTGGACCATCTCGGTCTGCGACGGGTGGAGGCCCTTCTTGCCGTCGATCAGGCCGGGCCGGAAGTCGAGAGAGGCCTGGTCGCCGATGAGGGCGCGGCGTTCGGTGGCGTACTCCTTCGAGAGCAGCGTGGCGGAGGGGACCTTGGTGAACTGGGGGTCGCCGTAGTAAGTGTCGCGATCGGCGTAGCCAAGCTTCAGGGCTTCGGTGAGGGTGTGGATGTAGCGGGAGGAGTTGTGCTGCATCTCGCCGAGCGAGAAGCCTTCGAGCATGTTGAGGGCTTCGAGGAAGATGGGGCCCTGGCTCCAGAAGCCGGGCTTGTAGACGGTGTAGCCGCGGTAGGTGGTGGAGACCGGCTCTTCGGGCTGCAGGCGGAAGGCGGCCATATCTTCGTAACGGAGCAGGCCGTCGTTGGCCTTGCTGAAGGCGTCGATCTTGCGGGCGATGTCCCCACGGTAGAAGTAGTCGCGAACGGCGTCGATGCCGCCCTGGCGGGCGGCGCCACCCTTGACGGCGCGGAGTTCGGCGGAGGCCATGGCGCGGAGGGTGCGGGCGAGGTCGGGCTGGTGGAAGACCGCGCTGGGCATGGGCGTGAAGCCGGGGGGGAGATAGGCGGCTTTCGAGGTAGGCCAGAGTTCAAAGAAGCGGCGAGAGCGGGCCAAGGAGCTGGCGCGCATCTCATCGAGCGGGGCGCCGTCGGCGAGTTCGATGGCCGGTTGGATGACTTCGGCGAAGGACTTGGTGCCGTACTCGCGCAGGGCGACCAAGCCGGCCTCCACCATGCCGGGGACGAGCGCGGGCATGAGGCCGGCGACGGGCACCATGCCTTTGAGGCCGTTCGGTTCCAGGTTCTGAATCTCGCCGGGCAGCATGCGGCGGTTGCGGAACAGGTCGGCATTGGCGAGTTTGGGCATGGTGCCGATGCCGGCGATGGAGACGACCTTGCCCTCCTTCGTGCGGATGAGGATGGGCGCTTCGCCGCCGAAGCCGAAGTGGGAGTACTCGACGATGCTGGCGGCGAACATGGCGGCGACCCCGGCATCGACGGCGTTGCCGCCGTTCTGGGCGATGCGCATGCCGGCGTCGGCCGAAGCGTCCGTGCCGGCGCCGATGGCGATCTTCGTACCGCGTGAGGCGAAGCGCTGCGGGCGTTCGGTGGGGGTCCGCCGCTGTGCTTCGGCGACGCCGAGGAGACCAACGACGGCCAGTGCCAGGATGATGCGCTTCATTGGGATGCCCTCACTATAATGGAGATTCCGTCAGCAACTTGGCCGAAACCTTAAGGATACTCATGCGCCGCGTCTTTTGCTTTGCCCTGCTTGTTACTTCTTTATCCGCTGAAAACAATGGCCAACTGTGGTGGAAACACGTGCAGTTTCTGGCCGACGATAAGCTGGAGGGCCGGAACACGGGGAGCGAGGGACATCGGCAGGCAGCGGCGTACGTGGCCGCGGAGTTCGAGCGCCTCGGGCTGGCCGCGGCCGGGACGCAGGGCTATATGCAGCCGGTGAAGTTTTCGACCCGGCAGATTGACGAGCCGAACTCGAAGCTGGGCATTGTGCGCGAAGGGAAGACAGTGCCGGTGGAACTCGGCAAGCAGGCCTATTTCGGGCTGCGGACGGACCCGGCCCCGGCCGTGCAGGCGCCGATGGTTTTCGTGGGCTACGGGCTGCGCGTGCCGGAGATGCAGCACGACGACTTGAAGGGCCTGAATCTGAAGGGCAAGATCGCCGTGATGTTTTCGGGCGCGCCGAAGGGTTGGCCGGGGCCGCTGTCGGCACATGTGCAGTCGGGCGATGTGCGCTGGGAGCCGCTGCGGAAGATGGGCGCGATTGGGCTGATTACGATTCCGCGGGTGCAGACGGTGCCGTGGGTGCGGGCTTCGGCGTCGCGGTTGCAGGCTTCGATGACTGCGATCTCGGAAGAGGCCGGGCAGCAGGTTTCGATCACGTTCAACCCGGAGCAGGCGGACGTGCTGTTTGCCGGGTCGGGGCACACGGTGAAGGAGTTGCTGGACCTGGCGGCGGCGGAGAAGCCGCTGCCGAAGTTTCCACTGGTGGGGAAGTTGACGGCGACGATTGCGGTGAAGCGGGGCGAAGTGGAGAGCCCGAACGTGGCGGCGAAGCTCGAAGGGACGCATCCGAAGCGGAAGAACGAGTACATCGTCGTCAGCGCGCATCTCGATCATCTCGGCAAGATGACGACGTTCGCGGGCGATGGGATTTTTAACGGCGCTCTCGATAACGCTTCCGGCGTAGCGGCGATGTTGGAGGTGGCCCGGCAGTTGAAGGCGGGCCGGCCGCTTGAACGCAGCGTGCTGTTTGTGGCAGTGACGGGCGAAGAGAAGGGCTTGCAGGGTTCGCGGTTCTTCGCGCGGAACCCCACCGTGCCGGCCAAGCAGTTGATCGCCAACTGCAACATGGATATGTTCATGCCGCTGCACGCGCTGAAGTTTCTGACGATGCTGGGCATTGACGAATCGACGCTCGGCGATACGGCGCGGGAGGTGGCCAAGGAGTTCAACCTGCCGGTGCTGCCGGATCCGATTCCGGAGCAGCGGCGCTTCATCCGCAGCGACCAGTACAGCTTCATTCGCGCGGGCATTCCGTCGCTCGCCTTCAAGTTCGGCTACGAGAAGGGATCGCCCGAGGAGGCGCTGCAGGCCGAGTGGTTGAAGTCGCGGTACCACGCGGTTTCGGACGACCTCGCGCAGCCGGTGGACATCGCGGCGGCGGGCCGGTTTACGGAGTATCTGGCGGCGCTGGTGGCCCGCACGGCGAACCAGGCGCAGCGGCCCGCTTGGAAATCTGATAGCTTTTTCAAGCGATTCGCCAAATGAACCTGCCACTTACCCCTATCCGCTTTCTTTACCGTGCCGCTGATCTGTTTGCCCGCCGGATCGGCATCGTCTGCGGCGAGAAACAGTTCACCTATGGGCACTTCGCCGAGCGCTGCGAACGGCTGGCGGGGACATTGCTCGCGCTGGGTTTGGAGCCGGGCGACCGAGTGGCCTACCTGAGCTTCAACACGCATCTGCTGCTCGAAGGCTACTACGGCGTGGTGATGGCGGGCGGGATCGTGATGCCGTTGAACGTGCGGCTGACGCCGGGCGAGATCACCGGGATTCTGAACCACTCGGGCGCGCGGATTGTGTTCTATGAGCCCGACTTTGCGGCATTGGTGGGTGGGTTGTCCTGTCCCGCGGTGGAGCACTGGATTGCGCTCGACAAGTTTGAGATGAACGCGCCGCCGGCGCCGTGCGACTGGACGAAGATCGACGAGAACCAGATTGCGGAACTGTTCTATACGAGCGGCAGCACGGGGACGCCGAAGGGGGTGAGCCTGACGCACCGGACGCTGTATCTGCATGCGCTGTCGCTGGCGACGACCTTCGACGACCCGAAAACGAAGGTGGACCTGCATACGATTCCGCTGTTCCACGCTAACGGCTGGGGCATGCCGCAGGCGTGCGCGATGATGGGGACCAAGCAGGTGATGGTGCGGCGGTTTGACCCGGCGGGGGTGCTGGCGCTGATTCAGGAGCACCAGGCGACGGACATGTGTCTCGTGCCGACGATGGCGAACGCGCTGCTGAACTGTCCGCAGTTGGGGCAGTTCGATATGTCGAGTCTGCGGCATATCATGCTCGGCGGGGCGGCGTCTTCGCCCGAGTTGATCGCGCGCCTGGAGGCGGCTTTCGGCTGCGAGGCGGCGGCGGGCTATGGCTTGACGGAGACCGCGCCGGTGCTGAGCAAAGCGGGTCCGAAGCCGGGCGTGACGTTTGCCGACGACGCGGACCGGCAGCGGCGGCAGGCGATGACCGGATGGCCGTTGCCGGGCGTGGAGATTCGCGTCGTGGATCCGCAGGGGATGGACGTGCCGCGCGATGCGACTTCGATTGGCGAGATCATCACGCGGAGCGACCATGTGATGGCGGGCTACTTCAATGAGCCGGCGGCGACGGCGGCCGTGATGGACGGCGCGTGGTTTCATACGGGCGATATGGCGGTGTGGGACGACGAGGGCTATGTGCTGATCGTGGACCGGAAGAAGGAGATCATCATCAGCGGCGGCGAGAACATTTCGTCGATTGAAGTGGAACGGGCGATTGCGGCGCATCCGGCGGTGCTGGAGTGTGCGGTGGTGGCGGCTCCGGATGAGAAGTGGGGCGAGGTGCCGGCGGCGGTGATTGTGCGCAAGCCGGGGGCGGAGTTGGCCACCGAGGAGTTGCTCGCGTTTCTCGGCGAACGGCTGGGCCGCTTCAAGCATCCGCGCATCATTGAGTTCCGCACGGAGGCGCTGCCGAAGACCGGTACGGGCAAGATCCGGAAGCTGGAGCTGAAGGAAGCGTTCTGGGCCGGGAAGACGAAACGAGTTCAAGGGTAATGCACTCACTGACCATCGAATGTACGCAGGACGAGAAGGACGAACTCCTCGGCCGGCTTTGGGAGTTGGATACGGCCGGGGTGACGGAGGAGGACCTAACGGCGAACCGCGTGAGCCTGCGGGCGTTCTTCGCCGAGGTGTTTGACGCCGCGGAGTTCGCCGCGTTTGAGCCGGTTTGGCAGGAGGAGCCGGAGGTGGACTGGCAGGCCGAGTCCGAGGCCGCGTGGCCGGGGCGTCCGGTGGGCGAGCGGCTGTTCGTCGCCCCGCCATGGTGCACGGAGCCGACGCCGCCGGGGCGCGAACGGATTGTGATCAACCCCGGCATCGCCTTCGGGACGGGCGCGGATACGACGACGCAGTTGGCGCTCGAAGTGTTGGAGCGGACGGTGCGGCCGGGGGACCGGGTGTTTGACTTCGGCACGGGGTCGGGGATTCTGGCGCTGGCGGCGCTGCGGCTGGGCGCGGCGCAGGTGCACGGCTGCGATATCGACCATGACGCGGTGGTGGCCGCGCGGGAGGATATGCCGGCGGAGATTGGCCTCTTCACCGGGACGCTGCGTTCGATTCAGCCGCAGTGGGCCGATGTGATCTTCGCCAATATCAACGCCGAGACGGTCGCCCATAACGCCGAGGAGATGAAGCGGGTGTTGAAGCCCGGCGGCCGGTTGATTGTGGGCGGTATTCCGCCGCGGCACGCCGATCGGGTGATCAAGGCATTGGGCGCGCAGGAGTGGACGCTGCGGGAACGGGTCGATCGGGATATTTGGGTTTGTATGGCTTGGGAGGACAAATGAACCGACGGACGTTTCTGGCGGGATTGGCCGCTTATCCGGTAGCGAATGCGGCCGCGGGCGGCAAGATCGCCGCGCTCGAGTTCGTTCGGCTCGAGGGCAAATACAAGTACGAAGCCGGGACGGCGAACCGGCAGTATCAGACGAACCCGCTGCATATTTACGATGCGCTGCGGCCTGCCGAGTACAAAGAGCAGGGCCGGGCGGCGGGCGAGGGGCGCGTGACGGCGCTCTACTTGAAGCTGAAGACGGACGCGGGGCTCGAGGCGATCTACGGGCCGATTGACGAAGAGGCGGCCGTGGTCGTCCATCGGCAGTTGCGCCCGTTTCTGCTGGGCAAAGAGGCGCTGGCCGGGGAGACGCTGTGGGACCAGATGTACCGTTCAAACCGGCACGCGCGTTCGAGCCATTACATGATGGCGATTTCGGCCGTGGATAACGCGCTGTGGGATTTGCGGGGCCGGTACTTCAAGGCGCCGGTGTATCAGTTGCTTGGGGGGCCGACGCGGCCGGCGGTGCAGGCGTATGGCAGTTGCCTCGGCTTCAGCGTGGAGCCGGAGTTGCTGAAGAAGAAGTGCGTGGAGTTGAAGCAGCGCGGGTTTCTGCATCAGAAGTGGTTCATGCCGTACGGGCCGGGCGACGGGGCCGTGGGCATGGAGAAGAACGTGGCCATTGTGCGGAACCTGCGTGAGGCGATGGGCTACGACGTGGACATCATGTTCGATGCCTTCATGGGCTGGGACCTGAACTACGCCTTGCAGTGGGCCAAGCAGGTAGAGCAGTACCGGCCGCGCTGGATCGAAGAGGCGTTTTCGCCGGACAAGATGGAGAGCTTCGCGGCGCTGCGGCGGGCGACTTCGGTGCCGGTGGCGACAGGTGAACACTTTTACGGCCGGTGGGAGGCGAAGCGATACCTGGAGGCCGGGGCAATCACGGTGGTGCAGGCGGATCCCGAGTGGTGCGGCGGGGTGAGCGAACTCGTAAAGATCTTCCACATTGCGAGCGCTTATGATGCGCAGGTGATTCCGCATGGGCACAACGTGCATACGGCACTACACGTGGTGGCGGCGCAGAGCCCGATGACGTGTCCGCTGGTGGAGTACCTGATTCCGAAGATGAGCAGCTACTACCACTTCGAGAAGTGGAACCCGGCGCCGGTGAACGGGAAGATCACGCTGCCGGAGACGCCGGGGTTCGGGATCGAGATCGACGCGGCGAAGGTGGAGAAGCAGAGCCCGGTTACTTGGTGAGGTTGAGGGCGATGGAGTTGATGCAGTAGCGGAGGCCGGTGGGCGGCGGGCCATCGTCGAAGACGTGGCCGAGGTGGCCTTCGCAGCGGATGCAGAGCACCTCGATGCGGTCGCCGTCCTGCCGCTTGAGGAGGTTCTGCGGGGCGAGGGGCTGCCAGAAGCTGGGCCAGCCGGAGCTGGAGGCGAACTTGTGATCGCCGGAGAAAAGGGCCGTGCCGCAGGCGGCGCAGCGGAAGACGCCGGGCCCGTCGTACTGGTTGTACTCGCCCGAGAAGGGTTGCTCGGTGCCGGCTTCGCGCATGATCCAGTAGCGGGTGGGCGAGAGGGCCTGGCGCCATTCGGCTTTGGTTTTGATGACCTTTTCGACGGTCACCATGCCTTGGCCGGGTTCGGCGATGCTGACCCGCTCCGGCGCCGCCACGAACTGTTCACGGCGGGCGCAGGAGGCTAGGGGCAGGAGGAGCCAGGCCCGGCGGGTCACTGGAAGAACCGGTCGACGGGCACGATGCGGACCTGCGCCGGCTGGAGGCCGAGCTTACGGGTGGAGACGAGCTTGTCCTCTTCCCTGATGTCGGCGAGCTTGGGGCTGTTGTAGGTCATCGGCGAGGGGGCGTCGCTCAAGAGGGCCTTTTGCAGGGCTTCGGCGTCGGCGGCGACGGCGACAATCTCCAGGCGATCCTTGCGCAGATGCTTCTTCACGGCCTTGTTGACGTCTTCGACGGTGAGCTTGGCGATGGCGTTGCGGATGTACTCCGGGTACTCGCCGATGCCGTAGAACTGGCTATCGATGCGGTAGCCGAGTTCGTTGGCTTTGGTCTTCAGCAGCAGGTTGACGCTGCGGCCGAGGAAGCTACGGGTTTCGTCGAAGTCGCTCTCGGTGAGCCCCTTTTCGACGAGGCGTTCGAGTTCGTGGAGGGCGAGGCGGAGGGTGAAGTGGGCGGTCTGCGGCTCAACGGGGCGGATCCACATTTGGAAGATCTGCTGGCGGCGGGCGAGGTTTGGGTCCGGCTCGAACTGGAACATGCCGCGGGGGAAGTATTCGAGGTAGCTGTAGTCGCCGTAGTTGAGGCCACGGATTTCGCGCATGCGCTGGTAGAGGTTGCCGCCGCTCGAGCGGTGGGGGCCGAACCAGGTGTTGGCGATGAGGAGCGCGGGGAAGTCCGGGTGGCTGCGGTTGACCGGGATGGGGAAGCCGAGGGAGAAGGCGACGGCGCGGGTCTGCTTCTTAACGATGGTGACGCGCGTTTGCGGGATGGGCTTCAGGGCCGGGCGCTTGACCGCGGAGGACTTGCCGGCGGGCAGTTGGCTGAAGTCTTTCTTCACGCGGTCGGCGAAGCCGGCGGGGTAGTTGCCGGCGAGGGCGATGGTGAGATTGGCTTGCGTGAGGTTCTGTTTGTAGAAGGCCTGGAGGTCGGCGAGGGAGAGCTTCTCGAGCGACGAGACGGTGCCGTTCGGATGGGCGGTGCCGAGGAGGACGTTGTAGAGCACCTCCTTGCCGAGTTCTTCGTCGTTCTGCTGGCGCAGGGCGACGCGGAGCGAGGTGAGTTGATCGTCGCGGAGGCGCTTCAGGTCTTCGGGCCGCCAGCCGGGCTTGAGGAGCATGTCGCGGAGGGTGGAGTAGTAGGCTTCGAGGTTGTCGACGTGGGTGACTCCGGTGATGGTGAGCATCTCCTGGTCGGTCTGGTCGCCGACGCCGGCGGCCATGGGGTAGAACTTCTCGATGATGTCGCTGTAGGGCATCGACTGCGAGCCGCCGCGGGCGAGCATTGCGGCGGTGAGGGCGGCGGCGCCCTCCTTGCCTTTCGGATCGTTGAGCGAGCCGCAACGGAAGACGAAGCGGAAGTTGATGATGGGGGACTGGCCCGGCAGGGCGATCAGTTCCATGCCGTGCAGGGAGAGGGCGGACAACAGCAGGACGAGGGCTCTCACTTGGACTCCTTTTGATGAGACAGGGTGACGACGGTGCGGCCGGAGGCGACGAAATACTTGCGGGCGACCTCGCGGAGGTCTTCCGGGGTGAGCGAGGCGTAGAGGTCGTAGACCTGGTTGAGCGTTTCGGGCGTGCGGGTGAGGGCGATGGTGCCGGCGAGGTTGGCGGCGATGGCTTCGCTGTTATCGAGGCCGAGCGCGAAGGTGTAGCGGAGGTTGCTCTTGACGGCTTCGAGGCGCTTCGCGTCGACGAGGGTATCTTTGAACCCGTTCAAGGTGGAGATGATGGCGTCCTGGACGGCGGGCATGTCGGACTCCTTCTTTACGCGGGAGTAGACCATGAAGAGGTAGGGGTCGGCGTGGTTTTCGTAGCCGCCTTGGAGGACGTCGTTGGTCTGGTCGTCGATCAGGAGCTTCTTATAGAGCGGCGAGTTGCGGCCGAAGGCGAGCGAGGAGATGAGGTCGAGCGCGGCGGCGTCGCGCATGTTCTCGGTGAAGGCAGGGACCTTGTAGCCGATCATCATCCAGGGCAGGGTGGGCGTGGGCCAGGGGACGTGGGCTTTGCGTTCGGCGGTCTGCGGCGCTTCGGTGGGGATCTGCGGTTTGACGGCGCCCTTCTTCCACGGGCCCCAATACTTTTCGACCATGGTGCGGACCTGCTTCTGGTCGACGGCGCCGACGATGATGAGGGTGACGTTTTCGGGCCGGTAGAAGCGGTTGAAGAACTGCTTCGAGTACTCGTACTGGTTGGGCATGTCCTTGATGTCGGCGAGGAAGCCCATGGTGGTGTGTTTGTAGGTGTGGCGGTCGAAGGCCGTTTCGCGCATCTTCTCGTAGAGCTGGTTGGCGGGTTCCGAGCTGTTCTTGTTGTACTCGCCGTTGACGGCGAGGGCTTCGGTGCGGAAGGCGCTTTCCGAGTACTCGAGATTCTGGAAGCGGTCGGCTTCGAGGTCGAGGATGGATTCGAGGCCGGACTTGTCGAAGGTGGCGTGATAGACGGTGAGGTCGTCGCTGGTATAGGCGTTGGTGGCGGCGCCGGCGGCCTTCATGACGGCTTCCCATTTCTGCGGGGGGAAGCGCTTGGTGCCGCGGAACATGCAGTGTTCAAAGAAGTGGGCGAAGCCGGACTTGCCGGGCTCGACTTCATGGCGGGAGCCGACGCTAACGACGGCGTAGAAGGAGACGATGTTGGGGAAGTCCGTCGGGATGGTGATGAGGCGGAGACCGTTGGGGAGGTCGTGCTGGTCGTAGCCGTAGGGGAAGATTTTCGAGGCCGGCGCGGCATGGAGGCCGGCGGCCAGGAGGAGAGTTAAGAGAGTTCGCATAGGTCTAATCCACGGAGTTCTTCGAGTTGTTCGCCGACGGCGAGGAGGAGTTCTTCGGTGTAGGGCCGGCCGATGAGTTGGACGCCGAGGGGGAGGCCTTCGCTCGAGAGGGCGAAGGGAACGGTGAGAGCGGGCATTCCCAATAGGTTAAACGGTGTGAGGCAGGACATGGCGTCGAGGAGGCCGATGCCATCCCAGTTTCGCTCCCGATGGCGGAAGGCGGGAACGGCGCAGGCGGGGGCGAGGAGGACGGGGACGTCCTGCATTTGGCGGAGCAGGGCGGCGCGGAGTTTATCGCGGAGGGCGAACTGCTTGACGACGTCAGCGCCGGAGGGTTGGGCGGGAGGATTCTGCAGGAGTTCGAGGCCGGTCCAGTGGGCGAGATTGGGGTCGCGAGCGATGATTTCGCGTTTGAAGGAGTCCGTTAAGACGTTGAAAAAGAAGTGCCAACACGCGTGTGCCGAAACGAAGCCACTGAAACTAAATATTTCTGTGCCACCCAGGAGGTCCGCGGCCTGGCGCAGGGCGGTGGCCGTTTCGGGGGACATCGGGAAGCTTTCGACGACGCCGATGCGGAGGCCGCGCAGATCGACGGGCCGGGGCTCGAAGGGGACGGAGAAGGGGTCGGCGGGGTCGTAGCCGGCGAGGACGTTGAAGAGCAGGCGGACGTCGGTGACGGTGCGGGCCATGGGGCCGACGACGCCGAGGAGGCCGCCGGGATGGGCGATTTCCGGGACGTGTCCGACGGCGGAGACGCGCCCGGGGGTGGGTTTGAGGCCGGCGATGCCGCAGAAGTGGGCGGGGAGGCGGATGGAGCCGCCGCCGTCGCTGCCGACGCCTCCGGCGCTGAGGCCGGCGGCGATGGCGGCGGCTTCGCCACCGGAGGAGCCACCGGCGGAGCGGGAGCGGTCCCAGGGGTTGGCGGTCCAGCCGGTGATGGCGTTATCGGTTTCGTAGTTGGCGAGGAACTCGGGGCAGTTGGTTTTGCCGAGGAGGGTGGCGCCGGCGGCCTTGAGTTTGGCGACGGAGGCGGCGTCGTGCGCCGGGCGGGGGGCGAGGGGGTAGCGGGAGCCGCAGGTGGTGGGGAGGCCGGCGATGTGGAGGGAGTCCTTGATGGTCAACATGGCGCCGTGGAGGGGGCCGGGGGCGGGTTCGACGAAGTCGTCGAAGCGGGTGACGAAGGCGCGATAGGAGTCTTCTTCGCGGCGGTGCGCTTCCCAAAGTTCGCGGGGGCTCCACTGCTTCTCGCGGACGCCGGCCAGTTGGTGGTGCAGCGGGAGATGGTTCACTCCTCCATTAGACTCAAAGAGTGGAAGCATTGATTTATTCAGACGCGGTGGCGGCGGTTCGGTCTCGCGTTGCGGCGTTGGGGGAGACGGAGCGGGTGCCGCTGCTTGCGGCGGCGGGGCGGGTGCTGGCCGAGGCGGTGACGGCGGACCGGGACTATCCGCCGGTGGCGCGGAGCATTCGGGACGGGTACGCGGTGCGGGCGGCGGAGCTGCCGGGGGCGTTCCGGGTGGTGGGCGAGGTGCGGGCGGGGACGAGTTTCGCGGGGGAGGTGGGGCCAGGCGAGTGCGTGGAGATCATGACGGGCGCGCCGATGCCGGTGGGGGCGGATGCGGTGGTGATGGTGGAGCACGGGACGCTGGTCGACGGGGTGATGACGACGGAGCGGCGGCAGATGCCGGGCGACCATTGGACGGCGGCGGGGTGCGATGCCAGGGCGGGAGGGGTGGTGCTCGAGGAGGGGGTGCGGCTGCGGTTCAACCACGTGGCGATGCTGGCGACGGTGGGACGGGCGGAGGTGGTGGTGTACCGGCGGCCGCGGGTGGCGATTCTGGCGACGGGGGACGAGGTGGTGGACATTGCGGCGAACCCGGCCGTGGAGCAGGTGCGGAATTCGAACTCGTATTCGGTGGCGGCGCAGGTGCTGGAGGCGGGTGGGGAGCCGACGGTGCTGCCGGTGGCGAAGGATAACTTGCCGGATACGCGGCGGCTGATTGCGGAGGGGTTGGAGCACGACCTGTTGCTGCTCTCGGGTGGGGTATCGGCGGGGAAGTACGATTTGGTGGAGACGGTGCTGGCGGAGTACGGGGCCGAGTTTTTCTTTACGCGGGTGCGGATGCAGCCGGGGCAGCCGCTGGTGTTCGGGCGGGCGCGGGGGAAGTTCTTTTTTGGGTTGCCGGGGAATCCGGCGTCGACGATGGTGACGTTTGCGGCGGTGGCGCGGCTGGCGGTGACGCGACTGGGGGGCGAAGCGGACGGGGAGGGGGCAAAGTGGCTGGCGACGCTGCAAGGGGAGTTGCGGCTGAAGCCGGGGTTGACGCGATTTTTGCCGGGCGAGATGCGGGGAACGGGGGTGTTTCCGGTGCGGTACTCGGGGTCGGGTGATGTGCCGGCGCTGGCGCGGGCGAATGTGTTCCTCGTGACGGATCCGGGGCGGGATATGTACTTGCCGGGGGAAGAGATTGAGGTTCTTCCGATCGCATGAGGGGACTGTTCCAGTGCGATGCGGCGGGGGGGGGGCGGCAGCCTTGGGTAATGGTTTGGTGGATGGGCGCGGCGCAGGGTTGCCGGCGACTGAAGCCGGAGCGGGCGTTGCTGTTGGGTGGCGAAGCGATGGGAGGTCTTTCCGTCGCATGAGGGAATTTTTGCGGTGCGATGCGGCGGGGTGGCGGCAGCCGTGGGTAATGGTTTGGTGGATGGGCGCGGCGCAGGGTTGTCGGCGACTCAAGCCGGGGCGGGAGTTGCCGCTGGATGGCGAAGCGATGGGAGGTCTTTCCGTCGTATGAGGGAATTTTTGCGGTGCGATGCGGCGGGGTGGCGGCAGCCGTGGGAAATGGTTCGGTGGATGGGTGCGACGCCGGGTGGCTGGCGGCTGAAGCCGGGGCGGGCGTTGCTGTTGGGTGGCGAAGCGATGGGAGGTGTTTCCGTCGTATGAGGGAATTTTTGCGGTGCGATGCGGCGGCGGGGGCGGCAGCCTTGGGTAATGGTTTGGTGGATGGGTGCGGCGCCGGGTTGCTGGCGACTGAAGCCGGGGCGGGCGTTGCCGCTGGATGGCGAAGCGATGGGAGGTCTTTCCGTCGTATGAGGGAATTTTTGCGGTGCGATGCGGCGGCGGGG
>JAIXQP010000032.1 GCA_027485675.1 Terriglobales bacterium | reverse complement strand
ACCGGCACCTCGGCGGCACAAGGGCAACCTCAACTCCAGACCACAGAAATCACCGCCACAAGTCCTTTGCTATCAATTCAGACCCAACCGGTCTCCGGCTAATTTGGACACCAGTGGTTTAAGATACACCCCGAGCAGGCCGACGCAAAGGTTGAAACGGGCGTGGGACGAGACGTCCGGCACGTCCCGGATTTGCCGGAGGGCAAAGTGAATATTGAATCCGTCGACATTGATGTCAGCCGCGTTTTTGTGGGGATGAGCTAGCAAAGTATGGGGCACCTCTACGATGTTCGCGATAAAGCCATCAAGCATAAGGCTGCGAAGGGCGACACGTTGGCGGACCTCGCTACCAGGTTCCGGGGCAAGGACGATGTTCCGGAGGATCTCGATTGGAAAGAGATCGCGATCTACAACTGGGCGACTGTGGAACCGGCTGCCGTGACGCGCGCATTGTGCGAAAGGATTGGATGTTCGGATCCCGAGGCTGTTCGCTTGGCGGCCTCTCCTGACTCCCTGGTTCTCGATCCGACGTTTGGCCCTTCCACGGCGGAGCTTATTTATATTCCAAAACTTTGGAAAGCTACGGCTCTTGCGATCGATACCCATCACAAGATTGAGGCGAAGCGGCAGACGCCGGCGACTTCCATCGGCATCAACAGCCTCGACAAGTGGTTTATACCGGGTCACGAGAATTGCGAGGCAGACTATCGCACAGAGGGCGAAACCGCATATGCCGATGCCGTCCAGTTTGAGGTGTACGGCAGCGGGTACGGCAAGCTTGCGGAGTGGAATGATGGGCTGCCTACGTTCACGGACCTGCCCGGAGTTCCGGTCTATTCGGCGGAGGCTGCGGGCAATCAGGTTCGCGGATGGAAGGGGTTGTCGAAGTGCGAGGACGGCGCGTTGAGTCCGGACGGACATTCGCTGAATGTCGCGTTCTCGCCCTATACGGCGATGTTCCGCCATACGAAGAAAGGCGCCCACTCCAAAGCGCGAATCGACCTGGATTCGTTCTGGGTACATTTTGGCGCCGATAAGAAACCTGTGGTGGATACGTGCGAGGTGAAGTGGAAGATCCACGAAGCCGAGTTGACGCATGGCTTGCTGCAGATCTTTGCCGAAGATGGAAAGGTAATTTTTGCCAGGGGCCTCGACAGAGACGATCTGGCCAAGGGTTCGTTCGCCTGGGACGGCAAGGACGCTAAGGGAGTGCTGGTGGTCTCGGACTCCATGCCGTACCGCCCGCAGATTCAGGCTCATACAGACATAGATATTGAAGACGGCATCGCGCTTGCGGCCATGCACACCGAAGTGCGGCTGTACGTTCACGAGAGTACTCTGCCCGAAAAGGTGCCGGATTACGAGGCGGCGAAGGACTTCACTTCCATCGATTTCTCCATTCCGGATGTCTACCATAAGGACGTTGACCCTCCGGACACCGATTCGCTTTGGACCAAGTACATGCTGGCCAAGTCGGGATTCCATCCCGGTCCGGTGAACGACGCGCTGGAAAACAAGCACTTCAAGATCGCGCGGCATGATTTCCAGCGTTCCGTGCCGGCTTGCGGCGGATCGGGTGGCGGTCCATACGTGCGGATGGCCCAGGGTCCCGATAGTACAGGTACAAGGGACGCGCTCCGGAATCTGCAGGGCCGTCGCACACGTCCGTGGTTTGGGAAGCCCGCCGAGCCGAACCAGGGGATTGGACTGAACTGGCGTCCGGCAAACTGGACCGATACAACCGCCGATGATTTTCTGGCGCGTTTGCGCGACCACTCCAAGCGAATGATCATCTGGGTGGACGACCGTAACTGGTATACAGACGGTGACTATTGGGAAGACGGGTTCTATGACGGAACCACGGTAGTTAGTCGTTCGATTCTCAACAGGATCCACGGGGATCCGGTGGCGCTCGGCGGCGATACGGCGGCCGGCCGAGGAAGTTTCGAACACCGTGACGACCGCGCGGACTATGATCAACGCGATGTCGCTCGCCCGTGGATTCCTCTCCAAGTCGACTTCCGCCTGCTCAGCCGGACGCAGGGCCTGAAGGCGGAAGTCGACATCCCCAATGAGGACTTGGCTGTTCACATCCGAAAGGCTATCGGTCCGCTTCGGGTTGATTGGACGTTCGACGAGATTGAGAAAACGGAAGTTGCCGGGGGCGTAACGAACAATAACGTTGGTGTCGGTTCCCTTCCAAAGCTTGATTGGGAATGCGACAAGCTATTTTCGTTGCTTTATCATCCGCAAGCTGTTCGCGCAACACACCCGCGGCCTGCGGCGGCGAGAACCCGGATGGCGCTCCGCTGGGCGTTGAATGCGTTGAAGGCGGAGTACGACCGGAAGGACGTAACGCGCCGCGCGACTTACTACAACGCGCCCGAAGCGAACTACGGAATCCGGCCCGCCGACTTGGCATCGTACTTCAAGAAAGCATTTGGGACAGAGGCCGAATCGCTGTTACCCTGGACGGCGAAACCGGACGACGCGCGTGAATCGATATGCACCGCGGTCCACGATGCGGTCGGGCAGAAGGCGGAGGATGTTTTTGCGAAAAGGCGGGGCCGCGCGGGAATTTACCTCCATCCCTCGCGTATGGCCGGCGACGGCTATCAGGTGCGCGGTCAAGTCCGTTTCGACCAGACCGGGCCGTATGTCTCTCCGAACGCGAAGGCTCTGGAGGCGCGATATCCAGACCGACTTCCTCAAGCGCAGAGTGTCGAATTTCGTCTGTGGCGCAAGACCACCATTCGCGGCTATGTGCATTGGTCGCCGGAGAATGACTGGCAAGTCCCGGCCGCTTCCTCTTTTCGGCACGCCGCGCAGACTGGACCTAGCAACTGGCGGGCGCATTACACCGCCTGTCATGTGTGTATCGAGAACGAACTCGGCCTGCCCAACGACTCGGTGGTACATAGTGTCGCCGCTTTGTTCCCGGTCGTGGCAAACTATCAACAACAGGTTGTTAGTACGCTCGATCCGTTGGACCAAAGAGCGCTCCAGGCAAACTTAAACTGGATTCAGCGATCGCCCAACTACGTATGGCCGTGGGCCCACCGCGAGGACTGTGGCGTCGCACCCGTTTTCGAGGACGATCTGGATCAGGCACACAGCGATCTATATAAGCAACTGGCCTGCGAACATGTCTCCATCGCGATCCTTATGTCGCTGGAGATGGTAAAGGCGATCGAACGTCAAACCGGGCTGATGCGCGGCCATGTGCTCGTGCAGTATCGCACCAGTGCCTCCTGTTTTCTTCGTCAGTATGTCTGCTCGGTCTGCCCGGAAACACCGATTTACGTGCAGAATAGTAATCTCACTCCGATGAGCGGAGCCGCGTGTCCAACGGGCTGCGGCGGTGTCTTATCGCCAAGAACCATACATGTGGCAACATACCGCTGCCAAGGCCCTGGGCAGCATCAATTTACCTATGCGGAGCCGAATGCGATAGGGACTTCGAGGAACGGGCAGCGTTGCGGAAGGTGCATATATCCGCTGCAGCAACGGCGCATTTTCACGGATACCCGTGAGAGAAGCTACGACTTCAATCGAGGGATACGAGCGACGCCGGGAGTTCCCTCGCCGTCTTGTGGCTTTCCCGTTGGTGTCTTTTGGAATGTCACCGGTTGCGTAACACTCTGGGCTCATGAACTCGGCCATAACCGGCACTACGAGCATGCCGCCGACGCGCAGCAGATCCCTGTCTATAGCGCGCGCCCCGAGCATGACAACGCCCCCAATCCGCTCTTTGCGGGCACTCTCGAGAAGGACCAGAACAAGGGCTGGGACCGGGCCTGCCTGATGAGCTACATCACACAAGTCAGGGATTCTAAAGGGCGAATCAGCTACGACTCCGATCGGGATCTGGCCGTATTCTGCTATAAATGCGCTCTAAGGAATCGCGGTTGGCGAATGGCGGGTGTTCCCCTTCCCGCAAGCGACCTCCAGGACTTGGTAGGAGTCTGACAGGATGCCGCTGATTCTTGAGTTGTCGCCCTTTGCGGCTCCGGTACTTGCCGATGGACCCATAGCTGTAAACATTTCCATCGAAAACACTGGTAGCTCGGATGCTGTGGTGCCGCTAGGTCATGGCGCTTCTCTCTTCCACTACGCGATCTACGACGCGAATGGAGATGCGCTGATTCAGCATGCCAGCTATGGCGGAGCGGCTGACCGCAAATCTTTCGGCGGGGATCGGCCGGAGCCGGTCCGTTTCACCGGTACTTTGCCCCCCGGAGTTACGGCGTTCGTCGAGGACGATCTAGCGCCTTTGCTTGCCGCTCCTTTGCCGCCCGGCCCTTACAAGTTGGAGGCGTCTTATCACGAACCGTCTGGCGAAACCGCTCGATCTTTGCCTATTCTTCTCGAGATTGTTGCTTCGGCGCCGTTAGCCATCGCGCAGAGCATCCAACACCACTCCGGCGAGGTATGTCTCGCCGAATGGCATTCGACGGGACAATCCCCGGCGGTGCTGCTGCGGCAGCGTGACACACGCCTGAAATCCTTCAACGGCCTATCCACGTTCGATCCTGCCGGGCCAATCGGTCGAGCCGCGCTTTCCACCCCTGTCGCTGTTGGTCTCCCTTCCAACTGGTGCTGGCTTGGATGGACCGAAGGTGGTAGTTTTGTGGCGGGCGTAGCCACTGGCGGCCATTTCCTGTATCCCGTAATGCGCTCGCCGTCAGGCATCGAAGATCCGATTCTTCTTCCTAGAGCCTATGCGACTGCGAACCGCGGCGCGATCTTTTCGATAGGAGGCGATGCTACTTTACGCCTGGTTCGAACGCCGGCCGGCAAAGATCTGGTTCCGGAATGGATAGACGTGCGGCTGGACGATATGCCGGCGGGAGTTCCCAAGGTAATGTGCCGTTGGGATCCCGAGAAAGAACCGGAACTGCACTACGTTTGGACAGTTGAGTACAAGGGTGCGGCCCTGCTTGCGTTCGCCCAAGTGAATCCGGCTACCGGCGAAGGCGTCGGTGCCGTTCGAAGCGCATATGTGACGCTGCGGCCAGTCGTTGCGTTTGAAGTTCCGGCAACCGTCGGACCGGGACAGGCGGTTGTCGTTCAGGTGTTGCTCGGACCGTGGCAGGACGAGAAGGAATTTGCTTACGTCACCTTCGATCTCGCGAGCCCAACCGAATTGACCTCAAGAAAGTACCCCGCGCTGACGGTAGCCGCGAACGCGTTTGTCTTGCCGCACCAGGTAGAAACTGCCGCGCCTCCTATTCTTGGGGTAACGCCAAGCGCGATCTGGACTTCTCGCGGCGGCGCGGATGGGTGGCGGTGTATCGCTACTGGAGATATTGACGTGGCATCCGTAAGGCTCTGGGCGCTCAGTTCTCGACGGCAGATTTGTACCTGGTTTGACCGTGCGGCGGGGTATAAGAGCCTGACCCTGTCAGAATGGCCCGCAGTCTGAGTGGACAAGGACAGGAGACGAATTTGCTGGACGCTCGTCCCCATTTTTGAGGCTTTCGTCGCCGTGACTCAATGTGACGGACCCCGAAAAGTGGACAGCCAATTGAAGTTTTCTTAACTGGTTGCCGGTATTGCAAGAGAAGGAGGCTCACGGCCCAAGACTCGGGAGACCCACGAGCGCCACCGGGCGAACGGCTTGCCGCATGGCTTGGCCGGCCCCTTTCGGTTGATAGCATATGGTGCGCGACGCGCCCACCAACTGGCGAGCCCGGCGCTGGCTGATTTGCGGCCTCTGGGTTTGGGTCTTGGCTACCGCTTCCCGCTTTTGCGGTAGCCCTACCATTTTTTGCGTTCAGCTCCTTCAGGATGTGGTTGTGCAACATCGCATCGGCCAAGGCCCGCTTCAGGTGCGCGTTCTCCTGTTCGAGTTGCCGCAGACGCTGGACGTCGTCCCCGCTCATGCCGCCGAACTTCTTCTTCCAGCCGTACAAGGTCTGCGGATGCACGCCCTGCGCCCGGCAAAACTCCTCCACGCTCTGGTTCGTGCCCGCCCCGGCTTCCGAAATCCGGGCGATCTTTTAGTGACTGTGACGCTTCTTCTTCATCGATCTCTCCTTCCTTCTTGAAAGATCCGATGATTCCAACTGGTACAAGTTTAGGGCGTCAGGTCAGACTGGGTGGGCAAGTTCGGGATGTGAGGCGGCCAAGTGATTGAAAGCAGGTGAGTTGTGCGCCAGCGAGGGGCTCGATGCCCCGAGTGGGCGGGCGGGGGCTGGTCTGCGGGGAGCGCACGGCGTTGCTCCGTTCGCGGGGGGGGCCGGCTTCTGGATTGCGCATCCGGCCAAGGATCGCCACAAGTTCCCGGAACGCCGTTTCTGGCCAATTTCCGTATCGCCGACGATCCGGACCAAGCCCTGTCCTTTCGTTCTGTTGCAAAACCACAGAGGACGGCGGGAGGACGGGAATGGACTAGCCTTCCCGCTTTCGATGTAAGGGTAGGTAACGAACTCTGGTTTGCCGCGGGTCCAGCGTCACCAAGGCCCCCTCTTCGAGTTCGGCGCTCAATTGCCGGATCGTGGATGCGACTACTTGTGCCGCAGCCTCAGGGCTCACATCTTCAGAACGGATCTGGACCACGCTTGGCTTCTCTCCATTGCTCACCGCCAATATAGTTCCGAAATCCAGGTCCTGGGTGAGAAGTGCCCAGCCTTCCTCACGAGCGTGAACAATGATCTTCCGATCTGGTGCCATTGGGCTCCCGATGCTTGATCAATGAACGGCTGAGATGCCCGCCGAGGACAGAACCGAAACCCATCGAGGGGAGAGGTTCATGTCGACCTGGACCTTCATCCAACGGCCAGAAGAATTTCGCGATCGTCAGCCCGCCAGGCTGCGTAGCGCAGCGCTTGGAGAACATCCTCCCGTTCGAGATAAGGGTAGTCCGCCAGAATCGCTTCGATGCTATGCCCGCTACCGACCATACCCACAATCACTCCGACGGTGACGCGCATGCCCCGGATGCATGGTTTTCCTCCCATGAGCTCGGGCGATTGCGTGATGCGGTCAAATTCGACCATTGGGCGCTCCTGTTGGGGGCGTAACAGGATTGGAATCCGATGTCACCAACGCGATTCGCGAACTTCTCAACATCTGTCCGGATCTGGTGGAGTGAACCGCCCCGGCTGGACTGGTGCCGTTGAGTCTTGGTCGCGCAGTGTTGAGCAATCTTACCCGGGCCACAGGCTATTCGGAAGCGGACCCGCCTACCCACTTTCCGGATAGCCGACGATCCGCCCAGAAAACCGTCATGCCGTTGTGCTCGCAGCCAATTGCTCAGCCAACGATCCTATGCCGGCTTAGGAAAATCCGAAGACCATTATGAGGCTAATCGAGGGTCCGAGATCGCCGCTGCACTCCAGCCTTGGTCCGATTGTCTGATCAGCACAAATTGGGATGCAACTCTGACCCGTGGCGGAAGGGTGACGCCAATCCTCTGGATGTATCTGTCTTGGCACGCCTTTGCCGAAAGGCTCCGAAAGGAGATGTTCTCCACTGACGGTCCCCGTGTGAGATTCGCCGAGCCGCTTAGCACTTCGCAGCGATCGTTGGTTAATCCAACGAAGAACTTCGCATGGAAATCCTGGCGACGAGTGTCCGCCGAGACGAGCTGGGACTCTAGACCGAAATCTTTCAGAAATGCGTGATCCAGACCATCAACGTCAGCCAGAGCGGCGTTGTAAGCGTCGAGTTGGGCTTTCCGAGTTATAAAGATCGACTTTGCCGACTGGTGGCTCAGTGGGCCTTCTTGTGGCCGAAGATATAGGCGACTTCGACCATGAACGCCGATTTTCCACTCTGTGCGTTGTTGGCCATTTTCCAACCGGAGATCACGAGGAACGAGGGGTCGGGTTGATAGCTGACGCCAAAGATCGACGCGCCCAAATCGTGGGTTCCCGTGAACCAATCGGTGACCAGGGACACCTTCTTCGTGAGCGGCTGTTCGATGCCGACCATGGCCTTGGTGACGGTGCGTCCGAAGATCTGTTTCGTTCCCCAACTGGGACCTACAGTGAAGCGGGTCCGCGTTTTGGGTGCACGGATGCTGGCGAGTCCATAGGTCCACAAGCCCACCCCATTTCCGCGAAAGGAGGTGGGTACCATGGCACCGGTCGCCACGGTCAACTCCCGTTTCTTGGCCCATTCTCCGGTGATGGAAAACCTTTTCTTAAAGCCCAGGCCGAGCGACAACTCGGGGGACGCCGGCCGGGACGGACCATAGAGGCTGGCGGCCAGTTCGTAGCCATTTCCGAGCCCATAGGTCGCGAAGGTGAAGCTGTTCCAATATCCTCCACTCTGAAATCGATTGGCTTGGGTTTCATGGGCCAGCGCGAACTCCCGTTTGGGAGCCACGTCCGTGCTGGGGATACCGACAATCAGTGTTTGTGCAAATAGCGAGGCGGGGATTAACCCGACGAGGCAGAATTTCATTCGTTGCTACACGGCTTGCATGTTGATTGCCAAACGGAAAACTCTTGAAAACACTGTTTGGCGTTGTTCGTATGGGGCCATGGCCACGCTGACGGTGCCTGATATCGGCCAGCCACCGGGGCAGTTTGGGAAGCCATGGTGCAAAGGGGCATGCTGCGTGTTTCCGTACCAGCCGCCATCCCAGCCGTGCCCTTCGAGCCCGCGGGCTTTCCCCGCGAAGTCTCCGGCGCGGCGTCACTTTTTCCGGGCTCCGCAGGGGCTTAGCGACTTTGCGGTAGGGGAAAGGCAGAATGGGGTGAGCGGGTGGCAGCGGGGGCGGGGAGACGGGTGGCGATCGAAACGACCCTGGCGACCGGATGTTCTGGTTGCTTATGGTATTCTCGGGCGATTCGGGTGCGGCGAGCCCGGGGAGGCGTTTTGATGGAGATGGAGATGATGCCTCCACCGGCGAGGCTGCGCGGACAGGTGCGGGCGCTGTGGGTGCTGTGGGGCCGGCCGGTGGGGCGATACCAAGGCCTGCCGAAACCCTATGCCGAGCTGATTGTCAGTCTGGCGGGGAGCCACTGCTGGTACAGCGAGCCGGGGGCGGCGGGGGTGCGATTCGAGGAGGGCTGGTTGACGCCGGTGCAGGCGGCACCGCGGTATGCCGAGACGGCCGGAGAGCTGCACCTGGTGGGGGCGCGGCTTGAGCCGGCGGCGTGCGCCCAACTGTTTGGGGTAGCGGTGCAGCGGGGGCTGGGGTATCCGATTCCGCTGGCGGCGCTGCTGGGCGGTGCGGCCTGGCGGCTGCGGGAGCAGTTATATGAGGCCCCGACGGCTCGGGGGAAGATGGAGACGCTGGCGGGGTGGATCGGCGACCACCTGGAGCCGGAGGCGGTGCGGTGCCGCTTGCCAGGGCGGGCACGGCTGGCGGCGCTGAACTGGCGGGTGGATGCGCTGGCCGAGGAGTTGAGCCTTTCGCCGCGGGGGTTGCGGAAGCGGTTCGCGGTGGAGCTGGGGCTGTCTCCGAAGTTGTGGTTGCAGTTGGGACGGTTCGACGCGGCGCTGCGGGGAGTGGGGAGCGCCGGGGGGCTGGCGGAGCTGGCGGCGCGGCACGGGTATGCGGACCAAGCGCATATGAACAACGAGTTCCGGCGGTTTGGAGGGCAGGCGCCGGGAGAGTATCTGCGGCTGCGCCAGGAGGGGGCGGCCCCATCGGCGGCGCCGCATTTCGTGCCGAAAGTGCGATGAGTGCCGAAATCTTCAAGTCAGGGGGCGGGATGGGATGAGATACCAGAGAGGAAAGGAGATGGTGATATGGAGCACTCGATGATGCGTAAGGTGGGGGCGGTGGTAGCGGGGTTGGTGGTGGCGGGAGTGGTGATTGGGTTGGTGGAAACGGGGGCGCATGGCGCGCTGAGCGGCGACGGGGTGTTTGCCGCGGTATGCGTGGCGCAGGGTTTGGGGGCGGCGGTGGGAGGCGGGTTGGCGGCGAAGCTGGGGGGCAGTGGGGGGTTGGGGTGGGTGGTGGCGGCGCTGCTGTTGGTTTTGTCGCTGATGAACGTGTTTAGCTTTGCGCATCCGGGGTGGTTTGTGCCGGCGTTGTTGGTGACTTTGGGCGCAGGGGGGCGGCTGGGCATTGCCTGGGCGACGCGACGGCGGGCGTAAGCCCCGGGGATTAGCGGATACTGGGGGGAAGTGATGCGTGGGAACCGGCCGATTCATCCCGATTTTCTTGAGCACCTGGAGCGCAAGGATCCGGCGCTCGTCGCGCTCTTTGTGGATGCGCGGCAGTTCCTGCTCGACCTGCATCCAGAAGCCAACGAACTGCTGTACCGGACGCATGCTCTGACGGCGGTGTTTTCGCTTTCCGACCGGCTGGGCGACGCCTTCTGCATGCTGCCCATTTATACGAATCACTTCAACCTGGGCTTCAACCGGGGGAGCCGGTTGCCGGATCCGCATCAGTTATTGACGGGAACGGGTAGCTTGATCCGCCATATCGATGTGTCGACGGCGGCGGACTATCGGAACGAGCGGGTGGAGGCTTTGGTGCGCGCCGCGATTGCGTTTGCGAGAGAGGACATGGACAAGCCGAGCAAGGCGGTTGGTTTGACGGTGTCGAAAATCGGGAAGAAGAAGTAACGGGATCTTGATCGACGCAGGAATGGGGATGACTACTCTTCAAGGGGCGGGCCAGAGGGGGCCGTTGCCGTTGGCGAGGAGGGTGTGGCGGCAGGAGGGGCAGGTATAGAGGAAGTGGTCGTCGTCGTCGCGGGGGGAGGAGCGGGGTACGTACTGCTCTTCGATGCCGGGTGGGGTGGGGAAGTGGGCGGGGTGGGGGCGGAAGTGGCCGTCGATGGCGCCGGGTGCGCGGTAGGTGACCAGGCCCGCCTGTTTGAGGGCGACTTCGAGGGGGCGGAGGTGGGCGCAGAGGGCGAAGCGGTGGGGCAGGGCGAGGTAGTCGATCTGGTCGTCGGTGAGGGTGGATCCGTCATAGAGGCGCGAGGCGAAGGGTGCGCGGTGGGGGACGGCGAGGATCTCGCGGGCGCGGGCGATGCGGCGGCGGAGTTCTTCTTCCGAGAGGAAGTAACCGCGGCGGAGCAACGGGAGAAAGGGCTCGGCGCCGGGGATCTGCGTGAGGGTGGCGAGGCGGGCCTCCGTTTCCGCCTGCCGGTGGCCACGCTCGCGCTGGGGGCGGGTGGCTTGCCGCCAGAGGGCAATGGCGGCGGGGAGGCCGAGGAGGATGGCGAGGAGGAGGCCGATGAGAAGGTTGGCCTGGGTGGGCGGGAGGCGGCGGATTTCGACGGCGTAGTAGGAGGCGCCGGCGATGGCGGCGAGGATGTAGAGGGTAAGGGCGGTGAGGGCGAGGGCGCGGGGGAGCATGGGCAGGAGGAGCGGCCGGACTTGGGGGCCAGTGTAGCGCGGATGGAATGCCGGGAGCCGGGCGCAGAAAATGTTTTGACTGGGTGAGGGTGTCGGGGATGTTCCGTCGCATACAGGCTCGAGCGGACTTGCGAAGAGTCGCGAGCGCCATTGCGAAGGAGTAAATCCATGAAGTTTTTGTCCCGTTTGGCTTCCCTGGGCCTGCTGAGTCTCTTTGGCCTGACTCGCGCCGAGGCGCAGAATTCGTTCGATTGCGGCAATCTCAACCAACGCGCCTGTCAACATTCCGACTGGGCCAGGATGAACCTGGCGACCGGGGAAGACCGGGCGTGTGAAGTCGATCTCAGAGAAAGTGGCGGCTTTTGCGTGAACGACCGCCGGAATCTTGCGGGGGTCCGGCGTTTGCAGTGGGCGGCGTGGGCTCTCGAGCAGCAACTGCTCGGGATCGGCACCGATACCCCGGTGAACTTCCTGTCCTGGCCGGCGGCCCAAGGGTCCTACGCCAACGCGGGGCAAGGCTACCCGGTTTCCCAGGCGCAGCAAACCCTCTCGGTTACCGACCAACTCAACGCCGGGGCCCGGCTGGTGGTCTTCGACCTGCGGCACTTCGCCGGCGGGGGCAGCGGCGAGGCGCTGCGGCTTTGCCGGGCCGAGACCGGCACCGAGTGTGGTCTTCCGGATGGCCGGTTCCGGCTATTCGGCTACGCGCTCCAGGAGGTAGCCAATTGGGTGGACGCCAACCCGGGCCAAGTGGTGCTTGTGCGCCTCAATAACTTTCAGCTTCCGGGCTCGCAGATGGCGGCGGTCTACGAGGAGGTGCAACGGACGCTCGGGGCGCGCCTGTATCCCAACCAGGGGATGCCGCTGCGGTGGCCTACCCCCGGCGAGATGCGGGCGGCGGGGAAGCCGGTGCTGGTGGCTCAGTTCAACGGTCCGCCGGTGACAGGCTCGGCGGTGGTTTGGAACGCGGCCAGACCGGGCCAGGTCAGCGACCGGGTGAACGATCAGAATTTGGTGGGTTGCGTGGCGAGTGACGGCATGGAGCTGGCGCAGCGGGGGAGCATGCAGCCGCTCTCCTGGTGGGACGTGGCAGAGTCCACTGCGGGCGGTGTTCTGGATGCCGTGGGAGTGCGGAATGCGGTCCGGTGCGGGGTGGCTTCGTTGGGGATGACGCAGGTGAGCGCCGCGGATGTGCGGCTGCCGGCGATGGTGTGGTCCTGGGCGGAGGGGGACTGGGGGCGGAATGGGGCCGCGATGCTGAACCGTGACGGACGGTGGAGTTCGGGTCCGGAGACGCAAGCGCTACCGGTGGCTTGCGCGTTGCGGCGGGAGGTGGGAAGCACACGGCAAGACCGGGCGTGGCGGGTGACGCAGGGGACGACGGCGTGGAGTCCAGCAGCTGGCGAGGCGTTGTGTGTGAGCGAGTTTGGTACAGGCTATACGTTTGCAGCGCCGGAGAACGCATATCAGAATCATGCGCTAGCGACGGTGGCGGCGACGCGGCAGGTGTGGCTGCGGCATAAGGCGGCGGAGATGCCCAGTTTGTCGCTGAGCACCCGGAAGATGGTGTTTCAGATGCGGCCCGGAGCTACGGCAGTGCCGTCGCAGACGCTGCGGATGGGAGGGACGGCGGGGACGCCGGTCCGGATCCGAGTGTTGCCGGGGTTGCCGCTGACCGTATCGGCCACCGCGGGCACGCTGTCGCCTGCCGGGATTCCACTGGAGGTGGGGCTGGGGAGCGGGCTAGGGAGCGGGGTTTGGATGTTGCCGCCGGGGGTGCATCGGGGCGGAGTGGAGTTGACGTCGAGGGGACAGACAACCGTGGTGGAGGTGGAACTGACGGTGCGGGCGGCGCCGTCGCTCTCCGTGGTGGCGGAGCCGGCGACGGCAACGCAGGGGCAGGCGGTTTCGTTGCGGTTGCAGCTGATGGATACTCTTCAAACCCAGGGAGAGTACTCTATCTCGCGAGTGACGAACGGGGTTACGGAGTTTCTGACGAAGGGAGTGATGACGTCTTCGTTTGGTTCGATGGCGCAGGCCACGGTGACGTTGCCGAATCTACCGTTAGGGACGCATACGCTATTGGCGATGGTGGCAGGCGACGCGCGGAATCTGCCGGCGAGTGCCAGGCCGGTGACGGTGACGATTCGGCCGCGGCTGATCGCCAATCCGGCGGCGGTGGAGTGGCAGATTCTGCAGGGCGGCGTATTGCCGGTGGAGTATGTAGCGGTGACGGGGTTGGGGACGAGCCCGGTGGCGGTGACCGGGTGCAGTAATTGGTTAGATGCCGAAATGCTGGGCTCGACGGTGCGGCTGTCGGTCAGGGCGTCGATCCGGCTTTTAGGGCCGGGGACGCACCGGTGCGAGGTGACAGTGTCGGACGCGCTGACGGCGCAGGGCTCGGGCCAACTGGTGGTGCCGGTAACCGTGGTGCAGAGGGCCACGCTGACGGCACAACCGGGCGGCGAGATTCTCCTGGTGGGCGAACAGTCAGTAGCGAGTTCGTTGAATCTGTTGACCTCGGTCCCGAGTGGATTGGAGCTTTCAGTTACGGTCAGCGCACCTTGGCTCCAAGTTACGCCGCTGAACGGGGCGCGGGCGCCGGGAGTGTTCACCATCACAGCGGTGGGAGCAGCGGTGCCTTACGGGCGGCATCGGGGAGAGGTGATCTTCCGCTCGCCGCTGGCGCAGGAATTGCGGGTGCCGGTGGTGTTTCACCGTGTGAGGCCGACTCACATTGATACGAACCCCGCGAACATGCCGTTTCAAGTGGACGGCGCGACCTACACGGGATCGGCGACTTTCTACTGGCCGATTGAGTCGTCGCATCAACTCGAGATGTTGCCGCAGAGGGGAGACCGTGAGCGACAGATCCCACAGGGCTGGCTCATCCAGGGCAGCATGCGAGCGGGAGCGAGCACGACGATCCAGGCGACCGCCAATGGCGGATCTATCACGGCGATGTATGAAGCCTGGTTCCGCATGCAAGTGCTTCCGGTCACCAACGGGACGATTGGAGTGACAGCGAATACAGTGCCAGACGGGGAGTTCTACCGGCATGGGACGCGGGTAGTATTGACGGCGCAACCGGCCCTAGAGTTTGGGGATATCAACTGGGACGTCGACTTTGTACTCGGCCGGGTGACGAGCAAGGAGCTTCAGATCTCGCTAACGATTTTCTCGCCGCAAATGGTGAGGGCGCAGTTCAACCCGCTGGAAGCACGGCGTGTGCTGCTTGCGGCGACCATCCCCGGGGTGAAGGCAAACGTAGACGGTGTGGAGACCACTTTGCCGGCGTACTTTGCCTGGTATGCCCATACGGAGCACACGATTGTCATCAGCGGGAGTGTTTCGATTGATGGGAAATCACAGTATCGATTCGCCAGGTGGGAGGACGGCAGCACCGGCCTAATACGGAAGGTGCGGGTCCGGTATGAGACGTTGCGCTTGGAGGCTTTCTTTGAAGTTGATCGCATGCCGCCCGCATCACTGTCGCCGTTGCTTGGGGCCGGACGAACGGTTCCTGGTGAAGGCCGGTACGGTCTGAGTGAGGCGGTAGGGAGCAGCAACCATCCTGAGGTGGATTGGACGACGAACGGAGCGCTGTACCGGGTCGCGCGCTCTAACCGGGCACCGATGGCGGGGGAGTCGGTGCGGGAGGGTGAGGGAGGAGATGGTTTAGCGAACCTTATCCCGTAGTCCATTCCGGGAGGGGGGCGACTGGCGAAAGCTGGAAGCTCCCCTATTTTTTCTTGGGGGAGAGATTGGCGAGGTGCTCTTTGGTGCGCTCCCAATCGGAGCGGTCGAGTCCGTTGAGGCGCTGATCGCGTTCGAGCTTTTCGTAGGTGGCGAGGGCTTTGCGGTACATCGCCTCCGCTTTGGCCGGTTCGCCCCAGCGGACGTAGGAATCGCCGAACTGGGTCCAGGCGTGGGCGAGGTGGGACTGGAAGACGCCGCGTTCGGGGTGCTGGCGGACGATGTCTTCGCGGATGGCGATCGCTTTTTGCAGGAGGGATTCCGGTTCGGTCCGCGCTTCGGTGCGGAGGAGGTAATCGGCGAGGTCCTCGAGGGCGGCGGCGTAGTCGGTGCGCGACTGGCCGCTGCCGTTGCTTTGCTGCATGGCGACTTCAAACATGGCGACCATGCGGCGGGCGAGGCGGACGGCTTCGGCCTTGCTGCCGGCCTTGAACTCGTTTTGGGCGGCGTTGAGACAGGCGACGGCGAGGTCGCGAGCGGCGAGAGCGTTTTGGGGGTCACGGGCGGCGATGGCTTCGGCGACGGAGAGGGCCTGGCGGCGGTAGGGGAGGGCTTCGGCGTGGCGGTCGGCGATGGCATAGGCGAGACCGATACGGGCGAGCAGTTGGCCGCGGTTCATCTCCTGCTGGAGGCCGGGCGGGAGGGCGGGGAGCACCTGCAGGGCGCGTTGGTAGGCGGCGAGCGCTTCGAAGGGGAGGTTGGCGCCGAGGAGGAGGGCGTCGCCGAGCATTTGGATGGCGCCGAGGAGGCGGGGGGCGTCGGCGGGGTCGCGGCTGGAATCGTAGACCTTCTGCTGGAGTTCGACGGCGCGGCGGGCGGCGGCGACGGCGCGGGCGCCATCGCCTTTGGCGTTTTCAATGGCGGCGGCAGCGGTGGCGACGCTGGACTCGCTGCGGAGCTGGGGGAGGGCGCCGGGCTGGGCCGGGGCGCCGGCGGCGAAGAGGCGCCGGGCGGTGTCGAGATAGGCGCTGGCTTGATCGAGGGAGGCGCCGGTTTCGGCGAGGAGGTTGGCGAGATCGAGGTTGACCTTAGCGGCGGCGGCGATGGCGGCGGGGTCGTTGGGGGTGGCGGCGAGGAGTTTCTGGCGCAGGGCGAGGGCGCGTTTGGCGCTGGCGACGGCGCCATCGACATCGTTGAGGTGGCCGTAGTCGTACCCGTATTGAATATCGCGAATGCGTTCGTAGCCGGCGGCGAGGTCGGCTTCGAGGCGGCGGTCGCCTTCGGATTCGGCGGCGAGGCGGTCGAGGTATTCGATGGCGCGGGCGACGACCATCTGGCGGGACCTGGTGGCGCCGGGGAGGGCGGCGATGCTGTCGTGGAACTCGAACAGGAAGCGGTTGGCGAGTTCGCGGACCTCTTCGAGGCGGCGTTCGGCCTTCTGCTGCTGGACGCGGGTGGAGGCGAAGCCGCCGGCGAGGGATCCGATGAGTAGCGTGGCGGCGAAGACGGCGCCGGCGCGGCGGCGGAGGAACTTGCGGGTGCGGTACTGCCAGTTGCCGCGGCTGGCTTCGACGGGATAGCCGCCGAGCCAGCGTTCGAGATCGGCTTCGAGGGCGGCGACGGAGGGGTAGCGCTGAGCGGATTCCTTGCGCATGGCGCGGGCGACGATGGAGTCGATGTCGGGGTCGAGTTTGACGAGGGTGCCGGGGGGCGGTGGGTCCTGGTCGCAGATGGCTTTTTCGAGGGCGAAGCCGGAGAGGCCGGTGGCGTGGAAGGGGGCCTGGTTGGTGAGGAGGGCGTAGAGGAGGGCGCCGAGGGCGTAGACGTCGGTGGCGGTGGTGATGGGCTGGCCGAGGACCTGTTCGGGGGCCGCGTACTGGGGGGTGAGGAGGCGCTGGCTGGCTTGGGTGAGGGCGGTGAGTTCGTCCTCTTCGAGGGGCTTGGCGATGCCGAAATCGAGGAGTTTGGGGAGGCCGCCGGATTGGACGAGGATGTTTTGCGGCTTGAGGTCGCGGTGGACGACGAGTTGGCCGTGGGCGTAACTGACTGCCTGGCAGACCTTCTGAAAGAGCAGGATGCGATCGCGGGTGGGGAGGGAGTGTTGCTGGACGTAGGCATCGGCGGTGACGCCTTCGACGTACTCCATGACGATGTAGGGGCGGCCGTTGAGGCTGCCGCCGTCGAGGAGGCGGGCGATATAGGGGTGGTTGAGGCGGGCGAGGATCTGGCGTTCGCGGAGGAAGCGGCGGGTCCAATCTTCGGCGCGGAGGTGGCTGCGGACGAGCTTGATGGCGACTTGCTGGGAGAACTCCTGATCGATGCGGATGGCGCGATAGACGGCGCCCATACCGCCGTGGCCGAGGAGTTCTTCGAGGCGGAAGGCGCCGAAGGTGTCGCCGGGGGCGATGTCGTCGATGAAGTGGCGGGCTTCGGTGATGATGGCGTGATCGAGAACGGCGGAATCGGAATCGGAGAGGAGGAGGTCTTCGAGGGTGCGGCGGAGATCGGGGTCGTTGGCGCACTCGGCATCGAGGAGGGCGAGGCGTTCGGGGGAGGGCAAGGCGCTGGCGCGATGGAAGAGGGTTTCGATGCGGCGCCAGCGGTGGGCGGTGTCGGGCATTCAGGCGCTCTCTCCCTTGAGTTCGTTTTTGAGCCAGGCGCGGGCGAACTTGAGGTCGCGGTGGACGGTAGCTTCGGAGATATCGAGGACGGCGGCGGCTTCGGCGTAGGTGGCGCCGGCGAAGGAGACGAGTTCGAGGAGTTGGACTTTGCGGGGGTCGACGGTGGCGAGTTTATCGAGGGCGGTGTTGATGGCGAGGAGGTCGGGGGCGGAGTTACTGACGGCGGCGAACTCGGTGAGGGTGACTTGCTGGCCGCCGTCGCGTTTGAGGCGTTTGCGGCCGCGGGCGTAATCGACGAGGATGCAGCGCATGGCGCGGGAGGCGATGGCGAGGAAGTGGTGGCGGTCGACGAAGTGGACTTTGGCGTTGGCTTGGAGGCGGAGGTAGGCTTCGTGGACGAGGGCGGTGGCGGCGAGGGTGTGGCCGGGGCGTTCGCTGCCGAGTTGTTGGCCGGCGACGGCGCGGAGTTGGGCGTAGAGTTGGTCGACGATTTGATCGAGCGCCGCTCGATTGCCGTCTTGCCAGGAGTGGAGGAGAGCTGTG
The DNA here is from genome assembly GCA_027485675.1 of Terriglobales bacterium. GTDB lineage: Bacteria > Acidobacteriota > Terriglobia > Bryobacterales > Bryobacteraceae. Next base: position 25,405 of record JAIXQP010000032.1, on the reverse strand, counting down.
ACGGCTGGGCCTGTGTTGGTCATACCGGTCGCAGAACTTAGTTTAGCGTGGGGAAGTTAAGCTGCGGCGTGAACTGTGTTGGGGTGGGGGAATGGTCACTGCCGGTTCTGCGCAGAATGGAAGATACGCAAGACTTCAATGGTGTCAGGGCTGACCCGATAAACGGCGATATACGGCATCGGCGCGAAGAGCAACTCGCGGGTTCCGTTGATCCGACCTGGTCGTCCGGCGTACGGAGTCGACTTTAAGTCGCGAATCCTCTGATAGAGCCTTCGCATGGTGGGCTCTCGAAAATGCGGTTTATGCACTTCCAGGTAGGCGCTGATGCTCTCCAGATCAGCGGCCGCGAAGCGCGTCCATCGAATTCGCATCTACGAGCGAAGCAGATTTTCGAAGCGGGCGTCCATTTCTTCCTCTTCGATGAGCTCTCCCTTATCGGCGCAGGCTATCGATTCGAGAACGGCGGCCCGAAATCTGATGTCCTCTTCGAGAAGCTGCAGAGCGGCGTCTTTGACCAACCCTGGGGCATCTGTACCCGCCATCGCCGCCATCTTCGCCAGTTTCGCTTCCTGTTCTGCTGTGAATGGCACTTCCATAATCCAGGTGTCCTTCTCAAGGTTACCGTAGATCGCAATCGTGGACAAAGGATGCGAGGCCCACAGACGCTAGAAGCCCATGCGGCGGTGTTCGGCGGAGAGGCGGCTGGCGATGCCTAGCCAGAGAATCGTGAACGCTACGTTGAGCCAGGCGAAGGCCGGGAGGCTGAAGGAGAGTTCGGCGCCCATCTTCACGATGCCGGCCTGCAGGACGTCGCCGAAGCGCATGAAGAATGTATCGATGGCGGCCTTGGCTTTGTACTTCGCTTCGCGGGAGGTGGGCAGATAAAGGGCCTGCTTGACCGTGTTCTGGAGCGAATAGTCGGTCGCGTTTTCTAGTGTTTTGGCGATGCGGACGACGCTTAGGATAGGCGCTACCGCCAGGACCGAGTAACTCATCAGGGCTATCGACGGGAGGACGTAAACGGCGTTGCGGACTCCGAGGAAGGCGAAGATGCGGGAGACGGCGAAGGTTTGCAGCAGGAAGCCGAGCAGGTTTACGATGCTGAAGAAACGGCCGTAAAACTGGCCGATGAACTGCTTCTGCGCGGCGAGATCAGCGCCGGAGATCGCTTTGGCTTGCTCAGAGACTACCTGACCCAAGAGGAATTCGCCGGTGGAGTTGACGACGTTGAGGAGTACCGTCAGCAGGGCGATCCAGGTGAGATAGCGGCTCTTGAAAATCAGTTCGAAGCCGCCGGGGCCTTCGAGTTTCTCCGTCGCGTGAGCGGCCATTTCCGGGGTCGCGCGCTGGGTTTCGAGGCGGTTCACGATGACCGTGATGGCGGCGCAAACGACTAGGATTGCGGCTGCGAGGAGCTGCAGCTGATAAGGCGTAAGAGAGAAGCCTCCGACAAGTTGCGCGGCAGCTTCGGCGCCTAACCAAGCGCCGAGCGAACTGCCCACGCCGATCATCGGGAAGAGGCGCTTGCCTTGGGCCTCGGTGTAAATATCGTTGGCGAAGGCCCAGATTTGGGAGATGACGAAGACGTTGAAGATGCCGACCCAGATGTAGAAGGCGACTCCCTCCTGATAGCCCTGCGTGCCGAAGAAGGAGAACAGCAGGAGATGGGAGGCGAAGAAGCCGGTGAGGCCGGTGAGGAGTTTGACGCGGTCCACCTTGGCGCCGATGTAGCCATAGACCGGGACAAGGAGCATGAGCAGCGCGGCCTGGCCGGCGGCAGAGTAGGCCTTGATGTAGGCGCCGCCTTCAGAGAGGATAAGGGCCTCGCGCGCGGTCTTCAGGAGATAGTAGGCGAATAGGAGGAGGAAGACGTTCGCCGTGAGGAGGAGTACGCCGGGGGCTTCGCCGGCGCGGACGTCAGCCAGGAACGAGAGGGCCCTTTCGAGGGGGCCCTTGGGTTTTTCGCCGACCGCCTTGAAGGCGGGGAAGCTCGCGTGGGTGCGGAGTTCGGGGCGGGTTCGGTGCTCCGGGCGATCGTCGTTTACCATGCCCGTTCGACTCCGACGACCGAGGCGGCGCCGTTGCGCTGGCGGACGTAGACGCTAATGGTCTGCGCGGGCTTGGCGGGGTTGACGAGTTCGACGAGGTAGTAGCCGGGTTCCGCGCTGGGCAGGACGTTGCCGGTGGCTCCAGCGATGGGGGCTTTGGCGCTGGTTTCGTTATTGAATGTGAACCACTGGAGCTTGACGGTTTCCGGGGCGTGGAGGTTGTGCTTGCGGCCGAGGTCGGTCCAGCGGAGGGTGCGGTCCTGGATCGAGAAGTTATCGAGGGGGAGGACTTTGGCGAAGTAGGTCTGGCCGATCTTGTCGCGGCGTTTGGTGAGGCACTCGATGACCCAGGCTTCGGACTTTTTGTCTGAGTATTGGCCGGTTTCGACGATGGCTTTGATGTCGTCGTCCGAGAAGGCCATGACTTGTTTGGCGGCCCAGAACTCGTCATCGGGGAGGCGGTTTTGGAAGGCGGGGTTGGGGTATTCGGGGCGCCAGCGTTCCGGCAGGAAGGTCTTCCATTCGAGGCGGCCGACGGAGGGGAGGTCCGGGTATCGGGCGCGGGCCCAATAGGGGACGTAGGCGCCGAGGCTGAACAGGAGTTTGGCGGACTCGCGCCAGGAGAAGAAGTAGACGCCGGAGCGGGGGCTGTTGGCTTTTTGGGTGGCGGAGCCGAGGGTGGAGCCGAAATCGAGTTGGTAGTGGCGGACGTATTGAACGCCGTTTTCCTTGACGAGGATATCGACGTTGTTGATGGCGCGGGAGTCGTCGTGGCCGAGCCAGGCGTCGATGACGTGGAGGCCGCGGAGGTCGCGGCGGTGTTCGTGGGGGACGATGTCGTTGACATCGTCGGCACGGGTACCGAACCAGCGCGGCGGGCCGATGGTTTTGCCGGGGAGGGTGGCGGAGGCGGTGGCGCGGTAGTGGCCTTTTTCGTCCTTGGGAACTTTGAGGAGGACCTCGTAGAGATCGCGGCGGGTCATGGCGCGCTTGCGGCCGGTGGTATCGGCCAGGGTGACGTCGGTGCCGATTTCGAGCTGCTCCATGGGGAAGGAGACGAGGAAGTTGGCGGGGACGCGATAGCCGAGGGCGTGGAAGAAGCGGGAGGAGATGGAGTCGGCGGCGGTGGCCATTTCGGGGTTCGAGAGGGGGTCGAACTTGATGAAGTAGACGTTCTTGCGGGGGTCGACGATGACGAAGCCGGGGGTGACCCCTTCGTTCTTGGCGCCGATGACGGTCCATTTGCCGTCGAGGGAGGGAGGCTGGCCGTAGGCGGGTCCGCGTTGGAGTTCTGCGCGGGACATGGTCTTGAAGAAGTGGCGCTTTTCCCACCAGGCGCCTTCCATGGGATCGCCGAGGGTGTTGACGCCTTTGGCGCGGATGGGTTCGCCTTTTTCGGGCTGGTGTTCGCCGGGGGGGCCGAATTGATGGAGGAAGAGGTCGTAGTAGTCGCTGAGCTTGCGGTTTTCGGCCTTTTCGACGTTGCGGGGCTGGGGTTCGCGGAGGAGGGGGTCGTCGTCGTGGAACTTGCGGGCGGAGAGGAGGGAGGCCGCGAGGAGGAGGAGAGAGAGGGTTTTCGTCATCGGGGTCGTTCTCCTAATAGATGGGCTGGCCGACGGTGGTGCCGAATTTGCGTTGATTGAAGATGTCGTTGAACTGGAACCAGACTTGGAAGCCTTCGTGGGAGAAGGCGGTATCGATGCGCATGAAGGTGGCGTTGCGGGCGTTGAAGCGGAGGCCGAAGCCGACGGAGGATTCGAGGTCCTTGAAGTTGGTGGCGAGACCGCGGCGGTGGGTGACCTTGCCGGCGTCGGCGAAGATGGCGCCATCGAGGCCGGCGAAGATCTCCCAGCGGTATTCGGCGTTGTAGATGACCATGTTGCGGTCGGAGAACCGGAAGTTGCGGTAGCCGCGGAGGGTATTGGCGCCGCCGAGGACGGGTTGGAGATAGAAGGGAACGGCTTCGTCGCGGTCGGTATCGGTGAAGGTTCCTTTGGCGCGGAGGGCGATGACGCGGGTGCGGTTGAAGAAGCCGATGAACTGCTGGAGGTCGATGTCGAGGCGGCGGAAGTTGAACTGGTTGAGGCGCTGGTCGTTGAACCAGGAGTAGTTCATGACGTAGTTGCCGCCGTTTTTGGGGCCAAGGGGGTTATCGCGGTAGTCGAACTGGCCGTAGACGCCGGTGCGGAGGAAGTCGGACTGCTGCTGCATCCCGGGGACGTTGTAGATTTTGTGGCTGGAGATGAACTGGGGGTCGCGGGTGCCGGGGCCGACGTTGGTGTTGAGGTAGGCGAGGGAGGGGCCGAAGCGGACGTGGCGGCTGGGTTTGAAGGTGAGAACGGTTTCGAGGGTCGTGTCTTCGAGGCGGTAGTTGGAGCGGCCGTCGCGGGAGGAGTCGGGTCCGGGGCCGTAGTAGTCGATGGCGCCGTAGTTGCGGTAGGTGGCGTGGAGGTCGAGATTGATGCGGCTGCTGGCGAGGCGAGGGAGGGTGGCTTGGGCGTCGAGCTTGAGGTAGCCGCGGGTGGAGACCTGGGCGGAAGAGCGGAAGGTGAGTTCGCCTTTGAGGAGGTCTTCGCGGTAGTATTCAGGTCCGAAGGCGAAGCCGGAGCCGACGACCATGTTGCCGACTTTGGCGCGGACGCCGTTGAAGCCGGCGGCGAAGCGTTCGAGGTATTTCTTGTCCTTGAAATTGCGGAGGAAGCCTTCTTCCTTGGTGACGACTTCGGGTTTGAGGAGGGCGGCCTTCTTGTCGCGTTCCTGCTCGATTTCCTGGGTTCGGCTGGCGGTTTGGGCGGAAACCGCGGAGAGGGAAAGTATCAAAAGAGCAAATCGTCTGAGCAAAGAGAGGGTCTCCCGGGCGAATTAGACCTAGCATAGCGATTTTCGGACGTGCTAGTAGGCTTAATTCGGTTTCGTTCTGGTTACCTCGATGGGAGCCGGGACGGGTTCCCCGGAGGCATTGGTGAGGCGGACGGGATCGACGGAAACGGGGGTGATGGTGAGTTTGTCGCGGTTGAGTTCGACGATGAGAAAGGCGCGCTGGGGGGCCCAGGCGGCGATGTGATTGGCGGCCATTTTCCGGGTGACGTTGCCGGGGCGGAGCTGGCCGCCGGAGCCGGCGACGACGAATTGCATGTGACCGGTGGCGGGGGATTGTGCGGAGAACTGGAGGTTGTGTTCGTGGCCGGAGAAGACGGCGCGGACGCCGTGATCGCGGTAGAGATTGAACCAGTGGGCGGTTTGGGGGAGGAAGGGGGGATGGTCGGGGCCGGCGGTGAACATGGGGTGGTGCTGGATGGCGAGGCGCCAGGGGAGCGCGGGCTGCGTGAGTTGGGCGGCGAGCCACTTAGACTGTTCGCCATCGGGGGTATAGACGGCGGCTCGGGGGCCGGCGAGTTGATTGCGCGTTGAATCGAGGGCGAAGAACTCGGCGAGGTTGCCGTAGGTGAAGTGGAACCAGCGCTGGCCGGGGCCGTTCGGGGTGAAGGTGTTGTCGAGTTGGGTTTCGAGGTCTTCGGCGGACTCGCTTTCGTTGCCGTCGTGATTGCCGGCGACCATGTAGAAGGGGATTTCGCGGAGGAGCGGGGCGTAGGGGAGGAAGAACTTTTTGACCCATTCGCTGTCGGTCTTGCCGGTTTCGCGGAGGCCATAGATGTTATCGCCCACGGACATGACGAAGCGGACTTCGTCGCCGCGTTCGCGGAGGCGGCGGCGTTCGGCTTCCATGCGAAAGGCGAGTTCGTATTGGGCCTTTTTGCCATTGCCCCAATCGCCGATGACGAAGAAGATGAGGCGTTGGGCCTGGCGGGGCCAGGTGCGGAGGCGGCCTTCGAGGACGGGTTCGCCGAGGCGGACGATGCGGTAGGGGTAGACGGTGTCGGGCTGGAGGTCTTTGATGGTTAGGTAAGAGGCGGCGGTTTTGTGGGACTGGCCAGCGATTTCGACGGTGACCAGGCCGAGGCCCGCGCCTTTGCGGCCGATGGCGTTGCCGGACTTCGCGGGGTCGCCCCAGACGAGCGTGGCGGTTGCGTCCGTGAGGGCTCCGACGTAGACGAGGGCGGCGGCGAAGAGAGTGAGAATCACTCGGGTTCTCCGAGGATGCGATAGAGGGTGCTGCGGGTGATGCCGAGGATTTCGGCGGCCTTGCTTTTGTTGCCTTGGAGCTGATCGAGGACCCAGCGGGCGTGGCGGCGTTCGACTTCGGCGAGGGGGAGCATCTCCTGATAGGACGGCTGGGAGGGCGCGACGTTTCGTTGAAACATGGCGGGGAGGTCGCGGGTATCGACCATGTCGGTTTCGGCCATCATGCAGGCGCTGCCGAGGACGTTTTCGAGTTCGCGGATATTGCCGGGCCAAGGGTGGCGGGCGAGGACGGCCTGGGCGCGGGGAGTGATGCCGCGGATGGATTTACCGTACTCGACGGCGTAGCGTTCGATGAAGGTGCGGACGAGGTAGGGGAAGTCCTCCATGCGCTCGGCGAGCGGGGGGAGGTGGAGTTCGACCATGGAGAGTCGGTAATAGAGATCCTCGCGGAATTCGCCGGCGCCCATCATGGTTTCGAGGTCGCGGTTCGTGGCGGCGACGACGCGGCAGGAGACCTTTTTAGGGGTGTTGGCGCCGACGGGCTTGATCTCCTGCTGCTGAATGGCGCGGAGGAGTTTGGACTGCATGGCGAAGGGCATGTCGCCGAGTTCGTCGAGGAAGAGGGTGCCGCCGTCGGCGGCTTCGAACATGCCTTTTTTATCGTGGGTGGCGCCGGTGAAGGAGCCTTTGATGTGGCCGAACATCTCGCTTTCAAAGAGCGTTTCGGTGATGGCGGAGCAGTTGCAGACGACGAAGGGGCCGGAGGCGACGCGGGATTGGCGGTGGAGGGCGGTGGCGGCGAGTTCCTTGCCGGTGCCGGTGGCGCCGCGGATGAGGGCGACGCGGAAGTGGGGGCCGACGCGGCGGATCATGGCGAAGAGCTCGAGCATTTGGGCGCTGTAGCCGACCATGCCTTCAAAGCGATGGGCGCGGACGAGTTCGGTTTCGAGGCGGGCGGCGTCGAGGCGTTTTTGGAGGTCTTCGAGGAGTTGGCCGATGCGGGCGCGGAGGGCGGCGACTTGGATGGGCTTGGTGAGATAGTCGCAGGCGCCGCGGCGGACGGCTTCGACGGCGGATTCGGGGGTGTAGTGGCCGGTGAGGAGGAGGACGTCGGTGGTGGGGGCGTGTTGGAGGATCTCTTCGGTGAGTTCGAGGCCGGAGCGGCCGGGGAGCATGAGATCGAGGATGACGATTTGCGGGCGCTCGGCGTGGACGAGCTTCATGGCGGCGTCGGGGTGGGGGGCGGTGAGGACGCGGACGGCGAGGGGGCGGAGGGCGTCCGAGAGGAGCTCAAGCGAGAGGGGATCGTCGTCGACGGCGAGGATGGTAACGGGTTGGGACAAGCTTCTTTAGGGTAACAAGCCGTAGGATAGAGAAATGTTGCAATGGCGCGGCAGGCCGCTCGATGAAGTGGGTTATGTACTGATCGGCGCGTTGGCGTTGACGCTGGGAACGGGGGCGATCTATCTGAACTGGCAGCAGGCGCAGCGGACGAGTCTGCAGGCGTCGCAGACGCGGCAGGCGGTGGGGACGATCCGGCAGCTGCTGGTGGTGCTGTACCGGGGAGAGACGGGGCAGCGCGGCTACCTGTTGACGCAGCAGCAGAGTTATCTGGAGCCTTACGAGCGAGCGGCCGCGCAGATACCGGAGATTTTGAATTATCTGCATTTAGTGGGGGAGCAGCAGCCGCCGGTGCGGGATGCGGTGTTGGAGATTGATAAGCTGGCGCGGGCGAAGATGGGGGAGTTGCAGACGGCGGTGGAACTGGTGAAGGAGGGGGATCCGGGGGCGGCCGATTTGCTGATGCGGAGTAACTTCGGCAAGCAGACGATGGACCAGTTAGTGGAGAAGCTGGAGGAGTTAGAGAAGCGGGTGTTCGTGTCCGAGGAGCAGTTCAGCACGGAGCTGACCGAGCAGATGCGGCAGACGGCGGCGTTGACGGTGATCTGTTGTGTGGCATTGTTTGCCTTGTTCGCGATTGAGAACCACCGGGTGACGAACCGGCGGCGAGCGGCGGAGAAGGCGAGCGAAGTGAAGAGCGCGTTCTTGGCGAGCATGAGCCATGAGCTGCGGACGCCGCTGAACGTGATCATCGGCTATACGCAGATGCAGCAGGAGGAGGCGCTGGAGGCGGGCCGGACGAAGGATCTGGTGGACTTGCAGCGGATTGAATCGGCGGGCAAGCACCTGCTCGTGCTGATTAACGGGGTGCTGGAGTTATCGAAGATTGAAGCGGGGCGATTGGAGGTGAGCCCGAGCGAGTTCGGCGTGGAGGAGTTGGTCCGGGAGGTGATGGGGCTGGTGGAGCCGCTCGCGAAGAAGCAGGGGAACCGGCTGGTGGTGGACGTGGCGCCGGGAGCGGGGCGGATGTTCAGTGATGTGACGCGGATCAAGCAGGGATTGCTGAATTTAGCGAGCAACGCCGCGAAGTTCACCGAAAACGGCGAGATCCGGCTGCGGGTCAGCCGGGTGCGCCGGCAGAACCGGGATTGGTTGGATTTCGTGGTGATGGACTCGGGGCCGGGGATTCGCCGGGAGGATTTGGAGCGGTTGTTTGAGCCGTTTTCGCAGTTGGAGGTGAAACAGCCCAAGAAAGGGGCCAAGCATGAAGGGACGGGCTTGGGATTAGTGATTACGCGGCGGCTGTGCCGGCTGCTGGGCGGGGACGTGACAGTGGAATCGACTCTGGGGAAGGGGTCGACGTTTACGATGCAGCTGCCGGCGGAGGTGACGCCGGGGTATTTTGCCACCCGGGCAGCGGGAGTGGCGCGGCGGCGTCCGGCGGCGGTGGTGATGGGCGGGATGGTCGCGCTGGGGCAGTTGGAGGGGGAACTGGGCAAGCACGGATTGGAGGCGGCGCTGGCGCCAGACGGCGAGGCGGCGCTGCGGAAGATTCGGGAGGAGCGGCCGGCTTTGGTGGTGGTGGATCCGCTGGTGGCGGAGTGGGCGGTGGTGCGGCAGATGAAGGCCGACCCGGAGACGGCGGGGGTTCCCGTGGTGCTGCTAGCGGGCAAAGAGGGCGACCGGGGGGTGGCGGCCGAGGAGCTGTTGCTGCTGCCGGTGGCGGACGAGGCGCTGGCGGCGGCGATTCTGCGGCACGGGAGTGGGGAGCCGTCCGAGGCGATTCTGTTGGTAGGAACGGGGGTAGCGGCTTTGGGCGGGGTGATTGAGAAGATGGGATGGCGGGCGTTGCGGGCGGGAAGCGGCGAGGACGGATTGCGACTGTTCAGCGAGGCGCGCCCGGGGATGGTGATGGTGGATTTGTTGATGGGGGGGATGAATGGGTTTCAATTCCTGGCGGAGTTGCGACAGCGTCCGGATGGGCGGGAGACGCCGGTGGTGGCGGTGTTGGATGGGGCGTTGACGGTGGCCGAGGGCGAGCGGTTGCGGGCGATGGCCGCGGCAGCGCTGGAGACCGGGGCGTTTCGCGTGACGGGGGCTTTGGAACGGGCCGCTATGCTGGCGAGCCGGAGAATGATATGAGTGAACCGTTGAAGGTACTTTTGGTGGAAGACCACGAGTTGAATCGAGACATGCTCTCGCGGCGGCTGACGAAGCGGGGACTGACGGTGCTGCTGGCCGAAGATGGCCAACAGGCGATTATTCTGGCAGCGCAGCAGCAGCCGGACGTGATCCTGATGGATATGAGTTTGCCGGTATTGGACGGTTGGGAGGCGACCCGGCTGTTGCGGCAAAGTGGGCGGACGGCGGGGATTCCGGTGATCGCGCTGACGGCGCACGCCTTCGGAGACGAGCAGCGGCGCGCAATGGAGGCGGGCTGCACCGCATTCGAAACTAAGCCGGTGGATTTCGCTCGCTTGTTGGAAGTGATTGGGACGGTGACGGGGAGGCCGGTATGACCCACGCGGAGATGGACGCGCTGATTGGCCAGATGGTACACGACCTGCGGACGCCGCTGAGTGCGATTGCGGGTTACGCGGAGATGTTGGAGGAGGATTGCGACCAGGACACGCAGCGGCGGTTTGTGAAGAATATCCGGCGGGCGGCCGAGGAGATGGAAGGTTTGCTCAAGCGGGTGCGGGCGGAGGCGCAGGAGCGTACGGGAAGTGTACAGAGCCCCGACAGTGATGTTTGAGGATTGAGCAGTTTTTGCTGGCGGTAGTGGTGATGGTATTGAAAACAGGTTGGTTATTGGTTTGGCCCGGTTCGTGCAAGCAAGTAGTGCATGGTTACCGCAAACGGCATTGAACAAACAGCTGAAGTATTGACGGAGCAGCAGTACGAGAAGGCTTACCGTCAGGGATATCCGCGCACGGTGCGGTTTTTGCTGTCGACCGGCGTGCGGAGTGATCTGGCCGAAGAGATTGCGCAGGCGGCGTGGGCGCGGGGCTGGGAATGCCGGGCGCAGCTCAAGAGCCAAGGCGCGGTGGGCGTGTGGGTGAACACGATTGCCAAGAACCTTGTGCGCGTGGACTACCGGCGCAAGAAGGCGACCGAGGAGTTGAATGAGAACTCGGCCGTGATCGATCCGGACTATGATGCGAGCGCGGTGGGCGAGATTCTGTCGTTCTGCTCGCCGGTGGACCGGGAGCTGTTGAAGCAGCACTATCTCGAAGGCTGGTCGAGCAACGAGATTGCGCCGCGGCTGGGGATTAGCCCCGTGTCGGTGCGGGTCCGGCTGCTCCGGATCAAGCAGAGCCTGCGGGCGGCGATGGGATTGCGGGTGAACGTGATGCCGGAGGCTGCGTGATGGGACTCACCTACGGAGAGGTTATGCGATCGAGTTTCGGAGTCGGATTGGCTTTAATGATTGCCGGGATGGGATTGCTGGCGATGCAAGGGTTGTCGTACGCGTCGGCGTACGGAAGCGAACTGTCACCGGTGAAGCCGTTGGCCGGGGGCATCCTGTGCGCGCTGGGACTCTCGTTGATGCTGGCGGCGCGGCAGGACGCTGATTAGAGATAGCGGCGGATCTGATCCTTGAAGCGGGAGTAGGCCCAGGAGGCGCTGATGAGCAGCAGGCCGAGCCCAATGAACGATAGGATGCGGCTGAGGGTATCGAGCTCGCGGAAGTCGTAGAAGAAGAGCTTCGCGAGGCAGAAAAGAAAGAGGACGAGGGCGGCCAGCCGGCTGAACCGGTCGCGGAGCAGGAAGCCGGCGACGAGGATGGCGGCGGCCGCGGCGGCGTAGGCAAGGGTGAGGGATCCTTTTGCCGTGATGTCGGTGAGGTGGGCGTAGAGCAGGAAGATGCCGGTGACGCCGTGGAGCAGGCGAAGGGCGAGTTCGGGGCGAGCGCCGGACTTGGGCGGGGCGTAGAGCATGCCGAAGAAGGGGAGCAATGCGGGCAGGCGCAGCCATCCTTTGCTGACGTCGATCCAGTTGGCAAAGGCGGCGAAGCCGAGGACGGGGGAGGCTGCGTAGGCGCCCCAAGAGTTGGTCCGCAGGCCATGGATCCAGAGGGCGAGGGCCGCGAGCGCAGAGACGAGAGCGCGGTACGGCTCGGGAACGATGACCGTGATTAAAGCTCCGCAGAAAACGCTGCTGGCGGCGTGCATGGCGAAGCGGGAGACTTCGGTTCCGGCGAAGCGCAGGGCCGCGGCGAGATAGAGCGCCGCGGGCAGGCCGAGGGTGAGCAGGGGTTGGCTGGTGGGCTTGTGGCCGAACAGGCTGATGAGACTCAGGGCGGCTTGGAGAGCGGCTTGCAGCCGGAGGTCGCTCGCGTCGCCGCGACGGGCGGCTAGCCAGAGCAGGGAAGCGGCGAGGGTGTAGACGAGGGGGCGTACCGTCGTAGTGGCTTCGGCGCCGATGAGGATGGCGAGGACGAGGGAGCCGGCGAAGGTGTAGGGCCGGCCGCCTTGAAAAAGCAGGCGGTTGGCGTAAAGAAGGACGAGGAGTAGGGCCGCGGCGGGAGCCCAGTCGTTCCACTGACGGCCGAGGTACTCGAAGTGCTCGTGGCGGTCGAGCGCGTGGATGGTGATGCGCGCGAGGGGGAGCAAAAAGAGAGAGGCGCCGAGCCAGCGGAGGTAGGGGCTGCGGAACCACCATCCGGCGACGGCGACGAACTGGGCGAGGAGGGCGAGCGCGTAGATCTGTTGGAGTTCGGGGAAGCGGAGGAGGATCGCGCCGACGGCGAAGATGGCCGAGAGGGTGATGGCGGCGCGGAAACCGCCGAGAAGCGAGCGGTCGGCGTATTCGCCATCGGGGCGGCGTTCGAAGCGGAGGAGGGAGGAGAGGAAGTAGGCTCCGGCGATGGAGAGGAGGAGAAGATCGGGGGGGCCGAAGTCGCGCGGGGGCCAAGTGGTGACGGAAGCGAGAAGGAAGCCGATGGCGTTAAAGAGGAAGACAGGAAAATAAGCGCGGGCGCGGCGGAGGTTGGCGAGGTCGAAGGCTTCGAGGAGGAGCCAGTAGGTCCAAAGGATTGGTTCGCCGAAGCGGGTGATGTTGGTATCGCCATCACCGGTGGTGAGGTTGAGGGCGTAGGCGAAGTAGGCGTAGGAGGCGCCGGCGCCGGCGAGGGGTTGCCAGTTTTTGCGCCACGCGACGGCGAGGAGGGTGAGCAGGAGCGGTACGGAGGAGAGGCGGGCGAACTGGTTTTGGGGGGAGATGGCGATGGCGAGGAAGGCGGCGGCGAAGGCGAGACCCGTGATGGTCTGTGATTCGTAGCGGAGGGAGTGGGCGACCATGCCGACGGCGACGGCGAGGACGAGGGAGAAGCCGAGGAAGGGAGACTCGATCAGTCGGGCGGCGGGGAGGGCGTGGGCGGCGTAGACGGTGAAATAGAGGGCGGCCCAGCCGCCGCCGATGAGGGCTCCGCCGAAGACTTTGTAGTCGGGTTTGCGTTCGGCGGGGATGCCGGCGCCGAGGAGGGCGAGGCCGGTGGCGAGGCCGACGGCGATGCGGCCGGCGGGGCCCATGGCGGTGAGTGAGAAGCCGAGGAAGAGGGCGAGTCCGATGAGGAGGATGAAGACGCCGAGTTTGCTGAGCCAGTTGCCGCCGATGAGGGCTTCGAGGTCGGGGGTGGCGGGAGCGGGGCTGGGGTAGGCAGCGGGTGGTTCGACGGGTTGGGGGGCTGGTTCGGGGGTGGGGACCGGTTCGGAGGTGGGGACTGGGGCCGGTGGCGGCGGGGGTGGTGGCGGTGCGAGGTAGTTTTCGATGGCGTAGAGGCGCGTGGTGAGATCGCGAAGGCGCTGTTCGAGCGAGGCGTTGTGGCGTTCGAGGGAGAGGGCGCGGGCGCGCGATGCCCAGGCGACGGCGAGGGCCAGGATCGCAACCAGAGCGGCGAGAGCGTCCATCGGGTCAGGGTACCATGCGGAGCGAATTGGCTTTGTGGTATCCTACGGATTCGAGGGCGCGTAGCTCAGCTGGTTAGAGCGCCTGCTTCACACGCAGGAGGTCCGGGGTTCGAGTCCCTGCGCGCCCACCATTAAAATCAGTAGTTTACGGTGCTCCACAAAGGTGATTTGTGGAGCATCTGCTTTTGTAGCAGGGGATCTGGGATCAGCCAAAATCAGGCTGATTCATAAGTGCCTTAATCTCCTTACACTTCGGGTGAGTCTTCCACCGAAGTGCAAACCCAAAAATCGCAGAACGTATCAGAACCGTATCAATACAGAGCTCTTTCGTTCGATCCATGCGATGGCTGTTCACGCAAATGTGTTGTGCGGTTATTGGACTGGAGCCGCTCTGGATTGAGTAGCCTTTCTCCACGGCCGCCTGCTCGGCGTGTTCATCTCAATGTCAGAATCGTTCCATAGTAGAACTAAATTGACAATCCCAGCACACGCGGATAGTCTGGAGATGTGCCGCTCACTCGTTTTGACGAATTGGTCACCCTTGCCGAGGAGCACGACGGACTGTTCACCTCGGAGCAGGCCCGAGAGTCGGGATTCACTGACTCCGTTCTATCCAGACTTGCACAACGCGGCCGGATCGAGCGTACTGCGAGAGGCGTCTACCGCATCCCGTATGTTCCCATTAATCGGTTCTCGCAATATCGCGAGGCCATCCTTTGGGCGCAGGCCCATCGAGGACCGCGGACGGTAGCGTTGTCTCATGAAACAGCCCTTGCCATCTTCGGTATCTCGGACGCGAATCCGGCCGCCATTCACGTGACGGTACCCAAGACAGCACGCCTTCGCCGGGAATCGCAAAAATCAGTCGTGGTCCACCACGATAACCTTGCCAGTCAGGAAATCATCCTGATCGAAGGGCTACCCGTCACATCCATAGCGAGAACGATTACTGACCTCCTACACTCGGGCGGGCGGCTCGATCTCATCAGCCAAGCAATCACCGATGCCAGGCGCGAAGGCTACATCTCAGCCGCCGAAACCCAGCGAATTCGAAGAGCGCTCAAACGTCACGTGGAAGGGTTGCGGGCATCATGACGCCAAAACCTCAACCAGTGGAACGCCTGGAGAAGAGACTCGCTCGAGTTGCTCGCGAACACGGCCTTGATCAAGAACGGCTGCGCCGCTGGGTGTCCTTTCTCGCGCTTTGCGGGGTCCTCGAACGGGCAATGCAAGAGCAGATTCTGGGTTCGTACTTCCTCAAAGGCGGAGTCGCCCTGGAGCTGCGCTTTGCAACTCGAGCCAGAGCCACCAAGGATCTTGACCTCGGGTTGGAAGGACTACGCGGAAGCCGAGTGGACTTATTCCAACGTGCCCTCGACCTTGGATTCGACGCATTCACTTTTCGACTCAAGGCCCAGACCCGGGATATGGAGCAAGCGGACACCGTGCGAGTGAACGTCGCGGTTGCTTATCGCACCCGCGCCTGGCAAACGATCGAGATCGATTTGGGACCAGCCAGCGGGCAAGTGATCGACCTTATTGATCCCCAGGTCGCCGGCCTCGCTGAACTGGGGCTGCCCGTAACTTCGCCGGTTCGTTGTCTCAGTATGGCCGAGCAGGTGGCGCAGAAGATACACGCTTGCACCTCACCCAACGCAGCGGGGCGAGCCCGCGATGTTCTCGACATCTTGCTGGTAGAGATGCTGCAAGGCTTGGATTACGTTCGCGCGGCGGACGCAGCGCAGCGTGTTTTCGCTGCACGCGCCACACACATGTTCCCGACCGAGTTCAATATGCCAGCGGAATGGCGACCGGAAGTGGAGGCATTGGCCACCCAACTGGGTATGGCCGAAACACGTGCGGCTCAAATTGAGGAACGATTCCGCTCAGTGTTGCAGCGGATCGCCGAGGCGTTGTCGCGATAAAGCCTTTTCGATCAGGAGAGGGTGCACTTGACCTATCCAAGGCCGTATTGCGCATCGCACCTTTTGATTGCAACGCGTTCAGTGCGCCGCGATAGTTCCAGCGATCACTGAAACTATGGGTGAACTCAATGCTGATCGAACCTTGCTGCGTCGTGGAGTGGTTGAAAGCGGGTTCGCCGTAGTAGTTGGAGCGGGGAAACGTTAGGCTCTCCGGTTCGGGGACATAGCCCGTATCGAACAGGTCGCGATAGCGCTGCATCTTGGCTTGCACCCGCAACTGTGTCTGCGGACGAATCCGAAAGATAAGCGCTGGGGACAAGTACTGGCCTTGGTTTAAACGAAGTTCCGATGGCTGTCGGCCTTCTCATAAGCGCCGTTCTATCGGAATAGCAAGGTGCCGGAGCGGTTCAATGGCGTGTTCAGGTCGAGAGTAGGCCGCCAGAGACCATAGCCGCCTGCTCGCAGTCCTACCGTTACGAAGCGCTGTGGCTGCGGTCTCTTCAGCACCGTGTTCGTGATGCCGCCATCCTCAGACTGCAGATACAGAATCGAGGATGCACCCTTCAGAAACTCGATTCGCTCAATGCCCTGTACGTCGCGAGACTAGAGGAACGTGCAGTCTCGAAACCCGTCCCGCAAGTTGCCCCCCTGAAAGTGCTTCGAAAACCGCGAATAAAGAAATTCCCTGACGAGAGGCCGCCATATCCAGGACTCGCCCGGACGCTGCTCACTTTATCGGCCGCCTCCGCCAAGCGCAACAAGCCACGATCTTCGATCAGCGCCCGGCTCACGACGCCAATGGCTTGCGGGGTGTCCAACAACGGAAGATCCAGTTTCGTACCCATCGTGGAGGTTTCGGGGAGGTACCCATGCACCTCCGTGGTCACGACTACTGATTCGATCAGGCCAGCCACGGCCAATTCGACTCGTAGCGGTTGATTGTTGATCTCGTGAATCTCAACATTCTTCGAGAAGACTTGAAATCCGTTGCGGAGCACCTCCACGCGATAGGTTCCGGCCACGACATCGGCGAATCGAAAGCCGCCGCTCCCATCACTGCTCGTGCGGAGTTGGATCAGACCACGGTGGAGCTCCACACTTGCGCCAGGGACCGTTCCTCCGCTTCGGTCGTGCACCTGCCCGATGAACTCCGCTGCTGATGCGCTCCAAAGTGAGAGCAACGAGCCTGTCAGCATCAGAGCGCGCGAGCGCGAAAACCACCGTGGTTTAGCCTTTTTTAGCTTGTCTTTGCAAAACTGACGCGATCGTTTATTATGATACCGTGATCTCAATATCAACAAAAGTTCTTGCTTCGCTACTTTTTGCCTCTGCACTGCTTTCGCAGGTAACACTGAATGGCTCGCTAGTCGGAACCGTCATCGACCCCTCATCGCAAGCAGTCGCGACAGCAAAGGTTATGGTCACACGCCCGGCGACGAATTTCCGGCAGAGTGTAGAAAGCGATTCCACAGGCCGTTTCCAAATCTCAGGACTTCCGCCTGGAATCTATGACCTGTCAATCGAGAAGCCGGGCTTCCAACGCCTACTCCGTCAGGGCGTGACCGTCGAAGTCAATCAGACCGTTCCACTCGCCTTGAGCCTGACCGTCGGCGAGGTCACCACCACGGTTACGGTACGCGCGGATGCGCCGCTGGTTCAATCGCAGTCCTCCGACATTTCGCTGCTGATCGACGAATCCCGCTTGCGCGACCTCCCCTTGAACGGCCGGGACTTTCAGAAGCTGGTGAATCTGGCGCCGGGGGTTGGAAGCTTTCGCGCCAACGCCAATAATGCGAACGCGGCCACCTCGGGATCGCGCGACGCGTCGAATAACTATGTGATCGACGGCATTACTGCCAACGACGAACGCGAAACGGCGGGACTGGCGCTGGGCTCTTCCTTCCGCCAGCTACCCAATGTCATCTCCACAGAGGCTCTGGCCGAATATCGCGTCATCACGGCGAATGCCGACGCGAGCTTCGGGCGGGGATCGGGCGCTCAGGTGAACGTGGTGACGAAGTCCGGCACGAATGAGTTCCACGGGTCGGTGTACGAGTATCTGCGCAATAGCGCGCTCGATGCGCGGGACTTCTTCAACCGCGGGCCTTTCTTCACCAGCGACGGACGCGCCAAGACGCCGCCGTTCCGGCAGAATCTCTTTGGTGCAACCTTCGGCGGGCCAATTGTGCGCGATAAGCATTTCTTCTTCGGCAGCTACGAGGGCTTCCGGCAGCGCCTGGAACAAACGTCCGCGCCGATTCTGCCGTCAGCCAGCCTGGTGAACCTGATGCCCGGTCAACTGGGACGCCTGGCGCGAGCCTACTATTTCGACCAGAACCTGATTCCGAATCAAGGCTACGTTCCTGGCACGATTCGGGCCTTTTCGCAGGCCGACCGGACGGCGGCCCTTGCGGCCGGTTTCCCGGCAGCGCTGTTCGATGGCAACTTCGACAACCAGGAAGCGGCGACCATCGTCACCAGCCGATCCTCTACGCGCGACTTCACTCAGAATGCGTTCCTCGTCCGCACCGATCACCGGCTGAGTTCGAACCTGCAAGTCAGCACCCGCTACGCGCAGGCGAACAACGAATCGATCACGAATACCTCCGGCCTACCCGGCAGCGGGGTGCTGTTGCCGTCGCGCTTTTACTCCCCAACTGCCCAGGCGCTTTGGACGATCTCGCCCTCCCGCCTGCTCGAAGTGCGCGCCGGCGTAATGCGCCGCTATCAGGATTACCAGATCGACGGCGGACTCCCGCCTTCCATCGTGGCCGCTGGAGTGGACCCCAACATTGGCTTGGGCTTGTCGCTGGCGGGCACGACGGCCTTCCAGTTGCCCTCCATCTCACCGTTCCTGCTGCTCGACAATCAAACCACGCCGCAGGTGGCCGTCACGCACACCTGGAACTGGCAGAACTGGACGCTACGCGCTGGCGGCGACATTCGTTGGATTCAATCCAACTTCATTAACAAGGGTTTTCCGCGCCCCTCATACAGCTTCGTCGGGCTGACGGGCGCAAACGGTTTGCTGGGGCCCAGCCCCACGGCGCCGGAGGCCGTGGCGCAAGTCGCGTCGCAAACCCTGTTCGGCATCAATGGTGGTCCGACGACGGCGCAGCGCGGCTGGCGTTCCCGGCAGCAGGAGTATTTCGCGCAAGCCGACTGGCGCGTGCGGCGCGATCTGACTTTGAATCTGGGACTGCGTTACAGCTACTTCGGTGTCTATCGGGATGTGAATAACGCGCTCGCGAATATTTATGCCGTCGGCCCACAGGGGCTTGACGTGGCCGCCTCGCCGTTCACGTACGGTCGAACGGCCAACCGAACGGAGGTGATTGGGGGCGGGCGTCCCTTCTATCAGCGCGACCTGAACAACTTCCAGCCGCGAGTCGGCGCAGCATGGAACATCGGCGGCCGGGACCGCTCAATTCTTCGCGGCGCCTTCGGGCTCTACAATGACCGGCTGTATCAATTAGTCATCTCCGAAGCCGCGCGGAATACGCCACTGGCGGTCAGCGGTCAGGCCAGCAATGTGCCGTTCATTCCGTCCCGGCAGGTGCCGATTAACCCCAATACTCCGGTGTTCTTCGCCATTGATCCGACTTTGCGCAATCCGGTGGTCTACCGCTGGAACGCCGCCTGGGAACAGCGCTTCGGGCAGAACACGAGCGTCACGGCGGCGTACGTGGGTACGCGCGGACGCAGTCTTTTCATGACCGACGACCCCAACTTCGCCGGAGCCTATCCGCAAGCGTTGCGGCCGGACCCGCGCTTCGCCGACCAACGTTTCCTCAAGAACCTAGCGTACTCCGATTATCATGCGCTGCAAGTGTCTGCGCGGCGCCGCATGTCCAGCGGCATCTCATTCACGGTCGCCTATACGGCGTCACAGATCAAGGACATCACGTCCAGTGACGCGATTTTCGGGCAAGTGCCGACG
Organism: Terriglobales bacterium; assembly: GCA_027485675.1. GTDB lineage: Bacteria > Acidobacteriota > Terriglobia > Bryobacterales > Bryobacteraceae. The sequence goes on along the minus strand of JAIXQP010000032.1, from coordinate 6,156 downwards.
GTGATCAACACGGGTGCCTCGGCCGCCCCGGGCTTTCAGATCGGCCGTACCGAGGCGCGGCCCTTGGACAGCGAGTATGGCATTAGCGAGTTTGACGCGCCCCATGTGCTGGCGATCAGCTCGCTGTGGGAGATTCCGGTCGGTCGCGGTCGCCTCGCTTGGTCCCGACTGCCGCGCGCCATCGACGCGATCGTCGGCGGGTGGTCGCTTTCGGGGATCGCCAGCATGCGCTCGGGCAACTCGTTCGATGTGCAACTGGGCCAGGATGTGAACGACGACGGTGCCTTCAACGACCGGCCGGCCTTGGCCTCTGGCGCTACGCTGGATGCGGCACGCGCCACCTCTGGCCTGGACAAAACCCAATGGTTGGTGCCCCAAGCTGCCGCCCGGAACCTACTGGTGGTGCCCGGCAATGTTGTGGATCCATTCGCCACTACGCGCCGTAATTCCTTCCGCGGCCCCAGACTCATGAATGTCGATTTGTCGCTCGCCAAGCGCTTTGCGATTACCGAGCGAGTCGGCCTGGGGCTGGACGCGAACTTCTTCAATATTGCGAACCGGGCCAACTTTCGCCCACCCGTCAATTCGCTGGCTTCGCCGTTCTTCGGTCAATTGCAGACGACTGTGCTGAGCACGACTCCGCGGCAAATCCAACTAGGACTGAAGCTCACCTTCTGATGCGGAGTTCATTTCCCTATCTGTTGGCCGCACTGCTCAGCATCTCCGCATGTAAGCGAACCGATGTCGCGGCGAGCCGCCCATTGCCTGCAGTCGCATTTGCGCCGCTGCGGCAAACAAATCTCACCTCGGCCTGCGTGGGCAACTTCGATTCGGCCGTCGACTACTTCCCGGAGAAGACGCAGGTCCAATACGCCTCCCAATTCGATGTCAGTTACCACGGCCACTACAAGCGCTTGCGCTTCCGTCCGAATGTCTCGCGCGAAATGGAGGAGGAGTACCTTCTGGTGCAATGCGGCACGCCGGTGCCGCCACACGAATCCCACGTCCGCGTCGTATCCGTCCCCGCGCAACGCTTTGTCCTTTCCAACGTCGCCTTCGTCTCCGCCGCTGTCCGGATGGGATTGCTGGATTCGCTCATCGGCGTCTCTAGCATGAACGGCATCTCCCACCCGGATGTCATCGCGCGCCATCAGAAAGGCCTCATCAGCGAAGTCGGAACCGGACCTCACTCCTCAGTCGAGATTGCGATGGCTACCGAGACCGAACTGCTCTTCACGTTTTACTCAGCTTGGCCCAACTACAACACGCATCCAAAGCTCTGGGAGGTTGGCATCCAAGGACTGCCCACTGCGGACCACTTCGAGCAAACTGCCCTTGGACGGAGTGAGTGGATCAAGTTCCTGGCCTTGTTCTTCAATCGCGAGAAAGCCGCCAACGACATCTTTGCTCCTGCCGCTAGCCGCTATAACGAACTGGCGCAGGCGGCCCGTCAGCCCGCCTCGCGGCCGGAAGTGCTGGTCGGATGGCCCTCGGGCCGCGACATCTGGAATCTGAATGGCGCGCGCAACTTTTTCGCCGCCCTGATCTGGGATGCGGGAGGCCGATACTTCTGGAACGATGACCTCGCTCTGAGTCTGGTCCCGGCCAATCTCGAACGCGTGTTCGACGATCAGCGCGAGGCTCGCTTTTACATCAGCCGCAGCTACTCCGCGCCGAACCGCGCCGCGCTCGCCGCGAAGAATCCAGTTATGCCCTATCTGAGTGCGTTCTCCTCGGATCAAATCTGGAGTCCCGACCGCAACACCAAGGTGCACCGCCGTCCTCCGTGGCAGGACCAAAGCCTTGACCATCCCGACATTGTTCTCAAAGACATGATCGCCATGCTTCATCCCGAGTTGCTTCCAAACTATGAACCCTACTATCTCCGCAAACTGGACTGACCAGATACGCGCCACGCCACGTTGGCCGTACTTCGCCCTGGCGGCGGCTATGCTCATCCTCTTGCTGCTCGAATTGGCGGTGGGAGCGGTCTCGATTCCTTTCTCCGATGTGGTGCGGATTCTCTTCACTGGAGAATCGGAACGATCCACGTGGCTTCAAATTATTCAGCAGTTCCGGCTGATTCGCACCCTGAACGCGCTGTTTTCTGGAGCCGCCATCGCGGTCTGCGGCTTGCTCCTGCAGACTCTATTTCGCAATCCGCTAGCGGATCCCTATGTTCTCGGCGTGATGGATGGCGCGAGGCTTGGCGTCGCTGTGGTGGTGGTCATCTCGGGAGCGGCATCAAACACCTTCTTCGCCAAGCTCGCCTTCCTGGGTGACCTAAGCCAGGTGGCGGCGGCAGCTCTTGGGTCTGTTCTCGCCATGGCCGTGCTGCTGTGGATTGCGCATCGCGTCTCCACCGTCACGTTGCTGATCAGCGGGTTGATGTTGGGCTACCTGTGCCAGGGGCTCATCAGCGTGGTGCTCCACTTTACCGACGAGTATCAGGCTGCGGCGTTCTCCGCCTGGAACGATGGCAGCTATGCGGGCATTACCCGCGGTCAACTCTCTCTCCTCATCCCGCTCACTGTCCTTGGACTCGCCAGCGCCCTTCTCCTCGTCAAGCCACTGAACGCCTTGCTGATGGGAGAACGCTACGCGCAAACGCTCGGCCTTCCGGTCTTCCGCGCCCGTATGGTCACCTTCGGCATCGTCGCGGCGCTGGCTGGCACGGTGACGGCATTCTGCGGCCCGATCGCCTTCCTTGGAATCATCGTCGCCCACCTTGCCCGCGCACTCTTCCAAACCTCAGACCACCGCGTTCTTATGCCGGCCGTCATTCTGTTGGGCTCCGTACTCGCCCTTGGGGCCGATCTGATTACGCATCTCCCCTGGGCCAAACACTTCCTGCATATGAATGCCGTCAACGGCCTCATCGGAGCACCCATTGTCCTTTGGGTTCTGCTTCGCCAGAAACACATGCGAGGTCTCGCGTCATGAGCCACATCCTCGCCGCTACTTCGCTTTCCATTGGCTATCCGGGCAAAACAGTTGCCGCGGACCTGAACCTCAAGCTCACGCGAGGTCGCTTGGTCTGCCTCCTGGGTCCCAACGGCGCTGGCAAATCCACACTCATGCGCACCCTCTGCGCCATGCAGCCGCCAATCGCGGGACAGGTGCTTCTTGATGGAGTTGATATCCACACCATTTCTCCGCGGGAACTCGCGCGCCTCCTCAGCGTCGTTCTCACGGATCGCATTCAAGTCGGCCTGCTCAGCGCCTACGAACTGGTATCGCTAGGCCGTTACCCCTACACAGGCTGGAGCGGCCGGCTCTCGCCGGATGATCACCGCATCATTCGCGAAAGTATCGAAGCAACCGGAGCCACCGAACTGGCCGCCCGGCCTGTCGATGAGCTCAGTGACGGGGAACGGCAAAAAGTCCTGATGGCGAGAGCTCTTGCGCAGCAGCCGAAGCTCCTCATCCTCGATGAAGTAACGGCCTTCCTCGACCTGCCACGTCGAGTCGACATTATGCGCACCTTGCGCAGCCTTGCCCACCAGCGTGGCGCCACCATCTTGCTCTCCACTCACGATCTTGATCTCGCGCTCCGTTCGGCCGACGAGATCTGGCTCCTTGAAAAAGGCGGCGCCTTTCACACAGGCGCTCCCGAGGACCTGATTCTCAGCGGGCACTTCGCAGCGGCATTTCGCTCAGAAGGAATTGAGTTCAATGCGGAGGCCGGTCATTTCGACCTGCATGGCCAGCGCGGCCAGCCGGTCAGTGTGCACGGTGAAGGCCTTGCTGCGCAATGGACCTGTCGCGCGATGGAACGCCTCGGCTTGGCAGTCGTTCCCGACAGTCATCTTCGCGTGGTCCTCCAGCCCGGCTCCTGGCGTATCGAAGGCGCCGTATCCCTAGGACCCTATCCCAACATCGCTACCGTCGCGGAAGCTCTGCGCGGCCAGACATCAGTCTCTAGCAAAGAACCATGAATACCTCTTATCGCTTGTGTTCCGTCATACTAATGGCAGCTTGCTGCTTCGGGCAGAGTTCGATTGTCTCGCGACTCGACGGGCTGGTTCTTGACCCCACGGGCCACGCGGTTCCCAGTGCATTGGTGAAAGCTTTCGATGTCGCGCGCGGCATCAGCCTCACAACCTCCACCGGCGAGGATGGCTTCTATCGTTTCGCCCGTCTCACTCCAGGTGTCTTCGAGATCACCGTCAGCAAGGCGGGATTTCAGGCGGCCACTCAGTCGGAGGTCGGCTTGGCCGTCAACCAGGCGCGCCGGCTTGACTTCAATCTCACTTTGGAGAAGGGCAACACGACAGTCACCGTAAGTGCGGCGTCCGCCGCCGTACAATCGCAAAGCGTTGAAGTGAGCAACCTGATCTCAGAGCGGAAGATCGAACGGCTGCCGCTCAACGGCCGCAATTTCCAGCGGCTCATATTTCTCACTCCTGGTGTCGGACCCGGCGATCAGTTCGGCGATGCGCCCGTAAATCCTTCATTCTCTGGCACCCGGCCCTCCACCAACACCTATACCGTTGATGGCGTGGGCTCAAACGACGAGCGCTTGGCGACCGGCTTCTACGGTGTCAACGCTGCCACCACCGATCTTGGTCCGGACGTTCCCAATGTGATCTCCACCGAAGCTCTCCAGGAGTATCGAACGATCTCCTCCAATGCCGATGCCGCCTTCGGGCGCGGCTCCGGCGCGCAAGTCAACATGGTCACTCGCTCGGGCACGAATGATCTCCATGGGTCCGCTTACTGGTATCTTCGCAATGCCGCCCTCGATGCGAGGAACTTCTTCAACAACGGGCCCTTCTTTGACACCCAGGGCCGCGCCATTGTCCCACCGTTCAAGCAGAACGTTTTCGGTGCCACGCTCGGCGGCGCTCTCGTCAAAAATAAGCATTTCCTCTTCGGCAACTATGAAGGCTTCCGGCAGCGACGCAATGAACAATCCACGGCCAACGCGGCGGTCCCGAACGCGGCGCTGATCGGCCTGATGCCCGGCGACCTGGGAACGTTCTACCGCACCCTCTACATCGACTCCGGAATCGTCCCCGCTTCCGGCAATCCTGCCGGGGCATTCTCCGCCCTCAGCGCGGCGGACCGCAGTGCCGCGATTGCCGCCGGTTTCCCTTCTGCACTCTTCGATGGAAACACCGCCAACGGGGAAGCCGGAACCGTCCTATGAGTTTCGTGGTCGCTCAACGAACGAAGGAACTCAGCATCCGCATGGCGATCGGCGCGCAGGCAACGAATGTGCTGAACCTCGTACTGGGCCAGGGCGCTTCCCTTGTCCTGATCGGCACTGCTGTGGGCCTAGTGCTTTCCTTCTTTGCCAGCCGATACGTCGAACAGATACTTTTTGGCGTGTCTCCCTTCGATCTGCTGACCTTTGCAGCCGTACCCACGCTACTGCTCGCCGTCGCACTTTTCGCTTGCGCCTTCCCGGCTTGGCGCGCTTCTCGCATCGACCCGCTGATAGCCCTGCGGCAAGAAAAGAATAGGGGTCGGGATTGGGTAGGTAAACCCGACGAGACGGAGTGGCCAGATATGCTCCGGCATGAACCATCCGGTGCAATTCGATTAACGGCTAAGGAAGGATCTTCTCGTAATCCCGCCACGTCAATGCACACACTCCCGCCGCCGCGTTCTTCTGGAGGCTGTAAAAGCCGTCCCAAGGTAGCGGCGGCGTGATGTGATTCATGAGCGTCGTAAATCGCAGCCGCCGATTCCGGCGCGCTGCCTGACATACGCAATCCAGGCCCTTCGGCGCACGACTCATCAGGCTCAAGTCCGAGGTGCGGCAAACTGGGCGGCGTTTTCATTGGTGGCGTTCCGTCTCTCCATCCTATCCGCGGAATTGCCTTCCTTGGTCGGCGCCGTCCCAAGTAATGCGAGAGCATCCGACTACTCCACCGTTCGTTGGTCAGGCGTGCGGCACTCGGCCTTCCCTGGCGTGCCCGGCAACGTCGTGCCAGGCACGGCGGAGATCTCCAAGCCTCTGTTCCGGAAACTTCTCGTAGTCTGCAGGTTGTCCGGCCGCGCCGATGCATTCCAGCACTCGCCACGATCGCCCACTGGTGTCCAAATTAGCCGGAGACCGGTTGGGTCTGAATTGATAGCAAAGGACTTGTGGCGGTGATTTCTGTGGTCTGGAGTTGAGGTTGCCCTTGTGCCGCCGAGGTGCCGGTT